>CAMYKS010000073.1:1001-2200 GCA_947259115.1 uncultured Desulfobulbaceae bacterium | reverse complement strand
GCTCCATTGTTTGAGGGAGATGCCATAAAACTGGCCCTTGAAAAAAATATCCCGCTTGTGCTGGCCGGCTACTCACCCGGTCAGCCGGAGCCGGAAAGGATGCACTATGAGTTTTCACCCAAGCTCATCTCTGAGACCGACTGGACTCCGCCGGAACTGTATAAAACAGATATTTTTACCAAAGAAGAGCTTTCCTGTTTTTTTAATCCCAAGCGATATCCTAGCGGCACAGAATTTCCCAGATACCTGGCCCCTTTCCATGCCTGGGAATACAGCCAGGACGGCATCATGAAAAGCCTGGTGGAACTGGGACTGGTGAAAAACCAGAACCAGGCAAATCCCATTTACACCAACTATCCCATCAACTGGCTTCTCATGTACTCTGATCTCATGCACTTCGGCTACAACCCCTACCATCCGGAATTTTCCGCGCTTATCCGTGAAGGCAAAGCGAGCCGGACCCACTGGAAGCTCATGACCCCCATAGTCAATTTCATGATCCGTAATAAGGTGCTTCTTGGCCGCAATGTAACCAGCAGTCTCAAATGGCTTGGGATGAGCACGAATGAGCTGAAGATCACCAAGCCGAAAGGTGCGTATGATCCGGTGTTTTGATTTTTGCGTATTTCAGCAAAAATCAGAGGTTGAAGGTTAAAGGCTGAAGACTGAAGGATTTAAGAAAAGTTTGCAGTCGTCAGTTTGCAGTTTGCAGAAAAAAAACAATAAAGAAATTTATTAGCCACAGATTCTTTTTAATGCCCCCTTGAGGGGTACACACACGGACAACAGCGGACAAAAACCTAAAACCTTTATTAGCTGATCGACCTGATGAGCTAATATCTGTCAGCCTCCGGCAGGATGCTTTTAATATTGCGCTAGCGGTGATACTATGTATTAGGCTATGTCAGCCTAATACATGTCTGTCTTTGTTGGTGTGTGTCTGTGGCTAAAAAGAATAAAGCTTTTTAAGTTTTTGTGGCTCTAAATTATTTTCATGTTGTCATCTCGAACAACCCTCAGGCCGGAGAGATCTTAAAGATTTCTCACATTCGTTCGAAATGACATCTTCAGGTCTTATATAATATCTGGCCGTTAAATATGAAACTGTAAATGAGTCGGACTTTTTTTTAATAACTTCAACATTATTTACCGAAGCGACTTGTCAAATTGGTTACATTGTGCAACCTACACAGCCAATT
>CAMYKS010000073.1:0-986 GCA_947259115.1 uncultured Desulfobulbaceae bacterium | reverse complement strand
CCTGACGGGATTGCGCACTATACCCTTGATGCTGATAACAAATGGCAGCCGCACACCTGGCAGGAGTATTATACCGATGTTGTTCGATTAGCTGCAGGCCTCATGGAGGCAGGCCTGGAAGCCGGGCAGAATATCGGCATCATGGCACCTGCTTCCAGGCAGTGGGATGTGGTCCAGATGGCTTTCCTTTTCTGCGGCTCCGTTGTCGTTGGCTTAGATACTCATGATGCACCGGAGAATATCAGCTCCATAGCGGAACGCTCCAACCTGCAGGGCCTGGTGGTAGAGGATGACTCCCTGCTCCAGAAGTTTCATGAGCCGTTGCGCAGCAAACTGCAATGGATTATTTCCCTTGATTCAGAAACCAATTTTACCGGTAAGTCCAATAATATTTTGCCAATCAAAAAACTTGTGAAGAGCGAAGGGTTGGATATTGAAACACATCTCAGCAAGGTGGAGGAAAACAACCCGGCAACTATCATCTTTACCTCCGGCACCACGGGAACCCCGAAGGGCATAGAGTACACCCACAAACAGGCAGTGATTGCCTGCAGCAGCATCCTGGAAGCATTTACCGATATTACCGAAGGCAGCCGCCTGGTCTGCTGGCTGCCGCTCTCCAACCTCTACCAGAGGATCATCAACTACAGTGCCGTAATTGTGGGCGCCGCCACCTATTATGTGGAAGATCCCCGCAAGGTTATGGATTATCTGCCTGAAATAAACCCACATATATTTCTCGGGGTGCCGCGTTTTTATGAAAAACTCCATTCCGGCATCATGGAAAATATCAATAACAAACCTCCCATTATCCGGAAATCAGCGCTTTGGGCCTTGCAGACAGGAGGTGCTTATAAAGATCAGCTGCGGCAGAATAAGCCGGTAGGAATTTTAAAAAAAATTTCCTACAGATTGGCTGATCGCATGATTTTGAAACAGTTGAAAGCTATCATGGGCAGCAATCTGAAATACATGATCAGCGGCTC
>CAMYKS010000072.1 GCA_947259115.1 uncultured Desulfobulbaceae bacterium | reverse complement strand
ACATTTCCCGGCCTCAGCCTTGCCATATGCATCAAAATACCCCTTAGCCTCATAAGAATCATTGGCGCGGATAATCAGTTTTTTATTGGGAATGTGTTCCTGTACTGCTAAATTGCCCCAGCCGAAAGCTATTGCAATTGAAACAAAACAATTAATCTGGTCCTCAACAGACTCAATCATTGGCCCAACCACTTCGTCCCATTCCCTGGAACTTCGGATGCCCTGGAAGGTTGCATAACCGCACTCCTGACCGGCAGCCACCAGCAGTTTTTCAGCGTTTCCGTCATTGCCCATTTTTTTTTCAAAACCAAAAGATATCCTATTGTAATACTGCACCGGTATCATGGACAAATAAACCCCGAACAGAGGTATAATGCCTTTTTCCTCCCTAATTCTGCTGCCATGCATGACGGCGTGTATTATTTTATCTGTATCAATGGCCATTGGATTTCCTATGATTTTTCGTAAACGTATAGCAGTACCACATCTGCTTTGTCATCGGCCTGTTCGCGTAACACCAGTCCAGCTCACAGACCTCTTTCGCGCATCTGCGGTACTGCTATACGTTTACAGGCCGTTGTTGGTTACACCACTTTTGTTGCTCATTTACCCTATAAACGGTTGCGCACCTTTCCAAGATGGCGTAAGGCATTATACGGAAGTTGTTTCTACGCGATAGCCACCTCAAATACACATTCCCGGTCCTGCATCATTTTGCACTCAAGCTCATTGACTTTGTAATAACCGAGATGTTTATCATAAATCACCGCAAGGGCGCCGGCAATCCAGCCTCTGGCGAAGAAACAGCCCGGAGTATCCCTTGTGCCGAATTTGGCCAGCCAGCCGGTAACGTGGTGGCTGTGGGGGCTGGCAATCCTGCCGCCTTGCGGTCCTATTTGGGTGAAATTTATAATTCCAAGCCCACAGTATTGATAACTGGTCGAGGCAAGTTCCAGTTTTGATTTGACCGTATTTATTTTGGGGTGGTGCATCAAAAAGGAAGTAAAACCAATATAGCTTGATTCCTCTGCAGCCTGGTAGAGAAGCAGAGTCCCGTCGCTGCCCAGGGAGGACTCCAGAGTTTTCTGCAGGTTCATATTGTAATGATGACAATGGAGTGCAATCGGCAATCCGGACAGAAATATTTCATGCCCCTTGCGGGCAAATTTTTCAGGCCAGTTAACAATCATTTTAACAACCTACTGCTCTTTCTTGTATTGAACGAACAGATAGCTACTTTTCAATTCCAACCCTGGCATCGACACCTTTATTGTAATAATGTTTGATCGCTTTCATCTCTGTCACCAGATCCGCCTTGTCAATAATTTCCGGTAATGCATCCCGGCCGGTAATAACAAGCTCCAGGTGTTCAGGTTTCATGGCAATGAGGTCAAGGAGATCCTGCTTGGGGAGAAGGCCATAGGTTACCGCCACATTTCCTTCATCAATTATGATCATATCGAATCGCCCCGACAACATTGAGGACTTCACCCTTTCAAACCCATAACGGGCAGCTTCTATGTCAGGTTCAGAGGGCCTGCCGTTAATAAAACGTGGCAGGCCGAACTGTTCCACCGTTATCTGGTCTGAAAGTCTGCTCAAAGACTTCAATTCGCTGTATTGCCGCCCCTTGATGAACTGGGCCAGGAAGACATGCAGACCGGCGCCCGCAGCCCTGATTGCCAGGCCAAGTGCTGCCGTGGTTTTTCCCTTTCCGTTGCCGGTATATATGTGAGTGTATCCTTTCATTTATTCCCTGTTTTTCGAGTTGTCAGACTTTTTCCCAATTCCTTGCATCACAAGTCATAAATCTATTCATCTCCGGGAATAATTGCCATAACAATTCGGTACATTTAACGGGCTGAATTATGAAAAGAAAACATTCTGATTTGTAGATTTATACTCTTTCTTCTGCCAAGTAGAAATGCACAACCTCCTGTTTCAGGCGATTCACAAAGGAATCGAGGTGCGATCAAATATCAGCCCTGCAGCAGACTGATTATTCTTTCTGTTTTATATACTTTTCCCTGTGCCACCACGATGCCTTCAATTGCCAGGGCCGGGCTCAGCAAAAGGCCGTATTTATCCCTCATTTCGTCGGACAGCGTCCAT
>CAMYKS010000071.1:2332-4573 GCA_947259115.1 uncultured Desulfobulbaceae bacterium | reverse complement strand
TCATTACGGGCTTCTCCTTTTGTATCATCTACCGTCGCAAAAAGTTTTATCTATATTTGCAAAACTTTACCCATGTACAAATGGAGCAGCTTGTACTGCTCCATTAATACCTTTCCATCATTTATGATATGCTCATCATGTATTGTTGAAGTTGATCACCTTTCTTAACAATGCCACCTTGAACAACCTTTGAAAAAAGACCCTCTTTTGGCATGATGCAGTCACCAGTTGCCTTTTTTATGGCGCAGCCATCGTTATGGCATTTTTTACCGATCTGGGTGATCTCCAAAATCACTTTATCGCCTAAGCTTAGCTGGTCTCCGACCTGAATGGCTGAAAGGTCAATCCCCCGGGTGATAATATTTTCTGCAAAAGCGCCATCACGAAGACTCGGTAGCTTTTCTTTCACCTTGTCTATACTCTCGCCGGCTAACAGTGACACCTGCCGGTGCCACTTTCCTGCATGGGCGTCACCGTCTACTCCCCTTCCCAAATTAAAAGTGGCGACATCCACTGCTCTTTTGACTATTCCCTTTTTTTTGCTAATACAAATAGCTTCTACTGTGGCCATGTTACATCCTCCATGGAAAAAGATAGACATCCTTCCAACTCCCTTCTGTAAGAAATTGGCCAGGCTCCATCATAATGAAACCATCGGCCTTGGCAATGGAGCCAAGCATGTGCGACCCCTGTTTTTCTAACACTTCAGCAATGATAAAGCCGCTTTCCTCCTTCCTTACGCCAATACGCATAAAATTAGTTCGATCGCCAGAATTCTTGATTGATTGATCGAACCGAGCCTTAGCCTTACGCCAGGAAAACTCCCGCCCCTGCAAGCTGCGGAGGAGAGGCTGGATATAATACATAAAACACATAAAACCGGAGACCGGATTACCCGGCAGGCCAAAAAGCAGACAGTCATCCCGCCGTGCAAAGAACAGCGGTTTTCCAGGTTTTTGTTTGACCCGCCAGAACAATTCATTAAAGCCGCATTCACGGGCCGCCTCCTTGACATGGTCATGCTCGCCCATCGAGACGCCGCCCGTAATTATTATTATTCCAGCTTTACTTATTGATTTCCTGATGGCCGCAACGGTATCTTCCTGAGTATCACCGGTATAATTCCTGGCAATAACTTCTCCCCCGGCCTGACGGACGGCGGCGGTGATCATGGTGGAGTTGGAATCCCGTATCTGATGCGGAGCAACGGCTTCACCAGGTGCAGCAAGTTCAGTACCGGTGACCACCAGGGAAATATGAGGCGGATAATATACAGCCACTTCCATAATGCCTACCGAAGTCAACAATCCTAACTGGGGAGCTTGCAAGGCTGTGCCCTTGTTCAACAATACGTCCCCGGTAGTAAACTCTTCGCCTGCCTTGCGAATATCCTGGCCTTTTTTTCGGACCTGCAATACAGTTACCCTGTTGTTTTCAATTTTGGTATCTTCCACCCGGATAACCGTATCCATTCCCTTGGGAAGCATGGCGCCGGTGCTGATTCTGATCGCCTGCCCGCACAAGCAATTACCTGAAAAGGGAATTCCAGCCTGGCTTTCGCCAGTAAGTAGAAGTGTTATCGGATTCCCTTCTGCAACGGTTGCCACATCCTCCCAGCGTACCGCAAAGCCATCCATCGCACTGTTGGTATAGCGGGGCGATGGTTCCGGCGCCACAATATCCTCGGCAAGACGTCTTCCAAGTGCCTCGAGTAAAGGCAAGGTGGCAACTCTATTTCGCGGGCGGTTGGCCCGAATAATCTGAAGTGCTTGCCATATTTCGATCATGTGTTTTTTTCGGGTTGCCCTTACCGGATTTTTTGTTCTCATTCCGATGTCAGTCCACGCCTGGTTATCCCTGATAGTCTGAGGTGCTTGTTGTAATTCAATCATGTTGTGCTCCTCTTAGTTTTGCCTTTAGTTCCATGTCCTGTTCCCTAAGTGTATAGCAATTTCATCTTTCTCAGCATGAAACAAATAGCGACCAGCAAAATTGTGCCAAGCATCTTCTGCATTCGCATTGGCGAGAGCTTGGCTGCTCCCATATAAGATCCCAGTAGACCGCCGCCAAGTACTGCAAATATCAAGGGCATGTACGGAAGAAGATCAACGGGGTTGTGCTGTAGTCTGGCAACCATGCCTGAAACCGAGTTGGTCCAGATAAAGAAGGAGCCGCAAGCGGCAGCTTCCTTGGGGCTGCCTAAACCAAGCAGGATGACCAGCGGCACCAGGTATATCCCGC
>CAMYKS010000071.1:0-2310 GCA_947259115.1 uncultured Desulfobulbaceae bacterium | reverse complement strand
ATGCCGCCAATGCCGACAATCCCGGCAACCAGACCGAGAGCAGCTCCTGCAGCAAGAGAAATAAGAATCTTTCCCCGATCGCCGAGAGACAATTGTTTTGCTGGGTTGGGGAAATAAATTTTGGCCGCTGCAAGCAGAAGTGAAATCAGAAGAAGCCAGTAAAAATATTCTTTTGGAAGTTTCAGAGTGCCCCCAACATAAGCCATGGGGATCGAAGTAACCATAAATGGTGCAATAAGCCTCAGTCTAGCGTGATCATGACGAAAAAAGGTGAGACTACCTATGGAAGAGACAATGATATTCAAGGTCAAGGATACCATGGGAATAACCTGCATTCCGGCACCAGCGGCAGCAAGCAGCGCGGTATAGGAAGAACCGCCTCCCAGGCCGACTGAAGAATAAAGAAGAGCGACAAGAAAAAAAACTGCGACCAGCAACGCTGGAGATATCATCAGGTCTTCCATTTACTTTCACCTCAAACGGAATGGTTAACCACCGATGGCGGACATCGAATTTTTCTCATAATCCATCATTTCGGCCTCAGCAGCAAATCCGTTGATTGCCCGCTTATAAACAGTTTTCTGGATAGCCTCCCTAATTTCCGCATCGCTTTGGCCAGTTCGCAGCATTGCTTTCAAATCCAGCCGGCCACTATCATAAAGACAGGTCTTCAACATCCCCTGCGCTGTTATTCGCACCTTGTCGCAGGTTTGACAGAATTGCCGGGAATAACCATTTATAAAGCCTATCTTACCTTTGAATTCAGGAGCCTGATACAGTGCTGCCGTGCCAGAGGCGCCATGGGGTTCCAGACCAGGAAAACTTTTTTGTAATATTTTTTTAGCCTGTCCTGCTGTAAGAGCACCTGCCGCTACACTGTTTAAGCCATTAAAAGGCATCTGCTCTATAAAACGGACGGTAACCGGATATTTTTTGGATATTCCAGCAAGAGCTATAATTTCAGAGGCCTCAATTTCATCGTAGAGGACCGAATTTATTTTCAGCGGAATTCCAAGTTCAAGAGTCTTGGTAAAGGTCTTCCAGGCACGGTCAAAATAATTACGCCTGGTTATCTGTTTGAAACGATCAGGGTCCAGACTGTCTAAGCTCATATTAAGACCACTGATGCCAAGTTCAGCCAATTCTTCCAGATGTTCAGCCACTGCTACACCGTTGGTGGTCAGACATGTCCGGCTAATTTTCTGCTGCTGCTTAATCGTGCTGATGAAATCCAGCAGTCCCGTGCGGACAAAAGGTTCGCCACCGGTCAAACGCAGTTTGCGGATACCCAGGCTGGCAAAAATATTTATCAACCGGAGCATTTCCTCGTAGCGCAAAATCTCATCATGGAGGACAAAAGGAATCCCCTCCGCCGGCATGCAATAACGGCAGCGCAGATTGCAGCGATCTGTTACTGCCAGTCTCAGATAGGTGATCCGGCGGCCATGGCTGTCCACCAGTTTATTGGCAGGCTGAAAAGGGAGAATGGAATGAAAACTTTGTTGTGATTCTCGCATGCTGAACTCCTTTCCGAAGATGGGAGGAAGAACCGTTTCCGGCACAACCCTGTCGGCCGCAAACCCTGTCTATTCAAAAATGACGTAGGTTTTTTGGCTCGGAGTTTCTAAAAATTTATTGAAACAAATGCTTATTCTTCAGTCTTGGACTTCTCATCAACCGCTGTTAGTCCTTTTTTGAAAGAGCTTATGCCCTTACCAAGGCCACTGCCTATCTCCGGCAGTTTCTTACCGCCGAAAATCAGAAAAGCGATGGCCATGATAATCAATAATTCAGGGGTTCCCAGACCAAACATTATCGTATCCTCCATTGTTCTTTGTCTGCAGTTTAATTTGTTGCTAAATCTTCTGTACCCCCCAAGGGGTATTAAACAGAATACCTCTGTGCCTACTTCTCATTTTTTTCCGATTCCTCATGAAAAACCTTTCCTGAAGGGAGAAGGCGCTTCATTTCCTGGTAATGAAAAGATTTCTGATGGACTTTTCCCCAGGACATAGTTGGAATTTTCTCGTGACATACTATACAGACGCCCACCTGTTCGACTCGGTCTCGCATTTCTTTAGGCAGTGGTCCTGACAGGGGCCAATGGTGGCCTACGGTTTGGACCTGTTTATCATCTCTTGTTACAACTTGGTCAAGATCCATAGGAAGATCCGGAATCGGTGGAATCTGAAACCGGGATTTTTTGCTAACAAGCTCCCCTTGCGACGTGACGAGGTCAACGATAACGCCGTCTGCATATGCCTTTATATACTGTCCATCATGGGTACCATATCCCAATGCCTTGGTGCT
>CAMYKS010000070.1 GCA_947259115.1 uncultured Desulfobulbaceae bacterium | reverse complement strand
CAAGGTAAAGATCCCCGATTTTAACACCACCTGACCAGGAAATGTTGTAGTGCATGACCTCTTCACCGGAAAAAATCCGGGCAAGCGCCTCCGGGTTTAACGAAAGTGTTCCTGATTCTGCACGGCCATTGACCGTGCCGACGAAAAGAATGGCTAACGCCAGAATAATACCACGAAACATGTACATTTTGATCAACTTTGCTTGCGCACACCCTGCAGTTACACTTCCACCGGTGGAAAAGACATACCGTTGGGATTACATGCCTTTACCGAAATTTTCATCCTTGATAGATGTGTTGTACTGCACCAATCGCAACAGAGCCACATTTTTTCGCATTTTTCATCATTTTCTTGATTAATGTTGGTGTGTAAGCCGTCACAGTTCCTCCGCAGAGTCTTCCTTCACGTTGTTTGCGCCCTGCGCCCCAAGGAGTGGCTACAGTAAGCAAAAAGAATCGTTCAGAGGGCATAGACTTCACAGCTGATACACTTTTGCCACTTAACAGCTTTAGAATGCGTGTGCAATCTCATCCGTAGCGGGCACAGAGGGGAATTCGCATTCTTGGGGCAAGAAACGTCTGTAAGTCCACCCGTTCCATATGGCCCAGCAATATAAAAAGGCCCAATCACCAGGGAGAACCGATAAAATTATCCAGGCTTCACGCCGGCGGGTTATTCCTTTTTGTTTATTTGGGTGAGGGCGTTGACAATGAAGTCGAGAGGAGGCCTGACGTTTATGTCTTCTACCCGTATATCACGGATAATACCTTGCTTATCAATTATGATAAGTGCTCTTTCAGTGGTTCCATCGCGAGAACCGGAAACCACATCTTACCCATCTGTCTGGTCCAGGCATGGAGGGTGGGAATATTATCCACGGTAATGCCTACAACAACGGCCTCCTGGTCCTCAAACAGTTGTCTGGCAAAAACGTATCCCGGCCATTGATCTGAACATACAGGTGTCCAGGCTGCAGGAACAAAAGAAAGTACGACATTTCTTTTACCTTTGAACTGGCTCAGGGTTACCTCTTTTCCCTGAATGGAAGGAAGGGTGAAGTCAGGTGCCGGGTCACCGATCTTGACTGCCAGCACACTGTCGACCGGCTTGAGATTTTCCGGAGTATAGATAAGTTGGCGAAAATTTTTCGGCTCGTCGGCGCGGATCAAGTCCGCCTGTAACGAGAGGGTCAGAACGACAAGCACGGATACAATTAACCTAACAAGCATGGTCCACCTCCTTTTAAAATCCTGCACGACGCAACAGAAGGTCCAGAAATTCTTGTGCATCAGTGAATCCCCCGGGTTTTGTAAAAACAATGACTTTTTTTCCATCTACTTTTTTACAGATGATGAACGTCGGAGTTCCGGCACCGGACAAGGCTTTATAGATGGACATTTCCGAATCGGCAAAAAGAGGAAAAGCAATATCAAATCCTTTGCGAAAGGTCTCCACCTCAAGCTCGGTATTATTTGCGCCGATTCCAATGAGCACAGCCTTAAAATCAGGCCGCTTGAGTTGTTCCATTTTCGCATAGAGTTCATTGACTGTCGGCGCTGCATTCTGGCAGTAAGGGCAGTACATACTGAACAATTCAATGACAAGAACATCAGCATCGATATCGTCAAGCGTAAACGGTGTACCCGGTGCCCCTGTCAACCCGAGGTATTGGGCATATTTGTTGTTTTCCGGAACAGTGAGGGTAATGTCCGGCAACGGCTTTAAATCAGTTTTTTGTTGAGCAACAGAAGCAGTAGTAAAGAAGAAAAGCAGGGTTAAGGTGATAAGAATAGAGAAGGAATACAATCTCATGAGGTCTCTCCTTGCCGAGGGTTCACATTGCGGTTTCTGTCATAATACCAAATAGTTAAATGAAAAATTAATATTGATGGCCTCGTAAATAGTCAAAAACGCTGTTTGCACTGTATGGAATTACAGTGAATTATAACCATGCCGCCGTCGGTGTCGTGGCTTTTTACGACACCGACAATCTTAATAGAAAAACTCAGCACCATACCAGCCAAATCTATCGGGAGCGTGCCTTGCCTGCTGCAGGCTCATGTTTTTTTACGCGATCAGTAATAGCCCTTGACTGAAAATCCACTTTACCTGGACCGCAACCTGCTCCTGCATAGCACTTTTACACAAAAAACTATTTTATGATAGGGATAAAATGTAAGCATTCAGCTTGATAAAATTTCTGCATGAAGCCGATTTCTTCGTTTATCCGCACCTGATAGGTTGCAACATACTTTTCAACAGCAATCCAGCCCTCAAAACCTTATTCCCCTTGACAGTCATAGACGGACCAATTAATCGTTATCCATACGTCATTCTTCCCATTATTCAATAATGGGCAAAACGGAGGTTCCCTTATTTGTGCAAAGAGCGTTTTAGACTTTTTACGAGTCCATCTTCTTTCATTCTTGTCAACCTCTACCAAGGAATGAGATCGCCATGATTACACTCAACATCAATGACAAAAATTACCAGCTTGAAGTCGAAGAAGATATGCCCCTCTTATGGGTTATTCGGGAACATATCAATCTTACCGGCACTAAATACAGTTGCGGAATCGGAGAGTGTGGAGCCTGCACTGTCCATATTGATGGAGAAGCTACATCCTCCTGCCAGGTGACGGCCAAAGAAGCCGAAGGAAAAAAGATAACCACCATTGAAGGGCTTCCTGAGCTTCACCCAGTTCGGCTTGCCTGGATAGAGGATGAAGTACCGCAATGCGGCTATTGCCATTCCGGCCAGATCATGCAGGCTACAGCCTTTCTGTCGGAAAACCCCAATCCCACAGACATTGACATCAATCTCGCCATGAGCGGCAACACCTGTCGATGCGGAACCTACCAGAGGATTCGCCGCGCCATTCACAATGCATCCGATAAGATGGGCAAAGGGGGAAAGTCATGAAAGGAATCATTAAGATAAGCCGCCGTAACTTTTGTAAAACAGGAGCCCTCCTCGGTGGCGGCCTTGTGCTCGGTGTCTATTTGCCGGAGAATAGAACCTTTGCAGAAGATGTCGTAAAAAATAGCGCCCCTTTTGCACCCAACGCCTTTATCCGTATCGGCACCGATGACAGCGTAACCATCATCGTCAACAAATCGGAAATGGGTCAGGGAGTATAC
>CAMYKS010000069.1 GCA_947259115.1 uncultured Desulfobulbaceae bacterium | reverse complement strand
ACCCCAAGGCAGTGTGGCGGCTGTTGGGACGAATACCCTGCGTCAGGCAAAAGATTCCCGTCATTTTTTGGAAAGTGCCAGTGAGGTTTTGGGCCACCCAATTTCCATTATCGGAGGGAAAGAGGAGGCTCGCCTGGTGTACCTGGGCGTTTCCCATTCCCTGGTCGCTGAAGAGGGCAAGCGGTTTGTAATGGATATTGGTGGCGGCAGCACGGAGTTAATTATCGGTGAGAATTTTGAGCCGTTGCATCTGCGTAGCCTCGAAATGGGTTGCGTAAGCATGAGTCGTAAGTTTTTTGGCAATGGCAAGCTGGGTAAGAAAAATTGGAAAAAAGCGAGTATCGCCGCCCATCTGGAATTGCGTCCGGAAAGACGCTATTTTCAAAAGGTTGACTGGGTCTCCGCCACCGGCGCATCCGGCACCATTAAAGCGGTTTGGAATATTGTCAATGCTCTTGGCCTTGAATCCTATACCATCACCTTAAAGAGTTTGTATGCAATACGGGATAGGATGGTAGAGGCAGGGCATTTGGATAATCTTGATCTTCCCGGGTTGCAAAGTGATAGAAAACCTGTCTTTGCCGGAGGCCTGGCCGTCCTCATTGCCACCTTTGAGGCCTTGAAAATTGAAACCATGCAAGTGTCCGAGGGTGCCTTGCGGGAAGGCTTGCTCTATGAGCGCTTGGGCCGCATCCAAAGTGAAGATACCCGTCTAAAAACCGTTTCAAGTGTCCAGCAGCGATTTCAGATCAGTCAGAAACATGCAAGGCGGGTGAGTTTAACCGCGCATCGCCTGTTATCTGCCTGTGAGAAAAGCTGGAACCTGCGACTGGAAGATGCCGAAATATTACACTGGGCAAGCAGTCTGCATGAGATTGGTCTGGCCGTCTCGTTGAGCGGATATCAGAAACATGGGGCGTATCTGCTTGAACATGCGGACTTGCCTGGTTTTTCCTTTGAAGAGCAGGGCTGGATGAGTGTACTGGTGCGGTGCCATCGTAAAAAAATAATAAAAAAATATTTCGACGTCTTACCGGAAAAAAAGCGGAAGACAGCTTTACGGTTGGTGATTCTGCTTCGCCTGGCCACAATGCTTCATCGTTCACGAAAAGACGAAACAGCGGTAATTGAACGGGTTGTGGCCAAAGAAAACACCTTGACCATTCATTTTGCCAAGTATGAACTTATAAATCATCCGTTGCAACGTGCAAGCCTTGAGCAGGAAGCCGGCTATTTAAAAAAGGTGGGTTTTGAGCTCAAATTTACTTCATGAACATTCTGGCAGAATAGGGGAAATCTCATTGGTTCTGAAGTGGTTATTCAATACCCTTTTTTTGAATGAACCGGTACAAGCTCTATCGCATAAATTTTCGGCCACAGCTTCCCGGTGACCAGAAGGCGCTTCTTTTCACTGTTATAGGCAATACCATTCAGGGTTTTTACTGCCCTGTCACCGCCGGCGCGCCGGGAGAGCCCTTCCAGATGTATCCACCCTGTCACATTGCCCGTTTGCGGATCAATGAGCGCAATGGTATCGGTACGCCATACATTGGCATAGATCATTCCCCCGACATATTCCAGCTCATTTAACCTCGTGATCAACCGGCCGTTGTCGGTAACTATAATTTCCCGTTCCTTGTGAAAGGTGTCAGGGTTTAGGAAAGAGAGCTTCTCGCTGCCGTTACTCATGATAAGGTGTTTTCCGTCATGGGTCAGGCCCCATCCTTCCCCGGTGTATTGAAAAAGGCGAATCAGGGTCAGCGAATCCCTGTCGTAAACAAGTCCGGTTCCGGCTCGCCAGGTCAGCTGGATTAATTTATCATGAAGTATCGTTATTCCCTCCCCGAAATACTGATCCGGCAAGGCGCGGTTCTGGAGAACTTCTCCAGTTTCCAGTCGTATTTTACGAATTGCCGACTTTCCTCGTATGCCTGTCCCTTCATAGAGAAAGCCGTCGTACATAACAAGCCCCTGGGTAAACGCTCCTGTGTCATGAGAGAATTCTTCTGTAATAATATAATGATAGCTGTTTGTGGTGCCCTTGCCGGTTTCCGCGTGAATACCGGAGAACGTCATACCTAATACTATCAGGGCGGAAACAATGATTTTTATAAAAATGCCGGTTCCCTCGATTGGTTGGAATTAAAAAACGTATTTGGTTTTGCCAATTTTGTTGGCCTTATAAAGAGTTAATAACGCTAATTGCCCAGTATCTTATGCCAAGTAGTCTGACAAGCAAGTTGACCGGTTGCCGCCAATCACTCTCTGTGCATCATGTATACAATTTTTCCGAATGGGTCATGTATGAAATGCAAGTTGGTGAAGAAAACGTTGTCTCAATACGCCTTTTGTCAGACAATATTCGGCGTATTGTTCCTCTATTGGATACGGAAACCTGGTTTGATACAAAAATGACGGGCGTTTTTCCTCGTTATGTCTTTGAAATTAAGTTAACATTGTTATAATTGAGCTTTTCGATATTGACGAAGTTGGGTTTTCTTATACCGCTGTTATAGGACGTGACGATGCGTATTTTGTTCAGAGCACTGCTGCTGCGCTCTCCTTTTTTCCTGCCAATTTTAGTTTTGAGTGTCTTTGTCGTCGGCTGTGCCGGACCAGAAAAGTCAAAGGCGCCAGACACTCCATTCACTGGAGCCCCCATTCGGGTAGAATCGGCTGACTTGGTCGTAACCTTGATCAGAATTGCTGTGCAGGGTAGTGAGCGAACATTGATTGAAGACCCTGGGTGGCGTGAATTTATTCTTGAAGTCGAAAATCTCAGCAGGGATGACGTTACGGTTCGTAACGTCAAGTTATTGAATGTGGGTGGTCGTTATGTGGATTCTGCTTCGACCTATCAACAAATTACTGCACCACCTGATGTCGGAACGGAGCTGGCAGGTGATGTTGCAGGGACAGCTGCCGGCATTGCCGCTGGACAAATTATTCCTTATGGCGGCACGATTTTCGGCTTGCTTTCAAGTGCCGCCTCGGCCACATCTGCAGAAGCAAAGGCGAATGCGTCACGAATCTTCATGTTGCGCGTGTTAAAAAATGTCGAACTTGCGCCTGGAGGCAAAATTGAAGGCAGTGCATACTTGCCGAATATCACGGGGCCAAAAACACTGGTTGTAGATTGTGCTCAAGGCGTTAAGACGTATCGAGTTGAAATCCCTTTATCGATGCAATGATAATTGTCGGTGTCGCAAAAAGCCACGCCACCGACGGCGGTAAGAGTATGACTCATTGTGATTCCGTACAGTGCGAACAGCGTTTTTGACTTTTTACGAGGCCATCATTATTGTCGGTGTCGCAGAAAGCCTCGCCACCGACGGCGGAAAGGTTGTGACTCTTTGTATTTAAATACTGTGCAAACCGCGCTTTGATTTTTCTGCGAGTCCATCATTATTTTTCGCTGGTATAAAAAAAGTGGTAGGACTACAGGGAGTCTTTTCTTCAACCCCTTATGGTGCAGAAACCGGTTTAAACTATCCTTTCAAAATTTAAATAATACCATAGGAGCTGACCCTGAATATATTTAGAGGTGTTGCGGTCTTTTTAACCCAATTGCCGATAATCCTTTTGTTGGGAGCAAAATTTGATTTGATTTTCGGATTTAATCATATGGATTCAGGAGTGTTTCTTCTCCTGTTTCTTTTTGTCTTGGTCCCTCTTGTCAACCTGTCCTGGGTGACCACCGAGATTATACTTGCTGGCAAACTGTTTAACCAACGTTCCATGACGGTCTCCATACTCATGCCTACGGTGGCTTTTTTCTTTTTCTTGGAGTCCCTTGGGATAATTCTCTATTTTACATCACTGGCCAGAATGTGAGGTGATTGCAACTGAAGTGCAAATCCGTTGGCAAAGAGGTCTTCGGCTCCTTGGGTGCCGCACAAGCAAGGGCAATGCGCAGCTCCAGAGGAACTATCCGGTACTTGATAACAGAAGCGGTGACTTTTTGTAAACAATCCGTTGCTTGCCGATGAATGCATGGAAGGGGACTGTAATAATGGTGTTGGCACCGGTTTTACGGAAGAGGGCAAGATATACGAGGGGGAATGGAAAAACGGATATCCCCATGGCGATGGCAAACTCCAGGTTACAAAGGGCAAGGTCATTGAGGGGAAATGGGAAAAAGGGGAGTTGGTGCAAGAAAAGGTTGGGAAGAATACAAAGAAATAGTAGAACACCTGCCTTGTCCTGTGCGTACATGAATTGTGGAAGCAATGCCGTCAGGCAAGATAAAGTATGATTACATTTCCCAATGGAAACGATAAGGTAAGCGCTGCACAATACTTCGATGAAAATACGAACATTGACCCCGGAAATGTACGGCAAGGCAACGGCCCTGTTGCGGCAGGCGTTCCCCGCCAGTTCCTATGAAGTGCAACTGGTTGAAAATTTTCACAACAATGGAACGCCGGTGCATGAATGGGTATGTATTCATACAAACACCGTCATCGCCTATATTGCCTTTTCAAACGCCTATAACGGTGCAGAGGTCTGTGGTTTGCATTTAGCGCCGTTGGCCGTAAAACCGGATTTTCAACAACAGGGTTTAGGGTCCGAGTTGCTCCGCTTTGCCCTGCGACAGGAAGTCATCAAGAATCAGCCCCTCTTTGTCTTGGGTGATCCCGATTTTTATCAGAAGTTTGGGTTCGAACCTTGTGCA
>CAMYKS010000068.1 GCA_947259115.1 uncultured Desulfobulbaceae bacterium | reverse complement strand
ACCGGCCTCGATGCTACGGCCATTGTTCACCTGCGTCAAAAAAGTTCCCTGCCGGCACTACTGGCATCTCTTTCTTCCCTGCCCGGTATCCATTCCGTGGAACTACAAAATAATACTGTGCCAGGTACAACCTCACCGGTGCAGTTAATTACCGGACAGGGACGAGCCATTGCCCAATCCAGTTATCCCACCAGTCTGGGAACTCTAATCGTCAGCCTGGATGCACACCAGTTTCTCAAACGTCGAGACCGCCTTCGGCAGCAATTTTTTCTTTTTGCCGCCCTGCTCTTATCCCTAGGCCTTTTCTTCTCCTGGCTCCTGTATCGCTTTCAACAGAACAACCTGCAGCAGGTCAGGACCTTTGAACAAATAATCGCCCGTGAACACGAAGATGCCACTCTGGGCCGGACAACGGCGACCATTGCCCATGAAATCCGTAACCCGCTCAATGCCATAAACATGGGGTTGCAGCGCCTCCGGCTAGAATCGGACAACCTGAATCAGAGTCAGGAAGAACTCATAGCTGCCATGGGTGTGGCAGTCAACCGGACAGCCGCCATCATTGCCGAGCTGCAACGCTTTACCCGTCCCCTGCAACCACAATATGAAAATATACAATTTGTTCAACAACTGCATCAGCTCCTTACCCTCTACGGGTCGCAGATGAAAGACCAAGGTATTACCCTTGCCCAGGACTGTCCCCCTAAGCTTAACTTAAACGGGGACCGAAACCTGCTCTGTGAACTTCTGGAAAACCTGGTAAAAAATGCAATTGAAGCACAACCAGACGGCGGGGACATCCATATTACCCTCACTCAAAGAGAGCACACACTGCAGCTGCAGGTGGAAAATGGCGGCTTCCACCTGCAAGAGGACGAGTTCAGTCGCATCGGTGAGCCCTACTTCACCACTAAAACCAGGGGAACAGGCCTGGGGTTGGCTTTGAGCAAAAGAATTGCCAAAGCCCATGGCGGAGCGCTAAAGATCCTCCCCGATTACAACAAACAACGCCTGACGATCATCCTTTCGCTACCAATACAACACAGGGAGTAGGCAATGCATTAGGCAATGCATATTCTCATTGTCGATGACGAAGAATTGCAGCGCACCATGCTGCAGGGCTTTCTGGAAAAACAGGGGTATGATGTAACGACCGCGGCCAATGGGCCGGAGGCCCTGCAACTGTTTATGGAACAACCATTTGAGCTTATCCTCCTTGATCACCGAATGCCTGACATGAACGGCGATGAGGTCTTGGCCAGAATCAAAAAGATAAACCCACTGATCCGGGCGATAATGATAACCGCTTTTGGTGCTGTTGACACCGCAGTCCGGGTTATGCAGTTGGGTGCTGACGATTTTCTCGAAAAACCGGTCGACCTGGAAGAGCTGCTCCTGAAAATACGTGCCCTTGAGGACCAGATCCTTATTCATGAGGACGCCAGGAGTGTGGAAGAAACCATCCAGCTCGATAAACTTCCCGTCCGAATGGTCGGCAAGAGTACTGCTTTACATGAGGTACTCTCCATTGTCTCCCGGGCGGCATCGACTCCCTGGACGGTACTGATTCGTGGTGAAACCGGGACAGGTAAGGAGTTAATTGCCCGGTTGCTGCACCTGTTAAGCCCCAAAAAAGACGGGCCGTTTATTGAACTCAACTGCGCAGCGGTCCCGGAAAGTCTCTTTGAGTCCGAGCTGTTCGGCCATGAGAAAGGTTCTTTTACCGGAGCACACAGCAGGCGTCGCGGGGTTTTTGAGCAGGCGGACAAGGGCACCCTGTTTCTTGATGAGGCCGGTGAACTGCCGCCTGCCATGCAGGCAAAACTGCTCCGCGCACTGCAGGAAAACCGTATAACCCGGGTGGGAGGTGAGCAGGCAGTTGAAGTGGATGTCCGCATTGTTGCCGCCACCAACAGAGACCTCAAACAAATGGTGGAGCAGGGCACCTTTCGCGAAGACCTGTATTTCCGCCTCAATGTAATAGAGGTCGAGATCCCGCCCCTGCGTAAGCGCAAGGAAGATATCGGTTCACTGGTTGACTTTTTCCTCCAGAAATTCGCCAGTTCAAGCTCCTTTGAATCCCAGGCCCTGCATCAACTGACAAAATACAACTTTCCCGGCAACATCAGGGAGCTGGAGCACATTATCCAACGGACCATCACCCTGGCCCGCTCGCCGGTTATCGGCCTGCGTGATCTGCCCCCGGAAATCCGCAACTTCCGCGGTGAGGGGACAGGCTCTGACTTAAACCAACGCCTGGCTGAAGTTGAACGACAGATGCTGCTTGAGGCACTGGAAAATAACGACGGGGTTCAGACCAAAGCAGCGCAATCCCTGGGCATCAGTGAACGTGTCCTGCGTTATAAAATGGATAAGGCCGGGATCAGCAAGAAACAGAGATGAGCCATCTGCAGTGGATTGCGATGTAAGCAGCAGGTAGATTGATGACAATAAACAAAAGGGGGAATTATAACACATTAACAATAGCATTCCGGTTTGGAAGCAACTCCTGTTGCCTTCTACCTATCACAGAAAAAATATTGTTTGCATTGATTGTTTGCCTACTCTTTCAGTGCATTTATCTAAACGTTAAAGAGGTATGTAATGAAAAAAATGACGTTGGTTGTCTTGGTCCTTGGCCTGTTTTTTCCGTTGAATGGAATTGCATCGAGTTATGATGATTTCAAAAAAGATATCATCGCCCCTTACTCCCTTTACAAAAAGGCCCTTGCCTTGACCAGCAAAGTCGAGAATAAAGAAAAGGCTATCGGAGTGGTCAAGAAATATATTGATGCCTGGCATCAACTGGCAGCATCCTATGAACAAGATGTACCCCAGCCCTTTGCCTGGATGAGCGATTTTAAGATACAAATCAACAAGCCGACCGCTGTGGGCCGGGAAGCCCTGACTCTGCTGGAGGCCGGAGAGGTGCATGCCGCCCACTCCGCTTTGGAAGAAGTTCGCTACCAACTCTGGGAGATGCGTGTGAAAAGCGGTATTTCCTCACTCAATGACAAGGTCAATGATTTCCACGAGGCCATGGAAATTGTCCTGGATGGCATAAAAGAGCACAACGACGCCGCAGGCCTGAAAAAATTCGGCAAACGCTATGGAGCCTGGTTATCGATTAAATGGGAAGAGGTTGGTCGCGCTCAAGATACCGGCACCGACCAGGAAGCCTTTGCAAAAGCAGTAACCGAGGGCAGGAAGGCCATTGCCGATCTACGCGAAAAAATGAGTGCCGGCGACCAGGCCGGTGCGAAAAAAGCCGGAGGAACAGTGAAAAAGGCCTATAAAGGGGTGTTCTTTTTAAATGCGACCAGCTAATTCTATTCATTATAGTCTGCAATTCAAAGTTGTCACCCCGTTCCTTTTAAAGTTTGCAGCAAAACGCCTGGAATAAGAGAGGCAGAGTACCGAACATCAATAAACCTGTCTCTCTTGTTTCCACTTCCATACCAGTAATTCTTCATCC
>CAMYKS010000067.1 GCA_947259115.1 uncultured Desulfobulbaceae bacterium | reverse complement strand
CAACCCTGTGTCAGCACTACCGCTGGCCACGGCAGAGGCGACGTTCATATGCGTATACTCTTCACGTTCGTAGCCATTAATCTGTTCGGGGCTAATCTTGAGTTCTCGCAGCTTCATATCAGTCAATAAACGGGTGCCAGCCCCCCGTTGCCGATTGATAAATGATACATCTTTATTTAACAGGTCATGAAAATCACGAATTCCCTTTGGATTTCCTTTTGGAACCAGTAAACCCTGCTGACGATAAACAAGATTATACAACCGGAGAGATATATCATTTAAAAATCTTTGTATGTAAGACACATTATATTCCCCTGTTTCTTCATCCAGCAAGTGGGTGCCGGCCAGGTGAGCCTCTCCCCTCTTTACAGCAAGAATACCTCCCATGCTCCCTACATGGGCCGAAGACAATCGACACACCGGACGATGTTGATGGAGCAGATTGGCCAAGACATCCAGGGTGTTGTCATGACTGCCGATAAATACCAGTGTATTTTTAATTTCTTCTTCACTTCGCAGCAACTCAACCCGGACTTGCTCTCCAGCGCCAACTCCCTCGTTGCCCGACGGAATTGTAACAATACCGTCAGCCTGGGCAAAAGAAAGAACCGCACCAGCTCCACGACCGGCAGGAGCTGCCATCAGATTGTCTCCAACGTATCCCAGTTTAACACGCACAAACTCTTCCGCTCCCATTGTTGATGCAACAGGACGAGACATTATCGCCTGTAAGAAATGAAATGGTTCAAGTTCAATACCTAAACAGGCACCGATGAGATTTCTGACAAAAAGACGCATGGTCACAATTGCCGAAACAGGATAACCGGGAAGACCAATTACCGGCTTCCCTTTTACAACTGCGAGTATAACTGGTTTACCAGGCTTGATATTTACTCCGTGTATTACGATTTGACCGAGATCCCGCAGAACGTTGGCAGTAAAATCTTTAGAACCGGCAGAAGCTCCGGCATTGATTACGACGATATCAAATTCATTGACTGCCTGATCAATTGCTTTTTGCAACCGATCATACTTATCAGGCACAATAGATCCACGTTGTGCAAAAGCGCCCCATTCCTGGAGATACCCAGCAAGGATACGAGAATTAAATTCAATGATATTGCCTGGCAAAAGTGAATCACCAGGCTGTTTCAGATCGGAGCCGGTGGGAAGCACAAGTATCCTTGGAATCCGCCGAACCTTGACTACCCTGAGTTCAGTGGCGAGCATTGCTCCCAGATCTACCGGGCGTATCCGGTGCCCTTCAGGAAGTATCAACTCTGTAGTTACAATATCTTCACCAATTGTGCGAACATGCTTCCAGGGGCTGGTGGGTGAAATTAACTCCACATCGCCATCAGGCAATGGTTGTATATCCTCGATCATAATTACCGCATCAAAATCATTTGGCAATTCATTCCCGGTATTCACATAAACAAACTGTTCCTGCGGGGACAATCTGATCGGATTAGCCTCACTCGCCCCGACAGTATCACGAAAACGTACGGCTATTCCGTCCATTGCCGCTGCATTATAAAAGGGAGACGAAGCTTTTGCATAAACAGGTTCTGCAGTAATCCGTCCCAGAGAGTCATCCACCGGTATTTCTTCAGGAGAAAGCGGAACTGACCAGCCGGAACTCTCCAGGGCTTGTTGCCATCTTTCAAGAGCCTCATTCAGTGGTATGTTATCTATATAAATATTCCGTTTATTCATATAAAAAGACCTCTACCATCTCCCCTTCCTTCAAACCCTGCTGCTTCTCTGCAATAATAATATATCCATCGGCCTTGACCATTGTTGATAGAGCGCTGGATTTCCCTAAAACCGGTTTTGCCTCATACTTCATGTCTGTTTTATTTTTTGTAATAAGCATCCTCACAAAGTCTGTCCTACCGGATGCAGAATTAACATTGCGCAGTAACCGGGCAGTAATACTTCTTGTTGCAGGAAGCTGACTTTCAAAAATACCTGCAACATTGCTCAGCACTGGACGGACAAAAAGATTAAAGGAGACTGCTGCGGAAACCGGATGTCCAGGAAGACCAAAAAGTGGTTTCTCATCAACCATTGCATAGATAACAGGTTTACCTGGTTTTATTGCAACACCATGGAATATTACACCGGGGGAGCCAAGCGTTTCAATGACCCGCACTCCAAGGTCACGGGTTCCAACAGAACTGCCGCCAGAAAAAAGAACCCCATCATTTTCAGACAATGCCTGGGTTAGAGAATTACGGAATGTTTCTTCATCATCAGGTGAAAGAGAATACCTTGTGGGTTTACCGCCTGCATCAGACACCAATGCTGCCAGGTGCACCGAATTCATGTCTCTTATTTGCCCGGGCCTGGGGGATTCTTGAAAATCTACAATTTCATCGCCTGGGGAAATAATACCGACCCGCACTTCTCGGTAAACAAAAAGAGAACAGACGCCAAGGCCCGCCAAC
>CAMYKS010000066.1 GCA_947259115.1 uncultured Desulfobulbaceae bacterium | reverse complement strand
CTGGTTGTTCAACTGGCGTATACCAATAAATCGTAATAAATAAGCAAAAATTCTTTTTTATCTCAATTCATAAACCGCCGGCATCGATCAGGTTTGCACGCATCAAGCATGCCCTCGCGGTAACGGTAGAACCTTTTAAATTCTCACCGGCATAGCCGGTGGCTTATGAATTGAGTTAAAAAAAATATTGGAGAACGGATTTGATAAAAACACTGGATAAGCAGGATTTGCACGATATTTTATATGGATGCACCATCCTAGGAACTGGCGGTGGCGGAGACATGGAAGAGGGTTTAGGGTTCATAGAGGAAGCCTTCTTGCTTGGCAAGGAGTTTAAGCTTGTTGATGTGGATGATGTACCGGATGATGCCCTGGTCTGCACACCATACCTCCTGGGGGCGATCTCGCCTTTGCCCAGGGAAGAGGAAAAACTATATGACAGGCTGCCCAGGATAGAGCAGCAGCCTATCATGCTCGCTTTTGACCGGCTCAGGCAATACCTTGACTCGGATTTTTACGGGACCATATCCTGTGAACTGGGCGGAGCAAATACTGCCTTATCTTTTTATGTTGCTGCAATGTCAGGCGGGTTTATTATTGATGCCGACCCTGCAGGAAGAGCAGTTCCCGAGATAACCCATTCCACCTATTATTTAAACGGGCTGCCTGCCTCCCCCATCGTCCTGGCAAATATTTTCGGGGAAACCATGATCTGCGAAAATGTAATTGATGATGAAAGAGCAGAACAACTGGTCCGTTCCCTGGCCATGGTAAGCAGAAATGATATTGCTGCCATTGACCATGCCCTTGAAATGAAAATCATGAAAAACGCAGTTGTCAAAGGCACTATTTCTTATGCCCAAAAATTGGGAAAAGCATTCAGAAAGGCAAAACAGGATCAGAAAGATGTTCCACAGAAGGTTGCGGACATTGGCAATGGTTTTGTCGCTTTCAAGGGGCAAGTAGAGGGTTTTTCCTGGAAAACCGATTCCGGTTTTACCACAGGGGATATCTTTATTCAAGGATCCTGCGATTATTCCGGCAATACTTACAAAATCGAGTATAAAAATGAAAACATGATCTCCTGGTTGAACAATGAGGTGCATGCAACCATACCAGACCTGATTTGCCTGATAGATACGGACAATAATGAGCCTGTGACAAATCCCAACCATGAAAAGGGAATGAATGTTGCCGTTGTTATCCTGCCGGCGCCAAAGGACTTTTTATCACAAAAAGGACTAAAGGCTTTTGGTCCCCGGTATCTTGGTTATGACTTTGATTACAGGCCTGCAGAAAAAAAATTATGAACCCGGTTGCATGCAAAACATTAAACCCAAAAAACTCTATTAAAAAAGAAATTCACATGCCAAAAGTATTACGCCTGCACGAATTCAAAGGGCCTGCCGGTCTCAGGATAGATGAACTGCCCTTAACAGAACCTGATGGTAATGAAATCCGCATCAAGGTGGATGCCTTTTCCCTGAACTATGGGGATTTTGAACTGATGGACAATGGGTATGTATTCAGTGTTGACCTGCCTTCACGCATTGGCGACGAAGCTGCAGGGGTCATTGATGCTGTGGGTCCCGACGTGACAGGGTTCAAAATCGGCGACCGTATCAGCACAATGCCTTGGATGAACGAAGGATATGGTGTGGACGGTGAATTTGCCATCGTTCCTTAAACATTTGTGGCCAAATACCCTGAAAACCTTACACCTGCAGAAGGCTGCTGCATCTGGGTGTCCTATCTTACGGCCTATTATGCACTTGCTGAAATTTCACGGGTTAAAAACGGCGATTTCGTCCTGATCACTGCTGCCAGCTCCAGCGCCGGGCTTGCTGCTAATGATATGGCCCATTTGCTTGGCGCCACAGCCATCGGCGCAACAAGGACAAAAGACAATAAACCCTTTCTGCTAAAGGAAGGGGCAGACCATGTGATTGTCACAAAGGATGAGGACATCTCCGAAAAAACCATGGAAATTTCCGGCAACAAAGGTGCCGGTGTGATCTATGACCCCATCGGAGGTCCACTTGTCCAGGAATATGCCAATGCCATGGCAGCAGGATGCGATATCTTTCTTTACGGCGGAATGGACCCGAGGCCAACCATTATTCCTGAAATTGAAATGACCCAAAAGGCTGCTGTCATGCGTCCCTATTCTGTTTACCACCATATTTATGATCCTGCGCAGAGAGAAAGAGGGGTTTAATTTATCTATGATGCACTTGAAAAAGGAAAAATCAACCCCCGCATCGACAGAACATTCCATTTTGATGAATTTCGCCGGGCATTTGAATATCAGCTTGCCGGAACAGGCAGGACCGGAAAGATCGTTATAGAGCCTTGACATCAACAGGGGCGATATCATAAAAATTAAAGTTATTTACCCAGTCGTAGAAGAAGATCTTGATATTCAAGAAGAAGGCTTTTTAAAAAAAATTTCAGCGATGATATGGAATTTGAACTTCAATTGCTGGATTACGGACCCGGAACCCCTGGAAACGGAATCTGATACTGCTGTCCTATCACTGTGAACTGCTTATGAGTTATAACAGATGACAACTGGCTGTATGTCCACAACCAATATCGGATGCCAAAGGTTTTTTTTCCATGCAAATAGCCATTACTTCGGTACAGCGGGTATTGAATCGACATCCGGTGGGAGGATTGACGGCACTCGGTACATTTCCTTCCAGTTCGCTGATTT
>CAMYKS010000065.1 GCA_947259115.1 uncultured Desulfobulbaceae bacterium | reverse complement strand
CAAGTTAGCTCAAGCGTTGAGCCTGTAGGAAAAGTATAATTAACTGTAAATATTGATAAAAACATTGTATAATTCGGTCAAACATCTGCAGTAACACCCCTTAACCTTTGCACCGGATATTACAATGGCAAAATACAAGCCTTACTCTTATGCCCAGGGGGTATTTATCCCTGTCCATTTCGACCACCAGATCCAGCCCGGCACCTTCGAGTTCACCCTGAGCAACCTTATTGACCATGAACTTGATATCTCCATTTTCGATTCCAGGTTTAATAACGATGAGACCGGGGCCCCGGCCTACGATCCGAAGATTCTGTTGAAGGTCGTTCTGTTTGCCTATTCCCGTGGGATAACCTCCAGCCGCAGGATTGCCAGGGCCTGCGAAGAGAACGTGTTATTCATGGCGCTTTCCGCCAACACCCGGCCCCATTTCACCACCATTGCCGATTTTATTTCCTCGCTGGACCGTGAAATGGTGCATCTGTTCCGGGATGTGCTGCTGGTTTGCGATGAAATGGGGCTGATCGGCCGCGAGATGTTTGCCATCGATGGCTGCAAGCTGCCCAGCAACGCCTCCAAGGAATGGAGCGGCACCAGGGGTGATTTTGAGAAGAAGGCTGCCAAAATGGAGCAGGCCGTGGAACGGATCATCAGCCAGCATCAGAGAACCGATGTCTCCGGCACTGAACGGGAAATGAAAAAGCGGGATGCAAAGTATTCCGAGACCCTGAAAAAACAAATCCGAAAGGTCCGTTACTGGCTGGACAATAATGACGACAAGCCTGGCAAAACCGGCAAGCCGAAGAAAAGCAATATCACCGATAACGACTCAGCCAAGATGAAGACTTCGAAAGGGGTAATCCAGGGTTATGACGGGGTGGCAACCGTTGACAGCAAACGGCAAATCGTGGTTCATGCCGAGGCCTTCGGCGAGGCCCAGGAGCATGATCTCTTAAAACCGATGGTGGAAGGGACGGAAAAGAACTTCGCCGTCATCGGTGATCCTGAAGTGTTTGCCGATACCAGGCTGACTGCTGACAGCGGCTTCCATACCGAGAAGAACATGGGAATGCTGGCTGCGAAAGAGATCGACGGTTACGTGGCCGACAACCGGTTCCGCAAGCGTGATCCCCGTTTCCTTGATTACGAACGCTACAAAGAGCGGCACCGGAAGGAACGAGCCAAAATAGAGGGCCGCAGCGGAAAGTTCAAGACCGCTGATTTTACTTTTGCCGAGGACCTTTCCCACTGTATCTGTCCTGCCGGCAAGAGGCTGTACCGGAGCGGAGTCAACTGCAATATCAAAGGGCTCAGAGCGGTCAAGTTCCGAGGACCAAAATCGGCCTGTCTGCCCTGCAGCCTCCGTTCACAGTGCCTGCTGAAGCCGGACAAAACAGAAGTCCGGCAGGTGGCATACTTCTATGACAGAACGGAAGAAAAGAAAAACTCCTTTACCGAAAAGATGAAGCGCAAGATCGATTCGACCATTGGCCGTTATTTTTACAGTAGGCGACTGGGTACGGTGGAACCGGTCTTTGCCAATATCTGCAGCACCCTCGGCCTGAACCGCTTTTCCTTACGGGGCAAAGTCAAGGTCAACAGCCAATGGCAGATGTTCTGCCTGGTCCATAACCTCAAGAAGATCCACCAATTCGGACCGGGATATGCCTGATAGCCGTCAAGAAGGAAAGAAAAGGGTAGGATTTACCCCCTTGATTAAGTAACATTTGTATAACAAACACAAAATAAAAACTTAACAACAAACCAGCCGACAAAAAAATCTTCCCGGATATCATTATGCTTTCTACCGGAAGACTTTTTCTACAGGCACGTTCGGCTGGTAGCAAACCTATTTGCTTGCACAATATAAACTGCTTGACATCACATTTCCGCAGATGTTATTGAAATTGCTTTCACCCAACACGAAAACGGAGAAACGAGTAATGCGATATTATATCTGACAGTGACGGCATCAGCCGTTCAGCCTGGTCCAGGCTGGATTTCATAATGTCGGGTGTTTCTCCCGTTTGTCCCCTCTGCAGTAATTCCCTATAAAATCCGGACATCAGGAGCGGTAACCCGATGTGCTACAGGTTCTGTTCTTGAAGGTTACTCAAGTCAGAGTTGTAATAAATGATTGCTTTTGCATTGCCTTTTGCGTTTCATCGCGATCTGAACAGCTATGCCTGGGAAAGAGAAATGTCCTGTCGGAAATATAATTCATGCTCTTCTCCTGTTTCGTAAAGTAGTTAACCATTTTATTAAACAAAAAAAAGGAGACGAAGTTATGAAAGAATTAAAACGATCAATTGCGCTTTCCCTTGGAATTTTATTTTTTTGCTGTGCAAATGTTTCAGCAGAAGGTGTTACGGGGTATGGTCTTATTAATACCGAAAACCTGAAAAAAAATATTGATGAGGGCATCGAGATGACTGTGGTGGATGCCAGAAACCCAGAGGAGTTTCAAGAGGTCCATATAAAAGGGGCGATCAGCATACCTGTTAAACAATGGGATAAATACGTTTCCCAGCTGCCATCTGAAAAAGGGACAAAAATCATTTTTTACTGCAACGGGGTGAAATGTGGCAAAAGCAAGGAGGCTGCCCAAAAAGCTCTTGCCATGGGGTACAAAAACGTCCTGGTATATGCCGAAGGGATGCCGATCTGGGAGGAGAGGGGGCTCCCAATTTATGCTGGCCCTGATTATGAGAAGCGGATCGAAACGACAAAGATCGATCCTGCTGCTCTTGATAAACTCATTAAAAATAGTGCAGAAACTCTAATTGTGGTTGATGTCCG
>CAMYKS010000064.1 GCA_947259115.1 uncultured Desulfobulbaceae bacterium | reverse complement strand
CCTCCTGTAATTTGGCCCCTTATGAATTATTTTTGTGCATTCTGAAGCAATAAAATTGTATTGAAACATTCTATATCTTCAAATGATTGAAGACTGAATATATATCATATCAAAGGTATTACAATAATAAAAAGATTGAAACGTTGATGTTTCCCGTTTGTCTTGATAAGGAAAGTCCATATTCAATTCCTTACATGAGCTTTCTCCGGATACTAAAGATACAGGAGACCGGGGTGATGACTAAATTTAAATATTTTCATCTAAAAAATGAAATGCTGATAGCCAACTTCCTGGCTAACGTTATTGGTGTCTTCGGCGTTAATGCACTGATGATTTCACCTGGAGGATTTCCCAAACACAAGATCTGGACATATCCAATTCCCTATTGGATTGATGCGCTTTTTACGCCCTTTGCTTTTGCTTTTGTAGCCGGCATGACCCTGCTATATGAAAAACCGGTTCGGCGTTATTTAGATACGATATTTAAGCACGCTTCGGCATCATCCGATTATGCGGGCATCGCCCGTCAACGGCTGCTGAACGAGCCGTTTATCCTCATCGCCTTGGACTTCAGCATGTGGCTATTATCCGCAATCATATATTCCACGCTTCATTGGGTCTACAGCTCTGGAACCAACGTGGTTCTGAGCTCTTTGTACCACAATTTGAGCATCGGCGTGATCACCGTAACGATCGCATTTTTTCTACTGGAACACATTTTACAGAAAAATCTGACGCCTCACTTTTTTCCAAACGGCGGTCTACATGCCATACCCAAGACGCTGCGGATCCAGATTCGCACCCGTCTGGCGGCACTGCTCTTCGCCTGTAATCTGATTCCCTTAATTTCGATAATTCTTGTGCTTCATCGTATCACAAATAATTATTCAGACACACTGATCGCCCTGGAACAATTGCGCTGGGCCATCATTACAAATGCCGTTGTTTTCATCATTGTCGGCATCTTTTTGACCGGGCTGGTCGCTAAGAATTTAAGCCTTCCCTTCGGGCAAATTATCCAGACATTGCAGGAGATCAGAAACGGTAAATTTGATAATAAGATCCGGGTTACCAGCAACGATGAGATTGGATACACAGGGGACGTGATCAATGAGATGACCGAAGGGCTCAAGGAGCGCGATCGTATCCGCCGATCCCTGGGCATTGCCAAGGAAGTCCAACAACACCTGCTGCCGGCTGCCGCTCCCATAATTCAGGGATTGGATATTGCCGGGAAAAGCATTTACTGCGAAGAAACCGGTGGGGATTACTTTGATTATTTGCCGGTCGATAAAAATGAGCGCGGAAAAATAAAAATCGTCGTCGGAGATGTCTCCGACCATGGGATTGCTTCGGCCCTGCTGATGACCACCGCCCGGGCCTTTCTGCGGCAGCGGGCCTCAAAGCCCGGTAATCTCAATCAGATTATTGCGGATGTCAACCGGCAGCTATCCCGAGATGTGGAGGATTCCGGCCGCTTTATGACCTTGTTTTTCTGTGAAATCGACAGTCCGGATAAGATCATTCGCTGGGTAAATGCGGGACACGATCCGGCCTTTACCTTCGATCCGGATTCAGAGAATTTTGAAGAACTTACAGGCCATTCTCTGCCTTTGGGAGTTTCTGAAAAGGCGGCCTATCAGGAATTTCAACGCAAAATACTGCCGGGACAGATCCTTTTAATCGGCACCGACGGAATCTGGGAGTCTCAAAATACACGGGGACAAATGTTCGGCAAAGAAAGGTTTCGCCATGTTATCAGCGCCCATGCCCGGCAAACGGCCATAGAAATCCTGCAGGCAGTCATCGATGAATTAAATCGTTTCTGCAAGCCGCTGGGAAAGGATGACGATGTGACTTTGGTGGTTATTAAAGTGAATTCTTAATCCTTGTATGAAACTTCATTTATTTCGACAGGATTTACAGGATTATCAGGATTTTTTTGGTTTAGTATATTTATCCTGTCCATCCTGTTGATCCTGTCAGAAAATGGTATATTTATGCCGTTAAGTTTTCTTCTTCGATTAGACCGGCCGCTTTTTAGGCCGGCGGCCGGGCTGACACCTGATACCCGACACCTGAAACCTTCATCTTCCAACAACATGTTGTCAGAACAAACCCGATAGGGTGTCAGTGGCTCAAGGCATAACAGCACGAAGAGAACAGTGATCACAAGGGATTTTCTCGTGAACGCTTATCTTGAAATATTTTCAGGCGCCAGCGAATCGAGCAGGATGTTCTGGGCCCGTTCGAATGTCGGTGCAATTTCAAGGGCGGACAGCGCGGCGCTTTTGGCTTCCTTTTTAATGCCGCCGGCCAGATAGGCTTGCGCCAGATCGGTGTAAGCGCTGACGGGGTCCGTCACTTCCAACGCCGTCAGAATTTTGAATCCCCGGATGGCCCTCTCGTAATCGGCCGTTTGATAGGCAACCGTCGCCAGCAGACGGTGCACATCGGGCTGGTAAGGATCCACGGCGATGGCACGCTCCAGGAAGTAAATCGCTTTGGCGTCGTTATTGCGATCGAGATATGCCTTGGCGAGCCGGTAACAGGCATCGAAAGCATGTTGCTGGTAGCGGGCCAGTGCCTCCAGTTCCTGAAGCATGGCGGTCTCATCACCCCGCGCCTGGTAAAGATCCGCCAGGACCTGACGGGGATTGGGAATACCGGCGTATTGCGGCAGTAGATCCCGCGCAATCTTCAAATGCTTGATCGCCTCGACATCGTGCGCGTTTTTGGACAAAATCAGGCCCAGTTGAAAGTGTGCCTCAAAATCACGGGGCTGGGCCGCGATGCGTTTACGTAAGGTTTCCGCA
>CAMYKS010000063.1 GCA_947259115.1 uncultured Desulfobulbaceae bacterium | reverse complement strand
TTTTCATCCCTATCTCGTAGCAAAGAGCCTGCGAACCAGGGTTATGCCGACCTTTCATCCCCGTTTTCTGATGAAGAATCCTGAAATGAAACAAATGGTCTGGCAGGATTTACAGCTCCTCCAGCGACAGCTTAACTAGTTGTTTAGGTAGATTAGGCTGAAGGCTGAAGAAAGGCCATCAGGGAATGAACAATTTAGATGGCCTCGTAAAAAGTCCAAGACGCCTTTTGCACTGTACGGAAATACAAAGAGTTATGCCCTTTCCGCCGTCGGTGGCGAGTCTTTTTACGACACCGACAATTTTTATCATATACCTGAATCCGTGAGCGTTCGGCAGTGGTTCAGATGCGCGTAAGAAACCATGCGATTATCCTGTAGTGTTATCCTATGGTTGATGACAGATAGCGTAGACTTCGAAGCAGATGGGCTGCTGCCGAAAGCCCAGGAGGGCGAACAGGTAAATTGATCAGATAAAAAATAGCTAGCAATAAGTTAACAATATAAAATACATAAAAGAAAAAATAAGCGTTTTTCGTCACGGGTTCAGGATATATAAAAATATGGTAAAACGTTCGATGTTGAATAGCTACAGCTTACAGCCTACAGTCTTCGGCCTAATAACCATCAGTCTTTCCTTCAGGCTCTCTAAGGGCAACCAGCCCTCTTCTACCTAGCTGCTGCATAAATTCGCTTACGGAAATTTCAGCCTCACGCAGGCCCAACTGGTGCTGTTGCTGGAAAGAGCGGCTGATATCCTCAACGCTTTGCCGGCCGTCGATCATCTCCCAGACACTGCTGCCCAGCGAATCCAGCTGCAGTTTGCGCTGGATGATCTCCGGTTCCCTTCCGGCGGCCCCTTTAAAGATTTTTCGCAACCATGGTTTGGCCTGGACCGTGTAAGTGAGCAGGATCCCTTCTTTCTGTTGTCTCGCACTGCATTCAGGATTTTTCACCGGAATACAGGCCAGTGCATATTGCCGGTCCGGCCCCGATTCTCCAGGATGTCGCCGCGTTTTGGGTGGGAATATTTTGTTCAGCACGTGCGGTACCGCTGGCAAAGGGTTTCAAAATGTTGTTCCTGCATCTTGAGGTTACCCTCCACCTTGAGGCCGAGAATAATGTTTTCTTCTGGAATTTGCCAAAGCCGGACGCTTACGCAAGTCGATTTTTTTCGTAACCGTTCAAGGAGCCGGAGGCCAGGGTGTTTGACCTGTCGCTGCCATTGCACCATTAAAGGTTCATCAGCCCGTTCCAGTGTACTTCCCTTGGCTATATCGCGGCCAAAATCGCTTAGGGCCTGTCGGCGAAGGAGTTCTGCCGCCGGTTTGAATCGATAGTAGGTGAGACGGTACCCCGCCAAGGTGAAATGGATCCGAAAACTGCCCGGGAGGAATTCATGCTCTGTCCGTTTTGCTTCAATGGGTAAATCCATGCAGATGTCAAAAACGGACCAGAGCTGATGCTCTTGCTGTTGTTGATCCTGCAGACCTGCCAGAAGGCGCTGGGCAAATGCAAAGTGCTTTTCCTGACCGTAAAACTGGAGAAGAAGGCTCCGCTGCGTGTCACGGTTGAAAAGCAGGAGACCGATTCCGGACTGATCGCTATCCTGCCAGCTAAAACCCTGATGGACAAACCTGTCGAGGTGGAGTCGCCAGCTTTGAGGTATCGCATAAGGCTGCAGCTCGCTCGCTGTTCGGCCCAGAGAAGTTGTTAACTTGTTGAGCATTTTTTCGGCGTCAAAAGAGCCCTTGATCTGCTGCCATTTCAATGCACAGATCGGCCTGTGCCGGTCTTCAAAGAGCAGGTAGTTAGGAAATATTGCAGCGGGGTGCCAATCTTGGGGAACCTGTAGCAGGATACCGTCCCAGCCGATCCGGCGCCATTGTTGTTCACTGAGCTGCATGAATGGTTACTGGGGGAGCATTTTCTGCCAGCCCTCTTCATTCCAAGGTGAGCGCATGCGATCTTTTTTCTTTGGCATGTTGATTGCGCATTGTTTTTTAAAGCAGATTCGCTCTGCTTCTATTTGCTCGGGCATCTCCAGTTTGACGGTAACGCCCAGGCTCTCGTCCGGATTCTTCAGATTATGTTGCAGGCGCAACAGGATCTTGTTGCTGTTTTCATCAACAAAGGTCCATCTCCAGGCCTTGACAATGCCAAACGAGTCACCGATAAAAGCATCAGGTTTTCCGAATTTTTTCTCATAGCGTTTCAGGAGTTTTTTGTAAAAACCTGCACTGGAATCGAGGTATTTCAACTTGATCTTCACCAGCTCGCCCGGCCGGTCACAGATGCCGTAATAAATGGTCCCTTTGCGAAAACCATCTATGTCCTGTACCACAACTTCCTTGAGAAAGTTTTGATAGGTGATGAAATCGTAATCATCGATAGAGGTTCCCAACTTAAATCCACCTACCTCTAAAGGCACCTTATCCGATGCTAAAGAAGTTAGCGGGATGAAGACGATCAAGCAGCAGAGGATATAGACTAATTTGATATGCATGACAGCCTCTATTGTATTTCAGGAGTTGTTTGTATTTTTGCCGGAGCTGGTTTCGCATTCTTTCCATGCCACATCGGGCAAATGATCAAGCAGGAAATCGATCTGATCAATGAAGCGGTCAACCCGAAGACTGACAATACGTTCCACCGCCAAAGGATATTGTTCCGGGAAACGTTCGTGGATCTTAATGAAGGCCTCGCGGCTGATGCTGAGCAGCTTCACGTCTGTAATTGCACGGGCAGAAAAAAACCAGTTAAACTTTGCCAGTAGGGCCAGTTCCCCAAAGTAGCTGAATTCTGTTTCTGTTAAACTTTGCATGAAAAAATTCCTTCCGTGCCGTTCTTTACAGATAGAGACCGTCCCCTCAATAATGAGATACATGCGGTCGGATCGCCTACCCTGGGCAATAATTGTTTCACCGGCTGTAAAGTTCTCTTTCTGGGAAAGATAAGCATAGAGTTTAAG
>CAMYKS010000062.1 GCA_947259115.1 uncultured Desulfobulbaceae bacterium | reverse complement strand
TCTGAGCTTGTTGTCCTCATGGTTTTTATGGGCGGCCTATCCATCGGAGCCTTTCTGGTGGGCCGCCTTGTGGACCGATCTTTCAATGGTCTCAGGTTATATGGCCTGCTGGAAATCGGGATAGGGGCTTATGCCCTGCTTTTCCCGATTCTCTTCAAACTGGCTTCTTCTGCTTTTCAATCCGTCGGTTCAAGTCTGGAACCGGACACATTTGCTTTGTATTTGCTGAAAATGGTGACTGCCGTATTACTTATCACCCTGCCTGCCCTGGCCATGGGGGGCACCCTGCCGGCAATTACCAGGTATCTGACAAGCTCGTACTATGGCCTTCGCAGAAATTTCTCCACGCTTTATGCAGTTAACAGCCTGGGCGCTGTGACAGGTATCCTGGCCGGGGGCTTTTACCTTGTTTACCGGTTTGGAATGGACGGAAGCATGTTCTTAACTGGAACATTCAATTTACTCTTGGGAGGGGCGGCCTTTGCAGCATCTCGTTTTTTTGTCCAGGAAAGTGAAATCGAAAAAACGGAAGATGAACAAAAGAAACCTCGGCGCCGGGAAGAAAGCCATGATGCAACTCTCTATGATCCGGACACTTCCCGCAGGGCCATTGTTGTTGCCGGAATATCAGGATTTGCAGCCATGGCTCTGCAGGTTGCCTGGATCCGTTATTTTGTGATCGTGCTCGGCGCAACCCACAGCGCCTTCACTATCGTGGTCGCTGCCTTTATTTTTGGCCTTGGCCTGGGCGCATTACTGGTCAGGAGCAAATATGTAGCAGCCCTGCCCCTGCCTACAGTATTGGCAGGTGTTTTTGCCCTGACCTCCCTGGTTGTTGGTCTTGGCCTTTTCGGTTATGCACGAGCGCCGTTTGAAATATGCCGAATTTTATCGATCATATCGCCCAGTTCCTTTTCCTGGCCTTTTTATCTGGTTATGAAATTCGGCATCTGTTTTTTATTGATGATGCTGCCGGCCCTGGCATCCGGCATGATCCTGCCTGTCTGCGTGAGGATTGCCGGACGGGGCAGCGACTCAATCGGGCGTGATGTGGCCAAGGTCTACATGGCAAATACTGTTGGTGCTCTCCTTGGCATTCTTATCACCGGCCAGCTTTTTTTCAGACTGATGAACCTGCCCAGGACCTTTCAGGTTATCCTGTTGATTTATATTATTGTTACGGGCTTCCTTGCACTTAACATGAAAGAGAAGAGACGAAAAAGGATTCTGGCATTTACCATCGGGTTGCTGTTCGTCCATTTCTCTTTCTGGAAGCCTTGGCCCCCAGAACTTCTGCACGCAAGCATTCTCGAGCTGAATCTGCAAAATAATGATGTCAACTACGCCAATTTTGTCGACTACAACAGCCAGAGTAAGCTTGTTGAAGACCGACTGGGTCCCGATGTGCAGGTTACTGTTTTGGATATAAATGAAGGTACTGGGCCTTACAGAACGATGTTTATCAATGGCAAGCCTGACGCATCAAATGAAGTAAACGGACCGGACATGACAACCCAGGTGTTGCTTGGACATGTGCCGATGCTTTTGCACCCATCTCCGCAAAACGTTTTTGTGCTTGGTGTCGGTAGTGGCATCACCAGCGGAGAAATTCTCAAATTTCCCAAGGTGAAAAAGGTAATAACTGCTGAATTGGCGGCAGAAGTTTTTGAAGCGTCTAAAACCTTCTCTGCTGATAACAATCGTTATTGGGAGAATCCCAGGCACCGGATTGTGCTGGATGACGGCAAGACATTTTTGCGATTGAACAAGGAAAAATTTGATGTTATCTCCCTTGAGCCGACCAATGTGTGGCAGGAGGGTATGGCCGGGTTATTCAGCGAGGAGTTTTTCAGGCTGGTCAACTCGCGACTGGCTGACGGCGGAGTTGTTGCACAGTGGCTCCATACGTTCGGTGTTGATGATGTGACTTTCAATATCATACTCAAAACTTTCTCAAGCGTCTTTCCTGATGCCAGTATTTTCGAAGTGGGGGGCGGTGATGTATTGCTTGTCGGGTACCATAAAAACTGGAAATTCAATCCCCGCTCCCTTGAAAAACGTTTTTTAAATCCACAAATTTCCGCCTCCCAGCAAAAGGTGGGCGTCGTCAATCCTGTTTCTCTGCTTATGAGGGAGGTAATAGGCCGAGACAGCTTCCAACAATATGCCAAAGCCTTAAAGGTGCCCGTTAATACGGATAATTATCCAGTGTTGGAACAGACAGCCGAATTTGCCCGGTTTATCAGAAAAGAAATGACTGTTCTCAAAGGGTATGACAGCAGGGTTGATCCTGATCTCAAGGACTTGCTTATTCACTCTTATTTCGACAGGGTCGGGCTTGATCAGGCGCAGCTGAAAAATGCGGCAGACGCAATGAATTCAGACGAAAAGACAAAACTGCGTGAGAGCTTGAATTTTAAGCTTCTGTTTGAACAGACGGCGTCTTCTTCTGAATTTTTAACCCAAGACCAGCAATTAAGAGAAATAATTTCCCATCCATTTTACAAAAGGTCGCCCGAAGCAATGTCAACCAATGATGCGTATAATATGCTGGGTGCGGAACTACTGATCTGGGGGAAAACGGCTTCCCAGTTATGGACCCCTGATCCAGACCGGTTGGAAAAACTCTTTAGAAGGTTTGAAGTTGGGGTCGATCAACATACCGCCGGACAGACTGCTCTCGACGCAGGAGTTTCACTGGCAAGGGGTGAAGCCTGCCAAACGGCTTTGACTTTCTTTAGGATTGCCGAGGAAAAAGGGAGCTTGTCGCCTGATAACATGGAACCGCTTGAGATCGCTATGACCTTTTATTGCGAAGCTAAGAGGGGTAATCCCAAAAAAGCTCTGGCATGGTGGAATGAGATAGAAAATAAAGGTATCCCTGTAGCTGAAGCAATGAATATGGAAAAAACAAAATTGGACATCAAATTGGGCAGTCCAGCCCCACCGGTGTTTTACGGCAAACTGCCAAGCAGCAGGTAATCTATATGATCCATGTGGAATTACAGGAGACAACAGGGACGTTGTTAAATTATCCGCCAAGAGACTGTTCAGTTTTGCCAGAAGAGATAGTCCATGTCTCACACCATTGATTTATAGCGATTTTGAAATAGATGGCCAACCTGTTGTGAGAGGTTTTGAAGTAGAAGGCATAACTTTTCAGGCAGGTGAACTG
>CAMYKS010000061.1 GCA_947259115.1 uncultured Desulfobulbaceae bacterium | reverse complement strand
TCAAACCGGATTTTCTTCATCCCAGGCATTACAGAGATCGCCCGACCCGGCAACCTGGCGTGAGGATGATCATCGCCTCGATGTAGTCATTGCACATTTCATTGTGCGCGACAACGGTGACATAATGTATACCCACGATGTGCAGCTCATATTAAACGGCACAGCCGCATTGCGTGACAGCATCGAAATTGAATTTGAAGGAACTTTCAACCAACGAACAAGAGCTCTTGGCGGTGGCGGGGCCGAACCATGGGGACCTCGTGTGAGCCGTCAGGCGATCAAGGGTGGAAGAAACCTGTTAAAAGCACTGTACGAGCACTCCCGATACCAGAGAAGGCATGGACCGATTCAGCTTTTATCCATCGGCTCGATTCATCCACACCAGCAATTCAGCCCAACAACCCGCTCCAACGATCCTGGCCCGGACATCTGGGTCAATGTGGGAGAGTGGGCTGTAATAAAATTCGGCTGGCAGACTACTTTCCGGCGTCGAACCATATCGGACCATATGTCTAACCAACTATATGCTCAGAATGTTTAATCTTCTTTGCCAAGGGAGACCGTAATTGGTATCCGTGCCATTAACGATTCCGGTTTTCATTCTCCGTATTCTTTTCTTTGCCCAAGAGCTGCAAATCAGGCGCGCACAATAAATTCCGGGCGAGGATCCCTCTATTTCTTTTGCTCCTACTGTCTTGGCGAAAAAATCGCTGGATCCAGCAGCTCCACCGATAATGGCATAGGCATATCCTTGGGCAGCCATTGCGTGGAGGCATGACAGAAACAAGGCTTTGCCTATTCCGAGGCCTCGCTTTTTCTTGGCGACACCTGCCGGACCAAAGAAATTTTTGCAGGTGCTTTCGTAGCAGGCAAAACCAATGAGGAAAGAACAGGGGTCAGGCTTGACAAATGGGTGTTTTGATTTTAATGTCTTGATTCATGGCTAGAAAACCCCGACTCCATTATCCAGGCGCCTGTTATCATGTCATCCTCCGTGGTAACGCAGGTCATGATATATTCTTTGATAAAAAGGATCGAAGCCGGTTCTTTCTTCTCCTCCAGGAAGGCGTTGATAAATATAAGCATCGCATCCATGCCTACTGTCTGATGACGAATCATATTCACTTGGCTATCCAAGTTGGTGATGTTCCATTGTCACGCATCATGCAAAATGTCAGTTTCCGTTATGCCCGTTACATGAACCGCCGGAAGAAACAGATGGGGCATCTGTTTCAGGGCCGCTATAAAGCATTGTTGATTAATGCCGACAGCTATCTTCTGCAACTGGTCAGATACATCCATAATAATCCTGTTCGCGTCGGGATGGTCCAGACACCTGATAAATATCTATGGAGCAGCCATAATGTGTATTTGGGAAACGTTTCGGTTCCCTGGCTGACAACGGACTGGGTATTGTCACAGTTTGCCAAACAGAAGAAAAGGGCAATCAGGCTTTATCGTGATTTTGTTTTGGATGGCATAGATGAAGGGCACAGGAAAGAATTTCATCAGGGAAACATCGAGGGCCGAATTCTTGGTGAAGACCGTTTTGGTGAAGAAGCCCTTTTCAGGGCATCACAGAAAGTGGACCATAAGGCAACTCTTGAACAAGTACTTCAGGCAGTATGTAATCAATATAAAATAGATCAAGACGCCTTATCCGGCAGGAGCAGACAAAGTCGAATATCAGAACCCCGGTCTGTGGCGGCTTTGATTGTTCGGGAGACCGATCATATTAGCCTGATGGATCTCAGCCGTAAATTGAAACGTGACCTTTCGGGTTTAAGTCAGGCTGCCAGTCGCCTTGAAAAGAGGTTGGCAAAAGACTCAGCATTAGAAAAAAAGATAAATAAAATTAAAATCTTGATTAAGTAATGCCCATTTGTCAAGCCTGACCCTTGTACATTGTAAAAATGCCTGAAATTAGTCTGCTTGATTCACTTACCGATTAGGTTACCTGTGAATTGTTAAGAGGCACAAAATCAAATTATAATTATTTGCAATACACTTCTTCCCGCCTTAGATAAATCTCTTGACTAAAGCCGGTCCTAATTGCTATTTTTTCTACTATAAAATTGCCCTTTCAGACCAGTGCCAGCGATTGGCTGCCCGTGCCGTCTGGAAAGCTACCTATCAATAACAATTGAGAGGAGCCCTGCAATGTCTATACACGAATGTCTGTACGAGATTACCGATCCGGATGAGACAACTGAATTAAACCAAGTCTTCCCCTTCCAAGTAGGTTCCCTGAGATACACTCTGAACGGGTTAAGTACCATTAATCGCTTGATTAGAATTGGCACTAGGAGGCGCAATTACGGTATTGGCGCCTGGTCGGACACTATGCAGGGTGATCTTTTTGCTCGTTATACTCAACCAACAGGTTTTGATCCTACTACCGGGCTGCCTCGGCGTCCAGAAATCGTCGCCGGGTTCAATTCTTTTGGTGGAAACGTGCGTACAGCGGAGTCACGAAGGGGTCTTCTGCTACATGAATGCATCCATGCCATGCAGGATAACCTGGGCTCACTGACGATGCGGGTGGATACAGCAGAGGCCGCTGCCTACATCGCGCAGTGTCTGTTCCACCGCGCCCGCGCCCGCGGAGTAGGACTAGATAGTGATGAAGCGGCGGCCTGGGACGCGACGGAGCAAATACGGAACCCCGGTAGTGACCGAACGGCCACGAATATCGACAGCCTGCTGAGTGCGATCCGGAATGATCCTTTATACCGAAATGAATACCGCGTCACCGGACGCTACAATGGTATCCCGCGGCCTGAGCAACCGCGGCCTGAGCAACCGCGGTCTCAGCCAAGCAGGGGTTGCACATGCAGCGCAAGCGGCTTCTCTAACCGATCCGGATTGACACGCCTGTCCCGGATCCTCGGTATGTAATTACTCCAAAAAATTCGCGTTCATTCTTGTTCATTCGCGGTCCGGGTTATGTGTGCGTATGGCGCACTGGGGCTTCTTTTCCATTTGGTACTAATCATAGTTTCAACTATCATGCTTTTATGCGGTTATGAGTACATTTTTGAGTAATAATTCACTTGTTGAAAAAGCTTTGGCCATTATTGTTCCTACTCTTGGCTAAGTGGAAGGGAACAATTATGAAGGCCACACACAAGCAATTCATCATGACTATGAGAGGAGAATGATATGCGCCAGCGTTGTCAACGCGAAACGCGCCTTCCGCAGGTTTAATGGATGGCTGGCCGGCGTGCTGGCAATCAGATACTCGTAATCCCAGGATGGGAAAATGGTGAAGCCCGACGGTATCTAAAGATTTGGGGTCAGGTCTTGCAAAATAATATTTTATCTTGTTCGTTTGATTGCCCGGCTCACCGTCGTATAATGGACTCCGGATGCATCAGCTATCTGTTTCATTGTATAGCCATACTCAAGAGAATAAAGGGGTCAAGTCCGCTTTTGACTTTTGTAATGAATGGGGTCAAATGAATGAAGGGGGCAAGTCCGTCTTATCCACAGTGCTTTCCAAAAAGCAGCAATCCAGACGGCGCGCCAGGCTGGTTATCGCAGTTCACGAATTGCTCTTGAGTTGGTCCAAAACGAAAAATGGGCAGCCTACTTGCGATCACAAGGCTACACCTTAGAGAAATTGGCCAATGATATTGGTGGATTTTCTAGAGTATTAACTAAAGTTTTTACATGGTAATGGTTTAGGGGTATAGTGCGCCACGAGGCTGCACGAAAGATGAGGGTAGGCCCCTCGGAGTCGGCTTGCAGGAGCAGACTTCAAACCACCTTAAGCTGCTGTGGTAAAGAGCCATGGTGGTGAGCGTTAAGGAAAAGGCCCGGCATATGATCGGGTCAGGTACGGATCATGGAGACGAGTGCCAGCGAACCACTTATGAGGTGTCGAAAAAAAATAAAGGTGACGTCAAAACTGGGAACTATATCCATCCCAGGATGAGTTCGGGGGGTGCCTGTTTATTGCCCGAGCGGCGTCCGGCATAAAGGTGGCGTGAACATGA
>CAMYKS010000060.1 GCA_947259115.1 uncultured Desulfobulbaceae bacterium | reverse complement strand
ATTAAAGACTGGAGAAGGAAAATGAAAAAAACATACTTGCTAACAGGATTGCTTAGCTTGACTTTGTTGATTGTGAGCGCTGCGTCTGCATCAGATTTTTTCGTTTATCCCGAGGCCGGACAAACCCAGACCCAAACGGAAAACGATAAGTCTGAATGTATGCAGTGGGCAAAAAACCAAAGTGGTTTCGACCCAATGGCAGCACCCTCGGCAACTGCTCCACCACCTCAGGCTGAAGCACCTCAAGGTGGAGCCGTACGCGGTGCGGCACGAGGGGCTTTAGTTGGAGTTGCAGTCGGTGCAATTGCCGGTGATGCCGGCAAAGGAGCAGCAATCGGGGCTGCTTCAGGGGGATTGCTCGGTGGCATGCGAAGAAGGGATCAGGTGGCTTCCCAGCAACAAGCCGAACAGCAGTGGGCACAGCAGCAGGCTGCTCAGTACGAACAAGGGAGGAATAATTTTAATCGGGCCTACAAGGCATGCCTTGAAGGACGCAAATACTCGGTCAAATAACAAGGAGGAGTAACAGATGAACATTCTGCTGAATAAAATTTCCAGATGCACTGTTTTCACCCTTGCTTTTCTCTACCTGGCTCCGATCACGGCCGGCGCTGGATATGTTGATGGCAGCAAACCCTTGCTCTGTGCTACGACAACAGTTATCGAATGTCTGGATAACGGGGAATGTGCCGAGATAGCTCTGGTAGATGTGAACATGCCGCGCTTTTACAGTATCGATTTTGATAACAAAGAGCTCCGTCACACCGGACCTGGTGCTTCCAACAAGACCAGCAGTATAGAACGACAGGAACATGTTGACGGCAAATTGATTCTTCAAGGTGCCGAGGATGGAATAAAGGATGTTAGAGATGGTTTGGGCTGGACTCTTGCCATCTCAGAAACCTCCGGAGAGTTTGTCTTATCCGCATCAGGGGATCAGGTTGCGTTTGTTGTTTTTGGTGCCTGTATATCCATACAGTAGGCTTATCGTGCTTCAGGGGGTTGATTTTATTTTTCTACCGCCCGGTAATAGAATAGTTTTCACAGGTAAGCGAAACAAAGTGAAGACTCCAAAAGTTAAACCGTGAAAATAATTCAGGCCCCTCTAGCGACCTTTAAAAAAAATAAATCTGTTTTCCGGTTTGGCGAGGAAGGCGCTACTGGCAGGCCTCGGGAATCATACATTTCAAACAGAAAGGAGGACATCATGACCATAAAAAAATCTCCGTTTGTATTTGTAGCAGTTATTGTTGCACTTATGGCAGGCTTCGTCTGGGCAGGAAATGCCTTCAGCTCGGATTTCATCGGCGGTAATCCCCAGTTTGAAAAGGACAAGGACAGGCCGGGCGCCATGATTTACCGAAAGCCCGGGGTCGATACTTCCGCATACAAAAAAGTGCTGATTGACCCCATTGAAATATTTGTTGCCGATGATTCGGAATACAAGGGCCTGGATCCGGATGAATCGAAAACCATTGCCGACACCTTGCGCCAGTCTCTCATCAGGGCGCTGGAACCTGACTATCCGGTGGTTGATTCACCTGGAGAAGGGGTGCTGGGAATCCGGCTAGCGATAACCAATGTCCATATGAAGAGCAAAAAGCGAGGCCTGTTGGGCTATACCCCAGTAGGGTTTGTTGTGACTTCAGCGGCAAATCTTGCCGGCCTGCGCATGGAACTGAACCAGGCCACCATTGAGGCGGAACTCCTGGACGGGGGGACAAACGAACAGGTGGCCGCCCTCATAGATCCGCTTGGCAGCGATAAAAAAGATGAGAAGCTATCCTGGGAGGAAGTTGGCAAACAGTTGGAATTTTACGCCAAGAGGTTGCGAGCCAGGTTGGACGAGGGTAAGAGCACAGGTGATAAGTAAAATTACTGACACAACTTCCAGTTTTTAAAAATATTTTTTAGCCAGCTTTGGAAGTTCGGCATTTTGTGGCAGCTCTATTGTGGATAGCGAAAGAGCATGTTTCGACATCAATGGGAAGCAGCTTGAAGAAATTAATGCATATACACAGTGGGAAGGTTGATTGAACTCCTGGAAGCGATAGAGAGGACGAGGAACTATCCAGAAAGGGGGTTTAATTATGAAAAAACTATGCATACTCCTTGCTGATGACCATAAGATAATAACCGAAATTTTGAGAAGTATACTCGAGCCTACGTACGACGTGGTCGGAATAGTGGAGGATGGTCAGGCTCTGGTAAAAGAGGCAATCAGGCTCCAGCCCGATGTTATTGTGACAGATATTTCAATGCCTAAGCTGGGTGGCATAGAGGCGGTTCGCCAAATCAAGAAAGAAGGGCTGCAAGCAAAAATCATTTTTCTTACTATGCACGCGGATATCGACTATGCGTCTAGAGCCTTTGAGATAGGTGCCTCTGGGTTTCTGCTCAAGTCTTCTGAGCTTACAGAACTCCTCACGGCAATTAAAAATGTACAGGCAGGTAAAAGATATGCCACTTCTAAAATTGCCGAACTCATGGGAAACGATTCGATTTTTACGTAAACAATTCAAACGCCTTCCTGGAAGTGGATATAACAGAAGGAACCAATAAAATATAAAAACGGATGCACATTTCGCCATGAATAAATTCGCCCGACATTTATTTTCGCTGCTGGGTTATGGCCTTGTCTTTTCACTTCTGGGAGGGCTTACTGTCTACGTATACATGAATACCAGGTTCACTCTTGAACCATGGCACACGGTCCGTCTTCAGGAGGAATTTACCGAAGCCCGAAGTTCCACCGTGGATGATTTTAATGCTTATCAGCAGTTGGAGGACCGGCTTTTCAGAGAACTTCATGAGAAGATATACCAGGATGCTGCCACTTCTGGACGGATCTTCAATCGTTATCAGACAAACAGCAGTTCTGATCCTTCCGGCCATGAAATTAACTGGAACAGATCGTTTGAACTGGAGGTGGAAAATCCCCGGGCGGGGATTCTCATGTTACATGGATTAACAGATTCACCATATAGTGTTCGGGCCCTTGCTGAAAAACTGCATGGAGAGGGTTTTTGGGTCGTTGGTCTCAGACTCCCAGGACATGGAACGATCCCGGCAGCACTGACTCGTGCGAAATGGCAGGATTGGGCAGCCGCTGCCCGAATCGGGGCTCGACATATTCAAAAGAGTATTGGCTCTGAAAAGCCGTTCTATATTTTGGGATACTCAAATGGGGCAGCACTTGCCGTGGAATATTCTTTAAGTGCGCTTGCGGGCGAACAGATCCCAAAACCTGCCGGACTGATTCTTCTCTCACCGGCCATTGGCTTGCAGCCAATAGCAAAACTGGCAAAATTTCAATTACAACTTTCCATGCTGCCCGGCCTTGGGAAACTTGCCTGGGAATCGGTCATGATGGAATACGACCCCTTTAAA
>CAMYKS010000059.1 GCA_947259115.1 uncultured Desulfobulbaceae bacterium | reverse complement strand
CGAATACATCATAATCAATTTTTTTCTCAAGTGTAAGAAAACGAAAGAAACAAATTTGCCTCTTACGGGTGATTTTTTCGAACCCGTCTATCTGAGTTGACCCTATTTCATTGAAAAAGGGGGTAAAGTTACACGGAAAATGTCTTCGTGGGACTGTTGTGGAGGGAAATGGGATTGAGCAGAGAGTCAACTCAATGAGTATAATTGACTGGAAGCAAGAAAATTGAATTGGAAGTTCTAATGCTTGAAAACGCAACTCTATTCATATTGGGGTTGTATCGTTAAGTCGGGCCAAATGAAGGACTGTGGTACCAAGGTCGTCAGGTCCTCGGCGTGAGGCGCCGCTGCTGCCCAAATCCCTCCGGCAGAGATGTTACATGTCTATCCCGCTTGTCAGAAAATCCATGAAGTTTTCAGGAGTCACCACAGAACATTGAGCTTCAGGATAGGCTCGGGAAAATGTTTTTGGAATTTTCCCTCTGGCCTTATTGCTCCACTTGAATTCCCAGGCGGTAAGCAGCTGATGAGATTCTTCAATATAGTCTATTTCCTGCTGCTGGGTGGTTCTCCAGAAATAACTCTCTCCATCTAAATTATATAAGGACAACGTTTTAAGGCGCTCACTTATCAAAAAATTTTCCCATAAAGGCCCCATGTCGGTACGCTGACCAGGAAGCTGGAAGTTATTTATTATGGCATTGCGAATACCGTTGTCATAAAAGTAGAATTTTTTCCCTTTTCTAATTTCGTTACGAACATTTTTGCTAAAGGCCGGCAGCCGATAAATAACAAATGCCTTTTCCAGCAGAGCAATATATTTTTCGACAGTTTGGTGATTTGCACCGGTTAATCGGCTCAATTCATTAAAAGAGACTTCAGAGCCAAGCTGCAGAGCCAGGGCTTTTAGTATTTTTTCAAAGAGGATTGGTTTGGTAACCTCTTCCAGAAGCAGCAGGTCTTTATAGAGATAACTTTCGCTCAGAAGTTTCAACAGGTCTCGCTCCTCGCCTGGATGGGTTATGATTTCTGGGTAAAGTCCAAAAATAAGTCGGTGTTCAAGCAGTCGGTTCTCGGTGAGCAACCCATGGTGCTCAACCATTTCCAGATATGATAGCCCAAAAAGGTTGAATTTATATTTCCTGCCGGTCAGCGGTTCATTTATTTTTGCTGTCAGCTCAAAGGAGGAAGATCCAGTTGCAATTACTTGAATATCTGGCAAGTTATCACACATTAACTTCAAAGTGAGTCCAATGTTACTAATACGCTGAGCCTCATCTATAAAGACTATTTTGTTTTTACCTATGATGGCACGAAGTCTGGTCGAGGTAGTATTGGCAAGCAGTTCCCGAACATCTGCTTCGTCACCGTTCAATTTAATTATGGAATGCTCAAGATTAGACAGGATTTCTTCTACAAGGGTGGTCTTGCCCACCTGCCTGGCACCAAGCAAAACGATCACTTTCCCCTTGAATAATCGTTGAACGATAGAGTTCTGCAGGTGTCTTTTTATAATATTTTTATGTTTCATTGGCTGTATATAACAATATTATTATACTTAAGTCAATATAATAACATGTTTAATTCTTTATTTTTGTTCAAGTGCTCGTAGGGTATATACCGATCTCTCGACCCAGAATCAATCTTAGGGTTTGTGGTGAAATAGTGATTCCGCAACCGGCACCGGCAGGGGGAGCGATCGAAAGGGTATGGAGTAGACAGCCGTTGGTCGTAGGCTAGCGAGCCTATTACACCACCCAACGGCAGCGAAGATGGTTGAATGGTGTACGCGTTTCGGGCGGTCGACTTGGACCCTGTCAGGTCGAGCGGAATTTTTCCCCTCTACTTACTCTTTTCGGGGGGCGGAGGTTTTTTGACAGGGATTGAGCAGGAAAACGTATATTTTTACGGTGTAAAATGTTAAAATACTACGTTATAATAATGAGTTGGGGCGACATGAAATTTTTTTAAAAAAAATCAGGTTGCGTCTAGTAGGCTGGAAAATATTGATCTCTTTATTGTCGGTGTCATAAAAAGCCTCGCCACCGACGGCGGAAAGGTTATAAGTCATTGTATTTCCCTACAGTGCAAAGGTCGTTTTCGACTTTTTACGAGTTCATCTTTATTAACTTGCTGCCTGAAAAGGCAAGACATTGCATGCTTCACCCGCTTCCAATCGGTCCAGGTAATCCGCCCAGGCCTGCATCATCCTCCGGCGCTCGGGGAGGTATTCAGCGTAATTGTACGAGGCTCGCACGCTGTTACGTTCGGCATGGGCTAGCTGCCGTTCAATGGCATCCCGGTTCCAGCCCTGCTCATTCAGCAGTGTACTGGCCATGCTCCTGAATCCGTGGCCGCTCATTTCATCTTTGGCATATCCCATGCGCCTCAGGGCGGAAAGTACGGCATTATTACTCATGGGTCTTGTGTCGGTTCGAGGACTGGGGAAAACATAACGGCCATGCCCGGTCAAGGGCTGGATCTCCTGTAGAACCCCCAGTGCCTGGCTGGAGAGTGGAACAATATGCAGGATGCCCGCCTTCATTTTTTCTGCTGGTATCCGCCATTCCGCAGTCTCAAAATCAATTTCCTGCCATTCTGCTTGTCGCAGTTCGCCAGGTCGGACAAAGACAAGGGGCGCAATCCGCAGGGCGCAGCGGGTAAAAATGCTGCCCCGGTAACTATTAATGGAGCGCAGCAGACCGCCGATTTCCTTTGGGTCGGTGATGGTGGCCATGTGCTTGCCCTTGGCAGGAGGGATGGCGCCGCGCAAATCTCCGGATGGGTCGCGCTCGGCTCGACCGGTTGCGACGCCATAGCGGAAGACTTGGCCGCAGTTCTGTTTGGCACGGTGTGCTGTATCAAGAGTGCCTTTCGCCTCAATTCGCCGCAGGACTGCAAGCAGTTCAGGAGCGGTTATAGATTTTATCGGCCGTGCCCCCAGCCAGGGGAAGATATAGAGTTCAAAGCGCCGGAGAATTTTGTTGGCATGACTTGCGGCCCATGATGGCGAAAATTTGGTGTGCCACTCCCGGGCGATGATCTCGAAGGTTTCGGTTTCCTGGACGCTGGCTGCCTTCTGCGCTTTCTTCGTGTCGCCAGGATCTGCTCCATTAGCCAATAAGGTTCTGGCATGGTCACGTTTCAGTCTGGCTTCGGCAAGAGAAACATGAGGATACGCACCCAGAGACAGCTTCTTTTCCTTCCCCTCAAAACGATATTTGAGTTTCCAGAGCTTGCCCCCGGTTGGGGTGACGAGAAGATACAACCCACTGCCATCGAAAAGTTTTTTTGTTTTTTCTTCGGGTTTGACTGTTCTAACTTTGGTTTCGGTAAGCGGCGCAATCCGTTTAGGCATGTGGCTTCCTCCGTTTTTGGGGGCTTCCATTTAGCTTTGGGGGCCTTTTGCTCTCAAAAAGGCCCCCAAAGCATTCGGATTTCACTCTATCACGCTGTACGGTGCTGGACAACAGGAAAAGAAAAAGGCCCGTAAGTTCGGGCCTTTCTGGATGAGGTTGGACGTTGCCGGATTATGTCGTGGTGGAGGTAAGCGGGATCGAACCGCTGACCTCTTGAATGCCATTCAAGCGCTCTCCCAGCTGAGCTATACCCCCACGCAAAATTTTACTTC
>CAMYKS010000058.1 GCA_947259115.1 uncultured Desulfobulbaceae bacterium | reverse complement strand
TACAACTTCCTCCAGTCAACCACTCTGCTGGCAGATGCGACAAGCTCTTTTGATACACACTGTGCAGCCGGAATCGTGCCGGTACCGGAAAAAATTGAACACAACCTGCACAACTCGCTCATGCTGGTGACAGCACTGAACCCACATATCGGTTACGAAAATGCGGCAAAGGTAGCGAAAAAGGCCCATACTGAGAACAGCACTTTGAAAGAAGCCGCCATACAGCTCGGCCTGCTTACCGAGGAACAGTTTGACACCTATGTTCAACCGGAGAATATGATAGGTCCCAGGACACAAAAAAATAGTATAAAATAGATGTAGGCTGAGATTAAAATTCAGCTTTGAGCAAGAGTAAGGGTCAATAGAGATTTAAACTGTGTCTTGAACAGGGCCTTTGCTTGAGTTGCGTATAGATTGGAAGTACTTTAACTTTGGCAGGTGGAAATTGTTACGTATACTGGCCAGTAACCTTCTCAGGAAGTATACAAGTTTCTGTCTGTCTATCTGCAGTGAGGCCTTACCACTGCCAACCCTTTCTTTTCTCCAGTTTGAGTTAAATATGCCAATAGGGCATGATACGGTTTGCCTGTTTGAGGTTGCCAGAACGAATTATTTTGTCGCAAAAATTTAAAAATATATTATTGTCATGGATAAAAATAATAATCAATATTGATAGGCTAAGCTGTAAAAGATTAAATTATAAATTTAACTTAAGTAGTGAGAATTATGAAAACTAATCATATGTGCTTAATTCCTGTAACATTATTCATTTCAATATGTTTCGCACTGCCTGTATTTGGTGCTGGTGGAGGTAGTGTCGTTGCAGCTGATCCAACAAAGCATTTTGACCCCAAAGGAAAAATTCCCTCAGAATTTACCATTGAACTGCAGAACGGCCTTCGAAAAACATTGCCGTTCGAAGACAAACGTGATTTTGAAGAGGCTAAAAAAGGCTTTATTGCTGCGCCTGAATATAAGCAGATCATGGCTGAAGCCGGTAATGTGGCCTGGGATATGGGTAGTTATGAATTCCTTTTGACTGATCAGGAATACGACACGGTTCATCCTTCCTTGCAGCGTCAGGCCGTACTCAACATGGCCTATGGTCTGTACGAGGTCATCCCGGACAAGATCTACCAGATCCGTGGCTTTGACCTGGCCAACATCACCTTCATCAAGGGGGAAAAGGGCTGGATCATTTTCGACCCATTGACGGCCAAAGAAACCGCTGCCGCGGCACTGAAGTTCATCAACGAGCAGCTCGGTGAACGTCCGGTCACTGCAGTCATCTACTCGCATTCCCACGCCGACCACTTCGGTGGCGTCCGCGGTGTCGTTGATGAGGCCGATGTGCAGAGCGGCAAAGTGCCGGTAATTGCGCCGATCGGCTTTATGGATCATGCAGTCTCTGAGAACGTCTATGCCGGCACTGCAATGTCACGTCGCCTGTTTTACCAGTATGGCGTACTTCTTCCCCGCAGCCCTTTTGGCCATGTCGACCAGTCGATTGGCAAGAATACTGCGGCAGGCAACCTTGGCTTGATTCCGCCGAATAAGATCGTTGAAGGGGACATCGAGGAGATGACTGTTGACGGTGTCAAAATGGTCTTCCAGAATACGCCCGGGACCGAAGCACCGGCGGAGATGAACACCTATTTCCCCGAATGGAAGGCTTTCTGGGCCGCGGAAAACATCACCGGCACGGTCCATAATATCTACACCCTGCGTGGAGCTTTGGTGCGTGATGCGCTGGCATGGTCAAAAGGGATCAACGAGGCTATCTACCTGTTCGGTCATGAGGCCGATGTGATGTTTGCCTCCCACAGTTGGCCACGCTGGGGGAGTGATCGTATTTTGGAAGTGATGCGCGCCCAACGAGATATCTATGCCAACCTCAATAACGAGGTCCTGCACTTGGCAAACCAGGGTATCACAATCAATGAAATCCACAATGTTTACAGCCCGCCGAAGAGCTTGCAGAACCAGTGGGCAGCGCACAGTTATCATGGCTCCGAAGAACATAACAGCCGTGCTGTCATCAACCGTTACCTTGGTTACTGGGACGCCAACCCGGCGACCCTGATACCTCTGTCACCGCGCGATTCTGCCCCGCTTTACGTCGAAATGATGGGTGGCGCGAAGAAAATTACCAAGAAAGGACAGGAACTCTTCGACCAGGGCAAGTACCGACTTGCCATGGAGATTCTGAACAAGCTGGTGTTTGCCGAGCCTGACAACCAAGAGGCCAAAGACTTGCTGGCCGATGTGTATGAACAGATCGGCTACCAGAAGGAGAGCCCCAGCGTGCGCAACAGCTTCCTGGCCGGAGCATTGGAGTTGCGCAATGGTATCCCCGCCGGCGCTTCGCCGAAGACGACAGGGCCTGACATGATCCGGGCGATGAGTACCGAATTATGGCTGGACTTCCTGGGCATCCGCCTTGACAGTGAAAAAGCCGAAGGCGTCGAGTTCACTATCAACCTCGTCACCCCTGACAACGGCGAGGAATATGTGGTCGAGCTGAGTAATGCTACGTTGACCAACATCAAGGGCTTTCAGGCCAAAGATGCCGATCTAACGGTAACCATCGACCGTGCCGATCTCGAACAGACCATGATGGGTGCTGTCAGCATGGATGACCAGATCAAGTCCGGCAAGGCCAAGCTGGTCGGGGACCGCAAACCGATCGACCTACTGAAAGACATGCTGGTTCAGTTCGACATCGGCTTCGAGATTTTGCCGGGCACAGCACCTAAGGATATGACTCCGGAGAAGAATCCTTTCGCTCAGGAACCACCTGCAGACACCTCTGGAGGATGATCTGATCGCGGAGAAGAAGCCCATTGCGCATGCACCCACGACTTGCGCGCAATTACAGACTAATACAAAGGTTTACCCAATTGGCGGGCAGAGACAATTCCTGCCCGCCAGCTTTTTCTAGGCAAAATTTTCCTGGCCAACAGTTCAAACCAGCAATTCGACTCTTATCGAGGGCCGGTCTGAGTTGCATTGAATAAGGCGATATGAAGATTTTATACCGCAGTACCCTATATTTGCTATTCCTCCCTAATCAACTTGATCCATCTAGCTATATCTTCATGAAACAATCATTATCAAAATCGTACTTTCAGAAATTTCTCAAACAGAGACTTGAAAGATAATTCCAGAACATCTTGGAAGGAGGGTGCTGTCATTTTTTTATAAAAATGACGCTGATTCCCCAAATCTTAAAGTCAAGAAGTCTATATTACATCAGATATGACAGTTACCATGGATTGGAATAGTCTTTAGTTTTCGTTTGCCTGCCAATTGTTGAACTTGCCATTTGTTATCTTCTTTTCATAATCCGAACAAATAGATGAATGAAAATCACGCTGAATATACTCAGACTGTTTATTTCGATACGACCCATAAGGCATGGATAATACCTGGAACATAAAAAACCAAGCAGAGAAGGACGTTTATTATAAGGTCTTTCCCGGCCCCACTTTTTAGAAATACAGCAACTGGTGGCAGTAATATCGCTAGTATGATCAGTAAAAATTTATTCATTTTTCTCACTCGACAGTAGTGCTGAATTCATAATATGTTTTATTTTTTTCGTCGGTTATACACCTACCTTTTCTACACAAGGATTGTCAAGCTACAGTCACAGTTTTTATTTGAAAGGACCACCAATCATAACCACAGAAATTTAGGAGACACTCCACCTATTTCTCTTGCTGCACTGAGCTAATGAAACAAAGAGGTCACCCATTAAAAGGCCCCTTGTCAAGGGATATAGGTCCCCGTAAAGGAAAAAAATACATTTCCCTCTGCATGGGTACCCCCTCTGATGCTCTCTCTGCGGTTGTGATTATCCCTTTCTTGCCGCACCCGCTATTTCAAGTTTTTTGTGTCGGTAACGCTTTTACCGCACCAGTCACCCATCAGGATCAAGGCGAAGGCACGAAGATAATGGCTGTGGAGCGAAGAGACCTTACAGCTCTCTCGTAGCGGAACAGCTATTATCTGATGTGCCGGGCCCCTGTCCGCATTTGCGGACCCAGAAAATTATTGGTGCCATACCGTGTCCAATTGTTGTTTT
>CAMYKS010000057.1 GCA_947259115.1 uncultured Desulfobulbaceae bacterium | reverse complement strand
ATATACATGTTGTTGTACGTGTTGTGCATTTTTTTGCTGCCTGCCAAAAGCGCTTTTGCAGCTGAGGAAGAAAAATCCAAGCCCAAGGGACGTCCCCCTTCCCTGGTGGAGGTGGCGCAGGTAATTCAGGGTGAAGCAGAGCCCATGGTGGAATTTGTTGGCACGGTATATTATGCCCGCAAATCAGATGTTGCAGCCGAGGTTGATGGCATAGTCAAGGAGGTTTTTTTTGAAGAGGGTTACAGGGTTAAAAGCGGTGAACCTCTGGTCAGACTGGGATCCGATATCCTTGAAACAGCTATCAGCGCTACCCGGGCAGACCATGATTTGGTGCTGATTGAGCTTGAACAGGCGGGGAAGGAACTCAACAGGAGAGAACCGCTCTATAAAGAAGGTTCTGTTTCTGAATCTTCCTATGATGAATATTTTTTCAAAAGCAAAAAGCTGGAAAGCAGGTCTCTTTCATTAAAGTCATCCCTGGACAGGCTTCTTTTGGAGAAGAAGAAAAAGAAGATACGGGCCCCCTTTGACGGTATAGTCGTGCAGAAAAATGCAGAAAAAGGGGAGTGGGTCGATGATGGCGGTATGGTGGCAGTTATAGCCGATGACAGCGATTTGGATATTATAGTTGATGTGCCGTCCGCCATGCTGCAATTCCTGAAACCCGGCAGGGAAATAGAAATTACCGCCGGTGAACTCAAGCAGGTGGGCAGGTTTATGTCTTTCGTGCCAAAAGGGGATGTGGCCACCCGCACCTTCAGCGTGAAAATCAGGTTAAATAACCCTGATGGGCTGGTGGAAGGCATGGAGGCCCGCGCCCTACTTCCCACTGCAAGCCGCGAGCAAAGCCTGCTTGTACCGAGAGATGCGCTGGTGACCAAGTCCGGCAGCAATGCCGTATTTGTTGTCGATGAAGGCAAAGCTAAAATGGTGCCGGTGGCAGTGCAGGGATACAGCGGACTTTCGGTGGGCATTGCAGGTTCGCTAGAAGCAGGGCAGCAGGTGGTAGTGAAAGGCAACGAACGGTTGTTTGGCGGGGAACAGCTTAATATCAGGCAATAGATGGTTAATTGCCCGGCAACTTTTGTAATTCTTAATGTTTTAATCTAAAACCTAGAATCTCACTTTTGAAATGGACATAGTCAGCTTCTCCATAAAAAAACCGGTCACGGTTATCGTCGGTATCATTCTGGTGGTGATGTTCGGCATAATCAGTCTTTTTAAATTGCCATATCAACTGAGTCCTTCAGTGGAAGAGCCTGTTATTACTGTCAGCACAACGTGGCGGGGCGCAACGCCTTATGAAGTGGAGCGGGAAATTATTGAGGAGCAGGAAAAGACCCTCAAGGGCATCCCCGGGCTGGTCGAAATGGAGAGCAACTCGCAGAACAGCCGAGGTGAGGTAACTCTTCGTTTTACCCTGGATACCGACCTGGATGAGGCCCTGCTGAGGGTATCCAACAAGATCAACGAGGTGCCTTCCTACCCGGATGATGTTGACCGGCCGGTGATAAGTGCCACCGGTGCAGCCACCTCGCCGGTGATCTGGATTATTTTAAAAACCGTGCCTGAAAATGACCGGCCTGTAGAAACATACCGTACATTTTTTGAGAACGAAATCCGCCAGCATCTTGAGAGAGTTGAAGGTGTGGCGGACCTCTTTGTGCCCGGCGGCATTGAAGAGGAGATGCATGTTGTTATTCAACCGGAACTGCTGGCCGCTTATGGGCTGTCCATTAATGATGTGATTGGCGTTTTACAGGTTGAAAATGTAAATATCTCAGCAGGCAGCATGGGAGTGGGCCGCCGTGATTACAGGATTCGGACGATAGGCGAATTCAACTCGGCGGCAGATATCGGCAGCGTGGTTCTCAAATCCACCGGGCAGCAACGTATTTTGCTTGCTGACGTGGCCACTGTGAAACGGGGGTATGCCAAGCGCTCAGGCATTGTTATACACAACGGTAAGGGAGGTATTGCATGCGGTATAAAACCCGAACCCGGCGTTAATGTCCTTGAGATGACAGACAGGGTTCAGGAACGGGTGAACTGGCTGAACGCAGAAATACTGCAGCCGGAAAACATTAAATTTCAGTGGGTATATGATCAGCGGCGTTATATCAGGGGAGCCATAGACCTCATAAAGATGAACATTATGTACGGCGGGCTGCTGGCCATTGGCATTCTGCTTCTTTTTCTGCGCTCTTTCCGGTCCACCCTGGTGGTTGCCATGGCCATTCCGACCAGCATAGTCGGCACCTTTATTTTCATGGCCGCCATGGGGAGAAACCTTAATGTTGTCAGTCTCGCCGGCATTGCCTTTGCAGTTGGCATGCTGGTTGATAATGCCATTGTGGTGATTGAAAATATTGACAGGCATCGGCAGATGGGTAAAGCCCCCTTTAATGCGGTATATGATGGGACCAGGGAGGTGTGGGGCGCCATTATTGCCTCAACCCTGACCACAGTCGCTGTGTTTTTACCGGTAGTTTTTATCCAGGAAGAGGCGGGGCAGCTTTTCAGGGATATTGCCATAGCTGTTGTTGCGGCAGTGAGTTTGAGCCTGGTTGTTTCAATGACTGTTATTCCGATGTTATCTTTCAAGCTGTTCTCAGTCACTAAGGCAGTTAAGAAAAAAGAGGGCATCATCGGCGGGCTGGGCAAAAAGCTGTCCGACGCCGTTATGTTTCTTGTGCGCTTTACCACCATGAACTGGGTAACCAGGATTGCAACAGTTCTGCTCCTTATTGTGCTGGCTGCCGGCTCTGTTCTGGTGCTGATGCCCAAGACTGACTATTTGCCTCTCGGCAACCGGAATTTTGTCTTAAGCTTTCTCATTCCGCCTCCGGGCCAGTCCCTGGAGGAAAGGATAGAGATAGGCGAGCATCTCTTCCGACAGGCAGAACCCCATATGCAGAAGGAGCATGATGGCTTTCCAGGCATCCTGAACATGTTTTATGTGGGCCGCGAGGCGTTCATGATTTTCGGTGCCATGGCCACTGACTGGGACAGGGCTGCAGACCTGACCCCGTTGTTCCAGCGTTGGATTTATACCATACCCGACATGTTCGGTGTCGCCAAACAGGTGGGCATCTTCCAGACCCGTATCGGTGGTGGACGGACCATTGATGTTGATATCAGCGGTGATAACCTTGAAGCCCTTTTTAAGGCTGCAGGTGTTATGTTCGGCATGTCCCGTAAAGAACTTAAGGGGTATGGTGTGCGGCCGGTGCCCTCGGTTGAGATTACCTTTCCTGAAGTGCGGCTGGAGCCGAACCGAGACAGGCTGAAGGCGAACAGCATGACGGCCAGAGATCTCGGGGTGGCACTGGACGTTTTGATGGATGGCCGCAAGGTGGGTGAATTTAAAGAGGAAGGCCAAAAGACCATCGACATGGTGTTAAAAACAGCCGATGAATCCATCCGTACGCCTGAAGAGCTTTACAATTCGCTGATGGTAACCCCCGGCGGCAAGGTGGTGCCGGTTTCCAGCCTGGCGGAACTTGTCCGTACAACAGGCATGACCCAGATACGGCACCTGGAACGTAAACGTACCGTTACTCTGCAAGTGACGCCGCCAAAAGAGTTGCCCCTGCAGGAGGCCATGGAAAAAATTGAGTCGGACATCGTCAACCAGGTGCAGGCCATGGGGCTTTTGAAAGGAATTGATGTCAAGATGAGCGGTGCGGCCGAAAAACTGGTGCAGACCAGGGAGGCACTGAAGTGGAATTTTCTTCTTGCCGCCGTGATTTCCTACCTGCTTATGGCCTCGCTCTTTGGTAATTTCATCTATCCTCTTATCATCATGCTCACCGTACCACTGGCTGGGGCCGGCGGCTTCATGGGCTTTACCCTGCTCAATGTTCTGTCCTCCAAACCCCAGCCCATGGATATCCTTACCATGCTAGGTTTCGTTATCCTTATAGGTGTTGTGGTGAACAATGCAATTCTTATTGTGCACCAGGCATTGAATAATGTTCATAACGGTATGGATTACCGCGATGCGGTGCTCGAATCAACCAAGAGCAGGCTGCGGCCCATTTATATGAGCGCCGCAACTTCTATATTCGGCATGCTGCCGCTGGTGGTGTTTCCCGGTTCCGGTTCTGAGTTATACCGGGGGCTCGGAAGTGTCATACTCGGCGGTATAGCAGTATCGACCATTTTTACTGTTTTCGTTATCCCCTCAATTCTCATTTTCGTTATACGCATGGAAAAA
>CAMYKS010000056.1 GCA_947259115.1 uncultured Desulfobulbaceae bacterium | reverse complement strand
GACCAAATCCTACATTGTTCAGGAGCTTTTATGCGGCTGATTTTCTATTTCTTACTGTCAGTCCTGGTCTTGCCCCTTGCTCTCTCTGGCTGTGCCGGTCCAAAAGAGTCAAAGACACCGGACATTGATGCAACCATGCCCCCCATTCGGGCAGAATCTGACTACCTGGCCGCAACGCTGATCAGAATTGCTGAGCAGGGCAGCGAGGAAACTTTGATCGAAGATCCCGGCTGGCTCGAATATATTATCGAAATCGAAAATATCAGCACAAATGACTTCACTGTCCAGAACGTCAAGCTGCTGAACCAAAACGGACGCTATGTGGATTCTGCCTCGACCTATGAGGAAATTACCGCACCACCCAATGTTGGAGTCGAACTCGCCGGTGATATCGCGGGGACAATGGCCGGTATAGCAGCGGAACAGGTCATTCCCTTTGGCGGCACAGTCATAAGCCTGCTGTCAAACGCCGCATCGACCATGTCTGCCCAGGAAAAAGAGAATTTATCGCGCATTTTCAATATGCGTGTGCTGAAAAATGTCGAAATTGCCCCAACCGGTGGGTTGAAAGGCAGCGCCTACCTGCCAAATATTGCACTGCCAGGCACACTGGTCGTGTACTATACGCAGAATGGATCGACCCAACGAATTGAAATCTCCCTGCCGATAGAGCAGCCATAAAGCTCTTTTCTGCCATTTCCCTTAAGCGTCACACACCCTGCACGCTTTGTGTTCCCGCACTGAAAAAAAGAAGCCCCGGCTTTTTGAAACCTGCCCCCACGCTCCACGTTCAGGGTGCCTGCTTGAAAGTCTCTATAATCTGCAAACAGCGGCACAAGAGAAGCGACTTGATTGGGATCATCAATACCAGACCGGGCCTTTACCGAAAAGCTGCCGCAAACAGCCTTTCTGAGCGCACCCAGAAGGCTGACCAGAGGGGCCTGGCACCTGCAAGTGTTCCGCCTTCTGCATCAAAATATCACGGCTAGCAGCATACCGGCCGCTACCGACCCATCAGGCACTGGTCAGAAATACCGTCACATCCCCATCCTGAAAAATATACTCTTTCCCCTCTGTCCTGAGCTTGCCCTGAGTTCTAGCTGATGCCCAGGAACCGGCTTCAACCAGATCATCATAGGGAACCACTTCAGCGCGGATAAAATGTTTTTCAAAATCCGTGTGAATGACAGCAGCCGCCTGTGGCGCTCTGGTGCCCTTGGGAACAGTCCAGGCGCGGGTTTCTTGCTCGCCGGTGGTAAGAAAGGACATAAGGCCAAGCAGAGAATATGCCTCATGGGTGAGACGGGCAAGTCCAGACTCTTTGATGCCTAACTCACTCAGAAAAATTGATGCTTCCTCTTCATCCATTTCAGAGAGTTCTGATTCAATCTTTGCAGAAACCGAAACCAGGCCATCGCCATGGGAATCGGCGTAAGCACGCAGTTCCCGCACATAGGCGTTGTCGCCCCCATCACTGAGATCATCCTCGCTCACATTGGCAACATAAATCACCTTTTTATTAGTGAGCAGTAGGAGTTCCCGATCAAGCAGCTCGTTTTCCCGGTCGGTCAGCACTGCGGTTCTGGCTGGTTTTTCAGCTTCAAGCACAGCCTTTATTTTCAACAGGCCGGCAAGCTTTACCTGCGCGTCCTTGTCCCGACCACGCGCTTTTTTCTCCTCACCGAAAATTCGCTTTTCAACCAATTCCAGGTCAGAAAGAATCAGCTCCAGATTAATTGTCTCCACATCCTCAACAGGGTTGACCTGTCCATGGACATGGGTGACATTTTCATCATCATAGCAGCGAACCACATGGGCAATGGCTTCCACGCCGCGAATGTGCGCAAGAAACATATTGCCGAGCCCTTCACCCTGTGAAGCGCCTTTAACAAGGCCTGCGATATCAACAAACTCTATGGTGGTGGGGATAATTTTATTTGATGTGCCAAGATGGCCCAGAACATTAAGCCGCTCATCAGGGACCGCGACAATGCCGACATTTGGCTCAATGGTACAAAATGGATAATTACTGGCCTCGGCACCGGCTTTGGTGAGGGCATTAAATAAGGTTGATTTGCCAACATTGGGCAAACCGACAATTCCAATTTTCATTGAAGAAACTCCTGCTACTTTACAAGTGATGTCATTTGAGGGGAATTTGACTATTTCGAATTTCTGCCATTGTCTATTTCACAAAGATCATAGCGAGAAATATGGGTTGCTGGAAAAGAGTAGTTCTTTATAACATTAAAACGATTATGTCCATGATTATTCGCACATGTTATGACGTGAACGAAAAATTACCTGTATGATTTGATTGCCCTGAAGGGCGAGGAGAATTGAGCAGAGGACAGTGATTAAAATAGAATCAGAAACAAAAACGGTCATTTACTTTTTGCCTGCTCCACTAAAGCATCGAAGCTCGCCTGGTCGGCCACAAAGTTCCTGGCCTTGTCTCCTGCCCGGATAATGTTCAGGCGTCTTATCTTATCCCGCTTACGGATGGCATCAACCACCTCCTGCCCCTTGACAACCCGGCCGAAGACCGAGTGCACACCGTTCAGATGCGGGGTCGCCACATGGGTGATAAAGAATTGACTGCCATTGGTATTCCTGCCGGCATTGGCCATGGACAGAATCCCACCACCATTATGCCTCAGTTTCGTGTGAAACTCGTCGGGGAATTCATAACCCGGTCCACCGCTGCCATTGCCACGGGGATCACCACCCTGGATCATGAATTTTTTTATCACCCGGTGAAATTTAAGGCCATCATAAAAACGAACCCCGGCACCGCGGTTTGAATGTATGGATCCTTCGGCCAGGCCGACAAAGTTCATAACAGTCATTGGCACTTTCTCAAATTCCAGCCGCAGGAGAATCTCCCCCTTGCTGGTATCCATCAAGGCATATAGCCCATCACCAAACTCTACGACCTTGGCGGCCAATTGCTCGTCAGTATACAAAACAGCCACTCCTTCATCCACCTGACTGGAAAAAAAATAGATGCAAGCAATAACAGTGAAGACCAGCAATGCTGTCAGCAGTTTTCTTTTTTTAATCCATTTATACATATTTTATTTCTCTATGGATTTGTTTGTACTGTGTTTAAAGATCAGCCTAGCGCAGGTAATCAGCGCCAGCTTTCTTTCCAGGATATAAATTTTTCTGGTAACAGGCGATAACGGGCGATATTACCTTCGTGCAGACTTCCAAGTTCGGTTTCGACAATCTCAATGAAACGCGCCCGATCATCAGCTCCAATTTCCTGTTTTGCTTTTCGAGCGATCCAGCCTGCCGCCTCCCTCTTGTCAAAACCTTCACGAATCACCGTGGTCACAGAGTCCATTATTTCTCTTCTATACCGCATCCGAAATGGATCTGGTTCACCTAGTGATTGCTGAACAGCTGAATAACGCAAACAGGACCGCTGATAAGCCCAGACAAAAACATCCCGTAATAAGTCTATACGGTTGAGTTCATATACCGCCACAATTCCATCAATGTAGGCCTGCTCAGGTACATCCACAAAGGAGAGTGGACAAAGGTTCTCACGGATCATGGGAATATTTATACTCAGCCTTGAAACACGCTTGTTGACATCTTCAAAGGGTTGCAGATAGGGCAGATGGACAAGAACAAAGAACGCCTGCTCAAAAGGATCGTTAATTTCACTCGCCATCGCGAGAATTTGCAGGAAACATTCATGGATTAACTGCGGTATTTCCAGCGGATGATAGACCGTACCCCCAATACCAACAGGGATAGAGCGCAATCTGCCACATGCCTGAGGATCGACAAGAAGGTTATCCGACAACAAAGCATGTAGATTGCAAATTGTGTATCTATTTAAACCAGTATCGGGTGTTTGCTCCACCAGAAATTCTATTGCGGCCCTATGGTTCAGGATCATCTGCGCTTCGCGTGCGTTCTTGCCCAAGGCCTCCTCTCCAAATTCCAACAGACGTTCGGTTTCAAGTATCGAGTAAGTATTACCTTCCAGGCGGCTTGAATTCCAGGAAAGATCTATCAATAGCCGGTTGAAAATTTTCAGGGCATAGGTCCCGGCCGGTTGTTCTCCGCCTGGAGGGCGGCCTAGCTCGGCAAGTCGACGGCGAACATCTTCGGAAAGATAGAAGGTGGTGTTCGGGTAGTAAGAGTCAAGAAAATCTCGCTTGTATCCAACAGGACGACGGTTATGGATGGGTTGACGAACCATCTGCTTGAGTTCTCCACCTTCAGGTGAGAACGGCACATATGATTCGCCATATGCTTCACCTTTTAGGGCTGGCAGAACTGCTGTCCCTATACCGATACATTTTGCCAACCTGTATCGGCTTGCCCGAGCCTGCCCCCCTACTGCTAACTTCTTCTGTTCGACAAGGCGGGCCAGCCAGCGCTGCAAGGTTCGACGCGGTACATTATTGTCCAATGCTCCGCTAATCTCTCCAAGACCGGCTCCTTCAGGAAAACTTGCAACCACCAGGAGAACTTTGTCTAGCTCATCTTGTGAAATACGTTTTGGCATAGTGCATCTATAATGACGCAATTGTCAAAATCGCGCCATATAAAAATGTTTATGTGGCGCGAAAATTTAATTGCGCCACTTTTTATGACGCAATTTCTAAATCCTATTCTTTTACATCTGCAGTTTTCAGATTATGAGTGACTATAGATACTTATAACAATCGGCGACAGAGCGGAATGGCGCTAACCCAACTTTGTGACATTAGCCAACAAAGTTGGGTGATACCAGTATGTTAACCGGGCCATCCGTGTTGTTATGGCACTACATCTTTCATTTTGTTTCATA
>CAMYKS010000055.1 GCA_947259115.1 uncultured Desulfobulbaceae bacterium | reverse complement strand
AGTAAAATAAATAGGGTCAGAGCAAAATTAAATGTCAAATTATCAAATCAAATATCGTATTTACGCCATCCGATAGGTCGTCCCCTTTTTTAGTTTTGAGGCGTCTGCCAGTCAAAGTTTCCAACATCTCTTAAAATCGAACATTTCCTATAGTAACGGTAAAAAGTGTCTCGGGACAATCCCATAATTCGGCAAGCCTGGGAGACATTTCCAAGTTCTTCTGCCAGATTTAAAAGTCCAAGCTTGTGTTTAATGATTCTTTCGTTGCCATGTAACATGAGGGTTACCTCCTATAAGGTTTTGATTTTGGTCAGGTAACCTCCATCAAAACCTGTAACCCTCGCTCTTTCAATAGAGCATTGTCAGATCAGGTCTGAACTAATTCAAATCAGGAAACAAAATTTAAAGAATCCCCGGCCTGAACCCTTCCGCCTTGGATTACCGTGGCGAATATCCCCTCTTTTGGCATTATGCAGTCACCGGTTGCCTTTTTTATTGCACAGCCCGCATTGTGACATTCCTTGCCTATCTGGGTAATTTCAAGTACTACCTCGTCACCGACGGTAATCCTCTGGCCTATCTGTATCCCGACAAGATCAATACCTCTGGTAATAATATTTTCGGCAAAGGCCCCTTTCTTCAGGGTCGGCAGGATCTCTTTCACATTGTCAATGCTTTCTCCGGCCAGCAGCGACACCTGGCGGTGCCACTTACCGGCATGGGCATCATTTTCAATTCCCCATTCCTTCCTGATAACAACAGACTGTTGTTCACGCTTAACGATACCTTTCTTCTCACTTGTACATACTGCTTCAACATAGGCCATGATCATTTCACCTCTTAAACTGGTTCTCTGCGGAAAACATACCGATACACATCGCTTCTTTCTCCTGATTTCAGGGTTTGCCCGGGCTCTAAAATGACGTACCCGTCTGCATCTGAAAGCGAGGTCAGCATATGCGACCCCTGTTTCTCTGCGTGCGTGATTGAAAAACCACCATTCGGCCGCCACGCCAGTTGCACACGTATCATATTTGCCCTCTTCCCCCTGTTTATTATATCAGCTGCAGCCTCTCCGGAAACTGTCGGCCACCCGAAGGAAAATCCGTTGAGAGCTGAAATTAACGGTCTGACATAATGGGCGTAACACATAAATGCCGACACCGGGTTTCCTGGCAGACCGAACAAAAGAGTTTTATCTTTCTTTGCTAAATAGAGTGGTTTTCCCGGTTTTTGACGAATTCTCCAAAAAAGAGGCGCATAATCGTTGGCCTCGGCAGCTTCTTTAACATGGTCATGTCTTCCCACTGATACACCGCCGGTACAAAGGATGATATCAGCCTTTGCTTGCCCAATTGATTCTATTGTAGCCTGTCTATCATCAGAAACCCGAGAACAGTGCGTAACCATCCCTCCGGATTCCTGGATGGCAGCTCTCAACATGATCATATTTGAATCCCGTATCTGATGTTCTGCAATTGCATCACCGTTTGACACAAGCTCAGAGCCTGTTACCATCACAGCAACTTCGCATGGTTTATACGCCTTGACCTTGGTGATACCCACGGAGGCGAGAAGCGCTGCCTGGGGTGCCGAAATGATTGACTCCTCGTGCAGGAGCAGATCACCCTCCTGGAACTCCTCACCCTGTCGCCGTATATCCTGCCCCTGTTTTATCGAGGCTGAAATACGAACTGAATCGTCCTGTTCTTCCGTATCCTCGACCCGAACAACAGTGTCACATTCTGATGCAAGCATTGCACCGGTGTTTATGCGGATTGCTTCTCCATTTTTGACTTGTCCCTGATAAGGAATACCTGCCCTGCTCTCCCCGACGACTTTCAACGATACAGACAAAGTCGGACTCGCTTCCCGAACATCCTCCCAGCGCACCGCATACCCATCCATTGCTGAATTGGTAAAACGAGGCGAGGCTTCAGGCGAATAAATATTATCGGTCAGGTGTCTGCCTATAGCATCTTCTATGGAATACTCCTGGATGGCCGGACCTGGTATATTGTCCTTGATGATCTGCAGTGCTTCCTCTATGGAAATCATTTCAGCCATCTGTTTTGTCTTTTCGATTTCCATGACCTTTTCCTTTCATCATTGGGTAGATATGCAGCAAGCCTGGAAACAAGGCCTGCATACTCTCAAGTGCTCCTTTTGAACTGCCTGGCAGATTAATAATAACGCACTCTCCTCGTACACCTGCCTCGCCTCGAGAGAGCATGGCATAAGGCGTCATGTCTTTGCCGTGTTTCCGTATGGCCTCGATTATACCTGGAACAGTTCTGTCCAGGACTGACAGTGTCGCCTCCGGCGTTATGTCACGGGGGCCCAGTCCGGTGCCGCCGGTGGTAAAAACGAGTTGAAAGCCTTCCTCGTCAGCAAGTTTTTTCAGACGGGAGGAGATAGTGTCCCGGTCATCGGGAAGAATTTCATAACAATCAACGCTTACCGACTGATCAGCGAGAAATTTTTTGATGACCAGCCCCGACTTGTCTTTGCGTTTGCCGGCATTAGTGGAATCTGACATGACCAGAACGGCTGTTTTAACGGGGGCGGAAAAGCGGTCGGTAAAACTCCCCTTGCCGCCTTTCTTTTTCACAACCTTCACACCACCAAATGACATCTCCTGGTCCAGAGGTTTCAGCATGTCGTAGGCATTCAGCAAAGCACCCGTGACCGCAGTTATGGCCTCCACTTCAACACCTGTTTTCCATACCGAACGGACTCTGGCAACAACGCGGATATGCTCAGACTCTATCTCAAAATTGACTTCCACCCAATCAAGAGGGACAGGATGACAGAATACAACCATGTCGCTGCACCTTTTTGCTGCAGTAATACCAGCAGCACGGGCCACCTCAAAAACATCCCCTTTCGGAACGGATTTCTCCGCGACTTTTTGCAGGGTTTCCGGCCCGCAAAAAAGAAACCCTTCAGCCATTGCATATCGAAGGGTGTTAAATTTTTCGCTTACATCAATCATAAATCAAACCGTTTTACAGTTGTTATTAAATGTACAGAACAAACATTTTTCTACCTAACAGACAGATGGCCACAACCAGTATCGAACCAAGAATCTTCTGCATAGTTCTTGGTTCAAAACGGGCGGCTCCAAAAACAGAACCGGCCAAACCACCTACGACTGCAGCAATGATCAAAGGTATATAGGGTGTAAGATCAAGACTGTTGAACTGCCATCGTGCTGCCAGGCCTGCCACCGAATTAACCCAGATAAAAAATGCTCCACAGGCTGCGGCCTCTTTTGCAGTGCCGAGTCCCAGAAGGAGAATAAGAGGAACAAGGTACACACCGCCTCCAATACCAACGATACCTGCTATAAGTCCAAGAACAGCTCCGCAGCAAAGGGCCAGAAGCAATTTCCCTTTATCTTCAAGCGGCAATGGTGCAATCTCTTTGGGAAAATATATGCGAAGAGCTGCAAGGGACAGGGATATAAGCAACACAAAATAAAATAGCATTTTCGGTAGGTGCAGCATCCCCCCTACGTAAGCCATGGGGACAGATGAAATCAAAAACGGTACGATCAATCGTAAACGGGCATGTTTCTTCGATAAAAAAACCATACTGCCAATTGTTGTTACAAGCACATTCAAGGACAAAGACACAGTAGGAATAACCGCAGTGCCAGCCCCGAATATAGCAAGAAGAGCAGTATAGGAAGAACCGCCGCCCAGACCCACCGATGAATAGAAAAAGGCAACCAGAGCAAAGATAACCGCAAGAATTGATATGGATATGGTAAGCTCAGTCATATTGTCATCCTCCTATATCTGCCATGGATGGCTCCGTTGACCGGTATGAGGACCTTTCTGCTTCATGTCCATTCACAAAACGATTCTGGACGCAGGCAACAATCGCCTCGCTTATTTCCTGGTCATCTGCGCCACTGCGAACCAGCGCCTTCAAATCAAGGACCCCGTTGTCATACAGGCATGTTTTCAGCATTCCGGCGGGTGTTATGCGCACCTTGTTGCATGTGCCGCAAAACTGCCTGGAAAACCCCTGGATAACACCCAACTTCCCTCTGTACCCTGGATGTGAAAAAATTCTGGCTGTAGTCGGTGAGAGATCTTCAGCCTCTTCCAGCTCGGGGAAGATGCGGTGCAGACGTGAGATAAGATTACCGTTTACGATTATCCCTGATCGTTTCGCGCCGGAAAACGGCATTGTTTCAATAAAACGCAGGGTGATGGGAAACTGCTTTGCCAAAGCGGCCAGTTTGGTTATTTCTTCGTCACAGGTATCTTCCTGAATGACGCTGTTAATTTTAAGGGGTATTTCCCTTGACAGAGAACCGTGTAAAGTCTGGAGGACGGAATCAAGATAATTTCTCCTGGTGATCCTCGAGAACCTTTCAGAGTCAAGAGTGTCAAGGCTCAGATTCAAACCGTCGATCCGGATATCTTTTAAATTATCAAGGAATCGCGCCGTCTTCACACCGTTTGTTGTGATATGTAGAGACCGGAGCCCATTGACTCGCCGTAACTTTACCAAAAAAGATATGCAGCCACGCCTGGTAAAAGGTTCCCCTCCGGTCACACGAACCTTTGTAATACCAAGGTTACAGAATAGAGTGACAAGTCGTTCAAGTTCCTCGAGCGTTAAAATTTCTTCATGCGGGATAAATGGAACTCCCGCCTCAGGCCGGCAGTACCGGCATCGCAAATTGCAACGATCAGTAATGGCAAGGCGAAGATAGGTGACCTGTCTGCCGTAATTGTCTCTCAGGCCGGGTGAAGGGCCTGGTTCAGACTGCGATTGAAATATATTGTTGTGAAAGTTGTGCATGGTATCTCCTTTCCAAGTACGGGAGGCAAAGCCGTTTCCAGCTCAACCCTGTCGGCCTCAAACCATATTCCACCGGACTCAGGTTTTTTGGCTCGGAGTGTTTTTATAAATTAACCAAACAAACTCTTAAGCGTCAGGAGCAGACGTCTCGTCAATTTCCTTTATTCCTTTTTTAAAAGAGCTGATTCCCTTGCCAAGACCGGAGCCTATTTCGGGCAGTTTCTTGCCGCCGAAAACCAGAAAAGCGATTGCCATGATAATTACTAACTCAGGTGTTCCTAAACCAAACATGTTATTCCTCCGAACCTATTGTTTCTTCTAATCCTGGCTATTTTCACCAGACTCTAAATGAAAGGACTTGCCGGAATTCCATAATTCAATCTCTCCAGTTAATGGACATTCCCTTCTGTTGCAGATATGTATTCGTCTATTTCTTCAAACTCTAAAGTGATAAATTTTTTTGTAACGCCAGCCAGGTCACCGTAGAATGAAAGCTCTGCTTGAGAAATAATTTTGTCACAAAATTCCGGGATCCATTTTATGAGATGGTCGCGAATAAATTTCTTTTCCATTTTCTGGCAGTAAAGAGCCCCTTCCCAGTCTTTTTCTTCTATGGCCAGGGCCTCTCGCCCTGCTGCTTCCTTCATAAAGTCAAATTCAGCGCTTATATGGTCAGGCATGCCGGAATATTCCTGTTTATATTCAAGACCGGCTGTCTCAATAAACTTTTTGACATCAACAGTTGAACCGCCCCAGTGGGTCCCCCAATCTCCATCATCCCTTTCATGATGAATTGACTCATGGGGGGAGATGTGTTTGGCCGGACCTAAAAACAGACGGGCGTATTCTACGGCAAGGTCCTCAAGGAGTTGGTTTTGGTCTTTTTGTGAGAAAATCTCATACTGGATCCCCATTTCAGACAAAACCTCTTTTATGGCCGGGTCCATTATTTGCTGGATACGTTCAGCGTTGA
>CAMYKS010000054.1 GCA_947259115.1 uncultured Desulfobulbaceae bacterium | reverse complement strand
TCATGTTCACGCCACCTTTATGCCGGACGCCGCTCGGGCAATAAACAGGCACCCCCCGAACTCATCCTGGGATGGATATAGTTCCCAGTTTTGACGTCATCTTTAATTTTTCGACACCTCATAAGTGGTTCGCTGGCACTCGTCTCCATGATCCGTACCTGACCCGATCACATGCCGGGCCTTTTCCTTAACGCTAACCACCATGGCTCTTTACCACAGCAGCTTAAGGTGGTTTGAAGTCTGCTCCTGCAAGCCGACTCCGAGGGGCCTACCCTCATCATTCGTGCAGCCTCGTGGCGCACTATACCCAAACAATCTTGACTTTTGATTAACACCACACTGAGTTAAAAAATATCCATAAAGACATAGTAGCCTGACAGTGAAATGATGCAAAGAGAAATTAGCAGGAGTTAAGCGATGCCGGGTAAAATTGTAATGGTATGCCGTAAGCTTCGAGCTTCGGGGCAGGCTTGCGTTGTTATATTCTTCCTCCTTAATCCTGCTTCCCTGAAAAAAAACAAACAACCTGTTTAGGGTAGCCCGGCTACGATGGAGCTGGTAACCGAGCTATCCAAATGAAGGCAGTTGTTTACAGCGAAGAGACACACAACGAATGACAAAGCACGTTGGTGTATAGATGGTGTCAAGAAATATACTAGGATTCTGGGAGGTTAGAATTAGGGGTGAGGGGAAAGGGAAGTACTTGATGCCGGGTGCCGGGTAAAAACTAAAACCCTATTTTTCGTCTTGGCTTTTCCTCCTCATTTAAAAGCTGTTTTATGGCCTCAAACACAACGCGGAACTGTTCGTTGTGCTCTGCCAGTTGATCTTCAATTATTTTTAGTTTTACGGAAAATTCTTTGTTGGTTATCAATATTTCTCTCATTTTCACAAAAGCCCGCATGATGGCAATGTTTACATCAATTGCACGTTTGCTGTTCAGCACACTGGAGAGCATGGCAACTCCTTGCTCTGTGAAGGCCAAAGATAAGTATTTAGAATATTTTCCTTTTCCCTCTAAGGTCGCTGTCAATCGTCAGCAGTTTCGTATGCTGACAACTTGCGACCTTAGAAGCGCCTCTTCACTTTCCGATAGAACAAACATAAAATCTTCCGGGAAGCGTGATATGTTTCTGCGCACCTGCTCCTTGAGCCATTTTGTCTCAACTCCATATAGTTCAGCCAGGTCACGGTCCAGCATGACCTTATGATCACGGATGAAGTAAATCTTGTTTGTTATGCTTTCAACCAGGAGCATGGATTTTTAAATTTAAGAATTGCTGTTTGTTGCTTCTAACTAATTGAAGAATCATTGGGAAACAACCCCAGAAAATGCACAGGGGAATGGTAGGATGAAAGAGGGGTAAAAGGTGAAAGGCTAGCCCGCATTTTTCACGAGTCGAGACGCAGGATAGGCAAAGTGTAAGTCGTTTGAGCAGATAAGTGACCGAAAAGGGAGACTTCGATACAAAGTGTAAGTCGTTTGAGCAGATAAGTGACCGAAAAGGGAGACTTCGATACTTTAGTATGCGAAACGCCTAACACTGCAGGCTATACGGATGTATCGGTTTGCCCGAAGGGTGAACAGTTTTGAAAAAAATCTATTCAGTCACTTGGTACAAACTGTGACCGGAGAAATACACTGGAAATATAAAATTTAAATCATAAAAACAGATATTTAAACTAATTTTTCAAAACTGTTCATGAAGTATTCGGGCTAGAGGCGCAGCACATATAAGGAGCCAAGTCTGCTTATGTTATGACCTTTAATAAAAGAACATCCCCCGACAATGGAGAGTTACGATCAAATTCCGATGTGGATTATTCCTTCTTACTTTTTATCTTTTTTAACGGGAACAGGCTTGCGTTATTACGTTACCCTTTTTCAAAGGGCCAACTCCCCGTATGGCTCTTCCTAAAGCAATTTAGGTGTATTGCTATTTTACAGAATTGTTTTCCGGTTCAAGATACTATTAAAAATTCAGCCTACCAGAGGAGGGCAGAATTATTACTCAGATTTCATTGTAGTCTTCCTGATTAAAGGCGCTGTCCACCATATTATGCGTCCAACGATGCAATGTGACACCGCCTGATCCTGAATGAAATCGTACAGTTTGCTCTTCGATAACATCACATGCAAATAAGGCTCCATCATCAGTCCAGCTGCCGACTAAGCAAATTTGTTTCTGGCAGTTGTAATGGACTATACGTTCCATCTTTCCTTCAGCAAATGTTACTTCAAAAGGGTGCGGGTCGCGCAACCTGACACCATTGAACGGAAACCATTTACTGATTAAGAACCAGTCGCCTGGTGGGTCACCATCTTCACGAATTGTTCTCGTTGCCATGTTCGGCTGGCATGGACCGTGATTATCTTCCCAGTTGATATTGTCGATGCCTTCGACCTCCACAATACCAAAATCCGGTGGCCCCCCACGCTTTAAAGTTTTGCCAGAACAACCATTAAGGCTGAAGAGTACAGCGATAATTAGACATAAAGTGAATTTTTTCATGACATTCTCCTTTATTTGTATTGACACCTGCACCCCGGCTAGGGGCCAGCTTGAGGGGTATGGTGGGCATCGTTACCACGATGTCCGAGTCGCCCATCCTCGAATGACAGAAGGGGGCAAATTTTTGCTTGACTCTTCTCAATTAATACATCTTCTCTTGTTCTATTTTATATAAATTATTCCATAACAAACAAGTCAAGATACATCCAGACATTCCTTACCATTTACTTTCATTTTTTTTAATAGTGCTTCCGTACTCAATATCCGCCAACCTGATTGGAGTTGTAATTTCTCTCTGGTGTCTGTCTCATGGTCTTTTTAAGAAAAAAATTCCAATTCTCAGCTAATTACGATATTTTGGGGTATTACGGCAAAAACATATTGCGCTTTTCAGTAAAATCAGTAAAAAGGGGCAGCTCTTATTCATGGCGCATTATAATTGTTATTGCTCAGATTAATTGATAATTTTCTTGCACGATAAAGGATATTGGAGAGGATTGAAGATGACCGGGAATGGCAAAGTGTTGATCATCGGCGCCGGTGGGGTTGGAAGGGTTGTGGCTCATAAATGTGCGCAAAATGCCGGTGTCTTTACCGAAATCCGCCTAGCCAGCAGGACGTTGACAAAATGCCAGGAGATACAGCAGGAATTGCCTCGGCCGATACAGGTGGCCCGGGTTGATGCGGACAATGTCCCTGAACTTGTAGCCCTGATAAAGGATTTTAAGCCGCAGTTGATCATTAACGTGGCCCTGCCTTACCAGGACCTGACCATAATGGATGCCTGTCTCAAAACCGGGGTGGATTACCTTGATACGGCAAATTATGAGCCCCGGGATGAAGCGAAGTTCTGTTACAGGTGGCAGTGGGATTACCAAAAGCGCTTTAAAAAGGCCGGCCTCATGGCACTTCTCGGCTGCGGCTTTGACCCGGGCGTCACTAATATCTTCTGCGCTTATGCCCAGAAGCACCATTTTGATGAGATCCATACCATTGATATCATCGACTGCAATGCAGGAGATCACGGCCTGCCCTTTGCCACCAATTTCAATCCTGAGATAAATATACGCGAGGTTACTGCCAGGGGCCGTTATTTTGACAATGGCCAGTGGTTGGAAACCGAGCCTCTTTCAGTTCACAAGACTTTCGACTTTCCCGGAAACATAGGGCCGAAGGAAATCTATCTCATGTATCATGAAGAGCTTGAGTCCTTGGCTAAGAACATCAAGGGTGTAAAGCGTATACGCTTCTGGATGACTTTTTCGGAATCCTACCTCACCCATTTGCGCGTTCTGGAAAATGTAGGCATGACCAGGATAGACCCAGTAAACTACCAGGGGCAGGAGATCATTCCCCTGCAGTTTTTAAAGGCGATCCTGCCCGAACCAGCCTCCCTGGGACCGAAGACCAAGGGCAAGACATGCATCGGCTGCCTGATTGACGGTGTAAAGGACGGGCGGAAGAAACGCTACTATGTCTATAATATCTGCGATCACCAGGAGGCGTACCGGGAGACAAACTCCCAGGCAATCTCTTATACAACAGGGGTTCCCGCCATGATCGGCTCCATGCTTATGCTCGAAAATGAATGGCACCAGCCCGGTGTATTTAATGTGGAGGAATTCGATCCCGACCCATTCATGAAAAAGCTGTCTCAGCATGGACTGCCCTGGACCGAAACCTTTAGAGACATTGATAATGAAAAATCCGCCAGCCTTTGATCCCGGGAGGTTTCCAAGCCCCTGCTATGTATGCGACCTTGGGGCTCTGCGGAAAAACCTTGAAGTGATTGCAGGTGTCCGACAGAGAACCGGATGCAAAATTCTGCTCGCTCTCAAAGGCTTTGCCATGTTCAGCACTTTTCCGCTGATAAGCCGGTATCTGCAGGGCACCTGTGCCAGTTCACCCCATGAGGCCAGGCTGGGAAAGGAGGAATTTGGTGGAGAGGTCCATGCCTATGCCCCGGCATACAGTAATAAAGACATGAAAGAACTGCTGCCCCTGGTAGATCATATCAGTTTTAATTCCATCAGGCAGTGGCAAATACATAAAGAAAAAGTCCTGGCAAGCAAGAAACCTGTCCGCTGCGGCCTCCGTATCAACCCGGAGTATTCAGAGGTTGAAGTGGAACTGTATAATCCCTGTGCGCCGGACTCCAGGCTTGGCATAACACTGGACGAGCTGCAGGGAAACGATCTTGTCGGGATAAGCGGTCTGCATTTTCACACCATGTGCGAACAGAATTCCGACACCCTGGAGCGTACCCTTGATGTTGTGGAAAAAAAGTTCGCGTCCTATTTCCCGAATCTGCACTGGATAAATTTCGGGGGCGGCCATCACATCAGCAGAAGTAATTATGATGTGGACAGGCTCTGCAGCATTATAAGCAGTTTCCAGGAGCGCTATGGACTTGAAGTGTACCTTGAGCCGGGTGAGGCCATTGCCCTGCATGCCGGCGTGCTTGTTACCACGGTTCTCGATATTATTGAACGTGACAGGTCAATAGCAGTGCTTGACACCTCGGCAACAGCCCATATGCCTGACGTCCTCGAAATGCCTTACAGGCCTGAAGTTATAGGCGGCGGGCAGCCGGGCGCAAAAAAATATACTTACCAGTTGGCAGGGCTCAGCTGCCTGGCCGGAGATGTTATTGGCTATTATTCTTTCGATGCACCCCTGGTCACGGGCCAGAAACTTGTTTTTGTTGATATGCTCCACTACACGATGGTAAAAAACAATACCTTTAACGGTGTCCAGTTGCCTGCAATCGCAACCTATGACCCTGAGAATAAGAATGTAAAGATCATTAAGCAATTCGGCTACCGGGATTATCGATCCAGGTTGTCATAATTTTTTGGTAAAGGCCATGGCAAACACTGCGTATCCAAGTTTTCTTGAGCTTGACATTCCTCCGTCCTCTTTTGCGGAAGCACGCGTCCATATAATTCCGGTGGAGATGGAGAAAAGCGTTTCCTATGGCGGCGGCACCGCTGCAGGCCCCAGGGCGATCCTGCAGGCCTCCCTGCAGCTTGAAGCATTTAACGGCAGAACGGTTCCGGGACAGGCCGGCCTGTTCACCCATGAACCGCTGGAATGCCAGGCCGCATCAGTTGAGGAGGACCTTGGCGTCATTTCCTCGGAAGTAACCAAGGTGCTGCAAAAGGAAGGTACTCCTGTGATCCTCGGTGGTGAACATACGGTTACCCTTGGCGCGCTCAAGGCTTTTGCCGCCAGCGGCCAAAGAATCGGTGTTGTCCAGTTCGATGCCCATGCAGACCTGCGTGACAGTTATGAGGACAAGCGCCTGAGCCATGCCTGTGTAATGCGTCGCGTGCATGAAATGGGGCTGCCTTTTGTGCAGATCGGTGTTCGCAGCCTGTCAGAGGAGGAACACAGATTTCGCAGCGCCCACAAGATAAAAAGTTTTGATGCGGAGGATCTTTATGCAGGCGGGATCCCTGCCGAACTTCTACCCCGGGATTTTCCCGAGCAGATCTATATTACCTTTGATGTCGACTGCTTTGATGCATCCATCATGCCGGCTACCGGCACGCCGGAGCCCGGTGGCCTGACCTGGTACCAGGTTATGGACCTGCTGGCAAAAGTTGCTGCAGGGAGAACTGTCTGCGGTTGTGATGTAGTGGAGCTGGCACCCATTGCCGGTATGCATGGACCTGACTTTACGGCAGCAAAATTAGTTTACAAATTAATTGGCTTGGCCGTAAGTTTTTAAATTTTTTGGATAAAGAAAAATGACACCGAAGAAAGACAAGAAAAAGGAAGAGCATGCCGCCGGAATGCAGGAGTGGTCGGTTGAAGATGCCAAGGAGCTGTATGGTATTGACCGCTGGGGCCTGCATTATTTTGATGTAAGCTCCAAGGGCGATGTCATGGTTTCTCCCCTGAAAGAAAAGGGGGCCAATATCAGGGTGCTGGATGTGGTTGATGAAGCGCGGGAGCAGGGCCTGCATTTTCCCATGCTGATCCGCTTCCAGGACCTTTTGCGCAACCGGGTTGAGAGGATCAATGGAGCATTTAATGCGGCAATTGCTGAATTTAACTATAAATCCATCTACCGGGGAGTCTATCCCATTAAAGTTAACCAGCTTCGTGAAGTGGTTGAGGAGATCATTGATGCGGGTGCGCCCTTTCACTATGGTCTGGAGGTGGGCTCAAAACCGGAGCTTTATGCCGCCCTTGCCCTTCATGCAGACCCTGAAAGCCTGATCATCTGCAATGGCTATAAAGACCAGCGCTATATAAAAACAGCACTCATCGGCATGAAGCTCGGCAAAAAGGTGGTCCTTGTTGTTGAGAAGGTTGAAGAAATAAAAAATATCATAAAATATGCCCGGAAATACAAGGTCGAACCCCGGTTGGGTATTCGCATCCGCCTTTCCAGCAGAGGCCAGGGAAAATGGGATAAGAGCACCGGCGATGAGGCAAAGTTCGGTCTTGCCGCCCCTGAAATCCTTGAGGCCTCAAACCTGTTAAAAGAAGCTGATATGGCAGACTGTCTCAAGCTCGTCCACTTTCATATCGGCTCCCAGGTTCCGGATATCCTGACTATTAAGAAAGCAACCAGGGAAGCTGCCATGTATTATGCCAAGCTGAAAAAGTTCGGGCATGATCTTGGCTATCTCGATGTGGGAGGGGGGCTGGGTGTGGACTATGACGGCAGCAGGTCCACCTTTCATTCTTCGGCCAACTATTCCCTTAATGAATATGCCCGTGATATTGTTTACAATATCATGGATATCTGTGACCTGGAAAAGGTTGACCATCCGGTGATAATCAATGAGAGCGGACGTGCGGTTGTTTCACATCACTCGGTGCTGGTCGTCGAGGCTTTTGGTCATATCAGTAAGGTGCCGGACAAGAAAACGGCAACCAAACCCAAGTTGCAGCACAGGCTCCTTGAGGAGTCTTGGTACATCTACAGCAGCATAATCCCTGACAATCCATTGGAGTCCTACCATGACGCCCTGCACCTCAGGGAGGAAGCACAGGCCCATTTCGGGCTCGGGCTTATCGGGCTCGAAATAAAGGCTGAAGTTGAAAAGTTTTTTTGGCTCATCAGTGCGGAGGTGTATAAGCAATACAAGGGTGCGGAATATATTCCCGAAGAAATAATGGATATGGAATATACCTTGAGCGGGCAGTATCTGTGCAACTTCAGCGTATTCCAGTCGTTGCTTGATCACTGGGGATTCGGCCAGGTTTTCCCCATCATGCCGCTCCATCGTCTGGACGAGGAGCCCACGGAAAAAGGAACTCTTGTGGATATAACCTGCGATTCAGACGGCAAGGTCTCTAAATTTATCAGCCATTATGAAGAAGGAGTGGATACCCTCAACCTGCACCCCCTCAACAATAAGCCTTATTATCTTGGTATTTTTCTGACCGCAGCCTACCAGGATATCATGGGTGACCTGCACAACCTGTTCGGCCGGGTCAATGAGGCCCATGTCTTTCTCGATGAAGACGAAGAAACCGGCTATTATATTGAGGAAACCATTGAAGGCACGACAATGGAAAAGGTCCTGGGACTGGTGCAGTATTCCGGCAATGAACTGGCCCGCCTTATGAAGCGGCAATTTGACAAGGCAATTAAAGAGGATCGCGTCAGGCCCAATGAGGGCATGCGGTTGTTGAATGAATACCAGAAGGGTTTAAAGGAATATACCTACCTGAATTTTAAAGTAAAGTGAGACGTACAGCTACTGCCGCTCATCTTCTCCGTTATCGGTGAGGTCGTCAAACATTTCAATGTTTATTCCAGGCTCCTGTTTTTTTAACTGCCCTTCATACCAGAGGAACTGGCGGCAGAAGCCGCGAATGATGCGGGCCTCCTTGGCGCGTAAGCCGACCCTTCCCAGAAAACTCCTGATGTTGCGTATCCAGTAGCTGCTGTCATTCGTCCTGAGAAAGCCTATGCGGTTGAGCAGTTCTTCCACATGCCGGTACATGCCTTCCAGTTCGTAGGAGGACGCCAGCTTGGGGCTGTGCTCCATGACTTTACCGGAGTACATGACTCCCCAATAGAGTTCATAGCATAAAATTGCCACAGCCTGCGCCAGGTTCAATGACGAAAAGTCTGCTGTGGGGATGGTCACCGTTGTCTGGCAGTACTTGAGATCATCGTTGGTAAGCCCCCTGTTTTCCGGACCGAAAAGCAGGGCAACCCGGTTATTTTCCAACAGGGCCAGGATGGTGTCAAGCATATGACGCGGACTGTTCTCAATGCGCCTTTTCCTTCCCTCTCTGGCAGTGGTTCCCACAACATGGGAAAAAGGGGCCAGGGCATCAGCAAGGGTAGTAAACCGTTTAAGATCCCGGATGAGATGAGCTGCCTTGTGGGTCGCCATTCTCAACATTTTCTCCTGGTCAGGATCTGCATCGCGGACAATAGTCAAGCGGGAAATTCCCATATTCATGGCACAGCGTGCAGCAGCTCCGATATTTTCCGGATACTTGGGTTCCATGAGGACAATGGCGATGTTGTTCAG
>CAMYKS010000053.1 GCA_947259115.1 uncultured Desulfobulbaceae bacterium | reverse complement strand
GACAAAACAAAGCCATAAGTTGTCGGCTGGATGATGGGAGCCGGATGAGCTGAGAGGTTCATGTCCGGTTCTGAGAGGGCCTGGAGGTGAGATTCCTCCAGGCTACTCACCTCTTGACCTCAAAAATAAATCTATCCCCTTTTCCAGTGGAGGGAAACAATGACTATTTGTGGCATTGAAATGTCTGGTTCTGAGGCAAGGCTAGTTCTTCTTGGTGGTACAAAAGCCTCCTTTGAACATACAGATATTGAGCCCAAAAAAATAAAACTTACGGACGATGAAAATCCCGATGAAGTAAAGGCGTTCCGTGATTCAATGTTCGCTTTCTTTAGGGAAAATCAGGTTGCTCTTGTGGTTATAAAAAAACGAGGAAAAAAAGGCGAGTATTCGGGTGGCCCAGTCGGATTCAAGTTAGAAGGCATAATCCAACTATACGAAGAATGTCCAATTACTTTAATCGCACCACAAAAAATTTCTGCTGCACAGAAAAGTCTTTCACCTGGAAAACCAGCAAGTTTGAGAAAGTATCAATATGGTGCCTTTGAAACAGCTTTTAGTGCGTTGCCATGAAAGATCCAAATTTCAATTTGGACATTGAACCTACCCCCGAGGAATTCCGGCAATCGGGCATTATTGCAGCTCTAAAGGCTGATATGTGAACCCATCAAATTTACCCAGAGGGCACTGGGCGCATAACGGTTTGCTTTTCTTGCAGAATTCTTTGCCGAGACGGACGATAAGGGCATGATACTCGTTGAATAGCTGTACATCTTCGGGAAGAGAGAGCCCGAAATATTCCTGGATCTCATAATATCCTTCATCTTCACCTATAATATTATGCCTGGCAAAAATACGGTGGGTGTATGCGTCAACAACAAAAACGGGTTTGTTGCCTGCGTAGAGGAGTATGGAATCAGCGGTTTCCGGACCGATCCCTTTGACTGTCAGGATTTCCTCACGAAGGGTATACATATCCATGCCGAACATTTCTTCAAGGGAACCATCATGTTCCCGGGCTATAAAATCCAGGAGGTTTTTCAAGCGTTTTGCCTTGAGGTTAAAATACCCGGCAGGTTTGATCTTTACCGCCAGCTCTTCAACCGGAAGTTCATGCAGCTTTTCAAACGACAGGAGATCCTCTCTTTTCAGGTTGTCAATGGCCTTGCTGACATTTGTCCAGTTGGTATTCTGGGTCAGCACCGCCCCGACCATGACCTCAAGAGGAGTATCCCCCGGCCACCACCCCTGCGGTCCGAAGTGATTCAGCAGTATTTCGTAGATTTCGTAAACCTTGTTCATCTTAAAATGCTTTTTAGCTGGAGCTGATTTCCTGTACTGATTGAATGTTTGAAGAGGATTGAAATAGGATTTTTGTTCAAGTTCGAGGAAATCAAGAAATTATGCGGAAACGTACTATGGTACGTTGGGCAAATAATTTCGTAGATTGACAATGAAATTGGGCAAAAATCCTATTTCAATCGCCGAAGCAGATGCCAATCTCCCGGGCGGTTAAGACCTTATCATTATCCATGTTGACCTTTTTCCTCGATTTGATGGCCTCAGCCAACGGCACGGCTATCATTGCAGGTGTTGCCAGGGCCACCATATGATCAAAGGTTTCAGATTCAACCAGACGCACAGCTGCGGCTCCGAATCGCAAGGCAAGCAGCCTGTCAAAGGTGGTCGGGGTGCCGCCCCTCTGCAAATGACCCAGGACCAAAGACCTGGTGTCCTTCTTTGTTTTATCCCTTATTCTCTGGGCAACCCACTCACCTACTCCTCCAAGGACAACCTCTTGCATGCCGACCTCTCCTTCGCGGCAGAAGACATCACATTCTTTTTCCTGGGCCCCTTCTGCCACCACGACAATGGCATAGTCCTTGCCATGCAACTCATTATCACCGATCTTTGCACACACCTTGTCAATATCAAATACTATTTCCGGAATTAGAATAACATCAGCCCCTCCTGATATTCCTGAATTAAGGGCTATCCAGCCGGCCTCCCGCCCCATCACCTCGACGACCATTACCCGATCATGGGATTTGGCTGTGGAGTGCAATTTATCAATGGCCTCTGTTGCTGTCGACACAGCAGTATCAAAGCCAAAGGTCAGGTTTGTTGCCTCAAGATCATTGTCTATGGTTTTCGGAACACCCACAACAGGCATACCCAGCTTTGCAAAACGGTGGGCAATTTCCAGGCTGCCGTCACCACCAACAGCTATGTGGCAGGCAAAACCCATACGGTTAAAGTTCTTCAGGATACGTTCAGACACATCACGTATCAGGGTTTCGCCTGCGAGATTCTCAACAGGCATGGCAAAGGGATTCCCCTTGTTGGTACAGCCAAGAATAGTTCCCCCTGTAGGAGTTATGTCTTCAACTATTTCAGGAGTCAAACGCACCATTTCATCAAGGTCAAGCAAACCTTTATAGCCGCTGCGGCTGCCATACACCTCCCAGCCCCGTAAAGTTGCGGACTTTACCACGGCATAAATGACCGCATTCAATCCCGGTGCATCACCACCACCTGTCGATATCACAATCTTTTTCATTTCACACCTTAACGGTTAGCAACAACCAAATTTAAAATATATGTAACGGCATTATTAAAAGCTGCCAGTAAAACTATCTGCATAGTTCAGTCTATAATATCTCAATATACTGCTTTATGACAAGGAGTGCATCACTCTTTAGCAAATCAGATTTTATGAAAATTTTCCAATGAAATCATAATAATATTAATTCACCTATGTAGTATAAACTTTTCCCATGTTGACATATTTCCCGATGTTCCTTACTATTATGAATAGAAATTATTACGTAATAGGTTTGTCTGCAACTATCCACTGGCCAGACTTTACGGTTTAGAGGTTTTTTTGTCCGGCCGGAAATATGCAGACATTAAGATTAAATATCAGGTAAGGAGTATTTGTAATGTTTGAAGTAACGGAATCAGCAACACAAAATCTTAAGTCGTACATGGAGGAGAATAAGATTGATTCTGCCCTCCGTGTAGCAATCATGGGCGGCGGCTGATCTGGCCCCTCTCTGGGTCTGGCTCTGGATGAGCCAAAAGAAACTGATGCAAAATACGAACAGGATGGCCTGACATTCCTGGTTGATAACAATCTGCTGGATACATGTGGAGCGATCAAAATTGATTTTGTTGATGCAGGTATGCGCTCTGGATTTTCAATCAGTTCAACCAACCCCATAGGTGGTGGTGGCGGTGGTTGCAGCAGCAGTGCCTCGTGCGGTTCCAACTGCGGCTGATTTTTTCCTTTATTGTATCACACATACCCCCGCGCAGTCTTCTGCCGGGGGTATTTTTTTGCCTTATTGACAGACTGGAGAGATGTGGCCGAGAGATTTTAGATTGAAGATTTGAGAAATTGAAAATTGAAAATTTCCTCAAACCAAAGTTTTCTGATCATCTCAGCATGCCATTTCACACAGCGCAGCAAAGAAATGAACAATTTCTTTATGCCTGTGGTCTCTGCCATCTGTCTTTTGACTTCTCACATCTGGCATTCTTGACAGATAACAGGAGTGAACTTACCCTTTCTTCCAGTTGCAAATCATAATTTTCCCAACAGATTACAAATATTTTACTTATTGCGGAGGAAGACATGCAATTTGATAAATTTACCATTAAATCACAGGAGGCTGTCCAGGAATCGCAGACTATTGCTGAAAGGAACGGCCACCAGGAAATAAAGCCCGAGCACTTATTAGGCGCCCTTCTAAAACAAAAAGACGGGGTCATCATACCTGTACTGCAAAAGATGGGGGTTAACCTTGCTTCATTGAACGATGATGCAGAAAGCCTTATCAATAAACTGCCCAAGGTAAGCGGCGGAGGTTTTGGGCAGGTATACGCCTCCCAGCAGTTCAAAAAGGTTTTAGACCAGGCATTCACCCTTGCCTCGAATATGCAGGATGAATATGTCAGCCAGGAACATCTTTTTCTGGCCCTCCTTTCTGAAAAAGGTGTGGTCGCCGACTCGCTGCAAAAACATACTATCAGCAAGGACGCATTTCTGCAGGCCCTTGTCAGCATTCGCGGTAACCAGAGGGTTACAGACCCGAATCCTGAAGAAAAATACCAGGCCCTGGAAAAGTATGCCAGGAACCTGACCGATGTTGCCAAACAGGGGAAACTCGACCCGGTAATCGGGCGTGATGATGAAATCCGCAGGGTAATACAGGTTCTTTCAAGGCGGACCAAGAATAACCCTGTGTTGATCGGTGAACCCGGCGTGGGTAAGACAGCTATTGTTGAAGGCCTTGCCCAGCGCATTGTTAATGGAGATATTCCTGAATCCCTGCGCAATAAACAGGTTCTCTCCCTTGATATGGGCGCCCTTATAGCCGGTGCCAAATATCGCGGCGAGTTTGAAGACCGCTTAAAAGCAGTCTTGAAAGAAGTCCAGAAGCGTGAAGGTGAGATCATTCTGTTCATAGATGAAATCCATACCCTGGTTGGAGCCGGAGCAGCAGAGGGTTCCATGGATGCCTCAAACATGCTCAAGCCGGCCCTGGCCCGCGGCGAACTTCACTGCGTAGGTGCTACGACCTTAAACGAATACAGAAAATATATTGAAAAAGATGCCGCTCTCGAAAGAAGATTCCAGCAGGTTCTCGTACAGGAACCGTCCGTTGAGGATGCCATTGCTATCCTGCGCGGTCTCAAGGAAAAATATGAAGTGCATCATGGAGTACGTATCACCGATTCGGCAACCGTTGCAGCTGCGACCCTTTCTAACCGCTACATATCTGACCGCTTTCTACCCGATAAAGCCATTGATCTCATTGACGAGGCAGCATCAAAGCTACGCATTGAGATTGACTCCATGCCTACAGAAATTGACGAGGTGGAGCGCAAAAAAATAAAACTGGAGATCGAACGGGAGGCCTTGAAAAAAGAAAAAGACAAAGCCTCAAAGGAACATCTTGCCAAATTGGAAAGTGAACTGGCTGATATCAATGAATCTTTGAACAGCATGAAAGGTCACTGGTCCCTTGAAAAGGAAATTATCCAGAAGATCAGGGATATAAAAGCCCAGATAGAAGAGGCAGGCATCGAAGAACAACAGGCCGAGCGGGCTGGCGATCTCAGTAAAGTTGCCGAGATCCGCCACGGTAGAAAAATAGAGCTTGGAAAACTGATGGCTGAAGAGAACGAGCACCTGGCCCAGATCCAGAAGGATCGCAAGATGCTCAAGGAAGAAGTGGATGAGGAGGATGTAGCGAGCGTTGTTGCCAAGTGGACAGGCATTCCGGTGGATAACCTTCTTTCATCTGAAAAAGATAAACTGGTACATGCTGAAGATTTCCTGGCCAGGAGAGTTGTCGGGCAATCCGAGGCCATTGGGGCGATAGCTAATGCAGTGCGCCGCGCCCGTGCCGGCCTGCAGGATCCGGACAGGCCCCTTGGTTCTTTCATTTTCCTGGGCCCCACCGGTGTCGGTAAGACGGAATTAGCCCGGACTCTGGCAGACTTTCTCTTTGACAGCGAACAGGCCATGGTACGCCTGGATATGTCCGAATTCATGGAAAAACATTCCGTGGCCAGGTTGATCGGTGCGCCCCCAGGATACGTGGGCTACGAGGAGGGAGGTTATCTCACCGAGGCTGTAAGGCGACGTCCCTATTCCGTCATACTTTTTGATGAAATTGAAAAGGCACACCCCGATGTATTCAACGTCCTGCTGCAGATCCTGGATGATGGCCGCATGACAGACGGACAGGGCCGCACGGTCGACTTCAAGAACACCATCCTGATCATGACCTCCAACCTGGGAAGCCAGCTCATCATGGATCTGGGTGAACAGCGTAGGGAGGAAATGGTGAAACAGGTTGATGAGATCCTGCACCAGCAATTCAGGCCTGAATTTCTAAACCGTATTGACGAAACTATTATTTTCCATAGTCTTTCCAAGGAAGATCTGGCCCGAATTGTTGATATTCAGGTTGCCCTTTTGACCAAGAGGCTGGCAGAGAGAAAATTCTCCATCAGCTTGACGGATGGGGCAAAAAACTTTCTCATTGAAGTGGGCTATGATCCTGCTTTCGGCGCCAGGCCCTTGAAAAGGGCAATCCAGCGCTATATCCAGGACCAGCTTGCCATGCATATTCTGGAAGGAAAATTCACTGAAGGAGACAGTATCGTCATTGATGCAGCCCCGGATAAGCATGGACTGCTTTTCTCCGCTCAATAACCTGTTAATTATTCATCGCCTGCCGGAGCAACACTTTCTGGCAGGCGTCACGGTACTGCTTCATAAAAAATTTCTGGGGGAAATGTGGCTTCTTCAGGTATTCAAGCATAGTGCTGTAAATCTGTTGCACCATTTCCTGAAGCACTGTTTCACGTTCTTTTGCATCGACAAAATTGCGCTTCTTGGTGGTGACGAACACCAGCCGGTCCCCCAGTATCCTCCGGACATCCGCAAGCAGTTGCGGCGCATCATGCTCCATCATACCCCAAAAGCTTTTTTCAATTGGAATGTGCGCTTCACATTTAAGTTCAACCTGCCACCGGTCACCCGCCGTTAGTCGGGATCGGTCATACAGAAAAAGCTCTATGCCGTTATCCAACTGCTGCTGTTCAATTATTTTTTCGGTTTCCGCTGTCATAGTTTTTACGTCCTGCCGATTACACGGTTTTGCTGGATCTACTATTTTGAGTTTGTACGTCCCGGTTCCCTGATCGAACGGCCCGTCCATGCCATGACTCGCCTAAAGATCAGGTATTGCTTGCCCAGCACCCTGGGTATAAATGCTTTTCCCTGCTCTATAAAAAATTGCTGAATCGGCTGGTCAGCCACATCATTAATTCTTTATATATGTAAGCTTATCATCTTCAAGGCACAGATGAAAGACTCACAAAACAGTTTAATACACATCACTCATAATAAATTTTTTTGAAAATTATGATTCAGAGTGCTATGAAGGCATTATGGGATTTAACACTGAGATAAAAGCAATTCACACCTGCAATGAGGCTCATTTATTTCCATGCTTAATTAACTTTAAAGAAAACGTAGCTTTCACATGACACACCATGAAATAATAGAACTTGTCCGCCAACGGGCAGAAAACCTTTACGAAAATCATAAACTGTGCTGTTCCGAATCCCTCCTCCTTGTTCTCAACCACGGTTTTAAAGGCGGCTTGTCATCTGAACAGGCCAAACAGCTCGGCGCAGGTTTCTGCGGCGGCATGGGGGAGGCAGGCTGTACCTGCGGTGCTCTTTCCGGGGCCATTATGGGTCTTGGCTTATTGCTCGGCCCACATGCTAAAGGTTGTATGGGTAAAAAGCCTTTCCGACAGCTTGCCAGAACAATGCACGACCGGTTCCATGAAAAATTTGGTTCCACCTGCTGTAGGGTCCTGATCGAACCCTTTGACAAGGATAAAAAAGGACGCTCAAAGTTCTGCGGCAATCTTACCGGTACTGCTGCAGCCATTACTGCGAAACTGCTTCTTGAAGCCAAACCTGAACTCGTAAAACGGGTGCAGGGGGATTATCTTGCCAGAAGGGATTCTAAAATCAGCGGCCTTATAAAAAAACTCGTTTAAAATCTCCGCGCTCCAGTTTTATTTAAACAGACAAACAGGTATTTACGAACGCCTAACCATCAGGAGCACCCGGTGAGGTACTATTTTTTCTAAAAAGATTCAAAATAGGCATTGACAATTCCGAGATAAGGTTATAGGTTGTCGCGTTTCCGGGCACGCTGAATATCTGGTGTTTGGGGATCCAAAAGGGATTGACAATT
>CAMYKS010000052.1 GCA_947259115.1 uncultured Desulfobulbaceae bacterium | reverse complement strand
TGGAGAAAAAACTTCCGGATGCTCTGGATATAATTAACAAGGCTTTAACTGTTGCGCCGGAAAATGTTGAACTTTTAATCACCAAGGCTTATTTCGAAGCGGCCCAGAATAATGATGCTGAGGCCGAAAGACTGCTGCTGCAGGCCATTGAACTTGACCCGGAACAAATGACCGGATACGTCAGGCTCAGTCATTTATATTTGGGCTGGGGTATGGAGGATAAGGCTGAGACTCTTATAAAGAGGATGATTGAGACCTTTCCCGATTCGCCTGTCCCATATATCCAATTCGTTAACCTGAAAATGAAGCAGGGCAGGCTGGCAGAGGCCGAGCAAATGCTGCAGGCTGCAATTGTCAGGCAGCCGGAAGATAAAAAGGGCGGAGAAATGGAGGCGCTGCTCGGTAAGTTTTACATGCTGCAGGGCCGCATGGGTGACGCGGAAACTGCCTATAAAGATGCGCTGCTTGAAACTACGGACCCCGCATATTTGAAAGCAACGTTGGCCTATGTATATGTCGAGCAGGGTAAAATTGCGGAAACTGAAAAGGAACTTGCCGAATTATTTGCCCTGGATGAGAATCACAGGCAGGGGAAACTGATCAAGGCCAAACTTCTCATCTTACAGGGTAAATATGATGAGGCAATTACTTTACTTGATGATCTGTTGGAGGCCAATCCCCGTTGGGGCCAGGCTCATTATGAGAAGGGAGTCGCTCATGTGAAGCGGGGGGAGGTTGAATTGTCGATCAATGCTGCCTTTGAAGCAGGAAAATATATCCCCAAAGACACCAAAGTCCATACACTGCTGGCCCAGCTCTACCTTATGAAAAAAGATTATGCGGCGGCAAAGCATGAGGCGTTGACCGCTTGGCAGCTGAGTCCGACAAACTATAGAGCGGCGATCATTTTCGGCCAGTGTTTACTTGCCGAAAAAAATTATGACCAGGCTCTCAAATCCTTCAATGACATGTACAGCAAGGCTCCAGACAACCTCGAAGTCATGCATTACAAGGCATATACCCATATGATGCTCAAGGAGACCGAGGAGGCCAAGGCATTGTTCAGGCAAATCCTTGCAAGATGGCCGGCTTTCAGACCCGCCCTTCAAAGGCTGGTGGGAATTTATCTCCAGGAAGGCAAGATTGATGATGCCATGCTGGTAGTCCAGGAGCAGTTAAAAAAGGTGCCCAATCATATCAACTATCTGATAATGTTGGGCCTTCTCCAGATGAACACGGGGCAGAACGATAAAGCCCTTGCAACTTTTAAGAAAGCACAGGAACTGGCCCCCAATGCACTGCAGCCGTATATTATGTTGGCTGCGATCTATGATAAACAGGGAAAAATTGACCAGGCAGTAAGCGAATACCAACAGCTTCTGGAGAAGAATCCCAAATTGGCAGGGGCTCATAATATGCTGGCTGTTTTAGAGGAACAAAAAGGTAATGTGGAACAAGCCCGTGAGCATTATAAAAAAGCCCTTGAGCTGGACCCGGAATTAGCTGCTGCGGCAAATAATCTGGCCTGGCTCATGGCTGAAGAGGAGGGCGGTGATCTTGGCGAGGCCATGCGTTTGGCCCTAATAGCAAATGAACAGTTTCCTGATGATCCGTATATTGCCGACACCCTGGGCTGGGTGCATTACAAACGCCAGTCATACGGTCTGGCTCTGACCCAGTTTGTCCAGGCGTCCAATGACCTGCCCGACAACATGACTGTGCAGTATCACCTGGCACTGGCCCTCAAGGCAAATGACCGTAATGAGGAAGCCCGTGAAACATTAAATAAGGTTTTAGGCAGCGGCAGGGAATTTCCGGAAAAGGAGAATGCAGTAAAAGTCCTGCAGGAGTGGCAGGAATAAAGATGTGTTGTTCGGAGTCTCCCTTTGGTCGTTTATACCCTGTAAGGGTGCTTACCTTGAGGAGCCTGCTTTTTGTCATTTTGACCTTGCTTTGTCATTTCGAACGAATGTGAGAAATCTTAATAAAGTTTTTCAAAACAAAGAAAGATCTCTCCAGTCTGTCGACTGCTCGAGATGACAAGAAGAAAGAATGAATGCATTCCAGAAAGAATTTTGATAATCATGTAAAAGCTTTGTCATTCGGAGTCTCCCTTTGGTCGTTTATGCCCTCAAAGGGTGCTTACCTCGAACGAATGTGAGAAATCTTTAAGATCTCTCCGGCCTGAAGGCCGTTCGAGATGACATGGTTGGATTGGCCTGTCGGCCGTTCGAGATGATAAATAGAATGGATGAATAATGACCGATAAAACATATTATATCTATCTACTTACTAACTGGAATAATAAAGTCATGTATGTGGGTGTAACCAATGATCTTCAACGCCGGAACATCGAGCATAAAGAAAAGTGTGTGAAGGGTTTTACTGAAAAATACAACATACATAAATTGGTATACTATGAACAAACTTCAGATATTGAGGCGGCGCTTAATCGGGAGAAAGAAATAAAGAAGTGGCGGAGAGAGAAGAAGGATAGGCTGGTAGAAAATGCTAATCCCCATTGGCGGGATCTTAGCGAAGATTTTTCATGAAATTGAATGATTTATAATTGACCAAATTAGTGAAACAATTGTTGCCATATAAAGGCGGAGTATCCTATAAATGGAAAAGGCCGGTTGAGGAGAAGAGACAACTTGTCATTCGGAGTCTCCCTTTGGTCACTTACCTCGAACAAATGTGAGAAATCTTATAGCTGTTTAAGTTTTAAAGAAAGATCTCTCCGGCCTAAGGGCCGTTCGAGATGACACGGGAGGGAAAACAAATTATGCGTGTTCATGTCAAGGTAGCCAAGACACCCAAGGAGATCGACGGTGTATTCCGGGTACGGCACAAGGTCTTTATCGAGGAGGACGGTAAGTTTCCGGCCCAAAGCGATTACCGCATGTACGATTATTTTGACACCATCCCGACCACGGTGAATATCATCGCCATGGTGGACGACGAAGTCATCGGCTGCCTTAGGATGACGGAGTGGTCCGAGGTCGGTCTGCCTGCAGATCATTATTTTGACTTCAAACCCCTGCTACCGGATAATGTAGGTAAACTTGCAAGTGTCAGCATGTTCGCTCTGCTGAGCGAATACCGCAGCAACATGCAGCTGGCCTATATGTTGATGAGCATCGGCTGCTACTGGGGCATTTCACGCAATATCAGCCATATCATCACCCCCATTAACCCGGACATCGCCTCACTAATCAAGCGCATAGGCTTCAAGCCTCTCTGCGAAGAGGTAATAGGTAAGGTTGGCGGACTGCCGATCATACCCATGATGCTCAAGGTAAATGAGCTGCGTGATACAACGCTGCAGTATGTTAAACGCATGAAACTGGAAGACTTTATTGATATTTTTGAAAGAGAGTTTTATGAGGAGGGCGACCGGATAATTACCCTGGGTGAGGCAGGCGACAAGGCTTATGTGGTTGTCGAAGGCAAAGTTAAAGTGTCTCGGACAGGCTACAGATCAGGAGAGCATTCTGAAATAATTGTCAACGAGTTGGAAAGGGGAGAAATGTTCGGGGAAATGGCCCTGCTGACTGTCCAACCCAGGACGGCGAATGTCACAGCTGCGACGGATGTCGATCTCATGGTCTTGAACAGGGATGTTTTTCAAAGAGAGGTGCTGAGCGATCCCAAACATTTGCATTCCGTTCTGGAGATGCTTGGCAACAGGTTGGCCGGCACCCTGGATCTGCTGGCTCGTCCTGCAAAAGGGTAGGATGGGGCGCCTTCAAATACTCTCGAACTTTCCGTATCTGCCTTTTTACTTTTGTGGCTTTTATGAAACTCAGCTGTCATCTTCCTGGACTCCCGCCTTCGCGGGAGTGACGCTGTCTTATTACAATGTCATTCCCGCGAAGGCGGGAGGTAAGTACCCTTAAATACAGGGCATAAACACCCTTTCAGGGCATAAACGACCAGAGGGATACTGCGATCTAGCACCCATAGGTCGATCAAAGAGTGAAAAGGTGCCTTTAGCGGAGTTTTCTATAGAGCCACTTTTTACCTTGCGTCTTGTACCGTGTACCTTTAACCTTTCTTCAGTCTTCAGTCTTCAGTCTTCAGTCTTCAGTCTTCAGCCTTCAATCATGTCTTCCCCTCGAAACCTTGAAACCTTGATCCGTTGTCGTCATACAAAACTGACGACGATTGACAGAAACCTCTCAATATTTAAACGCTTCGTAACTCTCTATCTGGATCCACTGCTCCGGCGAAGCGGTCACCGCTTTTTCAAACGGTCTGTAAATTGCATTGATTATCTCTTCATCAGTGCCGTCAGGATTGATGTCCAGCGGCTTATCAATAGTAAGCTGAATGTTATGGCGGGCATCCCACCTGATGGCAAAGGGAATAACGGTCGCCCGGGTAAAGCGGCACAGCTTGGCAACGCCGATATGACCGGCGATCCGGGTGTTAAAAAAATCGACCGGGATCGAACTGACCGATGATTCTTTGGCAGTGTCAGGATGAAGCATCAGGATATCCCCGTCTTTCAAACATTTACGCACCATGATTAGCGAAAAGGTCGAAAGGGAATCTATGAACTGGACTTTTCCCACGTTGAAGGTGCGGGCCAGAAAAGCCATACTCTCATTTATCTTCTCAATTGACATTCTGGCCTGCTTCTGCAGGGTGTCGGATCGCACCAGAACCTTGCTGTCATATCCTCTCAAGGCAAGAATTATAGGCATAATGGGAAAGGGACCGATATGATAACTTAAGCCGACAATTGATTTGCCCTTGTTTTTTTCAAGAATTTCCATCCCGGAAACAGTAACATTACCCAGGGTTTTAAAAAATATATCTATCTCTTTTATATAGACTCCTGCGAGTAGCAAAAACATGTTCAGCCGTTTGAACATCCGGTAATACTGCAGACTTTGCCTGACAAGTTCCGGGGTGGGTTTTGTTACAGCTAGGTTGCTGTCAGCAACAAAGTGTCGGATGGCTTTTTCTCTTGTACGGGAATGGCTTAAATTGAAGAAAAGGGGGAAGTAAATGAGATTGACTAATAATTGTAAAAGAAAAACGGCCAGAGATTTACCTGGTTTCTTCATTAAATCCTCGGGTTGATTTTAATAAGGTTAAGTGGCTCTTAATAATTCTCATGTACCGGTAATTGGCTGTGTAGGTTGCACAATGTAACCAATTTGACAAGTCGCTTCGGTAAATAATGTTGAAGTTATTAAAAAAAGTCCGACTCATTTACAGTTTCAAATTTAATGGCCAGATATTATATAAGACCTGAAGATGTCATTTCGAACGAATGTGAGAAATCTTTAAGATCTCTCCGGCCTGAGGGCCGTTCGAGATGACAACATGAAAATAGTTTATAGCCACATAAGGTTATTACAGGTTTTTATGGATGAGTTCGACCAGGTCGGAGACGGTTTTCACTTTGAGGAGACTTTTTTCATCAAGTTCTATCTGAAATGTTTTTTCCGTGGCATAGATAAAGTCGAAAATGGTCAGGGAGTTCAGGCCCAGATCATCTATCACATTCATATTGACATCCACATCGTCAAAATCAAGCTCCAGTTTCTGTTTTGCAATATTTTTTAAGGTTGCTAATATCTGTTCATGGCTCTGTTCCATAAACATCCTCCACAGTTAGTGATAAACGGGCATATATCCGAGGCGTAACTATAAGATGAAAGTAATAAAAATAAAACCCAAAAAAAATACGTGGCACTATATAATTCTCAGCTTGATTTTTTTTTGGGGGGTGCTGGATCTCATGTTTTCTCTGGATTATCATCTTACACTACAGATGATGATTGTCGTTTAACAAAGCAAACGACGATTGACAGACACCCGTTTTCACGGGAATGACATTTTAAGAATACAGTCGTCACTCCCGCGTAGGCGGGAGTCTAGAATGAGATAAGCTGAAAATACTTTATAGCCACAAAAAAATATAACTTTTCTAAAGGGAATCAAGTATATTTTTCAACCTGTATTAACAACTCATAAATATTTCTAGTAAATATCTCCTGTTACCTCCCATAGCTGGTAGGCTGGCTGGTTTAACGCCACGGGACGAAAATAGCGTTTATCGTACTGCTGGCGGATGAAAAGCTTACTGAAAACAGAATTGCTGAAATTCGAGTCCATCAGCAGACCGTATCCTTTACTGGGGATCATGCCGAAAAAAACATTGCCGGGCCACGGGTATCTCTTTTCATAGGGACTGGCGTCGCTGATGGAGGATAATCCGGAAAGCCTGGCCCTGAACTTTTCAGCAGTGACTTCTCCGGTCTCGAGGTTGATGCGCAAGCCCTTGTCGCCGGTCAGCCAGTTGTCCTGTTGTTCGAGGTTGGAAAAAGTTTTTACCAGAGGGTGGCGGCCCTCCCTCTTTTCACTATCCCAGGTGCCGAACCAGTACCACCAGTATGCTGCCAGCGGCCATTTTTCATCAAGAAAAAGATAGACAGGCCGATGTTCGGGCGGGAAAAAGAATTGCAGCCAGTCATCAAGGGACCGATACGGTCCTTTTGCCTGTAAATGTGCCTGGGCAATGACCGTTCGTCCCTGTTGCGGACCAACCCTCAGGACATTTTTGATAAGTTGCATGGTTTTGGAAGTATCATTTCCCATGGTCTGTCTCAGCAGATGAATGCCTTGCATGCCGCGGATCACGTAAAAATGCATGAAATTGGCTGCCAGCCTTTCACTGTCAATGGCCAGGGGCATTTCATTATATACCGTTCTTTCACCGCCATGGACGGAACCATCATTAACGGTTGCCCGGCGGGCATAAAAATTGATGGCATAGCCATGGTCCCAGCTGGCCCAGATAACACCATTAGACGGGGTGTCTCGGCCTGCCAGATCCATGCCTGCAACTACCCTGCTTGGTATGCTGGGAAATATAGTAATTTTATCATTATGTCTGAATAATGTAACTGTACAAAAGCTTAAAGCAAGTATAATAACTACTAAATGCAGTGGGCTGTAGCGCTGTAACCTATTCCACAACTCCTGCAGCAGCAGACCCAAACCGAGAGCCACCACCGGGATGAGAAAGACAATAAAACGATTGGCATAAAAACTGAGACAGGCTACAGCAAAAAGCGGCGCCAGAAACAACGCATGTGCCGGGCGTCGCCAGGCCAGCAGGGCAAGCCCGGCCAAAGCAGAGAAAAAGGGCAGGCTGTAAACAGCTTCGATCAAAGGTCCTCTGTCCGCAGGAATCTGTAACCCTGTTATATCATTGATTATATTATTCAGGTCTGCCTGACTCTGTTCGGAGATAGTAATGCCGATATTGGGAAAATCACCGGAAGCGTCTTTTGCAACATATAACAGCTGCTGCCATGATTTTTGGATGATTTGCAAGGGCAGATCAAAACCTGACACAAAGAGCAAGACCAGGAGTGTGCTGCTGAGAAAGCCATAAAAGATCAGGCCTTCTTTTCTGGGAGGCCGATAGAAAAGAACAAGGGCTATCACCAAGGGCAATAGAGAGAGAAGGGTGACCACATTACTCGCCTGGTCCCACCACCACAAGAAAAAAAGATAGGTCACCATGGCGGCGGAAAAATACAGGTAACGTTTCTTGGTCTTTTCAATGCCAAAATACATAAAAAACAGGGTAACCATAAGGGTGAGGGTAATAATCCCACAGTCCGTGTCAAGATGGCCTATATTGCTGCGCAAGATGTAGAAAGGGCTTAGCACCGACAACAGAGCCGCGCTCAGACCCGCTATCGTGCCGCCGTAAAATCTGCCCAGAAAATAGAGGGGAATTGCCAGCAGCGGCCCCAGAAGAGCCGGCATGACAGCGCCTGCCCAGGCAAGGGAAATACCGGTTATCTTAGCAATGATGGCAATCAGAACGGACAACAGGGGGGGCGGCCACTTGCGGGGTGGACTGTCGGGTACACCCCTTTTCTCGTCAATTGGCTCGTAGTTGTCCGCAAGCAGGTCCTGAGCCAGGCCAAGATAAAACCAGGCATCAGCAGTAGTGTGGATGGGTTGGTTTTTGAAAAAAGCTTCTGTTTCTAGCGTGCGCCGCCATTCACCCAGGTCATCAAAACGTAAGAGAATTCCAGCGATCACTATCAGAAAAAGGGCGATGATTTCCAGCCA
>CAMYKS010000051.1 GCA_947259115.1 uncultured Desulfobulbaceae bacterium | reverse complement strand
GTTGTATGATTCCTCAAAGGAGACAAGGTCGCCGTTGGCCAACCGCAGCTTATCCCTGTCATCCTGGTTATGACAGTCAAGGCACCATCTCTGTTCGCTTGCATGGTTGAACATTTCAGAAATTTCAACATGTTCATCTTCCAATTCTCTTCTTTCAGGGTTGACGTCCATATCGGAATGACAGTCTGAGCAGGGAAATATACCCTCTGAAAAGGGTGGGGGAGGCACAAAGAATTCTGGGGTGTCATAATTTGTTGGAGTCACGGAGGCTCCGTTGTTTTCCGGATGCTTGGAAACGTCACTGCCTATGGCGTGACTGTTTAAAAACAGAAAAGACACCAGCAAAGCAAAAATGAGTAACTTTATGAATTTATAATGATTGCCCATTAGTATACTCCATGCTGAAGATAAAGATTGGCTTCTTGCAAAACTAAATTACGGGACAGGTATCCTTATGCCATTACCTGGATTTTATCAGCACTGGATACTGCCCCTCCAGCAACGACTATTGCAAACAGACCTTCCTTCGGCATGATGCAGTCTCCAGTAGCTTTCTTAATGGCACAGCCACTGTTGTGGCACTCCTTACCTATCTGAGTAATTTCAAGGATTGTGGAGTCACCTACCTGTAGACGATCACCTACCGATAGTTGGGTGAGGTCCAACCCCCTGGTAATTATATTTTCTGCAAAGGCGCCATTTTTCAAGGTCGGCAAAGTTTCCTTGACAGTGTCAATGGATTCTCCGGCTAAGAGCGATACCTGGCGGTGCCAGTCACCGGCATGAGCATCATCTTCAATGCCGAAATTTTCTTTCAACACGACTTTTTTTTGTTCTCTCTTGACAATCCCTTTTTTATGACTGGTACAAACTGCTTCAATATAGGCCATGATTCTTCCTCCTAAAATGGAAAGACTTTGACTAAACTACCGCCTGCAAGGACTTCTCCCGGCTGCAGTATGATATATCCATCCGCCTGAACAATGGAGCTCAACATATGTGAGCCTTGTGTAGCGGTTTTCTTTATGGATGGTATTTCATCTGGTATTTTGCTGATAATGACTCGAATAAAATTGGTGCGCTTGCCGTGATTTGCAATTTCTTGCTCCACCACGGCTGTCAAACAATTTTTGCAGGTGGGAAAACCTTGGAATGTTGCAAGGATGGGTTTTACATAATAGCTGAAACACATATATGCCGAGACCGGATTTCCCGGCAATCCGAATAGAAGAGTGCCATTCTTAAGGGAGGCAAACAGGGGTTTGCCTGGCTTTTGGCGTATTCTCCAGAACAGCTGCTTAAAACCTGCGGCTTCGGCTGCATTTTTCACATGATCATGCCTGCCAACGGAAACGCCTCCTGAGCACAGAATAATGTCTGCTTTATTATTGAGGGACCTGGTAATAGCCTGAATTGTGCTTTTTAGATTATCCTGAATCGTAACGGTTTCCGATATTACTCCACCGACTTCTTTTATGGCACTGGCGAGCATTATTGAATTGGAATCTCTTATTTGATGGGGCTTGATATCCTTGTCGTGCAATCCGGTCAACTCAGTTCCGGTAATGAGCAGAGCTACCTTGGGCGGGTTAAAAACAGGTACGGTATCGAAACCAACGGCCGCAAGTAACGCCAGCTCCCGTGATTTTATCACAGTACCTTTTTTTAGTAACCTGGATCCTGCCTGAAACTCTTCTCCTGCGAATCGGACATCCTGTCCCTGTTTTCGAACAGCGTTTATCCTGACTGTCTGATCAGAACCATCAGTATCTTCAACGCGTACTACCGTGTCAGCCCCTTGCGGCATCATGGCCCCTGTGCTTATCTGGACGGTTTCGCCAAACCCTACCTCCTCTTCGAAAGGTACACCGGCCATGCTCTCTCCAATTACCTGCAGGCTGACCGATTCTTTTTCTGCTGCTGCCTGGACATCAGACCAACGAACGGCATATCCGTCCATGGCAGAGTTTGTGTACCTGGGGGATGGTTCAGGGGCAGATATATCGTCCGCAAGACAGCATGCATGTGCCTCAGCGAGACACACATCTGTAATTCTTGGCGCCGGCTGATTTTCTTTAAGTATCTGTTGGGCTTCTTCTATGGAAATCATGATCTGACCTCTAATGCTTTTTTTTGCCGTGCCCTTTGCCTCGCATCATGGGAAATATATGCAGCAGTCCCGGGAACAGGGCCTGCAAACTTTCCAGGGCGCCTCTTGAACTTCCCGGCAGATTGATAATCACGCAATCTCCCCGTACTCCGGCCTCGCCCCTGGAGAGCATGGCAAACGGAGTTCTGTCTTTGCCGTGTTTACGGATTGCCTCGACAATGCCGGGCACGGTTCGCTCCAGCACATCAAGAGTTGCCTCCGGTGTAACGTCCCTTGGCCCAAGGCCGGTGCCACCAGTGGTGAAGACAAGTTGCATTTTTTCTTCTTCTGCAAGGGCAATAAGTTTTTCGGCAATTAATTTGCGCTCATCCGGCAGCACCTCATACACAGAAACTTCAACCGGCAGGTCTGCAAGAAATTCTTTGATAACCAGGCCTGAATTATCCTTGCGTTTACCGGCATGGGTGGAGTCTGAAATCACCAGGACCGCAGCTTGAACCGGCTTGGCAAAGGTATCTGAAAAATCACTTTTGCCGCCTCTTTTTTTCAGCACTCTGATGTTCCCGAAAGAAAGTTCGGCATCAAGCGGCTTGAGCATGTCGTAGGCATTTAAAAGGGCGCCGGTGACGGCAGTGATCGCCTCGACCTCGACCCCGGTCTTCCATACCGACCGGACTTCGGCAATGACACGGATATTCTTATCTTCCACCTCGAAATTGATTTCCACCCAGTCCAGGGGGATGGGGTGGCAGAAAACAATCATGTCACTGCAACGTTTGGCAGCGAGAATTCCGGCTGCCCTTGCGACCTCAAGAACATCGCCTTTCGGGACAGTTCTGTCTGCAACCCTGGCAAGGGCGTCGGGATTGCCGTACAGATAGCCTTCCGCTTTGGCATAACGTAATGAATTAAATTTGGGGCTTACATCGATCATAAGAATTCCATTTTATTGATAGTTACCAGTAAAACTTTTTATCTATGCCCTCTGGTATTGTACTAAGACTTTATCTCTTTTTTATTCACATCATTGTTATGGTGATTTTTCTGAAGAGAAAAAAGATTGCAACTACAAGTACAGTTCCGAGAATTCTTTGCATAGTTCGGGGATTAAAACGTTTTGCCCCCATCATTGATCCCGCCATGCCACCGGCCACAGCACCTATGATTAAAGGCATATAAGGAACCAGGTCAATGCTGTTGTATTGCAGACGGGCCGCCAGGCCTGCCATCGAATTTACCCAGATAAAAAATGCACCGCAGGCTGCAGCTTCCTTAGCATTGCCCAGCCCTAAGACGATGATAAGCGGCACAAGATACACCCCGCCTCCAATACCGGCGATTCCGGCAATAAGGCCAAGAACTGCACCACAACCAAGGGCCAGTAGAAATTTACCCCGGTCATCAAGCTCTAATGGTTTTGTTTTTTGGGGAAAATAGATACGCATGGCGGCAAAAGCCAAAGAAACCAACAGCACCAGATAAAAAAGCATCTTCGGCAGGTGCAGCATGCCCCCCACGTAAGCCATGGGAACGGAAGAAATCAGAAACGGCCCAATAAGGCGTAGACGGGCATGCCTTTGCGTCAGAAAAACGATACTGCCTACTGTGGTTACCAGCACATTAAGGGTCAGCGACACCATAGGGATAGTTGCAATGCCTGCCCCGAAAATTGCCAGCAGTGCGGTATAGGAAGAACCGCCGCCCAGTCCCACCGATGCGTAGAAAAACGCTACCATGGCAAAAATGACGGCCAGCAGTGATATGGAAATAGTAAGGTCAGTCATACTATTAGCCTCCGATCATTGCCATGGATGGCTCTTTAGTCCGGCTGCAAAACAGTTCTGCCTCATGTCCGTTATCAAAACGGTTCTGCACACAGGCGATAATAGCCTCCCTGATCTCGTAATCGCCGGCACCACTGCGCAGCAGCTTCTTCAAATCCAGGGCCCCGTTGTCATAGAGGCAGGTCTTCAGCATGCCGCTTGGGGTAATGCGCACCTTGTTGCATGTTTCGCAGAATTTCCTGGAATAACCCTGAATAAGACCTAGATTCCCCTTGTAGCCAGGCAAAGCAAAAATGCGGGCTGTTGTCGGTAAAGCTGCAGCGCATTCTTCAATGGCAGGAAAAATTCTTTTCAGGCGCCGGGACAGATTGGTGTTTGCAAGCTTTTTGGAGCGCACTGCTCCGGAAAACGGCATTCTTTCAATAAATCGTAAGGTGAGGGGGAATTCCCTGGCCAAACCGGCCAGTTGGATAATTTCATCGTCACATGTGTCTTCGAGGACCACACTGTTAATTTTGAGGGGGATTTCCCGAATAAGAGCACCGTGTATAGTCTGCAAAACGGCCGTGAGATAATTGCGTCTGGTGATCTTCCAGAATCTCTTATGGTCAAGGGTATCAAGACTTACATTAATACCGTTAAGGCCGATGGCCCCAAGTTCGTCAAGGTCGCGTGAGGTTTTTACGCCGTTTGTTGTGATATACAGATACTGCACCCCATCAATCTGCCGCAGCCTTTTCAAGAAATGCAGGCAGCCTCGCCTGGAAAACGGTTCACCGCCCGTCACCCTGACCTTGGTTAAGCCCAGGGAGCAGAATACGGCAACAACACGCTCCAGTTCTTCAAAGCGGAGAATTTCTTCGTGGGGGATAAAGGGCACGCCTCTTTCCGGACGGCAATATCGGCAGCGCAGGTTGCAGCGGTCGGTGATAGCCAGCCGCAGGTAGGTAATGCGGCGGCCCCGCCCGTCAACAAGGCCGCCGTCATGAATGGAATTATTGGGCTTGGTAGAGGGGGGTGACGGGTGATTACGTTGAAATTCTTTCATTATATGCTCCTTTCCAAAGTCGGGAGGCAGTACCGTTTCCAGCTCTACCCTTTCGGCCGCAGACCATATCCCGTCCACTTATGACGTAGGCCTTTTGGCTCGGAGTTCTTTATAAATTAGTCGAACAAAATCTTAAGCATCGGGTGGCGATGTCTCATCAATCTCCTTTATACCTTTTTTAAAAGAGCTGATGCCCTTGCCAAGGCCGGAGCCTAATTCGGGCAGTTTGTTGCCGCCGAAAATCAGAAAAGCGATGGCCATGATAATCAGTAACTCAGGGGTTCCTAATCCAAACATTTTCTTTCCTCAGGTATATTTTTTCATTTGTGTTTTGCTATTTTTTTTCGATTCTTCCTGAAAGGACTTTCCTCAAGGGAAAATCAACTTTTGTTCTGGATAATGAATGATTTTCGAGGGGCTTTCTCCACTCCCAAAATTCAATTTTCTCCAGTTAATTAACTTGCCCTTCAGTTGCAGATATGCATTCGTCTATTTCTTCAAACTCTAAAGTGATGAATTTTTTTGTAACATCAGCCAGATCACCGTAGAATGAAATTTCTGCTTGAGAAATAATTTTATCACAAAATGTTGGAATCCATTTTATGAGGTGCTCATAAATAAATTTCTTTTCCATTTTCTGGCAGTAAAGAGCACCTTCCCAGTCTTTTTCTTCTATGGCCTGGGCCTCACGTCCGGCTGCTTCCCTCATAAAATCAAGTTCAGCGCTGATATGGTCAGGCATTCCGGTATATTCCTGCTTGTATTCAAGACCGGTGGTCTCAATAAACTTTTTGACATCAACTGTTGAGCCACCCCAGTGAGTTCCCCAATCTCCATCATCCCTTTGGTGATGAATTGCCTCGTGGGGGGAGATGTGTTTGTCCGGCCCTAAAAACAGTCGGCAGTATTCTACGGCAAGGTCCTCAAGTAGTTGGTTCTGGTCTTTTTGGGAGAAAATGTCATACTGGATCCCCATTTCACACAATACCTCTTTTATTGCCGGATCATTTATTTGCCGGATACGTTCAGCGGTGATTTCTTCCCGGAACATTGACGAAAGAAATCCATAAATATTACTTCGTATCCTTGCTCCTTCAGCCTTTTCCTGCACTTCTAAATTAGTCATGTCTGTACCTCGCATTGAAATTTACTCCTTAAGCAGATCGATTAGATCTTCGAAATTATTCATGGCGGAGTCAAGAAGCACTATGGAATACTTATAGTTATGCACTCCTCCGCCATATTCAACCAGACGCAGATTTTTCTGACCTTTTCGCAACATCCCTTTTGCCTTATTTAATTTTTCCATGGACATCTTGTCCGCTGCAGCCATGATGGCCTGCTCTGCGTCTTTTTCTATTTCCAGGGCATACTTCAGCTCTTCCTTGATCCTGTCTTTCCATACCTCAAGCATGCCGTAGTGCTTTTCAGTATGACAGGCAACGCATGCTTCAGCAGATCCATGAAGTACTTTTTCGCCCTTTATGAACTGTTTCTCAATATGACAGCCAATGCAGTTGGTCTTTACATCATACATCAGGCCGGGAACAGTCATTGCCCCTTGCTGTTCTTTGCCGAGCAGAAGCAGTTTCTGGTAATTATGATGGTTGGGATGACAAACAAAACAGGCCTCGCGCACCGGGTCCAGGAAATCTATCTGTTCATGTCTAATTGGCCGGTGACAATCAAAACACCCGGCGTTCTGTTCCCTAATATGTTTCTGGTGCAACAACTCCATGTCATCCGCATTTACTAATATTTTTGGCGTATTGTGACAGTTGACGCATTCTTCTTCCTTTATCTCGCCGTTCCCATGGACAAGCTCATAATGGCAGCTTTGGCAGTCCACTTTTGCCTCTGCCATGCTTTGATGGGTAACAGGTTTTTCTCCTTCCTTTACATCTTTCTTTTGTCTCTGCAGCGACTTTGTCGGTATGGTATGACAGAGCGAGCATTTTCCCCTGTCCTGGTTAAATTCCGTATTCATAAAATGACAGAGAAAACAGGCTTCTTTGGGCACCTCCAGATGTTTGCCGGCGGACAGATGCTGGTGGCATGAATCGCAGTGAAGCTTTTGTCCTTCAAGGGTTTCATCAAAATGAGTTTTATGGATATATAAAGCCTTTTCGGCAAATATATATTTTTTTTCGTCCAGCTTTGCACCTGGATGACAATCCTTTGTCATGCAGTTTGAGTCATTTACCGATAGCGGTTTCCGAGCGCTGGTAGTCTTTGTGTAAGTGGATACATATGTATAAAGTAGTCCGAGGCCCTTGAATTTACTACCGAATGAATAGCTCCCTTCGGAGGGGGAGTAATGACATTCAATGCATTTGACCTTATTATGTGTTCCTGAGGCCCAGCTATTATAGTATCTTTTCATCATGTGGCATGATCCGCAAAATGACGGTTGGGAGGTATAATGATTTGTAGTAAAGACAACTGCTCCAATGATAATTATAATTACAAGCAGTAGTATTTTTAGCTTCACTTTTAAGTATCACCACCCCTGAAATCCTTTCCGTTTATCGTATTTTGTCCATAAAAACTGCTCCCTTCCCCGTTCCATTGTTGAGAACGGGGAAGAGGCAGGTTGAATTAATTAGGCTTTGGCTACTTGCACCACGGTATCCATCCAGCACTGCTGACCGTTAACCGGGTCAACGGTGTTGGGGATAACATGGTTTGGATGCACGCCATATGTGTCCCACCACTTGTTTTTGAGGTCCGGGTCATTGTCATGGCCGCCGGGAGATTTCTTGCCGGAACCATATCTGCCGCTCTCCTCGCGGCCCAGGTGATAGGAAATGGCAATTATGCCGGGGCCGATTTTCTCGGTCACCTTGGCCGTGGTTGTAATCGTACTGATTCTCGATTTGACTTTAATTTTGTCACCATCCTTGATACCGCGGGCTGCCGCGGTATCGGGGTTAATCCAACCAGGATTGTCGTGGTAGAGTTCGCTCAGCCACTTGCGGTGGGTGCTCCTGGAATGGATATGGACGGCCACCTTGTAGGTGGTCAGGATCAGGTCGTCGGGGCCCATGCTCTCATGCGCGGGGTCGCCATAATAGGTTGGCAGCGGTGCATGGCCTTTCCTTTCCATTTGTTGCGAGTAAAGCTCGAGGTAGCCTGATTTGGGAAGTTTGTCCGGCTTGAAAACCTCATAGACCTCATCGCCGATCTTCTGACCCACATAGTACTTGTAGGCATTCTTGGTGTTTTCGTAGGTCCCGCCTTCTTTGGCATGGGCCTTTTTGGCGTTCCAGTAGACACCGGTCGCTTCATCGTAGACCACACCGTCCGCATTGACATCGGCAGCGGATATTTTGTTTTTGTACCTCATGAAGATAGGTTTTTGATTCGGGTCGTGCCAGACGCCTTCTCTTATCATCATGGCAGCACCGCCGGCCTCTTTTACACCCGGGGTCATGTCATAGGATTTCCTGACGAACTCTTCCTTGGTAGAGACCCCCAACGGGATGCCCATTTTCTCGGCCAGTTGGCAGGCCACATCGCCCATGTCCCTTGCTTCGCCAAGCGGTTTGATACAGGCCTGACGGATGTACTGCTCACCTATATTGTTCGGGTCTACCATGTCCTCCCAGTCCCATCTCTCGAGATAGGTGGCGTCCGGAATTATCAGATCGCAATGCTTGCTGGACTCATCGTAGACG
>CAMYKS010000050.1 GCA_947259115.1 uncultured Desulfobulbaceae bacterium | reverse complement strand
GTCCCTTTGTGCCTAAAAAATAAATAAGTTGTACGCGGCAGCAGCCTCTTCAAGAGGCGAGTCAAAGCCGGGTCCTCAGGGCCCGGATTCTTTACTATAGATTTTCAATTTTTCAAATCTTCAATAGTCTCATCCTCCACCCTGCAGAAACTGCACCAGTTTTTCCGGAGCGTCCGACACCTGCTCAGTCAGCTGGGTGAGCGGCTGGCCGTTGCGCTCAGCCTTTCTGATGATGGACGAATTAGCAAACAGGGCCACCGGAGTTTCGCCCAGCGCCTCCTGAAGAAAATCCTCATCACCCTCATCTTGGATAAGATTACCCACAAAGGAAATTTTCGGGATACCGGATTCAAGTGCCAGTTTTTTTATTTTCCGTGCAGTTCTCACACTTGATTTTGAGGGGATAACCACGATCAAAAGATGATCTACGCCGGCAATGGTTCCTCGGCCAAGATGTTCCACTCCGGCTTCCATATCAAGCAAAACGACTTGGGAAGGGGAGAGGAGCAGTTTGGTCAGCATTCTTTTAAGCACGGTATTTTCAGGACAGGCGCAACCTCCCTCCGCTGTCTGGATAGAGCCCAGGACCATAAGGCGGATGCCGTCCTGCTCAATCATGAATTTCTGCAGCAGGTCATCAACCTGTGGATTAATCTGGTAGAAGGGGGAACCCTTAACCTTTCCGGAACGCTCCACCAGGAGTTCTGTCATGTCGGCAATGGGTTTTATCTTATCAATTTCCTTAATGCCGATGGTTTGGGCCATATGCGGACTCGGGTCAGCATCTATAATGAGCACCTCTTTACCTTCTTTTTTAAACTGGTTGGCCAGAAGCGCCATGATGGTTGTTTTGCCTACTCCACCTTTGCCGCTGATCGCTATTTTCATGAGTCTTTCCCTTTTGCCATTACGATTGATCTTGCAAGTTTTATAAATATGGTTATCTTCTTCATCACAATTATATATAGTTATGATGTGGAGTTAATGCCACTATTGAAATAATAACAATCAATGTTACAGAGTGCTTAGTTTATAAATAGCTTAAAAGATGTGCATATAATAAGGAGAGAAAAAATGTATAACCGCTTAAGCAACAGCAATGAACGAGTAATTACCCAGGCGACAACCGAAGCCTCAACGGTTTTTCTGGCCAAGGTCTTTAACTGGATGGCAATCGGCCTGGGACTGACCGGGCTTGCCGCCTTCCTGACCATCAATTCCCAGACAGCTTTACAGCTTATTTTTGGCAACAAAATGGTATTCTATGCCCTGATATTCGGAGAGTTGGGTATGGTTTTTTACCTTTCAGCCAGAATTGAACGTATATCTGCCCGGGCCGCCACCGGTCTGTTTGTTGCCTATTCTATTTTAAACGGCGTAACCCTGTCGGCAATCCTGCTGCTCTATACCATGACCTCTGTTGCAGCCACCTTTTTTATTGCAGCCGGAATGTTTGCTGCCATGGCCGTATACGGCTTTGTCACCAAGAAGGACCTTACCAGCTGGGGCTCCTTTCTCTTCATGGGGCTCATTGGCATAATCATTGCCATGGTTGTGAATATTTTCCTGGCAAGTCCTATGATGTCCTGGGTAATTTCAGCTATCGGCGTTCTGATCTTTACCGGGCTTACGGCCTATGATGTCCAGAAGATTACGCGTATGGGTGAGCAGGGGATTATGAACGGCGGAGAAGCAGCAATCCGCAAGGGTGCCATTATGGGAGCCCTGGCCCTGTACCTTGATTTTATCAACCTTTTCCTGATGCTGCTGCGCTTGATGGGTGACAGAAGATAGTTGTCCTGTATTTTGGTGCCGGATTTATAAACCTGTCAGCCACATATTTGAAAACCCTCCTTGATGTTCGGGAGGGTTTTTTATTTCAACATGCTAATCCGCATTTTTCACGAGTTGAGACGCCGCATAGACAAAGTGTAAGTCGTTTGAGCAGATAAGTGACCGAAAAGGGAGACTTCGATACTTTAGTATGCGAAACGGATTACACTGCAGGCTATACGGATGTATCGGCTTGCCCGAAGGGTGAACAGTTTTGAAAAAAATCTATTCAGCCACTTGGTACAAACTGTAACCGGACAAATACACTGGAAATATCAAATTTAAATCACAAAAATAGATATTTAAACTAATTTTTCAAAACTGTTCATGAAATATTCGGGCTAAGTTTTTTTGGGGTACTATTACGAGGTTCTTAGGATATTGTTATCGACTGCCGTATTGCGCCTGATACTTTTCCTGCAGCAGGAAAAGGTTTTCCAGGTACTCCTGCCTGTTATCCAGGTCTCCATTTCCCTGCATCTCAGAGATAAGCGAGTCCAAGGTGTAGCGGATGTCAATGCCATAGCGATTTCCGTCAACGTTGTTGGCCCGGTCGATTATGAGAATTGAATAATAACGGATCAATACCCGCAGGAAGAGTTGTCGGCGGAAAAGATACGACTGGCCGCCGAGGGTATTTACAAAATACCCTGCATATTCGTATAACCCTGCCAGGGGCAAGTCAATGTTCAAATCGGCATCTGAACATGCAGGGGCTATTTCCGACCATTTATAAAAAAGGGCCATGGTTGGCTCAATAAGTTCCCGTTCATGCATCAAAACATCTTTACTCAGCAGGATATCCTTGGGTCCTAAAATCCGGAAAAAATGGGCCATGTTGTTCAGGATTGCAAAGAGATCATCGGTCTCCCGGACTACAACCGGAGGATTGGCCATCAACTTGTTGATGATCCCTCTGAAATGATCAAGGGTTGATCCCTTAAGCGCATACTCCCGTATATAATTCTGTCGATCCAGGTGCTCAAAAAAGAGGAATATCTTGTCTGCAGTCTGCAAACATGCGTTTTGCGGAGCAGGGGAGGGTTGTGTTTCTCCGGGTGCTAAGTGGAGTGATGCCTGTTCTTCTTCAACCGGTTGTGTAACTTCAGCCGGTATGACATTCTCTTCCTCTACCGCTTCTTTTTCCAACCAGGTTACCTGGGGTTCTTTATCTTCCTGCACCTGTTGCCACGGGAGACTTCCTGAAAAATAGCTCCAACCCAGGTAGAGTGCACCTGCAAGGACAATAATAAGAACCGCGACAAGCGGTGCTGAAGAGCGTTTTGGGAGTTCGCTTTGATTCTCAGACATATTGAAGCCCAAAAGACATTATTATGAAATTAATATAAAATATGAAAGCAGCTTATGTTTTAAAAAAATAATATTATCTTGCTTTTATTCACAGGTCAATTGGAAATACATTATTGCAGAATCAGCAGAGGGTCTGAGGGAGACATAAAATCTAATTTTTTCTACTTGACTCGTCTTTATATACAAACTATTATTGCGGCTTATTTTACTGAATTGCTATTCAGTATTTATGTTTTAATACTGATCAATGAAGGAAATTTATTACTTAAGTACTTTAAATCGGATAGCTTTAAAGTCTAATTTTATCAACTCATAAGTATTAAGGAGGATCTGTTATGTCTGTTTCTGTTGTCGGTCATTCAAACCCTGATACCGATTCTGTCACTTCTGCCATCGCCTTTGCCAATTTCCTGAAGGCCACAGGCACCGATGCTGTTGCCTGTATGCAGATATCTGCTGACAAATTAAATCCTGAAAGCAAGGTTGTTCTTGAGAAATTCGGCCTGGCTACACCCCAGGAAATGACCGATGCGGCAGGCAAAGACGTGGCCCTGGTTGACTTCAGCGATGTTGCCCAGGCTCCGGCTAATATTGAAGATGCCAATATTGTAGCCGTTGTCGACCATCATAAAATTGGCGATATTGTGACCAGCAGCCCTATTTTCTTTTATGCCAAGCCGGTGGGCTGTACAGGCACGGTGCTTCTTGAGATGTACAAGTCCAATAACGTAGATCTGCCCAAGGATATAGCCGGCGGCATGCTTTGTGCCATCCTGAGCGACACCGTAAATTTCAAGTCTCCTACGTGCACTGATGCAGACAAGGCTGCTGTGGCGGAACTGCTGCAGATAACTGGTGTTACGGACCAGGATGCGCTGTTCATGGAGATGCTGAAAGCCAAGTCTTCAGTTGCAGGGATTCCAGCCAAGGATCTTATCTTCCGCGATTATAAGGATTTTGACATGAACGGCAAAAAAGTGGGTATCGGCCAGATAGAGCTTGCCACCCTCGATCAGGTTGCCGACATTCGTAATGATCTGTTCAATGCTGTTGGAGAGGTAAAGGCCGAAGGGCGTCACTCAGTGCTTTTCATGCTGACAGACGTGGTTAAAGAAGGAACCGATCTCATGGTTGTGTCCGATGATCCAGCCGTCATTGAGGGTGCTTTCAATGGCAAGATTGAAGGGCAGTCCATGTGGGTTGACGGCATGATGAGCCGCAAGAAACAAACAGTACCACCGCTGCAGAAGGCGTTTGACGCATAAGTAATTTATTCGTCTGATACTTCAGATTGTCACGTCCTAAAATAGGTTGACAGTTTTTTCAAGCCACCTCCCTTGTGGAGGTGGCTTTCTTATGTACCTCTTCCGGTGTTTGCATATCCAGACTCAGGTGTGGTCTCAAACGATTGTAAATATCAACGGATTCTTGAACCAAGATCTTCAACTCACTCAAAGTCCGGCACCTGTTTATAAAGAATTCCTGCTTCAAAATACCATTCACCCTCTCTGCCAAAGCGTTTTGATAACAATCATAACCATCTGTCATTGATGGCGTCATACCCTGACGCTTCAGTTCTTGTTGGTAGATCGCTGAACAATATTGTAGACCACGGTCTGAATGATGTATTAGCGCTCTGTGTGTCTGCCGTTGCTCAGCTGCCCGGCGTAAAGCTTTTACGACCTTGTCAGCACGCATATTTTCACTGACTTCATAACCCATTATTTTGCGGCTATAGGCATCTGTGACCAAAGAAAGATAGTGAACACCTGCATCCGTTTCAATATAGGTGATATCACTTACAAATGCCTGTTCGGCACATCTGATCTCCTGGTTGCTTAAACGATTCGGATATTTTTTCATCCAATGTTTACTGTGTGTCGTTTTGGTGTAGCGCTTGATCGGCTTTACCAACATTTGATGTTCTCTCAAATAATCAAAAAAAGCATCACGCCCCAACTTTATACCCTGCTCAACAAACTTGGGTTTCAACAAAAAGTACAGTTTCCGAGTACCAAGCCGCGGCATAAACCGCCTGACTTCGATCACCATAGCCTTAATGGGTGACAATTCTATACTGCGCTGTTCAAGACGTTTTTCTCTTTGATAAACGGCTTGCCGGGTAATGCCAAGAAGCTTGCAAGCACGGCTTAAGCTCAAGCCCTTTTCTTTTTGAAGGCGTCTCGCTCCTTGGCAACAAGCTTTTTTCTCAGTCCAGCTCCATGCTCGGCATCCAAGATATCCACTACTTCATTTAACAGCAGATTGCGAAGACGCTCATCCTCAAGTTCGCGCTCGAGTCGCTTGATTTTCTGTGCTGGGGTTTCTTTTGCTTTGGGAGATTTGGGCATGGTGAGCCTCACAGGTTGAGTCCAATCCAGCTTTCCGTGCTTCCGTAGCCACGTTAGCACAGTCGAACGACCCTGGATACCATAAATCTTCTGGGCCTGTTTGTAGGTCATGTCGCCTTTTTCTACTGCGGCGACCACCTACAATTTAAAGCCTAGGGTGTAATCACGTTGAGTACGTCTCCCCCGCTTGTTTTCTGCAATGTCCATAAATAAGCCTCCTAGGTGTAAACTTATTTCAGGACGGGACAGATATAATAAAAAAGGCCATGCATAACACGCATGGCCTTTTTTATTTTGGAGAAGAGATATAATGAATGAATAGAGGCGAAGCTGAAGCAACTAAGAACTTTATTATTGGTTTTTGCGGGAAAATTCACAGTTTGTTTCCATGCTAAGGCAGTCCAAACAATGGGGCCCGCCTCCCTCTGGATGATGGCAGGTTATACGTAATTATTTCCTTTATTTTTATTCATCAGTTAACCTGGGGCGACTTTTTGCTATTTCAACCATGGTTTCCAGTCGGATTAACCGCCGGTCATGATCACGCAATTCACTGGAAATTTCGGAAAGCACTGCTCCGGCACGATCAACCTTATCGGTTAATAGTAAAACATCTTTTATAGCTGACATAACATCTTTTAAGGTACTCATCTGGCTCTCCTAATTTCAGCCAATACCTTTTCCGAGTCTTTCAGACCTTTTTCTAAAGATGATTTGGCTCTGGCGGTCGCCGCACTAACCTCTTTCACCAATGCCGCCAGCAACTTTTCGTCTTCATTGTTAACCGGTTTCTTCTCGCAGCGCTGCCGAACGAGCTGCGACATACTGACCCCTTCTTTTTTCGCTTCCCGTGTTAAAAATTTCTTAAAATCAGGGGTTCCTAATATGGTGATTCGTTCTGTTTTCACTGCTGTTGGCATAACATTACCTCCCACATTTTCATATTAACATTATAATGTTCATTGTAATTATTGTCAAATTTTATCCTTTTTTTAACTTTTTGAGGAGAGCATTTTTTAGTCGCTCTTTGTGAAAGATATAACCTTTTGAAAGTGTTAATATTTTTGAATTTGCCAAAATGAAATTGTAGCGGGAAATCTGGACTTTTGAGATTTAAGATAATATATGGAAGTTTTAAAGCCTAAAGGCAAAGGCTATGCTGAACAATCCGGCAAAAACTTTTTAGGCATATATTATTTCGTTAATTAGGCCGTCTGATATTGATATGAGAAAAATAAAATCTGGAGAAGAAAGTGAAAAAAAACAAAAATAAAGTAAAACAGATATGTATTGCGATGACCTTTACATTAACAGCTATCTCCCTTAATCCATTAAAGATAACTGCCGCTTCCGAACCGGAATATAAGTCAAAATATACAGGACAAGAAAAGAGAGAGATAAAAAGTTTATCAAATGAAGATATTAAGGAATTAAGAGCCGGAGCAGGTTGGGGACTGGCTAAAGCTGCTGAACTAAACGGACTTCCCGGGCCAAAGCATATTTTAGAAATGAAAAAAGAGATCGAACTGACTGCTGAGCAGGAAAAAATGGTAATTGCTCTGTACAAGGATATGAATAAAGAGGCTATTGAATTAGGCAATAAACTGATTGAGTATGAGGAGGAGTTGAATAATCGATTTGCTGAAAGAAATATTGACGAGAAAATGTTAGATAAATTACTGGAAAAATATCAGAAACATACAAATCTCTACGCTTTGCACATTTATCTGCCCACCTGAAGACCCCAAGTATTCTGACAGAGGAAGGATCAGATTAAGAAATATAACAAATTGCGTGGCTATTCATCTGATGATCCGTGCCAAAATATCCCAAAGGGGCATGACCCGATTATGTGGCGCAAACATAACAATTGCGATTAATTATCTGCAAAATTTGTTTGCTATAACCTCTAAGATGGTTAAGTGGACTTGGCGGTTGAATCACTACAAACTCTGGCAAGTTATATGAATATCTCCAAAGCGGAACATCTTCTTCAACCGGTTTTGGAATTTGTAAAAGAATATGAAGGGGAAGATTATTACACTGGAATAGTTCAAGAGCTTGAAAATGAAGCTATCAATAGTTTTCTTACTTCAAATTCACTTTGGGGTGGTGCTGGGTCAGTTGCTGACCAAGCTGGGATTGATGGTGGGAGAGAAGCAAGAAGAAAAATAGAAGGCTTACTGATCCCACTAGGTGAGTTTCAAATTTCTCTTGGCGTTGTTAATCCAAGAACAAAATCTTGGGTGGAAGTATTTAAGGAATGGGAGAAAAATAACATTTGATATTGTTGACTGAAAACGCCCTGAACATGGGCTAACTAATGGCAAGGATGTTTTAGTCGGTAAATTATATGAATATTGACATAGCTACAACTGCTGGAGCTAAGTTGGGTGGATTAGTTATTTCAATAATTTTATTTTCTATCCCCAACGTTTTTTTGCATTGACTACGGGTTAAAAAATGTCTGCAAAAATAGGGTTGATCAGTGATGTTCATGCCACAGTCGCTCCCCTCCGGGAGGCGTTGACAACCTTTGAGCAGGAGAGTGTCGACCTGGTTCTCTGTGCAGGAGATATGGCGGGCTATGGAACAGAGCTTGAGCAATGCATTGAATTGCTTGTTGAAAAAGAATGTACAGCGATTCTTGGCAACCATGAGGTTTGGCACCTTAACACTCAGGTTGAGGGGCAGGAAAAGCGGGTTGAAACATTTTTCCAAAGTTTGCCTGTGGTATGGGAATCAACCGTAGAAAAAAAACGGATTCTTGCTGTTCATGCAAGTCCTCCCTTATCAATGAACAGGGGAATTGTTCTGCTTGACCAGAATGAAAAAATCCTATCCCGTGAGAAAGAACTGTGGACTCTTGAATTGGAAGGATGTGGTCTTGACGTGCTGATTGTGGGACATACCCATCAGGTATTTGCAGAAGTGTTGGGGCAGACCCTGGTGATCAACCCGGGGAGCACGAAATTCAACCATACATGTGCAATTTTGACCCTTCCCGATCTGGAAGTCAGAATTGTTCCGTTATCAGGAAATACGCCCAGAAAGGTTTGGCACTGGGGAATGATGACTCCCCCTTTTTGAGATACACCGGGGTCAGGGCAAAATAATGGCAAGGATTGTTATGTCGAAAATTTGCTTCTATCCTGGTTATAAAAGAAAATATCCAGAATAATATGTTATTGTGTGCATGCACATTAGAGCTGGAAGGAGGGCATTCATGCCAAGAAGTGGGGCATTAGCTGGAGTAATACTCGCTACAACTGTTTTTTTAAGTTTCGTTGCGAGTGCAGCAGCGAAGGATGAGAAGATTACCGAGACTCCTAGGCTTATTGTCCAAGACAGGACACATTTGCTGTCTCAGGGGAGATTTGAGTTATTGACACAGGAAGCTGATCGAACCCTTTTGAATATTCTTGAAATTTGGTCGATCGGTCCAAAGATTCAGAAACTAGGAAAGATAAGATTAGAAGTTACACCCCCACCGATTAAGAACGCTAGTGGAGCAGTTTTTTATTGGTCGAAAGAGAGTGGGCATCGAGTGAGAGCTGTGCGATTATACGGCATTGATGCACAACCCCCCCGGGGGTTGGCTCATAAGTTGACCGTAGCCCTCTTTCCTAATCGGGACAAATTGATTCGCAATATGATGGGCATTTACTCAGAGAAGCTTCTTGGCAACCCAAATTCCTTTCCTATGTGCGGTTTCAGTAGCGATACATGGGTTCAAGTATTGTTGCAGCTAAAATCTAATGTTCCGCTGTCGAGGCTCAGTCCAGATCATACTGATTGGGGAATGAAATTTCAGAATAAGGAGCCTGTCGTATTTGACCAAACAAGAAGACATGCTGCCTATGCCGAAGCCGGGTCTTTCGGGGAGTATCTAATCCGGACTTACGGGATTAATACTATGAAGCAATTCGCACATCTTTCGTACAAAAAAGAACGGCCATGGAAAGAAGCGTTCGGGCTCTCGAAATTAAAGCCAATGCCATAGAAGTAGCGACATTACAGCGGTTGGTAAAAGAAAATTCGGACACAGCATGTGCTAATGCTCGAAGAGTCGCCCGATAAGGACTTCTGATGAGCAATATTCAACCGCAACGTTACTAATTTTATCTTCTGAAAACTTAAACATCCTGCAACGAGTGTTAACTTTCCTACCCCTTCCAAAAAGTTAAACATACATATAGTATTGTTATGTACTATGGTCTGCCCACAGGTCATTGGCTAAAGCAAGAGCAGGCAGTAAAAAAAAATCCTAATCTTTCAAATATTAGGCTGCCGTTTTTGGGAACCATTTACCGTTTGCTGGCAGGGCAGGCTATCTTTTCTACATCGTTACCATAGTTGAACTCTTCGTCCCGTTCAGGTGTGTGACACCTTAAACATGTTGATGCAGCAGGTTTGCGGGAAATATCTGCAGGGTCTTGCGACGCTGCATGTTTTCTGCCGGGGCCGTGGCAGACTTCACATCCAACCTGTTGTAGTACTGCGGGTAAAGAGAGGAGCACAGCATCATCGTCACTTATTTTAATGCCTTTATATTCTGCCGTAACATGGCATGGAAGGCAGTCAAGGTTGAATTGCTGCTCCTGTTCAATCAGGGTCTGGTAGGCTGCTGCATGGTCTGTTTTCTTCCAGAACTCAGTTTGTGCTGTATGGCACTGTGCGCATGCCTGCCAGCCGGTAAATACCAGTTTGTCTAAACTTATCTCAGAGCGGGCAGGCGAGCTTTTACCGGAACCTTGACTCCTACCTGCCTCGTTTACCTTTTGCTTGGTGGCCTCGACAATTTTTTGCACTTCAAAGTGGTCCGGGAGATGAATTTCCAGTGCGACAAAGTGGTTTTCATAAGTTGATGGGGCCATACCCGTTTCCTTTAATTCCAGCTGCTTATTTTCAAGAAAGATGATCTCCGACAACAATCTATCCCTAGAGGCAAGGAGGTTTTGGTAGCTGGGGTTGTCAGGCAGACCATCATTCGGCTCCCGCCGCTCCATGCGCTTTATTCTGCCGTTAATGCCGTCCAGTTCCTGTTTTTTATTTGCCAGCTCCTTTATTGAACCTATACGGCCCCAGACTTTTGATTTCTGCCAGTTGACCAGCATCCAGCCAAGAGATTTTCCCTTGTTCACAGTTTGCATGATCAAGCTTTTGTTGTGCAGTTGCGGTGCAGAATTTCTAGAATTGGATGAGGACTGAATAATGATATGTATGTCCGGGTAGGATGCACTGATTTCCTTGTTCTGGTTTGTCGAATTATTTGAGAGCAGGATAATCATATCGCACTGTGCGGCAAGATCGGCTACGAGTCCAGGCAGAACCATATCATATGGAAGTATGGCAGCATCTTCGTTTTCTGGAAAATGAATTTTACCGTCGTATGCGGTCAGGCCGATAATACCAACAGTAATATCTCCTACTTTACGGGTTATGCTGGCTGAAAATATCGGCTCTGTATCTGATTTACGCACCAGGTTGGCAGAAAGCCATTGAAAGTCTGCACGGCCGGCCTGCTCTTTTAAAAAAGTAAGCCCGGCTGCCAGGTCATTCATGCCTACTGCCACAGCATCATACTGCATCAGGCTGTAGATGTCGGTGATGCCTTCGGCTGTGATCTTTGCCTGCTGCAGCAGGGCAGGTGAGAGTTGCTTTTGCTTGAATAAAAGGTTGCCGCCGTCAACGGCCAGGAAAGGAAGCTGCTGGAGTCCATGTATATTTTTTATTTGATATGCTTTTTTGGACAGACCGCCCAATTGGCGGCTTTTTCAGCCGCAGGGTTCTGTTTCTCCAATGACATCGTTCGAGTAAAAAATGAGGAGGTCCTGTTCACCACTGCCCCCGGCATTTGAAGTTGTCAATCCTGTAGCTATGAGGCTGAGTAATGCTATGAGAATGAATAAAAGACGCATTATAAATTGTCTCCTTAAATAAAATGCAGTTAATTTTTATTTTTTCGTGTTTTCAGGATCTGGCGCCATTTTGTCAGCCTGTCCTTCACAAGCGCCTCATAGCCTCTATTGGTGGGTTGATAATATTTTCTGCCGCAAAGCTCGTCAGGCAGATGTTCCTGGTCCACCAAACCTTCTACATCGTCATGGGCGTAACGATAACCTTTGCCGTAGTCCAGCTCCCGCATAAGCCGTGTCGGGGCATTGCGTATATGGAGGGGTACTGGCAGGGATCCTGTTTTTTTTATGTCGCGCAGCACCTCTTTATAAGCCATGTACAGCGCATTGCTTTTAGGAGCTGTGGCAAGATAAACTGCAGCCTCGACCAGGGCAAGCTCCCCTTCAGGGGACCCCAGCATATGATATGCATTCCGGCAGTTGAGTGCAATGTTTAGTGCCTGGGGGTCTGCTATACCTACATCTTCAGAGGCAAAGCGTATGAGCCGCCTGGCAATATAGAGAGGATCTTCCCCGGCAGCCAACATGCGGGCCAGCCAGTAGAGGGCACCGTCCGGGTCACTGTCTCGCAGACTTTTATGCAGTGCCGATATCTGGTTGTAATGTTCCTCTCCTGCAGCATCATAGCGCAGATGCCTGCGCTGGCTTGCCTCCTCAGCAGTATGTACGCTAATAACTGACAGTGTATCTTCGCTTTCATCTTCCGGTTCAGCAAGATCAGCAGCAACTGCAAGGATATTCAAGGCAGTCCTGGCATCTCCGTCAGCAAGAGAGCAGATATGGGCCATTGCCTTTTCTTCAATGCGGAGTTTATGGAGTCCAAGGCCATTTTTCCTGTCTGTTATGGCGCGCTGCAGAATAACTTTAAGATTTTCAGAAGACAGCGGCTTCAGGACAAGTACACGGCAGCGTGAAAGCAGGGGAGCGATGACCTGGAAAGATGGATTTTCAGTGGTGGCACCGATCAAAGTCAGAAGACCGTTTTCAACATGGGGCAGAAAGGCATCCTGCTGGGCTTTGTTAAAACGATGTATCTCATCAACAAACAAAATAGTCTGAACATTGTCTGCATCCTTGCGCTTAACGGCCGTGGCAACTATTTCCCTAATTTCTTTGACCCCGGACAGGACTGCTGAGAAAAAAACAAAATCTGCGGATACATTCTGGGCCAGGATCCTTGCCAGGGTGGTTTTGCCGCTGCCAGGAGGCCCCCATAATAGAAGAGAGGGAATTTTTTTCTGGTAAATGAGTTTGGCAAGGATTCTTCCTTCTCCCAATAATTCTTCCTGGCCGACAAAGTCCTCTATGCGCTTGGGCCGCATCCGTTCTGCAAGGGGAATTTGTGTAGATACCTGAGAAGACATTAATTAATCCTTTAAATTATCAGCTCAGCTGATGATACAAGCTGTGCTGAGGCGGTAAGAGGTGAAAACAAAGAGGTGTGATTATTAATTTTCCTGCTTCACAGTGCTTGCAATGCACAATACAATATTAATAATGCACTTCAATGCGCGGTGCAAAATTCTTTAGTACTTAACAGCTGTATAAAATCTCCTGCCATTTTTTTTCCAGACGCTTTGCTGAAATCGGGAAACGTGTTTTCATCTCCTGGGCGAACAGAGAAATTTTATACTCTTCCAGCATGTCGCGATACTCCTGCAGCAAGTCCAGGCACGCCGTTGATGGGTCCCTGGGCTTTAACTTTTTCAGTTTATCAGCATGGGGAGCCAGCAACTCTGCTTTCATTTTATCTTTTTCAGGTGTGACATAGGCCCTTTCAATGCGTATCTGCAACGCTTTGCAATATCGTATGGCTGAAGATAGCTGTTCAGCACTGAACTGTCTTAAGAAATCTGTGGGTACGATTTCATCTAATGCATAACGAAACACATCCATATTAAAGGCAGAGCGGGATTTTTTCAGGGTCATGGTTTTTATTCTGTTTATCTGGTCAAGGGTCTCCCTGCGATCTTTGAGTAGTTGCAGAACCTGGTCAATGAGTTTGCGTGTCCTGTTAAAGAAACCTTCTTTTTTCAGGCTATCAACCAGTTGGAAGAATTCATCCTTTTGGGGCCACCTTCCTTTTTGACAGGCAAATATTGCTTCCAGAACAAAATAATACAGGTCTTCATTAAGCTTCTGCCTGGAGTCGAATCCTTCATAGAGAGCCCAAAGGGAAGAGGGGAAAACACATTCCTTTTTCAAAAGCTTGAATTGTTTTGGGAACTGCTGATTGTAGAGGGCGAGTAATCCTCCATGGCTTACACGTCTGCTTTCCAGCGGATCTGAATAAAGCTTGATGGATATATTCCCCTGTTTTTCAAGACATAATGACGGGTAAACAAAACCAAGAAGCTTTTTTTTATTGTCCTGCACGGGGATTTTATCCGGAAGATTGTCAAAATCCCATGTGGTGATACCGGTCCGCTCCCATTTTTTACGCAGTTCATCCAGCGGCCTGCTTTCCTGCTCAGGTCCCCTCTCAACCTTCAGATCAGAAAATTTGCGGCTTGCCATAAGTGTTTTACCCGAACCGTCCCGGAGCAGGTACCGCATCTGCAGGTGGGGCGGCAGCTGCTCCATGGGCCACTGGTTTCTTAAGATTTTGATCCGGGAATGTTTAAAGATCAATTCTTCCAACCGTTTATATAAGGAGCCATGATATATTTTCAGTTCGCTGGTAAATTTTACTGCAGTTTGTTGGATTGGAATGAGTTTCTTGCGTATATTTTTGGGTAGGCCCTTGAGCAGAAAGGTCACTTTTTCAGGCAGCAGCCCGGGGACAAGCCATTCAAAAACTTCCGGGGATATATGGGCAAGAAGATCCAGCGGCAGCATAACAGCGACACCATCCTCATCTCCCCCCGGATCAAAACTGTAGGTCAGCTTGAGCGTGATTCCATCGGCCAGGGAAATCTGTTCCGGAAAATCGGTAAGCTGATCCGATTCCGGCACCTTGATGAGGATATCCTCTTCGCTCATAAAGAGAAATTTATCATTTTGCTGATTTTTCAGGAAGCGGTTAAGACTTGCCCGGTCATGCACCGAGGGGGTCAGGCGGGTGTCATAAAACTTATGTAATACGTAATCGTCTGTCAGGACGTTTCGCTGTCTCAACCTGTCCTCAATCTTTTCAAAGCTGGCAACCAGGCTTTGATTGTGATCAAGAAAATCGTAGCGCCCCATAAGCTCACCCTGGATCAGGGCCGAGTGAATAAAAATATCGCGCGCCTCTTGGCGGGTGGCTTCATTGACCCTGGCATAATTCTTTTTTCTGGAGGCGACAAGCACCAGGCCGAAGAGGATGACCTTTTCATTGGCAACAACCTGGCCGTTTTTTTTATCCCATCTTGGATTGGAATAGGTTGAGCGGCACAGAGAGCCTGCAAGGGGCTCAATCCAATCAACCTTGATATTTGCAGCAGTTCTGGCATACAGCCTGGCAGTTTCAACAAGTTCGGCTGCCATAAGCCATTGCCCTCCCTTGTTAAAAAGTACGGAACCGGGAAACAGCATCAGTTCCTTACCCTGAGCGCCCTGATATATATTTTTCATCTTGCGAAAGCCAATATTACGTAAAAAACCGCTGAGAATTGCATAGTGGATGTTTTCATAGGATGCGGGCGTCCTGTTCATTATGAAGCCCTTTTCCTCTTTCAGTGTAGAGGTTATCTGTTCATATATATCCTGCCATTCCCGCAAGCGCTGATAGGAGAGATAATTGGCCCGGCAGAATTTACGCATCTGCGAGCGGCTTTTTTTCTTCTCCTTGTCCTGCCCTTTAAATGGCCCACTGTTAAACTCATCCCATATTTTCAGATAGGAGAGGAAATCGGACGGGTGCACCTTGAATTTTACATGGGCCTGATCTGCTTCTGCTTCGACCTCCGCAGGCCGTATGCGCGGATCCTGAATGGCCAGGGCGCTGGCAATTATTAAAATTTCATGGAGGCAGTTGTGTTCACAGGCTTCAATGATCATTCTTGAAATTCGTGGGTCAAGCGGGAGCTTGGCCATTATCCTGCCCTTGGCTGAAAGGCGCGGTTCATTTCCGGTCGTATCAAGAGCTCCCAGTTCATGGAGCAGGTCGTAACCATCCCTGATTGCCCTGGCTGCCGGCGGGTCGATAAAGGGGAATGAGGCCGGATCACCAAGTTTCAAGTCAATCATGCGCAGGATAACTTCAGCCAGGTTGGAACGCTTTATTTCCGGCAGGGTGAATTCAGGCCGGTTGAGAAAATCATCCAGGCTGTAAAGCCGGATGCAGGTTCCCGGGCCGACACGACCGCACCTGCCCTTGCGCTGATCGCAGCTTGCCCTCGAAACAGGAGTTACGGGCATACTCGTGGTGCGGGCCCTTATATTATACCTTGAGACCCTGGCAAGCCCCGTATCAATGACATAGCTAATGCCCGGTACGGTTACAGATGTCTCGGCAATATTTGTGGCAATCACTATTTTTCGGCCCTTAAATTGCCTGAAAACCCTGCTTTGATCCGCTGCACGCAGGCGGCCGAATAGGGGCAGTATGCGTGTATCTGTTTTCTGTGGCCCTTTCTTTTTGGGGGAGGCAAGCGGATTGAGTTCCTGGTTAAGCAATTCTGCGGTCTCGCTTATATCCCTTTCAGTGGGCATGAAAATGAGGATATCGCCGTTTTCTTTCCTGCGGCGAAGATTCAGGACCTCTCGTACAGCAAGATCTATATAAGAGTTGTTTTCCCTGTCGTCCGGGCTCTCCTCTGCAGGGCGGTAGCGTACTTCAACCGGGTAGGTGCGGCCTGACACTTCAATGATGGGGGCCTTATTGAAATGTGCGGCAAATTTTTCCGTATCAATTGTTGCCGAGGTGATGATGACTTTGAGGTTTTTTCTTTTTGCCAGAAGCTGTTTGGCATAACCGAGCATAAAGTCAATATTGAGACTGCGTTCGTGGGCTTCATCGATGATGAGGGTGTCATAGGCAAGCAGGCTGTGGTCTGAACGGGTTTCAGCCAGCAGGATGCCGTCGGTCATGAATTTTATTTTTGTATTTTTTGTGGTTTTATCAAGGAAACGTATTTTGTGGCCTACCAGGTAACCGTATTTTCCGCCGAGTTCCTGGGCCACCCGTTCAGCTACGGTTATGGCAGCGATGCGGCGCGGCTGGGTGCAGCCTATCATTTTTTTCTGTCCACGCCCCGCCTCAAGGCACATCTTGGGAAGTTGCGTAGTTTTCCCCGAACCCGTATCGCCTGAAATGATAACTGCGTTATGCTTTGCTATGCCTGCAATGATTTCCTCCCTGTGGGCAACAATAGGGAGTTCGTCAGGGTAGCTGATTTTGCTGGTTTTGTTCATACATTACGTGTAAAGAGTACGGTGTTCATCGGATAATTTGTGCTATGCTCTTTACCATATTATCATGGACAATACACGGATGTAACTTTTGCTTCATGTGAATTTATATACCTGGAGTTTTACTCCCGGTCTTTATCAGAAAGAGAAAATAATATAATGGAGGTACAATGAATATCAGGAAAGCAGTCATCCCGGTGGCAGGCCTTGGAACACGGTTTCTGCCCGCAACCAAGGCCATTCCCAAAGAGATGCTGACCATTGTAGACCGTCCCACCATCCAATATATCGTTGAAGAGGCAGTGGCCTCCGGCATTGAACAGGTTATCTTCGTGACCAGCGAGGGAAAATCAGCCATTGAAAATCATTTTGATTATGATTTTGCACTCGATACTGTTCTGCACATGAAAAAAAAGGAGAACCTGGCTGAGGAGTTAAACCATATTTCCAACCTTATTGATATTGTTTCAGTGCGGCAGAAAAAACCCCTCGGCCTGGGACATGCCATATGGTCTACACGCAACGTGGTCGGCAACGAGCCATTTGCCGTCCTCCTCGGCGATGACCTGGTCTTAAGTGATGAACCTTGCTGCCGTCAGATGATCTCATTATTTGATGATGTGCAGGAATCCATTGTGGCAATCCAGCGGGTGCCCAGGGACCAGACCAAGAGTTACGGTATCGTGGAAGGAAAACCCTATGATGAGAGGACCTACACGGTTGACAGGATGGTGGAAAAACCGGCACCCGGTGTCACCGATTCCGATATGGCCATCATAGGCCGTTATATTCTGCGGCCGGAAATTTTTTCCCTGCTTGAAGAAACCGAGCCCGGTCATGGTGGAGAAATCCAGCTTACAGACGCACTGTTAAAGCTCTCCAGGCAGAGAGCAATGTATGCCTATGAATTTCAAGGCACGCGGTTTGATGCCGGCGATAAACTCGGATACCTCAAGGCTATCATAGCCTTTGGATTACGACATCCGGAACTGGGTAAAGAATTCAGAAAGCATATCAAACAGGTAGCAGAAAATTTTTAAGCGCCGTTATTCTGCCTCCAACCGGCAGAAGCGCCTACAACATCCCCTCTTTGCATGACTGATGATCCTGTAAAAAACTATCTTGAAGTGGCTGTGTCAGCACCTATAAACAGGTCCCTGACATATCTGCCTCCGGCAGACGGCGAACCGCAGATCATGCCTGGTATGCGGGTCCTGGTGCCACTGGGCGGCCGCAAGATTACCGGTTATGTCCTTGCCGGCGCTGATGCCGCACCCGCTGGGCAGCGGCTCAAAAAAATCCGCGTGGAAAATATTCTTG
>CAMYKS010000049.1 GCA_947259115.1 uncultured Desulfobulbaceae bacterium | reverse complement strand
TACCATTTATTAGTTATGAAATCGATATGAGTTACAGGATGAGGTTTTGCTGAAAGTAAATTAATCATCAAGGTAATTTTACTAAATGATTACATGTAAGCAAACAATGTGTGGTGATATAAGAATACAATAAAAGCTCCCACCAAGTTATCGGGAAGGGCTTTTTTAATATGCACCGATACTGTTTGTCGCGTTTCTATTTTTTTCTAAAGGAAATCAAACAGGAAATTTATCAGTCAGGAATCCGAGCAGGATCCGGTGCCACTCGTCAGGCTGGTCAAGATAACAGGGGTGCGGTGCACCCGGGATAACCGCCAGTATCGCATCCCTGACCTCTTGCTGGAGCAGATGGCCATTTGTCAGCGGTGATATGGTGTCTTCCCCACCCCATACTGCCAGGCAGGGCAGGGCGATCTCCTTTAACCGCTCCCTGTTTTCCTGGGCGCCGACCGCGCCAACCAGGATCAGGCCGTTTACCAGGTCCGGATTGGCAAAGGTGAACTCCAGGGCGATGCGGCCGCCCATGGAAGGGCCGAGCAGGATTGCACCATTTGGGGAGACCTGGTTGATCACAGCCTTGAGAACTTCAGCTGGTTTTATATCTGCAGCCGGGGAATTACCGAAACCCGGCATGTCCAGTGCCACGGCCCGATAGCCCGCATCAGCCAGTTTTGCCAAAGTGCCGGTTTCCTGCCAGGTGGCAGCCTGGAACATCTTTCCGTGCAGAAGCAGAATCAGGTGGCCTGCATCAGGACCGGACTGCAGGGTATGAATTGGATGTCCTCCGCAATCGAGTTGCTGTTTGCTAATGTCAGTCATCTGCAAACTCCTTGTAGTAAATCAGGTATGACTTTCTTCTTTATTCCATGTTCCATTCGATGGCAATAAAGATGGTTTCCATTATGGATAAAAGTTTGCCTTAAAACACCATGCTATATTTTCTGAAAAAAGGCAAAAACGATGCTGTGATAAAAGTCAGAATGTCAGGCCTATTCGCATGAAGAAGAAAAAAACGCTTTAGGAAATCGGATATCCGCCGAACCCCCTGATCTATTTTAGCTTTTTGATAGGTATTATCTATTTGACCCATCGATTATTCCTTCATTAATATAGGTGTTCGTTTATGCGGCGGGATTCTCCAGCCTATATTGAGGAGTTGCAAGATGCAAGGGGTATCCAGGTTTTGCAAAGCAAAATCTGGATATCAAAATGATTTAATATTGGAACCGGGAGAAAATATTCAAATGAAGGAAGTAATAATTACCTTAATCAGTGCTTTCACTTTGTTGCTTGGGCCACAGGCTTTTGCCAAAACGGTATCTGGGACTATCAGCATGGATTTTGATTTATCCCATCAGCCTATGGGACAAGATGTGCAGCTCTGGATTCCTTATCCAGTCAGTGACGGAAGCCAGGATATTTCAAAGATCCAAGTAACCGGTGACTATGCCGAATCAGCCGTTTATACCGACAAGGTTTTCAAGACGCCTATGCTTTATGCCCGCTGGCACAAAGATGCCACGAGCCGCAAACTGAAATTTTCTTTTAACGCCAAACGCAAAGAGATTAAGCGGCGGGATTTCCCTATTCATGAAGCAGCCTGGGATCCAGCTGATTACAGTATGTACCTTGCTGCAACCCGGCTAGGACCGATTGACGGTGAAGTGAAAAAATTGGCGGAAAAAATCACCGCTGGAAAACAGGGTGTGCTGGCAAAGGCTAAAGCCGTCTATGAATGGACGGTGGAAAATACCTATCGCAACCCTGACACTCGTGGCTGTGGCTTGGGTGATGTCTACCGCTTGTTGCAGGAACCGGGCGGCAAATGTGCAGATATAAGCTCTATTTATGTATCCCTGGCACGTGCCGCAGGAGTGCCGGCCCGTGAAATTTTCGGTATCCGCATGGGCAAAAATACCACCCAAGATATCAGCACCTGGCAACACTGCTGGGCCGAGTTCTACCTGCCCGGTTACGGTTGGGTCTCCGTTGACCCGGCTGATGTCAGGAAAATGATGTTGGTGGAAAAATTGGAACTAGGTGACGTTAAAACCAAAGAGTATCGCGAATATTTCTGGGGCGGTATCGATGCATATCGAATCCGGCTCGGCGAAGGTCGGGACCTGCTTTTGAATCCCCGGCAGCACGGAGAACCTGTCAATTATCTTATGTACCCCTTTGCCCAGGCTGGGGAGACGACCCTTGATTGGTTGGACCCTGAAGTCTTCAAGTACAAAATCATCTATAAGCAGATGATGTAGGAAGATTTTGCATTTCAAGGAGGCCGCCAGTTAAGGCACTGACAGCAAGGAGTTCGGTAGGATGTAATGCAAGTGAAAGTTTTTGGTAAACTCACGTCAGTTTGGATGTGTCGGCTTGTGCGCTGGGTTCTTTCGGCGCTGTTCATCTGGGCCGGCGGCATGAAGCTGGTCAACCCTCAAGCCTTCGGTGTCATAATTGGGGATTTCGGCATAGTGCCGGAATTGAGTGTTATGCCCATTGCCATTGCTCTGCCCGTTTTAGAGATTATTGTTGCTATCGGGCTCATTTTTGACATGCGGGGAAGCCTGGCAGTTATTACCGGGCTTCTTGCCCTGTTTATCGTAATTCTGGTTTATGGAATCTGGCTGGGGCTGGATATAGACTGCGGTTGTTTTGGCCCTCAAGATCCTGAGTGGAGAGCATTCAATGGCCTTCGTTCAGCCCTATACCGGGATCTGGCAATGATGGCCTCCATTTATTTTCTCTACTTTTGGCGTTTCAGGCAAACTGCGCATGCTCAGGCAGAAGTCATTCGGAATAATAGATAGCAAAAGGAAAAACATCAGCTAACGGAGGGAGTTATGAAAATTAGGATATGGCAGATTCTGGTATTTGCTATTGCTCTGCTTACATTTGGATTCTCAACATCGGCATTTAGCTTTGGGTTTGGTGACAACAAGTTTGCACAAGAAGTTGAAAAGGAACAGGGAGCTGTAAAACTTACGCGGGAGGTGCAGCGAGGTGGCTATGAGTTTATTACGACCGAAGAACTCAAGAATCTTATCGACTCCGGCAAGGATATCCTGATCATTGATACCATGCCCTATGAAGACAGCTACCAAAAACAGCATATCCCCGGTGCAAAGCAATTCCTCTTTCCCATCCCTGAAATGGGGACATGGGATACCAAAGAAACAGACAGCAAGTCACAGGATGATTTTGCCGCATTACTTGGTCCGGATAAAGACAAAACTATTGTCATCTATTGCGGTTTTGTGAAGTGCACTCGTAGTCATAACGGCGCCATGTGGGCAAAGAAATTGGGTTACACTAACGTTCTGCGTCATCCAGGTGGAATCTATGCTTGGCTTGGTGCAGATTATCCCATAGAAAGTTCGAAATAGTTGACAATTTCTTATTCATTGCCTGAATTATAGTTTAAAGACTGAGGGATAATTTGAAGTCTTTTTTCAACGAAATATGCATTCCGTTTATGATAAAAATGTCAAGGAGTGCAATGCTCTTGGAATTTTCTCGTGAATATATAGAGCAGCTTGACGAGGATAAGAAATATTGCCACCCATATATTCGATGTCATTGCGGGTCTGGCAAGGTATTCAATTACGGCTTACCCAGAAATAACGGAAAATACTTTTTCTGCCGTAGCTGTCAGACTTCATTCATTTTACAGAAATAGTATTTTCAACATGGATTTTTACCACCATTTTTGCATTTTAAGTAACCTACTGATAATTTTGCAGAGTCATGAAAATTCTTCATCTGCTCAGTCAGAGACCGGATTCAACCGGTAGCGGCATATATGTGCAGGCCATGATAAGGGAGGCAACTCTTAACGGCTTTGACAATTTCCTGGTTGCGGGTCTCTGTTCCAGCGGCTGTGATGACAATGTCTGCATTACTCCGGCTAGGTCAATGTACCTCAATTTTTATGATGCGGATGTCTCATTCCCGATTCCCGGAATGAGTGATGTGATGCCCTATGACAGCAGCAAGTTCTGTGATCTTTCCGAAGAAAACTTAATTGAATACGAAACTGCCTTTTCAATGTTGCTGAAAAGGGCTGTTGAACTTTTTAAACCAGATTTAATTCACAGTCATCACTTGTGGATTGTCAGTTCTCTGACCCGCAGGATTTTTCCACATATTCCCCTGGTAACGACCTGCCATGGTTCAGACCTGCGGCAGTTTCAGAATTGTAAACACCTGCAGGGTATGGTTTTGCAGGGGTGTCGGGAAATTGACTTTGTAATGGCTCTAAGTCAGGCCCAGAAAGATGAGATTGTCCGCCTGTATGATATTGCTGCTGATAAAATCATTGTTATTGGTGCAGGTTATAACGACACCTTTTTTTATCCAACCAAAAAGCCGGACCCCAACCCGGTGCAACTGGTATATGCAGGTAAGCTTAGCAATGCCAAGGGAGTCCCATGGTTATTACGGGCATTGGCTTCGATCAGGTTTCCGGAATGGCAGTTACATCTCGTGGGCAGTGGTAGCGGAGAAGAAAAAGAAGGCTGCATGAGGCTAACAGAGAAGTTGGGGAAAAAGGTCATCGTTCACGGCGCTCTTTCCCAGGAAAGCCTAGCAAAGATTTTGAGACTGTCTCATATTTTGGTGTTACCCTCTTTCTTTGAAGGATTGCCTCTTGTTATTTTAGAGGGGCTGGCCAGTGTTTGCCGAATTGTTGCCACTGATCTTCCCGGCGTTAGGGAATTAATCGGCAACACAGATTCGGATTTCATAAATCTAGTGCCGACACCACGTCTGCGTTTCATTGACCAGCCTTACTCTGAAGATGAAATGTTATTTGAGCTGCAATTGGGCGAGGCTTTGAAACAGCAAATTGATGCTGCAGTCAGTTCTGCCAAAATTGACCTTTCACCGATTCAGGACACACTTGATGCTTTCACTTGGACAGGAATTTTCAATAAGGTCAAACAAGTCTACATGGAATGCTTATCCAAAACCTAACAAAAACGTACTTATTAATTATGTACGACATAGCTGAAACAAATAAAGCAGCATTTAATAACGGGTCTTAACGCGTTAACGGGGTCAGGCTTGCATAATTGCATTATTGATGTTAGTGAAACATCATGGCACGCAAACCTAGGCTCCATGTTGAAGGAGGTTATTATCATGTAATTCTTCGAGGCAATGGTGGTGAGAAGATATTTTTTTCCAGCCAGGATCGCAACCGTCTGTGCCTGCTGATCCAGGAAGGGATAGAGCGCTTTAAATACCGCCTCCATGCCTATTGTCTCATGACAAACCATATCCATTTGATCATCCAGGTTGGCAACCTGCCGCTGTCAAAAATAGTTCAGAATATTTCCTTTCGTTACACCAAATACATCAACAAGAAAAAGAAGCGAATCGGTCATTTGTTTCAAGGCCGTTATAAGGCTATACTGATAGATGCGGACACTTATTTGTTGGAACTGGTCCGTTATATCCATAACAATCCGGTACGAGGAGGAATGGTAAAAAGTGCCTTGGACTACGAATGGAGCAGCTATCAGGCGTATTTGAAAATGCAGGAAATACCTTTTCTGACAACAGACTTTGTTCTTGGTCAATTCGGAAAGACTTCAGGTTTGGGCCGGAAAAGATTTAAGGAGTATGTTGAACGGGGAAAAGGTGAAGAACACCAAACAGAGTTGTATAGGGGCGTCCATGACAGTAGGGTCTTAGGTGATGAAAGTTTTGTGGAAAAGGTGATACTGAAAAAGCCTATTTTAAAAAAGCCGTCCCTACAGAAAATCGTGTACCTGGTAGGGGACCATTTCGCTGTTCAGGAAAAAGAACTGAAAAGAACAGGGCGGCAGAGAAAGATGTCTCGGCTCCGTGGAATAATAGGTTGGCTGGCGAAGCAGCTTGAAGCAGCCAGTTTGACGGAGGTGTCAACGTATTTCAGCAGGGACCTGGCAACAATGTGTCGAGCAGTCAGAAGGATTGAGGAACAGTATTCAAAATCAAAAGACACGCAGAATCTACTTGATGGTTTAATAGATCAGCTCACCCAATAATGCAATTATGCAAGCCTGACCCCTTTTCTCAGTTTAGGAGAAGGAGAGCCTTTTGTGTTACTCAATGAAGAAGAGGTGTATGCAGATAATATTACCAGCAAAATAAAAGGTTTTTATCAAAATAGAAGCCAGGTCCCGGGTGACATAAAAGAACCTGTTATGAAGGAGTATTCTGCGGGCAAAAGTATAATGAAGGGTCTCTATACAATTTCTCCCTATGGATTGATGACCCTCCCTTTTGCCGATTTTGAAGGCAGGACTATCGCAATACCTGTCAAGGAAATCGGGATAGTTATACATAGGGCATACTATAAGGAACTATCCAGGGGAAAAATTGTCCAATTAAAAGAAGGGGATAGGACTTCAGTTAAATCAAAATTTCTTTCCGAGATGATGCCCATGGGTAAGGTCGGGACTGTTATTTGTCAGGTGAAATTTGAAAACCTGGAGTGGGATGATCTGCTTTGGTTCAGTGCCGTTGCTGGGGAAGATTATGAACTGATACTCGCAAAAGGTATTATCCGTAATTCAAAAGATATGGTTGTCGCAGGCAAAGAAGTTGCCAGACCTTCAATGCCAACGGGTATGAAACCAGAGGTTGGTGAACATATAGTAACTGATGGCGGTGTGGTATTGGGCAAGAGATACGTAGTTACAGTTGACGGCAAAATATTTATTATTGATGAAAAAGGGGAGATATCCGCATCAGTAATCAGTAAGCCGGATTCTAAACCTGAAAATACGTCCCAATGCATGCTTAGCAATCCTATTTTAACATCACCAGATGGCGAAGATATTATTTTAACCGGTGATGCCCCTGATGGCCAAAATGCCAAAATAATTATTCCAAGCGGCAAGGGGTTTGATTCAGCTACAATTTTATCGGAAGATTCCAATGAGCAACTTGAAATTAATTTCAATAAGTGGATCAACAAGTTGATGGATACCAGTAATACAAAGTATGTAGATCCTGATTTATATGTAAATCCAATACTTAGCAGTATGGGAAATTATTCAATTACCAGGCAGGACGTTAAAATGGTGAACAATCAGTTGAAAGCCAATGGATTTGAATTAAGTGTTTTCCCATCTGATAGCGGCCTTGAAGCTACCAGAATGGTTTATTGAATTTTAATACTTAGAAGGAGTAATCAAAATGTTACAATCACGGAAGATTTTTTTTCTGTTTCTGTTAGGTGTTTTAGTTTCATCTCCACTTAATTCACAAGCCGATACAAACATTACAGCAAATATAAACTCGGATACCATTTGGAATGAATCCGGCAGCCCCTATATTTTATCCGGGGAAGTACAGGTCTTTGAAGGTGTCAGGCTGACCATTGAGAGTGGCGTAGAGATCAGGTTCAATCAGGATGCAGGCCTGTTGGTTGCCGGGGAACTGAAGGCCAGGGGAACGGCAGGCAAATATATTACTTTTACTTCCAATGCAATTACCCCTGCACGTGGTGACTGGCAACACATCAGTTTTGTTAACACAGCTGTTTCCGCAACATTTGGATCGAATTTCGAATATGATTACGACAACAACCAGATTCTATTAAACTATTCGTCAGGCAGTATTATTGAGTATGCAATTATTGAATATGCGGATAGGGGGATAACCAGTTCAGGTGTGTATCCGGCTTTGGAGCACAATATAATTCGAAACTGTAATTACGGTGTATTTATCGATAATCCTCACCCTGATGTATACATTCCAACAGGCGATGAAATGTGGCTGTTCTTTTATGGCAACACCGTTGAAAACTGCAAAGAAGGCTTATCCCTCAATACACGGGGAAATCACCATGCCGTAATTTCTGATAATATTTTCAGAGGCAATGAGGATGCGGGAATATCTTCACCCTTTGGTGATGACGCCCACGGCCGTGCCTGGTCAAGTGGCATGCTGGTATTCAATAATCAATTTATCAATAACGTGAGACAGGCTATCCGGATTGACGGATATGGTACTTATCAGGCGCCGCCATCTGTTTTCCTGGAACACAATAGTATCACCCACAATGGAAAGGGAGTTCAGGTTTTAGGCCACCTGGTTGCCCTGCATAATTATATTGCCGAGAATCGCTATTATTCATATTTAGCTGACTTTTCGTCTTATTACTGGTTGGGCCCGAATGGAGCCGGCCTCGACCTCGGCGGTCCTGCCGCTTATATCTTTAATAATACCATACTACTGAATGGGGTCGATACCGAAGGGCATGGGGATGGCATCTTTCTGCAGACTTCGGATTTTAACTGGCATTACAGTTGGCTTCGACCCAATAAATTTATAATCAGGCATAACAATTTAGGCAATTCAGTATGGGACCAATTTGATATATATATAGAACCTACAACTCCACCTCAAACTGTCGATTGTTCATGGTCCAAGACAATGCAGGTCGATGCGACCTACAATTCCTGGATGACAGAAAATCCTCCTGATACTATATATGACTCGCAGGATGATGCGTGCGCCGGAACTGTTGACTACGAACCGAAAGCCGGTTCGGTTATGATCCCCATTCCTCTCAGCGCCCACCCGGCGCTTCTCTCACCGGAAAATTATTCTGAAGTTCAAAGGCCACCTGCAAATATTCCTGGAGGTGCAGAAAGGTCTTTAGGTTCTGTTAATGTTAATTTTTCCTGGTCATCTGTCCCTGGGGCGACAAAATATCTATTGATCACGTATGGATATATATACCTTGATTACGGTGCAAATAATATTGTCGAAGTTACTAATGGCACATCAGCTACTATCCCTTTCCACACTTACCACAGTGATGAAGATTATTTGATTCACTGGTTTGTTGTTGCCGGCAACGATAGCGGATGGGGGCTGCCATCAGAGGTAAGGCATATTGCAATGGTCGAACAAACAACCTCAAGTAACGGCAACATGACCGGCACCTGGTCCTTTTCAACAAGTAATAATTGGGCCAGTCCAGGATGCTCTCCCGATGCAAATGATACGGGACAGATATCAATGTCGCAGTCAGGAGATAATGTAACTGCCATAGTCGCAGGCGAAGGTATAACCTTTACCGGTACGATTGACGGCAATCATTCAGTTACAACTGCATCTTTTCCAGAAGATGGCGGCACAACCACCATGGAATCTGATGTGACTCTTTCGTCAAACACATCGGCTTCAGGAACTCTTACATGGACTTGGGTTAAAGGGAACCTTTCATGCAATGGCGGAGGTAATATATTATATGTAAAAATAAATAATAATCAAACTAACAGTGCCAAGGGCGGTGGTGGCGGAGGAGGCGGCGGAGGTGGCGGAATATTTGGTGATATTCTTAAAAGCAGTGTCATAGGATATCATCTTGATGGATCTACGACAAAAGGTATTCAGGTTTATATGCCTGTGACGCAAGGATTCAAAGCTTTAAAGGGTGCCCAGGAATATGTCAGAAGCTTTGCGCCGAAATTAGCTGAGACTGTGAGAGAACGTTTTGATTCTCTTGAACAGATTGCAGATGCTAACAAAGATGGTTTTTTATATAAAATCGGAACCCATTTATTCCCAATATTAGGAAAGATTGCTGCAGGAAGTTTAAAGCTTATTGGTGAAGAAAAATCTATTGAGAAGGCTTACCTGGATACAACAATCAGCGTTGAAGAATTCATAGAATTGAAAAACAAGGGATTGGCAATCGCTCCTAAAATTGTGAAGGACATGGAGAGGCCAAAACCTGAACAGGATTTAACAGATTTAGTATTAGTATATTAGGAAATTTCTTTTTTATTAATCACGGCAGGGGCACAAGCAGTATTATAGAGCGGGTGAAGACCCGGAAAGTAAAAGATTAAACATTTTCTAAAGAGCTGAAAAAGATTGAGAAGGATCTTAGAAAAGGTCAACGGCAGACCCCTTTTTTGTTGTTTTTTGTGAGATTCTTAAAGTGTCAAGATGTACAGTGGTTATGTTAAAACAATAACAAAGGCCCCTCCCAAGTCATCGGGAAGGGCCTTTGTTATTGTGCACTGATACTGTCCCTTTTTCCCGCATGTGTTCCTTCACTGCCTCAATGGGCACCTCCTCTCTATGGAAGACACCTGCAGCCAAAGCCGCTTCCACATTGGTCTCTTTAAAGGCCTCTGAGAAATGCTCAACTTTTACGGCACCGCTGGAGGCAATGACTGGAATGGTCAGCGCTTCTCTGGCAAGCTTGACAGGTTCGATTTCAAAACCGCTAAATA
>CAMYKS010000048.1 GCA_947259115.1 uncultured Desulfobulbaceae bacterium | reverse complement strand
CTTTCTTTTATAAAGTATCAAATATCCAGGATCAAGCATCCAGGATCCAGCATCTAGTATCCAGTATCAAGTATCTAGTATCTTTCTCTTCATCCAGCATCCAGTATCAAGCATCTAGTATCTTTCTCTTCATCCAGCATCCAGGATCCAGCATCTAGTATCCAGTATCAAGTATCTAGTATCCAGTATCTAGTATCTTTCTCTTCATCCAGCATCCAGTATCCAGCATCTAGTATCTTTCTCTTCATCCAGCATCCAGGATCTAGTATCTTTCTCTTCATCCAGCATCCAGGATCCAGCATCTAGTATCCAGTATCAAGCATCTAGTATCCAGTATCCAGTAGCCAGCGTCCTTGCAGCTGAGCTGCCGGCTCCGCAATAGACTGAAAACGGGCGAGCCGCACAATATCCTGGTTCAGGAAGGAGAGCAGCACCATGAACCCTTTATCCAGGATTGCCTCCGCACCCTTTTCGGTCAGGACGACTTCGGCGCAGGGTTTGATCATGGATGCATCGTCCTCTTTATAGACATGCAGCGGCAGGCTGGTGATTTCCTGGATCTCTCCTGGCCGCATGTGCCAGCCTGAGCGGGAAAACGCTTGACCCAGCAGGCAGGCGCAGGCAAGGACCCCATTACCCCAGAGATAATCGGCATGCGCCGGTGGCGTTCCCATTTCCTCAAAAGCAAAGGTCTCGGTTTCATCTGTCTCAGCGCCGTAGGGCAGCCTGAGCAGGAAGCGGGGCAGAGCCAGCCCAATCCAGGATGCCACGGGCAGATGCCGGAGCATATTCCAGGCCTCCGCAACATCAGGTGATGCACTAAGGCGCCAGTCAGCCGGATCAGGGTTCTCGGCCAGCGACTCGCAGCCCAGAAACAGTTCACTGGCGCCCCCAATAAAAGGGGCCCCGGCCTGTTTGGCAATTTTAGCCATGCGGCCAAGGGTCTGAATATCAGCAAGGCTCTGCTCAAATGTGAAGTTGCCGGCCAGCAGGGACCAGGGCGCACCGCCAAATGTTTGCACCGATTGTTCGACAAAATATCTGTATATTGCCGTAGTACTCAGATCTTCTCCTGTCCTGAGGTCGGCAGCCAGCTCCTCTTTTGTTATATCAAAAAGATACACCTTGAGTTCGCCATCTGTTTCAAGTCGGGAGATGAGAAAATCAACACCCCGCCAGGCCGCTTCAATGGCCTGGAATTCAGGATGGTGCAGGATAGCTTCCATGACCTGGGATATGGCGGTATCGACCAAGGTTACGAACTGCTGCTTGTGGGGATCTTCATCCGGGACCAAGTGCGGAGTAACAATCTGTCTGACAAAGTCATCAAGATCAGAAGAGGCTCTCACCGGGTCAGCTGCTTCCTGATCCACCGGCATCCCCGTGGTTTCAGCCACCACCTGGTCAAGCAGGCTGCCGGACTGGCTGTTGACATCCTGTGCATCAGACTGGGGCGCTGTGGTTTCCTTGGCTTTTGCTGCCGGTTTGTCGGGTTTTTCAAGATGCAGCCAGGAGCGCACCTTGTCAGCAGCAGCTGCAAAGGTTTCAGGATCATTCAGCTCCGAGCGGATTTTGCGCAGGGACTGAAATATCTCCAGACGCTGGAACAGATTATCAGGATGAAAATCCTCCAGTTCAGCAAATTGTATGACAAGGGCGTCGGTTGCATCACTTAAGGAAAGATGCACCTCAACGTTAAGCTTTTCTATCACCTCATCGAGATTGTCCCGGTCAACCGGAATGGCATGCAGCCTGTCGGTGGTTAACAGCTTCCTGCTGGCCCGGCCGCTGAAATCTCCCAACAGGGCGATACGGAACGGAGTTTCCGGGTCAGGCACGGATTGGGTTTCATCCATGGACGAAACAATTTCAAAACTCAACTCACCAAAGGAAATAGGTTCCGGCATGTTTCTTCCCCCTTCAGGTTACATTACGGATGATTTAACAACCACCCCTCAAAAGAGTGAATTATAAGTAGACCCTGAAAGGGTCAATGTTTTGCACGCTGTAAGAGTTTTTAACGCCATTTCACGCAGCTGAGCAGCACAGCAAAAAACGGATAAGCGACTCGGCGGAGTAAAACGACTTTCCGATGTCGCCCGTTTTTTGCGAGCAGCGCAAGGCAGTCCGACTTTGTCGGACCAAGTGAACGGCTGCCCTTTTTGGTTCGTTTTTGGGCGACTTTCCGATGTCGCCCGTTTTTTGCGAGCAGCGCAAGGCAGTCCGACTTTGTCGGACCAAGTGAACGGCTGCCCTTTTTGGTTCGTTTTTGGGCAAGCAAAAATGAACGTTTCAAAAATTAATTTAGTATATTGTATTAAGCTATATGCGAACCTCTCCTTTTTTATCACTACCCTACCTGCATAGCATAGCTGGTGGTTTAAGGTTTATAATTAAGCAGCTATATAATGCTGATGTCTGACATTCAAAGAGGCATTGATACATATTAATGCTGTTTTTGTTCACCAACTACTTCATATCATAAACAAACCCATCTCCATCCATGGATACTGTGACCTCGTTTAATTCTTCACCCTCAGCCATACGGCTTAATATTTCCCTGCTCAGTTCCGGCAGCAGTGTCTGCGACAGGATATGATCAATATTCCTGGCGCCGCTGTCAACTTCGGTGCAGCGACCGGCAATGGATTCCACCACATCGTCGCCATAGGTGAAGATCGTGTTGCGGTTTTCCTGCATGCGCTTGACGACCTTATTGAGTTTCAGCCTGACAATGACCCGCAGGTTATCGTCGGTTATGGGGAAATAGGGTATAACCTTAAGCCGGCCGAGGAAGGCGGGCTTGAAATGGTTCTGCAGTTCGGGTCTCAGGGTTTCGGCCAGGGCCTCGGAGCTTGGTTTGGTTTCCTCGTCTGCACAGACCTTCATGATTGTATCGGTGCCCAGGTTCGAGGTGAGGACGATCAGCGTGTTCTTAAAGTCAATGCGCCGTCCCTCGCCGTCTTCAAGTATTCCCTTATCAAAGACCTGGTAAAAAAGCTCCATGACGTCATTGTGGGCCTTTTCCACCTCGTCGAGCAGTACGACACTGTATGGCTTACGGCGCACGGCCTCGGTAAGGACACCTCCCTCACCATAGCCGACATAGCCGGGCGGTGAGCCCTTCAGGCTCGATACAGTGTGGGCTTCCTGGTACTCGGACATGTTGATGGAAATAATGTTTTCTTCGCCGCCATACAGGAGGTCTGCAAGGGCCAGCGCTGTTTCGGTCTTGCCGACACCGCTGGGGCCCACCAGCATGAAGACGCCTGTGGGCTTGGAAGGATCATCAATCCCGGCATGGGTGGTCTGGATGGTCTGGGCCATTGCCTGCAGCCCGTGATCCTGGCCGATGACGCGTTGACCTAAGAGGCTGCCCAGGTTCATAACCGTGGTGATTTCATCGGTGAGCATGCTGCCGGTGGGGATTCCTGTCCAGCCTGATATGACCTCGGAGATAATATCAGAATTCACGGATATCTGGACGAGGGGCTCACCGGCCTGGGCAGCTGCCAGTTCACCCTCCATTTTCTTGAGTTCTTCCTTCTTTTCAGCCAGGGCAGGGTCTGCCGGGTCCTTGCCGTACAGTTCAAGAATTTCCTCCCGTGCTGCAATAATTCCATCGGCAATCTCCTTTTCCGTTTGCCATTTCCTGTCCAGGGCTTCCAGTTTCTTCTGGGTCTCTTCCAGGTCGGCAGCCAGTTCCTTGAGCCGTTCGTCATGTTCCTGGCCCATCAACACTTCTCTTTCAAGAATTTTAGCCTCCCGGTCGATCTGGGCGATGCGCCTGTTAGCATCTTCTATGGCAGGAGGGCTGGTGGTCAAGCCGATTGCCACCCTGGCACAGGCCGTATCAAGGACACTGACTGACTTATCCGGTAACTGCCTGCCTGAAATATAACGGTGGGAGAGGTGAACCGAGTCTGCCAGAGCATCATCGGTGATCATGACCTTGTGATGACCTTCAATAAAGGGGGCTATGGCCCGCATCATGACCATGGCCTTTTCTTCATCCGGTTCATCCACCTTGACTACCTGGAAACGCCGGGCTAAAGCCGCGTCCTTTTCAAAGTATTTTTTGTACTCAGCCCAGGTGGTGGCTGCTATGGTGCGCAGTTCTCCCCTGGCCAATGCCGGCTTCAGCAGGTTTGCCGCATCTCCGGCACCGGCTGATCCCCCTGCGCCGATCAGGGTATGGGCCTCGTCAATGAAGAGGATAATCGGCACCGGCGAACCTTTGACCTCGTTGATCACCTGCTTGAGGCGCTCTTCAAACTCTCCTTTTATGCCGGCGCCCGCCTGCAGCAGGGCCAGGTCAAGGGTATGAATGGCAACACCCTGCAGCGGCGGCGGCACATCGCCCTCTGCAATTCTCAGGGCAAATCCCTCGACAACGGCGGTTTTGCCGACCCCTGCCTCACCGGTAAGAATGGGATTATTCTGGCGCCGCCGGATAAGGATATCCACCATCTGGCGAATCTCTGTATCACGGCCAAGCACCGGATCTAATTCGCCTTTTTTAGCCTTCTCCGTCAGATTGACCGTATATTGGGCCAGTGCCTGCGCCTTACCGGCACCAGCCGGGGCCGTACCTCCTGCTGCGGCCGGAGCACCGGCTGGTTTGGCCATTTCTTCGCTCTCTTCGGCTGAGCCTGCTGTCAGGTCTGCAAAGGATTCCTGCAAAACCCCGACTGAAATTTTTCTGAACAGGGATGAGCTGGAAATAAGTCCTCTTGCCATATCATCGTTGGAGAGCAGGGCAAGGATGATGTGACCGGAACGGATGCTGTTCACCTGGAAGTCCACCGAGGCGACGAGCCATGCCTCCTGGATCATCCTGGGAATTCGCGGCGAAAGTGAAGGGGTGCGGGCATTGCCGGTCTTGAATTCCTCAATAACCCTGGTCAGATCACCTATCAGGTGTGATTCATTGATCTCAAAATATCTCAAAATCTTCTGGAAGTCGGTGTCCTGAATATCGAGGAGCTTAATGAAGAAATGTTCCAGTTCCACATCATAGTGGGTATGGGAAAGGCAGAGACCGGCAGCTGACTCCAGGGATTTGCGGCAGGCCGTGTTCAGCTTTCCAATCAGAGATTTGAGATTTGTTATTGCCATGGCGGAAAACTCCTTTTTTTATGTTAACAACCACCCCTAGGAGGGGTAGCATAATAGTGACCCTAAAAGGGTTAGCAAATAAGACAAAGAGGAGATTTTTTCTTTTTTTGCCATCTCACGCCGCCGAGCACCGCAGAAACGACCGATAAAGGAGTTTGACCTGTCTGAGCACCCCGCAGTATTGGGGTGCGAGTTTTCAAACTCCCGGTCGTTTCGAGGAGCACCCCGCAAGGGGGCATAAACTTCGGGCAGTCCCATTTCATGGGACCAAGTGATTGGCTGCCCTTTTCGCCGCTGCGCTGCTGGTTCGTTTTTGCACCCTAAAGGGTATAAAGGCAAGCTGTCAATCGTCGGCAGTTTCATATGCAAACAAAAATGAACGTATAGTGAATATAAGGCACATTACTTAGAATCTTCTCTATTATACTCTTACTTAACCGCTTAGCATAGCTTGGACCATCAGCTAGCTGATGACTTAAGGGATTAATTAAAAAATGCCAGCAGGTGCCAGCAATCTGCCTGTATATATCAATTCAACAATATATCCATTTCCTGAAAACTGATAAAAGGGTCTTTCTCGTGCATAAAATCAGGTGATTTCATCCAGGTTGACCAGCCCAGGCGCGCCGACTGCTGCTGGTCGCCCAGGATGCAGGTCGGCACTTCCTGACGCTGCAGAAAGATGCGTATTTCAAATTCATACTCGACCCCGACCAGGTAGCGCACCAACGAGAATATGGGATAGAGCATGTCGCCGCTGGGAAGAAAGCGGGAAAAATCTGCATAGGGCATCGGTCCCAAGTTCACCAGAAATTTAGTCTGGCATTCCCGCACAAAACTGCCGCAGACCGTTTCTTCTCCCAACCTTCCATTGGCCTTGCCGATTTGCGTCTGATCCTCAGGATTCAGGGGCACCAGACGTTCGACAAACTGATCTATTGAGACGTTGGTATCGGCAAAATGTTCCACTGTGGCCTGGATGGCAACTGCGGAAGGAACCTGCCGTGACAGCAGGCCGCTGTAAAAGCTCAGGGATTCCTCGGTCAGGCCGATGCGGCCGGCCAGGCCCGGGGTCCCAAGTCCGGCCAGGCTGAGAAGATAGCCTGAAAGCTTGTCCTTGGCTCCGGGCAGATAATTCACCGGGAACTGGTTTTTTTTCCAGGCCAGGTAAAAGAGGGAAACGAGCCGGTGATGGAAAATATCTAAAAAATCAATCAGGGCAAAGTCTTTCTCCCTTCGGCGTTCAATGGCATGTTCATTATACCAATGGGGCAGGAGCCCGGCCGGGCCTATCAAGCCCATGAAGGTGACACTCATATTCACCGGCGTCTCCTCATCACCGGGGCTCAGGCCTTCAATATCGCTGGGTGGAAAAACAAGCCCGGGTTTAACGGTAAAACGGACAGCCTCTTTATCGGGCTCCAGTGATTGCCCGATACGCTTTTTTCCAGGATGCAGGGTTTCCAATAGGGCAACGGCCTGATAAAAGGAAAAGCTGTAATATTCCTCATACAGACGGTGCACTACAGAAGTATCCGGTCGCCGCTTCTGGGAGGCCATACTTTTAATACCTCTTTGCTTTGTATTGTCCTTACGATCAATTGACAGAAGGAGTTGACGGAAACATACTGCCCTAAGAAGCGCTCCAGGATGCTTGTAAAAAGATAGAGTCCCGACCCGACATACTTGTCTTCATCAAACTCAATTGTGACCTGTATACCCCGGCAGAAACTCTGGCCAATCCTTTTGGTGATATGCTTCGCCTGTATGGCGACGATGCCGTTTATCTGCTGTCTGCTGGTGGGAGAGTTGTCAAAGTCATAGAGCTTGAGAATTTCCCGGAGAGCGTCTTCACCGCCTTCGACTATGGAGAGATAATTCAGGGAAAAATGGGATAGCAGGCGCCACTGCAGGGCACCGCCAAGAGAAGGCCTGCGGACCTGGGTCGGTTTGCAGAGGCTGACGATACGGGCCACCGGTGCCGCCGTTTCAAGATCAAAGCTCCCTGTTTTTTCACCAAAGGGCAGGCGCGCCGGCAGGTCACGATTCGTACAGGTAGCATGGATGGTCAGTATTTCCACTTCCGGCTCCACCCTTTCGTAATTCAGGTCGGTAAAGGAAAGGTACACTTCAGAGCCCTTGTCCCCCATCTGTTCAGATGGGCGCCGCTGCATATGCCAGAAGGCCTGGCGCTTGGTGTCCTCCTTGGCCAGATGATGCCGTATGGAATAAAAGGGCCTGAACACCGTTGTCTCTCCCCGGCCGGTCGCAGAAGAGGCTGAGACTTTATCTATGCTGAAGATTTCAGTAGCCTTCTGCCTGCGGATATCAGGGATAACCCGGTATTCTGTTTTATTGTGCTCCACCCGAACAGGCTCCGTGATGCGGCTGAAGAGATTCACCGCCGGGGCGGCGTTGAGACAAAAGGTATCCTTGTTGACCACCAGGTTGGGTTTTGCGTGTCTATTAAGGTAGATCCAGATATTCATGGAATCGCCAAAGGCGGGATCTTTAACTCTATCAAGCCGGTTCAAGTCAAAAAAGAGAAATTTTTCGGGAAAGCAGAAAAGCTCAAACAGCAGCAGATAGCCCGGGAATGACCGTTTCGGCAGGGGAAGAATGGATTCATCCGGGGTAAAACCCACAGGTGTAATGTCCTGCGGGGAAAGCGCAACCCGGCCTTGCCCGCTCGCCGCTTCACATTCTAGGTGGCAGACGTTATTGAATAAAAGCTCGTAAAGATGAAAGACATGCTGGTGTTGGCCATTGAGATAAAAACGGAGATGCTGCCAGTCGAGTTTTGCAAAATTAATATTATTATAGGTTTTCAGCTGCAGAAGAATGGCCTGTTGTGCTCCTTGCACCTGTAATTTCGGGTCCTGCAGCACGGCTGCAACAACCTCCACAGGCCAGAGAGTCACCGGCTGGCTGGTAGCGAACTGGCATGGCGTACCGCTGACCGGCTTTGAATAGAGCATGGATTTTCTGTCAATGGTATATCCGGCAGGTGATATGTTCTGTGAAACAGGATCAAATCTGGCCACGGTCATGGAAGGGATGGGGTTGATGTAATGCGGGTAGATGATGTTAAATAATGATTCCGTAATTTCCGGAAAATCATCGTCTATCTTCTTATGGATCCTGCCGCTTATCAAGGCAAACGCCTCGATGAGGCGCTCCACATGCGGATCTTCACACTTGTCCGCGTCAAGCAGCAGGCGGCCTGCTATCTTGGGGTATTTCCTGGCAAACTCCTCCCCCATTTCACGGATGAATGTGAGCTCCCGTTCATAGTAGCTTAGCAGTTGGTCATCCATGAATTCATTACCCGCTTATTCTGTATTCACTGCGGTTCAGGTCAAAGTATGTATCAAATGATATGGGCTCGGAAACAGGCTCAATTACCAGGAGGGCCGAGATCCGGAAACGTAAATTTCGCTGACCCTTTTGCGGTGCTTCAGCACGTACGCTGACATTTTGTAACCTGGGCTCGAATGTAATAATGATCTTTTCCAGCTCCTGCCGAAGCTTCTGCCGCACTGCAGGGCTTTTGGGGTTTTCTGCACTATTATCCCGCAGACCATAAGTAAAGAGGGAGTTCACGACCTCGGGACAGGTATTAGGCGGTTGCAGAATGTTTTTCCTGGTATTGAGAAGGTTCTCCAGGTCCCGGATAACAGATATTTTAATCTCCCTGATATCACTCAGACGATACTGTACAGGCTCATGGGGAACACGAGGTTCAAGGTCCACAAGCCTGTCCAGTAAGGATGGCGTAAGTCTTTGACCATTTGTCATGTTTACGGCAGGAACGAATTATTCTTCCTTGTTCAACTCCAGGTTCCAGGCGGCTGGTATATTGCCGCCGGGGGAGCCATCAGCGCGTTTTTGCTTTATGTAATTCCACTTGATTTTTCCGTAGTCGAAGGTGACACTTTCCGTCGCTTCACCACCGCCGCCGCCAATACCTACCGAGCTGATTATGACATTGGTCATTTCTATTTCCATGTAGGTCATTTTATCACCGCCCGCTCGGCACAGTTCGAGTTTTACGGTCGGGATATGTTCCCCCTTTGCACAGGCCAGTAACAATTTTGGCGTTGCTTTATCCAGTAACTTCGCAATGCTTAAATCCTGGAAATCGGCACGCTGGGTAGCTCCGCCACCGGAAGAACTCGCTATCGAAGATGCCTGTTGGGTAACGCCCTGGTTAAATGAAAGTACTTCTATCCAGTCCGCGTGCTTGTCATCGGTACTTTCTCCATCAATTCCTTCAACTTTCAAAAACATGTCAGCCGGCATAATTCACCTCCTCGGTTATTTTTTCGGGTACTTTAGGGCCAGTCCAGAGAAAGGCACTGCTCATCCACAATAATTCTTTGTAAAGTTAAGCTGCTGAGAAGCATGCATATCAACCGATAGCCAATTGTTTAGTTAGTGCCTGTCCATAGCCTTTTTGTCGTATCTCTGCGTCATGCTCAAAAAATAATGCTCGGAATATCCTCAAAAAATAATGCTCGGAATATCATATATATGCCTGCGCTTATTTTTATCGCGATCCTTAATCTCCGGCAAAAATCTTCATTTCTGGACAGACACTAGTTATGAAGAATTTAAAAGATTCATGGTACTCTGCCATAATATATCCTGCGTTTTGCTCAATCTTCATTTTCCAGGCCAATGCATCATCCCTTGGCCGGCGGCGGGAGATCTGCCACCAGTCTCAGTGATATAGTGAGTTCATCAAGCTGAAAATGGGGCTTGAGAAAGGACACAGCCCGATAGGCCCCGGGTTTACCCGGTATTTCACTGACATCGATGCGGGCCTCCCGCAGGGGATACTTGGCCTTCATCTCCTGGCTGGCATTATCATCCAGCAACACGTAGTTTGTGATCCAGCGGTTCAGGAAATCCTGGGCGTTCTGGCGGGTCATAAAGCTGCCGATCTTATCACGCATCATTGATTTCATGTAGTGGGCGAATCGGGAAGTCGCCATAAGATACTGGAGCTGAGAAGAAAGCCTGGCATTGGCATTGGCGGAATCAGTATCGTAGACTTTCGGCTTATTGGCCGACTGGGTGCTGAAAAATGCAGCATAGTCCGTGCCCTTGCAATGCACCAACGGGATAAACCCCAGGTCGGCAAGCTCTTTTTCCCGCCGGTCGGTAATGGCGATTTCGGTCGGGCACTTGAGCGCCACATCCCCCTCATCGGTTTTAAAAGTATGGACCGGCAAACCCTCCACCAGACCGCCGCCTTCCACCCCACGGATTGCAGCGCACCAGCTGTACTTGGCAAAGGCTTCCGTCAGCCTGGTGCCAAGCGCGTAAGCGGCATTGCCCCACAGGTATCTGCTATGGTCCGTGCCATCCACTTTTTCCTCAAAGTCAAAGGCCTCAACCGGCACGCTTGCTTTGCCGTAAGGCTGTCGCATGAGGATATGCGGCATGGCCAGGGCCACGTAGCGTGAGTCTTCCGAATCCCTGAAGGATTTCCACTTGGCATACTCGACAGTCTGGAAGATTTTTGCCATATCACGCGGGCCGCCGAGTTCGGTGAAATTTTCCATGTTGAACAGTTGGGGTGCTGCCGCAGAAAGAAAAGGTGCATGGGCCGCTGCTGCGACCTGGGACACTTTTTCTAGCAGGGCAAGGTCCTGTGGGTGGTTTGAAAACTCGTAGTCACCAATCAGGGCGCCGTAAGAAGCCCCGCCGAACATGCCGAATTCCTCTTCATAAACCTTTTTGAAAAGGGCGGACTGGTCAAATTCACTTGCCTTTTCCATGTCCTTCAGCAGGTCCTTTTTCGAGACATTCATGACCCGCAGTTTTAAGCGTTCCCCGGTTTCACTCTGCATCACCAGATAATTAAGGCCGCGCCACGAGCCTTCAAGCTTCTGGAACTCGGGGTGGTGCATGACCTCATTGAGCTGGTCGGAAATAAGTTTATCAATCTGGCTTATCCTGGTGTTAATCATGGCCTCGGTATCTTTTGACACGACCATGACCCCTTCCATGATCTGATTGACGAATTCACCGAGGACGTCTTTGGCCCATTCTCTCTGGCCCTCATCCCTGGCCAGCCTGCCATCATCAATGATCTGGTCTAAAAGACCCTTTTCGGCCTGCACCGATTCGGCGGCTGCTTCTGCCTGGGCTTTTTGTTCCTTTTCAGCCATATGTTCTCTCCCTATTCTTCTGATTTTTCCTCAGTTTCTTTTCCTGCCGCCGTCTCATCACCAAGCTTCTGCAGCGTATCGGAACTGGCAATTACCTCCTGCAGCAGTTCATCAAGTTTATCATTGCCGTCCAGTTTGCTGAGAAGGTTGGTAAGTTTTGTTCTGGCGTCAACAAGCTTGCGGATCGGCGTTACCTGTTGCGCTACATTTTCTGGGTGAAAGTCATCCATTGATTTGAAACGGAGTTCTACAGCTATTTTTGTGTCATCGTCCGTCAGTTTGTTATCAACCTTATAGGCGATTCGGGGATTCATCCCCTCAAGCACCTTGTTAAAATTGTCCCTGTCAATTTCAACAAATTTTCTGTCCTTCAGTTTTGGCAGCGGTTTATCCGGCTTGCCCGACAAATCAGCCAGCACTCCGACAACAAATGGAATTTCTTTCATTTGAATGGCATCGCCGATCTCCACGTCATAGGTAATCTGAACCCTTGGTGACCGGACCCTGTCCAGTGTGTGTTGTAAGCTTTCTTTGGCCATAAGCATACCTCCTTGAATTTTCTATGGCGCTTCATTTGGCATAATGCAGCTATTGTAAAACCATGAGATTAGCAGATTGAAAATCTGTTCACATCGTTTATTTATTTTTTACCCCTAACTTTTATAGCTCATTGCCTTGGTAACATCTGTTATACAGAGTTTCTTCAGGAGTTCCTGGGCCCTGAAAATTTCCTCATCAGTGGCATTTCCCTGTATAAGACATTGGTAAAGCGTGTCTGTAACTTCAGCAATCCAGATTGGCGATTCCCAACGCTCGAGCTGCAATTCCTCAATCAAGGTATTCAGCCTCTCTACAATGGGCCGGGCCAGATCCGGTCTCTGCGCCTTAAGACAAAGTTTGGCCATGAGAAGCTGGTAGCGGTTATGATCGCGGACTGAAGCTGAGCTGCAGGAGGCAGAGTAGAGCATTCTCAAGGCCTGTTCCATTCCGGTGCTGTTCAAAAGGTTGAGTGCCTCTTGCCAGCGGTCTTTTTCCAGTGAACCGGTGTCGGTAAGCTGAGTTTGTGTCATCGCAGTCCCCATTTGGTCAGTTGCACTTTCCGCAGGAAGCGCTGAACTTTGGACATCATCAACAGGTGGCTTTTCCTCTTGCGGGTCGCCGCCAACAGCCTCCCCTTGCCCACTATCAGCAACAGGCATATTAAGGTTCTTATCCTTTAATATCCTGGCAACCACCTGTCCACAGTCCTGTAATGCCGACCTGATTTCAGCAAGTCGCGGGGCATCCCGGCCGAATTTTTCGTCTATAATTTTATCCAGTTCCTCGAATGCCTCAATACATTTATCCAGATTCTGTGAGAGGCTGATGTGGAAAGAGCCCTGAGAAATTTCGACGGATTCATCAAATGTTTCCGCCGTAATTTTGCCATCGGCAATCAATGCATCCCGCTGGTCCTTTTTACCCTTGTCAATCTCTCCGTACTGGTCAAGAGTATCTGCTTCATGGCCAACCTGTCTTGACTCCTGCCAGTTATACCATGAATAACCCGGGGTCCTGCCCGGATCGGTCAAGGGGATCTCCTTTATAATAAAAGGGAGCCTGTCGTTGAGGCCTTCCAAAGGGCCTGCTCTGAATTCCAGATCATCTTCTTCTATCTCCGGATGAAGGTGATCCCAGTGGGTCAGCAGAAATCCTTTAATAATGGCGAATCCATTCCGTAAACCTGCAAGCCCTTCTGTATTGGTCAGGGCTTCGGTAAGCCACGCTGCTATCTGCAGGTCCTTGCTCTTTTCAGTCAGCGCCTCAACCGACAGTTTGATAACCTTATGCCAATCCGAGGTCTTCAGTTCATGCTGCCAGTCCCCCCGGTCATAAGGGTCATCGGCTCTCCTGGCTTCTTTAATATCCTCATAGACCTGCGTATAACGCAGATTCTCGCCCGCCGGGTTGTCACCGGCAATAGGTGCCAGTATGGGATCGATGTCTAAGGAAAATTCCATTTTTCCATCTTTACTCAGGTTTGAATTGTATTTCCTGAATTTCCAGAAGCGCCATTTCTTTTTCACCGATTTCCAGGACATGTTGGCCTATGCCCTGGTGAAAGCCGTTTCCAAGGTCAATCCAGTCGGTCATTCTTCCCAGTTTCAGGCGATCATCTTTGTGCTGGAAGGTTTTCGGATAGAGAACCGGCAGGAAACAGTTCAAGGTAAGTCCGTCCCAGCAGGTTATCTGGGCATCTATCCAGAGAAGGTCAAGTAACGTTTTCGGGGATGAGATAATAAGTTCGCGTATTGCCTCAAAAGGGATCCAGACGTAGCGTTCATGGACAATGGCCTCAAGAAAGGGGCCCAGATAGGCATCGGTATTACTAATACCTGAGAATTTTTCACCATTAACAGTTCCGGTGAGTGTCGAGAGCCGGCTACCTGCCTGCTTGAAGTTTTCTGCAGCCTCTTCGTGCTTATTGGCAGCCAACAGCTCTCGAGCCAGAAATATCTGTTCGGCATAAGGGGGTATCTCCGGCAGAAATTCCGGGCGCCGTTTTAAATCCGCCACCTCAAGCCGAGCCTTTTCAGCCGTGACTAAATTCTTATAGACCTGGACACCGATTTCACTTTTGATATCCAGCCCACCAATAGTATCAAGGTGCTGTGTTGCCTTATCCCACTCCCCGCAATAGAAAAGAACCTGCACCAGCAGGGTTCTACTGGCCGTGTCACCAGGTGAATTCTTAACATTACCAATGAGTTGGGACCGGGCCTCAGAAAGATTACCGGTATTAATCAACTCTTTAGCATCCAAATGGTCCGTCCCCCTCCAAATATTTAGAATATGGTTCTTATTCCAGCTATTTAAATATATTGTATATGTAGCTATATTTTTTTTTTAAGAATAATGCAAATAAAAATGCCAATTTTCTCTCAGTTCTAACGCAACTCCAAAGCAGGCAGATCCCAGAGTAAAGTGAAATCATCCGGATTCAGGGGCCTCTGAAAAACTACCAGAAATGTCTGATGCATAGTGCCGCCCATAAAAAGTACATTTGGGGTAATAGCGCTGTAAGTTTTAATATATTGGTGCCACTTGGCAATCAGCAGGAAAAGATTTTCAGATGTTTTTGGCTTCAAGGCCATGAATATTTCCCTGTCCTCCAAAATTTTTGCTACTTTTCCCAGAACTTCTTGGCTTATTCCCGGTGTTATCTCTGGGGTTGAAGCTCCTGGCCCAGCTGTAAACGGTATAGTGTCTTTTAGCTCCTGCCAGTGATTATCCGGAGGCTGAAGCATATTCATGTCCAGCTTTAAGCGCTCAAGGTTTTTATACTGCCTGCTGGAAATGTGCTCGAACTGGCGCCACACCTTTTCACAGGCAAAAGGCAGAAGGTCCAGATTTTGCTCCCAAGCGTCGAGAGTCCCTGTCCCAATCATTAACAACGGGTATGGCCGGCCGATGGCATCACAACTCGATCGGAGCAAACCGCATACCAACTGATCCCTGGCAGGTGTCTTGGACCAGAACCGCCAGGACTTCGCACCTTCCGGTTTTTCATTTTTACCTGCCTGGTAATAGTATCCCCGCTGGACCCAGTCAGCAAAGGCCTGGGACATCGGCACATGTTTGCCGAGGGTGAAATAATCCCTGGCAGCAGGATGTTTGCCGCAAAAGCACCAATTCCAAAGCTGATCGTATTTCATTGTCCCCAGCAGGTTGCGATTTGGGATGGAATCGCACCCGGTCCGGTATGCAGCAGAGCTAAAATATCCTTATATTCTCCACTGAACTTATATCTTGCTGTAATTTCCTTAATGCCAAGGCGTTTTAAGGCGGCCGCTTCGTTGCTGAAACTACCGGCCCGGAAAGTACGTGTACCGGTACGAAAGTCATTCAGGAATTTGGGAAAGCCCAACCTGCCCGTGTACATCTTGGTGAGAACGAGATCTGCGACTTTAATCTGAAAAGTCACATCCCCACAGTTTGCAGACGACCAGGCAAAGGACTTTTTCACCGGAAATTGGAAGTTATCAATTCTATAAGTGTTTTCAGCGCACTGCATAATAAAATGTGTTGCATGGGGATGGATTTGAGCCCCGGGGTTCACATCTGTAGGCATTACCTCGATGGTCATGTCATATTTTGGCCGGGTTACTACCTGTGAAACACGGCCCTTGGTCATAAATTTAAGAAATGAGGGAGTAAAACTCACCTTGTTACCCTGCACCTCTTTGGCATAATAGCCTTTGCTCCGGCTTCTGCTTAAAAAAGGTGCTGCCGGGCCGCTTACGTACTTTTCTGCCAGGCCGCTTTCACCAAAAAGAAATTTTTCGATTGCGCGTTGACCTGAAATACCCTGTACTTCCGCCAGAACCTCCTCTTCCCAGAGATCCTGGAGGTGACAGGCCGCTCCATTTCGGATAAAATCAACCAGAAATGACAAAGGGCCGTTCAGCAGGTTCCAGAAAACTTTCTCCTCTTCTTTGCCGGTAGATAGTTGGGCCTCAATTTTGCCCACAGCGCTTTTGGCGGTAAAGATTGGAGATTGGCCGGTGGCCGGGTCGTCACTGAATACCTTGTAGGCGGCTTCATATGATGAACGCCTGGTTTCAGTAAGAGGCACAATTTCCAATAAGGCATTGCGGTAGTCAAGCAATGTCTCGGCTGCCGCCATCTGCTGTTCAACCGATATTGCAGATCCTACGCCACCGGTTTTTTTCTCCACCTTGCTGATAATCTTTTGGCCTTTCTGGGCCACCTTGCCCAGGATGGATCTATCCTTGGCAGCCATGATAGCGGCACGCTTTTTTTGCAGGGCATCATATTCAAAGAGCGGCATGACCCAGATCGGCAAAGGTGTACTTCCAGCGAACGGTTCAAATTCAGTCAGCATGGTATCCAGCAGAAAAAAGTATGGACCTTCATTTTTTACTATGCGATAGGCCATCTGACGCCATTCTTCAATTCCTTCTAAAGTTTTTATGCCTTCCGGGAAATTACTGCTGAATGTATACCAGGCTCCAAAATAGAGGTTTCTGTAGGCTGCTTCGAATTCAATTTTCTCTTTAGCGATAAGCGGTGGGCCAGGGGCCGGCAAGGCATTTTCCAGTTCCTGCTGAATTGAGGATATTCTTTCTCGACCAGCCTTGGTAAAGGCGGGCGCAACAAAATGTGGAAAGTCCACAGGGTTGCTGCCGGACCAGAAATTTTCCAGTGTTACCGGCGCAAGTGAGGCCTGTTCATCAACCCAGGAGAGAATCCAGTCGAGGCTGTTTTCTTTCAATGAGAGCAAATGGACAAGCCATTTCTGCAAATCAATCATTTCCTGGTTAAAGGTGTTGGAGTCGGCCCCCCAGAGCATGGCGGTTACGTATAACTGGGCAAATTTATCACGTGTTTCAGCCACCATTTCAGGGCTGTCCGGGGCCAGCAGAACTTTGTATGGCGGTCTTGGCATCTGCAGCACTGCTGCATAATCCCTGGTTTTGAGAAAGGTGTCCAGCAGGTTGATGCGCCGGACGAGATGCATGATATACGGTGCGAAAACAGCATCCGGTGTCTGGCTTGAGAAATTAGCCATGCGTTGGACAATCGGCGGGTCAAGTCTGGCAAGAAGGCCTTTTTCGAATTGCCGGCTGAAGCGTTTTTTCAGTTCCTGTTCTACTTTCACGCTTTCGTTGAGGCCAAACCTGGGTATCCACCAGTGCTGGTTTTTATCCTCAATTTTCAGTGCTGTCTGCCGGAAACGATCCATTATGGCCACATCAGTGTGGATTTCTCCTGTCAGCACCTGTTCCTTCAGGAATTCATCCGGGATCTGCCTGAGGGTTCTAAGATTTTTCACAAATGAGAAACTCATGAGACCACAGAGGGCTATGATGAGCGCAACCCAGGAGGTAAGACCTAAATTCCTGGTCAGGCGGTCCCACTCCAGGGCCCGGCGGGTGGGGGCAAAAATGCCTCGGTCCCGGGGCAGTATTTTGGCAAAAAAGTCATGCAGGAATAACCCCTTACTGGTACCCGGCAAGACCTCCTTCGCATCAATGAGGCCCAGGGTTTGTAGAAAATGCGAGTAGGGTGTTCCCTCCTGACGGCCACTGCTGAAAAAAAGACCCCGCAGAATCGGGGTTTCCTGGTACGGGTTTTCCTGAAAAGCACCTTTCATGAAAGCAGACAGGCCTGCCTGCAGTTTGGCGAACTCGTCAGGGAAAAGCAATATGGCCGGATCCGCATGACCGGATTCAGTTTCCAGGACCAATTGCAACCGTAAGTTCCGCAACCGTTCATCAATGACCCCCGTTGCATGTTCCAGGAATGTTGCGATCTCAGTGTTGTGGTCTTGATTTATGTACCCCATGGCCTGGGAAAGAACCTGTTCAGGAAGTTGCTCACAGAATTGAGTCATTCCCTGGACAAGATCACATTTGGTTACCAGTACATAGATGGGGAACTTGGTGCCCAGAGCCAGCATCAGTTCATCGGCGCGGGTGCGAATTGTTCGGCCGTCCTGTTCCAACTCCTCCTGACTCGCGCTCAGGAGTTTGTCAGCGGAAACGGTGACAATGAGGCCGTTAAGTGCCTCTTTTTTGAGGTATTTAGCCAGATAGGGCAGAAACTTCTGCCATTCCTCCTTGTCACGCCCCTCCTCCACCGGAATAGCATAACGGCCAGCGGTATCGATGATAACGGCCTGATTAAAAAACCACCAGTCACAGTTTCTTGTGCCGGAAATGCCCGATACTTTTGTAGTTTCTGCAAAGGTTGTCGAAATGCGGGCGCTTTTAATGGCTGTGGTCTTGCCTGAACCGCTCTCTCCAATAACCATGTACCACGGCAGGACATACAGGGGATTACCTGTCTTCTTAAGGTGTGACTTGTTCAGGGTCTCAATGGCTTCCTTCCAGCGCTCCTGAAGTTCTTTGAACTGCTCCTTTTCCTTAGCCGAGAGCCTGCTTAGTTGTTGATTGTCCTGGGCAATGATCTCGCTGACAAAATGCTGTTCCCGGTTTCGCTTCCAGATTTTTCGCAGGAAAACAAAACCGACTCCCAGTCCAACCAGGATTAAAAGAACGAAAAAGCCCGTCCACCAAGGCCAGTTCAGCATGAGGACAAGTCCAAAGACCAGGCTAACAATAAAGAGACAACCAGTCATGAGCAGTAGTATTTTGGCTATTTTCTTTATCATTATCGCTACCTACATAGGAGTGCTTAAGAAGTTATCCCCGATATTGCTCAAAATAAACTGGTAGATAATGAAAAGGACACCATAGAGCACCACCGGTCCGGTTATGAAGAGCAGGGTAAATGGGGACAGGAAGGATCTCTTTTTGCCCTTGGCAGTATAAGCATCCGTATAAACAGGGTACGATTCCGGAAAGAGCTCGTTGCGATCAAGTTCAGGCAAACCGATGGAGCTGCCGGTCAAAAGTTTCAGGTTGGAAATCTTCAGCTGATTGAGCAGGTAATCATCGCCTTCATGGCAATACTGGCCTTTAAAGCCCATGGCCAGGCAGAGATAGAAAATCTCCCGTACCTCCTGCTGATGCATACCAAGGTTGTTCAAGCGTTCAAAAAATTCCTGGCCGGCATCGGTAGTATTATAATAACGACGCTGCAACTGGTTCTTCTGCCATTCGGCGCGCCACTCCCAGGAAGAGCTGAGAATGGTCTCATCGATCCAGGCACAGATTGCGAAACGGGCCTGGTCATAATCCTCAGCCCCTATGTTTTGATGCTGGATACTGGCTTCGCTTTCGGAGAGCAGGCGCAGGACGTCGGCCAGCAACTGATCAAATGAAATACTTCTTTTGGCGCCGGCTTTCTGAAAATAGGCGATATAGGCAATGAGAGAAGAAAAACTGTCGGTTAATCGCATGCTCATGATCTCCCTACCACCATTAATTCAACATTAAAATCTTCTGGGGCCGCATCCCAGTATAATGCAAGATTTTTACCCTGCTGGACGTCATGCCATTGTTCGTTGTGGTGGTCAATCAGGAAATAAAGACTTTGGGCCCGCCGCGGCAGCTCCTGTGGAGGCTCCGGCAGTCGCTGCAGCCCGATACCGGGCAGTGCCCTGGCAATGCGGATGGGTAAGCTTTCTCTGGACCCTAGTTTGGCAATATTCTCCAAGGCCTCAACAACCGCCTCCGGGTCTTCGTCTGTTGTGGTGACAAGATAATAACGATTCTTTTCTTCAAAGATGGCTGCAGGTAATTCTGTGGCAAAATAAGTGCCGTCATAGACAAGCTCAAGTATGTATTCCGGCCCTGCTGTAATTTCATCGAGCAGTTCTGTTATGAGGACCTGGGCCGAGAGAAAACACCGGCCCAGATGTCTATGGTCATAAGGTGTGATGCGCGGCTGTCCGTCGCTCTGTTCCCCGAGCACATTGACAACATTTGAAAAAGTCGAGAGTTCTCCGATCAGTTGCCGCAACAGACTGTAAATGAACCATGGATGGATATCAGGTGTTTCAGTTAAATTGAACAACTGCGGGATGTATCTGTTTAATGAACGGAGCGCCAGCAGGAATACCATGTCCCTGGCACCGAACTGGGCGGAGTGAATGCCTCTCTGGATTTTAAATTCTTCGAGCTGCCGGCCTCGGCTGGCTATCTGGTTGCGGATTTCCTTTATGGTCTGCGTAAGAGTCTCTGAACTCTGACTGGTGAGAGAAGGGGGGATGAACGCAGCAGAAAGCCGGATACCCTCGGCATCCTTTTCCAGTTGCGCAACCG
>CAMYKS010000047.1 GCA_947259115.1 uncultured Desulfobulbaceae bacterium | reverse complement strand
TTCAGAACAGAACGTTACCGGCGACAGCGTTATAGAGATATCAGACTTCCACTGGGCAGATTCCAACGCCGACGGTATTATCGATGATGAAGAAATCCTTATGGTCTACAGTTCAGCCGATGCGCTTAAAAGCCTTGGCATTGATCTGGAACGTATAAAGAAAATCTGGTCGGCTGGAAGTTACTCCTGGGATCCTGATAAAAATGAGTACCAGGTTCTTCAGTAAAAGAGAGGGAAACGCATGAAAATGAGTCTTTGGAAAAAACATAGTCGAGCAGAATTCACGAGCAGGATAGTGCTGAGCGTTATTTTCATAATTTGTATAACCGCATCTGCGCTTGCCGGTCCATCTATATCTGCCCGGTACGTCAAACCTCGCGGGGATCATATCAAATGGAAAATCAAGGTCCCCTCGCCACCGCCTGCAGCTGTTATTGTAACCCAGTATATCCTGCCCGGTTCTGATATTCTTGAATCCTCCCATCCCTTAAGCTCCTATGACAAGGAGAAGGGAGTTGCCAAATGGCTTCTTTCTCCGATTCCTTCCGGATTACTGAAAATGGAGATGAAAATCAGCAAGCCCATCCGCAAAAAAGGCGAGATTCACGGTGAGGTTATGTTTAAAGATGACTCGGATAATACCACCGCCTCCATCTTTATGAAGCCGAGAACAGTGAAAAAAGCTGTAGAAGGTTGTTAGAAACAACAGGAAAGGTCTGAAATTTTTTCGTCCCCAATTTTGTGAGGATCCGAAATTAATCTATTATTATCAACACACTGCGCGTTGATGTCTGCCTACATCGGGTTACATAATTCCTCCATGTAACCCGGCGTCTATTTTTTACTCTCCCACAATTGGTTACCATCTCAATCAAGAACAGCCGCTTTTTCATTGGTGCGACAATTGAACAAAAGGAGGTTGAAATAAAGCAGAAGCAGAACGAAAATGGCGGATGTATTCTTTTATCCAAAAAAAATACAAGGAGCAAAAAATGAAAAAAAGTATCGTTATAGTTTTTACAGCAATGTTTGTCCTGAGTATGACGGCGATCAGCTATGCAAAATACGTGTCCGGCTTCAAGGTTGTTGATGTAGTTGAAAACCAGGTGACCATCCAGAAAGGAAACAGTGATCCCATCGCTGTTGAAGTGGATAAAAACACATACAAGATCGGTGACAAGGTAAGGTATGATGCCAAGAAACTTAAAATTAAAGCATCAAAGCCTAAAAAAGGCGTTGAAGGGTGCTGAAACGGCATAGTCCATCACATATACAGGACGTTCAGGAAATAAAGTGGACAGGTCAATTTGTTAACAAGATAAATCAGTCTCTTTTATTTCAGTCCCCATTGTCCTACTCTTCTACCATCTCAATCAAGAACAGCTGCTTTTTCAATGCATTGAAAAAGTGAACTAAAGGAGGTGGGAAACGAGTTGGAAATGAACGGATTAACGGATGGATTCTACGAACCAGAATTAAACAATTGAAAGGATTGAAAAATGAAAAAAAGTACCATTATACTTGTTGCAGCATTGTTTGTCCTGAGCATGGTGTCCTTGGGCCATGCAAAATATGTAAAAGGTTTTAAGGTCGTTGATGTGGCTGAAAACCAGGTGACCATCCAGAAAGGTAATGACGATCCTGTAGCCGTCAAGGTGAAGAAAGTTAAATATAAGATCGGTGAAGAGGTCAGGTATGATGCAGAGAAACTAAAAATCCGGCCGTCAAAACTTAGAAAAGCATACGGAGGCTGCTAAATTTATATCGTGGACATACGTGACGGCACACCCTGGTTCAGTTTCGATTCGGCTGGCCGATATATGGAGCTTTTATACGGGCAGCTGAACCGAAAATTAATTCAAACAGGTTGCTTCCTGAACGCAATGTATAATCATGAAAGATCATTCTCGATTCTATATAAAGAGCGTTGTTGTTACTCTGCTGACAGCCATTTTTCTCACAGCAGTATCAGCAAGTGCTGGTAGTGCTGTAACTGCCCGGTACATAAAGCCACGCGGGGACCATATTAAATGGAAAATCCGCATTCCATCTCCTTCGCCTGCTGCAGTTATTGTCACCCAGTATATCCTGCCCGGTTCTGATATCCTCAAATCCTCTCATCCTTTGAGTTCCTACGACAAGGAAAAGGGCGTCGCCAAATGGCTTATCTCTTCAACGTCACCGGGAATGTTGAAAATGGATATGAAAATCAGCAAACCTATCCGCAATAAAGGTGAAATTCACGGTGAGGTAATGTTCAAGGATGCCTCCCGGAACACCACCGCATCTTTCTTGATGAAACCGAGGCCGACAAGGAAAGCAGTGGAAGGATGTTAGTTTGAATAAGACGAGGAAAAAAGGGAGACAGCAAAGTTTTTTATTGAATAATAAATCAGTATCCTTTGATCTGTCTCCCTTATAGATAGACTAAGTTGAAAGGTACAGGCAGGTTCAAGAATCTATAAACTACTTAACCTGGGCAATCAGTTGTGTTGTCGGGAATTTGGAAAGGCATGTTTTCAAGTCTTCAGTATCTACGGCTTTTTCCATGCACACTTTTTTCTGGGTTAAAAAGTCCATTTTTTTGGTGTCATCTTTATATAATTCCATGTAACTGGAAATGAGATCAATCATTTGAGCCTGTATAACGTCGAATTTGCTTGCAAGGGCGGGGCTGGCAATAAAGGCAAATGCTACGGTTGCAAGAATCAGCTTTTTCATTTTTCCTCTCCTGCAAAGTTGAATAAAAAAAAGCGTTTAAACCTATGCAACTTTACAAAGCATTTATCGTACCAGTTTGGGGCAATACAATAACGTATTGTTGAGGAGAGAAGTGTGCTGCGTAAATTGTTTATTTCTAACTGGTTAACATATTAGGGTAATTTGCACGTCAAAATGGAGAAAAGGAAGTGCGGGCCGGAGAGAAAGAGTAAATATTGTTGAGTAAACCATGTACTTATGGATGATTTTTAAGGGGTGTATGAACCTTTTTGATCAAATGTGTCGCAAAATGAAGACAGTTTTTTACTGCTTGAAAATAACTTGCTGAAATATATGAACTTTAAATGTAGCTAAAGAGAGACAATGTAATTTCCATAGATATTGAATATATCATATTTCCCTTTTTTCTACTTGAGAGATCGATATACTTCTTTTCCGTGTCCAACTTTTACGATCCAGACTGTAAGTTCTTGGTCATGTATTGAATAGACAATCCTATATCTCCCCTGACGGATACGATATTTTTCCTGTTGAGTTAGTTTTTCACAACCAGGAGGTAGAGGTTTGTCGGCGAGTAAGCCGATACGGTTTATGATTTTCTGCAGGTCTTTTTGGGGGATTGAATTAAAGTCTTTCAGTACGGATTTTTTAAAGAAGAGTTTATATGCGGCCATCTTTTTTCAGCCTTTTGACCATAGCATCATAGCTGATAAGCGGTTCATGAGTCCTTTCGTCGAACGCGGAAAGGTCTTCTGCGTCTTCTGCAAGAGCTTCTCGTACCGCCTCGTTCACAAGATCGGTGATGGACCGGGAAGTTTCTAGGGCTTTAAGCTTGAGCGCTTTGTGAAGTTCAGGGTCAAAATAAATTGTAGCGCGTTTTGACTGGGCGACCATAGTATTTTTATATCCTCCATTAAGTTATGACATAATAACGTCATAACGTTATAATGTCAAGCGAGCGCAGGAAAGACTTAAAAAAAACAGGGGTCAGCCGGAAACTCCCCCTGTTTTAAAGGACAGTTTTAATCAGAGGCATTTACCTATAAACTAGGGGAGGTTCAGTCACCTAGTTATTTAATATAATCTTTAATTTTACTCTGACCCCAATCAATTATTTGACCCCAATCAATTACTGGATGATTAGTGTGGCTGAGTCATTGTACATCTTCTAATCTCGGTGGCCCCGAAGGGGACTCGTCGCAGAGTTGGCCTGTAGGCACATCTTTTTCTATTACATGGAAGACCTGATCGGGTTCACCCGGACAGCGGCGAATATAATAGCGAACGCTAAGTGTATGATATGTAGCATTGATGCATGAGTTGTATGCGTGGCGTACATTGGTATCAGTATCCGTACAACCATTCGGGGTGTAAAAAGGATCATCTCCGTCCTTTATACCATCACCATCGCTGTCGGGATTCGTACCGTCAAGTTCCAGGTCATTGCTTTCTTTCCAGTCATCGAGACCGTCTTCATCGGTATCAGCCTTGAATGGATCGGTTCCACCCGCGAATTCAAGAAAATCTATCAGACCATCTTCATCCTGGTCACCAAAACCGTCCGGTATTTCGTTATCACTTCCATTGTTTCCGGGATTGGTTCCTGTCTTCAATTCAAACCATGTCGGCAGGCCGTCTTTATCAGGATCTTCCTTTCCATCAGGTATACCGTCATCATCACTGTCATTATCGTGTTCGTTAGTGCCAAGCCGCCGCTCCAAAACATCCGGTATTCCATCTTTGTCAGAATCCTGGTCAGGCCCATATGGATTTGTACCGATCTGCTCTTCATAACGATCAGTCCAGCCGTCATTATCTGTATCAACATCACCTGGACCTCTGTCCTTCGCCTTTTCCCCTCCAGAACATGACAGCAGGATACCGAGACAAATTCCGATCAGTAAAAAACGCATGTTGAACCCTCCGAATTATAAAAGAAGACACAGGCTCTGTTCTATTTTCTCTGGGAGAAAGTATTATTCCTTGAATAAACGTGCTTGTACTGGAGGTGCACTTTGAAGTTTGATCTACCCAAGTATGAAAGGGCAGATTGATTTCGTGGGAAATCAACCTGTCCTTCTTGAATTAATGTGTCTTCTTCGCCTAAGGAATTCTGATCTGAGCTAGGCAATTTCGCATGCTGCCCCGGTTAACACGATGATTCGGAGGTGAACCCGTTATATCAGGACCTACAACAACCTCATACATCTCACCGCTCTGCGGCTTACGGGTTATTGTAAAACAGACTATGGTATTTGGGGAACTTTCGCCGAGTGCGTGCTGACGCCTGGCTCTGAATTGTTGTTCACGTATTTCAGTAGGCGGTCCGATAGGCTGCAAGTCTGCCCCTGGGGTGGGCTCCTGCAATCTGTTGAGTTCCACATACCCAGGAATATCATTTGCGCAATTATTGGTTACAGTTACGCAAAATTCATACGCATCAATTTTACCGTCTTCTGAGTCGATTTGTACAACTCTATACCTCAGTTCACCACAAGCCAGACAACCTTGAGTCGTCGGTGCAGCCACTCCAGCACCACCTGCAGGTACAGCACCGGCACCGGGCGCCATTCCAACTTGTGTCGGCGTACCATCCGGATTGCAGCAGGGTGTGACGACAAAATGATCTTTTTTGGTCAGGCTTTTCGTGGTTGTTGTCCCGGGGTTCTCTGTAACGTCGAGAATCCATTCAACCGTAAACAGCCTTTCCCTTCTACGCTTATTGGTGGTATTCGGACAAATTGAGGTCCTGTACATATTTATCCCGTTCTTGGGATATACATTGACCCGGATATTGAGGGTAATGCCCATGCCGAAAAGATTAAACTGGGCACTGTGGGGTCCGTCGTATTCACCATGGGTTTTATCTATTGTTATTGCATCAACATTTCGGCAATCTCCCCTGGCTGTGTATTGAATTTTGTATTTTGGCTGACCAAAACCGGTCAAAAGATCGCGAACCAGTGTCTGCAGGTTTCCCAACTGTACGGTGCCAAAAGGCTGGGGAAGAGTTACAGACAGATTCCTATTCGGCAATGCGCCAATAATTGAATTAATCGCGTCTGCTGTAAGCTGAAATTCCTCTTCAAATATTTTCGATTCGTTAAATTGTAATGATATTTCTCTTGTCGGCATAACTTTTCCTCCTGAAAGTTTTGGAAAAAAGGCATTTCGAACGGAGATTTAGTTTATGATCATCTTTGCCTTAAAGAATATTCAAAACGTTTGAGTTAAACTCAAAGTCTCAAGAAAAAAGAAAAATTATGGGTAAAGTCCAAAATACTAAACCTGTTATCTTTCTAATACAAAGTTAAGTCATTATTGAAATTTTCCAAGGTCAAGGGAATATAAAACAGAGGACAGGCTGAAACTCCACCGTTTTAACGGACACTTTTAATTAAAGGTGTTAGCACTCCTCAAAGGAGTGCCCGTTAAACCGAGGGAGATTAGGTCTGTCCCTTTTTTCCCTAAAATCTGCCAATCATTGGCATCGGTTAAGTCAGTAAATCTACTTGCAAGGTTTGCCTCGACGCCTGTCAACTCCGTCACAGTTTTGATCAATTCCATCTTTTTTTATGTCACACATGTTTGGATTAATGGTGAAGTCTAAATCGTTACAGTCACTATCAAAGGTAAAACCATCCTCGTCTGTGTCCGGTTTAGCTAAATATATATCATAATCACCATCATCCTCACCTTTCCACATGACCTCACCGTTATTATTACTCTGAGGATATTGATCATTTACGGTATTCTCAGTCAGCTCAATGATTGAGGAGCCGTCATAAACATAAATATCATATGGATATCCACTATGTGCATTCCAGGTCACCTGGCCACTATCGTTTAGTTGGGGATCTCCATCAAAATAAATGTTGCTTGTAAGCTGAGTAACTGTATTTCCGTCATACAGGTAAATTTCCCAATCAAAGCCATCGATAAAATCCTGCCCCATCCAGACAACGTAGCCATTGTTGTTGATTTGGGGATATTGGGTGCTGTTGCCATTATTCGACAACTGTGTAACGGAGCTGCCGTCAAATAAAAATATTTCCCAACTGGAGCCATTGTAACCGTTCCATACGACCTGGCCATTATCATTGATCTGGGGATGCTGATCAACATACGGGCTGTTACTCAAATTAATTACAGAGCTGCCGTCGTGTAAATAAATATCATCCATGGCCATCCAGACAACCTGGCCATTATTGTTAATCTGATGCTGCTGAGTATTGTTTCCAGTATTGCTCAAGTTACTTGTCAAACCACCATCGTATAAAAAAATATCCCCCATGGATCTGTAAATCACTTGACCGTTGTTATTTATTTTGGGTTCGCTGTCCGCATAATTATCATTTGTCAGTTGGGTAACAGAACTTCCGTCATACATGAAAATTTCCCAGTCATAGCCATCGGTTCCATGCCAGACAGCTTGACCTGTGTCGTTAATTTGCGGAGAGGCTTCATAAAGGGCATTGTCTGTCAGCTGGATTTTTGAAGTACCATCATACAAATAAATCTCCCAGTCCATATCAATTACATCAAGTCCCATCCAGACAACCTGTCCATTGTTATTCATTGCAGGTGAGGTGTCTACGTAACTATTGTTTGAAATATTGATTGTTTCATAAAGAGTAGCCCACGATGATGCCGCTGAAAAAAAGTACACCGTGATTACGATGAACAAAATAGATAGTTTATTCAAATGCTCAGCTTTCATACGTTTCCCCTCGTTTTGTAGTTTCCGTGAAATAATCATTCCCCTCAATTTTCCTTCTCTTTCCCTCAAATCTCATTAATAGATCTATTGTTTCCTATTTCTCCCTAACCTCTTCCAAAACAGGCGGATGAGGGAAAGTTCAACCGCCTCTGATTAAAAGTGCTCGTTAAACTGGGGGAGGTTCAACCCTAAAAATATATAGAACATTTTATTCTCAGTTAGATTCGAAACTGACTGGGTGCCGATACCTTGGCATAATGACTAGACAAGTTCTCTCCCCTCAAAAAGACAAGTCTCAAAATGAATTTCTTATTTTATGATTTTTGTCATAATAAATCAATACCCTTTGTGACAATCACTGAATCACTTTGTTCTGCTCCGGGATATCCGGGCAGCTTTCTGTAAGCTCACAGTGGCTATCTTTTGGGAATTCAATGCTGATAGAAACGGGGTCTTCAGCTTCGTAAAGAAGTGTTGTCTGCAGATACATGTAACTGTTAAAGCCCATGGATGTGAATTCGATGGCAACGCCAATATCATCTTTTCGCCTGACCCTGGCGATTGCTTTGAAGGTGAGATCTGAAGGTGTTCCGCATTGCGGGATAGCAACGGAACAGAATTCGCCTGCGTTCATTGCAAAATTTCCAAGAACATACATCCCGCCAAGGCTTAAATCCTTAATCCGGCAGGGTCCGTAACCCTTTCCCTGAAACTGGAGATTTACTTTCCTGTGCAGATTTATGCGGGTGAATTTTCTTTTCTGGTTATCATTCATATAGGGTCTTTCTGTAAAAAGGATGACAGTTTTATTATTTGCAAAGTAATTCAATTATGGACAAGCAACTAACATGCCACCCCGTGTTCAACGGACATAACTATTTGAAATAATCTGTATTTATCTGGAGGTGGCAAAAACGATCCAGCTCATGGAAAGGGAAAATGAGAGATTTATTGCAACACAAACTTGTTGGTTTGGACAGCTGATTGAGTTAACATCCTGAAAAAAGGTAATTTTAAGTGTTGTCTAAAAAAGTGGAACTGTCTATTTTATTAGACAGAATTAGGGAAGGTGACAGGAAGGTAAGACGAAGGAGGAGTTGCTCAATCACCATAAATTGAGTGCCAGGCGTGTCAGTCGAGGATGACCTTATCCCTATCCAGTCTTGCCTGTTTTTCATCCACCAGGCTGAGGAGGAGGATACCCAGGATGAAGAAGATGATTATTGAAAGGATGGCATTGCGGGAGGAGCCTGTCCAGTGACGGATAATTGCAAAGGTAAAGGGGCCCCAGACTGCGGAGAATTTATTGACAACAGAGTAAAAGGCAAAAAACTCCGCCGGTGAATCCTGCGGGGTCATGGAGGAGTACAGCGACCGGCTGATTGCCTGGGATCCGCCGAGAACCAGCCCGACTATCCCGCCCAGAATAAAGTACTGTGGAGCAGTACGGATAAAATAGGCGTATATGACAACGCCGCTCCAGACTACCAGGGAAAGCATCACCGCCTTTTTGGTTCCTGTCCTGCCTGCAATCCACGAAAAGATAAGGGCACCGAAGATTGCCACAATCTGGACAAGCAGCAGGGTGATCATCAGTGCGGTTGCGGAAAGTTTGAGTTCCTGTTTGCCGTAAATGGTGGCCATCTGAATGACGGTCTGGATGCCCTCGTTATAGACAAGAAAAGCCACAAGAAAGAGAACCAGATGTTTCAGTTTGCCCACCTGCGCCATGGTTCTCCACACCCGCATGAAGCCCAGAGCAAGATACCCGAAAACATGTGAAGGGAATGGTGTCGAATCTTTTCTTTTAATTTTCGGTTCCCTGAGGTATTTCGCTGTTATCAGGGCAAACCCGCCCCACCAGAGAGAGGCGCTCAGCATCCCGATTTTTGCAGCCCCGGATTCTGTGAGGCCGAATGTATCATGAAAGGCAATCAGGATAAGGGCACTGGCAAACTGCAGCCCGCCGCCCGCATATCCGAACGCGTAACCCTTGCTCGATACCTTGTCTTCTTCGCCGGTTTCGGCAATTTGCGGCAGGAATGCGTCGTAAAAGACATTGGCGCCGACAAAGCCGACCTGGGAAAGAACGAAGAGAAGTATGGTTGGCCAGACATGGCCCGGCCCGCAGAAAAAGAGAAAGAGTGAACTGGCAACTCCCATGTAGCAGAAAGTGAAAAGAAACCGTTTCTTGGCAGAACAGTAGTCACCAATCGCACCAAGTGCAGGCGCCATGACAAAGACAATAAAGGCGGCCGCAGATACCATGAAACCCCAGAGAGTTTCAGCGGCAAAGATCGTATTGCCGATGCGGAAGCCCTCGGCGGGAACAATCGCACCTGCAAAATACATGGGCAAAATTGCCACGGCAATGGTGGTGATATAGGCGGAATTTGCCCAGTCGTACATTGCCCAGCCAAAAATGACCTGTTTGTTTCCGCGGACGGGTTCGTTCATGGTAAGATTTTAAATGTAGTTATTAGAATATGCTTTTAATTTTGAGTTACTTCATCCAGCCTCAAACCTGAAAACCTCCTACCTGAAAACCTCCAGCCTCCAGCCTGAAGACCTCCAGCCTGAAAACCTCCAGCCTGAAACCTCCAACCTTTACCCTATGTCCCCATCCAGATCAGCAAATGTTTCATGTGATCGGGCAAGATCCGGTTCTCCAAGATGGCTTAGTATTTCCCGGCGAACTTCATCGCGCAGGGTGAGGGCGGCCTGCCAGTCATCACCAGCGGGCTGAATTGGCTTACCGATCTCGACACTGATGGGTCCCTTGCGGGGAAACCATGATCCTGAACGGAGTTTGCTCCTGGTTCCGCGAATGGTTACCGGGACAATCGGGATGCCGGCCTGGACAGAGGTCAGGAAAGCGCCCATGCGAAATGGCAGCAAGCCCGGCATCCGCTGAAAAGTACCTTCAGGAAAAAAGAGAAAAACAAGGCCCTCTGATGCCAGCTTTGATATTTTTCTGGCATCCTCCGTACTTCGCTCCATGTCAAATCGTTCCACCAGGATGGCCCCGAGTCTTAAAAGCGGCAATTTGACCAGGGGCTTGTCCGCCAACTCTGCCTTGGCAATAAAACTGCACGGCACCGGCAAAACGGCCTGCAGGACGTACCCATCCAGGTAGCTCATATGGTTTGCACCAATAACCACTGGATGATCCAGAGGGATATTTTCAGCTCCTTGGACTATCATCCTGGTACCTGTTAACAGGGCGAGCAGTTTTGCCGCGTACCTGGTCAGGTGCCATCTCGCCCTTCGGCCAGGCAGGATGACAACCAGCAGCCAGACAAACGGACTTAAGATACCATAGATAGTCCAGCAGTACCCTGCATACAGGGTGTCGCCGGCCTGGCGGAAAAATTTGCGAACCTGCGGGATGAGGCCGGACATAATTATACGGGTAACCTGCAGCCAGACTGCCCGTCTGGGTTGGCCGATACGGTCCTTTTCGTAGAGTTCCCGGCTTGCGGCCCGCCGGATTTTGCCGCTTGATGTCTTGAGTACGGTTCCGGGCGGGGCGATCACAACTTCATCCGGGGGCATGCCCAGCAGGTCAACGGAGACATTGGTAATCTCTTTTTTCAGTTTTTCCACGGCCTGCGGTTCTTTTTTTCTGGACTCGGCCAGGACGACCAGCCGCTCTGTCCCGGAAGCAGTATCCTTGCTGCCAAAGACAGCTATACATCCCTTGCGGATACCTTGTACATTACCCACAGCTTCCTCCAGTTCGTGGGGATAGACGTTCCTCCCCCCCCGGATGATGATATCTTTGACCCGGCTGGTAATATATACATCACCCCCGGCCATATAGGCCAGGTCCCCTGAATCGAGCCAGTCATCATGAAAAAGGCTTCGCGTTTTGTCCGGGTTCCTGAAATATCCGCTGGTGACCGATGGGCCCTTGAAGTACAGCCGTCCCTCCCGTCTTTCCGGGAGCTCCCTGCCTTTGCGGTCAACAATTTTTATCTGGTGGTGAGGCAAAGGTTGGCCGCAGGCCACAAATTCCAATGCCGGAATATCGCTGTCCGTCACCGGAACACTCTTTCCGGTCCGGACGAAGGCGTTGCGCTCGATGCGGTCGATGACGGGCTCCCGCCCCGGCGGTGGAAAGGCCAGCCCCACAGAGGATTCCGCCAGTCCGTACACCGGGGCCATGGCATGTTTTTTAAAACCACAGGATGCGAAACGATCGCAGAAGTTGGCGATAGCTTCAGGAGTGACCGGCTCGGCGCCGTTAAAGGCCATTCGCCAGGAACTGAGGTCCAGTCCTTCGATAGCAGAATCGCTTATCCGCCGATAGCAGAGTTCATACCCGAAGTTCGGCGAGGCAGACAGGGTGCCCTGGTGTTTGTGTATGGCCCACAGCCAGCGTTCCGGGCGGGCGAGAAAGGAAAGGGGCGGCATGATGACAAGGGGGAATCCGTAGTAAAGGCTTCCAAACCAGGCCCCGATGAGGCCCATGTCATGATAGAGTGGAAGCCAGCTGACAAAGACATCAGCGGCAGAGACGTTTGTTACATCGCCCATGGCCCGTATATTAGCCAGCAGGTTGGCATGGGTCAGGACCACCCCCTTGGGATCGCCGGTACTGCCGGAGGTGTATTGCAGGAAAGCCACGTCGCCCGGCTGCGCGGGTATGAAGATAAATTCTTCTTCCTGTTTTTCCAGTTCAGCAACGGTGTTTACCTGTTCAAGGGTGTCAATCTGGAGCTGCAGCATCCTGGCAACCGGTATTACATCCGGGACCGTGATCAGGATTTTCACCCCGGCGTTAAGCAGAATACCGCGATGCCTCCTGAGGTGCTCCTCTATCTGGGTCGGGCGGACCGGAGGATAAAGCGGTACCGGTATGCCTCCAGCCATGAGCACGCCAAAGAAGGTGAAGAAATACTCCAGGCCGGTGGGCAGGATAATGGCTACTGTATCACCGGACACCAGGTTTGCCTGCTGCAGTCCGGCTGCCAGTCTTCGGGCTCCCTTGTACAGGTCATGATACGTGATCCGGACAGGCTCATCCTCATGCCCGTCAAGGATGATGTGGACCCGGTCCGGTTGCGCAGCGGCATGATGTTCGAGGGCTGCGGTCAGGGTATGGGCCTGAAAGGCCTGCAGGTCTTCACCTGTCGAAGGTGTTAAAGGGACTGCCGGTTTTCCGGACCCGGGCACAGGGATTTTTTCCTGGCTGCCAAGATGGCGGAGCAGGTCGCGCGGGGTCTCCGCTGTTGCCATTAGCTGTTCGGGCAACCGTATCGCAAATTTATGTTCCAGGCGGGCAAGGAGTTCCATCCTGGCCAGGCTGTCGAGACCAAGGTCCCGGTCCAGGGAACTGTCCAGCGTTACCCTGGAGGATTGAAAATCAGGATGCAGTTCTTCAGCCAGCTGGCCGATAACAGTGAGCAGGCTTTGCGGGTCAAGTGACCCTTCTTGGTTTTTGTGAGACGCAGGGGGCATGTATTTTTTTAATTTTGGATTTTTGATTATAGAGTTTGGCATTCCGGTTTTAATTCTCAAGGCACTATGCTTCGAAATCCTAACCCCGAAGCACTACATCCTAAACAAATTCAAATGACATAAACAGCAAATGACCAAAAGAATAAAACCTGTGCTCAGTCCCGGTATCGTTTTGAACATTTGAAATTAATAATAGGAGCTTGTCTCGAAATTAGATATTCAAGTTTCGAGTTTATTACTCCAGCCACCAGCCTAATAACCTCCAGCCTGAATATCTTTTCTATAAACATTATAGCCTGTGCAACTGAGGTCGGCAATCGCACAGGCCTGGATAGGTTGATCGGGATAATTATTACATTCCCCTGGCGGTTTTGGCCAGCCGTACCATGTTCAGAAATTCCGACCTGTACCCGAACTGGTCCCTTCCTCTTGCCGG
>CAMYKS010000046.1 GCA_947259115.1 uncultured Desulfobulbaceae bacterium | reverse complement strand
GACGATTCCAGGTAAGTTGGCGGCAAAGCGGTGCCTGGGCAATGGTTGTCTTGCGGCCGGGTGAGATGCCTGCAAATCCTGATCAGGATCGTTATATCGAGGCTGTCGCGGCTCTGGAAGAGGTTGGTCGGTACGAAACGGCACTGGCAGGATATCAAGCCGCTTTACGGCAATGGCCCGATGGTGACTCCGCCTTGCTGGGACTTGGCAACTGCTATTACAAACTGGGCAGGCTTGACGCCGCAGAAAATGCATACCACAGCCTTGTGGAGCAATCACCCGGACATGTCATAGGCTATAATAATCTGGCACATGTTCTTTCCAACCAGGGGCGCTATAAAGAGGCACTGGCCGTTATTGACCAGGGGGTTCTATTGACAGAACCTCAGGGAGATTCCTGGAAAATGCTTCAAGAAACCAGAGATGAAATAGTGACACGTCAGCTACAGGAGTAAAAAAGCAGCATTTAAAGTCAAGATACGTATATATTAAAGCTGCCCCGATAGACTAAACCTTATTTACGATACATTTTCAGTACATGAAATTCCCGCCAAGTTAATACTGCCAGAGCGAACTTTTTTCCTCTTGTGGTTTAATAGCTTATAAAATAATTTGAAAAGGGCTTTTTAGTGGAGGAAATAGAAGGGCTATTATATTTTCAATCATTTAACTTGCTCTAATCACCAAATATCCATAAGCTTAAAAAGTTATTCATTTGTTTAATAAAGAATAATCAGATCAAATTTTCTTGAGATTGATTGTGAAGAAATTATTCTGGTTTATACTTAGTTTAGTATTACTGGTTAGTTGCAATTATGCACTTGCAACTGGTTCAGATAATTTACTACAGCACTCCAGGCCCTTTAAGGTTGCTAGTCACGGGCCAATACAAAATCTTCTGGCAATACCTACCGCATCCTCTTCATTTTTATTACCTGAAGATCAATTTTTCTTTGATATTCAGGTTGATGTCGCCAACAACTTCACGCATTCACAGGAGGGCCAGGAATCAGTCTGGTTCGATGGAGAGAATACAGTCATAAAGTTGGGCTTTTTGAAAGGTTTAGGCACTAATTGGCAAATTGGTATTGAATTTCCCTGGATATATATGGGGGGTGGTTCAACCGACAGGATTATCCAGGACTGGCACTCTTTCTGGGGGTTGCCTGATGGGAACAGAGAATTTGTCGAGAACGATCAGCTGAAATATTATTATGAAAACAAGGCTGACAGGGGTGTAAAGGTTGATCTCCATCAAAGTAACAGCGGTATAGGGGACATGAGAATACGTGTTTCCCGTTCTTTATTTCGTGGTTTTGGCAGAGCGTTCAGTTTCCAATCTCAACTGAAGCTGCCGACTGGTGACAGCGATTTTCTCAGGGGGAGCGGTAGTACGGATTTAGCTTTAGGACTGGCTTTTGCAGATGCAAACAGTGGAAAAGACTTCCGCCTAAATTATTTTGTCAACGGTGGGTTGCAGTGGCTAGGCAGGGGTGAAATACTTGACACTATCCGGCGTGAGGTTGTTGCATACGCCAATACCGGTATCACATGGAAAGCGTTGGAAAATACGTATGTAAAGTTACAGGTGGACTCGCACACTGCAGGTTATGAATCACAACTGAGTGAACTGGGCGAAAGTGTCCGGTTGGTAATAGGTGGCAGTGTGAGGCTCTTCGGACAGTGGATACTTAACCTTGCTATCAGTGAAGACCTGCGTGTTGGTTCAACTTCTGACGTCACTTTCACCATTAACCTCGGTTTTCTTTCCAGTGAATAATGTGTGATTTGAATCGCCCCTGGTTTTTGACATCCCTTCCGGTGGCCGTTTAGCTCAACGTTATATGTAAAATCCAACTTTTTTCAAATTTATTTGTTAGAGTCAGCATATGTAAATTAAAGCTGCCCCGACAGACTGAAGCTTATTACGATCTCCACGTAACAAAGCCTATTTTTCCTTTAAGTTGATATTGCCATCACTAATCGTTGCTTCAACATTTGTTAAGGTCAAATGATAATAACATAGGGAGCGCTTTTATGGAGAGAGGTCACATTCTTCATTTTTCTTGGTATTCCTTGATAATATAGTTATTTTTGTCGATTATATATTTCAAAGGTACTCCATTGAAATGTTACATACAATAAAGACATTTCATTCTTAACCCGCAGCAAGAGTAATAGTTAAACGTATGAAAAATTTGCTCAGAATTTTACTGTATGGCTCTCTGTTGTATGTAGGTTATTACATGCTGGCTGGCTTTGTAAGGACTGGCGAGGTTGAATTGCCACCCGTGGTTCGGCATTATACCGAACGTATACAACAGAGCATCTTGTGTGAGGTGCCGATAGGCTGGCGCATAGGTGAACTGGATCCGGCGTTTAACCTGACTCGAATGGAAGCTGAAGCGGTCGGGCGGCGTGCCGCTGCTTTGTGGAATGACGCGGTGGGAAAGACCCTGTTTGTATACAATGACGCAAACGGCTTTCCAATAAATTTTTCCTATGATGAACGGCAGCAGGAAATTCTGCAGGAGACATTGCTGAAAAACGATATCGCAAGCTATGACCTGATGATCGACAGCAGTGTAGAGTTTCTGCAACTTCAGAAAGAAAACTTGCAACAGAAACTCCAAAAGTTTGCACAGGAAAAAGAAAAGCTCGCCACGGATATTGCCTCCCTGCAACGACAATTATCCGGTGGTGTTCCGACACAGAAACTGATGAATCAGCGCCGGCAATTAGTGCGACGGCAAAATGATTTACAGGCTGAAGCTGAATTGCTGAACGAGCAACAAGAGCAGTTGCAGTGGGAGCAACAGAATATCAATGCAACTATCAGGGACCGAAATGACTTTTTGCCCACCTCGCAGTCACCGCCGGTCAATTTCGAAATGGGATTGATGCAGATAGACAAAATGAAGCGCACTATGACGATATTTGCCTTTCATTCGCATAAGGATCTGATGCTTACCATGGCGCATGAGTTTGGCCACGCCCTGGGACTTGATCATACCGAGGAAGCCGACTCGCTGATGTACGCTTCCTTAATACCATCGCAACAACACATAACAGCCGCAGACATCAACGCATTTAGTCAGCAGTGTGAAGAGTAAAAGAGAAGAAAATTTAGATTACCACTTGATTGCATGGCTGGATATAGTGGAAATATGTTGACCGTGGAAAATAAATCTGTCCCTTTTTTGCTTTTTTGTTGTCGCAATTATTAACCCCAATTAATTACTATTTTTAGTATACACCTTATAACCTTACATAAATAAAACGATCATAATGCATTGGGAGATACTATCATGAGAAGATTATTCCTGTTTGTTTCCGTTGCCATGCTGCTGACCAGTCTGAGCGGGTGCGGGTATAATACCATCCAGCAGAATGATGAAGCGGTTATTGCCGCCTGGGGTGACGTTGAAGCCGCTTACCAGCGAAGGTCAGATCTCATTCCCAATCTGATTGAGGTCGTAAAAGGGTATGCAGCCCATGAAAAAGATACCTTGATCGCAGTTACCGAAGCCCGTGCACAGGTCGGCAATGTCCAGATAGGAACAGATGTTCTCGATAACCCCCAGGCGATGGCACAGTTCCAGGCGGCCCAGGGAGGATTGAGTTCCGCCCTGTCCCGATTGATGGTTGTCGTTGAAAGGTATCCGGACCTGAAAGCTAACCAGAATTTTCTCGACCTGCAGCACCAGCTCGAGGGGACTGAAAACAGGATCAATGTCGCCCGTGTCCGGTATAATGACGCCGTTCGTGTTTTCAATTCATCTATCCGTTCATTTCCTAACAACCTGACAAATAATTTTCTCCTTAAGCTTCCAAGGAAAGAGCCTTTCAAGGCTGAAGCAGGTTCTGAAAAAGCGCCGACGGTCAAATTTTAGCAGGGACCGGTTCAGTTGCCGCGGCTATCCATTCATATCAGGGTCTGTAAGAAGCCATTCCCGGGCAGGATCTTCTATTCGGCGTTCCACCTTGCCTGCATCCTTCTTCTTTTTTTCGGCCCTGTTTCCAATGCGGCGGGCAGGGAGGTTCCGGGTTATCACGGGTACGTGAATGATAATGCGGCCATGATGTCCCCCGAAGTCAGGGCAAAGCTCGAAAAGGTCCTGCAATCGTTCGACCTTTCCGACTCAACGCAGGTAGCTATTTTGACCATTGATTCCCTTGAAGGGGATCCTGTCGAGGATTTCAGCATCCGGGTTGTGGATCAGTGGAAGGTGGGCCAGAAAGGCAAGGACAACGGTGTCCTGTTCCTTGTTGCCAAAAATGACCGTAAGATGCGCATAGAGGTTGGCAGGGGCCTGGAGCATGTCCTGACCGATCTGGCTGCCGGACGCATTATCGATACGGTAGTTGCCCCGCATTTCAAAAACGGCCGATTTGATGAAGGCTTTGAAGCCGGCATCGCCGCAGTTATACAAACTACCAGGGGAGAATATTCCCCTGAAACCCAAACGCTGGCAAGAAAAGGCGGAGGAGAACCACCGATTCTTTTCAAATTCTTGCTTTTCGGCATGTTATTTATCATTGTTCTTTCCTCTAACTCCAGGAAACTGGGTGTCATTGGAGGTTCCATAGTTTTCCCGCTCATATTTTTCATGGGGCTGCCGGTGATTAAATGGACTATTCTTATGATGCTTATTCCTGTTGGCGCTTTTATCGGGCTGGGGTTTTCGTTTTTGTTTAACGCAATGCCGGAGATCAGCAGCAGCGGCAGCAGAGGTGGTTACTACACGAGTGGCCGCTATGGTGGATATGGCGGCGGCAGTATTGGAGGGGGCGGTTTTGGTGGTTTTGGCGGAGGCGGTTTCGGAGGCGGAGGCGCCTCAGGGGGATGGTAATCCATGAAAGCTGAGAATTTCTTTACCAGCAATGAGAAGGCTGAAATAGTTGCCGCAATCAGTGAGGTGGAAAAGAATACCTCCGGTGAAATTGCAGTCATGGTCGTTGATCAAAGCGATTCTTATCCGGAAAGTAATATTCTCGCAGGCCTTATCCCTGGCGGGCTTATATCCTCTATCATAACGGAGGTATATTTTGGGGATTCCCTTACCTACTTCATGCTGGTATTCGTCGGATTCTTTCTTGCCATAGCCTGGTTCGCGAATTATATGCCCGCATTGAAGCGCCTGTTCATATCAAAGAGCAGGTTAACTGAAATGGTTAGAGAGCAGGCCGTTCAGGCATTTTTCGAAAAAGAGCTGTACAGGACCCGGGATGCGACCGCGGTCTTCTTCTTCATCTCCCTGTTTGAACATAGACTGTGGATACTTGCGGACAAAGGGATCAACAGTAAGCTCTCCCCGAATGACTTGCAGGCCTATGCCGGGGATATGGCAAAAGGCATCAGGCAGGGCCGTGCTACAGAAGTTCTGTGCATGGAAATTGCCAGGCTTGGAGAGGTGCTTGCGGAACATTTCCCGCCCAGGGATGATGATGTAGATGAACTTCCCAACCGGGTTATTGTGGGATAACGGCAATTCCGGGGACATCCATACTTAATGAGTCTAAACATCAGCTTTTCAGGAAGTTCGGGGCCAGACCCGATCAATTTACAGAAAATTAACAAATACTTGATAAAGAAAAATACATGGGCAGAACAAAGATAATAGCAACTCTTGGGCCGGCAACAGCCGATAAGGCCATTATGGAAAGACTGATACTTCTGGGGGTCAACGTTTTTCGCCTCAATTTCAGCCATGGTGATCATGACTTTCATGCAAAGCTGATCAGCGATGCACGAAGCGTCGCAGAAGATATGCAAAGACCGATAGCGTTGCTGCAGGACCTTTCCGGCCCCAAAATCCGGGTAAATCCGATGGAGCCTGTTCAGTTGGCTGAAGGCGATCTTCTCCATGTCTGGAGAACAAAACCACCCCAAGGAGCAAAGAACGCTATCTCAATCAACTATCCCGATATCCTGGACGGGGTGTCGATTGGTGATCAGGTCTGTATCGCCGACGGCGCTATATGCGCGGCTGTTGAACATGTAGATGCAGACAAGGTCACGATAATCATCCTGACCGGGGGAAAGCTTACCACGGGAAAAGGTGTGAATATTCCGGTGGGGCAGGTCAGACTGTCAGCAATGACCGAGAAAGACAAAAAAGATATTCAATTCGGCATATCCCGGAAAATTGATCTTATCGCCCTTTCTTTTGTGCAGTCTGCTGATGACATCCGACAGGCTAAAGAGCTTGTCAAAATGGAAGGAGAGGACATACCGGTTTTTGCCAAGATAGAAAAAGCCTCGGCCCTGGACAACATAGAAGAAATTATCCTTGCAGCAGATGGCCTGATGATCGCCAGGGGGGATCTGGGTGTTGAGATGGGACCGTATATCGTTCCCGTTATGCAGAAGAGGATCGTTGCAAAGGCCAGGGACAGGGGGATGCCCGTGATCATCGCGACCCAGATGCTGATGTCAATGGTGTCCTCATCATACCCAACCAGGGCAGAGGTCTCTGATATAGCCAATGCGGTCCTGGATGGCGCGGATGCGGTGATGCTCTCAGATGAAACAACCATCGGTGATTTTCCCGAAGAGGCAGTAAAGGTTATTTCCGCAACGATTAATGAAACAGAGAAATATTATCCATGGTACCGGGAATTTGTTGAAATGCGGGACAGCCGAAAGGCAATAGCTGCGTCAGCGGTTGCCCTTTCCCAGCGGATTAAGGTTTCGGCAATCGTCACTTTTACTGAAACAGGCCTTGTCGCACTCATGGTTGCCCGTCAGCGTCCTGAGGTACGAATTATTGCCGTTACCAGCAATGCAAAAACATACAGGCGACTGGCCATTGTCTGGGGTGTCGAGTCAATCCTGGTCGAGAGGAAATACCAGGACAGCGATAAGGCGATTCTGAATTTTTACAAAAGGGCGGTAAAGCAGAAAAGAATTGATCCGGATGAACCGTTCATCGTTACCATCAGCCGGCACTCAACAAAAACAGGGACAACCAATGTCGTCCAGCTTGTCGATAAGCAGAGTACAGAAGAACTCCAGAACCTTGCCTATAAACAGAAAAAATAAATCGAAGAATGACCCTGTTAATTTAAAATAATAAAAGTAATATCTTCAGCAAAAAATAAGCACAACGGTTAATTTTTCCCCTTTATGAAATCATGAGAAATGAAGACTGAATACGGTGAAATAATTATTTATCAGTCCGAAGACGGACAGAGTTTATTGGAAGTCCATCTTCAAGAGGAGACTGTTTGGTTGACCCAAAAACAAATGGCACATTTGTTTGACAAAGATGTTCGTACTATAAACGAACATGTAAAAAATATATTTTCCGAAGGAGAGCTTCTTACAGAGTCAACTATCCGGAAATTCCGGATAGTTCAAAAAGAAGGTAAGCGGAGCGTTGCAAGAATGCTCGATTGCTATAATCTCGATGTCATAATTTCTGTCGGATATAGAGTAAAATCAATCCGCGGCACTCAGTTTCGTGTTTGGGCAACTTCGGTACTCAAAGACCATCTGATAAAGGGATACACAACCAACGAACGACGCCTGGCTGAGAAGGGCTTGTGTGAGATGGAACAAGCTGTTGAACTCCTTACCCGAACATTGAATCGTCATGAAACCCTCAGCGATGAGGGAAGAGCTGTGCTGGAGGTTGTAAACCGGTACGCCAAATCCTGGACACTGCTCCTCCAGTATGATGAAGACCAATTGGAGTTGCCGAAAGACCGCCATCCATCGAAACAACTTCTTGAATATGAGGAGACACAGGAGGCAATCGCAAAACTCAAAACTGAACTTAATTATCATTCCGAGGCAACCGAACTCTTTGGCCGGGAAGGTGATCACCAACTCCAGGGAATACTGGGCAATATCTATCAGACCTTTGAGGGCGAAGAGCTTTACCCCAGCGCAGAAGAAAAGGCCGCCATCTGCTCTATTTCGTCATTAAGGACCATCCCTTCAGTGACGGCAACAAGAGAATAGGTTCCTTCCTTTTTCTGCTTTTCCTGCGAAAGAACGGGTTGCTGGAAAAATCCGGTATCAACGAAAATACCCTGGTTGCTCTGGCCTTGCTGATTGCAGAAAGCGATCCCCGGCAGAAGGATTTGATGATAAGATTAGCAGTCAATCTGCTGGTGGAATGGAAAAAGCAATGAAATAAGTACGATGTTCCCCAATTCCACAAAAAGGATGAGAAAATGACAGATGCTTTGCAATACAGGATGGGAACCACCATTACCGAACACCTCCTCCAGTGCGAGGGAGAATGCCCTGCCGCAACAGGACAGTTCACGCAGCTTCTCAGCGAGCTTACCACGGGAGCTAAGCTGATCTCCCGTGAAATAAATAAAGCAGGGCTGTTGGCCTATATTCTCGGCCTTACCGGTGATACCAATGTCCAGGGAGAGCAGGTCAAAAAACTTGATGATTTTGCCGACCAGGTCTTTATCTGGCGCATGCAGCGTTCCGGACTTCTCTGCGCCCTGTCCTCGGAGGAGAATGAAGGTGTCATTCAGGTGCCGGACAATCTGCCGCGCGGAAACTATGTTATCGTTTTTGATCCCCTGGACGGCTCGTCAAATATCGATGCCAATGTCAGCATAGGCACCATTTTTTCCATATACCGCCGCCTTGAAACAGAAGTGTGCGGAACCCTGGATAATTTTTTGCGATATGGCAGTGAACAGGTCGCAGCCGGATATTTTCTCTATGGTTCAAGCACCATGCTTGTGTATACGGTGGGCAATGGTGTGCACGGTTTTACTCTTGACCCCTCGGTGGGCGAATTTCTTCTTTCCCATCCCTATATCAAAATCCCCGAACGGGGTGGTATTTATTCGGTGAACGAGGCCAACAGCATGTACTGGGATGAACCCACCAATGCCACGATTGAGTATTTCAAATCCGGCCGGACCCATCTTGGCAAGCCCTATACATCACGTTATATCGGTTCCATGGTGGCAGATTTTCACCGCAATATGATGTACGGCGGTATCTACATGTATCCTGCGGACAGAAAAGATCCGGCAAAAGCAAACGGTAAGCTGCGGCTGTTATGCGAGGCGGCCCCCATGGCATTTATTGCCGAGCAGGCAGGTGGGGCGGCGACTGACGGCAAAGGCCGGATTCTTGATATAAAGGCAAAAGCACTGCACGAGCGGACACCTCTTTTTATAGGCAGCAGAAAGGATGTGGAAGATGCCACAAGCATCATGCAGGGGCATGAACCAGAATAAATCTGATTTAAATAGCAACCTCACTCGCAGTGCATTTAGAGGAAGAAATGATTTGTCCGAGATAGAACAGGCTGCGTAAAAAAGGCGGAGTTTATCGCCAGGATGGGTGACTGTCTCAAAGAACGTGGCGAAACCTCGTACTGGTTTGAACTGTTCGCTGAAAGCGGGATCGTCTCTGAAGGTAGACTCGAAGGGTTAAAGAAAGAGGTTCATGAATTAATAGCTATTTTTGTGGCGATAATCAAAAAAACAAAACTCAACCAAAACAAAACATAATTCATAATTTTGCATTTAATAACGTGAGGTATTATTAATGTTCGGTGTTATTAAAAATATCATTAAGGGCAATAAAAGCGGTATGAACCAGGAAAGCCAGGAAGACCGGGAACAGAGAAAGCATGTCGCGGCCGGAGTGGTGCTTCTGGAGGCCGCCCATGTTGATGAGGACTGCAGCGAAGAAGAGCTGGAACATATTGTCGCCACCCTCAAGGATAAGTTTGACTTATCTGATGATTGTGTCAACGACCTGCTCGATCTGGCTCATACCGACCGTAAAGAATCCGTTGATCTCTGGCAGTTCACCAACCACATTAACAAACATTTTACACCTGACGAAAAAATGGCGGTAATGGAGGATGTCTGGCGGATTATCCTGTTGGACGGAAAACTGGACATGCATGAAGATCATTACGCCCACAAACTCGCCAACCTTTTTCATCTGAGTCATAGTCAGCTGATCGCAGCCAAGCTCAAGGCCCGGGAGCAGGTGGCTAAACTGGGTTGAATCACAGCCTTAACCCCCCGGTCATGCTTATGATTAAACCCTGGTTCACGTACATTGTTCAATGCTCAGACAGTACTCTGTATACGGGAATCACCAATGACCTTGAACGGAGGCTCGAAGAGCATAACTCTGGTGAAAAGGGCGCAAAGTATACCAGAAGCAGAAGACCTGTGAAACTGGTCTACAGAGAAAAATTTACCTGTAGAACGGATGCAGCCAGGCGTGAGGCTGCGATCAAAAATATGCGTGTTGAAGATAAAAAAGAACTTCTCACCAGTTGAGGATTATTGCGATTAATCAAGACCTGAACCCAAGTTTCTAACGAATGATGTATGTTATTTTTATCAGACGAGCTTTTACAGTAATATTTGTCGCCCTCTTCCTGACGGGGATGGGCGCCAGCCTCAATTCTGTGGTTGCGAACCAGCATGGCCAGGTGACCGGCAGGGTGCTCAACAGTGAAGGGCTGCACGCTTCAGGAACTCTTGCTTTTTTTCATGCCGGCCGGGGAAGCAATCCTGATGACAGGTCTTTGCAGCGCATTCCTGATCGAACAGCCATGGTCGATGAACAGGGCCGTTTTGCTGTACAAATCCAGTATGGAAGCTATCTGCTAGGCTATTTTCCAGGGGAACAGAAGACCAGCCCGGGGCTGCCGGAGAATACGTTTGCCCCTTCCCTTGCCGGAAAAAGTGAAAAAGAGCCGTATGTCTTAATTGTTGCAACCCCTCAGACAGATGCAGGTGATATAGTTTTTTATCCACTCAAAGAGAGGGCCCCCTCTCCTGCATTTACAGTGGAGGGAACTGTGAGATCAGAATCCGGCAAACCAATACGCGGCATCACTGTCATTGCAAAGACAGATCTCAATACATTTCGGCCACAGTATATAAGCTCAAAGACGGACAGGTCCGGCAAATATACACTGCGGCTGCCGTCCGGAAAATATTACCTGCTGGCACGTCACCGGCTCAATACGTATGGCCGCCCTGTCACAGGCGAATATTTCGGCATATGGGGAGTTGCAGCCCCGGCTGGTGAGTTCGGTTGGTTCCCCATGAATAAGGAACAGGACTACAGAGTCAGTGGCACTGATGGTGAAATAATGACAGACGCTGATATCATTGTCTACAAAATCCCTGACCCTACCGCACAGGAAGAGCGGTTGCGGCTGGAGGGGAGAAAGAAGAGTGAAAAGAAATAAAGCCAACGCTACATTACACCGCATCGTTTTCGCGTGCGGCCTCAGTGTGTTGTTGCTCATTCTGGCGTCCTGCGCCACCCGCAAGGACTACCAGAGCCTGATGAAACAAGTGACGACCAAAGATAACAGTTATAATGCAGGATATATAGATGGCTGTGACAGTGGGTTATCCACAGATAAGAAAATAACAGGGCGTATGTATTTCCAGGATATGATCCGCTACAAGTCAGATGCTGATTATGCCTCGGGTTGGGATACAGGGTATAAAAAGTGTTCCAGGTGAAAGTCTCTCCGGTTAAGGCATAATAACCTTTAGGCCCTAATTAAATCGTCCGTTTTATTGGCGAAACCTCAGTCTGCCCCTATAATTACTATGAGGACAAACGAAGGCCTGGATCTGCGGGGGAGCTTCACTTAAGCAAGTTATTTACGAAGGTTTACAGAATTTTGAATTACTGTTTTACAGGATAAAGCAGATCAATAAGTATCACAAATGAGGCCTCTGCAAAATCCCTCTATAATTTGCAGAGGCCAGGAGTAATTTGTTTTATTACTTATAAAATCGTAACCTCAACAGCCGGTATTAGCTGATGAGACAACGTACTTCTTTTACTCGTCTATGGTAATTCCTTGCAAATTGTTGTCGTCGTAAGCACTATAGTATCGACGCCTTCATTATTATCGACCTCACAGTTCCAACTCTCATTACCATGCCATGGTCCCTGGTACAATATGATGGTACCATTCGCAACTGGATCCATGTCAAACCAGCATGAGCCTCCAATAGCATAGGTACCTTGCGGGCACAACATAACAGCATTGACTGCGGAATTCGGTACGAGAGTAACGTCACTGGATACTGCAACGATACCTCCACTTTCACCCTGTGGTCCTTGCTCGCCTTGTGGTCCTTGTTCGCCTTGTGGTCCTTGTTCACCTTGCGGACCTGGAGGGCCCGGCGTTAACTCAATATTTTCAATCGCGTCCCAGATTTCCTGAAACGGCTTGCCGTTGTTTTGACTATCTTTTGCAACAGCCTGTCCCCCAAATAAAGCAACAACAAAGAAAACCATCAGTGATACAAAGCTTACCTTTCTCATTTGTTTACCTCCTTAATATAATTTTTTCCCCTGTTTGCAGCTGAAGGCGAAAACCCAACTGCATTCACTAGTTTTCATCCTCTAGTATCTTTATTAATGGAGTAAAATCAAAAAGTTCAAGTCAACCAAGACGGCAGTTTAAAAATTGCAATAATCTGCACTAGCGCTCAAGGCACAAGTGTCAACATTCATTAAGATACCATCAGGATAAATCGAGCCGTCATTTCCAAATTGATCCGTATAGTTTAAGGAATAAATAGGGAATAATAAAAAGGGGACATACCACACTTTTCGAAAGCGTCAATCCTGTTTGATGGTGAAACCTTGGTCTGTCCCCTATTGTCTTCGCCTTCCCAATTGCTATTCATAACCAACCACCCTGAGAGTAAAAATAATATGGGTTAAAATGGGTTAGGCCCCATTAATTCATTTCTGATCAGCAAAAAAAAATAGCCGGATTACCTCATTCAAAGGCAACCCGGCTATCACTAATGACCCGTGGCTTTCCGTCTCTACATACATGTAGGGGTGGCTTTATCTTTATTTTAAATTATATCATTTCATAATAATTAGAGTCAAACGTAAAGGAAGCTTAAGGAATGAAAGAGAATAAAAGAGCTTCTGCAGTGTTTTTTGGTAGAAAGGGTGGGAGACTAATTAAATGAGGTAAGACCCCGATTAATTCTCCTCTTAAAAATTCTTGTATTTTTTTAAATCTATTTTGCTGGTACCTCGAACGGGTAATGCGCGCAATTGATAGGTTTCTCCAAGAGCATTGGGGATTCTTTTTCCTGAATTAAAGCTGAATGTTAAAGCTCCTCCCAGGATGTCATAGGAAGACCAGACGCAACAATCTGTAATTTTTATTTGTCCGGCGATTTTATACCCATCACCTTTCCTGTTGCCATCTGAATAAAGAGTTGCAAGCTCTTTTATATCAGGAAGTCTCCAGTCTGAATATCCACCAGCCGAGAAATCTTCACAGTATTTTTTTGCCTCCCACCAGTCAATATCTTTACCGTTGTCTTGTATTGCCCACATTAGATCTGTATGCGAGTCAACAATATACACATTGTCAACAATCTGAAAACGTTCAGCATTATTATCCTCAGCAATTAGAAACTGAGGAAGGCATAGCAGCAGGAACAATACTGTAATGATGTGCGTTGTTTTCATCTAAACTCCTCCAGAGATTATGGGGTTATTTTTTGCAATTAATAGGGGCTGAAACTCCCCCTGTTTAACGGACACTTTTAATCAGAAACATTTGTTTCTTCAAGGAGTGTCTTATGAACAGTAAACGAAAACCCTACAAAACGTATC
>CAMYKS010000045.1 GCA_947259115.1 uncultured Desulfobulbaceae bacterium | reverse complement strand
TAAAATAAGTCGAGAAGCCGGATAGACAAAGTATTATGTATTGGCATAAACTGAATTTTTCAATAAATCAAAGCGTAATAGCACAAAAACATATAGGTAATAAAACCTTGCAAAGGTTTTCATGAAATATGCAAATTAGCATTTTTTTATCAACTTGTTACTCATAATACGTCCACATACGAATAACTTTTACAACTTTCTCTTCTTTCAGGACTTGATATATGAGACGGTGCTGAATGTTAATTCTGCGGGAAAATGCACCGGAAAGATCTCCAACGAGTTTTTCGCACGATGGAGGATTTTGGTATGGATTTTTCTTTAAGATGGACAAAAGCTTTTCAACTTGAAAACGGAAACCGGATTTTTTAATTTTTTTAGCGTCTTTTTGAGCTTGTTTTGTGAAAACCAGTTTCCAACTCACCAATCCAACTCCTCGGAGCACTTTTCAATTGGTGTCTCAAGGCCTTTCTTGATGGATTCCCTCATCCCTGGAACTGAAAGTAAATAAAGAGTTTCCTGGATAGCATCCCAGTCTTTTTCTGAAACTAAGACAGCACTGGCTCTTTTTCCTTTTATTGTTATGGGTTTATGCTCTGAAGCCACTTCGTCAACAAGACCGTATAGTCTTGCTCGTGCTTCTGAAATTGTAAGTGTTGCCATGGTGATTACCCCCTGCACATAACGTACGCTATTTCGTACCACATGGCAAGGTAGTTATTATTTTCTCTGCTAATAACTTGTTTGCGAGTGTTTTCACTAATATTTTGTATAGAAACAAATTTTCGACAACATGCATTTTGCCATTGTTGCAGTGGTTATTCCGCCCCAGCCATCAAAATATCTTGGATGGTATCGGTGGCCTATTTTTGCAACAAATTGCTTCAGGTCAGTTGCATTAATGTTGAGTCTACCGCCACCATTGGCCTGGTCGCTTAAGCAAAAGCCTGTTATGCCTTCTTCAGAAATTCAATCGCCTTATCTTTCTCTGCAAGCGAAAATCCTTTCATTTCAATATTCTTGAATAATTTGTCTTCAAGATCAACCAGCCTATGTATCCATTTTTTATGGGTTACAACTGCTATCCTGCTGAAATGTGAAATACCGACATCTTTAAAGAATTTGAATTTCTCAACCAGTGCATCAATCTCAACCCCTCCGATACTGACAACCTCCTGGTAGACAATTAACTTTTCATCTTTGGCAATTTTTTCCTTGAATAGACCAAGCACAGATGTCATTTCCTCTTCTGTGACCTTTCCCCCCACACGATAGGCAATGCCTTTTTCAACCCCTATATCAATAATTTCCAACATGCAGTTCTTCTCCTGGATGATGATTCAAGTTTACTCAGTCTGAGCAATTTTCTTATGCGTAAAAAAACAAAGTGCCTGTTAATCAAACTCAAATTGAAGAACTGGATCGGAGTCTCCCTCAGGTCGCTTACCCGGAGTCTCCCTTTGGTCGTTTATACCCCTCAAGGGGGTACTAAAAAGAGTGCCCTGAAAGGGTGTTTATGCCCTGTATTTAAGGGTGCTTACCTCCCGCCTGCGCGTGAATAACGGAGCATTTGCTTTTATTGTCTTCCCCGCGCAAGCGGGAGGTAAGCGGAGACTCCGATCCAGGATGTTTAAGGAAAACTCATCTTTTGGCTGAGTTTGGTATAGAACCACTAAAAACGATTAGTGAGTAGTTTGCCAGGCCAAATGCCATGGGTGATTATCGAAACATCAGGGGCTCCACTAGTCTACGACTGGCACAAAATTCAACATTTATTTTTCCTCGCCCCCTTGAACCCTTAAAAATCACTCCATCGCAACCACATCAAACCCTGCCTCCTGTAGAAGAGCAGCCGTCACCCCAATCATTGGCGCAAGGCCGCATGACGGGCTTCTTGCTTTCAGGAAAATCTTTGCAATCTCCTGCTGCTTTGCAATCTCCAAAACCTGCCGGGCTCCCAGGATAAATTTCTCCGTTACATCCTCACCGTCTCTGGTAACCACCCGTGCTCTTCCAGCAAGCACATCATGACCGTCACCCCCAACCAGGTCTGCAGCAGTCCGCGGAGTAGAAAGCCCGCCCAGCTGCTCCGGGCAGACCGGGATGCAGATTCCCCCCTCGACAACCTTGCTGCACACAGCGCTGGGCACAATCATGCCGTCATAGCGTGTTTTTAGCCCCAGCAGGCAAGCACTGACCAGATATATATTCATAAAATACCTTTTATGCCTGGGGGCAGATTTTAAATCTACCCCCTTTCATCGGGTGCAACAGGTGTTATTAGTTGAGATAACCAAACATGTGGTTCCAATTGCATATGCTCCTCTTCTATGATACTTTTTTACTACATAGAAAAAAACAAACCACCCTAAACTCTGGCCTTTAATAAAATAAACCTTTTTGCCAATTCAGCACACGGTCCTATGCTCAAAAAATTAACAAGCCGCGAGAAGAAAATGCTGCCCTATATCGGCTTGTGTTTTTTCATACTGCTTATTATGTGGATTATTTTTGCCCCGAATAGGGGCATATTGACCCTCTATAAATCCCAAAAAAAAGTTGAAAAACTGCAGGCGGAAAACAGTAGATTGCAGGAAGAGAACATAGCGCTGCAGGAAGAAATAAACAGGCTGCAGGATGACCCTGCCTACATGGAGGAAAAGGCGAGAAAAGAGTACGGCATGCTCAAGGAAAACGAGGTGCTTTATATCTTCAAGAAGAAGTAAAGGTATCGAGGGTTCAAGGGGTCGAGGGGGCGAGGGTTCGAGGGGCCAAGTTTATAGTGACTAAGGTTTAAAGTACCCCGCAAGGGGGCATAAATGACTAAAGTGATATAAAGTCAGAAAGTAGATCGTTATGAGAATCATGAAAAGCTTTGTCTTTTTTTAATAAGTAACTTTAGGCACTCGACACTTTAGGCATTTTAGGCATTTTAGGCACTTTGGACACTTATAACACTCCGGTTAGACAAAAAAATAGGGCCGTCAATCAAAACGCATCAGACTGACGGCCCTTATATATAAAAGGAGCCAACCGGCCCCCGGAAGATCATGCTCAGGAGAAACCGGATTTGGATGAGCAGCCGGAAAGAGCTCCTGCAGGAGCACCACTGGAACTGCCTGACAGGCGGCTGGTGAATGTGGAAATCTGTTTTTCCACATTCTTACTTTCGCATTTCTTACAGACCACCTTGTCAGCATCTGAAATGGATGAAACAAAGGTTTCAAAAACCTTTTCACAATCCTTGCATTGATATTCATAGATAGGCATTTTATTGCTCCTTAAAAGTAGTATTCCCGTCAGGTTCGCTTGAATATAAGCATGACATATCCGGCAGTCAACCCACCCTCTTTTTAAATAATCCTCTAAAAAAGAACTTACTATTATTCGTTGTTCAAAGTTTTGCGGATTGAGATTGCTAAGGATGCGAGATGTCAATCGTCATGCCGTTTTGTTGCAGGACAACAGGTTCTCCAGCTATAGTAAAGCTATGCTGGATGGAAGATGACAGGTAAGTGACTGCAAGGAGACTCCTAAGCAGGAGGCTTAGTGATATTTATTCGTACATTACAGGAACTAGCATTCCTGCAACTCATCCAGCCACCCGGCATCCTCATCCAACTTCCGCTTGAAGAACCGGCCTATATCCTCCGGATCCGAGGCCTGCTGGTGCTTGAAGAACATCTCATCCCCAAGGATTCCGAGTATCTCAATTTTACCCCGTTCATGTGACATTGCATACCGGAAACGTTTGCTCAGGCCATCCAACATACCCTGAGCTTTTGCTACAATCCTGTAACCTTGGGCAAGGGGAACCTGAAAATGATTCTTCACTCTTTTTACCGGCCTGCACTGGAATACATAGTAGGGATTGACACCGATCCGTACCAGGTTTCGTTGCAGGTCTGCCAGGACTTCAGGGGTATCGTTGACTCCTTTGAGCAAAACTGTCTGGTTGTTGACCACAACCCCGGACTTAATCACCTTGTATACTGCCTCAGTGGCCTTTTCAGTTATCTCACGGGGATGATTAAACTGGGTATGGAGATAAATCCTTTTGTTCTTTTTTGAATAGGCCCTGAAAAGTTCAAGAAGCTCCGGGTCTTTGAGTATACGGTCTGGAAATGTGACTGCCATCCTGCTGCCGAAACGGATATAGTCAATGTGCTTCAGCTTCATGAGTTCAGCAATAAAATGACCCAGAACATGGGTTGGCAGAATAAGCGAATCACCTCCTGAGATCAGGACATTACTTACCTCCGGATGCCTGGCTATATAGTCATAGGCTTCATGGAACCTGCCCATGATCTCATCAGTGGAAAGTCCCACCAACCTTTTTCTGAAACAGTGCCTGCAGTACATGGAGCAGACATTGGCTGAAAGAAGCAGTACGGTGTTTTTATATTTATGCTGCAGACCGGGCAGTTTGGTATTTTTTCTTTCCCCGCTGGTATCATAGGATCCATCCAGGTCCAGTTCATCTGCCGAGGGTACTGCCATCTTACGGATCGGATCATTCGGATCATTCGGATCCATCAGGGAAAGATAGTAGCGGGGGATACTCATGGGATGCTCATCAATGACCATCTGCAGTTTCTTTTCTTCTGCAGCATCCAGATCGATGTATTCCTGCAACTCCTCAAGGGTGGTTACATTGTTATTGAGTTCATCCTGCCACTTTAATTCTACAGATGCTTCCATAAAACGATATCCAAGAATCTTACCTTTCTCAGGGAGATAAAGGCTTGGCCCTTTCAGTGCTTTAGGGTCAAAATTAGAGTGTGAGATAGAATTTTGAAAATCCATCTTGCGAAATTTTCCTCAATTGTAGTGGTAACGTTTGGTTCTTAGCGGATAAAAATTAATATAGCATAAATCGCCCAAAATTTCAAATTAGCCATTTCCCTTGAAAAATCAATACGGTGTAACTATGAAGATTAACACAGCATCAAATCATGGGCCCTTTGCAATAAATGAAATGATATGGGATAGTGCAGATTCAGGAAGTTTTTAAAAAATACTGCTGCAATTCAAACAACTTTTTCTGTAAAAAAACATGACAAAGCAATCCTCTGCAGACTTGCTCCAGGAGACCAGCAACCTCCTGCAATACCTTGATTTTTTGGGAATTAAGGAATATCCGCGTACAGAGCTGCTCGAACGTTTCATACATACACAAGACAGACCTGGTAATTCACCTCAGAGAAGCAAATCACAGTACAGGGAGAGGACACCTCTTAATAAAACTGAGGAAAAACATGTCTTTGATCCCGGCCTGGCAAAAAAAGTCACGCTTCAGGATGTGCGTGAGGAACTAGACGCTTGCCAGCGCTGCCGCTTGCATGAAACCAGAACCAATATTGTTTTCGGCCAGGGAAACGAATCGGCAAAACTCATGATAATTGCCGATGCACCACATGAAGAAGATGATCAGCAAACAGCTCCCATTCAAGGGGATGCGGGTAATCTGTTAATTAAGATGCTGGCTGCAATTGGCTTGACCCGAGAGGACGTCTACATCACTACCCTGGTAAAATGTTTTCCGGGTGGCGCTGCCAAACCGGGAGAAAATGAAATAAGGACTTGCCTGCCCTTCCTGTTCCGCCAGATTGAGATCATCTGTCCCATTGTCATATGCACAATGGGTTCGCTGGCTGCCCAAACCCTGCTACATTCACGCAGGTCTCTTTTTCAGCTGCGCGGCCGCTTCTATAATTTTAACGACCTCTGCAACAGTGAACTTAAGGATGCTATAGCGCTCATGCCCTCTCTACACCCGGCGCTGCTTCTGGAAAATGAGGAATTTAAAAAGGCCAGCTGGCAGGATCTGCTGATGATTCAGAAAAAGTTGGAGGTAAACTAAGGGGCCAAGGTTTCGAGGTTCCAAGGTTTCGAGGGGTCGGGGGGCCAAGTTTAAAGTGACTAAAGTTTTAAGTGAGCTAAAGTGATCTAAAGTTAGAACGCAGATCGTTATGAGAATCATGAAAAGCTTTGTATTTTTTTAAATAAGTAACTTTAGGCACTCGACACTTTAGGCACTTTAGGCACTTATAATCACACCAAATGCTCCAACACTCAATCTATATTCTTCAGTCTTCAGCCTTCAGTCTAATTCCCTTTCTTATTAGAACCTTGACATTCATTCCATTCTTCCATATTTTTTCTGCACCATTCCAGCAAATAAAGTTTAAAGATTTTATATTTTCATTCACAAATCTAAAATCTGAAATCAAAAATCAAAAGGTGTTAATCAATGTCTGTTGATGTAATCCAGCTGCGGGAAATAGTTGAAAAAGAGCTTAGTATAATAAACCGGATCCGGGAGGAGGTCGGCAAGGTTATTGTCGGCCAGCCTGTTCTCATTGACCGGCTGCTCATTGCCCTGCTCTGCAATAACCATGTATTGATCGAAGGAGTGCCCGGCCTTGCCAAGACCCTTACCATAACCACCCTGGCAAAGACGATCCAGGCCTCCTTCCAGCGTATCCAGTTCACCCCGGACCTGCTGCCGGGTGATCTTATCGGCACCCTGATCTACAACCCGAAAACCGGTGATTTCACCACGCGCAAGGGACCAATATTTGCCAACATCATCCTGGCGGACGAGATCAACCGTGCGCCTGCCAAGGTGCAGAGCGCCCTCCTCGAAGCCATGCAGGAACGCCAGATCACTATCGGTGATAAAAGTTTCCCACTGGATGACCCCTTCATGGTCCTGGCCACGCAGAATCCCATTGAACAGGAAGGCACCTATCCCCTTCCCGAAGCCCAGATAGACCGCTTTATGTTCAAGCTGCTTATCACATATCCCGGCAAAGCGGAAGAACTGGAGATCATGCGCCGCATGGCAGGAACTGCAGGAGAAATTCAGGTAAACGGTATCATAACCCCTGCGGATATCAGCCGCATCCGTGATCTGGTTGGCTCTATTTACATGGATGAAAAGATTGAGGAATACATACTCAACCTGGTGGCTGCAACCCGTGATCCCAGGTTATGCAACCTGGATATCGGCGACCTGATCCGCTACGGTGCTTCGCCGCGTGCCACAATATTCCTGGCCAATGCCTCCAGGGCCAACGCGCTTCTGTCCGGCCGCGGTTATGTCACCCCCCAGGACGTCAAATCCATTGCTCCCGACATTCTGCGCCACCGGGTCATTGTCACTTACGAGGCTGAAGCTGAAGAAAAGAGCAGCGATGATATTGTCAAACAGATCCTCGACAACGTTGAAGTACCGTGATACCCAAGGAACTTATAAAAAAAATCCGTTACATCCAGATTTACACCGGCAAGGCAGTCAACGATGTCCTTGCCGGGGAGTACCATAGTGTTTTCAAGGGCCAGGGCATGGAGTTTGACGAGGTACGTGCCTATCAGCCGGGTGACGATATCAGGACCATCGACTGGAATGTGACAGCGCGCACCGGGCACCCTTACGTGAAACGCTATGTTGAAGAGCGTGAGATTACGGTTTTCTTCCTTGTCGATCTTTCTGCTTCCGGCGCTTTTGGCAGCAGAGAGAAACTTAAAAATGAAATAACTGCTGAGTTCTGTGCCCTGCTTGCCTTTTCCGCCATTAAGAATAATGACAAGGTGGGGCTCATCGTCTTCACCGATACCATTGAACTGTTCATTCCGCCAGCCAAGGGCACCTCACATGTCCTCCGTTTAATCCGCGAGCTTCTCTATTTTGACCCGGGAAGGGAACGGCAAAGGGCGGGGACCGATATTGCTTTGGCTCTTAATTACCTTGGCAGGGTACTGCACAAACGCGGGGTGGTTTTCCTTGTCTCTGACTTTATTGATCAGGGTTTTGAAAAACCCCTGGGAGTCCTTGCCCGCAGGCATGACCTCATTGCAGTAACCGTCTCGGATCCATGCGAATCCGTCTTGCCTGATGTGGGACTCCTGGAAGTCCAGGATGCTGAAACAGGCAAGACCATGATTATTGATACCGGAAGCAGAGAAGTACGCAGCAGGTATGAAAATCTTGCCAGAGAAAAAAACCAAAAACTCAGCAGTCTCTTTAAATCAACCGGTGTTGACCACATAGAACTTTTCACAGACCGCGACTACGTCCTTGACCTGGTAAAATTTTTCAGGAAGAGGATGAAGAGATAAAGGCAAGGTTCGAGGGGCCAAGGTTTCAAGGGGTCGAGGGTTTAGGGGGGCGAGGGGTGGGATGTAAGGTTTTTAGGCTGAAGGCTGAAGACTGAATAATAAAATCAATAGGCTGGAGACCGGAGGCTGAGGGTTGCGGTAACATGGTACTGGAATAAATCTGTTTATGCAGTACTCCATCACTCCTGCCAATCGTCGGCAGATCTGTATGCCGACAAAACACCTGTAGGCCATTTTTTTACCCTTGAACCCTTGAAACCTTGGAACCTTGGCCCCTTTTCTTTTAATCTTTCCTTGTGAAATCCCGTAATTCTCTTATATTTTATCTTAATCAAATTATCCACTGCGCCTTACAATAACTTTGGAGGGATACAATGAAAAACTTTATACTTCCCGCAGTCGCATTGTTTTTATTATTCTTCAGCTTCCAGCAAAGTTATGCAAAGACTTACTACCGGACCTTTGAAGTTGCAGAAATAACCGGCGAAGGTATTGTGCTTAAGGATTTTGAGGGTGGCAGGTTACTGGTAAACAAGGATCCGAGTGGTCTGAAAACAGGTGATTCGGTCAGATATGACACCGTAAGAAACGTGTTGAAAAAGAATCCCTGGCAGCCGGCAACAGTCACCAAGATGGGCAATAATTCAGTCACACTCAAGCTCAACAGCGGTGAAAAGGCAGATGTGAATATGCGAAGCAGATACCGCGACGAATTCAAAGAAGGAGATCAAGTCCTTTATAAAGCCTCTTCCGGGCAGATAAAGAAAAGCAATATGCAGAAGCTGATAAAGTGAAAAACAGGGTTCATGGATTCGAGGGGAAAGTATATTTTTTAAACAAGTTTTTATTTGATAAATACCCAGTCTTAGTTATTCCTTTGCCCTTTTGATTAATGTATCTCTCTAGGAGCCTGTCGGAGAATTACCAATCTACTGCAAAAGCGAGAGAATCGGCTCAAATTTCCGTGAATTCTCTTTAAATAGCGCTGCTATTCGCATCAATTTTCCAAAAATCTAATCTCAATTCCTCATTTTTTCGTTACGATTATAATTCTCCGACAGGCTCCTAGCCCAATTTTTCAATCTGCCAGTCTTTCCATCAACCGCTTGATTGCCAGGTTGGCCTGTGTCGGATAATCATCAGGAAAATACCAGATCCTTACTCCTTCTTTTTCCCCATATGATAACAAGCCCCGGTCCGCAGGACGCGCCTGGAACAGAAACTGAACCAGCACATCGGTGCTGACCCAGGGATGGGAATACCAGAAGCTGTGGGAGCCTTTGGCCATATCGGGTATGGTTTCTGCGGTGATCCAGAGTATATCAAGCGGCATCTCCCTGGAAGCTTCCACGACCCACCGGGTTTCTTCAGCACTCAATTCATTGGGATCCGGTCTGCCGGCCCGTGAAACCTTATGATGCCTGGCGGCATATTTCAGCACGGAGTCATCTGGATTCAGGGCCAGAGTGACGTGATCGGGCAGGTCGAGGTAGGTTGCCAGGTTCTCCAGAAAAACCTTGAAATCCACATCAGGCGCTGCAAAATAGATCTCTCCCAGGCGCAGACGCTGTTTCAACTGTTCAATATCTTGATCATCATATTTTTCACGCAGTAAGGCCAATGCCGGACTCAGCACCTGCGCCCCGGCACTGTATGCCAGAATATCAATGTTACGGGCCTTACTGTAGCGGCCCAAAAGTTCCAACAGCCGGGCAAAAACAGGCACAGTCCTGCGGGCGTTATTCACATCAACGGCATAGCGCAGCAGGCTTGCGGCCGAGGGCCAGGCATAGAACATGACCACTGAATTTCTCCCGGTAAAGTGATGGAATTGGGCTGCGTGGGCACTGGATTTGTAAAAGGTATTATTGGCGCCGTGGACATAGAGTATTAAATCCTTGTCCAGGGTACGGTCGAGGGCTTCATTGAGCTTTTCAAAAAAATTCCCGGCCTCCTCCAGTAGTTCCTCAATGGGATCCTCAGAATCGATTTCCGCCAGATCTTCAGTGCCCTCCAGTTCCAGCACGATGTTGCCATTACGCTCGTTGCTCGTCGAAAGGCCGTATAAATCGGTCCAGGACTTCTTTTCCGAGCCGATCCTGACCTGTGCTTTACCGAGACGCAGATTTTTATCAAACAGGGTTATGTATTTTTTCTCATCTTGCGAACCTACACCCATGCGGTTCGTGGCATAGGCAACTATCACGCTGTTTGTTTGCTCCTGGTCGGGATTGACTGCAAATGGGTCGTGTTCACCTGTCTGCAGAGCTGCCGGTGTCGGCATCAGATAGACTTTCGATTGACAACCGGACAGAAGAAACAGCAGCAGAACAAAACTGTACGCAGCAAGTTTATGTATTTTAATTTTCCTGATTTCCAAATTTCCTCAAGCTTTACCTGATAAATCCATGTGCCGCGTTCCAGCATGTCATATTTTTTTTGCAGCATATACTCAAAATACGCCTAAGAATTGGCATAACCGACAAGAAACTGATATTATTGTCTACACTTTTCAAAACATATTTTGGTGATCTGTCACAAAATTTCCAAGTACATTGACAACTGTCTTTATGAAATTGTCAAGCAACAAATTAGCTGAACAACAGGTGTGAATCGATAAAATGGAGGTGTGCCATGCACCGAAAATCAGTGAGTGCAAACGATCTCCGGTCCAGATTGTCTGTTTGTCTTGTAATACCGGCAGTCCTCTGTGTCCTTGCCGGCTGTACGGCAAGCGGCAACAGGAGATCGCTGCAGCGCGACCGTGACCTGGACAACCAGTTTTTGCGATATGAGGTGGTGCCGGATCACAGGTATTACTCCAGCGGCGGTTATGACAAGCCCAATGCCATACTCGGCATCCACAAGGATTACGAGCTGTTATCCAACCTTTGGCGGCCCGTCCCGATCAGCTCAGCGCAGCTGGAGAAATGGATACGCACCATTGCCCCGGAGGATTACCGTGGAACAGCCGGCTATTTTGCCGCCTATATCATAAATCCGGAAGGCAAACGTGTCGGTATCTGGTACTCAATCCAGAGTACCACCACAATTAATTTTCTGGAAGGCAATAAAATAGAGGTAGAGACCCCGAGCCTGTGGCAGCCTGATGATGAACCGATACTCCGGCGGCGAAGAAGACTGTATTAACTGACATACCCTTCCTTGGCCCCTTTATTTAATCAACTTTGCTTCAGCCAACTGATTTATGATGGACTGGGCAAATTCATTGATATATTTGCCCATACTGCTATCCGTGGGCGTATCCGATCTGGCTGACCAGATGAGCTTGTCGGTTTTAAGGTCATAGACATTTGTTTCCAGGACAGCGGTTTCATACTCCACCATATAGCCGGGGTTCACTATGTAAGCCCTGTTATAGTAACCGTGCCAGTCCCCGTAGTAGTGTGGAGGCGGGGCATAGACGTAATTCGGGGGAATGTACTGCGTATCCTTGCGGATATCTATGAGCCGTGTCATGAGGATCGTATCGCTGCCGGATGCTTTTACCTTTGCGTCCAGCTTCTTATCATCCCGAAGCTCATCATCAGGAATTACCCGGTAGCTTGCGGTGGCTTTCACACCCTTTTCTTTGAAGAGGTTGACAAATTCATCTTCAAAAATCCTGCGCAACCCTCCATCTTTTGAGACTCCCACCACAAAGACATCATTAATCCCGGCTCCCTGGTATTCTTGGTCAACCCAGACAGAGGTTACCTTTGTCCGGGCACACCCGGTTACAAGAAAAGCTGTAAGTGCAAGTGTCCCTAAAATTCTGCCCGTGAATCGTGCAGCAAAAAAATATATATGCATGGCCTGTTCCCTTTTGCAGAAGTTTTTCATCATCCATTCATTTGTAGGAAAACTAAATTATACCGAATAGAAATATTTTACTACATTTGCCACAGAAGTGGGGTTGGAACATTGAGCAGGTAAGGTTTTAAAACTGCAAGATAAATGAATGGTAATGAATACTTTGATTTCCGATTGACGTCTGATACCTAACCCGTATTTTTCACGAGTCGATACGCCGGATAGACAAAGTGTAAGTCGTTTGAGCAGATAAGTGACCGAAAAGGGAGACTTCGATGCTTTAGTATGCGAAACGCCTAACACTGCAGGCTATACGGATGTATCGGCTTGCCCGAAGGGTAAACAGTTTTGAAAAAAATCTATTCAGTCACTTGGTACAAACTGTAACCGGACAAATACACTAAAAACATAGCATTTAAACCACAAAACAGATAGTTAAACTAATTTTTCAAAATTGTTCATGAAATATTCGGGCTAATCATTAAGGCTCAAGAATTCCAACAGTTTGTTTTCCATGAAACCATGGAAGGGATTCCAGCGCATTCGCAGCATGGTGGATGCCGGTATCTTCAGTATATCCCGTTCCCCGCGCATGGCCAGGCTGCCGAGCTGGATTCCCGGGCTGTCGAGTGAAATGTTGCCGCCATATACAGGATCATCCTCCGGGAAGGGCAGTGCAACGTGCGATAACGAATACACCTGGTCCGGCCATTTCAGGTCGGGAAAGGTCTCGGTAATCTCAGGCTGTTTAGCTTCTTTGCTGCGGATAACAATGCGGTCTGATTTATCGACTGTATTTGTCAGAATACTGAGCCTGAACGGCAGACCGGGCTCCTTGAGCAGGCTTTCAATATATGGCTTGGGATCACTCTTGAGCACCATTTCAAGATCCCTGGTGCGGTTGATATCAAACAGCATCAACTCATTAGCTTCTTGTGGGAGGTGCTTGAACAGGACCTCCACCACCGCCTTCATGGACACTGTTTTATCTACAGCAGACTGAAAGGCCAATACCGGCGGGAACTGTTTGAGCTTTTCTAACCCTGCGGGATCAGTAAGGCGCACTCTGTTTTCAGCAGTCAGGCGATAGCTCAGATCTCCTGCATTTACAGCAAATGAACCGTACTTGAAGGGTTCATACTCAGGAAGAATGTCATTCCACTCCAGTTTCTGGAGTCTTAGCAGATGGCCAAGCCTGGCCTGCCATACAGCCAGTGCTGCCACCCGCACCACCCCTATTTCCGGCGAAAGCAGCACCAGCCGATTGACGGTTGGCAGTGTTTGATCCGCCAGGGTTTCCAGTGCGTAATGCACAGCCAGAGCTCCACCATTGGAATACCCGATTATATACAACGGCTGATCACCGACTTTGTCCTGCAGGTGCTGCATTGCCAGCCGCACGGCTGCAGCCATGTCCTGCCAACGGACACTAACGAGACCCGAAGGTGCAGTACCATGTCCCGGAACCCGCAGGCCGACCACCCAGGCGCCTGACCCATGCAGACGCGTCCCCAGGCTGCGCATACTGTAAGGTGAATCGGACAGGCCGTGCAGCAGCAGTACACCGGCTTCAGGAGTGTCACTTGCCAGTTCAAAGGTGCGGTTCCAGTTAGGTGTCCAGCGGTCCGGGTCTGCAATGCTGCCTTTGTAATAACGGTTAATGATTAAGCTGTCTTCGGGCTTGATCCGGTCATAGACAAGTTCATCCAGTTGGGCAAAAAGTTTTTCTTCCAGGGCAAGATACTCCTTGAAGTTTTTCACATTGGATTTTGCTGTGAATTCAGCGTCGAGATCAGCCTTATGCCAGACTTTGAGGTCTGGCCGTTTTTCAAGATCCCAGACAAAAAGAATGACAAGCACTAGAAAACCACCCGGAATTCCGTAGAGAAGTGCCCTGAAAATATGTATGACTGTGTTGAATAGGATTTTTTTCATGATCGGTCTACCGTGCTGTTGATTGATACTCGCAAAAGTTTGTCTAGTCAGTATTATTCATGAGCATTTTCGGTATAGCTATATATCTTTTTGGTCATGACGATAGCGGGCGTCCGACCGGACACTTAAAAACCATACGTAAATTCATGCATATAATACACGGCTGGACTTCCCTGCCTATTTCCTTTGCGCCAGCAATCGGTCAAAGGCTGCCTGGTCCGTGGCAAATTCTTTGGCCTTGTCGCCGTTTCTGATGATCTCTATTTTTTCGATCATATCCCCCTTGCGGACAGCATTGACCACATTCTGCCCGGCAACCACACGGCCGAAAATTGTGTGTTTATAGTTAAGGTGCGGGGTGGCTTTATGGGTGATGAAAAACTGGCTGCCGTTGGTATTGGGGCCGGCGTTGGCCATGGCAAGCACTCCCGGCCCGGTAAACATCAGTCCCGGAATAAATTCGTCCGGAAAATCATAACCCGGACCGCCGGTTCCGTTGCCAAGCGGATCTCCACCCTGAATCATAAAGTTGGCAATAACCCGGTGGAACGTAAGCCCATCGTAAAACGGGCCCTTTGTTCTGCCCTTGGCAACTCTGAAATCCTTGCTTCCTTCAGCCAGCCCCACAAAGTTGACGACTGTCAACGGGGTTTTCGTATAATATAGTTCAATGGTTATCGTGCCCCTTGGGGTGACAATCCTGGCAAACATCCCGTCTGCAAGCTTCGGTTCTGCTGCTGAGCTTTCTGCCTGCGCCCCTTCCTGGTGCCCCTGGCCGGTTTTGCCGGAAGTTTTACAGCTGGTGGTGCTGAACAAAACTAAAGCACATACAATAATAATCCACAGGCAACGATTCATGGGATGGTTCCTCCAGGTTGAATAAATTTAATTAGTTCCATATGTTGATTCGGAGAAATGTAACACATTGTTATCCTTAATGTTCTTGGTTTTATTGTTTAATTCCTGAACTTTAGCACCTTCAATCAACCTTTCAAACTTACTCGCCAATTCTCTGCGGATCATCACCCCTCGCAAAGCTGCCATCCGGGGTATATACGGTTATCTTGTTGCCTTTTGTCATCTTGACCACGGTACTCCGCTGGTACGATAGCCACTTACCCACAACCTTGCCGGTCGGGTCGATGATATCGTAGCCGAAATACGGTTTGTCAAGCATATCGTTGTAGTTCTCGATCATATGGCGCCATTTGCCGATATTTTCTGCATCAATAGAGATCGGCTGCCAGATATTCGGATCAAAGGGTACATCTTTGTATATCCCGATAACTGCAAATGGCCGATCTGCCGGGCCGCTGAAATAGATATCCAAGTCCTTGGGCAGTTCCATTGATGACCCGAACTTGTGAATAATGCTGGGGTTAAATTTATAAGTAGACATACGGCGGATTATACTTTGTTGGCTACACAGGGGACAGTGCCTGTCTGTCAATCATTGGGTTGTTGCGTTACCCAATAATCATCAACTGTCGTGTTCGTTGCTAATCATCAGCAGTTCTGCATGCTGACGATTGAATTCTGTCCCAAATTACTAAACCATGATCCGCCCTAAATATGCCTAGCCCGAATATTTCATTAACAGTTTTGAAAAATAAGTTTAAATATCTATTTTTGTGATTTAAATTTTATATTTCCAGTGTATTTTTCCGGGTACAGTTTGTACCAAGTGACTGAATAGATTTTTTGGGCAAGCCGATACATCCGTATAGCCTGCAGTGTTAGGCGTTTCGCATACTAAAGTATAGCTCAAACGACTTACACTTTGTCTATCCGGCGTATCGACTAGTGAAAAATCCGGGCTAGTTATCAGAATTTAAATATGGCGCCAACCACGGGACCGCTTATTTCAAGATACTCAAGCACATAATCATTATCGAACTCCCACTTAATATATCGGCACGCCGCATCATTGAACAGTCTGTACCTGGCGCCTCTCTTTCTAAGGCAGTCTCTTCATCCAGTCAGAATTCTGAAACCACTCCCATGTAAGCTCCTCCAACGCGCCGCTGTCTTCCAGGGTTGCCAGATAATTTTCCACCCAGTTTACAAGCAGCGGGTCATTATCCGGCAGGGCTATGCCCAATGGTTCATAGGTCAAGGGGTTGACAACGGTCAGAAGGCCTTCCTTGGGATACCTGAAAATGGTGATCACACAGATGGTATAATCGGCAAACATGGCATCCACCTTGCCGTTTATCACCATGTCAATGGCTTCATCGTAGCTGTTGGCAGTTACGAGCTTCGCTTTGGTCAGATTATCTTTGACAAACTGCTCACTTGTTGAGCCACGTAGAGCTACAATGGATTTCCTGGGGTCATTGACATCCTCTGGTGTCTGGGCTTCCGCCATGGTGGGCAGTTTGGTGAGAATCGCCTTGCCAGACTTGAAATAGGGACCGACGAATGCCACCTTCATGTTCCGCTGGGGAGTTATGGTCATGCCGGAGAGGATCATATCAATCCTGCCTGCTTCAAGGGCCGGCAACAGCTCATGAAACTGCATGGCTTCCACCCTGAGTTTAACTCCCATGGAATCTGCCATGGCTTTTGCAAGGTCAATTTCCATGCCTATGATCTCACCGTCCTTGGTGGTCATGTTCAAAGGCGGCATGCTGGCAGCTGTGCCCACCACTAACTCGCCGTTCACGGTGATACGATCCAGCACCGGTGATTTTGCTGTTTTGGTCTGCATACCGGCGCAGGCCGTTAACATAAGCATCGAGGTTAATACAACTACGTAGGCCAGTAATTTTTTCATGCTCGGTTCCCTCCATTTTAGAAAGTTATAAGTGATCTAAAGTTAAAAGTGACTAAAGTGATCTAAAGTGATCTAAAGTTAAGATCCTTTTCCGATAGTGCAAAAAATTGCCAACAGTTCTTTGCATTCATTATTAATTGATCTGATATCTTCAAAAGCTAAAAAATTTGACTCAGATATTATTTCAAGCCAATACTGTGTTTCACTGGCCTCACTCTCACAAATTTTGATTTTATTCTTAAAATCAGCTTTACTTCTTGCACGGTTTGCTTCTCTATAATTTGCACCAATTGAAGTTCCTGATTTTGTAATTTGATTTTTTACTACTCTACCTTCCGGAGTATTTGGAAGAGTTGTCGACAAACGGATTATTTCAATCCCAAATTTGAGGGTACGTCTCTCCAGACTTTTTGAAAACTCTTTGTTTGTCAAAACTTTAGTCACTTTAGTTCACTTAAAACTTTAGTCACTTTAGTTCACTTAAAACTTTAGTCACTTTAGGCACTTCAACTAATCAACAATCAAACTCATCCAATCGAGGGACTCCACCGGACCCCAGCCCCCTGCCTCATAGGGATGCAGCCGGGCTTCCGGGTTGGAACAGGTTTCGCACTCCTCAAGTATGGGCGTCAGGTACGACCAAGCGAGCTTGACACCGTCCTGGCGCCAGAACAGCATATGGTCCCCCATGATAACATCGAGCAACACCTTGGCATAGGCATCAAGCGGCGACCCCTGGAAACCCTGGTAATATGTAAAATCCATGGTTACCGGCCGCAAACATGACTTGGCCCCCGGCACCTTGGTCTGAAAAATCAGCGTTATCTCTTCTTCCGGATAAATGCCGAGCACCAAACGGTTGGCCGTGATTTTTTCATCAAGCACTTTGCGGAACATGGAATGGGGCACATTCTTGAATTGGACCACTATCTTAGTTTCTTTGCGGGCCAGCCTTTTGCCGGATGCCAGGTAAAAGGGCACGCCCTGCCAGCGCCAGTTATCCACAAAAAAACGCATCATAGCAAAAGTCGGCGTGATAGAATCCGGATTCACACCTTTTTCCTCACGATAGCCCGGCACCTCCTTGCCGTCAATCATGCCTCCCTTATATTGGCCGAGCACCAGGTTATCCATAAGGGTTTCGCGGGCCAATCGTTTAACAGACCGGCCAACCTTTGCTTTTTCGTCCCGCACCCGGTCATCCTCGAAAAGGGCGGGCGGCTCCATGGCGGTGAGCGCCAGGAGCTGGATCATGTGATTCTGGAACATATCGCGCAGCACACCTGCCTGCTCGTAATAGCCGGCCCGGTTCTCCACACCCAAATCTTCAGCGGCAAGAATACCGACGTAGTCAATATAATTTCTATTCCAAATGGGCTCAAAAATCGTATTGGCAAAACGGAACATCAGGATATTCTGCACCGTCTCCTTGGCCAGGTAATGATCAATGCGGAATATCTGATTTTCCGTAAAGCTTTTATGCAATACATTATCAAGATCAAGGGCACTCTGCAGATCCCTGCCAAACGGCTTCTCTACGACTATCCTGGCCCAGCTCCGGCCATTTTCCCCTTCCTGCGAAAGACCAACCTCGCCTATTCGCTGAGCAATGACCGGATAGAGGGTTGGCGGTACTGCCAGGTAAAAAATCCGATTGCCGCCCGTATTCTGTTTCCGGTCCAGGTCATTAAGGTACTCTGCAAGCTCCCGGCACGATTCCTGTGAATCATAGGTAACCGGCTGGTAGAAGAGCTTTGCTGCAAAACCGTCCCAGCGTTCAAGGTCAATCTTCTCCTCTTTGGAAATGGCCTGCTTTAATTTTTCCCTGAACTCATCATGGGATAATCTCGTCCTGCTGCAGCCCACGACGGTAAACGACTCCGGCAGGCTTTCCGTGAGGTAAAGTGAGTAAAATGCAGGGATAAGTTTCCTGGCAGTAAGATCACCCGAGGCACCGAAAATAACTAATGTACATGGCGGCAGAGACCCGGGAGTGGCAAATTCACAGGCCTGACCCGTGGTGATTGTTTTACCATGAACAGAGGCTTCTAGAGGGTCGGTTGGAGGCATGATGTTTCCTTTGTTTTAAGAAGGGTTCAAAGGTTCAAAGGTTTTTAAATATAGGTTCCAAGGTTTCAAGGTTTATCGGCATACAAAACTGCCGGTGACTATCAGTCTACAAAACGGCTGATGATTGACAGACTCAAGGGGTCAAGGGTACAAGTGATTATTTTTTTACTCTCAAGTGATTAAATTAGAGCTTTAAGCATACTTTCTACTTCGTTAGTTTTTTCCAAGAGTGATACTTTTATCTTTCATTTAAATATTCAAAATCTCTTGAAAGTAATGTATGCGTTTCAAGCTCACAGGTTGATCCATAGGCAGAGTTGGTATACTTTTCCCCAACCCTTCAACTCCTTAAAGTTTTTCAACATCATTTTCCCTCTTTATCCCTTAGAACCTGCTGTTATCTTTTACCCTTGAAACCTTGGTACCTTGGCCCCTTGGAACCTGCTGTTATTTTTTCAACTTTTGCCAGTCCGTATGAAAGCTTCCTTCTGCGTCAATCCTCTCATACGTGTGTGAACCGAAATAGTCCCGCTGAGCCTGCAGGAGGTTATGGGGCAGACGTTCTGAGCGGTAGGAGTCGTAATAGTTCAAAGCGGCGCTCATTGCAGGGATAGGAATACCGAGCTGCGCCGCAGTACAAATTACCCGGCGCCAGGCAGCCTGTTTTGCGACCACTGACTCTGTAAAGTACTTGTCAAGCAGCAGGTTCTCCAGTTCCGGATTGCTATCATAGGCGTTCTTGATATCTTCAAGAAATACGGCCCGGATAATGCAGCCGCCGCGCCAGAGCATGGCAATGGAGCCATAGTCAAGGTCCCAGCCGTATTCAGCTGCAGCAGCCTGCAGCTGAAAAAACCCCTGGGCATAACTGCATATCTTTGAGGCAAAAAGGGCTTTGCGGACTTGTCCGATAAACTCTTCCCTGTTTACTGAGGATCTGAATGTATCAACGGCTCCCTGTGGGCCTGAAAGGATTTGGCTTGCCTTGATACGGTTCTCCTTCAATGCAGATAAAGTTCTGGCAAACACTGCTTCCGTGATCAGAGTGGTGGGAACGCCAAGGTCCAAGGCAAGTTGACTGGTCCATTTACCGGTGCCCTTCTGGCCCGCCCTGTCCAGGATCTGATCGACCAGGGCTTCACCTGTTTTAGCATCTGTAACGGAAAAGATATCCCGGCTGATTTCTATGAGGTAGCTGTCAAGCTCTCCTTTGTTCCACCCGGCAAAAACATCGTACAGTTCGTCGTTGCCGAGCCCGAGCCCGTCCTTTAACAAAGAATACGCCTCGCAGATAAGCTGCATATCACCGTATTCAATACCGTTATGCACCATCTTGACATAGTGGCCGGCACCGCCTGGGCCAACCCAGTTGCAGCAGGGAATATCATTATTGGGGCCCACCTTAGCTGCTATGGCCTGGAAGATGGGCTTGATTCGGGGCCAGGCCGCTTTAACACCGCCGGGCATGATGCTCGGTCCGTGCCGCGCCCCTTCCTCACCGCCGGAGACGCCGGTACCCAAATAGAGAATTTCCCGGGATTCAAGTTCTTTTATGAGTTCTTCGGTATCAAGAAAATAGGAATTACCGCCGTCGATGATGATATCGCCGGGTTCCAGGAGCGGGGCAAGCTGCTTCACCGTCTGTTTAACAGGATTGCCGGCCTTGACCATGAGCATGGCGATGCGGGGCTTCTTCAGGCTTTGGACGAATTCCTCCAGGCTATGGCATCCGCTCACTGATTTACCCTGGGCCGGTCCTGCAAGGAAGTCATCCACCTTGCTGATGGTCCGGTTATAGGCCGCTACCATGAAACCATGGTCCGCCAAGTTGAGAATAAGATTCTGGCCCATTACAGCCAGACCGATGAGCCCAATATCGCACTGTTCAGCCACGGGAAACCCCCTTTGAAAATAATATGATGTTGAGAATACAGAGGAATTTACTGTGAAAACCCCAAAAAACCAACAGAAATTCTTCAGGACAAATATTGCTATTATACTAATACCAGTTTGTTATCACTGCAGGGACTCGAAAGGTTTATTGAATCTGGAGCTTGTTCTCCTTGGCGCATTATGGAAAACTCACCGTTTTGTCTGAGTTTGCTATTGAACAACTAAGATTTTTTTATTGCCGCTTCATGGACGGTCAAAGTCGATGATTTCCATGCGATTATTGATATCAGGATGTTTTGCTGACGGTCCTTCAGTGACAATGACCAGTTTCCCTGTAATTTCATGTGATCGCAGCCATTTTCGGGTATAGGTCTTCCAGTCTGCCGGATACTCAGGATCATACATTGGAAAGACGCCATAGGAAAACTGGAGATGCTGGCAGGTACTTTTTTGACGGCTGACAGCCGTCAACCAGACCGGCAGCCGGAACCGGGCAATGCTTCTTGCTGTCTCGCCGCTCAAGGTGGGTACGAATACGGCAGCTGCAATGGTGTGTTCAAGGGTATAGTGAACGCTCAAGGCAATGAGATCCACCACACTGAGATTTTCATCCCGCCCCAATGTCTCAAGGGCCTCTTTCAGCCTATATTGCTTACGGTGCGGTTCGGTCGCTGCCGCGATCCTGGCGAGCATGTTCACTGCCTCCACCGGATACCTGCCCATGGCTGACTCACCGGAAAGCATGACGCAGTCGGTGCCATCAAGGATGGCATTTGCCACATCAGTGGCTTCCGCCCGGGTCGGTCGCCGGTGTTCGGTCATGGATTCGAGCATCTGGGTGGCGGTAATAACCGGTTTGCCATACTTTTGGGCCATCTCCATCAAACGTTTCTGAACTACAGCCATTAATTCTATCGGCGTTTCAACTCCCAGATCGCCGCGGGCAATCATAATTCCGTCTGCAGTCTGTAGAATCTCATCCAGGTGATCACGGGCGCTGGCCCGTTCGATCTTGGCAATAATAAACGGGTTATGGCCCAGTGCTTCTGCCGCCTTGCGAACTGCTTCTATATCAGCTGCGGTCTCGACAAAGGACTGGCTGACCGCATCCACCCCGTTTTCCAGGGCGAATTTAAGGCATTCATGGTCGTGTTCGGTAAAGGCGCTGATGCCAAGATCAATGCCCGGCAGGTTAAGGCCCTTTCGCGAGCGCAGTTCGCCGCCGACTTTACATAAGCAAAGGACATCGTTACCAGTTATCCGGATAACTTGCAGTTCAATGATCCCGTCATTAAGAAACAGGTTGTCCCCGGGTTTGACAACCAGGGGGAGAGGGGCAAAGCTCATCGAGACCCGCTCCGCATTACCGATAATATCATCGGACGTCAAAGTAAAATGGTCGCCGGCACGAAGTTCAATGGGTTCTTCCGCCAGTTGGCCGATACGCATTTTAGGACCTGGCAGATCAGCCATAATTGCCACCTGGCGGCCGGTTGTCTCTTCTGTTTCCCTGACCCTATCAATGACAGCTTTATGGCTGGAGAAGTCACCGTGAGAAAAATTGAGGCGTACCACATTCATCCCGGCAAGAATCATTTTCTCAAGGATTTCCGGAGAATCAGACGCCGGCCCGATGGTACAGACGATTTTGGTCTTGTTAGCTGGAAGTGTCATGGACTCACCCTTTTATGGTAATAAAGGCAGCAGATGAATTTAGAATAATAGCATTTGTACCATTATCATTCTTTAGTAACTACAAATAAGAATCAGTATTGAGAAATTCTTCGTGCAATTTTGTTCAAACTAATCTCAGGATTATCGATTTGCATTATTGTAGTGATTTTTTCTTTACTTATTCCGGGCTCCCCCCCCAGCCATTTCCTGGCTGATTGACACGCACATTTCCCAGGGCCAGTTAAAAAATGATAATAAAAATGTCTAAAGAAATAATTGCATATTGGTCATCGAGCTATTATAAATCATGGCATATTATCTTGGAATTGATAGGAAATTAGTAAGTTTTCGCCTCTAAACCTTTGCTGTTTGAATAATGGCAAATAACTAACTGGAGATTAGGCCCAATGAATTTTCAAAAAATAACCATTGCTCTCTGCGCAATACTGTTTCTCTTTGTCATAAACTCCTGCGCCTCCAGCAAGATCACCGGGGAATGGAAGGATCCGCAGCTCGGCAATAAAAAATACACCCATATTCTGGTAATAGGCGTTGCAAAACAACCGGATCGCCGCAAGTTCTATGAGGATGAGTTTGCCAAGCAGCTTAAAAGGCAGGGAGTCCTGGCAATTGCCAGCCACACCATAATTCCCAGGGACAAGATGCGGGACAAGGATACCATTGTCAAAAGCATTGAAGGAATGCGTATTGACGGGGTCATAGTGACCAGGCTGCAGGGGATCAAGGAACAGAAACAAATGCCCCCTGGCAAGGCATACCAGGCCCCCTACGGTTATTATCATAATATGTACGATTATTATAACAGCAGCTTCAGCATTGCCCCTTCCAGGAGCTATGCTGAGAGCCATGAATTCCTGCAGCTTGAATCCAACCTGTATGACGCTGAGACCGAGAAACTGGCCTACACCATCACCACCGACACCTTTGTCAGACAGAAATTTCACAGCAGGATTACAGCATATATAGAAACCGTTGTGAAGCAGTTAAAAGACAACAACCTGCTCTAAATCTAAGTAAAAAAATATTTCAGCGCCTCCACGTCTTGACTTGACGTGGGGGCGTTTTTATTTTTCATTTCAGTAACACCCTCAAAAGAAAGCTTTGCAACAAATAAAAAACTATGGATAATAATTTTCTGACAGAAAAGCACTATCGGGGATGCACGTTTTATACGGTAATGATTCTCTGTTTTTGTATTTTCTTCATGCAAATCTCCTGCAGCCCTGACCCGGGATATGAGTCAGCCCAGACTGTTCAGGGATTTTCACAGAGTTATGTTCAGGATCCACTCTCCTTAACACTGCGGACAAGCAAAAAAGAAATCACCATTGCCGGAGAGCTTGAACTCGTGCTTGAAACCACAGTTCCGGAAAATATGGATGTTGAATTTCCATCCTATTCTGCAGGCCTGGGAGATTTCACCCTCAAGGACACCCGAATTCTCCCTATCCGTATGATAGGGGCAGGTGACAAAATACTTGTCGTGCATCAGGTCTCATATCTCCTGGAGCCATATCTGTCCGGCACCTATACCATTCCTGCCATGACCGTCGCATATCATGACAAAAAGAATCTTTCCGAGATCACACAGATTATTACTGCAGAGATTGAAATTGATGTCAAATCGCTCTTGGCGACTGCTGCTGAGACCATTGATATCAAGGATATCAAGCCGCCGCTTTCCCTGCCCCCTGACAGAGTTCTACAATTACTGACAGTTGGCCTGGCTCTGCTCCTGGCAGCATTTGCCGCAGCAGGACTTTTCTATTGGAAAAAAATGTCCGCTCAGAAGCAGCCTGCTGAAGTGCATCTGCGTCCCGAGGAGATTGCTTTGCAGGACTTGGAGGGGCTGCTTGCAGAAGACCTGCTCGCCAAGGGTGAGATAAAACTTTTTCACCTGCGCATCTCGGATATCCTGCGCCATTATATTGAAAACCGTTTTGGCATGAAAGCACCGGAGCGGACAACCGAAGAGTTTCTCACAGAGCTTTCCCAGACAAAACATCCAGGGAATGCACTTGCAGGAAGCACTAAGGCCTTGTTAACCGATTTCCTCACCCAGTGCGACTTGGTAAAATTCGCCAGGCATGAGCCGACCCTTGCAGAGAGTAAAAAAACGATTGTGATTTGTAGAGACTTCATTGAGAAGACGAGGGAGAAGGAAGGGTTCAAGGATTCAAGGAATCGAGGGGTCGAGGGTAAAAGCTGAAAGGTTGAAGGTGAAAAGATAGGGGGCAAGGGTCTAAAAAAATGTTGATACTCAACAGACCTTTACCGAAACTAGAAATATATTGTTAGGATTTTTTTATTAAGTTTTTTTCTTGAAACCTTGGAACCTTGGAACCTAAATATACTTTAGGCACGCTGAAATTTAACTCACTTTAGGCACTCGTTACTTATAACTTTAGATCACTCAACAAACATGACCTTCGCAACCCCCTGGGCATTTCTGCTGCTGCTGATCCTGCCCATCATGACATTTCGGTATTTTTCCCGCTCCTCCCTCGGCTTGCGGTCAGGGAAAGTACTGTTCCCTTCAACACACCATGCTTCTGCTGCGGGTTCTTCCATGCGCAGCAAATTAAGGCATCTGCCGTTTATCTTGCGGATTATTACGCTCATCCTTTTGACCTTTGCCTTGGCAAGGCCCCTGGAGGGCATGGAAAAGATCTATGACATCAGTAAGGGTGTCGCCATAGAGGTTGTGATTGATCGATCCAGCAGCATGAGGGCTGAGATGATTTTTAACGGGCAACATGTAAGCCGTCTCGAGGTTGCAAAACGTGTTTTTCTTGAATTTGTACAGGGCAACAAGGGTGATCTTGCCGGCCGGCCAAACGATCTCATCGGGCTCATTACCTTTGCCCGTTATGCTGACACTGCCTGCCCGCTGACCCTGGCCCATGGAGCCCTGGCCTCATTTGTGGAACCAATCGAGTTTGTAAATCGCAAGAAGGAAGACGGCACAGCCATCGGCGATGCACTTGCCCTGGCAGCCGCCCGCCTGCAAAAGGCTGAAGAAACAGTGCAGAAGCAGGCTTCAAATGCAGAGGCGCAGGAAGCGTCCTATGAAATCAAGAGCAAAATCATCATCCTGCTCACAGACGGGGAGCAGACCACAGGAAAGCGCACACCGATGCAGGCAGCAGAACTGGCAGAAAAATGGGGTATCAAAATTTATGCAATAGGCATCGGTGGCCAGGAATCCCTAATCAGGGTACCCACTCTCTTCGGCACCCAGGTTATACAAAGGGGGCCTGGTGTTGATAAACAGACACTCTCAACCCTGGCCCGGGAAACCGGCGGAATTTTCAGAATGGCCGAGGATGGCGATGCCCTGCGGGTAGTTTATGGCGAGATCGATGAACTTGAAAAAAGCGAGGTGGAATCCATCCGCTATGTGGATTATAAAGAACGCTTTACGGTTTTTGCAATGGCAGGGTTGATCCTGTTGGCTCTGGAAATTCTTCTGCGCACCACCTATTTCAGGAGAGTTCCATGAGCACTATCAGGCTGCATAATATAGAAATGCTCTACCTGCTCTGGCTGCTGCCCCTGCTCTTCGCCCTTTTTCTTTACAGCGCCAACAGGCGCAAGCAGCTTCTCGAACGTTTAATAAATATTGACCTGCAGCGGCAGCTTATTTCTGTCAATCCCGTGCGGCGCAGGTGGAAAGCAGTTCTGCTGCTTGCCGGCTTTGCGCTGCTGGTTATCGGCCTGGCACGACCGGCCTGGAACCTGCAGCAGACGACGATAACGCGGACCGGCCGCGATGTTGTCTTTGTGCTGGATGTCTCCAAGAGCATGCTGGCTGAAGACCTGGCTCCAAATCGCCTGGAGCGGGCAAAACTTGCCATTGCTGATGTCGTTGACAAACTCCAGGGGGACCGCGTCGGTTTGCTGGTATTTGCCGGCAGCGCAGCCGTCAAATGCCCCCTTACCCTGGGTTACGGTTTTTTCAGGATGATGTTGGAAAATGTCTCCACGGACAGTATCAGCCGGGGCGGCACCATGATCGGCGATGCGCTCCGCCTGGTACATGACCAGATGCTTGACAATCAGGAAAAAAAATACAAGGACATTGTGCTTATCACCGATGGCGAGGATCAGGAAAGCTTTCCCATTGAAGCGGCAAATGAGGCGGCTGAGAAAGGAGTACGCCTGCTTATCGTCGGGCTGGGTGACGAAAACGAAGGAAAGCGCATCCCGATTACCGACGCATCAGGGCGTAAGACCTTTATGAAGTACCAGGGACAAGAGGTATGGAGCCGGCTTGACGCGCATACCCTTCGTGCCATGGCCATGGCAACTCCCGGCGGCAGGTATCTCAACGTTGCCACCGGCACCATTGACCTGGGCGAGGTCTATCAGCAGCTCATCGGCTCTGCTGAAAAAAAAGAACTGGAAGAAGAAATCATCGAGAAATATGAAGAGAAATTCCAGGTATTTATCGGCATTTCCTTCCTGTTGCTGGGCATTGAAGCCCTTATATCGGAAAGGCGCTGGAAGCAAATGGAGTAGTGGAGTGGTGGGTGAATACAGGGTTCAAGGTTTCAAGGTGTCGAGGGGTCAAGGGTAAAAAAATATTGTTGCTCAACAGGCATTTACCGAGACTAGAAATATAATGTTAAGAGTTTTTATTAAGTTTCCCTTGAAACCTTGACCCCTTGGAACCTTGAAACCTATTATTTTACTTTAGGCACTTTCCCTTGTCACCCTTCCGGGGAAAGATGGGTCAGAATGCTGGTAAGCAGCAAAACCACAAAACCGAGACCTGCTTCAATGGTCATCAGGTGAAGCAGCCTGCTGCCGCGGGCTAAGCCCTCTGCTCTTTCCACTGCTTTGATCTCATTCATATGGGGGATAACGGAGAATTTGTTCATGGCGCCGATTAAAGCGATGATGCCAACCAGAAGTATTTTCACAAGGAGGGCAATGCCATACGCTGTATCCATGAAAACGGGGAATTCCTTCACATTGACATAGGTAAGCAGCATACCTGTAAGTGCTGCAATAAACACACAATATGTTGCCAGCCGTGAAAACCTGTTCACCAGCGCTGTTAAATTCCGCCAGAATTCCATATAGGCCCCTTTGACAAAAGCAACCAAAAAAAACCGGATGAAAATAATTCCCCCGATCCACAAGGACACTGCAATCAGGTGCAGCGCATCAAGAAAGAAAGGGAAATTCATATATCCCCTGGTGCCCTGATGGCCGGACATGGCAATTACAACAAGCAACAGCAAAGAGAAAACAACCCCTGACAGGGTTGCCCATTTCCGTTCTTTCATCACACTGACAAAAGATACCGCTATTATTGCCGCAAGTATTACTGTTCTAAGAATGGTAAACCTGCCGTATTTAGTTTTTGTGATGTAAACCGGCAGGATCGAAAAAACTTCATTAAGCGGAGTTTCCGTCATTACGGCGCAATGCAGGACAAAATGGATCGCATTGGCAAGAAGCGTCAGGAATGAGATCAAGAATATATATTTTGTAACGGTCTCCCTGAAATATGTATTCCTGCCGTCCGTAAAACAGACTTCGGCTCCCGATGGACCTGTTACATAAACCCGAGAGGCATAAGCGCCTGCTAGAAAAATGACCCCAGTGAAGAAAAGCCAGGAGAACAGGATCATTGAAGAATATAAAGGGTCCATCTATTCTATGGTGAAAATGAACTCTTCGCTCAGGGTATGCCCGTCCACGCTCATGCACTTCCATTTCACGGTATACACCCCAGGGGATAAATTGCCCTTTAATTTGGTCTCCATTATCAAGTTCTTTTCACGGAATCGTGTTTTCTTTGAGACTTTTTTGTTATTCTCATCAAACACCTCAATCTTGGAAAAGGCAGGCTCCACCTCACCTGCCATTTTAATGGTTACTTTTTCCGGAGAAGACGAAACAAAGCCGTTTTTAGCGGGTGTGGAGTTCAACATTCCCACGTGAGCAAAACACAGGGCAGGAACCAAAAAAAGGACCAGCAAAAAGGCAAATATCTTATTTTTTTTCATACTGTTTTCCTCTCATCTGGATTTTTATTCTTAATTTAAATTGACATGCAGGCAACACACTTTAAGGCGTGTCTCAACATAGAGCTGAAGGATATTCGAGCATTACTAAACGTTCATATAATACAATAAGCATTTACGGTCAAATAAGAAGGACTTGCAGCCTGTTCCCAGCTTTCCTGCCTTAAATTACATGCCTGTCCGGGGAAACCATAATTACCGGACAGGCGTGCTGACAAATGAAAAATACTATTTTTTAACCACTTCCATTTCATAGGTTAATTTGACATAACTGTCATTATTGTTCTGCCACATGCCGCAATGGGTATCATCATGCTGCACTTCAAAACTGCCGCTGAACTCAGCCACAAGAATATCTTTTATGGGGTAATACTTCACATGGTTTGCATGGTAGTGCACATTGAACATTACAGGTTTTGTGCTCGTAAAAGAGAATTTAATCGTATCCCCTACTTCCCAGTTTTCACAGAATTCATGGAACTCACCGGTGGCTATTGAAACCTTGCGGCTCTTTTTCCCTGCCTGGGCCGCGTTACCGCTTCCTTCCCTGGATGCACAGCCTGTGATAAGCAGAGTTGTTGCCATAACAATAATTAATAAAACAAAATTTTTTTTCATTGTGACTCTCCCCGTTTAGTTTTTTTTGAGAACTATTCTTACATTTTAAATATAAAAAAAATTATAAACATTAACGCAAGTTTTTTCTGGTATTTTTTGTTCTTTCTCCATATCTGCTGAAGATTTTATCGTCATGGACAAGCAAATTATCAATAAATAACAACATGATACGTAATCCTTTCCTGAATTCACTTAAAATGGCACCCTCGCCCGCTTGAAATTGCTTGCTGTCAGCCTTACACTTACAGTATCTTGCATAATTTGATTTTTAAGGACCAGAATCCGCTACGGGAAATTGTCTGCAACTTTTTTCAGCCCCGGGTTTACAATTACCACTGGTATTATTTTGTAAATACTTCAATCTCAACCAGGAACCCAGAATGCTACATTTAATCCGAACAGTTAGGCGATTATCCCGTATTTTCCCCATATTCCTTATCTTGCTTCAATTTATGCCTGCAAGCAATGTTGCTGCTGAAGACAAAGCCGCAAAAAAAGTGGCTGTGCTGCCCTTTGAAATGCATGCCCCAAGTTCCATGGCTTACCTGCAGGACGGATTGCGGGACATGTTGGCCAGCCGCCTTGCTGCAAACGGAGGCGCAATAATTATCGAACACGGTAAGATAGACGGCCTGCTCAAAGAACCGGGGAAATTGCTGCAGCAGGGAGAGGCGGTTGAACTCGCCAGCCGGCTCGGGCTCGATTATATCGTCACCGGAAGCCTGACCTCATTGGGTGGCTCCATGAGCCTTGATGCCAGGGTTTTCGGGAGGGACAGCAGCTTTGAACCCATGAGCTTTTATGCCACGGCAGCCCAGGAGAACGAGGTGGTTGAGGCCATCAACCAGCTGTCATGGGATATTGCGGCACAGGTCTTTGGCGCTACACCGCCTGCTGCTGTTGCCCAGGCCAAGGCTGTACCGCCTGCTCCTGCCGCAGAAGACGACGCCATGGCCCCCTTTAAGACTGAACATCCGGACAAAGCCTATAGAGAACAGAGCCCGGTCCAAACCACCGGCATGGCTTCTCCCCTGATCATGCCCCAGGCAATTGGTTCCATGCAGGGATTTACCAAGACACAAAATGTGGATTTTCTCCTGCGTGGCATGGATATAGGTGATGTGGACGGCAACGGCAAGCTCGATGTGGTCATGGCAGACAGACAAACAATATACGCCTATCATCTGCAGGACAACAAACTGGCCCAATTCGCCACCGTTGAGATGCCAGCCCGTTCCAAGATACATGCCGTGAGCCTGGGCGATCTGGACGGCAACGGCAGGGCCGAGATCTATATCAGTGCTGCCGATGACTACAAGCCTTATTCATGGGCCTATGAGTGGGACGGCAGCCGCCTGGATATAGTACTCGAGGATATCCCCTGGTACATCAGGGTGCTGAATATTCCGGGCCAGGGAAGTGTGCTCGCGGGACAGCGAGGCGGCCAGGATTCCCAGCCCGAAGGACGGATTTCCATGCCTGATTATGTCAACCTGTTCGAATTTGCCCTGGCTGATGTAACCGGCAACGGGGCCCACGAGATAGTCGGCATCAGCAGGGCGGATCGTATATACGTCATAAGGCCGGACGGCTCCATACTCTGGGTGTCTGACGAGTACTATGGCGGCACCTCGCGGTATATCGGCGAAGATTACGGCCAGGTGGCAAGGGTTGGCGTTGATGTGAATTCAACACGGTCATCTGATGTTATCGGCAGGGAAGGCAGCGGCAAGAGAATATATATCCCCTCCCGGATAATTGCCATGGATGTTAACGGCGACGGCAAGGACGACGTCATAGTGAATAAAAATCTCTCCTACGCCTCCAGGCATATAGAGGGATATAAAAGTTTCAAAACAGGTGAGATACATGCCATGGCCTGGAACGGCATTGCCTTAAGTGATATATGGCAGACGAAAAAAATTGACGGATATATCCCGGACTTCCAGTTTCTCCCCGTAGCGGACAGGGAAAACAGGGCAAGACTCTTTGTCGGCCTTGTGCTCTCTACGGGCTGGACCAGTTCCATTACCGGAGGGGAAAGCACAACCCTCATGTATGATGTTGAATTGGCAGGAGAAAAGGAGGCTGCCGAAGAGGCGAAAAACTAAAAAAAACTTGACAAATGCACAAAAAAGTTGTTAGAAGCATGTAATTTAACTCTTGGGGGGAAAGGTTCGCCCGTTGCCAGCAGAAGGATTGCGGCAGGTGCAGGGTGACCAAAAACGAACAAGGGTATAAATTATTAATTGACGTTGTATGTTGGAGAAAGATGGTAAACATCAACCAAAACACAAAAGAGGAGATAAGAGATGAAAAAAGTTTTAGCAACAGTAGCGGCACTTGGCCTGGTACTTGGTGTAACCGCCAATGCCCTGGCCCTTGACCAGCCGAGCAGGGCAACAGAGGTTGAAGCAGACACCGCGCCCCGTGTACCCACCCCAACCGCTCCGGGCGTAGCCCTGTGGTCAGTGGCGGGTCAGTGGGTTCTGGCTGGTGCCGTGGTAGACGGTGGTCTGGGCCTTCCCGGCGGTGCTGATGTCCGGGACCAGTCAAATGGCAACGACGCCTTTTATATCTATTCATTCAAAATCCTGCCCGTACTGCAGGTGAACGACAAGATCTCCATGAAAGGCGAGATCCGTTTTATAGACCGTGCTGTTTTAGGTTC
>CAMYKS010000044.1 GCA_947259115.1 uncultured Desulfobulbaceae bacterium | reverse complement strand
GGCCTACCTCAAGGGTTTTGAGGCCGACTGGCGCGATGCCTACCCCGGCATCAACGCCGTGACCCTGATGGAACTCAAGGAGCCGCCGGATGCCCGCCGCGAGCAGTTGATCCCCGTAGTCACCTATGCTGTGGAGCAGCGCATCACCCAGGGCAAGCCCGATTACTGGGATTATGCCACCCGCCTGGAACTTGCTGTTCTGGCCAAAGACGAAGGGGGCGCTGCAACCGCCCTGGCCTCCGCCCTGGCCCATGTCCGCGAATCCTGGGAGCCGGAGACCACGCTGAATAACCTGCGCCTGATACGGGAGGCGCGGGAAAGCAGGCAGGAGGAAGCGGCCTGGTTACAGGTGATCGAAAGGGAACTGGAGAAGAAGGCCGGCGTTTAAAGTGAAAATCTCATTTCTGGCGGTGTAGGTTGTGCAAAGAGTTATAAACCGGCAATAGTATTGTGGAAAATACAACAACGAATACACTGCCCTTCGATATCCTGCCGGCGCCTCCCAGCCGGCCGCTGGCAGGCGGGGTTGTCATTGCTCTTGGTATCATTTTGATGGTTGTGGGCCTGGTGGGGCCGACCCTCGAGCTGTATGCCCTGGAGGGTGATTTCAACATCGACAACCTGGACACCGAAGTTTTCTGGGCCTATGTAATTTTTGTGCTGCTGATACTATTGGGCTTTTATGCCGGTGCCTGGCTCATCGCCCGGGGTCGCCGCATGCGCGCTGTGCCGGCAACGGTCCTGCTGGCTGATGATTCACGACCGGTGGTACTCTATCTCCGTTCCTTTGACGACGATGACCTGGTTGACCCGACACCGCGCATGATTCCCCTGGGTGATTATTTTGAGCGTCGTTATGAGGAATCGGTGTGCGGAGCACTTGCAGCCGTCGGCCCCATGATCAGTATCGGCAGGCCCGGCAATACGCTGGCCCAGCTGGGAGGCGCACGGTTGTTTGTTCCCGATCATGCCTGGCAGGCTGCAGTGGCATACCTGCGGCAGAGGGCGGCCGCAATCGTTCTCGTGGTGGGACGCACAGAGGGGCTTTGGTGGGAGATAGAGACATCATTACGGGAGATTCCGCATGAGCGTTTGCTGTTTTTCTTTCCCTATGTTGAAGAGTCCAGGCGCCGACGTTCTATCTGGCAGCGTTTTTTTCATATAAATCCATCGCGCCTGCCGCTTTCAAACAAGGCCTTTAAGCGCATGGAAGCAGAACGGCAGTCCCGCTACGAGCTCTTCCGCGAACATGTGCAGCCGCTTCTTGCAGCGCCGTTGCCCGATTCCATGGGCACCAGTCAGTTCCTCGATTTTACAGGCGACGGCAAGCCACGCCTTCTGGCGATCATCCGTCCATGGTGGAAGCCCCTGGCATTTCTCACACCATCGGCTGCACGTATGATTATCAACCTTGAGCGCACCCTGCAGCCTTTTGTGGACAAGCTGTCGTATCCGGGTTTGACATAGGGTCAGGTCAACACCTTTTATACATTTTGCTATTTGCGTGACAGGTATGTGACGATAAAGTGAGATTTCATGAACCCCAGGCGCATGTAATTTCCTGTTTTAGTTCCCGGGATCATTCTGCTGCAGGGCAAGCGCCTGCTCCACGGTTTGCAGGTGGCTGCGAATAAGAAGATCCGGTTCGGTCCGTTTAATCGCCTCCTGGAGGAATCGGTGTGCTTGTTGCAGATTTTCTCTTTTGAACCAGGTCCAGCCAAGGGTATCGTAATAGTTGCCTTTGGCATTATCCTCTGTAGCCAAGTTTATGGCCAGCTGCGCATGGGCGGCACAACTCTTTAATTCCCTGTTCAGGTGTTCCGCTTGACACCAGGCAAGTTCGTTGTGTGCATCGGCAAAAGCAGGGTTACTGGCAACTGCCTTACGGTATACTGCTGCCGCCTCTTCATGCGCTTTGAGATCATCAAAGGCTCTTCCCAATTCAAGAAAAAACATCGCCCCGTCTTCAGCCCTGGTCTCTGAGGTACCGGGTATCCCATCAGAATCAGCCCCATGGTCCAAGTGTTTGAGGCATAGTATTTTTCCAGCTATACCCCAAAAGAATAAGTCGCCTTCCATTTCAGCAAGTCGCTCAAATTGCACCAGAGATTCTGCAAAATCACCATGAAAATATTGAATTTTGGCCTTTTCTTTAAGCGCCCAGCCATACTCAGAATCCAATTCCAGTGCTTCATCAAGGGCGGCACATGCCTGATCGTAATGTCCCCGGGAAAAATTAATTGAACCCTCAATGGCCTTTGCCACTGGATCTTTGGGGTTACGACTTAACGATTCTTTGACTGCCTCCATGGCCTCGTGCAGCAATTCCGGCCTTTTCAAAGACTCTGCCCAAAGTCGTAAGGCGTCTGCTTTATTGGTCCACGACAAGGTGTCATCGGGATCCAGGGAGAGAGCTTTGCCAAAGGCTTCAACGGCACGATCATATGAGGCGAGGTTGATCAATGCAGAGCCCAGGGCTGCATGGCCATCTGCAGAATCAGGCAACAGCCTGACGGTTTTTTCGTATTCTTTGACAGCACCCAGGGAATCCCCCATGCTCTCAAGCAAGAAGCCATAACTCATGCGGGTTAGAGCATCGTCAGGATTAAGTTTCAAGGCGCTGTTAAAATCTTCTTGGGCCGATTCATATTCCCCGAGGATTGACTTGAGATATCCATTTCTGGAAAGACACAGGACTTTATCTGCCCCCAATGCAAGGGCCTGTTCGCAATCATCGAGAGCATCATCGAACCTTTGCGTATCTTCGAAGGCAAAACTCCGGTAAAAATGCCCATTTGCTTTATCCAATCCCGAATTGATGAGATATGTGAAATCTTCTATGGCTTTATTAAATAGGCCAAGTTCCAACAAGACGCTGCCGCGATTCAGATAAACGATGGGATCCTCTGGAATCAGTTCAACAAGCCTGTCATAATGGATCCTGGCTTCTTCATATTTTCCCTGGGTCTCAAAAATCTGCCCCAGAGCATAATGTGCCTCGACATCATCTGTATTGCGGCTAAGCGCCTGTTGGTACATATCCAGGGCTTTTTCATTGCGGCCGAGCATATAGTGCACATCACCCTGACGCCGATAGCCGATGCTGTCTTCGGGTGCCAGTTCAGTTGCTTTAACAAAATCAATCAGAGCCATGTCATATTGCTCAAGTCCCAAATAGGCATTGCCGCGAGAACCCCAGCCCAGGGCAATGTCAGGGACCAGTTCGACAAGCCTGTCATAATGCTGTTTGGCGTCTTCATATTTTCCCTGGGTCTCAAAAAACTGCCCAATGGCATAATGCGCCTCGAAATCATCTGCATTACGGCTAAGCGCTTGCCTGTAAAATTCCAGGGCTTTTTCATCACGGCCGAACATATAGTGCACATCACCCTGGCGCCGGTAGCCGATGCTTTCTTCGGGTGCCAACCCCGTCGCTTCAACGAAATCTGCCAGGGCCTTGTCATATTGCTCAAGGCCAAAATAAGCATCACCACGGGAGCCCCAGCTCAGCGGCATATCAGGTAGCAGTTCTACCAGGCGGCCATAGTGAACCAGGGCCTCTTCGTATTTATCCTGGGCCATATAAATCTGCCCCATGGCATAATGCGCCTCGGCATCATCATTATTATGACTAAGCGCTTGTTGGTACATATCCAAGGCATTTTCATTTTGGCCCAGTATGGAGAACACGTCACCCTGGCGACAGTAGCCGCTGCTGTCCTCTGGTGCCAGTTCGGTCGCCTTGCGGAAGTCCTCCAGGGCCTTATCATACTGTTCAAGTACCAAATAGATATCGCCGCGGGAGCCCCAGCCCAGCGGCATATCAGGGGCCAGCTCTACCAGCCGGTCAAAGTAAAGCAGGGCCTCCTGGTACTCTCCGCGCCTGAGGTGAACCAAACCAATGCCATAATGCAGACGCTGGTCATCGGGACTGTCCTGTAATAAGTTGCTAAGGTCAGAAAGTACTGATTCAAGTTCCTCAGGGGTCATTGCCTCTGATGCAATGGCCAGTGCCTGCTCAATTTTTTTGTCGGCTGCAACCATTCCCTAAGTCCTTTAAAGCTGCAATACAAGGGATGTTAACTAATCTTTAGCTACGTTCAATCGAGTCTTAAATGCAAAACTTCCCCCCTTGACAGAATAACCGGTGTCGCCGGTTACACCTGAACCTCTATATCCGGCATTCAAAGGCCGGATACCATGGGGGCGGTCCATCATATCTTCCTGGTTTCGTATCATGTTTTGTATCTGCGGGGTGGAACTGATCCGTGAACGGTCGCCACGCAAAGGGCTGCTTTTCTGAAAAGTATCGGGATAAAGCATTTTTACCAGCAGTGAAGCGATTTTAGTCATCTCGTCTTCAATTTCATATTTGCCTCGGCCTGCCAGCGGTTTTCCGTCTTTAGGTAATACCTGTAGCTGATTCAGCCAGGATTGGTGTTGCCAGGGGCAAGGTCTGATAATAATTGGAATGACTGGTATCTGCCTTTCAACCATCAAGTAAGGAATTTCTTTTTTCCGGATAAATTCTGAACGAAGTGATTTGACGGATACCAGGAGAATGGCCAGGGTTGCTTTGGCCATGGCTTCATTCAATTGATCCTCCCAGTTTTCGCCGGGAACGATGTCTTTGTCAGTCAAGACACTTGTATCGTAGTCTTCAAAGGCAACATCGAGCATTTCACGAAGCTCTGTAAGCCACTCCTCGTCTTCATGGCTATAACTGATGAAGATAGTAGGTTTTGTCATGCAAAATCCCACCTGTACAAGATTTTAGAATTTTTATTAAAAATTCCGTGTCACAAATGCTCTGTATTCTGGGCAGTAATTATATTGAAAACTATACTTTACCCAGCTGAATATAAAAGAGTCAAGCGCGAAAGCGCCAAGTAGAGGGGTATAGAGTAAAAGAGGGAAACAACTGAACAACCCTCGTCTAAAAGACGAGGGGTTCAAGCGGCTATCAACTGAAGTTGACTTTGCGCCGCTGTTTTAAGACCACTGCCTTTAGGTTGTGGTAGTTTATATAATCAGAATAAACCCTTCGTCTTTAGACGGAGGATATTCCTTACAAAAGTCCCTTCGGGACATGAAAAACTTTTCTTCGCCTGAAGGCGAGGGGTTTCAACCATCCCCGATGGGGACACTAAAAGAAGGAGTGAAAAGAAAAAAGATCAGGGTGCAATATTTTATAAATTATTTACATCGAAGTTTTGCATGCAAAAGCTTGTTGCTATATGTAGTATTTTCTAAATAAAATTTATGATTTGTTTCCTCTTGTTAATCAGCTGGTTACCTTAAAAAGTAATAGCATAAGTTGGTGCCACAATGTGGTATTTCAGTTGACATGCCATGAAAATTTTGTAATAAATTAAATCATAAATAATTTTTCATATTTCCAGTAACATCTTGTCCATTTACGCTTATGGCCCAAGCGCAATAAAGGCAATACGGCTTGTGTGGTTAAGGCGTAATTTCTCTCACAGGAGGAATTATGATCAAGCTTTCGATGTTTTTCTGGCATGCATTTCAATTTTTTTTCTTTCTGACGATTTCCATAACTTACAGAGCAGAAAATTTTACACCTGCAGGTAAAGTTGTTTCTTCTAGCAACAATTATCAACGTCAATATCTGCCGGCAAATCACACGGCAGCCTGTCCGTGTATTCCACTTATCATGAAGAATTGTTTGCCCGTTAAATGGGTATGAATAAATCGGTCTATGCGACATGTCGAATATTTCATTTTCTCAAATAGAGGAGGGCTGTGCATTATGAGTTCATTAAACGGAGAAGTGATCATTGCTGATCAAAGCGTTGGGAACCCGCTGCAGTTGAGAGTATATGGGGATGAGTTCTACGCCCGCCGTGAAACCCTGGACGGCTACACCGTCATTTACGATACGCAGCAGCGGTGTTACTGTTATGCAACCCTTGCTGCCGGTCGCTTTGTCTCAACCGGCATCCCGGTCCACAAACCAGCTCCCCTGGATCTGCCCCGGCATCTCAAGGAGGCCCCGGAGGTGCGCAACGAGAAGTTCGGCCTGCGTTATGCCCGTATCAGGCCGCCCGAGGATGATGCTGAAACAGGGCTGATGCGCACCTTCGGCGCGGACGATGGCTTGCTTGCCGGGCGCAAACTCCATAAAGGCCGGATTCAGGGTCTCACCGTTATAGTGGATTTCGACGATGTCCGCACCAGCATAGCCGGCACCGATGTGGAAGCGATGTTCAACAATGATAATTATTCGGCAAACGGTAATTTCTCTTCAGTCAAGCGCTATTTTGAGACCATCTCCTCGGGCAAGTTGACCTATACCAATCTTGTCATAGGGCCGGTGCGTCTCTCCAAGCGGCGCAGTCATTATATCAACAGCCTTCTGGTCAAGGAAGCCATGGATATTGTGGTCAACGATCTGAACATTGATCTCACACAGTTCGACTCAAAAAACGAAGGCATCGTCGACGCCGTCAACTTTCTCTATGCCGGTGAATCCCAGTACGATGGAGAACTCTGGCCGCATAACTCCTTTGAAACCATATACTACGGCAGCATGAAGACCCATTATTACCAGCTCACCGGTCTTGGCATGCATAATGTGGATCTGCGCATCGGCACCATATGCCACGAGAACGGCCACCTGCTTTGCCGCTTTCCGGATATGTATGACTACGGCAAACGCGATGGCGACCACGAAAAGAGTCAGGGCATCGGGGTATACTGCCTCATGGGCTCCGGCAACCACCTTGATATGCGGCGCACACCGGCGCCGGTTTGCGGTTATCTGCGCGAACTGGCCGGCTGGGTAGATACCGTCGTCGACCTGAACACCCCCGGCAGCTACAGCGCAGAGCATGGCCGGTACGATGCGGTGATGAAATTTAGAACGGACAAGGCCAATGAATATTTCATCGTCGAAAACCGCACCAGGCTGGGGCTTGATTCGCACCTGCCGTCGAGCGGCCTTGCGGTCCTGCACTGCGATACCCTTGGCTCCAACGAATGGCAGGAGGGCACCCGCAATAAACATTATCAATGTGCCTTGCTGCAGGCAGACGGGCATCTTGATCTTGAAAACAACCGCAATCCGGGCGACGAAGGCGACCTGTTCAAGGCAATATCCGGTATGGCGCTCTCCGATGCAACCTTGCCGGCCAGTCGCGAGTGGGATGGCACAGATTCAGGACTGCATATCAGAGATATAAGCGGACCGGGCCAGAATATAAGCTTTGCTGTTGGCACCGGGCCGCCGCCGGATACCGCACATGGAGAATCCTGGCCCAACCTAGTGATACCGGACAACGATACAAACGGCATCTCGAGCACCCTGTCAATAACTGCCAATGGCCAGGTTAAATCGGTTTCAATCAGGGTCGAGATAATCCACAGCTGGATCAGCGATCTCAAAGTCGAGCTGCGTTCACCGACCGGCACCAGTGTGGTACTGCACGACCACGAAGGTGAGGACGGAGACGACATCATCCGTACCTGGACGAGCAGCGATTTTGCCAAGCTGCAAGTGCTGCATAATGAAGATGTGCGGGGGGACTGGACGCTGCATATGGTGGACAAGGCCTCAGATGATGTGGGCCGCCTGCTTTATTGGCGCCTGGATATGGAGACTGCGGCACAGGGTGGGGGTGTCATCGAAAAACAGGCCGAACCCAATATGGATATTCCCGATGAAGACATCATCGGCATTAGCAGCTCTTTGACACAAAACCAGGCTGGAGAGGTAAAAGATATTGCCGTGGCAGTAAACATAGAACATACCTACATTGGCGACTTGCAGGTGGAACTCGTCGCGCCATCGGGGCACAGTGCTCTTCTGCACGACAAGGAAGGGGAATGGCGTCATAATATTATTCGTTCATTTGACGTTGCCTCCAGTCCAGCGTTGCAGATGCTCATCGGTGAAACCATTTCAGGAGACTGGCAGCTGCGCGTGCGTGACCTGGCGCCGGCAGACCAGGGCCGGTTGAACTCATGGTCATTGAAGATCTGGTATTAGTTTAATTAACTCTTCATTCATTACCTGAAGGAAAAGAGGTAGGTAATACTAAATATCAATGTATAAGGGTTTATACAATGTCCGGGGTATTCATAAGTTACAGACGTGAGGAAACAGCCGCCTACGCCGGTCGGATTCGCGACAGATTAGTGCAGGAATTCGGCCAGGACCAGATCTTCATGGATATTGACACCATCGAACTCGGCGTCGACTTCACCAAGGTGATAGATGAGGCGGTGGCTGAAGTTGATGTGTTGCTGTGCATCATTGGCAGAAATTGGCTGACGATCAAGGATGGAAATGGCAAACCGCGGATTGATGACCCCACCGACTTTGTGCATCTGGAAATTGCCAATGCCATCAAGAGAGACATCCGGGTCATCCCTATACTGGTTAAAAATGCAGAAATGCCGACAGCTCATCAATTACCGCCTGACCTGTTATTGTTATCAAAGCGTAATACCTTGAAACTTTCAGATACCAGGTTCCATACTGATGTTGACCAGTTAATAAAAAGTATTCAAAAGCAGCTGCATAGCACTGGCTCAAAACCTGTTGATAAAGAGACCGGTACTGCACCAGCAGAAAGAGGTGCTGAGCAACCGTTTCAGCAAAATAAAAACGCATTTTTAAAATGGCTGATACCTCTGGGACTTGCTGTTTTACTGGTTGTTGCGAGCGGATATTTCTGGCAAACCCGGCAGCAAGAGAGTGATGCGGCAAAAAAAGCAGAAATAGCTGCAGTAAAAAAGATTCAACTGGATAAAAGGTTAAAAGCCGAGGAAGAGGCAAAACGCCTGGCAGACCTGGAAGCAAAACGAAGGGCCGAGGAAGAAGCACGACGCCTTGAAGAGCTGCAAGGCCCAGAGCTAAAAATCAATGAAATTAATTTCGGGCGGAACAATCATAAAGCTGTAACAGTTCTGGTTGTAAATGACAGTAGTTCATATTCTAAACCTAAATTATTAATGCTGACTATTCGCCGAATTGGAAAAAGTAAAGTCTCAAGAACAACTCAAGTGTCGGTTCCGGCAATTTCTTCACAAAGTGAAAAATGGATCACATTAGATGCAGAAAATCTACTTCCCCGTGAAACATTGCTTGAAGATACATCCTTTATTCTTAAGCTTTACAAATTAACCAGTTCAGGAAATACAGATAAAGCGGAAGACGTGATAGAGCATAACTAGTGCCTGTCCATAAATGTTTTTTTTGTCGTACCTCTGCGTCATGCTCAAAAAATAATGCTCGGAATATCATATATATGCCTGCGCTTATTTTTATCGCGATCCTTAATCTCCGGCAAAAATCTTCATTTCTGGACAGGCACTAACTAATTTATAGCATAGAGCAGAGAAGTTTACTGTGAATAGTCAGGGGCGGATTATTTGGTGTAATCCTTAGGTCCGAAAAGAAAAGGCTCTTCTTCTGCTTCCGCCTCGGGCACAAGTTCTGGATCTGGCTGTGTTTGAACTTCAGGAGACGTTGTGTCGGCGCTGGCGGCATCTGTCGGAGGTGGAGGTTCTGCTCGTCTTTGTCTTGGTTGCGATTTTTCCACAAATTCAAGGGTCATGGGCTCTTGCCTTGTCATTAAGCGGCGCGGTATCTTGATTTTATCTCCCAAAAAAATGCGGTTTGGATTGATAGACTGGTTGTGTTTAGCTAGAGTTTTCCAGTTTTTCAGATCACCAGTGAACCACTTGGCAATTATGGAAAGGCTCTCATTGGGAAAACTAACGGTGTGGACATAATAACCGGAAGGTGTGGTCTCCTTTTCTTTATCGTAAACGGCTTCGGGGGATTCTATAGGTTTTTCTTGTATATTTTCTTCAGGTTTTTCTTCATGTTTCTGGGATATAGTTGCGCAGCCTGCACAGACAAAATAGACGGCCAGGCAAAGAAGATATGTAAAGTTGAGTAACCGAGGTGCCATTTTCACGGATTTTCTCCTACAATTTTTTTCATCTTCTTAAGATAGCTTTGCGCCAGATCATTTTGGGGGTTGAGTTTTACCGCCTGTTCCAGGTTTGCAAGGCTTTCAACATTTTTCCCCAATTTGTTTTCCACAAGGGCAAGGTTAAAAAGCGCCTCATCAACGTAATCCGGGGAGAGTTCAACTACCCTGGTATACATTTCTTCAGCTCTGATATAATCTTTTGTCGATGCATAAATAAAGCCGAGATTAAAAAATGTGTCAGGAAATTCCGGATTTAATTCAATGACATCCCCATAGCTTTCGATAGCTCCGGCATAGTCTTTCTCTTTCATGAGAAGCAGCCCTAGTTGAAAATGGGCCTGTTCACTTCCCGGGTCAAGCTGGATGGATTCATTTAAAAGGGTAATGGCCTGCCGGATATCTGTTTCCCGTATGCTGTTAGCCTGTTCAAGAAGGGCTTCAGCATATGGTGCAGCAATTTTTTCTTTCATGCCCGGTCCAAGTCCAAGCAGCTCTTGAAAGAGAGATATCGCTTCTTCAAAGCGTTTTTCAACTAGGGCCTTCATGGCTTTTCGATAGGTTTCTGTCCCGGGTGTTTCAGCGGCAACTTCAGGTTGTTTTGTTACTGGAGCAACGGGAGGTTTCTCAGTAATTTGCGGTGAAATTGTTGTCATATCTGGTGGAGAAGGCGCCTTGTCTCCGTTTCTGCCTGAAACTGCTATTAGAATGATTATAAAAAGGAGTCCGGCTCCTATTGTCATGATCAAAGTTTTTTTTGTTTTGCTCGTTTCAGCAGGAGTTGAAGGATGACCGGGGGCCATTTTTTCTTCCGCGTCTTTTGGAAAAACGGCTGTCTGTGCCACAGGTTGTTCCATGTCAGGGGAGATGGCTGGAGGTGTCTCCTTTTTGCCTTTCTGCATGAGGCCAATTTGGGTGAGTTGTTGCAGGTGTTGTTCTTCAGCCCTGATCTCTTCATCAAAAAGAGTTTTCATATATTTTGAAAGCCCTTGGGCGGTTGGATGCATGTCGAGCTGCATGCATTTTTCAAGATCATTAAGCATCTCGCCGCAAGTTTGATAACGATCCTCCGGATCTTTTTGAAGGGCTCGGTTAAAAACCTCAATAAGTTGTTGAGGAAGATCTTTCTGCAGTTCATCAGGTTTGGCAAAATTAGCCTCTATGACGTTGGACAGAATATGCATGGTATCGCCGGAAAACATGCGCTTCCCGGTTATCAGCTCATAGAGAATAATACCGCAGGAAAAAATATCGGATCGGTGGTTTATGGCCTTGCCCGCTGCCTGTTCAGGAGACATATAGGCCACCTTGCCCTTGATCATTCCCATCTGCGTCCGGGTGTTCTGGCTAGCGGCCTTGGCAATACCGAAATCAACGATTTTCACATCACCTTCGTAGGTAATGAGGATATTCTGGGGGCTTATGTCCCGATGGATAATATTAAGAGGTTTTCCCTGGAAATCTTTGAGCTTATGGGCGTAGTCAAGGCCGGCACAGATACGGGAGACGATGAGAAGAGCGTTTGGGAGACCAAGCGGGGTGTTTTTCTCTTTGGCAATACTGCTGATGATTCGGCAGTCTTTGCCCAGAATATACTCCATGGCAATAAAATATGTTCCGTCCAGACTTCCAAAATCGTAAATTTGGACAATATTCTGATGGTGCAGAAGGGCAGCGAGTTTTGCCTCATCTATAAACGAACTGACGAGATATTCTTCAGTGGCGAGATGGGGAAGGATCTTTTTTATAGCGATCAGTTTTTCAAAGCCCTGGACACTTGTGATCATGGCTCTATACAGCTCCGCCATTCCGCCAACGGCCAGTTGATCTAAAAGAATATATTTCCCGAGCTGTCTTGCCTGAAAAGAATTCATAAAAGATCTGGATTCCTTTTTTTTATTGATATCTTTCCTGTTATGCTAACTAAACATTTATGTGACAGTCAAGGGAATATTTGTCCTGTATTACACATAATCCATGGTGATTCTTTGTTTTTTTTTAAAGGGGTGCCCCATTTTTTTAGACGGTTATTGTTTGTTGTAAAAGAAGGGGCGGTGGAGTCTTATATTTCTCTCATTTCCTTCTTTTCTCCAAAATTTACTTGAACCTTAGAGTGGATAACTCATGAAGTGATAACGTCTTTCCAGTTGTGCAATTACATCATGCAAAATTTCTCGGAGTCTCACAGATGAACGAAGTGCAACAAAGACTTCGGGTTCACTTACCTGTTCGATATTGCCCTCTTGGGTGGTTGTTAAATGTGGAGCTGACGAGTTATAAGGTGAAGGGTTCCTCTGCCGGCAAAAAGATGAAACTTAAAAACAACTTAAAAAAACATTGTGATAAACAGGGATTTTTAGGTAGAGTTTAACGTATAGATATCTCAATCTTTTTGGGGAAAATGCAATTTTCACACAATGATAATGAGCAAGGCGGCCAAATAAAAAAAAGGCTTCGCATGCCTTTGTTTATTCGACTTAGTCTCGTGGTTTTTTTATTTTTTGGGCTCACCTGCGGCACGATCGCATTCTACTTCTCTGAGAATTTGAAGCCCGTTTTTCTTGCAGAAAATTTGAAGTCCGGGGAGCAGATTCTTGGCTTTTTAGCCTCCAGTGCAAAAATACCCATACTTGCGGGTGATGCGTTGCGTCTTAAAGGACTTGTACGGGGTGCCTCAGATATTGATGGTGTAGCCTATGCCTACGTCGTTGACCGCAATCAATCCGTCCAGGCCTATTACGGTGAGGATGAGTTTGGAGAAAAAAGAGATCCGCTTGAAACAAGAGAAGTAGTCGGTGAGACAACGAATTCCCAGATCGTTCTCAATGTTGGCCCATCTGGAGAGCGTGTTTACGATCTGTCCAGGGTAGTACTATATAACCAAAAGCCTTTGGGTACTGTGCACCTTGGCCTTTCCGGCAAATTTATCGATAAATCCTTCTTTGCTGCACGGCGTTCTTTGCTCGAGTCGCTTTTTGTACCGCTCCTCTGCCTTGGTTTGATACTTCTTGTCATTGTCTATATATACTCTTTGCGGACAAAAAGGAGAATCGGCAGGATTCTTGTTGCTGTCAGAGAATATGGAAACGGCAATCTGCAATACAGAGTTGAAGATCTGGGAAATAATGAACTTGGTGATGTGGCTCTGGCCTTACACACAACGTCACAAAAGCTTTCCTCCCGGAGTACAAGCCAGCAACAGCTTGAAGAGTACCTGAAGTTTTCATCTTTTGATCGAATACTGGAAATGCCGATATCCAAAGGGGAATCCTATGCTATGAGAAAGCAGGTTGCTGTCCTCTTTGCAGGCATTAAAGGGTTCGGGGCATATACCGCCGGTACGGAAAAGCCTGAAGAAATTGTCAGTGCCCTGAATAAGTATATCGGTGTTGCCACCAAAGTGATCAGTAAACATGGTGGATATGTTGATAAGCTTATCGGAGATGCATTTGTGGGAATATTCGGTGTTTCCCCTTACCGGGGAAATCATACTGCTAGAGCAGTTAGGGCAGCTCTTGATCTTCAGGGTGCACTTGCTGTAGGCAGTATAAATAAAAGCCGATTTCTCAGCAGTGTCTGCATAGGCATCAGTTCCGGAATTGTGTTGTCCGGGAATATCGGTTCCCACTCAAAAGTTGAATACAGTTCAATTGGTGAGACCATAAAAGAGGCGTACTGGCTCACAAGTCTTGGCCATGCCGGCGAAATTATTCTTGGTGAAGAAATGTATAGCCAGATAAAAGACAGTGTCAGGGTCGAACCTCTCCCGCCCCGGCACGTTTTTGGTGGTCCGGATGTTATAAAGAGTTTCCGCCTTCTCAAGTTAACGGAAAATGAAAATGAAAATTAAGTATTTCTGGACATCAAGGTTGAAGTTTTTTATGCGCCCGGCAGTAATTCTGCTCGTTTTATTTTTTCAGGGATGTGCCGTACAACCCCAGGTCTACAAGGTTGTGCAGTCGGATGACGCCTATGATTTTGTCGCTGTAATTGTAAAACCCGGTGAGACATTGTCGTCCCTGGCCGAAAAATACCTTGATGATCCGCATAAGGGTTGGGTGATTGCCGATTTCAACGAGGTCACCTCTGTCGCCGCAGGCGATGAGATTATTGTTCCATCAGAACCTTTTGCCAAGGCATATCTTTCCCAACAGGGATACCAGACCGTGCCTGTGCTTACCTATCATAATTTTTCTGAAACAAAAGAAAATTTGATGATGGTGACAAAAGATAAATTTGAGAGGCAGATGAGGTATCTCAAAGAAAATGGCTATACCGTCATCAGCTTGAATCAACTTTTTGATTTTCTGGAATACAGAAAGCCGCTTCCCAGGAAAGCGGTGGTAATCACTATTGATGATGGCTGGCAGGGTGTTTACACAATTGCTTATCCGATTTTAAAGAAATATGGCTACCCTGCCACTTTGTTTGTTTACACAGACCTCATAAACGGTAATAGGAAAACCCTTAATTGGGAACAGGTGGCTGAGCTTGACAGGGGGGGAGTTGATGTTCAAGGCCACACAAAAACACATCGCAATTTTAATAAAATAAAAGATGCCGAGTCTTTGCGGAAATATGTCAGTGAAGTTGAGAATGAAATCACTGAGTCCACCAGAATCATTAAAAAAAAGCTCAATAAAGATGTGAAATATCTTGCCTATCCATATGGAGAAACAAACAATCTGGTTATAGCTTTTCTTAAACAGAATGGCTACCGGGGAGCTTTTACTGTGAAAAGGGGCTCCAATCCCTTTTTCATGAACCATTACACCCTGAATCGCAGCATGATATATGGTGACTTTGATATGCATGATTTTAAGAGGAATCTTCAGGTCTCCAGCAGTAAGGCCCTGAACCGATGATTGTACTGTCTCCGGGAAAGGGAAGTAAGGCTGAAAGTCCATGTGGGTTCAAACCCTTAGCTGCAGATCATTGTTGTCTTATTCTGATGTTTTTTGCCTTCTTCTTTTTTGCAGGTTGCACAGTGCAACAGCATTCACTTGATGCAGATACAGACACCTTCCGAAACCTGCCTGCCAAATATCAAGAAAAAGCTCTGGATTATGAAAGCAGGGGAATGTTGCGCGAGGCTATGCAAAGTTGGTTGATTGTCCAGAGTTTTTATCCTGATGATATAGAAACAAAAGATAGAATTGAAAGATTAGAAAAAAAATCCCAGGCCAAAGCCGACGTACATTTCCAGGCAGGGGTTAATTTTTACCAGAAAGGCCTTTTTGCAGACGCCAGTCGTGAGTTTCTTCTCACCCTTGCCTATGAACAGGATCATGAACCTGCCCTTGACTATTTGAAAAAAAGCTTTTTCAAACCAATTTTCAGCACCTATGTGGTCCAGCATGGCGATACGCTGAAAGACATTGCTGAAAAGGTCTTTCATGATCCGGACAAAGATTTTTTGATCATCGCTTTTAATGATATTGACTCTTCCATGGCATTGACTCCAGGCACTACATTGCAGATCCCTCTATTAGGTGACGATTTCCCCTGGAAGGAAAAATCGGTTGAAGTTATGACGCGAAATAATGCAGTACAGCTTGATCTTCACAGAAAAAAAAGAAAAGTTCCCACAACAGCTTCTCCGGGAACAAAACCAGGAGAAACAGCTGAGACAGGGTCCGAGAAAAAGAATGATGAATGGTCAGATCTTGTAAAATACCGGAAGGCAAAAGAGTTTCTTGAGCATGAGGAGTACCTGAAGTCGTTGCAGATGTTACTCTCTGTTGATATAAATTTCCGTGATGTACGCGAACTTATTGCCTCCACCGAAGTTTATCTCCAGCAGGAAGCAGATGCCCATTACAGAAAAGGAATCAGCTTTTTTCTGGCTGAGGATTTGGATCAGGCCATAGGGGAATGGCAAGAAGTTCTTCGCTTAAGTCCGAACCATCTTGCAGCCCAAAAGGATCTGCGAAATGCCAGGAGGCTGCAGGAAAAGATGAAGAAGTATTAAGGTATTGATTCCTTATGCCAAGACTGCTGAGCCCGAATAACTCATGAACAGTTTTGAGAAATTAACTTAACTGTCAGTTTTTGTGATCTAAATTTATAATTACAGCATGTTTGCCCGGTTACAGTTTTAGCAAATGACTGGATAGATTTTTTTACTTTTGCGCGAGAGTTGGATATAAAATAGAGTAGAGATTGCAGAGGAGAAGGAGCTATGGAGACAGAACATCTTGAAAAACGTTTTGGTATTACGGCTATTAAAAAAGGGTATGTATCGGCCGATCAGTTTATTGATGCTCTGAAAATCCAGGTGATGGAGGATATTAGTACAGGGAAACATCGTCTGGTTGGGAGAATTTTACTGGAACAGGGCTTAATGTCCTTTGAACAGATTGAGGACGTTCTGGAAAGTATCGGTAAAGGGATACCGTTGCTGAAAGAGTCAAAAACAGCCTAACCGGTAAAACCAAATATCACTGTTTGATCTTCGGAGTAGCAACCCCTCAGTTGACGTCCTCGCAATACAGAAAAACTTTTCTTTGCCTTATTATTGAAAGAGTAAGACCCCCCTTGTCAGGGTCATTAAGAAGTTAATAAGCTATACAGACATTTCTTCTTGACCTGCAGAGAAAAATTGATTCATTATTGAGAAATGATCATGAAGCTCTTTTTTTACTGTATGGTAAATTTTGTTTTCCTGTTATTGGCTTGCAGCCTGCAAGCGCAGCCCCTTCCACCATCATATAAGCTCTTCCCTCTGCCGGTATCTGAACTGGAAGCCATAACCGTGTCATGGCTCAGAACTTCAGGCTTTCAAGTTTCTGAATTATCGTTCAATATGGGGCAAAGGCAGTTTTCTGCGCAAATCGAGGGAACAATCTGGAAAATTCTTTTAAAGCCACATTCACCGCTGGCTACTGAATTATGGCTTGAAAGCGATGCAGATCAAGCGGCGAACGGCAACCAGTTAGCTGAATTGGGGAGCTACCTGAATGACTATATTGATTCACTTGCGAGTGAATCAGATACCATGAATGAATTTGTACCATCGGTTGTCAATGCTCTTGCCCAAACAGTTGTATGCATCAAGGCAACCATTAATGATGAAGAGATACAGATATCCGGATTTTTTACTGACAAACAGGGCTTGATTATTTCAACAGCTCATGATCTTACAGAGTTTCACACGATCAAAGTATTACTGTGGGACGGGCAGGAACATGATGCCATTATTGTTAAAAAAAATCCGGAAAAAGACTTGACACTTCTCCACATCAATTATACGCCTGATGCTTATATATCTTTGTTAAATGGGAGAAGCATTCTTGCAGCCGGCGAAAGACTGTTCTCCATCAGCTGCCGGAATAACCAGCCAGGAATCATTAAAGCCGGCGCTCTCATCAGGCCTCCTGTAACTGTAGATAAGCAACTGTTGTGGAAGATCAGTATGGAAACTCTCCATGGCAGCAGCGGCAGCCCTGTGATTGACCAGAAAGGCAACCTGTTTGGTGTTGTCAAGGGCAAGTATCGGGGTAGGGATGCAATTGGTTTTCTTATCCCATTTGAGACCATATTAGAATTTCTCAATACTATATGACCAGATGAATTATGGACGTTATCAAATAATTGACGAGTTGGGCAAAGGTTCCATGGGGGTGGTCTATAAGGCGCACGACCCTCAGATAGACCGCATTGTCGCCCTCAAGGTTCTGCGGCAGGACCGGATGTCAAGCGATGATTTTGTCCAGCGGTTTATGAAAGAAGCCCGGGCCATAGGCAGGTTGTCCCATTCCAATATAGTTACGGTTTATGATGTCGGGCAGGATAATGATTCCATATATATAGCCATGGAGTTTCTTGAGGGTTCCGCTTTAAACGAGTATGGCGACTCGGGCCTGATGGGCAGCGAACAGGTTGTGGACCTTGGTATACAAGTGGCGGAAGCACTCGACTATGCATCTCAGAAGGGGATAATCCACCGCGATGTCAAACCTACTAATATCATAATCAACCCTGACGGCCAGGCAAAACTGACTGATTTCGGGATTGCCCGTATTGAAAATCCCCTGGATCAGCAGCAGACTCAGATCGGTGAAATATTGGGAACACCAGCATATATGTCACCAGAGCAGGTCAAAGGCCAACAAGTCGACAACCGCAGCGACCTTTTCTCGCTCGGCATCATACTGTATGAACTCTGTACAGGGAAAAAACCATTTGCCGGGGGCAGCATGATGGCGACTTTCAGGGAGGTTATGGAAAAAGAACCTGTAGAACCTGCCCTGCTTAATCCTGGCATCCCCGCTTCTTTGTCTGCTGTGATAATAAAAAGTTTACAAAAAAAACCAGAGGAACGTTACCAGACAGGGAAGGAAATGGCGGAATCGCTCAAAAAAAGCCTTATCCATGAAGCTCCCCTGACAAGCGATTCCCAATTTGAACCGGTTGTCAGGGCAAAGCCTGTCGGACTCTATTTAGCTATCCTGGCATCCCTGTTTATTGTAGTCAGCGGAGGACTTTACCTGTTTTGGGCCAAGGGTATCAGTAGTCCCACACCTGCACCTACACCTACAACATCCCTGCCCACGTTGCCTACTCCCGTATCCCTCAATATTGAAAGTACGCCGCCTGGGGCCCGGGTTTTCATCAACGGTTCTTTCTGTTGCACAACCCCAGCGGCGCAAAAGCTTCCTTTGGGTATATATGAAGTGCGTTTAAGTCTACAGGCTTATTACGATTGGGAGGCCCAACTGCAGCTTGAGCAGGAAGGCGAAAAACAGATTTCAGTTGAACTTCTTGAAGTCAATGATAACAAACCATAACCCACCTATGGAGGAACAGAAGATGAAACAGCAAAACATACATTTCCGGACGGTATTTCTGGTGTCGGTGTTTCTCATGTGCTGGGTATCATTAAGCCATGGCCAACCAACTACCGGCCAACCAGCGCCATCTTTTACCCTGCAGGATACTGCAGGAACTTCTTTTGACCTTTCTCAAATAGCCGACAACAATTTGATTATCCTCTACTTTTTTGATGCCGATTCCCGACCGAGCCAGGAAGGCCTGCTCAATCTGGATCAATTACGAAAACAATACAAGGATGCCGACCTGACTGTTTGGGGCATCACCTTGTCACCACCTGAAAAAACTGAAAAATTTCTCAATCTTATTAAGCCCGATTTTCCTGTCCTGCTTGACTCAGGCAAGGTCAGCGCTGCGTATCAGGCAAGTTTGGTGTTGCCATCTGTCTGTATAATTGGACCGGGATTAAAAGTTCTCGACTATTTCCAGGGAGGAGGAAAAACAACGGAAATTATGCTGATGAGAGTGGCGGAGCGCCAACTTCAACGGAGGCAGACCATCTCGGCCAAAGCCATCAGCGAACAGGTTGAAAAAATTGACCCGGGCAATGTCAAGGCCAGGACTGTCAAGGGGTATGCCAATCTCCAGGAAGGGAATGCAGAGAAGGCTGAAAAAATTTTCCAGGATCTAGCGCAAGAGACAGGCGAGGCTGAAGTAGTCGGAAAGGAGGGACTCGCAGCCCTGTACGCTAAGAGCGGTAAAATGGATAAGGCCTTTGAATTGGCGCAGGAGGTGGAGAAAAAGTCCCCTGAGAGGGGGTACCCTCATGTAATAATGGGTAATATTCTTTACAGCCAGAACAAGAAAAAAGAGGCCGGCGCAGAGTTTGAACAGGCGATTAACAAAAAAGAATCCGAACCTTTTCAGAAGGCCATAGCCTATAATCAATACGGCAGGCTGTCTGCAATACAGGGGAACTATGAAAAATCCCGAGAGTTCTATGCTCAAGCCGTTTCATTGGACCCATATTTTGTCGAGGCAACATCCAATACGGGCCTGGCTTACGAAAAGGAGGGAAACTGGGAGAAGGCTTTAGAAAGTTACCAACGTGCCCTTGATCTTAATAGTAATGATACTTTTGCTGCGATTCTGGCTAGAAAGGCTGAAGATATGCTGTCCCTGCAGAAGGATGTCGAAAAGAAGAAGAGGATCGACTCGTTGGTAAAAGAGCTTGCAGGCCGTTATAAGAGTCAGGAGAAAACACGGGTAAAGGGTGAAGACACTTGGACTTCACGCCCGATGGTGATCACCTTTGTGGATATACAGGAAAAAGGAGGATTGGCAGAAAGAGGCGGTTTTTCCAATGTATTGGCCTCAGAACTGAGCAGCGAACTTAACGCTTCCGGTCGGGTACAGGTTGTGGAACGTGTCGTTTTAGAGAAACTGCTTGAGGAACTTAACCTGGGTTCCTCGGAGCTTGCCGACCCGGAAACAGCTTTAAGACTCGGTAAAGTTCTGGCAGCAAAATTAATCGGCACCGGATCATTGTATTATCTGCCGGATAGCACCCTGTTGAACCTTAGGCTTGTCGATACGGAAACTTCGGCTATTCCTAAAGTGATCACCAGACAGTTAAATACTCAATTAGCACTACAAAAAGAACTGCATGCGCTGAACAGGGATATACTGAAAACCATTATTATGAAATATCCCCTGCAGGGCTTTGTGGTTCAAGTGAATTCCGGAGAAGCGTTGATCAATCTCGGTACCGATCAAGGTGTGGTGCTCGGGACCCGGTTCGATGTTATTGAGGAAGTAAAGCCCATCGTCTATAAAGGGAAAAAACTCCAAGGAGAACCGCAGGCCGTCGGCCAGATAGAGATCGTCCGGGTTGAACCCAGTCTGAGCTACGGCAGGATTGTCCAACAGACAAGGCAACTCAAGACAGACGACCGGATCAGGGAAAAAATTGAACCGAAAACAACACTATGAGGTCTAAATGAAAATAAACATCTTTTTTGTAGGCTGTTTAGCGGTTCTGCTCCTTATTTTATGCGGCTGTGCAGCCCAGCAACCTCAAATTCAGCAGGGCAAAGTTATTGCCATTTGGGATATCGAGGATTTGAGCCCGGCAGGTTCTCCATTCCCTGATATGGGGGAACTGCTTTCTGCCGGAGTTATCCAGACCTTTAAGGAGACGGATACATATACAGTTGTAGAAAGACAGAGACTGTTGCTTGCACTTGAAGAACTCAATCTCGGCACCACTGAAATAGCCGATGAATCCACGCGGTTACGCTTGGGAAAACTTATAGGCGCCAAGTTTATGGTGTTCGGCGCTTATATTGTCATAGAAAATACCATGCGCCTTGATCTGCGCCTCGTGAGCGTGGAAACCGGGGCCATTTTGAAAACGGCCTCCAGGGTGATCCCTGCCGGTGATTTAGCAGTGTGGCTTGAAAACACAAGAGATGCCGCTGAAGAATTACTGTAGGTCAGGCAGGTCTCCATGCATAGCCCTTTCAAAACTTACGAGCGGCAATGAAACAAACTTAGCGGGCTATCTTTGCCATCCATGCTCTATACCAATATGATCACACCTGGCCTCACAATCATTGCAGCAATCTTTGTTGCTCTATTTGTCTCCCGCAGGATTTTCAGATCGTGCCTGCCTGTGAAGCCGCCGGTTGCCGGCGCTGAAATTCCGGTCACGTTTGATATTCCTGTACCCCGGTAAGTAGCTGCTGAAAGGAGTAAAATGGCTTGTAATGCTAAAGAACGCATAGCAGTGTTTCTAACACTGGCGCTTACAGTATTTTTTGTAATGCCAACAGGATGCGTTTCCACAGCAGGTAAGCTGCGCTGGGCAGAACAGCTGTATAAAAATGGCCAATATCTTGCATCCAAAGGCAAGGAGGAGGCAGCGGTTGAAAAATTTGAAAAATCCTTGAAATTGTCCAGAGAAATTGGGTTTTCAGCCGGTATTGCCCATAATCTCAATGAATTGGCTATCTATCATGCATCCAGAAAAGACTACGAAAAGGCAAGGGCATTACTTTTTGAGGCCATTGCGATCTACCGCGAGGAGGGAATGGCTCCTGAGGTTTCAAAGGCCATGAACAATGTGGCCAATACCTACATGCGTGAAGGGAAAATCGGCAAAACGTTCGAGCAGTACAATGAACTCCTTGACTGGGACCGGCAGACCGGCAACCTGTTGGGTGAGGCCATCACCCTTTACAATATGGGAAGTCTATATGAACGGTACATAGGAGATAAGAAAAAAGCGAGCGAAAGATACGTTATTGCCTTGGACTATTTTACACAACTCGACAATGTGCAGTATATTAAAATCGTAGAACAGGGGCTCATAAGAGTAGGGAAATATTAGTAGCGAAATGACATGCCGGCGGTATATTCGTACTCTTCACGATCATATCTGTATACACTCTCATCGTCGTTGTTTGAATCCACCTTCAGATACTGCCAGCGGCCATAAATGCCAACCTGCCAGCGGGGACGCACGTTAAGCAAGCCAGTAAGATCATAAAACAGCCTCAGGTTGACGCCATTCTGGGTTTCATCCTGTTCCTCATTTTTATAACTCCCCTCGCTGTCCTGTGCCAACCTGTCAGTATAATCTAATTTTTGATAGGTGTATGTAATGGTAGTGGTCAAAGGCAGCATCGGCAGCAGATATGAGATGCTCGGCCTTATGCCGTAAGAATTAAAATCATAAAAATCAGGTAGGAAGACATCATCGCCGGGTAATGTCGTGCCAAGACCGTCATAGTAGTTCTGATTGCTGCGGTTCAGCCTGCCGTTCAGAGCAAGGCCGAACCTCAGGCCTGGTTGGGTGTCCGGCACATACCAGAACCACAGTTCCAGGTTGTGCAGGTAATCCTCCTGCTCGTCACCGTTAAGAACGCCGTCGGAACCAACGACCTTTTTCCCTTCAAGTTTCTTATACAGCAGATAGTAATCAGCGCTCCAGGAAAACCCTATATTGTAACCCCAGTTATAGCCAATCCTGCCCAGGATGCCGTCATAATCCCTCTCGTCTTCTTCAATGCCGATACCGGTAGCAAGGTCAAGCAGAGATTCGTAGTTTGTGTACTCACGCTTGTAATACTGCAGGCCGAGCATCAGATCACCATCTTTTTCGCCGTATCCCATGCCCCTTACTTTGAAGTCCAGGTCACCTCCTTTGTCCCTATAGTTGTAAAGGCCGTCATCCCAACCGCCACCGCCCACATCCTTGTTGTAGGTCCTGGTGTAAAATATGGAAGGGGTGAGTGAGTAACGGTCATTTTCGCCAAAGTCATACTTCAGCATGGGGGTAATGGTGTGGGACTGGTATTCGGTCCTCTCCCTGGGGCCTACCAGATCAGAATAATAATCACCTGAATTATTATAACTACCGGTATAGATGAGCATGAAAGTCAACCTGTCCTTCAGCCTTTTACCCATGCCAAGCATGCCGTTCAATCCTCCGCCATCGGAAAGCGAATCGCCATCTTTATCGTCCTTGTGGGAGTAAAAGGCATCAAGACTTATAACAAAGTCCGTGCGTTCAGCTGACGGCTCCGGGCTATTATGCTGCACCAGGGTATTTTGGGGCAGGGCTTCCTGCGGTGTAGTGCCCTGGATCGGTTCCTCGGCCGTTGCTATGTTGCCTGAGAAAAGAAGCACCGACAGGACAATGCAGAAAATATAAGTACGAGGCAATATTGATAACCTGGACACACGAGGGCATTGATTAACTTTCATCTCCTCCACTCCTTTTGAGATAGCTTATTCAAACCAACGGCATTATTGATATGCTTTACGTATTGCCTTTTTATTGACAGGTTGTAATTTATTGACAAGATTCAATATTATTATCATTGGTAGTGAATTGAAATTCGCTTTGCTGATTATGTATTTTATTTATTTTTTCTTGTACTAATCCGTTCTCTCCCTATTCCAGACCATTCTATTCATGGGGATATACACTGCATCGATAATCGCATCATCTTCTAGGGGTGAAGTCCCGGGGGCGAAAAAGGCGATCTCCAGATTGTTTGGCCCGATATTTAGGGAATTTTCATTCACCATCATGACATGCCAGATATCTAAAAAGCCAAACGGCCCACCCGTGCCGTTGAAACTTAATTGAGGGGGAGGTTCATTATAATAATCACCAAGCACATAGAACCATGCCGTCAACAATTTCTGTTGCTGACCGTCCCTCACCCCATAATAAGAAAATCCAGTTGGACTGGTAGCATCTTCTCTATTTATCTCTCCTCCGACAGTGACGAAATTATCAAGATAGAATTCACCTTCAGTCGGATCAGCATCCCACGGCACCACATACCTGTACAAACCATCGTATGGCGATACACTTTGCAATTCGAGGGTTTCTGTGTCGATCACTTGAATTTCTTTCACTTTTGGCATGAAAGACCTGGCATGTTTTATATAAGATGAATCGGTAGCAAACGTTATACTCATGCTGGACAAGTTCAGCGGGATTTCCTGCTCATTTTCATCATAGAAAAAAGTTTCATTATTAATATATCTCCTATTCCCATATTCCGTAAAAAGCCAATCATCCCAATCCAAATACTGTAAACCCAGGTCCTCCGGAATGGCTTCTTCGAAATCCGTCCGCCAGTCAATGGTGGTCAAACCGGCGTTCGGTCCGGTCCCCCGCAGGCTGACGCTGATCATCTGCACACTCTTTTCTGAAGGCCGCAGAATATACTGCTGGGTACGGACGAGAATACCCTCGCGGTCACGAAGTACCCGGCCTGCCTGGGCGTCTTCCTTCTGCAGGAGAAAGGCGTCCCGGGCCTTGATATAATTTGCACTCTGGACATTCAGGGCGATATTCCGCAGGACTTTATTAATATCATTGTACAGGGGGACGTTATCGCGTTCGTTGGCAGCATCCTTATGCAGTGTCAGGGCCTGCTGGTTGAGAGTATCCTCCTCCACCTGCACGGCATAGGCCAGAAAGGGATCGTTGTTGATTTGCTCAAGAACTCCCTCCGGCAACCTGACAATCGGGAAGCCGTCATCCACTCCTAAAGTCTGCAGACCAAGGGTTTGGTCAGCAATGTCCTCAACGGTTTCCAACTCCAGGTCGTTGTACTCAGAACCGGTTACAGAATAAATTCCTTTCGTTGTTGTCCCCCCCCATTCAAAGGCATAGAAGAAAGCCTCCGTCAGTGCTTGGCCTTCTGTAGAACCAATTAAATCACCCGGATAAAAATCGCCGTTGTCTACCATGCCATTCAAGCCGGGTTCAGTAAATATGTTTTCATGTGCAGCATCAATGCTGCCGATGGAAACCAGGGGCGGAATAAGGTCGCAGTTTTCGTCTGTCTGGTAATCACAGTCGTTATCAATACCATCATTACAGACTTCAGGAGTTGCAGCAAATAACGGCTCACAGGAGGGTGAGAAAACCAAACCATCAGTACAGCGCGTTTCCACTGTATTGACACATGAGCCGGTTCCGCATGTTGTCATTTGTCCGACATAATCGTCGTCCGCTGTCCCATTGCAATTTTCGTCAACCCCGTTGCAGTTGGCATCAGAGGTTGGTGTCCCCTCAATACAGGAATCGACTACTGCACCGTTGACACAGGAAGTGACGCCGTTGGAGGCGCAGGCCCCGGTACCGCATTCAGTTGTTTGGGAAACATAACTGTCATCCGGTACACCGTTACAGTTTTCATCAATGCCGTTGCAGTTATCATCGGCAGAAGGCGTGCCGGCTGTACAGGAATCAACCACTGAGCCGTTGACACAGGAAGTTGCACCGGAGGTGGTGCAGGCCCCTGTGCCGCACTCAGTTTGCATGGTGACATAGCCGTCGTCCGGCAGCCCGTTGCAGTTTTCATCAATGCCGTTACAGTTATCATCGGCTGACGGTGCACCGGGCACACAGGAATCAACCACCGCGCCGTTGACACAGGAAGTCACACCGGCAGCTGCACAGGCCCCTGTGCCGCAGTTGGTCGGCATGGAAATATAGCCGTCGTCCGGTATGCCGCTGCAGTCGTTGTCCATACCGTCACAGTTGTTGTCTGCTGCCCCGGGATGAATGCCCGGGTTGCTGTCATCACAGTCCAAATTATCAGTATAACCGTCATTATCCCTGTCTACATTTCGTTCGATATGAGGGACTGATAAGCTTTTGTCAGATATATTCAGACTTCCAGGCGAAGCCGGGACAAAAGTTGCTGTGAGCCCTCTGCTCCGAGCGGAATCCGCCGCTGCCTTTTCAGCTTTGATATCTCTTGTTAGAATTTCATTGATAAGCTGATCGGCCAGGGTCAGGCCGGGGTCTGCAGTACCAGCATTTTCAAAACTCTCGAGGGCCTGAAGGTTGTTGCCTTTATCGCTGTGTTCAAGGCCCTCAATGAGATAGAGAAAGGCCTGCAGATTGTCAGTGAGGTTTTTCTTCAGCTTCTCCTCCTCTTCAGGCGTCGGAGTTATTTTCAGCTGAGCAATAATCTCAAAAAGGAGCTCTTTTTCCATTTTGAACAGTTCTGCCAGGAGCTCGCCCTGGGCCTGTGGGTGTCCTGTTATGCTCTCGGTGGGAACTTCAAGTAAATTAGAGTTCAGTTTAAATGTATCACGCATCAGCATGAGTATATCACCGCCGACAACACGCTCGGCCCCTAGCATTTTTCCTAATCTGGCCGTGGTTTCCGGGGCAGTAACACCTTGTTCTGCAATAACAAGTTCATCGATCAGGGCCTGCATCCTTGCCCGTTCCACTATTTGAAAACGCTCCAGCTTGGCAAGATCGCTAATCAACATGATCGCCATGCCTTTCTCAACCGGGTTCAACTCCTGCAGCTCTGTTATGTTATTGAAATTGAGCACAGCAATGGTATTCGGAGAAACAGATGCGGCCAGGTCTTTTTCGCTGGAGAGTGCCTCCTTGGCCCATTCACGGTCTTCAACTGTGACTATCTGCCTTGCCCGGAGAGAAGTGGAACAAATTAATCCCACAAAAAATGCCACCCAAAAGAGTTTCATCACTTTTTTCATCATAGCATTTACCCCTTAGAATACTTTATGACTTCACCACGCAGTTTTTCTAAAACCAACCCATGGTGATAAACGCTTAATTGCAGTGTATGTGTATCTGGATAGCCACTGCCCCCTGAAAACTTCTATAGGTGTTTTTCTACAATTTAATAATTTACATTCATATATAAAACTGAAAAAAACAACAAAAAACAGGTAATGCAAAAAAAATAGCGCCCGTGCTGCTTTCGAATGAAGCATTACCCCGATGATTTCCTCAGCCTGTAATAGTAGAACTTACAAAACAACGAATAAAAGGCTCCAAAGCTTTAACTAACTAGTGCCTGTCCATAAATGGCCTTTTTGTCGTATCTCTGCGTCATGCTCAAAAAATAATGCTCGGAATATCATATATATGCCTGCGCTTATTTTTTTCGCGATCCTTAATCTCCGGCAAAAATCTTCATTTCTGGACAGACACTAACTAATTAAAACATCTTGTTAACCATAAGTACCGTACTGGCGAGAACCTGCACAGCAAGAAACCCGGAAACCATTTTGAATGATAGTTGACTTCATAAATCAAGGGTGCTAATGTCGAATTTACTATTACGATATATGTCCGACATCCTTATTTATTCACCGAAAAATTCCTCTATTTATTTAAGAGATAAAAGCCAAGGGCAACCGGATACAAGCAAAACATTTTTTCAATACCGGAACCGGACTAATAATTGAACGGGAAGAAAACAAGAGTGAAAAGAATTGTAGCGCAATCCCTGCTTCCCCTGCTGGGCAACGGTTCTTCTGAGATCAGGTTGAATGTCAGCTTACGGCCAGATGAGTTAACAGCGTCAAATGAGCGGAGTCCTGGACCCTTTCTGACAATTAATGAAAGTCATCCACTGGCTTGGATTGTCGATGGAAGTCTTGTCAGCGGTGCCGGCAGCATATTTAAAAAAGTTTTTCTTGTTGTACAGAAAGACAACTACCATAATATTCACCAGACCCATCGTCCGGTTGTCAATCCTGATATTGATTTGCTCTGGCAGCAGAGTTTTTCTTATTATCAGGCTGAGCAGCCGGATGCTTTCATTATATTTTCCTCCCAGGCAGACAAAGACAGACATCTCCTGCCGTACAAACCGCTTTTTTACTGCTGTCAGACGCAGCAATTTTTCCATCCTCCCTGTCCCGTTTGCGGAAATCTGCTGGAACAGTGCTATGATGATGATGTGCTTTCCCATGCAGGTCTTGGGTCATACAACAATTCCATAAAGCGCTATCTGTATTGCCCGGAATGTTTTTCCAGCAAAGAAAATGCTGCGTTTTATGTTTATGAGCGCCATCCCTCAGATTCCCCCATGCTGCGGGACCGCCGGGATCTGATCAGGGGTTTCAGCCAGCTGATGGAGGGTGATTTTCAGCCAGAGACCCTACCATGCCTTTCCTGCATGCAGGCCCTGAAATGTTACGGCACCGACACAAAGGCAGCAAAACGGATAACGCCCTTCGCTTTTTATAATTTTTATCTTCTTGTCCACGATGCCCCATCCTTTCATCCTTTGGACTTCCTGGCATTAACAGCAGGAGCAGTACCGGAAGAGATAATTGGCCGTTTAAAGGTAGAGGGGGAATACGGCCGCCTTGACAGGCTCAAGGCTTTCTTTCCTAAAGACCGCAAAAGCTTCTCGTTTCTTTTTAAAAATCAAGACAGCTGGCCTGTCGAAGTGTTTTTCCTGAAAATCAATTTCCTGGCCCAGCTTTTCTCTTCCATGACGCCTCTGCTTGACAGCCAGAGCCATCCCGACCTTTGTCTGCCAATCGACCAGTTCTGGCTAAAAATTGCTGCATATGACAGGCATCTGCCATTCTGTTGGAATTTTACGATCAGGCCTATTGGCCCGGGATTTAATACCGGAAGTGCTGATAATCAATATTTAAAGCCGCCTTCTGCCGGCATGCTCTTCAGTTTGGCCCAGATCTGGTTTTTTGCCCTGTTCTTCAACAAAAAAAACGATCTCAAAGATATACAGGCCAACTTGGCAGGTTTGCTGGACGAACAGTGCCTGCATGATTTTACGGTTTTTGAGCAAAAGGTCACCAGTGGTCAACTCCCTGCGTTAAGGCCGAAAAATATCCTTTGGGATCCAGAGGCAACGGGCGCTGCTGAAAGCCTGCAGCCGTTCTGGCTTCATACATTACGGCTCGGCTGGACTCTGTTCAGGGCGAGTTATGGCCTTGAGCCCGACTGGTCGCAAGAAAAATTCACCCTTGAGCTTGACAGTCTTGCAAAAGAATTACGGACAAACCTGGTGCAAGCCATTGCTTCAAACCAAGGGCTTTCCAATTTCCGTGAGCAAGCTTTTTCGCAAAACCGGGAAAATGCTGCCATAGGCAATATTCTTCAGCTTATTTTTGACAAATGGCAAGAGGGTGCGGCACGAACTGCACCCGAGCAGGTAAACGCTGCTGACGAGACGCAAATAATCACCACCAGTGTACGTCCCGGGACACAGGAAGTTTCTGCCATCTCCCCAACGTTCAATGACAAAGCAGCAGAGATCGAGGCAACTCAGATCCTGCAGCGTCAAGGCACTGAACAGGGAATTCCACTGACCGGCAAGCAACCTTCCAGTACTGAAGAGATAATGGAAACCCAGATTCTATCCCCGGATCAGGCTACTTCCAGAAGACCTCGGCCGCATTCAGGCGCTGATGCTGCACAGAAGCAAACTGAAGACATTGAACAGACTGTCATCCTTTCCAACAGAACAAGCCACTCAGCTCCACCTGAACCCCGGCATACCTCCCAGTCGCCTGGCAGCCCTGTCGCCAAGCCTGAAAATAAAAAACAGGCAGGCCTCGAAAAACAGGGCGATAATGATAAAAACTTTAATGAAGACATTTCTGAGACAGTCATAATCAGTCCCGAAGAACTGGCCAAACTGAGGAGGAAATCCTGAATGGAAAACCCAATTTCGTTGGCTGCATTAAGCTCTGACATCCGCACAATTTTCCGGGAAAATGAGCTTGGTCCGGAGAGTGCCATAGAAAAATTTCTGCAGGACGAATTGCAGGACATACCCGATAAGCAGCAGTTAACTGTCATACGAGAACTTCGGGACTCATTTTCTGCTGTAGAAACCGGGCCCGAAAAAGAAGCTCAACCTTTGGACAGGGAGGGCTTTACCAGGCTCATTTCCCTTTTGCTGGGCAAGAGAGGTGAAGGGGTTGATCAGTACTCCGATGAAACTCTTGAAAAACTTGCCGGGTCACTGAATACAGTATTTGATTCCCTCAACGAAATAATTAGTGGCATTAATGCTACATTCATGGGTAAATCAATAGATACTGAGGAAACTATCCGCCTTGTTATAAGTTCCAACCTGGACAGACAAGAGGGGCTCAAATCCCTTGAACAGTATCTGAATCAGATAAAAGAGGCTTTTGCAATTTCCCATAAGGCCTTTCAACAGGCGGCAAGAACAAAAATGCAGGAAATGCTGGACAACCTGTCACCGGCAGTAATTGTTTCTGAAGTTGGTAAAGGTATTAAAATGGGACCATTTCACAAAGCGGAAATGTATGATATATTTTGCGAAAAATACATAACTGTAGAAAAGTGGCTCCAATCCGGCATCTTCGTTGAAGCACTACTGAGAGAGTTTGAAAAGAACTGCCAAAAATTCTATTCACAAAAAGGGGGGATATAATGCACAGACTATTGAAAAGGTTTTCCTTGATCGCCTGTCTCTTTTTCATGATTTCATGTGCCGGCAAGACTATTCAGCCGCCGGAGTTTATTTATGCCAAGGATGGTGTCCGGATCAATGTTGAGGCCGATTGGGAGCTGAATCGTTACGAGGGGGCACCCCATACCCTGATGGCCTGCGTTTACCAGCTCGATTCGCGCAAATCCTTCAATCTGTTGTCAGGTGACAGGGATGGTCTCTATACACTCCTGGAGTGCTCCCGGTTTGACTCCAGCGTTACCAATGTAGAAAGACTTTTCATCCATCCCGGCCAAAAAAGCGTAGCAATTTTCGATCGGGTTGAAAGCACTCGGTATGTAGCGGTGGTAGCGGGATACAATAGGATGGAAAAGGAAGGAGATGTGCGTATCTTCGAGATACCAATTAAGAGTGAGAGCGCAGGGTTTATGAGCTCTACAGTAATAGAGGTTCCGGAGGAGCTTACTATCGATCTTATCCTGGGGCCGGAACGGATCAGCAATTAATCTCAACGGTTTCCCATAGACTGTGTTGTGCCGCACATTCCTTTAACCATGTTTACATGGAGGCAATCGTGGATATACAAAAAGCCCTTTTCTGGCAGCAGGGGATTTTTCTTCAACCCCACCATTTTCAAATAACAGATCGTCACACGCAGTCACTCCTGTTGCCGTACCAGAAATTCCTTGTGCCCAATTTTTGGGGAGTCGTGAAACTTGATATTTCCCTGGGCGCCCTTGATAACCTTGTTTTTGACATCACCCAGGGTGAATTCCTCTTTCCTGACGGCAGCCATGTTGTTTTTCCCGGCAATGCCATGCTTGAAGCCCGCTCATTCGAAAAGGTGTGGGAAAAAAAGGATAAACCCCTGACTGTCTTCGTGGGGCTGAAAAAATGGGATGAATCAGGCAATAATGTTGCAGTCCTGAAAGGTCAAAATGAAGCAGGAGTTATCTCCAAGCGTTATTTGACTCCTGCGGACCCTGAGGAGGTTTTTGATCTGCATCAGGAAGGGCAGCAGGGCCAGGTCCAACTCCTGCATTTTGCCATGCGGATTTTCTTTGAGTCCGAACAGGACCAGCTCGGTGATTACATTCTATTACCGGTTGCGCAACTGGAAAAGGATGCCGAGGGTATCCGGCTTTCTGCTGCGTTCATCCCTCCTTCTCTCACCAGTCAGAGTTCAGAGACTCTTTCGCAGACTATAAAGGAAATCCGCAACCAGATAGCCAGCCGAGGCCGGCAGCT
>CAMYKS010000043.1 GCA_947259115.1 uncultured Desulfobulbaceae bacterium | reverse complement strand
GGATCTGAAGCCTCACCGGATCATTGTTTAGCTGGTAGCTGCACCGGAGTACCGGTGGGCTGTGGACCAGGTGACCAGTGCAACGACGACGTGTGTGACCCGGGAACGGGTACGTGCGGGTTCGTTCCAAAAGCGGATTCCACACCTTGTGAGGATGGAGAATTCTGTACCTCCGAGACAGGGGCACCTCAAACGCCTGATCATTGTGAGGCGGGTGTGTGTACGGGCGTGCCGGTAGATTGCTCGTCTGAAGATGACGACTGCAATGTCGGCACCTGTGATCCACAGGACGGCGCCTGCTTTCCAGATCCGCTACCGGTAGACACAGCGTGCGGTGATGACACGGACAACGACTGTACCGATCCGGACACCTGCGACGGCGAAGGAAACTGTCTGCCGAACAACGAGGAGTGCGCGTATGTGACCAACTCGTCGCTCTGTCCTTTTGATGTGTATTCGGACGTCTGCGATGGTGATTCTAAGTTCCGGGTCGTCTTCACGCCCGATATGCAGAATTGGCCGGCCTACAAGCAAAACTCCACCAATCCGGGTCAGTACTACTACAACCTGATCTACGACGGGTCAGCGGGTGATACGGTGCGAATTGTCGTGCCGTGGCCGTTCGTTACCCAGGGTGCGACACCGTTACACGTCTATGATGCTGATACCCTGGATACCGTAGACGGCTGCTTCGAGCCTTGCGACGATTGTGCGCTGTCGTCGGAGAGGATCCAGATTTCCCTGGATGACTGGGCTGACGGCGGATCGCAGAATACGACTGGGGTAACGTGTAATGAGGTATGCGGACCCGATGGCGTGGGTAATTGCTGGTTCGATGTGACGCTGCCGTTACATCCCGACTATGACAACTGCAACGCTGGCGAGACCTGCAGTTACTACGTGAACCTGCATCTCGATTGGGGTCTCAAGGGTACCCATGTTGACGCCAACCCGTGTGATGATGGTCTTGTTGACCGCTACGACAAGGGCGCAAATGACAATGCCCTTGTTGATGATACCGAAGTCACCGGGCTCAGTAACTGCCGGACCTTTGACTTCTGTCATGACGGGACACTTACTGAATGCTCCGGTGCGGGTTTCTTTGACTCCGTCCAGAACGTCAATGAGTTCAAGCGCATCCGCGGCTTTGGCGGCATAGTAGAAGACTGTGATACTGACGATGTTTGTGTCGGGGTTGTTGGTGCCGAGGTTTGGCTCTTTGACTCTGCCGGTAACGTGCTTGAAACGATGACCACCGATGCTGACGGCTGGTACCTTTCCGAGTACCAGCATAAGGGCAAGGAGGCAGTCTACACGCTCAGTCTTGTTAGCTATGGACAGGAAGTAGATGTAACTGTCGGCAAGAATGTCAAATATGGTGAAGGCAATTTTGATATAACACCATAACAATAAAATAACTGAACGTGGGGCCGGTTTCGGACCGGCTCCACCATATCTCTAACCATGAGGCAGCGGGTCACCCCGCTGCCTCATCTGTTATTGGGCAGCGCTGAACTGCCCCTGACCTGTATAGCCGATTGAAAATCGGGCTTTTTCTCAATTACGCAGCAGAGCGGCACGTTCTATTCAATCACTATGGCCTACGCAAACCCCTCCTGTCAGTTGCAGTGCCAATCAGCCTTGTCTGTCTATTCATCTACATAAAGTATCAGTTCCACCTCTGACCCTGTCTTTTTGCAGGCAAAAGGATTCAACCCTGTGACAGGAGCGGTGCATTTACCCGAACAAACTGAAGTGTAAAATGCTGCAGGATGGCTATTCCATATCTCTAAATTTTATTTCGGATAAAGTTTCTGGAAAGCAGGTGCAATGATAATTTGTCGGCATGGGCTTTTTTGTACGGACGTACTTTTATAATTCAATAAGTGATTAAGGCGACAGAAAGGGTAATATTGGGGCCTGTTCTCTATTATGCAGGGTATTAGCAGGCAAAAGCCCTAATATTGAAAGAGTATTTAATTGAAAAGTTTTATTTCGTATTCAGAGTAAATCTTTTACAGTTGTTTTGTCCCTCATTTATCACGCTCAGCAAGAATTCTGCGAGCCCGCTCTGAGTAGTTCTTAGTCCGTCTGTGAAGCTCATGAACGTTTAATTTTTGCGGAAGTTGACCGCATTCTTCCCGAGAGCTCAGATCCTGCTTCGTAGCCTGCTGGTATTCAGCCAGTGTTTTGTAGTTCTCGTGAAAGTCTACTTTGGCGATCAGTTGCTTCGCACCTCTGGTCTCGTAGCAGTTCGCCTCGGATGTATAGCTGCTTTTCCTCACCAGCAGCTGGTATATCCTGTTGTTCACAATAATGTTATTACTTATACTGATCTCATTCGTGCTTTCTATGGAGATGCCAACTTCATGATTGTCAAATGTCACGTTTTCAAGTGCCACACCATTTGCCGAGTCGCTACTCCAGCGGACACCTTTTGCATTCTCGTAGGAGATGTTCCTGACCGCCTGACTGTTCCTTGACTCGGACAGAAAGTAGACGCCGCTGTTGCCGTTTCGGAACAGGGTGTTGCCCTCGACTCGAACATTGCTGGAGTCGGAGACGCGAATACCCTGCCAACTGCCATAGGACGTGTTGTCAAGAGCGATACAGTTGCTGGAACTCTTGCCGAAGTTAATCCCCGCTATCCCCATGTGGCGGAAGGTGAAACCGATCACGGAGATGTGGTGATTCCCGTAGGTCACAATGCCATAGTTGCGCCGAATCAACTCAATTTCATGTTTGGTGGGCGGGCGGTCATCGCTGGTGTGAATGTAAAGGGTTCCGGCATCTCGGTCATAGTGGTAAGTTGACGCCAGCCTGGCAACGACTTCCAGCAGCGGCATACCCTCCCTCAAATGTTCTACTGTATCCCCTACATTCTTATAACGATACTGCGGACCGTCCATTTCCACCAGCCTCAGAGAATGCCCCTGGAGATTGACAGCCTTATAGAGTCCTGGTGTCGGTTGCGGGACGAAGACCGTCTCATCCATTGGATCAGCACCAGTAATCATTACAACACCGGGTGGATCGCCAGTGTGCTGGCCGGCCGTGTCTCCTATGAAGGTGATCGGCGCCTCCGGTGTTCCGCTGTTGGTCACGGTGATCATCTCCCGATACAGGCCGGGCCCGATGTAAACGGTATCTCCAGCCTGCATGTTTTTTTCAAGCTTGGACAGACTCTGCCATGCTTTTTGGGCTGACAATCCGTCGTTGGAGTCATTGCCAACGGTCTGTCGTACGAAGAAGATTCTGCCCTTCTTGGGTTCTCCCGGCCCAACTGCTCCTGTCAAGCCAGTGAAAACGAGTAAGAGGGTCAAAACAATCAGAGAATAGCAGGCTATCTTCACAGTTCCTCCAGCGAAAGTTTCTCGGCATTAGATACAACGTCTTTCCGCTACAAAGTCTCACCCGAAGTAATGGAACATTAGGTAGCATAACAGAGGCAAGGCTCTCAAGCAGTTTGGCTTGAAAAGGGGTATCTGGTAAAGATGTCTCGTGAAGCCGTTTCCCATTATCAAACCAAGCCACTCCGAACCCTGACATACAATTAACCAATAATGAATTACCGGTGAGGATGTCAACGAAAAATCAATCATTCAACGTGAAACAGCTTTAGTCAAAGTGTCTTTTCATGTTTAACTTTTGCGAGACTGTCTGTTAGTTTCCATATCCTCCGGAAAAGTGAATTATTTAATACCTATGCTCTAGGAGCCTTTCGGAGAATTCCCAATTTACTGCAAAAGCGAGAGAATCGGCTCAAATTTCCGAAAATTTGATCTCAATTCCTCATTTTTTCGTTGCGATTATTTCTCTGACAGGCTCATAGCCAATAAAATTGTTGGCAACTTGGTCTTTCAAGATAGAAACAAACAAATTTCCAACACTTTAACTGCAAGATTACTCGCCGCTCTGGTAAGAATATATGACTCTGCTTTCAATGTTTATAACGGAGTTGAAGGAGCACTGAGGAAGCTCCTCAGTTCAGAAGGTACATTCATCGAAGAGATGATCACCGACGAAGACGGCTGGTATCTTTCCAACTACCAGCATAAAGGCAAGCAGTCACGCTACGCCCTGTGCCTTCAGGCTGAAAATTCTGAAGATTGCGTGGAGGATGTCATTGTCGGCAAGGGTGTCAAATTCGGTGAAGATAATTTCTTCATAACAACACCTTCACCATAACGATAAAATAACGAAACGTGGAGCCGGTTTCCGGCCGGCTCCACCATAACTTAAACGTTGAGGCAGAGGGAAATCCGCTGCCTCATCCTGTTATGGGGCAGCTCGGTTCGGCCCCTGGTCTATATACCTGTCTGAAAGTCGGATTTTTCTCTTAATTAAGCAGCTCAGCGCTACGTCCTGTAAAATATTCCCAAATGCAAAACCCCCTCCTATCTGCTGCTGTGCCCATTAGCCGCTGCTGCTGGTCATTTAAGAAAGTAATTAGTACCACAGGCAATCATCCCTTCTTTCATGCATATTGAGTCACAATGTGACAAGAGTGGAATTAATCCTAACAATCTGAAGTGGCAACTGGTTACAGGGTGGACATTCCGCATCTGTGGATTTTTTTCCGGATTTCCGGATAAAATGTATGGAAAGCAGGCACAATTTGAATGGTCTTTCATGGGCTGTTTTAAACTAACATGCTTTTATGATTGAATATGTTCTGAAATCGCCAGAAAAGGCATTATTTTTGCATATAATTATAAATGAATACTGATTTTTGATTTATCCAGCTTCATTTTGGTAAAAATATCATCACAGTTTATTTCTGTGGGGTACTGAAGAATATAGCAGCAATTAATCATTCTAGGACTGGTTAGGGTCATTGAAATTTTTTGGAGGGCGTAAACATGAAAGAGGATAGCGATCATATCGACCGGAGGCGGCATGAACGTTCATACTTACAGAATCTTGTGGTTGGCGTTCTCAATTCTGAAGAACCTCTGATAATCGGCACAGTCCCTGATATTTCACATGGTGGTGTCAAGTGCACATATAACGCACTCAAGATGGCGCCTGATGAGAGCCCTTTCCATTCAATTGATCTGATAGCAGACGGCCAGTACCTGAGTGATATTCCCTGCAAATGCGTCTGGGATGTTAAAGTAGAAACGGAATCCTATTCAAAAGTAACAGCTTTAAGGCAGTGCGGGATTGAATTTGGCGATTTGACCCCCAACCAGGCTTTTTTATTGAGAAGTTTCGTTAACCGTTGTGCTTCCATGGGAATCGGCACAGACTCAGAGGTTCAGGCACACTACAGTTGAAGGCTGAAGGTTGAAGTCTGAAGTCTGAAGGTGTTTATATGTAAGTATAAGAAGTTTTTTCAAGTAGCTAAAAGCCTGCATCGAGATTGCTGTATCTCTGGAGGCTTTTTTGATTTGGACGTATCAAAAGCATTTTTGTTATACTTTTAAGCAGTAACAACGTATAAAAGGTATATGATGAAATTGCATAATTTCACTTCAGTAAAATTATTTGTTCTTTTTGTTGTAATCCTGTCATTTTTAAGTATCACAAAGTTTTTCGCCGGGCCACATTGCATGGCCGGGCAGACTGTTTTAACAAACACGCTCCTGGATATAAAAAAATTACTTCAGCAGGGCCAGGGGACCATCTACAAAGGTGCGGAAGATGTTTTAAGTCGCTGCGATTTTCACATTGTTCAGAAAGAAATAATTATAAGCAGGCTGCTTGAATGGCAGAAATTGATTCTTGACAATACAGACACAACAGAACTGGATAAACTTGAACAGGTAAATCAGTTTTTTAATCAGATGGAATTTTTTAATGACATTGATCATTGGGGAGAGGAGGATTACTGGGCAACGCCGGTTGAATTTATAGTCTGCCGGAGTGGTGACTGCGAGGATTTTTCCATTGCCAAATATTTTACCCTCTATGCAATGGGGGTTCCCGAAGAAAAGCTCAGCCTGACCTATGTTAAGACTTTAAATTATGATTCTCATCACATAGTTCTTCTTTACTACAGTAAACCTGATGCTGAACCGCTTATTCTTGATAACAACGTTGATTATGTCAAATCCGGTTTTGAACGTTCGGACCTAATTCCCGTATATAGTTTTAATGGTACAAGTTTGTGGCTGGCTGAACAGCGGGGGCGTGGTAGATTTGCCGGCAACAGTAATCGTCTCAAGCTGTGGCAGGATCTGAAGGAAAGAATGGTGCCAGAAAGAATGTAGCCGCTGTTTTTACTTGACATAAAAAAACTACCACCGAATGGCTTGAAGTTGTTATCCCTGATAATTTTTCTTGCTTTGGCGGTGATGAAATGATATTGATAATCATATCATTGAAAAAACAGATGCCCTGCTGCCACACCCACGAATAGACTTCCTAAAGAACGCCAATTCACCCTTCTATTCATGCAGCAGGGCTTTTTTTATATAGAGCCGGCGGAGAAATTATCTGTCTGCAATTATAACGTGTTGTGCTAGCCCGAATATTTCATGAACAGTTTTGAAAAATTAGTTTAACTATATGTTTTTGTGATTTAAATTTTATGTTTCCAGTGTATTTGTCCGGTTACAGTTTGTACCAAGTGACTGATTCGCATACTAAAGTATCGAAGTCTCCCTTTTCGGTCACTTATCTGCTCAAACGACTTACACTTTGTCTATCCGGCGTCTCGACTCGTGAAAAATGCGGACTTGTATATTTCAGCGCGGAATTATTTTATGCAGTCCTAAGTATACCAGGTTTCTTTCATTATGTTCCATGCCTTGCTGTTTGCCAGGGCAAGGGATGCTAATTTTGCAAAGGATGTTGCAATTTGTGTGTCATCCTGGTCAAAAAATTCCGGCTTGTTTGCAAAACCGAAAAGCCCGACAGGGATCTGCTCGATTACAAGTGGAGCCAACAGGACATTTTCAAGGTGTATATGTCCCTTGGGTAGAAATTTGAGCCATTTGCTCATCTTGAAGTTATTGCAGCAGATGGCATGTTCTTTTTGCAGGGCCTCTTTACGTAAACCCCTGATGGGCATTGGAAGATCAGAGTTTACAGTGCACGTCAATCCGCCCGTATCAAGATGAAGAACGTCGAAGTTTTTTCCTGACTGATCAATTAAGGCAATATAGCCAGATGTGGCGCCGAGTATATTCTTGCATCTGCAGTATGCTGCATGGGCAGTATCGATAAATTTTTCCCGGCGCAACAGAAGCTCGACACATTCGATAATTGCTGCATGGGTCAGCAGGTGCTTTGCAGATTCTGTTGGCCCACTGTGCAATGGATTTTTTCCCTCTTTGAGTTGCAGTAGGGCTTGTTCATTCTCATTTTTATTTTTTTCCGTTTCCTGATATATCAATGGCCGTGCCATAACTTCCTCCTTATTGGTGAGAGGAAAGAATAAATTCACTTTTTGGTACGTCTGCCTGATGTTGTAGAAGAAGAGCCAAAAAATATAAAGCCGCTGAATTGCCGACTTGAAATCAAATCAGGAGAACTGTTGTTCGTAAAGCTGCTATGGATTTGCTGGATTCGGTGTCATTGGGGGGGGCAGTCCCATGGGAATGTCTGATTTGAAATATGGTATTTGCCATAAGCCTATTGGATACTGTTGGATGCGCAAAAGGCAGGAATGAAATCCGGGGGACCATATCGGTTAAATCAAGACCCGGATTCCTTTTAATTGATAAATGAAAATCTTTGCAGCCGGGACACCCATGGCCAGATGAATCTGTTGCCGACATGCCTGGACTGTGACTGCTGGAAATAGCGTGAGCTGATATGGGATTACACTCAATGAGTTGCAGGTGCAATTTATGGATTTCTCCGACGTCGTTGTACTCAAAACACATGACTTGCTGGCTGAATCCCATGTAGAACGACAGGAAACAGGTTAACAGGACGAATGCACGAATTTGTTTCTTGCGGATAGTCATTAGTAGCATGACATTTCTCCCAATAAATCAAATATATAATTAAAATAATTATGTCTGGAATGTCAAGGAAAAAATACCACAATGTGGCTAATGTTTCCGCCGGGGTGAGTGGGAGAAATTACGGTATGCAAGGAAAAGGCGGCAAAGAGCAGGTCTTAAAAAAATGAAACCAAGGAAGGCGCCCGCCAACTTGGTTTCTCCGCTTTTCATTATTGGTCTTCCTGTTCATCTGTTTCACTATTTGCAGGATGTGCATCCTCAAGGATTTTGGTATTCTTAATGGTAAAATTTTGTTCAATTTCTTCTTTGCTCAACCCCAGAAATTGCAGAGAGCAGCCCTGGGCATATGTGTTTCCCTCCTCATTGGTTTTCAAAGTCCACAGGCGGCAATATTTCTGCATACAGCGTCCATGCTGAAACTTGTTTTTTGTCTCGCCAAAACCCGCTATTGACAAGCCCTTTCCGGTCTGTACCATGGTAAATGGGCACATATCAAAAAGTTGATAAATATTCTCAGATTCAGGCGGGGAAATAATTTTATCGGGATTTGCCTGGACTGCCTGCTTAATCCTTTCCTGTCTCTCCTGGCGAATTAATTCTGCTTTTGCCTCTTGTTTTTTTCTTGCGAGTTCTTCCTGGCGCAGTTTTTCAGCAGCCTTCTTTATACGTCTCTCTTCTTCTTCCTGGCGCTGTTTTTCTTCCTGCTCTTTGCGAACTCTTTCTTCTTCGGTTTTTTGTAATTGTTCAGCTTCTTTTTTTTCCCGGCGTTCCTGCTCCTTTTTCAACCGAAGTTTTTCTTCCTCTTTGCGTTTCTTCTCTTGCTCAGCATGCCGTTTTTTTTCTTCTTCAAGCTTTTGTAAACGGGCCGCTTCTTCTTTTTTCTTTCTTTCCTCTTCCTCTTTGCGGAGTCTCTCTGCCTCTGCCTTTTTCAGTTTTTCTTCCTCTTTGCGTTTCTGTTCCTGCTCAGCATGCCGTTTTTTTTCTTCTTCAAGCTTTTGTAAACGGGCCGCTTCTTCTTTTTTCTTTCTTTCCTCTTCCTCTTTGCGGAGTCTCTCTGCTTCTTCCTTTTTCAGTTTATCTCGTTTGGCCCTTCTTTCTTTTGCACGCTTTTCTTCAAGTTCAGCCAATTTTTGCTTGGCTTTGTCCTTTTCAAAAATGATTCCACATGATGGACATTCGTAATCAGGGAAAAGAAGGTTATCCTGTATAGTTCTTTCGTATTTACATTCAGGGCAGATTCTCATGATAACTACTCCTTGTTTAATGCCTTATTGGAATTCTCAAGACTACAGCAGGCAATATATACTAAAAAATCTGGAAAGCATACATGCTGAATATGAAAATATTGTTTGTTGCTAACTATGCATGCCATATATTTCAAAGTTATTTGGTGAAAATATATTTCATCTCGAGCAGCAATAAATTATGCTAAAGGAGAGTTGGGATTGGTATTATATTAATGAATACTATGTGTTTGGGCGCTATAGATGACAGACCCCAGGATAAAAACCGTGAAAAATGTCAGGGCAGAAATTTCTGCTCAATGGTCAACAGCCTTTATCCCGATCTACAGTTTCAACGGCCAGGGATTATGGCTGGCCAAGAAGCAAAGCCCGGAACGGTTGGGTGGATATGAACGCTTAAGCCTGAGGCAGGAATTGCGATTTCGCTTCAGCCGGGAGGCCATTGAGGCTCCACTACCTCAATAAAAGCAATGTTTTGAATATACAGTACCAAATCCCTAAATATAAACGGAGAAGAGAATACCTCTTCCGTTTCTCAGGAAACCAGCATGGCATGAGCGTGACTGAATTAATGGTGGCAATCTGTATTGTCGCCGTTCTGGCTACAGTTGCCATACCTTCCTACATCAGCTATGTCCAGCAGGCCAGGGTGGTTTCCCTCATCATCCCACGCCTGCATCTTATTGAAACCAGTATCAGTCATTTTTATTCACTGAACAACAGGTTGCCGGTAAGCTCAGATGTTGCGGATATTCTTGCAAATATCGATGCCGAAAATCTTGACATCGTCCTGGCAAGCGGCACCGTTGTCATGACCATCAGAGCCGAGGACAAAAAATCGAAGCTGCATATCCTGGATGGTAAAATACTGGTGGCATCACCCGTATTGACAAAAGATAAGATCGTTGCCTGGCATCTGGCCGGCGAATTGGCTGACAGGCTGAAGATAAATTATTAGCTTCCGGGCAGGCTGAAAATATATAGGTATACTCTGGGCTCCTTAAGCAGCGAATAATCAGCGTGAGCAGACGCTCATGACCTGCTTCATGTCTGTCTTGCCAAGGAATGTATTATGGATGCCATCCTGAAGCAGGGTTGTCATACCTCCCTTGATTGCCACATCACGAAGGTCTTCTACCAGGGATCGTTCTATGATTTGCATTTTCATGGCCCGGTCGCCAATGAGCAGTTCATACAATCCTATCCTGCCCCGGTAGCCCACATCATTGCATTCTTTGCATCCTTTGGGCCGGTAGAGCATCAGGTCTTCGCTATAAGGCACGTTGAGCCGTTCATCAAAATACTTTCCATAAACATCCCTGATATGGTCATACTCGAATTTATCGGGATGATACGGCTCTTTGCACTTGGGACAGAGAACCCGGGTGAGGCGCTGGGCCAGAACACCTAAAAGGGCATCAGCAAAGTTAAAGGGGTCCATGCCCATGTCGATGAGGCGGGTGATGGTTTCAGGTGCCGAGTTGGTATGGAGTGTGCTGAATACCAGGTGGCCGGTAAGAGAGGCCTCTATTCCCATCTTGACGGTTTCGTGATCCCGCATCTCGCCAACCATAATAACATCAGGGTCGGCCCGCAGAAATGCACGCATGGCCTGGGCAAAGGTTGGGCCTGACTTTGGGTTGACCTGGAGCTGTCGCAATCCGTGCTGGGTAATTTCCACCGGGTCTTCCGCGGTCCAGATCTTACGCTCCGGTTTATTGATATAGCCGAGAGCTGAATGCAGGGTTGTGGTTTTGCCGGAACCTGTTGGGCCAACGACCATGACTATGCCATAGGGTTTCTGGATGATATCAGCGAACCGTTCAAAGGTCTCTTGACGCATCATCTGATCAAGAGGCATAGGTTCGGCAGAACCCAGAAGCCGCAGGACCACATCTTCGTTATTTTGGGCCGTAGGGATAGTCGCAATACGAAGTTCAATAATTTTATTGTTTGCTGTTTTAAAACGGATTTTTCCGTCCTGGGGCTTTCTTTTTTCCGAGATATCCATCTTTGCCAGGACCTTTATCCTGGAGACGACTGAGCGGATGTAAGCGCTGGGTACTGTCAACGCCTGTTGGCAGCGTCCGTCAATGCGGTACCGTACAACGGCATCTTTTTCAAAGCCGTACGGTTCAATATGAATATCCGATGCCATCTGATAATGGGCATCCTCTACTATTTTGCGAACCAGGAGAACAACGGCATTATCATTGATATCTGCATCATCATCTAAAAGATCTGTTTCTTGATAGGTCTGTTCCATTTCCTGGTCTTTTAACTGATCAAGGATGTCGCCCACCGATTTGTCAGTTCTTTTGGATTTCATTGCCCCCCGGAAGGAGTGCAGGAACTGTTTAATATCTTCCTTTAAGGCAAAGCGCAGTTCCACCTCGGGCGTGCGATATAACTGCTGGACATCCTGGATCTTGCTGTTGTCGCTGGGGTCGTTGATTGCAAGAATGAGTTCATTGCCCTCGATATGCAGTGGAACCCAGAGGCCGCGCAGAAAAAAGTCAATATTCTTGCCCTTAATATATTCTATGGGGTTATAGATCGTAGTGGCCAGGTCCTCGTAGCGGATGCCGTAAAATTGTGCCAGGGCCTTTCCCAGCTCTTTTCTGCTCAGATCAAAATCATCAAGCAAGATCGTTTCCAGGTCTTTTTTCTCTTTATCCGCCTTATTGACGGCTTTAAATACTTCTTCCTCGGATAAAATCTTGTTTTTGATGAGAATGCTATAGGGAGAATGAGTTTTTTCGTTTTTGGGGAGTTTCTCTACCTTTGATGGCTTGTTCTTTTCTTTGGAGCTGGGAAGATGTTCTAGGATGAAGCGGCCCAGGGCCTCAGTAATTGCCCTGAGATTATCCACATCTTCATCGGGGAATTTAAGGCCGTTTTTTTTATTGAGAAGTTGAATAACGCCAAACAGGGTTTTATGGCAAAATACGGGTGCTGATAAAACCTGCCTGGTTATGAATTTGGTTTGATCATCCCACGTTCGGTTGAAACTTAGATTCGGATCAATTTTCAGCAATTCTTCCTTGTCATAGGCATTAACTATATTGACAATTGTGCCGGATGAAGCAACAAAGCCTGCAATACTTGACTTGTCTATGGGGAGGCGGATCTCTTTGCGCAGGCGCCCTGCCTTTACTTTTGAAACGATCTGCTTTTTTTTGTTATCAGCAAAGTAAATTGTGAAGGCTTCAGCATTAAAATATGCCCTTAACTCACTCTTCAGACCTTTCAGAAGCTCATTGATATTTTTTGCAGATCTGAAAAGATTGGCAAGTTTAATTTCATCCCTGAAGCGTGAATTATACGGTTGTTCTTTAGAAAATGACAGCTTTTGGGCGGGATCTACAGCCATGATTTCTCCCCATAAATGTGGATGTTCTCTATGTGTAATGTTTCACAAGATGCTAATATATACCACATGAAATTACTTTATGTCAAAATATCATGATGTTATCCGGGAATTACAGAATGAATATCCAGCATGGTATTTTATTGAAATTTATCCTGAGATTGAATTCTGGGAAAATATAAAAAAGTTAATATTTTCAATATATTATATCGAATAATGTGGCGCACGCTGAAATTTTTAAAACCAGGGGATCAGATAATGAAATGTATCTTGAAGATTGCGAATTACCAAACAAGGATATACATTATAGTATTATGCATCAAATACATGCTCTACCACTAAATCCATCAAATGGAGGAACAATTATGGGAAAAAGGACAATCTTAGTATCGGTACTTCTGGTCTTTGTCTTATCATTTAGTCTGGCTATTGCAAAACATCACACTGCAGAAGAGAGGGGCAGGGTACATTTTAATAATGTGGCATTTGCGGGTGGCAAGAAATCCTGCAGTACCTGTCATCCAAATGGAAGGGGACTTGAAGGAGCCGGGGCAAAAACAAAGTTCAGTATCATGGGCGGTGAACAGAACAGTCTGGAAGAAGCTATAAATATCTGCATCATTAACGCCAATAAAGGAGTGGCTATTGACGACAATTCTGTTGAAATGCAAGAACTTGCAAGCTATATTAAATCATTAGGGGCACCGAAAGTGCCAGGATACGGAAAATAGTCACCACACGCAATTATTGTATGAAGAAGTCCTCCCTGAAACAACTTCAGGGAGGACTTCTTTACTGCACCTTGAAAAAAATGGAATTCAGTACAATACCAGTTGATTCCTGCAGCTCAACCGTCCAGTTTCCTGTCAGACCGGCAATTTTCTTGCTGGAATAAGTTCTCCAGCGGTTGCCCTTTTGAAGAGGCAGAGAGACCCTCGCCATTTCCTTATTTTCAAAATACCAGACAAAACTGACTGTGGTGTCAAATTCTATGGCTTTTGCCTCCAGGAAACAGAATACTCTTTCAGTATCTGTTGAAAATGCATCTGCTATGGCAACCGGTTCATTGTCTGCAATGCTTTTACTTGCGACCATGCGGTTTATGACAAATCCGGGGTCATCCATTGATAAAGCCGGGGAAAAGGATAAGAATATCAGGGATAAGATAGCAAAGAACATCAAAATTATAGGCCGTAATTTCATAGGAAACCTCCAGGAATTATTTAACAACCACACTTAAAAGGGTCTTTTGTTTTGCTCGTTGTAAAAAAAGATTTTAACGCCATTTTACGCCGCCGAGCAGCACCCCTAAAAACGGGGCATAAACACAGTAAAGAACGGTTAAGCGACTCGGCGGAGTACCCCGCAAGGGGGCATAAACTCCGCGACTTTCCGATGTCGCCCGTTCTTTGCGAGCAGCACAGGGCAGCCCGCTACAGCGGGCCAGCAGTACAACGGCGAGTGAACGGCTGCCTTTTTCGCCGCTTCGCTGCTGGTTCGTTTTGCATATTAAAGAACAAAAAAGGGCAAGCTGTCAATCGTCGGCAGGTTCGTATGCCGACAAAAATGAACGTAAAAATGTATTTAAGGCAATGTAAGAAACTATACGGGGTCTTCACTTTATTTATCACCAACCTACATGAATAGCATAGCTGGGACACACCAGCTATACTCGTGGATTAAATTTGAAATTTAAATTTTCAATGTGTCCATAAATTTGAAGATGCCTTACCGGGAAAAGACCATTCGCTGCAATTGGGCTGGGCTTTGTACACCGGCAGCAAGGACTTTGCCGTTTGACACATAAGCCGGGACTGCCCGGACATTAACCTCTCTCGCCCGTTCTTCATCGTGCAGTACTCTGCGGGTAAATGAATCAATTTGCATCTCAGATGCAAACCCGCCTGGTTCCAGGCCAAGTTTCTGAGCTATGTGTAAAAGTATTTCAAGTTTGCCAATGTCAAGCCCATCTTGAAAAAAGGCCTTGAACAGGGCACAATTAAATGCGTCAAATTTTCCGTTGTCAGCAGCCCACTTGGCAGCGGCATGGGCCAGCCGGGTGCGGGGTTGGACCGGCGGCTGGTGCATGGTAAAGCCCATTTTTTCTGCCAGAGGATACACATGTTCCTCCCAGGCCGAGTTCAGGTAATCACCCGTGGGGTCTAAGGTCGGAACCGGATCCGGTCTGAGTTCAAATGCTTTCCAGTGCAGATCAACCCGGGGTTCACTGTCGGCAAGTTGTGTGATGGCAGGCTCCGCCAGCCAACAGAATGGTCAGACATAGTCCGAATATATTTCAAGTGTAATTTTCGTGTTTTCCCATTCCATGGGCATTTCCTTGAGGAATTGGTAAGGCAAAGGATAATCTAATGTATAAAGTATACCGAATTGATACTGCAAGGTAAAAGAAATAATCAGAGGGCTGATTGTTAAAAGCATAAGATGATTAAGACTGGTTTGATAATAATGAGCCTTACGTAATAATTTTTTTATTAAAAAAATAAAATAAATTTAGTATATTATATTGTTGCGGAATAATTCGTAAACTTTTCCCCATTTCAAATTTGCTCTAAATCTTTCCAAGAATTAACTGGAATGCCATGGAATCTTGATTTTTTACTTTTCTATCTTTTAAGCGAGTTGCAATAATTTCAAACCGGGAGGCACTCAAATGAAATTCATATTCAGGTATTTGGGCGTAGTTGTAATGGGATCGCTAATCTTTGGGTCGGGATACGCCCACGCTGAAACCCTGCAGGATGCGGTGCATTACATGCTGCAGACAAACCCGGAAATCAAAGCCATAGGCTATAACCGCCTGGCACGCGACCAGGAGGTGACGCAGGCAAGGGCAGGCTACTTGCCGGTTATTGATATTGCTTACGGTGCTGGAGTTGAGGACCAGGATCATCCCCAAAATGATACATCCTGGCCCCAATCAACCGTATTAGGCCTGCGGCAGAATATTTTCCGAGGATTTGCCGACCAGTATGAAGTGAAGAGACAGGAAGCCCGGGTAAATTCGGCGGCCTATCGGCTGCAGGGCACTTCTGAGAACATCGGCCTGGTTACCTCACGGGTGTATTTGAACGTCCTCCGCCAGCTTGAACTTCTGGATCTTGCCAAAGAAAATTTGACCACGCATCAGCGGATTTATGACCAGATAAAGCTGAGAAGCGAATCCGGCCTGGACCGTAAAGCCGACCTTGATCAGGTCATGGCTCGTCTGGCGCTGGCAGAATCAGATGTTGTTCTGTCTGATGCTAATGTTGCCGACGCTGAGACGGATTATCAGTTCGTTGTTGGACGCAAACCCGAGAATCTGGTTAAGCCCCATTCGGTGGAAGCGGTCATTCCTGCATCCATGGAAGAAGCACAGCAGCTGGCTCTGGATAACTATCCAATTCTCAAGTCAGCCCAGGCAGACCTGCAAGCCCGTGAGGCGCAGCATGTGGTAGCCAAGAGTAACTATTATCCCAAGTTGGATATTGCCGTTGATCAGAGGTGGGAAGATGATGTCGATATCTCAGGTTACCAGGAAGAACTGAGTGCCATTGCCTTTGTACGTTTTAATATTTTTAACGGCTTCAGCGACAAGGCCCGCATTGCTGAAACAAGCCACCTTATAAGCGAGGCCCGGGAAATCCAGAACAACACGTATCGGCAGATCATTGAATCGATACGCCTCTCATGGGTAGCCTATACATCGGCGCAAAACAGAATAAACTACCTTCAAAATTATGTTAAATCCACCAGCCTCACTGCAGAGGCATTTTCCAAACAGTGGAATATCGGGCGCCGTACCATGTTTGATGTTCTTGATATTGAAGCAGAGCTTATTAATGCCAAGGTTGACCTGGTCAATGCCCAGTATGACAGGACTTATTCCCAATACCGGATATTAAGCGGTATTGGCCGGCTGGTTCATACCCTGGGGCTCCAGTGGCCTGATGAAAGCAGGATTGAAGAAGATGAACAGCAAAAACAGAAACAGGAGAAAGAGCAAGCTCCCCGTGACGATAAATCAGCCGCAACAGGCGATAAAAACCTGGAAAACAGGTTGACAGGCATGATGGTCAGGCGGGCCAATAATCAGTAAGTGATTATAGACTGTTGCTTATAGAAGCGGTAAGTTGTTAAAATGGGGTGGCATTTGTTTTGCTCCCCCATTTTTATTTTGCAATATCTCCCAGTTCTTCCAGTCCCAACCATTTTTGACTGGGAGGGTACCGGCAAAAAGTGTTTTCTCTAAATGAGCCATTGTGTTCAAACATACCGATACAATAGAATATTATTTCCGTCTTTTTGTTTGTTTTTCGTTTCTGATTGGTATTGCATCCATGACTATGGCGGAAAATTTTCATCTTGATCTGGAACTCTTAAATAGAGCAGAATTGAAATATGGCAAGGATGCCCGTTTGCTCCTTGTTGCCTGGGAAGACCTCATTATTCAGAATACAGAGCGGCCTGACCTGGTTAAACTTGAACAGGTTAATGAATTTTTCAACAGGATGGAATTTGTCGATGATTCCATCCACTGGGGCCAAAAAGACTATTGGGCCACACCGATGGAGTTTCTCGGGACCCGGGGAGGGGACTGCGAAGATTTTTCCATTGCAAAATACTTTACCTTAAAGGCCATGGGGGTTGAGGAAGAAAAGTTGAATCTTACATACGTTAAGGCTCTCAATTATAATGTACACCATATGGTCCTCACATATTTCAGGACGAGTGATACTGAGCCACTTATTCTGGATAATCTTGTAGGAGAAATAAAACCGGCGTCACAACGGGCAGATTTAATTCCAATATACAGTTTTAACGGTACAGGTTTGTGGCTCGCCAAGCAGCGGGGACGGGGAAAGTTTGCCGGGAGCAGCAGTCGGCTGCAGCATTGGCAGGACCTGATACGCAGAATGTCTGAAGATAATTAATGATTTTCGAACGCAATAATAAAACACGGTGTAAATTATGACTCTTTACAGGCAACTCGTTATCTTCACTTTGCTTCTGTTCGTTATCCTGTTTGCAGGCACCTGGCTGGTAAAGTTGGATAGTACAAGGTCATTTCTCATCGACCAGTTGGAGTCACACGCCCAGGACACCGCCACCTCCCTGGGGTTGTCAATATCACAGGCCAGTGTTGAAAATGATATGCCGGTCATAGAAAGTATGATCAGTGCGGTGTTTGACGGGGGATATTACCGGATTGTCAGGTATACGGACACCGAAGATACTGTTCTCATAGACAGGGTGCTTGACATCTCCATTGAAAATGTACCGCAATGGTTCATACGCCTCTTTCCTTTACAAACTCCGGAAGCAACGGCAAAGGTTATGGCCGGCTGGCATCAGGCCGGAACCATTTATGTCAAAAGTCACCCGGGCTATGCCTATAAAACCCTGTGGGAAAATATTGTCAGGATGACAATTTTGTTTCTGGCCAGTGGGATTGTCGTTCTCCTGGCAGGAGGATTAGGTTTGCGGCTGCTGTTGAAGCCGCTGGATTTGGTGGAGCGCCAGGCAGATGCCCTGTGCAGGAAGAAATATGAGATTCAGGAACATTTGCCCAAAACCAAAGAGCTCCGGCGTGTGGTTGAAGCCATGAACCGCATGACCGGAAAGGTCAAGGAGATGTTTGATGAACAGGTTGTCATTGCAGAAAGGCTGCGCAAACATGCCTACCATGATGCCCTGACCGGGTTGGGCAACAGGAGGTATTTTGAAAGCCAGATCAGCGCCCGGCTTGACCGGCGTGACAGCACAACCAAAGGTATACTAATGCTGGTCCAGATACATGATCTGCATGAATTAAACGAGCAGAGAGGTTTTCAGGCGGGCGACGAACTCCTGCAGCGGATTGGAGTTTTGCTGCAGGAAGCGACAAAACAATTTGCGAATGCTGTCCTGGCCCGTTTAACCGGAGGCGATTTCGGTATATTTGTGCCGGACGGTTCATCATGGGATGCCGAGGCCATTGCAGAATTCATAATCAGCGGTTTGAAGCAGGTTGCTGTTGAGCAACTCACATTGACGGATAATGTCGCACATGTGGGCGCTGTCAATTACAAAAACTCCACCACGCTCGGCCGTTTGCTTTCTGATGCGGATCTGGCATTACGATCTGCCCAGCAGGCCGGTCCAAATAAATGGGAAATCCATGCTGTTACTGAAGAAACCGGAAAGATGCCCCTGGGGCAGCAGCAGTGGAAAGACACCCTTGACCGGGCCTTGTCAGAGCGCAGGGTCACCCTGTTTGCGCAGCCGGTTGTCAATGCCTATGATAGAAATCAGATTATTCATCTCGAGATATTCTCCCGTATTGTTCAAGAAGACGGCACCCTGTTGAGTGCCGGTGTATTCATGCCTTTTGCTGAACGTCTGCACCTTGTTTCATATCTGGATCGTATTGTTCTTGAAGATGTGATACAATTGCAGGTAGCCGAGATAAATGTTGACCGGATAGCGGTGAATCTTTCTCCTGCATCGTTGCAGCATGATTCATTCCGCCGCTGGTTATTATTTGCCATTGAAAACCTGCCGCAAAGTGCGCCGCGCATCAATTTTGAATTTCCTGAATTCGGTGCGGTGCAGCATCTTGAAATAATTAAAGAGTTAAGCTTAGTAGCAAGAAAGTATGACCATTATATAGGCCTGGATCATTATGGCCAGAGCTTTTCACATCTGGGCTATCTGAAGTCGCTGCGGCCGGACTATGTCAAGATTGACAGGGCCTATACGTGCGAGTTGAAGGACATGGAAAACGACAGCAAATTCTTTATCGGCTCACTGTGCAGTGTTGCGCATAGCCTTGATATAACAGTAATTGCAGAAGGAGTTGAAACCGAGCAACAATGGCAGCTGCTTAAAGAACTCAATATTGATGCAATTCAGGGATATATTATTGACAGACCGAAGTCGTTGCTGGAAGAAAGGCAGAAGAGTTGAAATAGTGCAGGGTAAGTATCTAAAGAGAAAAAAGCCATAAAGCATTATGGGACTTTAAAGAATATCATCAACCATCAGGTGATCCGGGCCAATTTTTTCCCGTACCCGTTTACGTTCCCTGATTTTTGCCTGAGCTTCTTCAGGAAGTTCCGTAAAAAGAATAATGTTTTTACGGATGAGTAGATCTATCAGGTCCTCAAGTATGCGAATAATGCCGATATCGGAGAGAGACAGGAGCTGCACCCAGGGATCTGTGTCAACATTTTTATTGAGAAATTCAAGAATCTCTTCATCCATTATGGATTTCTGTTCGCTAATACCCGGTACAGCCTTGATATGTAAGGCGATTATGTTTCCGGCATCGTCCCTTTCAACGTGCAGCATAATTCGGCTCCATTAATTTGAGTTGGTCACACAATATTTTATAAGCTATTTTGGTGCCTTATCCAACAAAAAATGGACATCTCCTTATTTTTACACTAAAATATAATTAATCGGCAGTGTTAATGCACTACAGGTGGGTGCTTGCTGGTGCTTTCAGATTAGATACATTCCCCTAAACCAGAATAACAAATCAATGCCAGAAAAAGATGTGCAAACCCCTCCGGATGCCTGGAATCTCGGGGGGGATAAAGATACCCACGATGATCCGCTTCTGGATTGTCTCCTGCAGCTTACCAAGCTGCATGGCCGCCCGTCAACCAGAACGAGCCTAAGTTCCGGCCTGCCGTTGGTTTATAACCGCCTCACTGTTGAACTTTTTTCCAGGGCGGCAGATCGGGCCGGTCTCTCATCGCGCGTTCTGCAGCGCTCTCTCGGCAAGATCACCAACCTGCAACTCCCTGTTGTCCTGCTCCTGAAAGATCGAAAAGCTTGTATCCTCACGGCTGTTGAAGATGATGGCCGACAATTGCGGATATTGCTGCCTGAAACTGCTATGGGGGAGAAAAGGGTTGCGCAGGGTGAACTGGAGGAGCTTTATACCGGGTATGGTATATTTGTGCGGCCAAAATTCCGCATGGACCGGCAAACCGTTGAGGAAATAAGCCCGGCAAGTTCTAAAAGAGGGTGGTTCTGGGGTACAATTTTTGAGTCGTGGCGAATCTACCGGGATGTTTTTATCGCCTCATTTCTTATCAATGTCTTTGGCCTTGCCAGTCCTTTCTTTGTCTTAAATGTATATGATCGCGTCATACCGAACTCCGCCTTTGAAACCCTGTGGGTTTTGGCCATCGGTATCAGCGTCATTTATGTTTTTGCAGTCATCATGCGTGGTCTGCGCGGTTATTTTGTTGATGAGGCAGGCAAGAAGGCCAACCTGAAAATATCGGCCTCCCTTTTCCAGAAGGTGCTGGGATTGCGCATGGAAGCCCGTCCCCAGTCCATAGGCTCATTTTCAAAGAATCTGCAGGAATTCGAGTCCATCCGTGATTTTATTACCTCGTTTTCCATTACAGCATTGATAGATATGCCATTTGTGGTATTGGCTCTCTTGGTCATCTGGTACCTGGGCGGCGTTATAGTTTTCGTGCAGCTGATTTCCATCATACTGCTGCTGGTTTATGCTTTAATTATCCAGATTCCCCTGCAAAAGGCTGTTGAGAATTCCTTCCAGGCCTCGTCCCAGAAAAATGCAATTCTTATTGAAGGGTTAACGGGTCTTGAAACCATTAAGATGCTCGGGGCTGAAAGTCAGATCCAGAGAGCCTGGGAAGAGGCGGTCAGCTATATTGCCAAGTGGAGCGCACGCTCCAGGTTCCTGTCTTCATCCGTAAACCATTTTTCATTCTTTGTGCAAAGCATTTCGGTAGTAGGAGTTGTTGTTATCGGAGTGTATATGATCTCCGAAGGGACACTGTCCCAGGGTGGTTTGATTGCACTGGTAATTCTTTCCCGTCAAGCCATTGCCCCAATGTCGCAGGTTGTAAGCCTTGCAACCCGTTATCATCGGGCCAGAACAGCCTTGAGAACCTTGAATCAGATCATGGAGCTCCCGGTGGAACGCCCGGAAGGCAAAGCGTTTCTGCATCGCTCAATGATAGAAGGGGCCATTGAACTTAAAAATCTTACCTTTGCCTATCCGAACCAGACCGTCAGGATACTGAATAATATTTCCCTGCAGATCAAACCAGCGGAAAAGGTCGGTATCATTGGTCCCATAGGTTCCGGCAAAACAACCCTGGGCAAGCTTATCCTTGGCCTGTATGAACCGCAGAGCGGCATGGTGAGCATGGACGGTACCGATATAAGACAGATAGATCCGGCGGATCTGAGACACAGCATAGGGTATGTGTCCCAGGATATTACCCTTTTTCGCGGCACTATCAGGGAGAATATTATCATGGGCACCCATGATGTTGACGATAATACCATACTGAGGGCTGCTGAGCTTACCGGAGTGAATCAGTTTGTAAAAAAACACTCCCTGGGTTTTGATATGGAAGTTGGGGAGCTGGGCAGGGGGCTTTCCGGTGGCCAAAGGCAATGCGTGGCCCTGACCCGGGCAATGCTGTTGGATCCGCCGATACTGGTTCTTGATGAGCCGACAAGCAACATGGATAACAGGACGGAAGTCATGCTGCGTGACAATCTGTCTAAGGTCATAGAAAATAAAACTGTGATATTAATTACCCACAGGGCCTCGCTCCTTGAAATGGTGGACCGGTTAATTTTTATTGATAACGGTACTGTTGTTGCCGATGGTCCCAAAACATCCGTTTTAGAGGCCCTTAGAAGAGGCCAGTTAAACGTGTAATTCGGGGTTTGCAACTTGTCTGAATCCGAGAAAAAACCTGAATCGAATAAATTGTTCTACCGCATGCAGGCCGAAGATGTAGACCTGATGACGGATATTCGTACGTCTATACTGGCCCAGTCTCCCAGGGGCGGGCGGGCCATCCTCTGGGTGGTATTTATTCTTTTTGCCCTTTTTCTGGTGTGGGCCTATTTTTCTGAAATTGAGCAGGTGACCCGCGGTGACGGTAAGGTTGTACCCTCTACCCAGATACAGATCGTGCAGAACCTGGAAGGGGGCATTCTTTCCGAAATCATGATTGATGTTGGAGAACTGGTTAAGAAAGACCAGCTCCTGCTGCGCATTGATAAAACGCGATTCTCTTCGTCATTCAAACAGAACAGGGGAAAATACCTCTCCTATAAAGCTAAGGCAGCCAGGCTGACAGCTGAAGCCAATGGTACTGATTTTATAGTGCCGCGGGAGATATTTGACGAAAAGCCCGAGATCGGGATACGCGAGCAGGAACTCTTTGAATCCAGGAAACGGGAATTCCAGTCAACCATGCAGATTCTTGAGGAGCAGATCAGCCAGCGGAAGCATGAGCACAGGGAATTAACCACCAAGCTCACAGAGCTGACCAGGACAAACGCACTGCTGCAGAAAGAACTTGAGTTGACCAGACCTTTGATTGCCCAGGGTGCGGTGTCGGAAGTTGAAGTGCTGCATCTTGAACGCCAGGCCAGCCAGATGCAAGGTGAAATTGCAACTATTAAACAGTCTATTCCCAAGGCAAAGTCAAAACTCCAGGAAGCGCAACTGGAGCTGCGTGAAAATCAGCTTGTCTTTTTTAACAAGGCCAAGTCGGAATTAAACGAGGTGCTGGCAGAACTCGAAGAAGTGTCTGCATCTGCAATTGCCCTGGAGGATCGTTTGAAGCGTACTAATGTACGTTCACCTGTAACAGGTACAATCAACAGGCTCCTGGTTAATACAGTTGGAGGTGTTATCCAGCCGGGTATGGATCTCGTTGAGATCGTTCCTCTGGAAGACACTCTGGTGATAGAGGCTAAAATAAAGCCTGCTGATATTGCATTTTTAAGGCCGAATCAGGAATCCAAGGTGAAATTCACAGCCTATGATTTCACAATTTATGGGGGCCTCAAGGCCAGGCTTGAACATATCAGTGCCGACTCCATAACAGACGAAAAGGGCAACAGTTTTTATCTTGTACGTTTAAGAACAGAAAAGAATTATCTCGGACCTGAAGCTGAGCCGCTGCCGATTATTCCCGGCATGGTTGCCTCGGTGGACATCCTCACCGGCAAAAAGACAATTTTGTCCTACCTTTTGAAACCGGTCCTACGAGCTAAGTACATGGCATTAAGGGAACAGTGATCTATGAATATCCTTCTAGGCAGCGCCAATGATACCGTGATAAAAAGGTGGGAAGACCTGTTGGCAGGTAACTATAAGTTGCAGCAGGCAGATACCCTGAGGAGACTTAAAAGTCTCTGTACTGAGAACACATTTGACCTCATCCTGCTTCACCGTTCCCTGATTGATACTGATGCCTTTATGGATTTGCGCCGTGCAACTCCGTTGAGCAGGATTTTTTTACTTTCTGATCAACCCGATGAAGAAGAAGGCCTCACTTTTCTGAAAATAGGAATAGTGGGATATGCAAATACCTATATCTCACCCGAACGTCTTACAGAAGCTGTTCGTGTAATTGCAGGCGGAGCCGTATGGCTGGGACAGAAGGTCATGCAGCGCTTGATCCTTGATTCATACGCCAGGGCAAAAGAAAAAGCGGTAACCGATTCTGAGAAAGTACTTGCAGGTTTAACAGCGCGGGAGCGTGAAATAGCAAACCTCATTGGCCAGGGTCAGTCGAATCTGGAAATTGCCGCCAATCTGGACATTGCCGAACGAACAGTCAAGGCGCATTTAAGTTCGATCTATGAAAAGACCAAAACGGGCAGTCGCCTTAACCTGGCTCTGTTAATAAACCGTGTTTGAATAAAAAGATTTTCTCTCAGCCCGTCTCTGTAAAAAAGATGTAAAAAAAACGCTGCCCGCCTGGATGGCGGGCAGCGTTTTTTGAGGTTATTCATTCATTATGAGGCATCATCGAAGTCAGCAGGCGGCACAAGGTTGCCGAGAGAATCACCATCCAGAGAAGAATCAAAATCAGTCACTTCGGCAAGGCTGTATTCAGCAGAGTGAAAGATATCTGCACCAGCAGCACCGGTAATTGAATCGGCGCCGGCGCCTCCGTAGAGGACATCATCACCGGAGCCACCCACGAGGGTGTCGCTGCCGGAGCCACCGATCAATGCATCACCAACACCGTCTCCACTATCATCCATAACCGTTTCACCATCAGGGAGGACTGTCACATTCAGAGTGCCGGTGGAAGTATCCCCATCCTCATCAGTAACCTGTAGAGCAAAATCAAGATCAATAGAGCTTGCTTCACTTTCAACACTAAAGCCAAAGGCGCCAAGCCCGAAAGGATTGCCGCTAAACTCAACGCCGGGATCAGCACCGGGGATATGCATGCCAGCCGCATTCTCAACAGCAACAGACTCAAATCCGGATGTTGCGGAAAAGGATACGGTATCACCCTGGTCCACACCATCTATGTAGACATAGTTGCCGTCAACATAGACATCGTAGTGAACCCCTGCGGTTAGAATTGTTCCTGTTGCGCTTTTGATTACGATGGATCCACCATCAATGGTGGAGAGTATCGTCGAATTACCCCCTGACAGGGACATGTCGGTCTGGTCTGGGGCAGTGTCATCATAGTTGTAGACTGAAATGCGCAGGGAGGTGACGCTGTTGCTTGTGGCATCTACTACCTTAAAGGAGAAGTTATCTGCCGAGTAATGGCTGTCGTATGCATAACCACCAAGATCCGCCTCACTCATGCCAGGTTGACTGGCAACATCGGTTACGAGATCAAAGCGCAATCCTTCGCCGGGGTCGACATGCTGGTTACCGGCACCGATATCATCGGAGTCAGTGTTAACCGTAAGGGAGTCACCCTTATTGTCAACACCGATAGAGGTTACCAGCAGATCAGGACTGTCGTTCTGGGACATATTGAGGTCAGTGCCGTCTTTATCAAATCCCCGCCACATGGCATTACCTGCCTCTGATCTCGGGAAGGAATCAAAAATAATGCCGGAACCGTCATCGAGTTTTGCATCAAAGTCAATGGTGTAGCTGTCAATACTTTCATCCGTAGCGTTTTCATTCAAGGTAATGGTGAAAACCTTGGTGTCCTGTGATCCTCCTGCGTTTTTTGTCCAGCCTTCAAGCACACCGGTATTGTTGCCATACAGGTAAACGGTCTCACCTCCGGATGTTACATCATTGCTGCCGGCATTTTTTAATGTAGTGGCTCCATTAACTATGTTTGTAAAAACCACATCACCAGGTTTGTCAGCACCGACAATCTCATTGAAGGCAAGGTCGCCTGCACCTGCAGCGTCACCGGAATTGGAGACAAAGGCATGCATCGGATTGATATTGATTGGATCATCGTCATAAATATTAATACTTAAGCTCTCTACGTTTGAATCGGATATACCATCATTAATTTTAATTGCATAGGTATCGGTTTCCTCCAGTTCATTAGTACCTGTATTCGGATTTAATACATTTGTAGTCAGTGTATAGGTCCAAGCGCCATCACCGTAAATGGTGAGATCTCCATAATGGCCGTTTCCAGATGGACCGGTGCCGACAACGGTAGCAACTGCAACTGCAGTGCCTGTCAAAGTTCCAACCGGATTACCATCAACATATACGGTCTGACCTGTAATCGGGGTGTCGCTATCAGTGATATTTAATTGGCCGTTTGCATTAACAGCAGCATTAGAGGGGGTCGTTCCTCCGGGCAGCCCGGTTTCATCAACATCACCATTTTCAGTTTGAATTTCTAGGACCGGTGGTTCATTGCCCGGATCAACGTAAATGTTGAGGGTGGAGGTATCAAAGCCTGCACCGTCGGTGACCGTGTAGGTGACTGCGGGTACTGTACCGTTATAATCAGCAGCCGGGTCGAAGGAATAGTCACCGTTGGTCCCAATGGTAATGGTGCCTACACCTGCGATGGTGGCAGTCTGGCCCGCGGTGTATGTTGCACCTTCCACTGAGAACTGGGTAACGGAAGCAGCGTCCGGCCCGTCGGGGTTGCTGGTG
>CAMYKS010000042.1 GCA_947259115.1 uncultured Desulfobulbaceae bacterium | reverse complement strand
CTTGCCATTGGTTAGGCCCATTCCTGGGCATTTTCGTTTAACAATATGGGTTATTATCTTTATGGATTTACCCAAACCTATTCTGTTCCTTTGTTCCAGGGACAAAACATGTAACTACTTCAATTATAACTGAACCAATAATTGGAAACAAATGAAGAAGAAACCACCAACCTGATTTATCTAAATCGTGTAGTCTTTTTATGGAAGTAGCGAGTAAAGGCCAGATGATTAATAAGTTGATTACTTGGAAAAATGTTGCTTTCAATACAACTCCCTGGCTTTCAATCATATAAACAGTAATAATTATGGCAATCATTGGGATATTCCAATACAGCCAGTAATTCTTTAACGATAAACGACATTTAAATCCCAAATAAATTTGGAAGATTGTCACTTAAACATCCTTGCCATTAATTAGGCCCGTTCCTGGGCGATTTCAGTGAACAATACGAGTTGTTATCTTAAACTTAGCAAAAAATTTAGGTTGTTACATTATTAATAAAGTCAGCAACCTGCTCGCTGTGTGTCACAGCAATTAAATGTCCTGCATCTTCAAGTATTGTTGCACCACTTGAAGGTGGCGAAATAACCTTATCTTTTGCCCCATGGACATGAAATACTTCACACTCTGGTTCCAAATTTCCATCCCACTCAAAAACAGCCTGGCACATAGCTTTAATAAATTCACTATCAGCCCTGCTGAACATTTCAACCAAGCTGTTCTCAAATGTCATGCTAACTTTTCCTGCTAAAATCTGAATTAAACTTACGGGTGCTATTTCTGATAAACCACTAATATTTTTTAAGGCGGGATTGATGTTTAGGGGAGATAGAGTACTACCAATTAATATCAGCTTTTTTACTTTAACCAATTTAGATATTTCGGAGGCAACTATTCCACCTAATGATGAACCACCGACAATAAAACCATCACTGATATTATTCTCTTTGATTACTCGATGAGCTATTTCAGATATTGATTGTTCTTTATAGTATGGAGGCCAGTCTATAAAATGAATCCCAGATAGTTTTCCATAAGCCTTATTAGCATACATACCAGAATCTGCTCCCATTCCTGGAAGTATCATGGTCTTCAATTTTGTCTCCTATATAGAGTCAAACATCCTTGCCATTATTTTGCCCCATGTCAGGGCGTTTTCAGTTAACAATACTAGTAGTTATCTTAAACGGTTTTCGTTTCAAACTGCTTCATACCAGTTGCAGGATGTTTGATTTTTCAGAAGTCAAGATTGATATCGACCTGCTTCACCAGCGGCCCAGCCAAACTTGCCGTCTGGTGAATGTTATGGTTTGGCTATTTTTTGTTTTTTTGGGGTGGGTATATTGAATCATAATATTCAGGATAGAGTTTTTTTGCACAAGGAGCGCAGATACCGTGAGAGAATTCAGCGTCAAAATGATCACGAATATAACTTTCTACTTGGTGCCAATAACCTTCATCATCACGAATTTTTTTACAGGAGGAGCAAATAGGAAATATCTTCTTTAAAGCAGTTATCTCTTTTTCCAGGTTTTGACGATATGATTCCTCTTTGGTGACATCCAGCATTAAGCCAAGAACGTGAGTTAAACCATCGTCAGTAGTCAATAGTGCAGTTGAAATGGAAAACATACGTTGTTGTCCATCAGACCGTACTACTTCCCAGCGCTCACCATGCAGGTCCTTTCCTTCTCGCATTTGTCCCATGCGTTCTTGAGCTTTCTTTTGATTAACAGGGTCGGGATACATAGATTGATACCACCCTTTAATGTTTATTTCCTTTAATGTGTACCCTGTAATCTCGGTCATCCGAGAGTTCCACACTGTAAATTCCACATAAGGATGGATTGGAATGGCATGACAGACACAGACTCCTTCAGCCGCACGTTCGATAATAGCTTTGCGGAACGAGTGCTCTTGCAGTAATTCTTTCTCGATTTGTTTATATCGAGCCAACTCTTTGCTTTGAGTCTGAACCTGTGCTTGAAGTGCTCCAAGCTCTGCTTGTGAAAAGGATATATTGTTATTCTGTTTTGTCATAAAGCCCACCCTCCATAAATTTTGGATGGAATTATTGCCGAACGAAATTTATTATTGTGATAAATTTCGGTAATATCCAATATTGAGGGCAAAAAGCCCATAAATGGCTTTAATCTCCTGAAATAGCGTATATTGCCGCAATATTTATTTTATATCTAATATTACAGTATATTGCCGACTTAACAATCCTTGCCATTGTTTTGATTTATTGAAACGCCAAACCAGTGAACTATACTAGATTTTATCTTGGGTTTCAAAAATTACAATAAGCTTGCCACGATGTTGACTATAAGCAACCTCAGGCAGAGTCAAAATTGTCAGTGGGCTTGTTACCATTGCACCTGTTACAATTTTCCAAAAACTACCGGACCACCGCCAGGATATTGCTGCTGAACAGTGGCATTAATCCCAGAAAAATTATGGCGGAGGTGAGCAGCAGCAGAGCTGCCCGCTGGATGCGGTCTGTGACAAGAGGCCGTGAGCTGGTGGCCGGCTGGAGGATATAGGCCTCCTTGACCAGCAGAAGATAATAATATAATGAGACAGTCGAGTTAAGCGCCGCAAAGATAACCATGCTGTAGAAGCCTTGCTGGGCGGCGGAGGCAAAGAGCAAAAATTTCCCCATAAAACCTGCCAGCGGTGGAATACCACCCAGTGAAAAAAGGGTGAGCATCAGCACAGCGGCCAGGACCGGATTCCGTCTGCCCATTCCCTGAAGAGATTTAAACTCCTCGTTCCCGTCACGGCCGGCAATGCTGATGATGAAAAAGATGGCATAGTTGGCCGCTGCATAGACAAACAGATAATAGATGATTGAGGAACGGGCCGCCTCTGCCCCACCGGCCATGGCCATGATGATGTATCCCGCCTGGGCGATGGAGGAATAGGCCATAAAACGGCGCAGCCTTTTTTGCTTCAGGGCGCCCAGGTTGCCGACGGTCATGGTGGCGCCGGCCAATATGAGCAGGAGAGGCTGTAGATACTTGTGGAGCGGCGCCAACGGACCATAGACCAGGATGAGCAAAAAAGCTATGGCGACTGCCTTGGAGGAAACCGAGATGAATGCCGTCACCGGGGTCGGCGAGCCGTCATACACGTCTGGTGCCCACATATGGAATGGGAAGATGGTCAGCTTAAAACCGATTGCCGCCATGACAAATAAAACTCCGAGCCTCAGGAGCGGATCGGCCGGAGCACTCTGGGCAAAGGCCAATATAGCCTCAAAACTCAACGAACCTGCACAGCCGTAGAGAAAGGAATAGCCGAACAACAAAAAACCGGTGGAAAGTGACCCCATGATTATGTACTTGGTTGAGGCCTCAACCGAAAGAGAATCCTCCTTTTGGTAGCCGCTCAGGATATAGAGGGGTATGGTGGCCAGTTCCATGCCGATGAACAGTGTCAGCAGGTCGGTTGCCGAGACCGCGGCAAACATGCCGAAGGTACAGAGCAAAATAATAAAACAAAATTCGCTGCGATATCTGAGTAAACCTCTGGCATTGCCTCCTGGAGTAAAATAACTTCCAGAAAGCAGTACGGTGCAGAATGCCGACAGAACAAAAACCTGTTTGAAAAGGAGTGCGGTGCCGTTCACTTTATAGGTGCCCAGATAAATGGTTTCCTGGTCGTAGGGCAGCACAATCAGCACCAGGAAAATAATGAGGAGCCCGGCCCAGCTCAGGTGAAAAGAAACTGTAGATAGGGGCCGGATCCGGATGAGGTCAACAGCCATAACAATAGCTGCCAGGAGCAAAAGCAGAAGATCAGGAAGCAAGAGTGTCATAGTTTTACCGCGAAAGGTTGTTAAAGATCGGTTTTATCGCTCCATTGACCAGTTCAATGATCCAACCCGGCATGATACCCATCCCAAAAAGACAGAATAGCAGGATTGACACCGGCACCTTTTCCAGGGCAGTGGCATCAGTGAGCAATGAAAACTTAGGGGCAATAGGGCCGTTGACCAGCGCATTAACCGCGCGCAGAACATAGACGGCCGTAACCACTATGGAGAGCACTGCCAGCACCGTGCACACCCGGTTAATGGCGGCAGTATTGGCAAAGGAGCCCACAAAGATGTTGGCCTCGGCTACAAAGCCGGACAGGCTGGGTAGACCGAGTCCGGCAAAGCCGACTATCACAAAGGCCACTGACAGAAACGGCATCACCTTCATTAATCCTCCCATTTCACTGACGGTCCTGGTATGGGTCCGGCCGTAGATCATACCGATCAGGCAGAAAAAAAGCGCTGTCATCAACCCGTGTGAGATCATCTGCAGAACCCCGCCCTTCAGCCCGGTGAAGGTCATGGCTGTGAAGCCGAACAGCACCAGGCCGCAGTGCGAGACTGAGGAATAGGCGGTGATATATTTGAGATCGGTCTGCCTGAGAGCGCCAAAGGCGCCATACAGCACGTTTATCGTCACCAGCACCAGGAAAAACCCCATCCACACCTGCGCCCCCTCGGGCAGCAGGTACATGCCTACCCGCAGACAGCCATACCCGCCGAGTTTCATCAACACTCCGGCATGGAGCATGGAAACAGCGGTGGGGGCCGAGGCATGACCGTCAGGGGACCAGGTATGGAAAGGGAAAATGGCGCCAAGCACACCAAAACCCAAAAATATCACAGGAAAGGCCCAATACTGGAATGAATCGGAAAATCTCACCTGGGAAAGCAGGGCCAGGTCAAAGGTTGAGATGCCGGACTCAAAGTAGAGCCCCAGAATCCCGGCCAGGATAAAGGCCGATCCGGCCACCAGCATCAAGACCAGTTTCATGGCGGCGTATTCTTTGCGGCCGGTGCCCCAGAGGCCGATCAACAGATACATGGGCAGCACTGCGATTTCGTAGAACATAAATAAGACAAAAAGGTCGATTGATACAAAAACCCCGTAAACGCCGGCCACCAGCACATTGAGCAGAATAAAGAATTCCTTGGCCTGCTGCTTGACCTCCCAGCTTGCGAGGATTCCGCAAAAAATGACGATGGCAGTCAACAGCATCATCAGCACCGAGATGGCATCAACACCGATGTTATATTCAATGTTCATGATCTTGAACCAAGGGGTCTTATAGGCAAAGTGGAAAATACTGGCACTGGAATCGCTTCCCGCTGGTGCGATTCCGGCAACATTGATAAACTTCAGAGTCAGGAGTATCACCAGGCCAAGATTGATGAGATTGCCAACCAGGGAAAACAGTTTCATAAGGCGATGGTTGTCGTGTGGCACCAGAAGACAAGCAAGGGCAACAACAAAGGGAATGATCCAGATAAGCGTAAGTAAAAAAGGTCCGTTCATAATAGTGTGTTTCTCCGATCAGCTAGCGAGGAAAAGCAGGGCAGCTAAACCAAGCACCGTAACCCCAAGATAGAACTGCAGCTGTCCATTCTGGGCAAGCCGCACCATCTTGCCGCCAAGTTGCAGGATCCTGCCGCATAAATTCATGGCCCCGTCGACAATGTTCCGGTCAAACCATTTTACCGGCGCGCCGATGCCTTGAAAGATGATCCTATGAGTAATGAATAGATAGATCTCATCGATGTAAAATTTATTCTGGACAAGCTGGTAAACAGGCCCGAACCACTGGCGCCACTCATCTGCTTTTTCCGTCCGGCCGTGACCGTAGAATCCCCAGGCAAGGCCAATCCCGGAAATCCCAACCAGAGAGGCGATAACCGGCAGCCATAATGGATGAGACAGATGGTCGGCGTAGGCCAGGCCGGAGGCGACCATCTCGCCGGCAAAAAAATGCTCAAACAGGCCGGCCCCCAGTGTCGGTATAGTGAGTGCCACAATGGAAAAAGTCATCCAGGGATCTTCATGCACATCATGCAGTTCGGAGCGCGCTTCTCCATGAAAGGCCAGGAAGAAAAGCCGAAACATGTAAAAGGCGGTAAGGCCGCCGGTAACAAGGCCGACGCCAAACGTCACATAATGGCCCGATTGCAGGGCTGCCAACAGAATGGCGTCCTTGGACCAGAAGCCGCTGAACGGAAAAATGCCTCCGATGGCAAGGCATGCCGCCAGAAGTGACCAGTACGTTTTGGGCATCAGTCTTTTAAGGCCGCCCATGGCCATGAGGTCGTTGCTATGTACAGCATGGATCAGCGCCCCGGCCCCAAGAAAAAGCATGCATTTGAAAAAGGCGTGGGTGAAAACATGATACATGGCCGCCGAATAGCCGAGGGAATTCAGGCCGGGCCCCATCTCCCCATGCAGGCTTATTTTCGCGACCCCCAGGGAGAAAAGCATATAGCCAAGCTGCGACAGGGTGGAAAAGGCAAGGATACGTTTTATGTCACGCTGGGTGATGGCGATGATTGCTGCAAAGATGGCCGTAAACGAGCCGATAAACTGGACTACGGCCAATGTCCCTACCGCCTCGCTGAACAACGGGAACATACGGGCGGTAAGGAACACCCCTGCCACCACCATGGTGGCCGAATGAATAATGGATGAAACGGGTGTCGGTCCCTCCATGGCGTCCGGCAGCCAGATATGCAACGGAAACATGGCCGATTTCCCCCAACCCCCGGCAAAAATAAGCAAGGTGGCAAGGGTCAACAGGTTCACCGGCACGGAGCCGAGCACAATGCTCTGGTTTAATAGCGCTGCCGTCTCCGGCAAGTTCAGGGTCAGAAAGTCAAAGCTTTTGGCCTGGAAGCTGACTAAAAGGATGCCGATCAGAAAAAAGGCATCGGCAAAACGGGTGACGATGAAGGCCTTTTTGGAGGCCGCAACCGCTGACGGCTTTTCGTACCAGAATCCGATAAGGGTGTAGGACGAAACACCAACCAGCTCCCAGAACACGAACATCTGCAGAATGTTGCTCGAAACAACCAGGCCGAGCATGGAAAAAGTAAACAGGCTCATCAGGGCGAAGAAACGATCAAAAGCCGGATCATCCTTCATATAACCAATGGAATAAATGTTCACCAGCAGACTGATCATGGTGATGACCACAATCATCATCACTGATATCGGGTCAAGATATATGCCCATATTTGCGGTCAGGCCCGGAGAGAAATTAAGCCAGGCAAGATCAAAGCAAACCAGGGTGCGATTGGGGTAATGCTCAGGCTGAGCGAGGACATGCTGATAATATGCCGTTGCAAGCCCCAGGCCGTACAGAGCATTCAGCGTTGCCAAGAGGATGGCAGCCAGACCGGCTATCTTAGGGCCTTTGGCAAAATCATCGGCTCTTTTTTGTGTTTCTTCTGAGTCGTTTATCTGATTTTGACACCTAAGGGTCTTATCCAGCTCTGCTGGGTTTTGATATTTCCCTGCCAGCCAAAGTACAATGATTACAAAACTCAAGAGCGGCAGAATCAGCAGCAGGTAACTGTTTGTGAAAATGAACTCAGCCATTGAGTTCCTCCAGGCGATAGACGTCAAGGCGTTTTTTGCGACGATACATGGAAATAACAATGGCCAGGGCCACTGCCATTTCGCAGGCGGAAACAGCCATCACAAAGATTGGGAAAACGGCGCCCGCCGTTGGGTCAAATGCCCTGAAATGGGCAAAGGCGGCAAAATTGAGATTGGCGCCGTTTAAAATCACCTCCACTGAAAGCAGGATGCCGATCAGATTGCGGCGGGTCAAAACCCCATAGACGCCAATGGCACAGAGCATAAGAGACAGAATAATAAAATGGGAGAGGGTCATGCGCTCTCCTTCTGGCCATCGCCATGTGAATAAGTAACACTGCTATCCCGGCGGGCTATAACCACTGCGCCGACCAGGGCGACCAGCAGTAGTATCGAGATAATTTCAAAGGGCACGACAAAGCCCTCCTTGCCGGTAGACAGCAACCGCAGGCCGATGTCGTCCATGGTGACCGGCGCAGCCCGATATTTATCTTTGACCAGGACCGTTGACGGTTTGGAGCCGATGGCGTAGAGCAGCCCGAAAAGCAGAACCGTGCTGACGCCGGCCCCGGCAAGGCGGCGGCTGTTGGAAATCTTATGCCGGTTTTCAACGCCAAGGCCGGTGGTCAGAAGAATGATGATCAGCATAAAAATTATGATACCGCCGATGTAGAGCATGATCTGGGCCAGGGCGACAAATTCAAGCTGCAGCATGATGTAGAGCGCGGCGGTGACGAAAAAAGCCGCGATCAGGGAAATAGCGCCATGCAGGAGATTGGGCAGGCTCACTGCCAGCAGGGAAAAAGTCACCAGTGCGGAAGCCAGAGCATAAAACAGATAATCACCCATCAAATACCTCCTTGCGTCTTGTTGAGGATAAAGGTCAAAAGCTGACGGTCATACACCGCCAGTTCGAAATCCCGGCCCATGGTAATTGCCCCGAACGGACAGGACTCGATGCAGAGATTGCACAGGGTGCACTGGGAAAAACGATAAATATAGCGGCCAAGCACCTTGCGGCCGGCACGGTCTTTCGTGGTCAGCACCGATATTGTGCCGTTAGGACAGGCCTTTTCACAAATACCGCAGCCGGTGCAGCGATGATGATCATTTTCATCGTGAATCATGACCACATGGCCCCGGAAGCGTTCCATCATCCGCAGGCTTTCCCGGTTTTCCGGATACTGCTGGGTTATTATCCTGCCGGGATTGACAAAATAGCGAATCGTTACCCCCATGCCGCTGAAAAGTGAGTTCAAGCCCGTGGCGACCTTCTGCAGATAGCGGCCGCAAGAGTAAATCACGCTGTTTTTAGCCCCCCTGTCTGAATCATCTGCGCCCAAACGTAGATGTCGTGAGTCGCCTGAGTACGATTTTGAGCTGTAGGGGGGCTTATCCAGCTCCGCTGGGTTGTGTTCGTCTTGCCGTGTTTGAATCATAGTATCCACCCAACGGCGAGAAAAACTCCGGTTACCATAAGAAGAACGAGGTTGGCAGGCAGCAGCATCTTCCACTCCAGATCCATAAGCTGGTCGATCCGGAGTCTTGGAAAAGTCCAGCGGAACCACATGTAGAGAAAAATAACCAGGACGGTTTTACAAAAAAACCAGACAAAACCCGGTATGAAATTTAAGACCATGTCAATCAGGCCGATGCCGATCTGAGGTGCTAGAAAACCGCCGAGAAAAAAGGTGGCGGCCAGGCCGGCGGAAACGAACATATTTACAAATTCGGCAAAGAAAAACATGGAAAAGCTGATACCGGAATATTCAGTGGCAAAACCGCCGGTGAGTTCGGATTCGGCCTCGGAGATATCAAACGGCGCCCGGTTAAGCTCCGCAGTTGATGAAATCATGTACATCATAAAGGCCACAAGACCTAAAACCGGCAGTTTGAAAATCCACCAGTCTAATATGGTTCCCTGCTGGGAAAGAACAATTCCCCTGAGAGAGCTGGTGCCGGTGACCATAACGATCAGGAGCATGATCAGGGCAAGCGAAATTTCAAAGGAGATCATCTGGGCTCCGGAGCGCATGGCCCCAAGCAGGGAATATTTATTATTAGAGGCCCAGCCGGCCATTAAAATACCGAGAGTACTGAGTCCTGAGATACCAAGAACATAGATGACTCCACCGGCGGGATCGGCAACCTGCAGGTGGTGGTCAAATGGCAGAATGGTCATGACCAGAAACGCTGCGCTGGCAGGAAGTATTGGGGCCAGAAAAAAGACGAAGCGATCTGCGCCCTTTGGCATGAGGACCTCTTTAAAAAGCAGTTTGAGCCCGTCCGCAGTGGATTGCAGCAAGCCATGGTACCCCACGCGCATTGGCCCGAGCCGGGCCTGGAAATGGGCGGCTACTTTTCGCTCCAGCCAGATGAGAAAGACAGGCAACAGGGCCACCAGCAGCAGTAAGCTGGCAAGGGTCAGAAAACCATTGACGTATCCGGCAACGCCTGGAAAATGGTGCCGCACCAAATCCCCGACAATGTTATGGACCGGGTAATTTGTATCAGTTGGAAGCTGGTTCATGGTTGCTGTTATTCCTCCGTTACGGGCTATCTGTCGTAAGCGATTACAGGGTGGGAAGTACCGCTTACCTATAGTCGTTTACCGATTCACACTGAATGTAACCGTTCAGCAGTGCTGCAGATTTGTTCGTTTGGGCCTTTGAGCTATAGCCCTCTATGCGAAAAGACCCAAACGGACGAGGTAAGCGAAGACTCCGAGATGTGGTGCTGCTGAACGGTTACTATCGATCGATTTCCGGCACCACAAAGTCCAGGGTCGCCAGAATGGTTACCAGGTCGGCAATCTTGTGCCCCACCGCCATTTCGTGCAGCCCGCTTAAGTTGGAAAAGGCCGGTGAACGGAATTTGACCCGGTATGGCTTTGGGCCGCCTTCGGCAATGATATAGGTGCCAAGGAGTCCGCGGGCGGTTTCCACCTGGCTGTAGTAGTTGCCCTGTGGCAGACGGTACGCGGATTGCTCTTTGCTGCGATACGGCCCCGCTGGGAAATCTTTCACCGCCTGCTCCAGGATTCGAACAGATTGAGCCATCTCTTCCATTTTCATACGGTAGCGATCGAAACAACCGCCAACCGTGCCAATGGGAATATCAAAATCGAAACGGTCATAGATAGAATACGGATCATTGCGGCGCACGTCATAGCTTACGCCCGAGGCCCGAAGCACCGCACCGGTACACCCGTAAGAAAGAGCTTTTTCTTTACTGAGAATGCCAATACCCTTGGTCCGTTCCCGGAAAATGACATTGTCGGTCAACAGGGTATTGTATTCATCCAAAGCGACGTGCATCCGTTCAATTACTTTTTTGACGCGTGGGATAAAGCTATCGGGAACGTCGGCAAATGAGCCTCCCGGCCGAAAAAAATTCATGGTCAGCCTGGCCCCGCACAGTTCCTCAAAGATGTCGGTGATCATCTCCCTTTCCTTAAAGCCATATAGAAAGGTGCTTACTGCCCCAAGGTCCATTCCCGAAACGCCCCACCAGAGCAGATGCGACTGGATACGCTGCAACTCGCTTATCATGACCCTGATGTATTCACCACGTTCCGGCACGCCTATATCAAGGGCCTGTTCCATGGCCAGGCAATAGCCGAGATTATTGATGTGGCTTGAGAGATAATCGAGCCGGTCGGTCAGGTGAATATTCTGCAGATAGGTCTGGCTTTCCGCCAGCTTTTCTATGCCGCGATGCACGTAGCCAAGATGCGGCACGACCTCCAGCACACTTTCTCCATTAAGCTTGAGTACCAGGCGCAATACCCCATGGGTGCTTGGGTGCTGCGGCCCCATGTTGAGGAAGTATTCCTCCGAGGTCTCGTCACTGCTCAGCCCGCTTGTAAAACCTTCCGGGACATTGTCAATAAGGAGTAATTCCATTTTTATCCTACTTGTGTAACAAGCTGCATGAGTGCTGCTCTGTATCTAAAAAATTTAATAGGGCCGTTTCACAACCCGTTCAGGGTCCTCAAAGTCTTTGCGCAGGGGGTAACCGGGAAAATCGTCCTGCAGAAAGATGCGCCGCATGTCCGGATGATCGATGAAGCGGATGCCGAACAGATCGAACACTTCCCGCTCGTGCCAGTCGGCTCCCCTGAAAATATCTGAAATTGTATGTATCTCAGCCCGTTCCTTGGCCACCGGGCAGCGCAAAAACAATTTATGCCCATGGCGGGTGGAGAGCAGATGGACCAGGACGTCGAAATGATCCTGCCAGTCAACCGCTGTCACCTGCAGCAACAGATCGATGCCAAGGTCCTTATCCTCTTTAAGAAAGCGCACCAGCTCCGTGTATTGCCCCTGCCCTATTTCCAGATCAAGAATGTATTCAGGACCCAAACCAGCCACGTTGTCCGGGGTGATATCCGTTTGCCTGAAAAGGGTAACTGACGGGAAAACCTTTTGCACCGCAGTCAAGATTGAAGCGTTATCAAGGCCATTATTCCTGACCTCCACCCTGGTCACTGCTGCAAATTTCTCTTTTGCAAGCCGTTGCGGTTTTGCCGGCTTGTAGTCAGGGTTTTCGGTCTTGAACCGTTCTCTGGCCAACTGGAGCCCGCTCTCTTTTTCTTTCTCTTGGGCGGTCCACTCCTGCTTTGCCATGCTGTGGGTATCAACAAATGGAGTGTCCAGTAACTTGCCGACCTTCCAGGGGTTGCGGCGGCCCTCTTTCCTGATTTTTTTCTGCAGTTCCATGATGCCATAGAGCAAGGCCTCAGGCCGTGGAGGACAACCGGGCACATAGACATCCACCGGAATAAGCCGGTCACCGCCCCTGATCACCGAGTAAGAGTCATAGTAAAAAGGACCGCCGGAAATGGCGCATGAGCCCATGGCAATGACATACTTAGGCGCCGGCATCTGTTCATAAAGGGTGACCAGATTGGGACCCATTTTTTCAACGATGGTGCCGGCCAGCACAATAAGGTCGGCCTGCCTCGGTGTAGCCCTGGCAACCTCAACGCCAAAACGGGCCCAGTCGTGCCGGGAGGAACCCGTCGACATCATTTCCATGGCACAACAGGCCGTACCATAGATAAGTGGCCAGAGAGAATTGGCCCTGGCCCAAGCGACCAGATATTCGATGGAGTCAACAAGTCTGATGCCACCTGGGTATTTGTCGAGTATTTCGGCAACCTGTTCGGTTACCCCTGAAGCACCGCTTACTCCCATATCAAAACCCCCTTGCGCCAGGCATAGATAAGGCCTACAAAAAGGACGAAAACAAAAACAAACAATTCAGTGAAAAGAACGATTGGGCTGATGCTGCCATTCTGGGCAGCCACCACCGACTTAAAGATCTTCATGCATGGAAAGAGAAACAGGGATTCAATGTCAAAAAGCAAAAAGAGCAGGGCAAAAATATAAAAGGCGACCTTAAAGCGGATCCGGGCGCCGCCAATAGGATTTTCAGAACACTCATACGGCTGCACCTTGCGCCAGCCTTCCGGCGAATGGAAAGCCAGCATCTTGGATGTGATGATAGCGCCCCCAACAAACAGGGCGCCTAAAAAAACCGAAAAGCCTATCATTATGTAACTTTCCATGGGGGTCGTCCTTCTCAATATTTTTTAACGGCGTAGAGGCTATTGTGATGTACGTAACAGTTTGCCCCATACCTTTTTGAATATTTTTTCATTTTTTTTGCATAATGCTGTTGCCGGGTAATTCCGATAATTCGTTCCAGCAAAGCAAAACACAGGCATTTATTTCCATGTTTTCCTGTTGCCGGAGTACCACAATGTAGCCTCAAGCTAATATTAAATCAAATTTATAAAAATAATGATTAGCATTGATTTAATTAATGATTAATTGTAACCTACTTGAATAGCAAGCAAAATGTAAGCGTCAACATTGCATTTGCAAAACACATGTTCTATTTCTTCATCAGGGAGAGTTTGTATGAATATTACCTTAAGACAACTTGAAATTTTCATTACAGTGGTTGAGGAACAACAGGTTACCCGGGCCAGCAAAAAACTGTTTATTACCCAATCTGCTGTCAGTCTTGCCTTAAATGAACTGGAAAACCAACTGGGCGGCCCCCTTTTTGATAGGGACAGCCGGTCCCTGCTCCTCAACGACCGGGGCAGGTATCTTTTGCCGCAATGCCGTGAAATACTCTACAAGGCAAACAATGTATGTACATTGATGAACGAAAAAGAAGGCAACATGGCCGGATCCTTGAACATCGTCGCCAGCTCCACCATCGGCAACTATGTGCTGCCGGCTATTGTCAGCACCTTTAAAAATTTATACCCCCACTCCTTCATTACTGTCCAGATCCACAACACCCGCCTGGCGGAGCAGCTTATTGTCGAGCGAAAAGTTGATCTTGGTTTTGTGGAAGGCGAGGTGAGCAATGAGCAGGTCAGGGTTACTCCATGGTTTGATGATGAACTGGTCATTATCGCAAACCCGGACAATACTTTGGCCGCGACCAGCAAATTCGAACTTGCCAGGGACATGAAGAACAGCACCTGGGTCATGCGGGAAAAAGGCTCCGGAACAGCTCAGATTTTTAAAAATAAGTTAGGCGAATATGTAACAGATCTCAACGTGGTTATGGAACTTGGTCATACAGAGGCAATAAAAAAAGCGGTTCAGGCCGGAAATGCCCTTGGCTGCCTTTCAAACCTTACTGTCTGCGGTGAAATCGATCGAGAAGAATTGAAAGAGCTGCACCTTGAAGGCGTCGACATGAAAAGGAGCCTTCTCATTATCCAGCATAAGAACAAAGTCAACACCAAGCTGATGGATGAATTCCTTGGGTTCTGTGAAATTGTGGGGCGATGCGGGGAGGAAATAAAATGTTTTTCATCACCGGAAAAAATCAAAGTCCTGCAGGAACAACTGAAGTCATCAGGATGGTGAGCTGGAGAGAAATCATTTTCAGGGATAGGAATGTGGTTAAATAATGGCACGCCCCAAAGGGGGATGTCTTGTACCAGCTACCTCTCCAATCCTATAATATGTTCCCTTTTTCTTGACTGTTGCCGCGGTTCAAGTAACCAGGAAACGTTACAGAAATGTAGCGGTTATTCTTGGCTTACAATACCTAACATCTTAAAATTCAAACAAAATATTTGCTTTAGCAAACTTTACTAATGAATGAAGCCACTTTGTTACAATAACGTAACACATCATGGTGCTTTCCACCAAAAAATAAGGCTGCTTTGATTTCCAGCGTTCTGATTTTTTTTGAAAATCCAGGTGGTTAATCCCATTCATGAAAAATGGCATTTGAATTGCAAATAATAGCTGTTGAACCATAACATTCACACATTATGGTGTATATTATATGCTCACAAGAAAGGGAGACACCCTTTTCCAGTAAAAGGATACACCCGCTGATGCAATATCCGTTACAGGTAGATAGGGTACTGCAAGAATCTCCATTGAGGAGGACAAGAAAAATGTTGGAGAAATTAAAAACACAGATAAGGCATTCTAAGGACCTGAGTTATCAGATGAGGACGGCACACGAACTCATGCGGAAATTCCTATCGATTTCTTTTCTCATAACCTTTATAATCTTCTTTTTTGTAACCTTTATTAATGCAACTACGGCCTCGTCTGAGGATATAGCAAATAGTTGTATTCAGTGTCATAGCAACCCTGCTTTTCGTATAACAAACAAAAAACTTTACAAGTATTATCGCGATTGGGAGCTATCAATACATGCCCTGGAAAAGGTCACCTGCGTTGATTGTCATGGAGGGAATGAGAATAGCAATGATAAAGAGGAGGCACACGGAAAAGAGATACAACAGCTATTGACCCCGGTCAAATATGAACGGATATCAGAGACATGTGGAAAATGTCACGAAGAAAATGCTCAAAACTATAAAAAAAGCAAACATTACAGGATATTGACCGAAAAAAGTGGTTCTTCGCGTCTCACACCAACCTGCGTCACATGTCACAGCTCCATTAATACATCTATTCCTAAACCCGAGGACATAGCTGACATTTGCACTTCTTGCCATAACCCAGTTACAGAGAACCATCCAGAAGTGCCGGAATTGGCAGGCTATTTAATCGAAAGGCTGTCTTTCATCAACTATTATACCCGTTATCTCATCTCCAGAGGTGTGATGAAAGAGGACCCGCAATTTTCAAAAACAATTAACGAAGAATTTTCAGGATTGTCTCAGACTTGGCATACCCTTGAACTGGATAGAATTGAAGAGAAAAGCTTGAAGATAAGGACCATGTTACTGCAAAGAAGAAAGGAACTTGAAGAAAAATAATTGTTTTTCAGGGTCGCAATTTTTTTTTTGTTTTCTTTTCAATATCGAATAATTTAATCTTTTCCCAGAGTGTTTTTCTGCTGATGCCAAGGAGCTCCGCGGTTCTTGTCTTGTTGCCTTTGGCAGATTTCAGTGTTCTCATGATGTGTGCCTTTTCCGCTTCGGCCGCCACTTCTGCCAGGGAAACAGTAGTTATCATTTTCTCCCGCTGCTTTGCCACATGATCAGGCAGTGCATCTGTTTCAATAACATCAGTCGAAGCAAGGGCTACCAATCTTTCCAGTATATTTTTCAGCTCCCTGACATTGCCGGGATAGTCATAATCAAACAGGTCCATTATTGTATCAGAGCTCAACATGACCTTCTTTCCAAAAGCGCAGTTATAATTCGCCAGAAAAGAGTCAATAAGAGGAGAAATGTCTTCCTTGCGTTCTCTGAGGGGAGGCATGCGGATGGGAATAACATTCAATCTGTAATAGAGATCCTCTCTGAATCCCCCCTCCTGTACCTCCCTTTCGATATCCTTGTTAGTCGCTGTAATAACTCTTGCATCCACCTTTAATGTCTGGGTGCCGCCAACCCTTTCAAAGGACCCATCCTGCAGAACTCTGAGCAGCTTTGTTTGTACCCCGGTTGGCAGTTCGCCTATTTCATCAAGAAAGATAGTCCCTTTGTCAGCCCGCTCAAATCTGCCTGGCTTCCTGCGGTGGGCCCCGGTAAATGCCCCTTTCTCGACACCAAAAAGCTCACTTTCAACCAGATTTTCCGGCAAAGCGGCACAGTTTACCTTAATAAAGGGCCCACCCTTGCGATCGCTTTGATAATGTATTGTTGAGGCTATAAGTTCTTTACCGGTGCCGCTTTCGCCAAGAATGAGAATCGTGGAATCTATTTTTGACACCTTGCCAATGAGTTCGTACACTTTGTTCATTTCCGGACTGTCGCCTATAATGTTCGGAAAGCTGAAGCATTCAGAGAGGTTTCTTTTCAGCCTTATGTTCTCATCTCTCAGTTCCCTGACCTCAAGGGCCCTGTTGATGATCAGGTTGAACTCCTCCAAAGCAAAGGGTTTGGTTATATAATCGAAGGCCCCTAGTTTCAAGGCCTCAACCGCGTCTTTTATTGTTCCATATGCCGTAATTATGATGATTACTGCATTCGGGTCCTTTACCTTTATTTTTTTCAGGATATCAAGGCCGTTCATATCCGGCAGCATGACATCAGAAATGACCAGGGAAAATTCCTCATTATTAAAACCGGTTATACCATCCGCTCCAAGGGAGCAGGCAACAACCTCATGGCCTTTTGTTCTGAGAAAGTCGGTAAGCGTTACCCGCATGATTTTATCATCTTCGATTATGAGCAGATTGTGTTTCATGTCGCCTCACATGTACTATTTAAGATTACCGAAAAAGTTGTGCCTTTGTTTTTTCTGCTTGCAACTGAGATATCACCGCCATAGCTGTGGACAATCTCATAGGTCAGCCAGAGACCAAGACCTGTTCCCTCGCCTGGCGGTTTCGTGGTGTAAAAAGGATCAAATATTTTTGAAATATTTTCCTTTTCAATACCTTGACCGGTATCGCTTACCTCTAGTATGACTTTTGATCTCTTGCAGAACGCATTTATAGTCAGTATTCCGCCTTCTGCCATTGATTGCACAGCATTGATCATCAGGTTGATCAGGACCTGTTGCAGATCATTGGGGTCAAACCTGACGACAAGTCCGGCCTCTATGTTTTTATTATAACTTATACTGCTTTTCCTCAGTTTGTATTCAACCAGTCCCAAGGCATCAGACAACGCCTGTTTAACCTCTATATCCTGCGGTATTTTCTCGCCTTTGCTAGACATCCATAATAATTTACCGACCGTATTTTCAATACTGCTCAGGCCATCTTTTAACAGCTCAAGATAACGCTGCCTGAAATCATCATCTGCACCCCTCTCCTCAAGCATATCTACACAGTTAAATAAGCCGCCGAGCGGATTATTTATTTCATGGGCAACCCCGGAGGCCAGAATCCCAATAGAAGCAAGTTTCTCAGTCTGGAGAAGTTTTTCATGGGTGCTTTGCAACTCCAGGTTCGACAGCAGTATCCTGTCAATCATCTGGTTGAAACTCTGGCAGAGGAGGGTTATCTCCTTGCTTCCTTCTATATCAACCTTGACATCGAGCGTATCGCCTCCTGCTTTTTCAATAATACTCACAAACTCAAGAAGTTTTTCATGGGTGTTTTTGAGTTCCAGGTTCGACTGGCGTATCCGGTTGATCATCTGATTGAAACTCTGGCCCAGGCGGGCAATTTCGTCGCTGCCGTTTTTGGTGATTACCCTGACATCGAGTCTGTCCCCTCCCGCTCTTTCCATGATTTGCGCGAGTTCCACTATGGGCCGAATGAACCGTCTGCTCAAAAGAACTATTATCCCAAAGCTGACGGCAAGCATCATGATGGTGATGATGGTCACCCTTAATATGGTCGAAAGCACTTCTTGTTCCAGCTCTTTCAGCGAGACGGCGAATTTAAGTGTTCCCCATCGTTTTTTACCAATTGATAGTGGCGTGGCAAAATCAAGGGCAGCGGAATCTGTTAGATGATCATGAAATTTCTGGACCTCAGTGTAGTCTGAGGCAAGGGCTTTGGCGGTTATCGAGTCATCATAGACGCGCCCATACTCATTAAAATCATTATGGGAAACGATCCTGCCGTTTTCATCAAGCACTGCGATGTAAACCAAATTAATCTCTTTTTTGTTGAATATCCCTGTTATATAATTGTCGATTAGTCCTCCCTCTTCTACAAGTCCAAGCCGTTCATAGAGGAGATCATTCATTATCGGGATCGCAAGGGTCTCTGCCAAGAGCCTTCCCTGTCTCTCAATATCCCGGTGCATGATCATGCTCTCCCTTCTGGTAATTATTAAACCCGTAGAGACCATAAAAAGTATCACCGTGGAACAGGTTATAATGATAAATTTTCTCTGAAGAGAAAAATGCTGAGGAGCTGACTTTATCATAATTGTATTTTAGGATGACAGCCCAACCCGCATGATTTTGGAATATCGTTGATCATTTTTCTTATGTGTACGTAATCAATGTCGCTGGCTTCTGTAAACCCCCCTCTGAAATCGGGATCCATATTGTTCAAAACACTTTTGCCCTGGCTGGTCTTAACGATATTGAGGAGGGCTGCCTTAACCGCTTCAACAGTTGTATATGGTGTTTGCGGTCCAACAACCAATGGCCCGGTAGGTATTGGTCCTGAACTTGAAATTATTTCCAGACCGAGTGGTAAATACTTCTCCGCCACTGACTCCCTGACGGCGCCGGCATCATACTGCCCTTTTAAAACCCACTTAACAACTGTGTCATGGTAATTAAAATTATTATAATTTTCCAAATGACTCAGATGGACGCCATGTTCTGCCAGAAGAAACCGTGGGATAAGGTTCCCTGAAGTCGACTGCGTGGAGGCAAATGCAAAGCTCTTCCCTTTCAGGTCAGATAAATTCTTTATTTGACCGTTGTTCTTTGTCACAATAACGCTTCGGTAAAATGATTCGCCATTTTCGGTGATAGTCTTGAGGATTGATACTGCATTATAATCGGCCCGGGCATGCAAATATGTTAGCGGCCCCAGAAAAGCCATGTCAATATCGCCCCGGCCCAGGGCAATAATGGTTTCGCTATATGATTTACTCAATACCAGTTCAAAACGGTAAGGGGTTTTTTCGGTGAGATAGTCCATAAGAGGCTGAAATTTCTCAAAGGCGATTCTTGGATTATCTCTCGGGATAACACCGAAAAAAACAACTTCAGGTTCCGGCGACTGTGAAGCGGCTGCGGAAACGCTGTTCTGTTTTGCTACAAAAGACAGCATCTCCCGCACGGAGTCGTAATTACTGTCCTTTGCCTGGACAAATTTTTCAATAAGTAGAGGGTCAAGGATCATCTTCCCTTTCGGATCCTGGTGCATATTTACCAATATCTCGATAATCTTCTTTTTTATAAATGTTGAACTTTTGGGCGTTGCAACAAGAGGCGGACTGCCGAAATAGGGAGATCGGTCAACAACCCTGGTCTGATAAACATAGGGGGACTTTTTTTCCTTCATGTACTCGTAGATGAGGCTTTCGACGGCCGCTCCGTCCACCTCCTTTTTGGCCACGAGTTCGATTGATTTATTATGGCTGTAGCTGTATACGTAGTTTCCAAAATAATCCTCAACCTTCTGACCGTTCTTTGCCAGAAGATAGACGGGATAAAGTTTCCCTGAATTCGACTTGGGATCGGTAAAAGCGAAACTCCTGCCTTTTAAATCATCAAAGCTCTGGATGTCGCTGTCCCGGTGAACAATAATAAATGAACGGTAAAAAGGACTGCCATCCACCTGCGGGGCAACCAGCAGTTCGGCGCCGAACTGCTTTTTGTCATCAACATAGGGCGCCCCACAGATAAAGGCTGCATCAACGCCCCCCTTTTCCAGCAATCTGTCCATCTCATCATAGGTTTTCCGGTACTCCATCTCCACCGGCTGACCGATCTTTTCTGAAATATAGTCGATGATATCCTGGTAGTACTCAACGGTATCCACCGGGGTAATCATTGAGACTACTCCTATTCTGATAGGTCTTTGAGCCGCTTGCCCCGGGCTGAGAAACAGCAAGAAGAAGAGGAGTGAGAACATGACGAAGTACGTCCGACCTGTCCAGGATTCCGATGGTGAACAGCGTCTCTGACGACGGTGCTTGAACTGGGCGGGCCGGAGACTGACAAACACGCTTTTCATGGGCATATCCACCCCCTTTTTTTCCTGACCGCTGTCACGGTTCAGGCAGCCAAGAAACGTTACATAAATGTAGCAGTTGTCCTTGGCGTAGAGTTACTAAAAGATTGAAATACAACCAAAATATCTGTTTTAGCAAACTCCAATAATGAATGAAGCTGGTTTGTTACATTAACGTAACACATCATGGTGCTCTTTGCCAAAGAATAACGCGCTTAGACTCCGAGTGTCCTAATTTGTTTTGAAAATCCAAACGGTTACTCCTATTCCTGAAAAATGGCATTTGAATTGCAATTAATAGCAACTGAATCATAACAATTAATATAAGCAAAATGTATTCCACCAGGATAATGACGGCTGGATAAAATTGAGGATACATGAAAAAACTTAACAGAAGAGAATTTGTTAAACTTGCCGGTATTGCTGGAGGCTATGTGCTCTGGTCCCCGCGATTGGGATCTGCTGCAAAAGATCCGCTCTGGTCCCCGAAATTGGGTGTATTGGGTGATATTATCGAGGGTGCAACCGGATTTAACCCCACAAAATCTGAAGGAGCGCTGGAGCCCATACCGGGAGTCAAGTTTGGAATGGTGTATAACGCTCTTTGAAACCGAATCCGTAACAGGGGTAAGCGGCATTTACCATCCCACGGAAAATCCCGGGGCCGGCACAACAATGATGTACACAAAGCTTCGCAAAGACAAGTGGTATATGCCGGTGCAGTGCAATCACTGCGACGATGCACCGTGCGTTCAGGTCTGCCCCACCGGAGCGTCATATAAAGATTCTGACGGCATTGTCATGATAAATTATGACAAATGTATCGGCTGCAGGTACTGCATGGTGGCATGCCCATACCAGGCAAGAAGATTCAACTGGTTTCACCCTGAAGTGCCGTATAAGGATAGAAATCCATTGGTACCGATGCGCGAAGAAGGTGTGGTGGAGAAATGCACTTTCTGCGTGCACCGGACAAGAACAGGAAAAGGAAAAACTACACGATGCGTGGAGGCATGCCCGAACAAGGCCAGAACCTTCGGCAACCTTAACGACCCTGACAGCGAAGTCTCAAGATTGATTAAATCCGAACGGTGGTGGCGGCTCAAAGATGAGCTTAATACCGGCTGCAATATCTATTATTTAACCCGGCACAGTAAAAAAAGGATGAGATGGTATAAACCATTGCCTCCTCCGCAAAATATCAGGGGGCTAAGATAATGATAGATTTAAGAAAGGCCTATGACCGAGCTCTTGTATCAATGAAAGATGCGGGCAGGACCTATCACATCATTCTTGCAATTTTACTGGTTCTAATTGCATGGGGCGGCTTTAGCTGGATACGCATCATGTTTATAGATGGAGCCGGTATCACCGGCTCAAGCGACCTGGTGCCCTGGGGAATATACATTGTTGGCTTTGTTTTCTTTGTAGGCACCAGCGCCGGCGCCAGCCTGGTGGGGTTGATGATACACGGCTTTGGGCGTAAAGACTACGAACCCCTCGGTACGCGCGCCATCCTGGTAGGGTTTCTGTCCCTGACGGCAGCGGTGCTCTTTCTTATGTCAGACGTTGGAAATCCCATACGAGCGGGGCTGCTTCCCGCTGTGCTCAGGAATCCAACCTCGATGCTCGTTTATACCTCGATGACGTATGCGGGTTTTGCTGCTCTGATGCTGTCAGAATTATTTTTTGCCATAAAGATCACGTTACAGGGAGGCAAAGGGAGTCACCGGGATGAAAAAATGGCACAGGTGCTGGCTGTTGGGGCTCTTCTTTTTGCCCTTATGGTGGTACATGCCCCGCATGGAGCCCTCTTCGCCTTCCTGAAGGCAAGGGAGATGTGGAATACCCCTCTGCTGCCGGCGCATTTCGTGACTGTAGCGCTCGCCTCAGGCATTGCCGTTATTATACATATCACAATAGTTACTTCAAAAATAACCAGGAAAGAAATTGTCAGCAAGGAGACTCTCTCACACATGGGCGGACTTCTGGCATTCTTTTTAGGGGTAACATTATTTATGGACTTCTTTGACTATCTTGTAATGAGTTACTCCGGTAAGCCAGGCGGATTAGAAATATGGCATTTCCTGACAACCGATTTTTACTCCTTTTTCCTCATCAACACCATCGGCATGTTTGGCGCCATGGTGATACTACTCTTTAAGCGGGGGAGGACTATCCCGGGACTTCTCATCGCCTCCACTATCACTATCATAGCGATATTATCGTATCGTTGGAATTTGATAGTGGTAGCACAAATCCCGCCGCTCTTTCCCGGGACCGGCAATATATATTACACCCCAACGGTGCCAGAAGTGGCGGTGGTGGCAGGCATAGTAGCGCTCATATCATTTCTCTACTTAGTGCTTACCAGGGTGCTGCCGATGGAGGAGACGTACCAGGAAAACAGACAAATGACGATTGAAAATTGACGAATTGCATAAATGGGGAAATATAAACAATCCATGATTGGGGGTAAATAATGAAAGCTATTTTAATCAGAAACAGCATATCGGCGGCTACAGGCGTGTTTCTTCTCCTGTCTATAACTGGTTGTTCTCACGAAGGAGAAAAAGGCCCTGAAACGGAAGCCGCCGCTGCCACTGCTTTCGATAACCCGGAATTTAATAACCCAAAATTCGATAAACCGGAATACGTCGGTTCATTGGCATGTAAAAACTGCCACTGGAGGGAATATGACGCCTGGAAGCCTACCCTCCATTCGAAAGCCATGCAGCTGCCTGACCAGCTTACAGTCATGGGAGATTTTGAGACAAACAACCGGCTGACCGTAACAACCTCGGCCGAGACAGGAAAAATTCCTCCAGGTGAAGAACTAACCAATACCATGCTGAAAAAAGGGGGCAAGTATATCGTAAACACCATTGGTCCCGATGGGGAGTTTCATAATTATGAAGTCAGTCATACCTTTGGTATCAACAGCAAGCAAAGCTATCTGACTCAATTTCCCAATGGCGCCCTGTATGTTCTGCCTGTCCAGTGGAATGTCGAAAAACAACAATGGTCAGATTTTCACGGACCCGCGTCACATTCTCCAGGCGACGGCGAATACTGGAGCGATGAAGGCAGGATCTGGCAGTTTAATTGCGCCGCCTGTCATACAACGGGCCTGAATATAAATTATGAATTAACGACAGATTCCTTTGAAACTGACATGATTGAGACCGGTGTAGGATGTGAGGCCTGCCACGGCCCCGGCAGCAACCACCTCAAGGCGGCAAGCTTCTATTTCGACCATGAGACGGAGACGATAATCAACCCGAAAAAGTTGTCGTGGAGGCTCAGTGCAATGGTCTGCGGGCAGTGCCACAAAAGTGGATTGAGCGCCAAGGAGATAATGCCTCATAAGGAGGGCTTCCCGGAACGTTATGCCTTTCCGTACGGTTATGATGTGGGAAAGCCTCTCTACAATTACTATGTCAAAGACCCCGAGAACAAGGGTGAGGGCGGGAATGTGCAATACAACGAGTGGCAGCAAAGCCAGCATGCCAGGGCCGGCATAATTTGCATAGACTGCCACTCCGTTCATGAAAAAGATACGACAAAACCCGTTAACAAGTCCCTGACCAGGCTCGCCGCCGACAAACTCTGCAAGAGCTGCCACACCAGCGTGGAGAAAAGGGCAGCCCATCGCATTCACACCTATGGCAGCTGTATTGCCTGCCATATGCCGAAACTCGACGGCTACCTGCCCAGCCATACGTTCCAGTTCGTCTCACCTGAGGAGAGCCTGAAGGCGGGAGGTGTAGATAAATTAATGAATTCCTGCAGCGGCTGCCACCACCACAAGGATTCTCCACTCGACGGTCTTATTGAATTTATGGAGGCAGCAAAAAAACATGATATGCCAAAACCATTTTCAGCCCATATCAGGCCACCGGTTCCCGAACCCGACGAAACACTGAAATAGCTTAATTTTATGTACGTAAACTTTTACTTCAACATGAGAAAAATCGATGTCAGTGCCTCAAAACAGGAATGCTTATAACAACATTACATTAAGGAAGCAGAAGGCATGGGAAAGGATATCTTTATAGCTCTTAGCATTGTTGGTGTACTTCTATCTTCAGCCTATATGCCTTCGGAGGGGAAAGCCGCCGCCGGGGATCAGACGATGTCTGTTCAACCCGACAAGTCCGAATTCTTCTGTGGATATTGCCATATCCTGACCTATCCGAGAGTGTTGAAAAAGGCCTATACATCCTGGAAGGCCGGCAAACATAAAAACGTCGGCTGTGTTGAGTGCCATTACCCGCCTGAGCGGATGCAATACTCCATTCCTCAGCATAAAGAAATTCCAAGGGATGAAAGGTATGCCGGCGAGAAAAGCGAATGGGATTTTATGCGTAAGGAACTGGAGGTCCTGTCCAGACTGGTAACAATTCAGAATATGGATGAGCCTGTTGTCAGAACAAAGCCCAGAATTGATGACTTAAGCTGTTCAAGCGCCCGGTGCCATCCTACAACCGGCAAAGGCAAAGAGGGAGAATACTGGACAAAGAAAATCGATTATGCCCAATACGAAAGGACGGATAAAAGCAAAGGCATTGTTCCATTTATCCATGACAAACATTTTGATCCTAAGAAGCAGATAGAAGGGCAAGAACTCCACTGCACCTCCTGCCATCAGCGTGAAAGCGAAAAGAAACATTTCGAGGTCAGCAAGGAAAAATGTTTCCTTTGCCATTTCAAGAACTCTGATTTCAACATTGAGCGGGCCAAGTGCGTACTCTGCCACGAAATACCAACCAAGCCGTTGCAGAGCCAGAAAAAAGAGGCAAAGCCCGGAGAAGAAGCCGAAAAGGCTATTACCCACAAGACCATTGAAGAGGCCAAGGTGCCTTGCCAGAGCTGTCATCTTCATCTCATAAGGGGCAAAGCGCCTGTGAGCCCGGAAAAATGCCTCAGCTGCCATGACAATGTAGAGAGGATTATGAAGGAGGCAAAAAACAAAAAGTTGATGCATCAGGAGCACGTCGCCAAACAGGCTGCCGCCTGCTTCAACTGCCACCAGCCCCTCGAACATAACAAAAAGGCAGATTATATTGACACGGCAAGGGAAACTTGCACTGTCTGCCACCCCAACCATCATATGTACCAGAGGATTCTGCTGACAGCGGATGGACCTGAAGGTGTCCAGAAGACGCCGGCTCTGATGCACAGTGTAGCCACCAATTGTATTGGCTGTCATTCCGAGGTCAAGACTGTCAAAGGCGAGATAGTGCTGGCAGGTTCCGGCAAGAGTTGCGCCGCCTGCCATACAGAAAAACACGAGGGCATGCCTAAACAATGGATGGACGACCTTAAGATAAACTACGAAGAAACCAAAGAGGTTGAGAAAGAGTTGTTAGCAGCCATTAAGAAGGTTGAAGAGGATAAACCGGCTGCCAAGGTAGACGAAGCCAAGGCTATGCTGAAAAAAGGCCGCGAATTTTTGCAGATCGTTGAATTTGGAGGCGGGGTACATAATCAGAAATACTCCGTCATGCTGCTTGATGAAGCCTTTGGTAATTTTGCAGACGCAATTGATTTGCTTAACGAATAGACAGATGTCTATAAGGAGGTGTGTATGAAGAACAAATGTAAAAACAAAGGTGAATATTATAATCTCAAAAAAAGGAGGCTGATATGAGTAATACAGAAACTAAATCCCGTCGCGATGCACTGAAGACGGGTGCTGCTGCTATAGCTACAGCTGTAGTCACAACCGGTCTTCTGCCCAAAAAAGCTTTAGCGGCAAGTGATAACCCCCGCTGGGCCATGGTAGTTGACCTTCGCAAATGTACCGGCTGCAGGGCTTGTACAATCGCCTGCAAAGCTGAGTATGGAGTAGCGCTGGGAAGATTTAATACAGTGATAAAGAACGTCGAGTTCGGAAAATTTCCGGACACCGAGAAGCATTTTCTGCCTCGTCTCTGCAATCATTGCACCGGGGATCAGGGTAAGGATGTGCCGCCCTGTGTTGAAAAATGCCCGCAGGCGAAAGCCGGCCAAAGAATGAAACTAGGCAGCGAACGCTATAGAACAGGCGCCACCTATAAACGGCCCGACGGCATGATTTTGAATGACATGTCCCTCTGCATCGGCTGCTACAAATGTATTGACGCCTGTCCATACGGCGTACGCAGCATTGATCCCTTTGTCAAATTAACCCTGCCGAACCGGGAAAAGGATCTCGGCGTCGGCAAGTGCACCTTCTGCGCACACCGGGTTGACCAGGGGATTATGCCGGCATGTGTAACCACCTGCGAAGGCAGGGCGAGGAATTTTGGTGATCTGAACGACCCGGACAGCATGGTCGCAAAGTATGATAAAGAATTTAATCTGACCGGGAACAAGACTAAAACAACGTTGCTGCCGGGTGAAAAAACAAACCCGCATGTATTTTACGTAGATCCGGACAATATCCTGGCCCGATATACACTCAACAAGGAGAATAAACAGCAGGAATTTAGAGACAAGTTCGAATAGAACCCTGACAGGGAAGGTAATATTTAAGGACATAACCAAGGAGGACAAGATATGCCAGTAAAAATAACACGCCGTAACTTTGTAAAGTTAGGCATAGCCAGCAGCGCCTTGTTGGCTTCCGGTAAGCTCTCGGAATCCCAGGCTCTTGCCGGCTCTATTAAATTAGAATATGGAGGCAAGGACTTTTCCCCCGACACCGGGATTGAAAGAAAGGCTGTCCCCACCGCCTGCTGGTCATGTGTGACCAGGTGCGCGGCCATAGGTTTTGTCGAAGATGGCAGGCTTGTTAAAACGGAGTCAAACCCCAAGTCGATCAGGACCCAGGGTTTGATGTGCTCCAAGGGGAACTCGGGCTCCAATGATGTGTACTTCCCGGACAGGATACTCTATCCGATGAAACGCGCTGGTGAGCGCGGTGATGGCAAATGGAAGAGAATCTCCTGGGACGAAGCCCTGGATGAAATGGTCAGTGTATTAAAGCCGTTGCGCGACGCCGGCACACCGGAAAAATTCTGTTTCCATTACGGCAGGATGAAGGCAAGCTCCAGCAAGCTGATTAAAAGTCTTTTTCTGAACGGCGCCTATGGCACCAAAACCGTTCCCGGCCACACCTCCATCTGCGAGGGCGGCAAGTGGACGGCCCATGAACTCGTCTGGGGCGGCCATTTTGATAACTGGGATTTTGATAACACCGATTACGTGCTCAATTTCGGCAGTAACGTTCTGGAAACCCACACCAACCATATTCCCTGC
>CAMYKS010000041.1 GCA_947259115.1 uncultured Desulfobulbaceae bacterium | reverse complement strand
TAGCATGCCTCCCTAGGATACCGGCGGGGACACGCCGGGTGATCTTAGTCATGCAAATGACTGTAATCACATATAAAAAAACGCGACATCGTGTCGCGACTAACGCTTGAGCTCACCAGCGCCACGTTTTATGGCGTCTGGTGCAGCGATTTGTTGTATGCTGGACTTGAATTCAAGGATATTGTGTTTTGGTACTCAATGAGAATGTGCTGCTTCGTCCAGCATGTCAGCTGCCCATTGATTGATACTTTTCCCACTCACCTCGGCAGCTTGAGCAACAGCAGCATGAACCTTTGGCGGGATGCGAAGCATCAACTTGCCAGAATATGGTTTTTGGGGTTGCTTGCCTACTTTTTTGCATGCTTCCAAATAGTCATCTACAGCTTCTTTAAATGCTGCCCGCAGTTCGCTTACAGCTTCACCGTGAAATCCAACAACGTCGTTAATGCCAGCTATATGACCAACAAAGCAAGCATCTTCGTCACTGTACTCAATGCGGGCACTATACCCTTTGTGTTTCATAGTTTTCATGGTTTTACCTCTGCTTGTTTCAGAAAAGATCGAGCGTCACGCACTTGATATGGTTTTGCTTCTTTGTTGGGATGTGGTCTATGGAAGGTCACCACTACATTGTTTAAGACGAACCTGACTCGAGAACCATCTCCCTCTATTAATTTTGCACCTAATGCAAGAAACAGCGATTCTATTCTTTTAAACTCAAGGTTAGCCGGGACTGGATTGGTAAATATGGCTTTTAATGTATTTCGCTGTTTATTGTTCATGTTAAATAGATGATATCAATTTGTGATATCATTGTCAAGTTTTTGAAAAGTTTAAGATCGTAATTTTAAATACACTATTTTCAATATTCAGGGGCATACAACCATTAGTATTGTGACAAATTTCGTTAATATCCAATATAGAGCGTAAATTGCCGACATATTTCTTTTATATCTTGTATTACCTGAAATTGCCGAAAATTTTCGTTAATAACAAGTTCACACTATTTCCATATATTGAGCCCAATTAAGGATGTTCCTTCGATCCTTAGGTAATTTCTTTACAGTATACCTACCTGCTTTTCAAATAAAATAACTTCCTGTGTATGCCAGCAAAATACTAGGTGTTGCCGCAGAGTTACATCTTGCTTTTCAAATGCCTGGACGTAATGATAATATCAATGACCACCTTGGCACCTATAAGATTTCTCCGCCACCCATGACCTCATCTCCTTCATAAAAGACTCCAAACTGGCCCGGGGTGACAGCCAGTTGCGGTTCATCAAAGCGCACTGTGTAAATCCCTTTTTCCGGCAGCCCAACCCGGGCGGATGCACCATCATGGCGGTAACGGATCTTGGTCAGGAAATCACGGGGCAGTTCAGGTTCTTTGCCTGCTATCCAGTTAACTTCTTTCACTTGCAGCAGCTTTTTCCAGAGATCTTCTTTTTTGCCAACCAGCACTTCGTTTTTAACCGGATCAAGGGCCACAACATAATAGGGGGTTGCATCGGGAATCCCCAGTCCCTTTCGCTGCCCTACGGTGTAGCTGTGGATACCCTTATGGAGCCCTATCTCTTTGCCCTCCAGGGTAACAATTGCTCCCTTGCCTTTGACTGCCGGAGAAAACCGGGTCATGAAGCTGTTGAGATCCTGGCCCTTTAAAAAACAGACATCCTGGCTTTCGGCGCCGTGTACACCGGAAATGCCCAGCTCGGCTGCCATTTTATAGACATTTTTCTTTGTGTGCTCTCCAAGGGGCATGAGTATTCTGCCAAGCTGCTGTTGTGTCAGGCGGTGCAGAAAATAGGACTGGTCTTTTTGAGGATCACGCCCCTTTAAAAGATGCGCGCTTCCATTTTTGTTCTGAACGATCCTGGCATAATGACCGGTGGCCATGCGCTCGCAGCCGGCTGCAAGGATTGCTTCCAGGAGCCTGCCGAATTTGATCCTGGGATTGCAGATAATACAGGGATTTGGGGTTTTACCCTGGAAATAGCTTTGGGTGAAATAGTCAAGAACAGCATTTTTAAAGGCATCTGCCAGGTCAATGACGGTGAGAGGGATTTGCAGGTGTTTAGCCACCTTTTTTACCCGATCAATCTGCTGCTCCAGGTCCGGTTGAGCCAGAGCCATGAAAAAACCATGGACCTCATGGCCCATTTTTTTTAAAAGCCGGGCCGTAACAGAGCTGTCCACGCCGCCGCTCATGGCCACACCCACCGAATACTGAATGTTTTCGGTTTCGGATTCAATTGGTTTTTTGGCAGTTTGCTGGTCCATAACTACTATGTACCCATGATTTGTCACGGCAGGCAAGTGCAGAAATCAAAAATAATCAAAATTTTATATCGCAACAGACTACTATTCGTGCAATTATCTGTAGCGATTTTTACACTTTTCCCTTGAACCGTTGTCGGCATATGAACCTGCCGACGATTATCAGCATACGAAAATTGCTGATGATTGACAGACAGAACCCTTGAAACCTTGAACCCTGAAATTTAAAAATGGAATCAACAGCAAATACGGAAAAGAGCAGCAGTCCGCACATACAAATCCCCGAACTCCTGGCCCCGGCAGGCAGCTTCGAGAAAATGGTGGCAGCCATCCATTATGGCGCAGACGCTGTTTACTGTGGCGGCAAGAAATTCAGCCTGCGGGCCCATGCCGGCAACTTTTCAGATAACGAACTGGCTGAAGCCGTTGCCTATGCCCATGAAAAAGGGGTCAAACTCTATGTCACGGTTAATATTTTTGCCCATAAAGAGGATTTGCAAGGCCTGGAAAAATACCTGCAATTTCTCAAAGATATCGCGGTGGACGGTGTCATCATATCTGATCCCGGCATACTCTCATTGGCCAGGGAAGCAATCCCTGAGGTGCCTGTTCACCTGAGCACCCAGGCCAATGTTACCAATCCTGCAAATGCAAAATTCTGGGAATCCCAGGGTGTTGCACGGCTTAATCTTGCCCGGGAACTCAGCCTGACAGAGATTGCGGAGATCAGGCAGGCTCTTGATGCATCAACCCTGATTGAGGTTTTTGTGCATGGGGCCCTGTGCATCTCATATTCCGGCAGATGTTTGCTCAGTTATTATTTTACGGGCCGTGATGCCAACCGGGGTGAGTGTGCCCATCCCTGCCGCTATAAGTATGTTCTCCAGGAAGAGAAAAGGCAGGGTCAGTATTTTCCCGTGGAGGAGGATGAACATGGAACGTATATATTTAATTCCAAGGATTTATGCCTGCTGAACAAGCTGCCGCAATTGATCGGTTATTGTGTAGACAGCCTGAAGATAGAGGGCAGGATGAAAACCGTCTATTATGTCGGCTCAGTGGTAAGGGTGTACCGGGCAGCTCTGGATTATATTGCAAAAAACATGGCTGCAGCACTGGCGGATAAAAGCATGCTCAGGCTTCCTCCAGTGTATATGGATGAGCTTATGAAAGTCGGCACCAGGGGCTATACGGACAATTTTATCTTCAGCCCGCCGGGCCCTGAAGACATGCTCTATGACAGATCTCGCACAGACCAGGAGTACGTTCCCGTTGGTTCAGTGCTGGGGTCCGGGGAAAATCTGCAAGGTGATAACTGGCTGGAAGTAGAGATGAGAAACCCTTTAAGGGCAGGTGAAATTATCGAATACCTTGGCAGGGATATCAATGCTGTCCCTCTTGAAGTCAGAGAGTTGCTGGACCAGGGTGGGATGCCGCTTGAGCAGGCCAATCCCGGAAATGTTGTAAGGATCATGCACTCTGCCGATGTTGATGCAGTATGGGAGGTAAACGGTCTGCTCAGAAAGAAGAGATAGCTGCTGCTCCAGGTTATTTTCTGCGGTCAAATAAGAGGAGAGCTTAGAAGAGAGTTTACTCAGTTTTCTTCATCTTTATATACCTTCATTTGTTCCAACATATGGACATGCCGACGATTATCGATTAACCCGTGAAAAATGAGGGCTAATCGGAAATTCCCTTTTTTTCTTCCACAGCACGATCCCTTTTCTTCTTTTTTTCCTTAGTTTTTATTCTGTGTGATTTTTTGTGCAGATGGATATCTACGGTTATTTTCAGGAGAACCAGGATAATCATAAGCGGCAGAGGGGAGTTGAGCTTCAAGACAAGAATACCGCCTGCTATGATGGCAATATGCATGATTATTATTCTCTGATAGGGCTGATGCATCAGTTGTTGCAATGAACTGGTTTTGTATTCCTGTGCAAGAATAAAATTTTCCACAAAGGAGACGCCATGGCTGATAAACAAGCCCATAACGGCCCAGATCATTCCCGGCGGTTTGCTGGCCCAGATCTTGGCAATGGTTGAAAAGAGGATCTGGAAAAATATAAAGGGGCCCCACCATTCATTGCCATTTTCCAAAGGCGAGGAACCCGTACCGATCTTAAAAAAATGCATAAGAAAAAAACCGTGTGCCGCGCAGAACCCTCCGTAATGCAGACAGAAAAATGGGATTATGAATAGTTTCGATACATTCTCATTTTTTTGGGCATTATTAAGAATAGCCATTTTCAGAACGTTGTAGAAGCCGGCAACAAGGTTTTCAATCCAGTAGAGAAGAACGATATAGCGGACATCCCAGTCAAAGAAGAAAATGCCGATAAAAGGGATAAGGTTGGCACCGATAAGGGCGGCCAGTGACAGGGTATCTTTCTGTTTCTGCGGAAGCATAATCATTCCATTGTCCGGTTTCAGGTTACAAGGGCGATAACAATCGGCAGGCTGATCATTGATATGCCTGTCTGCACTGCTATGATTGAAGACATCAGCCTAATGTCGCCGCCCAGCTGTTTAGCCAGGATATAGGATAGGGGTGAACCCGGCAAGGCGGCAAAAAGAACAGCCACTGCAGTAGAAAGACTGTCTACACCGAAAAGAGTGCAGCTGAGCCACATGAGGAGCGGCATGAGGATGAGCTTTAAAATGCAGGCATATAAAACCTCATTGCCTGTTTTTTTAATGGAGGTGATGTGCAGGGAGGCACCCACTGCAAGCAAGCCCAGAGGCAGTGAGCCCTTGCCCAGGATTGCAGTAAAATTTTCTACCATTTCCGGAAGCTGCAGGCCGAGGAGGTTGCATGCCATGCCGGCAAGGCAGGCAAGAATCAAAGGATTTTTGATCACTGTGGTAAATATCCAGTACCAGCTGCCTTTCTGGCCGCCGTAACGGACGAGGACCATTACGCAGAGAACGTTGACAACAGGAATCAATACGGTGATAAATACTGCTGCCAGGTAAAGGCCATCGTCTCCGAAAAGTGAAAAGGCGGCGGCAAACCCGATATATGAGGTAAAACGCAGTGATCCCTGGAACACCGAGGTGAAAGACGCATCTTTTTTTGTAAGCCTGGGGCGCAGGAGCAGCAGCAAGCCGCTCATGAAAAACATGGCGGCCAGAATGGCCCAGACCATCGAGGCGACACTGAAAAACTCCCAGGAGGCTCCGGCGCTGCTGGAAAAAAGGAGGGCAGGATAGAGGAAATAGTAGACAATCCGTTCTGTGCCCGGCCAGAAATCATCACCGGGAAACCTGCTCTTTTTAAAGCCGTAGCCGCAGATGATTATAAGAAAAACAGGGAGAAGGGAAGTCAGAATGGAAGGGGGGCTCACCATCAATCCGGCTAGTCCTCATTGGAAAAGATGGCGGCTTTTAAAAACTCCCGGTTCAGTCTGGCAATGTTACGTATGGAGATGCCCTTGGGGCATGCTGCTTCGCATTCCCGCTCATTGGAGCAGTTGCCAAAGCCCAGTTCATCCATTTCTTTAACCATATCAAGGGCCCGCCTGGCACGTTCCGGATGCCCCTGGGGCAGGAGAGAAAGATGGGAGACCTTGGCAGCCACAAAGAGCATGGCCGAGGCGTTCGGGCAGGCTGCAACACAGGCACCGCAGCCGATGCAGGCGGCAGCATCCATGGCTTCTTCGGCATTTTTCTGGGGAATCGGTATGGCGTTGGCATCAGGCGCACCACCGGTGTTGACTGAGACAAAACCTCCTGCTGTGATCATTTTATCGAGTCCGCTTCTGTCAACAACAAGGTCCTTTTCAATACGAAAGGCCCGGGCGCGGAAAGGCTCTATTACCAGGGTGTCGCCGTTATTGAAATGCCGCATATGCAGTTGGCAAAGGGTGGTTTCTTTTTCAGGACCATGGGGCTGGCCGTTGACAACGGCACCGCACATGCCGCAGATGCCCTCGCGACAGTCATGGTCAAAGGCCACAGGCTCTTTGCCTTCCAGGGTCAAGCGCTCGTTTAATACATCAAGCATTTCCAGAAAGGACATGTCGGTGGAAATCGGGCCGCTTTCGTAAGTTTCGAGGCGGCCGGGTGCATCGGGCCCCTGTTGGCGCCAGATCTTTAAGGTTAAACGTATTTCACTCACTTGTAACTCCTCTGCGATGGTTCCACATTCTCAAATACCAACGGTTCCTTGTGAAACTCCGGGCTCTTGTCTTGCCCGGTAAATTCCCAGACAGAGACATGGGAATAGTCTGTATCGTTACGTTTGGCCTCATTTTCCTCTGTCTGACTTTCTTCACGCAGGTGACAGCCGCAGGATTCTTTTCTGGAAAGCGCATCCACAACCATCAATTCAGCAAATTCAAGGAAATCGGCAACCCTGCCGGCACGCTCCAGTGACTGGTTGAGTTCATGGCCACTGCCGGGGATGGTAACGTTTTGCCAGAATTCTTCCCTGACGGCAGGGATTTTGTCCAGCGCCTGGCGCAGCCCCTCCGCGTTCCGGGCCATGCCGCAGGAATCCCACATCAGGAGTCCCAGCTCGCGGTGGATTTCATCAACAGTTTTTTTGCCTTTAACTGCAAGCAGTTTGCTGATTTTTGCTGCAGCCTCGGCCGCGGTCTGCTTAAAGGCCGGGTGCTCCGTACTCTGCGTGCCCGAGGAAATGGTGGCCAGGTAATTGCCAATGGTGTAGGGGATAACAAAGTAGCCGTCTGCAAGGCCCTGCATCAGGGCGCTGGCACCCAGCCTGTTGGCTCCATGATCGGAGAAGTTGGCCTCACCGAGGACAAAAAGTCCGGGGATGGTTGACATCAGGTTGTAATCAACCCAGAGACCCCCCATGGTATAATGCACGGCCGGAAAGATCATCATGGGCTCATGCATGGGGTTGGCAGCGGTTATTTTTTCGTACATATGGAAGAGATTACCGTACTTCTGGTTAATGACCGGGGCACCGTCCCGGCCTATTGCCTCGCTGAAGTCAAGATAGACCGCCAGTCCGGTTGAACCCACGCCTTTGCCCTGGTCGCACTGCTCCTTGGCATTCCTTGAAGCCACATCCCGCGGCACCAGGTTGCCGAAACTGGGATACTTGTTTTCCAGGTAATAATCCCGTTCGTTTTCGGGGATCTCGGCTGGAGGCCTTTTGTCGCCGGGATTTTTCGGGACCCAGACCCGCCCGTCGTTGCGCAGACTTTCACTCATGAGGGTGAGCTTGGATTGATAGGTGCCGTGCACCGGAATGCAGGTGGGATGGATCTGCACAAAGCAGGGGTTGGCAAAATAGGCGCCCCGTTTGTAAGCGCGCCAGGCAGCAGTAACATTGGAGGCCATGGCATTGGTGGACAGGAAATAGACATTGCCGTAGCCGCCGGTGGCCAGGACCACGGCATGGGCAGCGTGGGTTTCAATGGCGCCGCTTAGCATATTCCGAGTGACAATACCGCGGGTTTGGCCGTCAATGACGACAAGGTCAAGCATTTCGCGGCGGGTAAGCATCTCCACCTTGCCTTTTTTAACCTGGCGCATGAGGGCGGAATAGGCGCCCAAAAGCAGCTGCTGCCCTGTCTGGCCACGGGCATAGAAGGTGCGGGAGACCTGGGCCCCGCCAAAGGAGCGGTTTGCCAGCTGCCCGCCGTATTCCCTGGCAAAGGGCACACCCTGGGCCACACACTGGTCGATAATATTGTTGCTTACCTGGGCCAGGCGGTAAACATTTGCCTCCCGGGCCCTGAAATCACCACCCTTAATGGTATCGTAAAAGAGGCGGAAGGTGGAATCGCCGTCATTCTGGTAGTTTTTGGCGGCATTGATGCCGCCCTGGGCAGCAATGGAGTGGCCGCGGCGGGGACTGTCCTGCAGGCAGAAGGTCTTGACATTGTAGCCCAGCTCCGCCAGCGAGGCGGAAGCCGAAGCGCCGGCCAAACCGGCGCCGACAACTATAATATCAAATTTCCTCTTGTTGGCAGGGTTGACGAGCTTGCATTGGAAACGGTGCCGGTCCCATTTTTCGGCCAAAGGGCCGTCGGGAATTTTTGCATCCAGTATCATGGTTAAATCCTTTGCAGTAAAAGGAACTGTTTATAGATGTAAAAAAAATATTTCAAGATTTTTTGCTTCATCTTTCAGGGACCTAGAGAAGAAAACTTCTGGAAAAAAGGGCAAGAACAGGGATTAGGATAAAACCAAGGCCCACCAGGATACTGAAAACCAGGGCTCCTTTCAGCAGCAGACCATTAAACTTTTCATGATTGAAGCCCATTGACTGGAACAGGCTCCAGACCCCGTGGCTTAAATGCAGGACAACTGCGAGCAGGGAAAAAATGTAGAACAGGCCCAGGACAGGCCTGCCCAGCAGTTGCCGGACCATGTCTGCAACCGGTACACTTTTGTCGGTAAAGTGAAAGTTCATCAGGTGCACAATGATGAAGACAAAAATGATGGCGCCGGTGTAGGGCATGGTGCGCGAGCCCCATGAACGGCCGCCTTCAGAGGTGTTGACAGAGTAACGCGCAGGCCGGGCCCCGAGATTTTCCAGATAGAGTATGATGCCGGTAATAATATGGATGAGAAACAGGGTCAGGAGTCCGATCTCAAAGATATATATCAGGTTACCCATGGAATGCAGCTTTTCAGCATAGGCATTGAAGGCGTCGCGACCCATGAAGCTGACAGAGTTGCCAAGAAGATGGGTGAAGAGAAAAAGAGAAAGCAGCATGCCGCTTGCCGCCATAATGCTCTTTTTGCCGACGGATGAACGATACAGGGAGTTGATCCAGCCCATAATGTCCTCTTAATCAAAATTTGCTGACATGGTAAAAAGTCCCGCAGTCAATAACATGGCCTGATAAAGTCAACATGCTGGCAGCGAAATACCTGCCCGCATCTGGATTTCGACGTCTCGTCCCATTTCCTTTCAACGATGCCGACTTTTCTTGCCTATGGATTTTGCCGTACTTTTTAGTGTATACTTTCTGCAAAAACCAGTAGAAATACGAGGTGGCTACCCTAACAAAGTTGTCTGTAAAAAACAAGATTTTGCACATGTAATGTTATACTATAAGACTTTTGCAGGCTGTTTGAGAAGAAAAAATGACAGAAGCCGGATATCTGACACTCCATAAACAGGGAAAGTTGCCCGCCCGCATTGCAGAGGCACGGGAAATGCTCGCGCCGTGCAGGGTCTGCTCCCGGCAGTGCAAAGTTGACCGGCTCTCGAATGAAAAAGGAATCTGCCGGACCGGGGCCAGGGCAGTCGTCTCAAGCTACGCGCCCCATTTTGGCGAGGAAAGCCCCTTGGTGGGCTCAGGCGGTTCCGGAACGATATTTCTGACCCATTGCAACCTGCTCTGCGTTTTCTGCCAGAATTACGAGATCAGCCACTTGGGGCAGGGGATTGAAGCAGATGATGGTCAGCTTTCTTCCATGATGGTGAGCCTGCAGCGTCAGGGTTGCCACAACATTAACTTTGTCACCCCGTCCCATGTCGTGCCACAGATCATTGCATCGTTGCCCAAGGCCATTGAAAAGGGTTTGAACGTACCGCTGGTTTATAACTCCAGTGGCTACGAATCAATCGAAATGCTGCAACTGCTGGAGGGGATATTCGATATTTACATGCCTGACTTTAAATTCTGGACAAAGGAGTCGGGGAAGCTCTATGCCAAGGCACCTGACTATCCGGAAGCGGCGAAAAAAGCTATCCTTGAAATGCACCGGCAGGTTGGTGATCTGCTCATGGATGAAGAGGGGGTGGCGACAAGAGGGCTTCTGGTTCGACACCTTGTAATGCCCGGGGGGGTGAATGAAACCCGGGGTATAATGAGGTTCCTGGCCCAAGAGGTGTCGGCAGATACCTATGTCAATGTCATGGACCAGTACCGGCCGTGCGGCAGGGCGCACCAGTATGCGCCAATTGATCGGCGCCTGACCAACGACGAATTTCAGGAGGCTCTTAAATCAGCTACAGATGCAGGATTACGTCGACTTGATGAAAAAGACTGGCAGGGGATATTCAGGAGGTTGCTCAACCGGTAGTTATAGAAATGTCTAATTCGTCCAATCTCTTTGCCGTGCGCAGTATTTTGTAATTTTTAAAGTGTTATTTGCTAGTTAAAACAGGTGCTGTGCGCAGGTCGCAAGGTAGAAAGTTAGGTGCCGTGTCTGGGGGGTAATCGATTAAAATTGATGTTGCAGAATAAAGAGTAATTGGTATACGATCTGACAGGTGTGAACGTGACGGTTTGGGCAAGCCAAATATCCATACATTTATTTGTTTTCTCACAAATTTGATGATAGGCAGCATACATTAACTATAAAAACTGCCTGAGCCAGATTATAGGTGGTGGCCGCACTGTTGCTTATTCTTTCATGCGCGAGAAACTTGTTGATTACATAGTCATTGACCTTCAACCAGTAGCGTTCGGTGTAGGCACGCCCGTGTTCGGGGATGTCTTGGACCTGACTCAGCTGAAGCTTCTAGATTCTCGCCCCTTAAATGAAAATGCGCTCCGTCTGCGATATCAAGTTCTTCGTGATGGGATATAATAAATCATTATCTTAACTAAAAAATGCCCTGGATAGGGCTTAATAATGGCAAGGATGTTTGAATGAAAAACCTTTTGAAAAAAAATCTGTACCCTTTTTTTTCATACTAATCAGGCATTCAGTTTTTAGAAAAACATAGAAATAGAAAAGGATTCACCCTGATCGGTTAAATTCTTTTTTACGGTTGAATTACCAATTATGCCCGGAATTGTACCTATGGAAACCTTCCAATACTGCTAAATAGCTTTATTTGTTGACTGGCAGCTCGAAAATCCATTATCAGTAATTTTTGAGACGAGTCGGGGGCGATCCAGAAATCCGTTTTGAAGTTTAAAGCGGGCAAAGAAAAGGCGCACTTGAGGTCCGGTTTTGAAATTACATATTTGCAATTTATAACCTTACATTTCACGACCCGACTCCATAACACTTCAATCGATATGACGACCAATCAACTGCTCATTCTTGCGATCGGGCTCATCACCGTTGCGATGTTTCTTTGGGGCCGCTGGCGCCACGATATGGTGGCATTCGGCTCGCTTCTGGTTTGTGTACTAGCCGGTCTGGTGCCGGCGCGTGTGGCTTTCGCCGGCTTCGGCCACCCGGCGGTAATCACAGTGGCCTGTGTGCTGGTGTTGAGTCGTGGGCTGCTGGCCTCAGGTGCGGTTGATGCCCTGACCCGCACTGTTCTGCCTGCAAAGGCAGGTATGGGCTTGAGTATGGCATCGCTGATCGGCCTGGGCGCAGTACTTTCGAGCTTCATGAACAACGTCGGGGCCATGGCAATGCTGATGCCGGTGGCCATGCAACTTGCAAAACGTTTCGAGCTTGCTCCTGGTAGAGTATTGATGCCACTGGCCTTTGGTACTATCCTCGGCGGTATGACTACGCTTATCGGTACACCCCCAAACCTCATCGTCTCAGGCTTCCGCGCTCAGACCGGGGCTGGCAGCTTTGCCATGTTTGACTTCGCACCGGTAGGACTGGCGGTTGCCGGTACCGGGATTATCTTTGTCATCATGTTGGGCTGGCGCCTGGTGCCATCGCGCCAGCAGGCAGGTATAGAGGGCTTTGAGTCGGGGGCTTACATCACCGAAGCACACGTGCCCGAAAACTGCAAGGCTGTCGGCATGAACCTGGGCGAGATTGGTGCAATACTCGATGACCACGATTCCCAGGTTATCGGTATGGTCCACAACGGAATACGTCTGACGGCGCCTCAACCGCGACATACGGTGCGGGCTGGCGATATCCTCATTATCGAGGCCGAGACCGAAGCGCTGTCCGAAGTGCTGTCCGTTCTCGGGCTAAAGCTTGAGGAATCGATAGAAGGGCCGGGAAATGTCGAATCCGATGACAGGGAGATTGGCAACGGTGCTGAGAACGTGGCGCGGCGCCAGGTAAATTCTGAAACTACAAATGCTAACAGTGACAGGAAAAAGGATAAGAACATCAGGTCTGGAGATATTGCTTTGGTGGAACTTGCCGTGCTCCCCGGTTCCCCGCTGGTTGGCAGATCGACAAGCGATATCCTGCTGCGCACGCGCTACGGTTTGAACCTGCTTGCACTGTCGCGTCAGGGACAGCTTTCATTGAAGCGCCTGCGATCGATTGATCTCCAATCGGGCGATCTGCTGCTGCTGCAGGGTCCGCCCGAGGCGATTTCGGAATTCGCTGCCGACTACGGCTGTGTGCCCCTTGCCGAGCGCGAACTGCGCATCCCTAATCGGCGCAAGGCTTTGGAGGCTGGCATCATCATGGCACTGGCCGTGGGGGGAGCGGCCTTTGGTTTGCTGCCGGCAACGATTTCTTTTGCCATCGGTGTGCTGGCTTCGATGGTGCTACGCACTGTGCCGCCGCGCACAGTATATGAGGCCATCGACTGGCCGGTGATCGTGCTTCTGGGAGCGCTGATCCCGGTTGCCGGCGCCATGGAATCGACAGGAACAGCCGACCTGATCGCCCACTTCATGCTTTACAACCTGGCCCAAGGCCATGCAGTCGCGGGATTGATAATGATACTCGTTGTCAGTATGTTTTTTTCCGACCTGATGAACAACGCCGCCACTGCAGCAGTGATGTGCCCGATTGCAATCGGTACCTCCACGGCGCTAAATGTCAGTGCTGACCCTTTTCTGATGGCGGTTGCGATCGGTGCCTCATGCGCCTTTCTGACGCCTGTCGGCCACCAGAACAACACGCTGATTCTGGGGCCGGGCGGCTTCCGTTTCGGCGACTACTGGAAACTGGGGCTGCCGCTGGAGATTCTCGTGGTGGCGGTCTCAGTACCACTGCTGCTCGTGGTTTGGCCGTTGTGATTGGCTGTTGAGTTGGCTGCTTGATCTCCGCAGACTGTGGTCGGTTATGAGCAGATTGCAAAAAGAAAAAAAGGGATAGATTTGAAATCTGTCCCCAGATAAACACGTTCTCAAAACTTCCAAAGTATTTTATTCAACTAACTGCAACGAGTATTGACTTTCTCGTCCCTGACAAAAAGTTAAACATACATACAGTATTGTTAACTAGCCGAGTATCGACCCCTCGACCCCTTTTTTATTCTTTCCCCCATTGGCTGCTTGACACACTGATGATATTGGGCTATATAGTCTGTTTCGTTTTTATCCGGAATAACTGCTGCTTCCGTGGGGAAGCATTACATTTTAATAGTATTCATTGAAAGAATATCTCAAGGAGGAATTTGAGTTGGCTAATCATAAGTCCGCACTGAAAAGAAACCGGCAGAGTTTAGTTCGCCGTGACCGAAACAGGACGAACCGGTCCAAGGTGAAAACAGCGGTGAAGAAAATAGATACCGCCATTGAAGTTGAAGCTTCTGTGGAAAAGGCCAGGGAAGCATTGGTTGCTGCCGTGCCCATAATTGAGCGCGCTGCCGTAAAAGGGGCATTTCATAAGAAAACCGCTTCCAGAAAGATTTCACGGCTCACCAAAAGGGTGAATAGTTTTTCCAGTAGCAAGGAGTCTGCTGCCTGATAAGGCTTGCGGCTTTGGGGTCGCCCGGGAAACAGAAGTGATAAGATGATTTTAAAGCCATGGGATTTTTTTAATTCCCATGGCTTTTTTTGTTTAGTGATGCCTGATTTTTTTATAAATTGTTCAGCGGCCCGGCAATCGCTTGCAACGTGAGTGCGCATGCATTTTAAGCTGAAAATATTTTTAATAGCAAAACAAATTGTTCCAGAGCTCTGGCACGTATGCATAAACCTGACCTAGAAATATTCAAAGGCCTTGCCGCTGAAGCCGGTCTTGTCCCTGTTTACCGGGAAATAGTGGCTGATCTTGATACGCCGCTCACCATTTTTGCCAAGGTGGCTGCAAATGATTCCCATGCCTTTCTGTTTGAAAGCCTGGAGGGCGGCGAAAAATGGGGCAGGTATTCATTTATCGGTTTTGATCCTCTTATGATTTTTTCCAGTTTCCATAAGCGAATGGAGATCAAAAGGGGAGAGAAAACCGAAGTTCGCACAGGCAACCCGTTGCAGGAGTTGCGAAATCTGCTGGCCTCGTTCAAGGCCCATCAGTCGGAATATCTTCCCCGGTTCTTTGGAGGCCTGGTGGGCTACCTCGGCTATGATATGGTAAGGTTCATGGAACGGTTGCCTGATACGCACAGGTCCCTTGATCTGCCCGACAGCTCCTTTATGGTGCCGCGAACCGTTCTGATCCATGACAGTTTCAGGCAAAGGCTCCATATCGTCAACTGCGTTGAAATCCAGGAAGGTGATAACCTGGATGAACTCTACCAGGCGGCGTGCGCTCAGATAGATGAGATTGCCGCCCGCCTGAAACAACCAATGCCCTATGAGTTTGTAGAAAGCCCGGCCGGGAACCATGAGCATGAATTTTCATCCAACATGAATGAGGAGAGTTTCAGGAAAATGGTGCAAAACGCCAAGGAATACATCCTTGCGGGCGATATCATCCAGGTCGTCCTGTCCCAGCGCTTTCACACCAAAACACAACTATCGCCATTTGCGCTTTATCGGGCCCTGCGCCATATTAATCCGAGCCCGTATCTCTTCTACCTGCAATTGGATAATGTCATCCAGATAGGGTCGTCTCCTGAAATACTGGTCCGGCTTGAGAATGACGAGATTGAACTGCGTCCCATCGCCGGCACCAGGCCCCGGGGAAAAAGTCCGGACGAAGACAAGGCGCTTGAAGATGAACTCTTAGCCGACCCCAAGGAGAGGGCTGAGCATCTCATGCTGGTTGATCTGGGGCGCAATGACACCGGTCGTGTTGCCCGACCCGGTTCAGTTGAAGTGCGGGACCTTCTGGTTATAGAACGCTACAGCCATGTCATGCACATTGTCTCGGGTGTTCATGGGCTGTTGGCTGCTGACAGGGACCAGTTTGATGTCATGTCAGCCTGTTTTCCAGCCGGCACCGTGAGCGGTGCTCCAAAAATCAGGGCCATGGAGATTATCGAGGAACTGGAACCGGAACGGCGCGGGCCCTATGCCGGGGCCGTAGGTTATTTCGGTTTTTCCGGCAATATGGACTTCTGTATTACCATCCGTACCTTTATCATGCGGGATGATGATTTATGGATCCAGGCAGGGGCCGGCATTGTGGCTGATTCGGATCCGGCAAAGGAATTTGAGGAAACACTGAACAAGGCCAGGGGACTGCGCCGTGCAGTTGAACTGGCGGAGAAGGGACTTTAGGGATGATTGTCATAATAGATAACTACGATTCCTTTACATATAATATTGTGCAGACCATCGGCGGCCTGGGTGATTCCGTCAGGGTATTTAGAAATGATACGGTTGATGTTTCTTTTATCGAGGGTTTGAAGCCAGACCGGCTTCTTATCTCACCGGGCCCCTGTACACCTTCCAAGGCGGGGATATCCATTGAGGCCATCCGTTACTTCGCCGGTAAGATCCCGATTCTCGGCGTCTGTCTCGGGCATCAATCGGTGGGCGAGGCCTTCGGGGGTGAAACCATACGCGCCGCGAGACTTATGCACGGCAAAACGAGCCCTGTCTCCCATGATGGAAAGGGTGTGTTTACAGGCCTGCCAAACCCCTTTGATGCCATGCGTTATCATTCCCTGGTGGTCAGCGAGACATCTCTGCCGGAATGTTTGGAGATTACGGCAACATCCGACCAGGGGGAACTCATGGGACTGCGGCACAGGGAACTGCCCATTGAGGGAGTCCAGTTTCATCCCGAATCCATCATGACTCCCGACGGAGTGCAGCTGTTGAAGAATTTTTTGGATAGCAATTATGAAAACCTTTTACGTTGAACGGCTTATAAATTTGGGGATCTACGGCGTCATCGGCCCTTTCGCATACTACAGTATAGCGAAAGGGCCTCTTCCTGGTATCTCCGGCAAATTTATAAGCCGTTAAATGTTATTTTTGAAATATATATAGAGACTTTAGATACGTCTATAATTGAGAGGATAAAAAATGATCAGAGAAGCCATAAGCAGGGTTATCGAAAGAAAGGACCTCGATGAAGAGCAGATGGTTGCGGTGATGAATGAGATTATGAGCGGGGAGGCGACTCCGGCCCAGATCGGCTCTTTTATTACGGCCTTGAGGATGAAAGGGGAAACCATTGAGGAAATCAGTGGGGCAGCCATGGTCATGCGTGAAAAAGCGACCAGGATTGCAACCGGAGTGGCTGTTGATAAAGGAGATATACTGGTTGATACCTGCGGAACAGGGGGAGACAGTTCAGGCACTTTCAACGTTTCAACCACAACAGCTTTTGTTGTTGCAGCAGCAGGCATTCCGGTGGCCAAGCATGGAAACAGGTCCATCTCCTCCCATTGCGGCAGCGCTGATGTGCTGGAGGCACTTGGGGTAAACCTTGAACTCACGCCTGAGCAGGTGGGTAAAAGTGTCAGGGAGGTCGGTATCGGCTTTTTATTTGCTCCCATGCTGCATGGTGCCATGAAATATGCCATTGGGCCGCGCCGGGAAATCGGCATCAGGACAATTTTTAATGTTCTTGGGCCGCTGACAAACCCGGCAGGAGCCAACGTCCAGCTGCTTGGCGTGTATTCCCCTGATCTCTGTGAAAAGCTGGCCAATGTTCTAGGGAGGTTGGGAAGTCTGCGGGCGCTGGTTGTCTGCGGTGCGGGTAATGTTGACGAACTGACTGTAACAGGCGATACTACGGCTGCTGAACTGGCAAACGGTAAAGTGAGAACCTATACCATCCGGCCTGAAGATGTGGGTTTTAAGCGCTCAAGGCTGGCTGGTCTCAAAGGTGGGGACAATCCGGAAGAGGCCGCGGTTATTCTGCGCGATGTTCTAAGCGGTGCTGCAGGTCCAAAGCGCGATATGCTGCTCATGAACAGTGGCGCAGCGCTTTATGTTGCCGGCAAGGTTCCGGGATTGAAAACCGGCGTTGAGCTTGCTGCAGAGATACTGGATTCCGGTGCTGCGCTGGCCAAGCTTGATGCCCTTATTCAATTTTCACAAAATGTATCCTGATGAAAATTCTTGACACCATTGTCGCCTGGAAGAAACAGGAGGTTGCGCAGTTAAAAGCTGCCGGGGTAATCGGTCCTGATCAGCCTGTTGAGCCGCCCCGGGGTTTTATGCAGGCGTTACTTGATTCATCCGGGATTGCAGTGATAGCTGAAGTGAAAAAAGCATCACCCTCCAAGGGTGTCATCTGTCCTGACTTTGATCCCGGGGCAATTGCATCCAGTTATGAAGAGGGAGGGGCGGAGGCGGTTTCCGTACTCACCGACGAAAAATTTTTCCAGGGCGCCCTTGATTATATTCCCCTTGTGCGGCAAACCGTGAAGCTTCCTGTTATTCGCAAGGATTTCATTATTCATGAACTGCAGATACAACAGGCCGGCATATACGGGGCTGATGCCATTCTGCTCATAGCAGCCATCCTTGATCAGGAACAGATCAAGGATTTTTTACAGATGAGCGCAGAACTGAGCATGGATGTTCTCGTTGAGGTTCATGACGAAAAAGAACTGGAAAAATCCCTTGCCGCCGGCAGCAGGCTGATCGGTATAAATAATCGTGATCTCCGTGATTTTACGGTTGACCTTGATACTACATTACGGTTACGGAAAGAAATGCCGGCCTCAATTCCTGTGGTCAGCGAGTCTGGAATAAAAGATCATGAAGATATGAAAATGCTTCAGGATCACGGTATAACGGCAGCATTGATTGGCGAGACCCTGATGCGTTCCGGAAACCGGGCAGCAGCATTAAGGCAATTAAGGGGTAGATAATTACAGCAGTGGGGTGAAAATGGCGCTTCGTACTCGAATCAAGGTATGCGGAATTACTTGTCAGGAAGATGCCAGAGCCGCTGTGGCAGCGGGTGCTGACGGGCTCGGGTTTATTTTTGCGGCCCAAAGTCCGCGTCTGGTTGAGCCGGACATGGTACGGGCCATAACCGATGAACTGCCCCCGTTTGTTGACCGTGTCGGTGTATTCCGGGATGAAGAAATCGAGGTTGTTGAGGAAATCGTACATTACTGCCAACTGACACTGGTTCAGCTGCATGGCTCGGAATCACCGGAATATTGCAGCAAAATTTCCTGTAAGTTCATCAAGTCGTTTTCAATACGTCCAGAGACAGACAGCCGGGAGCTTGCATTGTATTCTGATGTGGCAAGCGGTTATCTCCTTGATACCTATCATAAGCATATGGCTGGTGGCACCGGTATTGTATTTGACTGGAAGCTTGTGGAGCAGGTTAAACCGCCAGGTCCGCTTTTCCTTGCAGGTGGATTGACCCCGGAAAACGTCGGGGAAGCAATTCGGCAGGTCAAACCGTTTGCTGTGGATGTGAATTCAGGAGTGGAGTACCAGCCGGGTCGCAAAGATGCCGCCAAGCTTAAAAGCTTCGCCCATGAAGTCCGCAAAGCTGATGAACAGGCAAGTAAGGCCGGCACCCCATTCCTTGGTTGATTTTTAAGTCAGGTGCAAAGCCGACACAGAGTGCGGCTGTTACTCTTTAATCTCTATTACCACAAAGCGGGTATGCCCGTCGCGTTTGACGAGCAGCAGTATACTCTTCTTTTCCTGCGCTGCCTGCAGAGCTTTCTTGTACTGGGAAATGCTTTCAACCTTATCCCGGTTGATTTCCAAAATTATGTCGCCCCTGTTGATCCCTGCTTCCGCAGCAGCGGAGCCTGAATTGATATCAGTGACAATCAAACCCTGCGAATCTTCAATTCCAAGTGATTCGGCAAGTTTAGGGGTTAATTCCTGAACAGCCATGCCGAGCTTCTTGCTTTTACCTGTTTGTGTGTCTGTAAGAACCGCTGCTTCATCGTCCATCTTGCCGATTTCAACGGTGAGGTTCTGTTTTTTGCCGTCACGGATAAGTAAAAGTTTGGCTTTCTCTCCCACACTGGTGTTGGCAACCATTGCCGGCAGCATGCTCATTTGTGAGACTTCTTTGCCATTATATTTGATGATTACATCCCCGGATTTAACACCGGCCTTATCAGCCGGGCTGTCAGGTACAACCTGGCCGACAAGGGCTCCGATTGGCCTGTCAAGACCGAAGTTTTCTGCAAGGTCCGAAGTGACCTGCTGGATCATGACTCCGAGCCAACCCCTGGTTACCTTGCCATGCTCTTTAAGCTGCGCAAATACGTTTTTGGCCATATTGACAGGAATGGCAAAACCAATGCCTATATTACCGCCAGTGCGGCTGAAAATAGCAGTGTTTACCCCAACCATCTCCCCTTTGAGATTGAAGAGAGGCCCTCCTGAATTGCCAGGATTAATTGAGGCATCTGTCTGGATAAAGTTGCCGTATGACTCGTTGTTGATTGCTCGCCCCTTGGCGCTGACAATACCAGCGGTGACGGTCTTCTGCAGCCCGAATGGGTTGCCGATTGCAAGCACCCATTCACCGACCCGCAACTTGTCTGAGTCACCGAAGGAGACAAATGGCAGATCTGCCGTGGGCTCAATTTTTATTAACGCCACGTCGCTTTTGGGGTCACGTCCAACAATGGTTGCCTCAAATTCTTCAAAGGTATTAAGGGTGACATGTATTTCATCTGCTTCCTCTACTACGTGGTTGTTGGTTAGAATGTAGCCATCAGCAGTAACAATGACTCCGGAACCCAGGCTCGTTCTTTTCATCTCACGCTTGGGGGCCTTCTCAGGCCTGTCCGGCATTCCAAAGAAACGCTTGAAAGGTTCCGGAATTTCCATATCGTCAGGGAAAAAGAATTGATGCGGTGAAGATGAAACAGCAACGGTCTGGGTCGTGTAAATATTGACAACTGTAGGACTGAGTTTCTCTGCCAGATCAGCAAAATCAGGGGGATAAGCACCCTGTGCGGAACGAACCGAGAAAAGTGTCAAGGCCAATCCCATGAAAAAAAGAATTGCTCCAGGTAGAATATGCTTTCTGTAATGAAGTACGTAAACCATTGTCTGTCTCCTTATTAGAACCTGCAATATTTAGCCGAGTAAAAGTAACAAATACAAATATCAATGAAAAAATCATTGCAATCAAGTGTTATGGCTTAAATGATAAACATTTTATTTTGAAAGGCAATATGGCAAAAATGCATAGTTAAATTTTGCCGCATTATGCTGCTATGTTTAAAGGAGATGATGATGCAGGGTGAAAAAGGTTGTCAGGAAAATTATCAGACCACGTGAATCAACCATACAATTCTTGACACCTTATTATATACTTGCTAATAGCTGAAGTCCGATTCTGCAATCATTATTGAGTCGGGCAAATGTTCAAAACTGCCACCCTAGCTCAGTTGGTAGAGCAACTGATTCGTAATCAGTAGGTCGTCGGTTCAACTCCGATGGGTGGCTCCAGTAATAGAGTGGGTTTCAGGGTTTTGCCCTGGAGCCCTTTTTTTGTTGGTGCTATAATGTGGAAAGGCTAAAATGCGTAATATTTGATTGACGGATACCTTTTTCTGTCAGTACGCCAGGGCGCGCATATGAGGTCTCCCACGAAAAATTTAGTATTTTTCAAACTTTTGCTTTTGGCAGGATTTTATTTTGTTGGATGTTTCAAACAGATTATTGCTTGGGAATGCCCCGTTTTTAATTGATGAAGACTTGATAGTATAAGGTGAAAATTTAAATATAATGACTTAGCTTTTATTCGTAGCGCAATAATTAAGTATGCTGCCCGTATGCCGTAATCGGCTGTTGTTCTCACAGGTTAAAGTCCTGTAGGGGGAGTTGTCCGTACGCCTCCTTAGCACCAGGAAGCAGCGTCCGAGTAATCGGGGGTTGTAAGTTTCCCATGGGCAAAGATGCTGGCCGTAATGAAAATGAACCTATATGTAGCCTCGTCAACTAAATGGAGATGCCTACCTTTTGGACATCAAGGGAAGGCCGTTGCATTTGAGATGTGAGAACGGAAGCGTTTTAAATGATCTCTCGGGGTAGCAGGGATGGCATGTATCGGAAGAATAACAGCACAGTGCGGGAGACCCAATGTGGTAGTGGCACAGGGCTGCTAACTGGTGGATATAAGGCTTGCCGAAAGTCCATTGGGCCACATTGGGAGTCGGAGGGGTTCAAAGTACCGTTTGAGGACAAGGGACAACATAACCTTTGACCGAGGAAAGGGACCCTACTTTGTTCAAGCAACCAAAGAGTGGAGGATAAGGAGATTGCATAATGCTAGTAACTCCTGAACAAATCAGGACGCTACAGAGGAAGCTCTATTGTCAGGCCAAGCAGGAATCAGATTTCCGTTTCTATTCTTTGTACGATAAGGTGTGCCGGGCAGACATCCTGAGTCATGCTTATCAGTCTGTCAGGGCAAATAAGGGCGCGCCGGAAATTGACGGCGTGAGCTTTGAGTCCATCAAGGAGGGAGAAGGGGAGATTATATTTCTGCAGAAGTTGGAACAGGAATTGAGGGAGAAACAATAACGGTGTCAACATAAATGAAAAGCGCTCTCAATTTTGGCCCATAAGCTGGGTCGGGCCGTATATTATGTGCTCAAAAATCAAAAGGCTTTTGATTTGAATAAGTTTTTAGCCACATAATTTGGAGGGGACGGATCAGCCAGACGCCTAACTGGAACCAAACGGAACAACGAGCATGACAAATATCTGATGACTAAGGAGAATCAGCCTCCATGTGCAGCGCAAGCACTATAAGATATTATGCCGTGCAGCCCGGCAGCCAGATGCTTTGATTGGCGAT
>CAMYKS010000040.1:53785-66038 GCA_947259115.1 uncultured Desulfobulbaceae bacterium | reverse complement strand
CATTTTCCAGATTGTACGAAAGGTATCCAAGATCGAGATCGACAACAAGGCAATTTTCAAGATCGCCGAACTGGTTGCCTATGCCATGGGCATAAACCTGTTCCTGCTGGCCGCCGAATTTTTCAAGGAATTTTATTCTGGCTCCATCCATCTTGCGCCCATGAAGTATCTCTACTTCGGGCTGCACGGCCATAATGCACTGGTTCCCTGGATGTGGACTGCCATGATTTTCAATATCACAGCATTCTTCCTTTTCTTAAGACCTCAGACACGGGAGAATTTACTCACCCTTAATATCGCCTGCGTCCTGATCATTATCGGCGTCTATATTGAAAAAGGTATGGGGCTTTCAATTCCCGGCTTTGTTCCGGGCACTCTCGGAGAGATATACGAATACGGGCCCACTTTTGTTGAAAAGGCTGTTACCATAGGAGTTTGGGCCACTGGAGCGCTGATTTATACCCTGCTGATGAAATTTGCCATCCCCATCTATACCGGAGAACTGCGTTTTTACACCAGGGAATCTGAGCAGCAATAAGCATTGCAATTATTTGCCACTGCAATATCTTAAGAATCACTCACAGGTTCACCAATAACAGAAAACATCACGACTCGATACTGCCTGTGAAATTGAAGTATTTAAGATATTATTTTCCCGGCAGGCGATTGTCTTTGTCCTTGGCATTCACGGCAAAAAAGCCGCATAAAGGGTGATACAATTGGTATCGAGTTTCATTGACCGACGATTCAAGCTGAAAGTAAGCCTTGAAAAGAGCTGTGTCGGCCATCTGATTGTATTCTTTTTGGATGGCAGTCTTATCCGGGGTTCAACTTGACATCCGCCGGGTTTTATGGCAATATAAGAATTATTCCTAAAATCATTAACAGGAAAATTTCTCCATCATATGATTAATCGCTACCTTCATCGACTATATGGCCTTCCATGGGTCACTTATCCTCATACTGAGTAAATATATGCGCTTTTTCTTCCCTTTCTTAATTACCTGTATCTTGTATAGTTTTTCGAGCTTTGCTGGGGATCTCACCAGTGTTCAGCAAACAAAATTTCCAACGCTTTGGGAGTCAAGTAACGCTGTTCTGCAGCAAAAACTTGAAAAAGTTGTCAGGCAACAGGGGTTATGGGACCAGGTTAAGAACGAACATCTTGCATTAGTAGTTGTTGAGATGAGCGACTTACAAAGCCCACGGGTGGCTGAACTGAATGGCAATGAGATGTATTATGCTGCCAGTTTACCTAAAATTGCCATTTTACTGGGTGCATTCGTGGAGATTGAAGCCGGTAGGCTGGAAGAAAGTGATGAATTATATGAGCATATGACCAAGATGATCCGCTATTCCAGCAACACATCAGCGAGTTATGTATTATCACTTGTTGGGGGAGAACGGATTCTGGATATTCTTCAGGATCCCGATTTTTCTCTATATGATCCGCAACATAATGGCGGCCTGTGGATCGGCAAAGCTTATGGGAAAAGCCCTGCCTATCATCGGGATCCCCTCTACAATCTGTCCCATGGCGCCACTGCTGTCCAGGCGGCACGATTTTATTACCTGCTGGAAACAAACCAGTTGTTAAGTCCCGAATATTCAGAAAAAATGAAGGAGATTCTCAGCAAACCGGGGATCAGCCACAAATTTGTCAAGGAACTGCAAAAAGTGCCTGAAATAGAGATTTACCGTAAATCCGGCACCTGGAGAAACTGCCACGCCGACAGCGCCATGATCCAGTGCAAAGAACATAAATACGTTATTGTCGGGTTGTCGGATTCAACGCAGGGTGGGAAATGGCTCGAAAAACTGGGGCTCCCCATACATAAGATGATAACAGGTGAGGAATAAAAACACTATCTAAACAAGTTTACGACGTTCCCGAATCAGCATTACAGCAAAACACAGCCAGAGAAAAACCAGAAATATATTAATAACAAAAAACTGCACTGTAGACAGTGCCAGTATCTGTACGCCAATCAACACCGTTAATGCCGCAAGCCCATCTCCCACACGAACATACAACGTATCAATTGCCGGTTTACCACTAAACTTACTGGCAGAGTCCACCGGCAGCCAAAGGACATGGCGAGCGGTATTGTTAATCGAATAATCCGTTGAGTTTTCGGCAACTTTCATAATTTTTACTATCAGGAGTATGGGCACAAGTGCCATCATCGTGTAAGAAACCAGCGCAATAACGGGCAGAATCAATATAATCGCCCCAAATCCTCCATATTTAAGCAATCGAGAAGCCACAATGGCCTGTAATAACAGGGCAACCATATTGACCCAAAAGAAAAAATTCCCATAAAAGGCCGTGGTTCCATCACGGGTAAATTCCAGCACTGATCGAGGTTCAACAATTCCCAGTTGCACGGCCTGTTCCGCCAAACTATCCTGAACAACATGAAACAACAGGTTTTCTCCATTAGTGTTTACCCAGTTATTTAATAAAGTCAGGAGCGCAATCGCTAGCAGGAAACGACTTTTAAAAACCAATTTCGCACCGTTTAACAGAAAGCCAAGTCCCTGCTGTTTCTTCTTTTTTGATACATCGTCAGGAGTACTTTTCTTGTTTCCATACGTAATACTTTGCTGTCCACCTGTGGCGCAATGCTGCCTGGAATCAACAATGCGCGTCAGTGCGATTGACATAAACAGAGGTAAAGTCGCGGCAAGCAGCAGGGCTTCAGAGGGCACTAAACCGCTGCCCACAAGTGAGTCAACAATCTTAGAACCAAAAACAGCCCCGGAAGTTGCACCTATGGCAATCATTGGTAACAAGCGTTTGCCCGCCTCATCATTATAGATGTCGGCACAAAAGGTCCAGAACTGGGCCACTACAAACACACCGAACATGCCTACCCAGAGGTAAAAAATAATCCCGGAGTACGGCAGTGCCTCAAAAAACAAATTTGGCTGCAGCACCCAGAATATCACCATGTTGGAAATACAGAACAGGGTGGTTCGGGTCACCAGTACCGAACGATGCAATTGTTCTGACAACCTGCCATACCAGCCAACAACAAATAGGAGAAAAATTGCCTGAAAAAAACTGGAATAGGCTTTGACTTCCATTTTGGTTAAGCCGGAAATTTCGGATACCGCAATCCAGCCTTCCCGCAGCGGTTTAATAAAATAATAGGCGCAGAGAATGAGGAATATATTGGCAGACATCATGATTGCCGTTGGGCCTTCTCCTGGCCTGATTTCAGTGAAAAAAAGCAGAAATCTTTCTAGGCGGCTGCGTTGTAAAGCTTTCACTTCAGGGGAATTTATCATATGCCTATAACTTACAGCACTGGCCGGTTGTTGCAACAGACCAGTGCAGGACAAGTTTCGGGTTATTGCAAACAGATTACTTTTTTACCACCGGATGGCTTTTTTGCATGAGGCGATGGATGCGGGTACCCAATGTCTGATGCTCAACCGCTGAATTTTCCCGCAATACATTGGAAAGCACGACCACCATATAATAGAGATTTCCTTCTTCCGGCGGGCTTTCGACAATCACCAACGAGTTCATATAATTTCGGACATTACCTTTATACTTGCCGCACTTGAAACCTTCTTCTTCCGTGCAACTGTATAACGAACCGGATTTATAATAAACCGCCGAGTCGGCCAGCGCCGGTGATGAGGCATAGCGGATACGCCGTTCGGTCATATACAACAACCGTTTCAATTGGCGGGAAGAAAATTCATCGACCAGTTCACCCTGCTCCATTTTGACCAGCAATTTTACTAATTGATTTGCAGTTGCATAACTATCACCCCCGCCATTTACCTGTCGTTTGCCCTCACGGGTAAAAAAACTGCCCTGGCGTAACTGTCTTATATCCAGACCATTACGGGTAACCGGTTCCCAGAATGTTTTCTGGTAAATGGCGGTTTTCTCTTTGGCAGGTGTTTCCTTAAAAAAACGCTGTATCTCCGTTTCCGATGGTTGAAAATCCTTGCCGTATCGGATCATCAATATGCCCTGGCGCTGGTTTATTGCCGCTGCCGCATTGGAACTGGCAGACAGCATCCAGTCCAGATACTCCCATTGTGAACCCTGATCACCTATTTGCAGGGTTTTCTTGATTAATTTTTTATTTTCTAAATCAAAAATACGAATTGTATGCTGATCAGACTGGCTGAACCTATCTGCAGTCACCAGCGTATTTTTTAATACCTCAATTCGTTGAGCAGTATCAGCGGGCCAGGTATCTGCCAGAGCCTGAAAAATTCCCAAAGCCACCAGAATTTTGCCGACACTGCCGACATTTTGTTTATGATCCCCGCGATGAACCGCATAGCGGGGACTATTTATGTCGGTTAATTCCAGTACGGCATTACCGTACTCGTTAATATGTCCGCCCAGTAGTTCTTTGATTTGTGCTGATAGCACCGGATCCGGTTCAGGAATTTGAAAGTTCTTCTGTCCCAGCAGGCGAAGATCCACCTGTTTGGTAGTCAGCAGCGCACCAGGTGGCTGGCTGATATCTGGAATTATCCCTTCGTTGGCCAACCGTGCACCTTCCGTTCGCCGTATGCCTGTGTCATTATACCCATCAAGCGGATAAGCCTGCACCATTGTCGATGACAGAACTATGAGAGAGAGCAGGACTGGAACAATTTTCATGGTATGGCTATTCATTAATCTGATACTCCATTCATATCTACATTCATATCCAATGTGCTGTGCAGCGCTTTATCCATATCCAGCAAATAGCCGGTATCCTTCACAGTATCATTATCTAAAAACGGGCGAATCTGAAATAGGTTTAGTTGTCCCCTGACAAAGCCAAATTCAACATCAGCAGGCGCAGGGTTGCCTGCATCATCGACGATGGCAGGAAACTTTTCAGGTAACTCATTTGAAAACTGTATTAATTGTTTAATTTCTTCTGGCAGCAGAATAGTTTCAGAACCATTCACCGGCAGCTCAGCCAGTCCGCCTTCCGGTGAAGGCTGACGTCTCATCGGGGCTGTTGCTGTGGCTAATACCAGGACCGAAGCATTGCTCCTGTTAATGCGTAAAGATTCCGCTGCTTGCCCATCAACTGCGCCACCGACGCCTTCGTTCACAGCTACGGACAAAATATTCTGATCCCCTGTATCGATATCTGCTGTCACCATGACGCCGGATTTGTCACTGGCCACTGAACGCAGCAGCAAAACAGATGGATAAACATATTGCGGTTTTTCCATGTGGGACTGACGCCATGCAAAGGCCCGTTTTGTAAATGGGGAGGCCCACACCTTATTGATAGCGCCAATTAAATAATCAAAACCAATCACATTTGGCAGCGTCAGGTTTAAGCCTGCGCCGGTAAAATTCGGCAGGTCTTCTACATTTGTATCTGAACGCACAAAGACGCCAATATTTGAGCTGCCGAATGTTTTTTCAAGGGTTTGCCGTAATGCCTTGATAAAGGTATCATCCATTTTGGAATTACTAATGATGTCATACAGCTCCGCTCTAAAGGTTTCAGTTGCCTGCCGTTGCCTGTCCGGGTCGGATTCCAGCCCATGCAGATAGGCATATTGTTCAACCATCCAGTCAAAAACAGTCTTGGAACTCTCTTTATAGGGTTTTGCCAATACCGATGTATGAAAAACACCAAAAGGGATCGCCACACCATTGGCTACCTTATCCGGATAAATATATTTCAGTTCACCCAATTTAGCTGCTTTGGGCCCGACAATCCGTCCTGAGTCTTTGGCCCGCAACCGGGTCAAATCGACAAATTCACTAAATTCAATATCCAGTTTCTCCAGATCAGGACGGATAACGACATTTTCCCTGCTTTTGTCGACCCCGAAGAATGCACGCCATTTTTCACTGTCAGCATTTATTTCAACCAGGCCTGAGGGCGATACGGCCATGACAACGACCTCGCCATTATGTTTTTGCAACTCAGGGATTATCTCTTCATTCACGGACACGTTAGGAATCCCCAGGTTGCGGGCCAGCAGCTGAACATGAGACAGCGGGTTACCCTCACCGGCTGTAATAATCCCTGACAATGGAGGGAGATCGGAAACCGTCTCAGGCAGCACGTAGATGCCATCCGACTTTATGGATGCAATGTTTTCATGAGACACATCGGTAAAGAGCGGACCCCTGACCAGGCCGGGATTAAGGGCGTGAAAGCCAACACCAATTTTTTTCCCAAAAAGGCTATACGTAACGCCTGCTAATTGATTAACATCAATGGTCAGTCCATTAAGAATCTGTGAGAAAAAAAGTAACGGGCTCCCCCGTAATTGATCCTGAATAAAGAGGAACGCAAGAGGTTCCAGTTCCCCCAATTTTTGCATGGATTCATAAAATTGAAAACGCATCCCCTGTGTTCCCCAGCCCGGCACCCTTCCCAGATAACGTAATTGTTGAATGTAATCTGCCAGAACCACCTCGTTACTTTTCAGTTTGGTGATGGAAGCTGCAACCTGTTGATAGCTCCTGTAATTGATCACACCGGTGCCATAAGAAGCCAGAGCAGCCTCCTGTAACAGACTGACGCGTTGTTTTCGCGTCATCTTCGGAAGGTTTTCACGTAATTGCGTGCTGCTTTTAAAATTATCGGCTTCAATACTCAAACTCAGATCCAGCAAACTTAAACGGGCACCGGGACTTTTAACTTTCGGCAATAAATCGCGCAGATCGGCCAATGCTTTCGCCGTTGTACGGTAATGATTTTTCGGGCTGCTGTCCTGCGCCAATATTTTTGCTACATCCTGTAACCACTTCTGCAGCCAGGGTGCTTTGGTATATATCTTTGCTTGAGAAATTAATAAATCAGAAAGTTCAGGTGCCTTGTAAACCAGGTCGATTTCATCAGCCAGAATTAGATACTCGCTTTTATCCGTGACATTTTGCGCATACTCCCGAATCAACTCGGCATCACCAGCATCGGGAGAGCCATGAACTTTAACCCGTAGTTTTACAAAGCCTTTATCCTTCTCCGCCAGAGATGCAGACATTTGCCTGATTTTTTGCGCAGAAGCGGTGTCTTTCCCATGGGCCAGCAAACGCATCCCGCTGTAAAGACCTAAAAAACGATAGGTAATCCACTCATCTTGAGCACTTAATTCAGTTAATAACTTCCTGGCCCCGTCTCTTTCCCCTTCTTCCTGGATGGCCCCACGATAAAACTGTGCTTGCCTCATGATCCATCCATCGTCAATCCGGATAAGGAACTTCTCTATCAGGATCTGGTTATACTGGTCAATAAAGCCGGATTCCTGCATCGCTTTTTCAGCATCAAGGGCCGCCAGTATGTTAGCTATATAATAGCCATCCTCTCTTAAGGTACGGGTTCGATCCGTATAATTACCATGCTGGCGTCCGCCGCCGTGATCCACACAGGCATAAGCCTTAGGCGGCAATACACTGCCGTCATTACAAAACCACTTCACATCTTTAAAAGGTCCCCTGGGCTCTGTTTTCATATGCTGCAGCCAGCCGGAATATTCTTTATTCACCGTTGCAGCAGGCTGGCTACCCGCCCAAAGACTCACGGGAAGCATAAACAGTAAAGCGATCAACAGTGATTTCATAAGAGATCCTTTAGAAATAATTTTATTTTGGGCTTAGGAAGCAAACTAACTTAAAGTTTTTTCCTAGGAGCCTGTCGGAGAATTACCAATCTACTGCAAAAGCGAGAGAATCGGCTCAAATTTCCGTAAATTTTCTTTAAATAGCGCTGCTATTCGCATCAATTTTCAAAAAAATTTGATCTCAATTCCTCCTTTTTTCGTTACGATTATAATTCTCCGACAGGCTCCTAAGCAATTGTAATAATTCTTTATACAAATTTTTATTGCGTTGATTAAAGCGAAGTTCCTTTCCGTTGAGGTGCAACAAAAAGTTACTCATGTCACTCTCCAGGCACTTTGTGTTTTTTGTTTTCACAGGATCAAGTTGCCGAATGATTCAAAACCTGACTCCATTATTTTAATGTCCGTGACAAACAATTCATTTCACCTCTCAAATACCTGGCAATAATTTGGCAGGAACTTCTAGACGGTATAGCTGCAATTAAAAAGGGCAAAGGAAAACGTAAAGCCGTTTACCTGCCTGCCAATGTAAAAAATATTCGTGAGAAAATGAGCCTTATTCAGTCGACATTTGCCGGGTTGCTTGGAGTCAGTGTCCGCACTCTTCAAGAGTGGGAGCAGGGCAGACGAAGCCCCAAAGGTCCGGCACAGGCATTGTTAAGAGTTGCTGAACGTCATCCTGAAGCCTTATTGCCGTAAACCCTACGGAATTAAATAATTTGTCCCCTTATAGTATTGCTGGCCTCAAATTAGGTATTAAATCAACGCCACCATCTTCAGAAATAACAACAGCTAGAGTTGGTACTTTGGATGTTTCCACATAGCGTATAGCCGAATTATAGCGTGCGCCTCGACCTGGGTCGCCTCTTTTTGTAGCCATTCCATCCAGAATGACGCCTATCGCATGACAGATCCCATCAGGTGACAACAAAATTGCTCCATCTATGGGTGTCAATTGACGTAGCAATTTTGGATTTATTTTACAAGGCTCAAGGGCTGTGCATTGTGTTTTGAGCCTTATGGCTTCTTGTTCTGCATCATCAGTAATAACAAGCATTGTCCCATGACTTTCCTGCTCTGCCTGTTTTACTAAACGAATTATATTCTCAATTTGTGTGTTAGAAATATCATTAAAAATTCTTGGCAAATTAAATCTTAGTTTCTGTTCATCAAAAGACTGTTTGGGTAAAAATGGTTGGCCATATTTTACCCCCATTAAAGGCTTCCCAGAATGAGACAATTCCCAGTGATGATGTCCTTGAAAAATAATTTCAAAGAGCTCTTCATTTTCTTCATTATAGCTACTTAGACTGGTAAGACCGTAGATTTTCTCTGAATCAGAATGAAGTTTTAACTTTGTTGAAGCAAGTTCTAATAATTTTCGAGCTTCTCTGTAATTACGAAGCCTAACCGGAGTTGCAAATCTCAGTTTCCTATAGAGAAATTTTTGATTTTTTTTTGCCAACAATATGTTTCCGACTCCAACTGATTTTTCATAAAACATTGAAGAAATTGTGTTACATGATCGAAACAGTTCACATATGCCGTAAAAACAATCCTGATCAACTCTCCACACAATTCCAGATATAAACCTGTCACCCGCTGATCGGGTCATGTCTTCAATTTTTAATATGTTTCCTGGCTCTGCGCCTGGATTTGGCTTGATTAACTCAGTTGTTGTGTAGTCTAAGAACTCAAGCATTGTGGAATCAATGAGTGAAACAGGAATTCTTATTCGAAGGTACTCATGCAACTCGAGCTCATTTTTCAACAAGAAATAGTGTGAATTAATTACATTTTCTTGTGAGCCAATTACTGCAGAGACCAAATAGCAATCAACCTTGGCTGGTAAGGAAACTGAGTAAGACATGTTTCCGGGTTTATTGGGATGTTCATCGACAATTTGTTTTATGGCATCCTTAATAGATCGCCTATATAGGTATTCGTCTTCTCCTTGTTGAGTTTTAGGAAGAGAAAGCATTAACTTACGTTCCGGATACTCTGCAATAATCGTTTTAGCTATTGCAGGGACCTTGGAAAAATCTTCTGAAACGGCCCAGAAATTATTTTCCGGCTCAACGCAGGTCGTGAAACGATCTTCACTCTTTTCATCTAAGACTCCCACTAAGAAAACATCCGGGTTAAATCCAGGGTCGAGAGACTGAAAAAGACGGGTTGAGTTTAATTCCTGACTACTCCGAAAATGTGATTGGTATCCCCACATGAAATGCTTGATTGTGTTCACATATTCTCCTTACAATGAATGCGAAATTTCATAGAGTTCATGCATGTAGTCACTTCAATTATTCACAAAATTGCTTCTGCGCCGGTCATGATCCTAAATCTAATATTTTAACTGACCTATGACTATAAATTAATTTATCCAGGGAATATTTAACGTGGTCTGACCTCCGTTTTTACTGCGTTTATCTGAATAAATCGAACGACGGCTGTCAGCTCTGGCAAAACGGACCGGAAGGTCCAAGCCCTTTTACGCCCGCGAAGCAATACTCGAACACCTGGATGACCTGGAAGCGGAATATCTTTCCGATAAAGTCCTGAGCCGTGTCCAGGAGGGCAAGGAGCAAACCTATAGCCTTGATCAACTGGAGCGGGATCTTGGCCTGGAAGGTTGAGATAACCGATTCTGCCAGGAAACAGTTGGCCAAGCTTGACCATCAAGTACAGGTTTTGATAATTCGTTATCTGTAGATTCGGGTCAGACTGGCATTTGAGTATCTGGAAACATCTTGGTGATTAGTTAACTGAACTGAAAATCCTTGCATATCTATCGGCCAATACCTGAAAATATTTTTCCTTCATCTTCGGCGCCAAAAAACTAATATCGATCAGCACTTCCCAGGCGGTCCGCACCCTTAAAAAATCTTCCAGCATCCTGTCCAGCAGCCGTTCCGTCAGCCCCAATCTCTCCCTGCCAAAATCCTGGCAAAGATCAGGCATTAAAAGTTAGTGCAATTTCATATGGTTAATCCTATCTATTGTTGCATAATATAATTGATTCAATACCTGAACCATTGATCTTTCTGCTTGTGTTTCCATTGTATGATCAACTTGACAATGTTCACATAATTGTATACTTTATGAACGTAGAAAAAATTCTATTTTTCCGGACTGAATCAGGAAAATGCCCTGTTGAAGAACATTTTAACAACCTGACTGATGGACAGGCAGCTAACCCGCAAAGGGAGACTTCGATACTTTAGTATGCGAAACGCCTAACACTGCAGGCTATACGGATGTATCGGCTTGCCCGAAGGGTGAACAGTTTTGAAAAAAATCTATTCAGTCACGTGGTACAAACTGTAACCGGACAAATACACTAGAAATATAAAATTTAAATCACAAAAACAGATATTTAAACTTATTTTTCAAAACTGTTCATGAAATATTCGGGCTAAAATTCTTTGGGTGCTGAAACTGATCAGAGAGCTTGAGCGGGTACCTGCAAACTATTTGAAGAAACTGGAGAGTACGAGTGATATATGGGAAGTAAGAATAGGAACTGGAGGTAACATCTTCCGGCTACTCAGCTCCTTTGACAGAAAGAAAAATTTCATATTGACCAACTCTTTCCAGAAAAAGACCAGGAAAACTCCGGTAAATGAGATCAGGCTGGCCGAAAAAAGAAGGAAAGAATACTTTGGCAGGAGTGTTAAGGATGGACGATCTTGATAAATATATAAAAAAAAGAAAGAAGAAGAGCCCCGAATTTTCAAGGAATTTCGACAAGGGATACAAACAATTTAAAATAGGAGTCCTGCTGAAGCAGGCCCGGCTTGAAGCCGGTTACACCCAGGAGGAGGTGGCCAGGCAGCTGCAAACCCAAAAATCAGCCATCTCCAGAATAGAGAATCATGCCGAAGACATTCGCCTGTCGACCCTGATCAACTATGCCAGCGCAATCGGCAAACATCTCCACCTTGAGTTATCATAAAACAATTAAATATCGTCCCCTATGTATTAAAAAGCCCCGCCGGTTTCCCGGTCAGGGCTCTTTTCAATTCTAAATTCTAAATTATTTTTTTCAGTCCTCACCCCTCACCCAAACAACGGAATATTTAACGTGGTCTGACCCCTGTTTTACACGGAGAACGGCAGTCCCTTCGGCTACACGAACTGGAACCCGATCGAGCCGAACAATGTGGGCCAGGTATATATGCGCCTTCTAACGGGAACGTGGTACGACGACTCTTCAAATGTTGGTCCAGTTTTCCCAGGGGACGGTATCCCGACCGTTCCCCCTCTCCAGGCGGATCCCGTCATAGGGTACTTTGTCGAGTATGAGGGGGCAAGTGCCATCCCTGAACCAGCCACCATGCTGCTGCTTGGCACTGGCCTGGTCGGTGTTGCCGGTGCTGCCAGGAGAAGGAAGAAAAATCAGACTTAATTATTTTATAAAATATATCAGAAAGGCTGGGTCAGAAATGGCTCAGCTTTTTAAATTTCAAAATTTCATCTGCCTGCTATCCACCTGAAAATTATCAATATTTTCAGAAGCGACTATTGCCACCATACACCCGAAAATTAAAGCCGGAAATGAGAGCCAAAATCTCGATCCGGTTTTTTTATCTTTTCGATCCTGGATTTTCGATGACATCATTATTTCGTCAGATTACTATAGCCACCTGAAAATTATTGATTTTTCCTGAAGCTACTATTGCCATCATACACC
>CAMYKS010000040.1:0-53754 GCA_947259115.1 uncultured Desulfobulbaceae bacterium | reverse complement strand
TCTCGATCCGGCTTTTTTCATGTTCTCAATCCTGGATTTTCAATGACATCATTTTTTCATCAGATTACTATAGCCAGCATACAGCTGGCAAATTTTCAGCAAGGTTGAAAATTTATTCTTTTGGCAAGCTACACGCAGTAAAACCTGACAAATACCAGAGCTTTTTTTCGCCTTACTTAATTTTCCGGTTTCCAGGAATCCGGAAGAATATGCCGGAAAACTCAGTTGAGATTAATTCCAATATCTCAGTTAGGTAATTTCAACTTGCTGATATTATTGAAAGGAAGGAAAGACGATATATTCGGTGTAATTTTTGCATGCGAAAACAGGAGTAAATCATTGATGAAAAAATAGTATTCTAACTTGTGTAAATCTGAAGAGGATAGGGCTTAAGGGGTAATAGATATTTTTATTATTGTAATGGAGGAGGAAATGAAAACTGCAAGAATTATTCAAGGGACTTTCGTTTTTTTGATTTCAACCGCTTTTGTGTTTTTATCAGGATCTGCATGGGCAGAGCAACTCACCCCGGAGGAAGAGTTGGGAAAATCAATCTTTTTTGACAATAATCTTTCGTTCAACGGAAACCAATCGTGCGCGGCTTGCCACGACCCGGCAGCGGGATGGACCGGACCGGAAACAGACATCAACGCAGGCGGCGCGGTCTATGAGGGCTCGATAGCGGACCGCTTCGGAAACCGCAAACCCCCCAGTTCCGCTTATGCCACGCCCAGTCCTGTACTGCACTTTATGATCGAAAAAAAAGAGGCGCTTTTCATCGGCGGTAACTTTTGGGACGGCCGGGCTACGGGTGAGAAATTGGGCAATCCGGCTGCCGACCAAGCCCAGGGGCCGTTCTTGAACCCGCTTGAGCAGGCCCTTGCTACACCAGCTGACGTGGTCGAACTGGTTTGTACTGCGAGCTACGGCGATCTTTTTAGGCAAGTCTGGGGAGAAGAAATCTGTGATCCAGCTAATGTGGATATGGCTTACAACGACATCGCCCTTTCCATTGCCGCTTATGAAGCTTCGCCCGAGGTGAACGCCTTCACCTCCAAGTATGACCACAGTTTTAGGGGCCAGGCCAAGCTGACCAAGCAGGAGCAGCGTGGGTTCGCTCTTTTTCGGGGTAAAGGAAAGTGCCATAGGTGCCACATAAGCAACGGCCAGCAGGCGCTTTTCACCGATTTCACCTACGACAATCTGGGCGTGCCGAGGAATCCTGATAATCCCTTCTACACGGAGCCCGTTTACAATCCTGACGGCTTTGGCTGGGTCGATGAAGGCCTGGGTGCATTCCTGGCAACAAGATTATTGGACTACGCTCCGTATGCGGAAGCGAACTTGGGCAAACAGAAGGTCCCGACCCTGCGCAACGTAGGCAAAGGTTCCTGTGAAGCCGAGCCCGATAATGATGATTGCATCGTCAAAGCCTATGCACATAACGGCTACTTCAAGAGCCTCAAGGGCATTGTTCACTTTTACAACACAAGGGATGTCAAACCCCAGTGCGCTGACCCATTTACCAGCGAAACGGATGCGCTAGATCAGGGCTGCTGGCCCGAGCCGGAGGTTGAGGTAAACGTAAATATAGATGAGCTTGGAGATTTGGGGTTGTCCCCGGAGGAGGAGGATGCCATCGTTGCCTTCTTGATTACTCTTTCCGATGATTTTAATCCTTGATGGAGATAATAGAGCACCATTCTGTTGGTTGAAATATTTAAGTGGTATCTTCGGAGTAGATATGGAAGCGGGCAGGGTCATCCGTGGCCCTGCTTTCTTTATTTATGTGATGTTCGACATAATTGCTGATATGTCTGACTGTGGCAAGTAGAAAAGACTAACCCATTGCCCCCTGTTTTATAGTAAATAAAAAAGGCTGTGTATTTACAGCGGCTGCTATCCACCTGAAAATTAAAGCCGGAATTGAGAGCTAAAAATCTCGATCCGGCTTTTTTTCATTTTCCCGATCCTGGATTTTCCATGACATCATTTTCCGTCAGGTTACTATTGCCACATTACACCTGGCAGACTCACACTAAGGTTGAAAATTTACGTCTAGTGGCAAGATATTGCTTATTGCATATTCTTCTTTAATCATAACATTATCTTTTATGCCTATGGCTTGCCTGGTGTAATATTTTAATGTGGATATACCGTTGGCTGCCTGAAGGAGCAACTTTTTTGTATTACACAGGCCTGGACGTAGCCTGCAAAACCCAGGAAAAATCCTAAATATAATAGGACAAAAGTGACTTGACCACTTTTTCCCATCTCCATACAAAAATAAGGGCGGAAATCTTTCATTTTCCGCCCTTATTTAGTAGCTGATATTTAAATATCAAACATCATTACATTCGCAGAGCATTACATCCTTACAAACCGTAGAGCCGTCGTTTTCAAGCTTGCATTCTTGCCCCGGACCCAAAATTAGGAATGGGAGTTCGCAATCTCCGTGATTATCAATGTGCGCTTGGATGGCGTTGCCCTTATTTGAGATCGAAATGACAAAGGAAATGTCCTCCTCCATCATGGTATCAAAATTATACGTGGAACCATAGTGGCAGATGCTGTCCTTATGGCCCTTGGCAAGAGCCGTCCCTCCAAAACTAACTAAAACTACGGCGCAAAGAATTACTATTGTTTTTTTCATTAGATCCTCCTTTTTCTATGTATTCCAAATTGTGCGGCAAAAGCCCCAAGTTGCTTTTCCGCGCCCCAGCCTAACCATAATTAATACCGAATACTATGAAATTAAGCAAAATCGGTGCCAAGTGAAATAAACTATTTCCTTTTTAATAATCTCAATTAGTTATGATTTTTTTTAGGGATGAGTCATCTTGGTACCAAGCCAGTTTTCCGGAAAACAAATTCCGGATTCCTGGAAAACGGAAAGATTGGAAGGGGAGACATGAAGCTCAAAAGTTTGCTAGGTGATAAGTAATTTTATTTTCGCCTGTGCAAAATATTGGGGTGGTTCTGTGAATCCGCCCCTAGCTCGTCGCAATAAAATAACCAATTAATAACCGGACACCCTGTCAAAAATAAATCCGGCCATTATACAGATGCCTGGTGTAAAACTCCTAAAAATAACTATATAATTGCGCACCATTCAATTACCCTCTGCTTTAGGGGCTTGTTTTCATATGCTGAGTATTACCAGCTATAAAGATCTGCTATCTCTTTTGACTTGTGAATGATTCTTAAAATATAAAGGCGTCCATTGGATATATTTACCCCTCCTGGGAAACCGGGAGGGGCTTTTTTATGCCTTTCATGTTGGAAATAGAGTTGGAAATTAAGTTTTTAGCCAAAGAAAAAGGGACTCAGCAAAATCGCTGAATCCCTTTTTCTTTATTGCTGGCGGGGCCGACGAGACTCGAACTCGCGACCTCCGGCGTGACAGGCCGGCGTTCTAACCAAACTGAACTACGACCCCGCGAAGGGTAATTTCTAAATCCGAATATCGAATTTCGAATTTATTTACAAATGGTGGGCGGAACAGGGCTTGAACCTGTGACCCTCGGCTTGTAAGGCCGATGCTCTCCCAACTGAGCTACCCGCCCCCCGTCAATAGAAGCGTTTTAATAACAGTTAGACCTTGCTTAAGTCAAGCAAAAATGATGCAATGGCAAAAAGATTTGCAGTCAACAACGGGGACCTTATACTATGAACATAATACAGGCGCAAAAACTGTCCGTCGAGTACTTTTCACCCTTGCGGGCAGCAATACGAAAGCCGACAAAAACTACGCAAAAATCCTTTATGCATTAATGGGGTACATTATGGACTGAGGCAGAAATATCAGCACTCACGGATTCCAGGGGCACCTCAGTAAAAAGCGGGGTGTCTTCCTTAAGCACCAGTGCTTTCTGCAGGACTATATCCATGTGCTCAACCAGTTCTATCTTCAGTACATTACGCACCCTGATCGGCACTTCTGCCAGATTGCGTTCATTTTCCTTGGGTATCAAAACATGCTTGATATTGCCCCGCCGGGCAGCAAGCAGTTTTTCCGTTAAGCCGCCTATGGGCAGCACCCTGCCCCGCAGTGTTATTTCTCCTGTCATGGCAATATCACGCCGAACCGGAATCTTTAAGAGGGCCGAGACCATGGAGGTTGCCATGGTAATACCCGCAGAAGGGCCATCCTTGGGAATTGCCCCTTCGGGTACATGGACATGGATATCAAGCTTCTGATAAAAATCCGGCAACAAACCAAGGCGCAGGGCCCTTGAGCGAACATAGCTTAAGGCTGCCTGGGCAGACTCCTGCATAACATCTCCCAGTTTACCGGTAATAGTCAATTGGCCCTTGCCCGGCATAAGGGTTGTTTCAATCTGCAGCAGTTCGCCGCCAACCTCAGTCCAGGCAAGACCTGTTGACAAACCAACCTCATCATTTTCTTCAGCCAGTCCAAAACGGAATCTCGGAATACCAAGATGCCGGTGAATGGTTTTTGCGGTGATCCTGTACTTCCTGTCAATCTCGTTCTTCTTTAATCGGTCCCGGGCTACCTTGCGGCACACAGAGGCGATATTGCGCTCAAGATTACGGACACCCGCCTCCCTGGTATACCTCCTGATAATCTCCTGAATACTTCTCTCATTAAAGCTGATATCATCAGGCTTAAAGCCATTTGCCTCAAGCTGCTTGGGAATAAGGAATCCCTGGGCTATTCTGAGCTTATCCTCCTCAGTGTAGCCATTGAGCTTGATAATCTCCATGCGATCCTGTAAAGGCGCCGGGATGGCATGCAGATTATTGGCCGTGGTCACAAAGAAGATGTCTGAAAGATCATAATCCAGGTCAAGGTAGTGGTCATTAAACGAATGATTCTGTTCAGGATCAAGGACTTCAAGAAGCGCGGAAGCTGGATCACCCCTGAAATCCATGCTCATCTTGTCTACCTCATCAAGGCAGAAAAGCGGATTGATGACCTTGGCCTTTTGCATTGACTGCAGGATCTTGCCCGGCAGGGCCCCGATATAGGTACGCCGATGCCCCCTTATTTCAGCCTCGTCCCGGACGCCGCCCAGTGAAAGCCTGATATATTTCCTGTCCATTGCACGGGCAATGGATTTACACAGGGATGTTTTACCAACACCAGGAGGTCCAACCAGGCAGAGGATCGGCCCCCTGATCTTTTTTACCTGGGCCTGCACTGCAAGATATTCAATGATCCTTTCCTTGGGCTTTTTCAAACCGTAATGGTCCGCTTCCAGGATTTCCTCGGCTTCATTAATATTAATTATTGACTCGGTTTTCTCATACCAGGGCAGGCTGAGAATAGTGTCAATGTAGTTTCTGATTACCGTTGCCTCAGCGGACATGGGCTGCATGAATTTCAGTTTCTTAAATTCCTGCGTAACTTTGGTAGAGACATGCTTGGGCAGTTTCTTTTCCTTAATGGACTTTTCAAGCTCAGCAAGGCCGCTGCTGTCTTCATCACCACCACTCATCTCCTGCTGAATCACCCGCATCTGCTCGTTGAGATAGTAATCCTTCTGGGTTTTCTCCATCTTCTTTTTGACCTGGGAGCGGATGTCATGTTCAAGCCTGGTAATCTCAATTTCCCGTTGAATAAATTCCAGGGTCGACTTGAGACGATCAATAACGGAAAAGACCTCTAAAATTTCCTGTTTCTCTTTAGTATCCAACGGTAGATGGGAAACAGAGACATCAACAAAACGGCGTGGGTCCGTTATGGCCCCGATGGATTTCAAAACCTCTTTGGGAATCTTCTTGTTTGTTTTTATGTACTCTTCAAAGGCAGCACGTATTTCCCGTACGTAGGCAATAACCTCTGGGCCATCATCATCGGTTTCAGGAGACTCATCGATTTCAGCGGCCATGAAGTGTAACTGTGGCTGGAAGGAGATTATCCTGCCACGCCTTTTACCTTCCACAAGCGCCTTGATGGTGCCGTCCGGCAGACGCAGCAACTGCATGACGACCGCAATGGTTCCAACGGTATTCAGTGCTTCCGGTTCAGGCTCATCCTCATTGGCATCTTTCTGGGTTACCAGGAACACCTCGGTTTTCTTGGACATTGCACTTTCAAGGGCCTTGATGGATTTCTGACGTCCAACAACCAACGGTGCAACCATATGGGGGAATACCACGATATCCCGCAGCGGCATTAATGGATATATCTTATTTTCTTTTTCTAATTCAATCATAGCTGCTTCTAAGGCTTTATGCGCTTTTCTTTTTTTCCGAATTCTCGTACAGGACTACCGGGTAGTCCCCATTAACTATAACCTGCTCACTGATGACACATTCCCGGGCAGCAGGTTCTGAAGGCAGTTCATACATTACATCCAGCATGGCGGTTTCCATCACGGAACGCAGTCCGCGAGCGCCGGCCTGCCGCTTCAGTGCTTCATGGGCAATTGCCCGCAAGGCTCCTTCCGTGAAACGCAACCGGATGTTGTCAAACTCAAAAAGTTTTTCATACTGTTTGGTCAAGGCGTTTTTAGGCTCACGCAGAATACGAACCAGATCTTCCTCATCGAGCTCATTCATGGTGGCGATTACCGGCAGCCGCCCCATCAGTTCCGGGATCAAACCAAAATGCAGCAGATCTTCAGATCGTACCAGGGCAAGATAATCACTAACCTTTTTCTGTGCCGTACTGACGACCTTGGCACCGAATCCCATTGATTTTGTCCCGGTCCGCTTTTTTATCACTCTGTCAAGCCCGACAAATGCACCGCCGCAGATAAAAAGTATATTTGCCGTATCAATTTTCACCAGTTCCTGCTGGGGATGCTTGCGCCCGCCTTTAGGAGGTACGCTCGCTATTGTGCCCTCGATGATTTTAAGCAGTGCCTGCTGCACGCCCTCTCCGGAAACATCCCTGGTAATGGAAGGGCTGTCGGTCTTGCGGGCTATTTTATCAATTTCATCTATGTATATTATGCCCCGGCTCGCCTTTTTCACATCGTAATCAGCAGCCTGCAGAAGACTGACCAGTATGTTCTCGACATCTTCGCCAACATAGCCGGCTTCAGTGAGGGTGGTGGCATCGGCCATGGTGAAAGGGACGTTGAGAATCTTCGCCAGTGTTTGGGCCATCAGGGTTTTACCGCTGCCTGTCGGGCCTATGAGAATAATGTTGCTTTTCTGCAGCTCAACCTGGTTTTCCTCACCACGGCTCAGGGCATCGATGCGCTTGTAATGGTTATGGACAGCAACCGCAAGGACCCGCTTGGCATATTCCTGGCCGATCACATAATCATCCAGGTGCTTATTGATATCAATTGGCTTTAATAACGCGGACTTTTCCTGCAGAACGTTCTCGTCGGGAAGAGAGCCTTCCAAAACAATCTCATTACATAATTCAATGCATTCATCACAGATGTATACAGCAGGACCTGCAATCAGCTTGGTAACATCCTCCTGGCTTTTCCCGCAAAAGGAACAATAACAGGTAGTATCACTATTGCTGTGCTTCTTTGTCACGATTCTGTCTCCTCATTAGATTTAGCTCTTTTCTCAAGAACCTTGTCTATTATACCATACTTTTTCGCTTCTTCAGCACTCATAAAATAATCACGCTCGGTATCCTTCTTGATCTTGCGGAGATTCTGACCCGTATGTTGCGCAAGTATCTTGTTCAAATCATGACGCATGCGTAAAATTTCCTGGGCATGGATATCGATATCCGTGGCCTGCCCATGGAAGCCTCCCATGGGCTGGTGGATAAGAATCCTGGAATTGGGCAGGGCGTACCGTTTGCCCGCGGTGCCTGCGGCAAGCAATAACGCTCCCATGCTGGCGGCCTGTCCCATGCACAGCGTTGCAATATCGCAGCGCACATAACGCATTGTGTCGTAGATTGCCAGTCCTGCCGTTACAACACCGCCCGGAGAATTAACATAAAAAGTAATATCCTTATCCGGGTCTTCCGCCTCAAGAAAAAGTATTTGAGCAATGATAAGGCTGGCGATCTCGTCTGAAACCGGTGTGCCAAGAAATATGATACGCTCCTTCAGAAGCCGAGAATATATATCATAAGCCCTTTCACCGCGAGGGCTCTGTTCCACTACCATGGGAATAAGGTTCATACCTATTCTCCTGCCGTTTCATTTTTAACAGTAATTTCTTCAGCCTCTTCAGTTACAGTTGCAGCCAATGGGACAAAGTTCGACTCAGTGTGAAGAAACTTCAAAACTTTCTCATTCAAAAGTTCACTGATAAATGGAAGCATATCATCACGGCTCTTGAAATAGCCTTTAACTTCGGCAACTGTCATGTTGTATTGTTTTGCAATCCTGGAAAACCCCTGTTTCATATCCTCATCCAGGACTTTTATGTCTTCCTGTTCCGCGATCTTTTTCAGAATAAAATCACCGCGTACTCTTTTGACCGCAGTTTCACGGTAGCGTTCTTCAGCTTCTGCCCGATTGATGCCGGCTGCTTCAAGGGACATGCCCCCTCTTTTAAGAGTTTCCTCTGTCTGTTTAATGTATTCATTAATTTCATACTGCACAAGACGTGCCGGCACTTCAAATTGATTTGCCTCAACCAGTTTCTGCATGATCCTGTCTGCAAGATCGCCCTCCAGGGCCTGCTCTTTTTCTGCACGGAGACTTTCACTCACATGCTGACGCAACGCCTCAAGTGAATCAAACTCCTCCCCGACATCCTTGGCAAATTCATCGTCAAGCTCGGGCAGTACCCGCTCCTTTACATCATGTACCTTAATTTTGAATTCTACTTTCTTGCCTGCCAGAACCGGGTTGGGCGAGTCAGCGTTAAAATCAACCTCAACTGATGATTCCTCCCCACTCTTCATACCTATGAGATTATTTTCAAACTCCTGTCCATGCCGCCCTGTGCCGACATCCACATTGACATTTTCCCCATGAACCTGCTCCATCTGCACCCCGTCATGAAAGCCGTCAAAATCAACTATGACAATATCGCCTTCCCCGACAGCACGGCCTTCTACGCTGCGTAGAGGCGCCATTTCCTTGCGCAGGCCGTCAACCTTAGAGTCAATCTCTGCATCAGTGACGGTAATTTCCTCTTTTTCGATCTCCAACCCTTTATAATCCTGCAATTCAAACAGAGGGCGGGTATCAACTTCAGCCTCATAGGAGAAGCTGCCGTCTTCCTCAAAGATAGGAGTTTTGATCTCCGGGTGGGCGACCACATCCAGTTTTTCCTTTTCAACCGCATCAAAATATGTTGCCTGTACCAGCTTTTCAGCTACCTCGGCACGTACCTGCTGTCCGTAGGTTCGTTCCAAAACATGCAGCGGCACCTTACCCCGCCGGTACCCCTTTATCTTGGCATCATTTTTGATTTTGCGAAATCCGGCATCAATTTCTTTGGACACTTCCTCTTTCGGAAGCACAATTTTCAATTTTTTGGTCAGACCTCCAACCTCGTTTACAGTGACCTGCATCAAATACCTTCCTTTTACCTGATAAGATTAATTATATTATTGTGGGTAATTACCTGCTTTTAATCAAAATAAATACTGAGGATATCAAATAATCTGGTGCGAGAGGGGGGAGTTGAACCCCCATGCACGCAAGTGCGCTGGATCCTAAGTCCAGTGCGTCTACCAGTTCCGCCACTCTCGCTTAACCTTATATTATTAATCAGTTTAGTGTTTTCAGTCAAGCTTGAGACCGTTTAAAATTGATTACAGCCCGGTTCTCCCGGCCGTCCGGTGGTGTTCTCCATATAAAGCACAGGCCCCCCATACGTAGTTTGTTTCCCGCAGAAAATAGGGAGAAATTAACCATTATTCCAAGTGACTGACTTCCTGGAATGCTTCAACTTCCCGCGCCTCTGTTTGGTTTCTTTTCTTTTCTTTATGGACCCGATGGTTGGTTTTGTTCTGCGGCGCTTTTTTTGTCTCTGTGAGGCCTCTGCGATAAGGGCTTTGAGGCGGTCAACCCCATCCTTGCGATTCAGGTCCTGGGATCTGAAGCGGTTTGCATTGATTATGAGGATGCCCTTGGTATTGATGCGATTTCTTGCAAGTTGCTGTAACCGGAGCCGTACATTTTCAGGCAAAGAGGTTGAATGCCTTACGTCAAAACGCAGCTCAACTGCAGTTGCAGTCTTGTTGACATGCTGACCACCAGGCCCAGGGGACCGTATAAATTTGAACTGAATTTCACGTTCGTCAAGCTTCATTGCATCTGTAATGCGAACCATCACTTACAGCCCGGGCAGTTGCCGAGACCTTCTTTAACCTTCATTATTCCTCGTTTACTCATGCACTCTCGTTTGTTCACGGCAATCTGTTTTCAATCCCCAAAAGAACGTTTTCGCCTTAAAATCAGGCCAATCCGTACTTTTCCTTTAATTTTTGCTGCACATGTTCAGGGACCAAACCGGTCACATCGCCCCCATGCTGGGCCGCATCCTTGATTATACTGGAACTGATGAAAATCCAGCGAAAGCCCGTCATGAGAAATACGGTTTCAACATGGCGCTCCAGTCTCCTGTTCATGAGGGCCAGCTGAAACTCATACTCGAAGTCGGAAACAGCCCGTAATCCCCTGACAATGGATTTTGCCCCTTTGTTGAAGGCGTATTCCACCAGAAGACCTGACACTGCCTCAACTTCAATGTTCTTGTTTGTTCCTTCAAAGCAGTCCCGTATCATCTGCAGACGCTCGTCCAGTGTAAAAAGAGGAGTTTTGCTCGGGTGTCTTGCCACGGCAACGACCACGCGGTCAAAGAGCTCAAGAGCCCGGTTGATAATATCCAGATGCCCCATGGTGATTGGATCAAAAGTTCCCGGATAAACAACTATTCTCTTACTGTTCTCGGCCATGGAGTATCTCCATTTCTAAAGGATTACATGGGTTATTTTTGCCGATAGAACCAGAAACCGGTTTCACCGTAACGTCTTTTATCGACCAGGGTCAGTTCCGCAACCTGTTCAGGTAGCGCTGTAAACGCATCCTCTTCTACAACAATAAGGGCATTGGGCAAAAGCAAACCTGATTCCGGTAACGCCTGCAGCATGTTTGCAGAAAAATTTTTCCGGTATGGAGCATCAATAAATATAATGGAAAAAGTTGTTCCCGGCAGGTGTTTAGCTAAAAAAGAAAGGCCTTTCGATAGATCCCGTTTTAAGACGAGTGTTCTGTCTGAAAAGCCGCATAATTCAATATTTTTATTTATTATTTGTACCGCCTGCGGATTACTGTCAACAAAAACAACACGTTCGGCAGACCGACTCAAGGCTTCCAGCCCAAGGGCGCCGGTTCCGGCATAGAGGTCAAGAACGGTCGCATTTTCAACCTCTCTGCCGATTATGCTGAACAGAGCCTCGCGTGCCCTGTCTGCAGTTGGGCGGATACGTTGAGCAGGTTGTTTTGCAGTACTCTTAGAAGGCGTCTGTAGGCGCCGCCCCCTTGCCTTGCCTCCGATTATCCTCAATTATAAATAATCCCTGGCAACAATTTCAGCGATCTGTACCGCATTTAAGGCGGCTCCTTTCAAAATATTATCGGCAACGACCCAGAGATTAATGCCTTTTTCAATGGATTCATCCTCGCGTATCCTGCCTACAAAAGTATCAAACTTGCCGGCACAATCTAAAGCCAGGGGGTAAATACTCAAACTTGGCTCATCAACAACCTTTACTCCCGGTGCACTTGCAAGAAGCTCGCAGACTTCGGCAGCAGAAATTTTTTCTTCGGTCTCAATATTAATTGACTCGGAATGCCCGTAAACCACGGGAACACGAACCGCAGTTGCAGTCACTCCAATGGAGGGATCCTCAAAAATCTTGCGGGTTTCATTGACCATCTTCATTTCTTCCTTGGTATAACCGCTATCAAGAAAGGAATCGATATGGGGCAGACAGTTAAAGGCAATCTGGTGGGGGTAGACATTCTTCTCTATAGGGTGGCCGGCTGCGTATGCCTTCACCTGTTCATCGAGTTCTGTAATGGCATTTGCACCCGTACCGGAAACCGCCTGATACGTCGAGACAACTATGCGTTTTATCCTGGCCCTGTCATGGATCGGTTTTAAGGCCACAAGCATCTGGATGGTTGAACAGTTGGGATTGGCAATTATGCCCCTGTTCGTATAGTGGGCTATGGCATGCGGGTTAACCTCAGGCACCACAAGTGGAATGTCATCTTCCATGCGGTAGGCGCTGGAGTTATCTATGACTACAGCGCCTGCTTTTGCAGCTGCAGGGGCAAACTCAAGAGAGCGTGCTGCCCCGGCTGAAAAAAGGGCGATGTCAATACCTTCGAAGGCGTCCTTGGATAACAGCTGCACGGATATTTCCCGGTCCCTGAATTTTAGCTTTTTGCCAATAGAACGTTCCGAGGCCAAAAGTCGCAATTCATTGAGAGGAAAATCAAGCCGCTCCAGTACATCCAGCATGGCCCCGCCTACAGCACCGGTGGCGCCGGCAACCGCCACATTATATTTTTTCTGATCATTCATTTCTCAATACTCGTCAATCTTCATTCTTCAATTTTAAATTTTCTACACCGCCCCTGCAACCAGGTCACCAACTTCCCTGGTGCCGTACCCCATCTTGCCGGCAGACAGACTATCCAGCTTTTCTGCAACTACCCAGCGGATAGCATTCTCAATGGCCCCGGCAGCCTCAGTCTCACCGAGATGGTCCAGCATCATCTGGGCGGCACCTATTGCAGCCAGAGGATTTATCACGTTCTTACCGGTATATTTCGGGGCGGAACCGCCAATGGGCTCAAACATGCTGACGCCTTCGGGATTGATATTGCCGCCCGCCGCAATACCCATGCCTCCCTGGATCATGGCGCCAAGGTCGGTAATAATATCGCCAAACATGTTATCCGTCACAATGACATCAAACCACTCCGGGTTTTTCACCATCCACATGCAGGTGGCATCAACATGGGCATAATCTGTTTTAATATCAGGATACTCCTCGGCAACCTCATAAAATGCCCGCTCCCAGAGGTCAAACGCAAAGGTAAGAACATTTGTCTTACCGCACAGAGTGACCTGTTTTCTCTTATTACGTTTACGGGCATATTCAAAGGCAAAACGGATACAGCGCTCAACGCCCTTTCTGGTATTGATAGACTCCTGAATTGCCACTTCGTCAGGCGTGCCCTTCTTCAAAACCCCGCCGGCACCGGCATACAGCCCCTCGGTGTTCTCCCGCACCACGACAAAATCGATCTCCTCCGGGCCTTTATTCTTGATCGGTGTTTCAACATTGGGATAGAGGATTACCGGCCGCAGATTGATATACTGGTCAAGGGCGAACCTGAGATTTAAAAGGATACCTTTCTCCAGGATGCCCGGTTTGACATCAGGATGACCGATGGCTCCCAGGAAGATAGCATCATGTTTACGTAATTCCTCGGCAGCATTATCCGGCAGGACCTCACCGGTTCGCATATAGCGTTCACCGCCATAATCAAAATCGGTCAGCTCCAGGTGGAAGTTGAATTTATCAGCTGCCGCCTTGAGAACTTTCACCCCTTCAGCTGCCACCTCAGGGCCGGTGCCGTCACCTCCCATAACTGCAATTTTGTATGTCTTACCCATTTTTTTCTTCCTGTTCGTTAGAGTTTTATTCTATGAATTTCTATTAATTGTTTTTTTCTGATTCTTTCTGTAAAAATACGAGCCTGTTCAAACCATTGAGATACGCCTTCCCTGCCGCTGTGATGATATCAGGATCAAGTCCATGACCGATAACTACTTTGCCTTTATCTTCTATCCTGACAAGAACATCACCCAGGGCATCTGTGCCACCGGCGAAAGAGCTTACCGAAAAAAAGAGCAATTGGCTGCTAGTGCCTGTTAGCTCTGCGATAGTGCGGTAGGTTGCATCGATTGGACCGACACCGATTGCCGCCCCCTCTTTTTCCTCACCATTTATCTTAAGCCGAACAGCTGCAGTGGGCAATTTCATGCTGCCGCTCATAACCCCCAGTGAAACCAGTTCATAAACCTCAGGAATCTTGATTATCTCATCCATGATAATGGCTTCAATATCCTCATCAAAAATATCCTTCCTGAGATCAGCCAGATCCTTGAATCTGGAAAATACCCGGTCCAGTTCAGCATTTGACAGGGAATACCCCATAACCTCAATACGATCTTTTAGGGCATGACGGCCGGAATGTTTTCCCAGTACCAGGTTGCCCTTGGTTAAGCCGATATCCGATGGATTCATGATCTCATATGTAGTCCTTTCTTTCAGGACTCCATCCTGGTGTATGCCTGCCTCATGGGCAAAGGCATTGGCCCCGACAATTGCCTTGTTGGGCTGGACCGGCATGCCGGTAATCGTGCTTACCAGTCTGCTGCTGGGGTGGATATGCTCAGTGACAACATCAGTATGAACATCGACCTGATCAGGCCTGGTACGGATTGCCATGACCACTTCCTCCATGGCGGTGTTCCCTGCCCTTTCACCCAAACCATTTATGGTGCATTCAACCTGTCTTGCCCCACTGTTAATTGCAGCAAGTGAATTTGCCACAGCCAAACCAAGATCATTATGGCAATGAACACTCACTATCGCTTTATCAATGTTTGGAATATTAGCAATCAGATAACGAATCTGTTCGCCGTGTTCGCCAGGCAATGCATAGCCGGTAGTGTCTGGAAAGTTAACTGTCCTGGCGCCGGCTTCAATGACGGCTTCAAATACCTGACAGACAAAATCTATATCACTTCTAGTGGCATCTTCAGCAGAAAATTCCACATTGGAAGTATATTTTGCAGCATGCTTTACAGAAGCTACTGCCAGCTCCAACACCTGATCACGATTCATTTTCAGCTTGTGCCGCATATGAATGTCAGAGGTTGCCAGAAATGTATGGATTCTTGGATCCTCACCATTCTTCAATGCTTCCCAGGCACGGTCAATATCTTTTTCATTACAGCGAGCCAGACCGGCAACCTGTAACCCTTTAATATTGCCCGCTATGTTTTTTACACAGTCAAAATCACCAACCGATGCTATGGGGAAACCCGCCTCAATGACATCAACATTCAATAGAACGAGCTGCTGGGCCAAACGGAACTTCTCCTGCTTGTTCATGCTGGCGCCTGGAGACTGTTCTCCGTCGCGTAATGTTGTGTCGAATATAAATATTTTTTCTGACATGGCTGTTTCCTTTAGCGGCAAAAAGTCAACAAAAGTATGACTTCTGCTACAATCGTATGGATCATCTCAATTCCACAAACATTTCAAATAAACAAGAAATGCCAGGATAGACTTACATCCCGGCCATATCTGTGCTTCAGGCTCTCTATATATTTATTAGAATCGAATGAACTTAAATGGTATTTTCCTGCTCTTCAGAACCCTCTTCAACCTTGTGCATAGTCCTGTAGGCAGCACTGAATGGGCCGGATAGGACATAGATAAGACCTAAAACAAAAAGCGTCACATGTGGTTCAGCAGCTATAAGTATCAGCAACAATACCATGAATACCGTTACCTGGAAGGTCTTTTTTCTTTTTGCAGCCGGGTGTTTGAAGCTCATGTAACGTATATTGCTTACCATGAGATACGATAGCAGATAAACAAGAATCAGAAGAGAAACATGCTTTACCGTTTCGGTAGCTCCAAGATAGCGGGAAAAAAGCACCGTAGTGGCTATCATGCCGGCTGCAGCGGGGCATGGGAGCCCGACAAAATCCTTGGGTGACTTATCCAAAGCAAGCGAGTTAAAACGTGCAAGCCGCAATGCAGTCGTGGCCACATAAAGAAAGGCAGCCAGCCAGCCATAGCGGCCATAAGGCTCCAGAGCCCAGAGGTATGCGAGCAATCCCGGCGCAACGCCAAAGGACACAAGGTCACATAACGAATCATACTCCATACCAAAGGTGCTGGTGGTTTTTGTCATTCGCGCAACCCTGCCGTCAAGACCGTCAAAAATGCCGGCCACAATTATTGCAACGGCAGCATGTAAAAAATTTCCGTTGATGGCGGAAATAATGGCATAAAAACCACTCAAAAGACTGGCTGTGGTAAAGAGGCATGGCAGGGGATGTATCATACGTTGCCCATTTCCGTCCTCCTCGTGCCCACTTTTATTTTGCTTCATTATGCCCATGAATCCATGCCTTATCTTAAGGTAATATCAACCGCAAAGAATAAATATACCATACCTTAAATAATATAAAACGCTAAAATAATTACGGGATATAGCCGATGACCGTTTCACCGGCCCTCACTCTCTGGCCTGACTGCACCTCAAGCTGCACTTGTTGCGGTAAATAGATATCCACTCTTGAGCCAAAACGTATGAGGCCGAATCTGCTGCCGCGCTCAAGTGTATCCCCTTTTTCGGCCCAACAGACTATCCTGCGTGCCACAAGGCCTGCAACCTGGACTACGGCATAGCGAAAATTCTTTGGTGTTGAAAGAATAACAGCACAATGTTCATTTCCCAGGCCGCCCTGGTCTGTATTTGCGGCATAAAAGCTACCAGCCGCGTATTGTATTTTTTCCACCTCCCCGTCAAATGGAAGCCGGTTGACATGCACATCAAAGATGGACATGAAGATGGATACTTTATAGGCATGTTCATTAACAAACCTGTCATCAAATATCTTCTCAACCAGTATTACCTTACCATCGGCTGGTGATACCACCGCATCTTCAGCATCAGGTATAATCCGCTCAGGATCCCGAAAAAAATAGAAAACAAAGCCGCTAACAAAAAGAAGGAGCACTGCAATAAATTCATAGCCAAGCAGTGCTGCTATAAGGGTTGCAAAACCGCTGAATACAATAAAAGGATAACCTTCACTTGCTACAGGTATTTGAGGTTCTTTCATGGCGTCACGTCTTCTCGTTGGGAAAATAATTTCTCACTGGTATACAGATCGAAGTTCTCATTCGTCATCAGGTTCTGAGAAAAACTGAAAAAGTATTATCTTCACCTGAAAAAACCCTGGTTAGGCAACGCATGCATACCTGTAATTCACAGCAAGACCGCTTTCGGTATTTATAAAAACAATGGTGTATTAAGATTTCTTGGCCCGTGCCATGGCAATGGTTCCAGTACGTACAATTTCCTGGATACCGATGGGTTTGAGAATATCAATCACTGCTTTAATCTTGCTCTTCGGTCCGGTAATCTCAACTGCATAGCTTTTGGGGCTGACATCAACAACCTTGCCACGGAAAATATCAATGATGCGCAGAACTTCCGCGCGGGTATTCGATTCAGCCTTGACACGGATAAGCGCCATTTCGCGCTCCACGTAATCGGAATCGCTTATGTCAACAACCTTGATAACGTCTATAAGTTTGTGGAGTTGCTTGGTGATCTGCTCGACGATTGCATCATCTCCCCTGGTTACTAATGTCAAACAAGAAACACCGGAATCCAGTGTTTCTGCAACACTCAGGCTCTCAATATTAAAACCACGGCCACTGAACAGACCAGTCACCCTTGATAAAACACCGGGTTTATTTTGCAATAAAACGGAAATCGTATGTTTCATTTGGTTTTCCTTTATTCGTATTCCTGTATATCTGGTTTATTTGTTATTCGTTATAATTACACCAAGAGCATTTCGGTGGTTGCCTTGCCGGCCGGCACCATGGGGTAGACCCCCTCTTCCCTGGCGATAACAAAATCCATCACCACAACATTCTTTGTTTTCAGGGCTTCCTTAATAACAGGGACAACCTCGCTTGTTTTCGTGGCTCTCAGCCCGACAGCCCCATACGCCTCGGCCAGTTTCACAAAATCCGGAGAAACTTCAAGGTCAGTGCCTGCATAGCGCTTATCATAAAAAAGCTCCTGCCACTGTCTGACCATTCCCAGGTAGCCGTTATTCAAAATTGCTATCTTCACCGGGCAGTTATACTGTCTCGCGGTTGCCAATTCCTGGATATTCATCTGGATACTCCCATCACCGGCCACATCAATGACCGTTTTCTTGGGTGCAGCCATCTGGGCGCCAATTGCTGCGGGGAAACCATATCCCATAACGCCCAACCCTCCCGAGGTAAGAAAATGCCTCGGCTTATTAAAATGATAAAATTGGGCCGCCCACATCTGGTTCTGTCCAACCTCGGTGGAAATAATGGCGTCGCCCTTGGTCAGCTCATGAAGCTTCTGGACAACATATTGCGGCTTGATTATGTCACCCTCTTCAAGGTATCCAAGCGGATGCTTCTTAACCCATTTATTGATTTCCTTAAACCAGGGGGCAACTTTCTTTTTCTGCTCCTTTTTATCAAAGTCATCCTGCACATCAAACCACCTGTTAATGGCAGTCAGGGCATATTTACAATCGGCCACGATGGGTATATCAACCGTAACGTTCTTACTGATGGAAGTAGGATCTATATCAATATGGATAATCTTTGCATAGGGCGCAAAATCATCAATCTTGCCTGTTACCCGATCATCAAATCTTGACCCGACAGCAATAAGGAGGTCACACTGCGACACCGCCATATTGGCAAAATAGGTACCATGCATGCCAAGCATACCCAAGGAAAGTTTGTCGGTACCGGGAAAGCCTCCCAGGCCCATGAGGGTCATGGTGACAGGTATGTTGAGTTTTTTGGCAAGTTCTGTAAGCTCTTTGTTGCTGTTTGAGGCTATTACACCGCCACCTGCATAAATAACCGGCTTCTTGGCCTTCAGGATTGCTTTGCAGGCCTTGGCGATCTGACCGGGATGCGGTTCATAGGTTGGCCTATAGGTCTGCATTTTAATCGGTTTTGGTTTAGTATAATTCAGTTTGCCGATCACTACATCCTTGGGCAGATCAATGAGGACCGGCCCTGGTCTACCGGTACGGGCGACATGAAAAGCCTCCCTGATTGTCGGCATCAATTCATTAATATCCTTAACCAGATAATTATGCTTGGTGCAGGGCCTGGTAATGCCAACAATATCAACTTCCTGAAAGGCATCATTACCTATGAGGCCCGTTGGCACCTGCCCTGTAAAAACCACCATGGGAATGGAGTCACAATATGCAGAGGCAATTCCGGTCACTGTATTGGTGGCACCGGGCCCGGACGTAACCAGGGCCACGCCGACCTCACCCTTCACTCGGCCATATGCATCTGCCGCATGGACAGCGGCCTGTTCATGCCTAACAAGAACATTGGTAATACTGGATGTTTCCAGTTCATCGAATAAATCGATTATCACTCCGCCTGGAAACCCAAAAATAACTTCAACTCCCTGCTCTTCAAGGCATTTAACAATCGCTTCTGCGCCTGTAATCTTCATGCAAATTCATCCTTCATTTTGTATGTTTTACTTTAAGAATGATTGTTCATTTCATGTCAAACATAACATCAGGAACAAACACTCTGCCTTCAATAGAAATTAACAAGTTTACCGTACTGTTTTTCTTACAGTACCTGCCAGCTAAACTTAAATTTCAGAAAAGATAGGAATATATAGTACAGTGGCTCAAATTGTCAAGCCAATGTTTTAGCGAAAATGGTCCTTTCAGGCTTTGCCGGGCTTATAAACTAAGGCAAAATTGGAGTTGAATTACTCCAGGCAGAAAAAAATAACAGCACCGAGCAATACATTTTCATTTAAGCCCCGGTTCTCATCGTTGCTTTAAGCAATAAATTTTCCACCATGCTCTTACTCAAAACCAGCCGGGAACCATGGGCTGTCAGGCACCCCAATATCGTTTTTACCCAACCAGGCCTGATGATGAAATATCCCCACTGATAAAGTCAGTTTTGCAGCATGGGGAAATTAATCGACTAAGGCAAGTTTACTATCTGCCCCTGAAATTCAGGCAAAATACCGGCCTGGCGCCCTCTGTGCAGAAAAAAATCAACCGCAGCCACCCCCTCTCCCCCAAGATTTTCAGAAAAATCATTCACATAAAGCCCGATATGCTCGTTGATGACTGATGCATCAAGCTCCTGGGCATATTCATTAATATATGTACGGCATGACAGGGTGTTTTGCCGGGCCCACTGTATGCTTGATTTTACTGCCCGGTCAATTTTCACTATAAGGTCCCTGCCGAGTGATCGCCTGGCAACTATACCTCCCAGCGGTATGGGATGTCCTGATATCGTCTCCCACCAGGCCCCAAGGTCGGTAATAAGCTCCAGCCCTCTTCCTTTATAGGTAAATCGGCTTTCATGGATAATGACCCCGCAATCCACCCTGCCGGACTCAATGGCCTCCATGATTTCATCAAAACGCAGAATAAGAATATTCTTCCAGGCAGGTGCGTAAAGCTTCAGCAACATGGCCGCGGTGGTATATTCCCCCGGTATTGCAACAGTCAGATCTGCAAACGCATGCGGATCAACTTTCCGGCCGGCAACCAGCAACGGTCCACATCCACGTCCAAGTGCAGCTCCGGCATTGAGTAATACATAGTCTTCCAGGACATGCCCCATGGCATGAAAGGAGAGCTTTGTAATATCCAGCCGCCCTTGCATGGCCCACTGGTTCAGGGTCTCAACATCTTCAAGTATTGCAGGCTCAAGGCTCCAGCCGGCAAGGGGTATCATACCGTTGACCAAACCGCAAAATATAAAGGTATCATTGGGACAGGGAGAAAATCCGATGGAGAGTTTTTTCATAGATAAACCAGCTGCTATTCAGTTTACATCTTTATTTGCTGCATAAATTAAATTTATTTAGAACGTTTTTGCAGATGATCGGGCAGTACAATTTCGACCACTCGGCATATTTTCTCAATGGCTTCAGCAAGCTGCCAGGCAGCTGCATGCCGGTCTTCAACCATGTTGCTGACACAGCGCATCTCTAAACAGGGAAGGTTAAATTTTTTACAGACCATTACCACAGCAGCCCCTTCCATGTTTTCACATCCGGCTGCGAATTTTTCCCGTAAAAAATCACCGCGCTTAGTTGTACCGGTGCAGCAATTAACAGTCACAAAATTTGCGATCGTACATGCAATGCCATGTTTATTTATAATGGTCTCAAATCCAGTAAGCAGTTCATTATTAAGCAATAAAGGGTCATGTGTTTTAAGAAGCCCTGGATCAAAATCCTGGATATTATCCTGCATGCAGATGCCGAAATCACCCAGAAACTCCTGTTGCGCCAGACAAATATCAAGCATAGCTATGCCGGAGTTGACATAAGCCCCTGCCACGCCAATATTCAGTACTGCATGGATTCTGGAGCCGTGCAGGGTCAGGTAATGGCTGAGGTTGGCAGCAGTTGCAACCGGTCCCATGCCGGTGACAAGGATTTCCACTCCGTCGGCAGCTGCCAGAAAGTGCTTCAAGGGTACTATTTCTTTTTCAGTGGCAACAGCGAGTAGTAACATGCAGACCTCTTGCTCGAATACGTGATTATATGGCGCGTTAGGGAAAGTTAGAGTATTTTCGTTATCTCAGCAACCAATTTTGTCCGCACCATGTGGACAGGTAGTACGCCCGGAGTATATTTATTTTTGTGGCCCGGAGAGGAATGCGGCATTTTTTTTCGTGCCTGTAACAATTTTTTCACTGCCGATACAAATGAGAAAAACATGAATCCTGATTTCAATATTGAATCGTATCAATATGAACTGGAGCAAAATCAGATTGCCCAGATTCCTGCTGCAAGGCGGGAACAGTCCCGGCTTTTAGTCCTGGACTGCCGCACGAACCTCATGCAGGATATGAAATTTACTGATATCCTGAATTTATTCCAGCCAGGTGATCTGATTGTTGTCAATGATACAAAGGTTTTTCCAGCTAGACTTGCAGGTAAAAAGGATACCGGCGGCAAAGTTGAATTATTTTTGTTGGATTACCCGGATTTCAAAAATGCTGAAACATTCGAGGCTGCTGGCGACCAATCAGGTACAAAAGAAAAACAGTCTTTTTCGGTATGCGGCCTGCTTAAAAGTTCAAAAAAACCCAAGCCGGGATCACGTCTATTTTTCAACCAGCATCTCCAGGCAGAACTGCTGCAGCATCTTGATGGCGGCAAGGTACGTATAAAGCTCAATTTTGACATAAGCAGTGGGCTTAGTCCGGAAGATATTCTTCTGACCAGTGGCAGAATTCCGCTGCCGCCGTATATTCAACGGGGTGACACGGATCTACCGGAAGACTGTGAACGCTACCAGACTCTTTTTGCCCAAAAATCAGGAGCAGTGGCTGCCCCAACTGCAGGATTGCATTTCTCAGAAACCTTGCTCCGCAGACTCAAAGAGAAGAATGTTCGAACTGCTCCCATAACTCTGCATGTCGGATACGGCACCTTTGCACCTGTGAGGGTCAATGACATACGTGACCATAAAATCCATGAAGAATATGTTGATGTAGGCCCGGAAACGGCCTCTCTCATAAATCAAACCCGGAAAAACGGCAACAGGGTATGGACCGTCGGCACAACTACGGCCCGAACATTGGAATTTGCTGCGACTGAGACCGGGCAGGTAAAGGCGAAACAGGGCTGGTGCGGGCTTTACATTTATCCCGGTTACAGTTTTAAAGTGGTCAACGGTCTCATCACCAATTTTCACTTACCGGGCTCTTCACTTCTTTTTCTCGTTTCCGCTCTTGCAGGGAGATTACGGATTCTTGACTCCTACGCCACGGCAATCCGGCTTGGCTACCGTTTTTACAGTTATGGTGATGCCATGCTGATCATCTGCTGAAATCAGCAGGCGCTGCCAAGATAGACACCGGCGTAATTTTTTACTGGAGAAATAACCCGAATTTTTCACGGGTCGAGACGCCGGATAGACAAAGTGTAAGTCGTTTGAGCAGATCGAGACGCCGGATAGACAAAGTGTAAGTCGTTTGAGCAGATAAGTGACCGAAAAGGGAGACTTCGATACTTTAGTATGCGAAACGGATCACACTGCAGTCTATAAGGAAGTATCGGCTTGCCCGAAGGGTGAACAGTTTTGGAAAAAATATATTCAGTCACCTGGTACAAACTGTAACCGGGCATATATACTGGAAATATAAATTTAAACCACAAAAACAGAGACTTAAACTAATTTTTCAAAACTGTTCATGAAATATTCGGGATAATCAGGTTGCTGCAGAGCAACTTTCTTTGCTTTTAGAGGGTGCAGAAGAGTCTTTAGCGGGCGAAGAAGAATCTTTGGAACTGCCTGTCTTTTTTTCAGTCTTCTCTGAAGAGCTTTTTGAGGCTGTATCGCTTGTGGCAGAGCCCGAACTATTACATGAAGTGCTGCTGTACCCATCAGCGTACCAGCCCCCACCCTTGAGCTTAAAAGAACTCATGGACATAAGTTTTTTGATAGACCCTGAACATTCAGGACAGGTTGTCAATGGATCTTCAGTCATTCGTTGAAAAACTTCAATAACAGTACAGCATGATGTGCATTCATATTCATAGATTGGCATTTCGCGTCATACTCCGGTGAATAAATACAGCCCCAGTTTGCTGGGGAAATGATTGGTTCAAATGACAATATTGTCTCAATATTGCCCTACAACTCTTCTTCGGGGGCAAATATTAATTTCGATGTCCGCTGTTGTCAATGCAGTATATTTTTTTTGTACAAAAAAGTTAAATTAACAATTTACTGTTCAACAATGCAAATTTCCTCTTCTTTTTATTTATCATGTCCAAACGGGAATAATGCACATTCTTTTCCATGCCATGTTTGATGGTTTGTATAATTTGCTGCAGTCACGTTAAATTTTTCAAACCAAACAGAGTTCATATAGTAGTGGCATATCTGCACATTGAGTAGTATCAGATGATTTTATGAATAATTGCTTGCTTTTTCAGTTTTTATGCAATAACTAACTGCAATTATACAAACTTCAGTTGTTGCAAGAGACTTATTTTTTTCTGAATGTAAATACTCATTTATGGAGGATGACATCATGGGCAAAACCCTCGTTGAAATGGCAGCCGATATTATACAGTCACAATGCAGTTCAACGGGCATGACCACTGAGGAAGTAACCCTGTCGCTGCAAAATACATTTAAAACACTGCAGGAACTCCAGTCTGTGGAAATTCAAACTCCACAAGAAGGATTAAGCGTCCCTGGTTCAAAAACAAAAGCACTTGCCCTGACTCCTGAAAAATCCCTGCAAAAAAACAAGGTGATCTGTCTCGAATGCGGCGAAGAGTTCAAGATGCTTTCCCCCAAGCATTTGAAATCCCATGGGTTGACCAGCAGGGAATATCGTGTCAAGCATGGCTTTTCACTGCGCCAACCGCTTTGCGCCAAGTCCTTATCCGATAGAAGAAAAAAAGCGGGCAAGGCACGGGGCCTGCCGGACAATTTACGTAAAGCAATAGCACAGAGAACAAAACGCAAAACAAAATCTTCTGCAAAGAAAAAATAATTAATGCCTGCCTCATAAATGAGCATCTTTAATTCTCCAATGCAGAGCAACAATGCCTTTTTTAAAAAACAGACCTGCCGCGGATTATAGAGTGCAACTGTTATGTGGACAGTTATCCTTTAAAGTAGTACTTTCGCCCTTTCAGATAATCGGTCCCCTGAATTTTCTGTACCTGACCGGCATTCTGTTTATTTCAGGAAACATGCATTATATTATAAATGTGCAGCGGCACGAATAAGTAAGTTCATTACAACTATGATTGGAATTTTCGATTCAGGGGTTGGGGGCATGACGGTCGCCCGTGCAGTTGAAACCCTGCTCCCTGGGAATCAAATCATCTATTATGGTGACCTGGCGCGAACACCTTATGGCAGCAAGAGTCCTGAAGCCATTATTGAATACTCGATTGCTAACACCGAGTTTCTCATCGAGCATGGCGCCGGAATTATCATTATTGCCTGTAACTCCGCGGCAAGTGTTGCCTCGGATATCCTGCGCCGGAAATTTGCTGTACCCATTTTCGAAGTCATCACCCCTGCCGTTGAGCGTGCCGTATCCTCAACAGTTTCCGGCAATATAGGCGTGATAGGAACCAGAGCTACCATACGCTCCACCATTTATGAACAAAAAATCAAACAGCAGGCCCCGGAATTCCGTGTTTTTTCCAAGGCATGCCCCCTTCTTGTGCCCCTTGTTGAGGAAGGCTGGCTGAATGCACGTGAGACAAAAATGATATTACGAAAATACCTCACACCCCTGAAACACAAACAGATAGATACCCTTGTCCTGGGCTGCACGCATTATCCTCTGCTGAAAGATCTTATCGGGCATCGCATGGGCAAAAGCAGGGTCAGGCTCATTGACTCCTCCATAGAGGTTGGGCTGACTTTACAAAAATACCTGACTGCAAAGCCAGCTATTCATGAAACCATTCAACGTGGCAATGAAAACAAATATTTTGTTTCCGATATGACTAAAGCTGCTGCTGCTACTGCTGAACAGATATTTGGACGCCATATAGACTTAATAAAGGTTTGACAGCTATGTTTATTTCTTCTTTTTATTGTTCATATTTACGCACTATCCAAGTAATAAAGCATACGCTCCTGCTCACTGCTTTACTGGTGCTGCCGGCACTGGCAACAGGACAGACCATGGATGCCCTCCAGGTGGCGAAAAAACTGCAGAGCACCTACGAAAATGCCACAAGCCTGGTTGCTGATTTCAAGCAGACAACTGCGATGAAATTAACCTCCCGCGTGCGGCAGGGCACCGGTACCATGCTGTTTCGCAAGCCCGGCCGGATGCGGTGGGACTATATTACTCCGGATTACCAGGTTCTCACAAGTGACGGGGAGACAATCTCCATGTATTTTGAAAAAAACAATCAAATGATTGTAAGCAATGCCAAGGATTATTTACAATCAGATGTCACCTATTCATTCTTTGCAGGTACCGGAGACATATTGAGGGATTTTGAAATCAGCGAGCCTGACTTTACTGATAATCTGGAAAATTCCTTTCTCATCAAGTTCATTCCAAAATCTTCACATCCCCATGTCTCCTCTATACACGCCTGGATAACCCGGGATACATTCCTGATCACACATCTGCAGATAGTCGATCATTTTGAAACGGTTACTGATCTATTCTTTGACAATATACAAATAGATTCCGATACATATGGCAGCCGGGCGATAAAAGAAGATCTGTTTTATTTCATACCGCCGGCAAATACTGAAATCATTGAACAGTAATAACAGCTGCAGCTGACAGTTGATTTTGAATTCCCGGACAAACACCCCTCCTCATACCAGGCAGCTGAAAATCAACCTCATATCCATGCCGTGGGCCCTGTTTAACAGGCCCTCCATTCAGCTTGGCGCCTTAAAAGCGTATCTTGACAGCAGAAGCACTGATCTTTCAGTGGCCACAAGTCATCCCTACCTGGAAGTGGCATCTCTCCTGAGCCCGGACCTGTATCACTGGATCAGCCGGAATCCCTGGGTCAGCGAAGCCCTCTATGCTCCGCTGGTTTTTCCTGAACAGGCTGCACCTGCCGAAGTTCTTGCAATGAAGTATGTTAAAAAAGCGGCCCCGGAAATAAGATCGTCCTTCCATTATAATAATTTGACCGAGTGCCTGGATAATCAGCTGACAAACTGGGTCAAAAGGTACAACTGGTCACAGTATGCTATTATAGGATTTTCGGTCTGCTTCCATCAGCTTTTTGCTTCACTTGCAGCTGCCAGGGCAATTAAAAAGAAACACCCTCAGGCGCTAATCGTCTTTGGTGGTTCTTCATGCGGGTCCGATGCCGGAAAGTCATTACTGGATGCTTTTCATTTCATTGATTATGTCATCGGAGGTGAAGGCGAAAGTGGTCTTCTGGCCCTTTGCGCCTTTATTTCAGGGCTCCATGCCACTGCCCTGCCCGAAAATATTCTTTCGAGAAAAACCGGCAGACAAGATGCACCGCAGCGTCCAAAAAAAATTCATGCCGGTCAGTTATCCTCGCTGGATGATTTACCTGTCCCTGACTATAATAACTATTTTTCAGAACAGAAAAAATGGTTTGCACAGACACCGTTTATTCCTGTCCTGCCAATAGAATTTTCCCGTGGCTGCTGGTGGAATAAATGTTCATTCTGCAATCTCAACCTGCAGTGGTGCGGTTACCGCAGTAAAGAAGCGGCAAAGGTGATGCACGAGGTAAAAACCCTCAGCGCCAGGCATACCTGCCTTGATTTTACTTTCGTAGACAATATGCTGCCTCCTAAAGAGGCCCTGGATTTTTTTGAAATGAGCGGGGAGCATCATGCTGATTTTAATTTTTTTGCCGAAATTCGCTCGCTGAAAGGTCCCAAACCCCTTGCTGACATTTTTTCCATCTATCACCGGGGAGGGCTAAGCACCATCCAGGTCGGCATTGAATCGCTCAGCAGCAGCCTTCTGCAAAAAATGCACAAGGGTGTCAGTGTCATTGAAAACATTGCAACCATGCGTGGGGCCCAAGAGAACTCTCTTGTATTGAAAGGGAACCTCATCCTGCAATTTCCCGGCAGCAGTCAAGCTGAAGTTGACGAAACCCTTAAGAATCTTGACTACATCTTCCCATATCGCCCCCTTGCCACTGCCACTTTTTTCCTGGGGCATGACAGCCCGATCCATAGGGACCCGCAAAAATACGGCATCAGGGCAATCGTCAACCATGCAAATAATGGCAGACTTTTTCCAGAATCCATCCTCAAAAAAATTAACCTCCTGGTAAAGGATTACAGGGGCGACAGGATAAAGCAGCGCAAGATATGGAAACCGGTTTTGCAGAAAGTAAAAAAATGGCAGCAATACCATGAAAAAAGAAAGCAGGAAGTTTTTCAGAAACCTCTTCTTTACTATCGGGACGGAGGTGATTTTCTTCTCATCAGCCAGGAACTGCCTGAAGGGAAAATTCTGCACCACAGGTTGAAAGGCACTTCACGGCAGCTCTACTTATTCTGTACGCATATCAGAACGGACACAGATTTATTTAAGAAGTTTCCGGACATACCTCCCCAAAAGATTCTTTCTTTTCTCGATGATCTGAAAATGAAACGGGTTTTATTTGTCGAAAATAATAAATACCTTGCCCTGGCGGTACATCTCAGGGATTATTAATATAGTAAAGTAAAAAATCCTGGTCCTGAGGACCCGGCTTTGACTCGCCTCTTGAAGAGGCTGCTGCCGCGTACAACTTATTTAATTTTTAGGCACAAAGGGACAAAGAAACAAAGGCACAAAGTAAAAAAACGATGCAAATAGGGAAGACAGAGTTCTTTGTATTCTTATGAAAAGTATCAAGTCCGCTTTAAAAACTTTGTGCCTTTGTGCCTTTTGCACTACCCTATTCAAGATTCAGGCTGAGCCCACTGTCTCTGACCTGGCCCTGAGGACCAGGTTTTCTGTACTGAAATAAAACAAGGATAAAGTAGTTTAATTTTTCCACTCATAAACCTTCAAATTCCCACAGGTGATATTATGTCAGACTCCACTTCCGGTCATGAAAGTTTTGCTGATCTTTTCAAAGATGACACCATAACCCAAAAACAATTTTCACCCGGCCAAAAAATACAGGCAACAGTGGTTGATATTTCCCAGGACTCCATCTTCCTTGATGTGGGCGGAAAGAGTGAAGGCTTCCTGGAGCGCAAGGAACTGGAAGACGAAACAGGTGCTGTGACTGTCAAAGCCGGCGATACCCTGGAGGTGTACTTTCTTTCTGCGGCCCATAACGAGATGATGTTCACAACCAAGATCGGCGGCGGTTCCACCTCAAAGGCACACCTGGAAGAAGCATACCGCAGCAGCATTCCCCTGGAAGGACTTGTTAAAAAAGAAATAAAGGGAGGATTTGAAATTACTGTTGCCGGCAATGTCAGGACATTCTGCCCCTACTCCCAGATGGGCCTGAGAAGAGTTGCTGATCCCGAGGAGTATATTGGCGAGCATATGCTTTTTAAGATCACGAAATTCAGTGAGGGCGGCCGCAATATCGTCCTTTCCCGGCGTATTATTCTTGAAGAGGAAAGAGAGGAAAAGCGGCAGGAGCTGCAAAAACACCTGCAGGAGGGCATGACTGTCAAAGGAAAAATTACCACGATAAAAGATTTCGGGGCATTTGTTGATGCTGACGGCATAGAGGGACTTATACCAATCTCTGAGATCGGTTGGTCCAGAACCGAGGATATTCGAGAAGTCCTGACAGAAGAACAGGAAGTGGAGGTGGTAATCCTGAAGCTCGACTGGGAAAATGACCGCTTCTCGTTCAGCCTCAAACAGGCCTTGCCCGATCCCTGGCAGGATATTGACAAGCAATTTCCTGCGGGCTCCTTTCATACGGGCAAAGTTATCAGGTTGGCAAAATTTGGTGCATTTGTGAATCTTGCTGCCGGGATTGACGGGCTCATTCATATTTCCAAGCTTGGTGGCGGCAGGAGAATCAATCACCCCAAGGAGGTTGTTGAAGAGGGTCAGACAGTTGAGGTAAAGATTGAGGAAACAGATGCGGAACAAAAGCGCATATCTTTAGCCCTTGCCGGAGATATGACGAAAGAGGAAGCTGCTGAAAAAGAAGGTGCTGATGTCAGGCAATATATGCAGAAACAGAAACAACCGGCAGCCCCTGATTCCTTGGGTACACTTGGCGAAATCCTCAAGAACAAACTGCAAGAAAAAGAACAAAAATAGCTGCCTTGAAGCTGAGAATCACATTATGTTTGCCACCATCGCAGATTGGGAACGAAGAGAAACTTCAAAAGCATAATGCGGGCTCGTATTTCGCTTGTAACCATTTGACATTATCCGGGAGTACTGACTCTACTTTGAACTTTGCAGGAATATGAGATGTTTGCCCAAATGGTTTCCGGCCTTAAAAGGGGAATATTGCCGGATAATGTTTTACTTGGCAAACGTTTTGAAGCCGCCCTGGTTAAAAAAATGGGCGTCATCAGAACACCCTATTCGTTCTGGCCTGCTGACACGAAAATCAATCCTCCTGTAAAACAACTTCTGTGGGCGGCAATTCTGTTGCAGGACAAGGAAAATTTCTGCATCATAGAAGCTGTTATTTCTTCTGAGCTTGAAGAAAAACTAAGGGCAAAGGGGCAACCTGTAAAGATTCTTACCCTTGATGCAAAGGTCCAAGAGCTCCTGCAGGATTATATTCATGAATTTATGGAATTCGCACCAAACAACACGTTCCGTGCAAGCCTAAAACGCAGGGTTGAAAACCTCATTCCCGATCAGCAGGACTCCAAAATATAATAATGTGGCTATAAACTATTTTCAGATTTAAATATTCTGGATTGTCAGCTTACCAAGCAGCTGACGATTGACATCCGCCTGCGCGGGAGTGACAGTGATGTGGGATTTGTCATCCCCGCGGAGGCATTGAAGAAAAACTGCTGTGAAAAAGAGTGTGATGAACATTTTCATAAACCACCAAGGCTTACTAAAACTTGCCATTGGTTGATGTGGTGAATTAACGTCTAAGAACTTAACAATATCAGGTGTTATCTTGGTTTAATTTTCCCTCATTTAACTGGTGATTGATTGCTTTCTTGTTTTATGAAATTGCCCAGCTGCTCCAGACATTGCTCCAACCGACACCGGTATAATTAACTGCTGAAACCATCCAACAAAAATAAAAGGGTCAAATCCACTTTCCCAATTAATTGTGAAAAAGAAAAAAGTTATTGTCTGACAAAAAGCAACCAGAATGGCCCCATTCAGTGTAGCTTTCTGACTTGAGAACCAACCAGTTAAAAAACCAGGCATGACAACTAATAAGGCTGACAAGAAAGTTGATACAAAAATTAGAGGATGCCAATTCCAAGATTCCACACCGGTTGAATCAACCTTAATTATTCCTGAAGTAACTAAAAAAACACCATACAGTTCATGTAAAAAATATAGAATAAAGTAGGTTGTAATACCTAATAGAAATGGCCGCAAATCAAGTTTCATTTTTTATTTGCCGACTCAAACATGCTTGCCATTGGTTCTAATGGTTTGTGCGCCCCAGTCGCTTAACAATATCAAATATTATATTTAACGGCTTTCTCTAAAAAATTACTCCTCACCATCTTCCTCTCTCCGACTTAAAAAATTGATCACAAAAGATGAGAAGACATGAACTATTATATTCTTATTGAATGGGGTCCTCAAAAACATGGCTCTTCCATTCTGCTTCCAATTTATTAATTTCTTTTCCATAGACTTTCTTATAGTTAAGGATCCTGGAATTGTGCAGATCTGCTAATTTTTGTTCCCCATATTTTTCTACCAAAAAACTGATAAAAGATCCAGCTTCCAAATATGCTATTTTTCGTTGTTCTGTTTCTACTTGTCCAAAAATTTTGTTATCTTTTATTAATTGTTTAAAGGGTATAAACTGATCTTTGTTATTCCTCATTAGGTCATCAAAGGGTAAAGAAAAATTTGGGAAAGCTTGAAAATCCCCAAATCTTTCCTGAAAATAAACGGCCAAGCCTTCTGAAAAAAAACTATTGTACTCATGCTTTGTAAGTACATGTGTCACTTCATGAATGATAGGAGCACTCTTGTCTCTGATATGTGAGATTGACAATGAGACAATACCTCCAATCGCATTACATATCCCTCCCTTATCAACAATTTTGATTTCTATTACTTTCTTATAATCAATGCCGAGTATTGGCTGGATAGATTTTAGAGCCTTCCAGGCTTCTTTTTTTACACCATCAATATCAGCTTGAGGGATATTCTTTAACTCTGTTGAAACTATTATTTGTGCTTCTAATGCGTTGTCACTTTTGAAAGTGGCAGGTGCTATGGCTCTTATTAATAAAAAAAGAGAAATTGCTGCAACGAGGAGAAGTAACACTTGAAAAATTTTATTCATCAGAAGTAGACACCATGGTTAGAATGCTTTTGAGAAAGAGAACATATTGAAGCTTTTTGAAAATTAGGATGTTCTTGCCAGCTGAGCATCTGAACTGAAAAATTTACGTTTTCCCTTCATACTGGCAATCAAATACGCCTGCGCATAATTTTTACTTAACCTTCATAGCAATCAGTTTAAGTCTTCTAATAAATGCCGATAGTACTTTTTGCAACCCACTTTTTAAAAATTATCCTTTCCAGAGGACATGGTGCTCCAACCCAGGAAATACAAATTCAATCTTGCTCCTGATTATTAATGATGAAAAAAGTGAACTCTTATTCGGGATACTGGAAACCGGGCGCCTCGTTTATCTCAACCGGCAGCGGAGAGAGCACTGAAACAATGATAATATCTTCAGAACCGGAATTGAATACACCGTGCACATCCCCCGGGGAAGCCACTGTTATATCCCCCGGCTTAACTGTTTTTTTCTCTTTGGATGATGTGTAATATTCTCCCACTCCCTGGACAAAATACCAGATATCATCGGAGTGGGGATGCGTATGTGGATAGATCCACTCCCCTGGAGTTATCCTCCAAAGCTGAATCTCATGGTTTTTGGCATCATAGATGGGTTCCCTGTATGTGCTTCCTGTGACGGGAATCATCTTAAAAATTTCAAATATTCTCTCATGCATTCGCAACACGAAAAGGAAAACCCTTCTCCTTATTTACTCACAACCGATTACTGTCTAAATTAGTATTATAACCATATCAAAAGCCCAACTATCTTGCCAACATGTTTCATTGGGAAAAAGATACACATGTTACTTTTGAAAATTTTTTAAAAAAGTGAACCTCCTCATCCAGAGCGGGTGGCACCAGGAGATAAGCCAAGACTTCGAGCTCACTAGAAGGGGACAAACTACTTCCTGATCGGAAAAAAGAAGCAACTACAGTTGCCGAATTTTTTTATCTCCTTCGATATTCTGCGGTTCCTTGTTCAATATTCTGCGATTCGTTTTTTTAATTATCCCGTTCAATTTCTCGCCAGATCGATTGGACCTATAAGGGTCCACCACTAAAAGAGGGGGGCGCGACAACTAAAAAAAATATGTCTCAAGTGGAATTATCATGAGGGCTGCATACGGGACAGTTCTTCATGCCGAGTGGTTTTTCAAGATGGCAGTCGGCGAGCAGGATGTCGTCCATGAATATCTCATTGGTCGGCCCGTCAGCTTTGACCAAACCTTCGTGGATAATAATTGTACGTTCACAAAGATCAAGGACCATGTCCAGGTCATGGGTGGCAATTATCTTGGAATGTTTAAAGCTCTTAAGCAGATCAATGAGCTGATTGCGAGCCTTGGGGTCCAGTCCGGCGCTGGGTTCATCCATGACCAGAATGTCCGGTGACATTGAAAGGACAGAGGCTATGGCCACCCTTCTTTTCTGGCCGGCGGAGAGCCTGTAGGAGGGGCGATCTTTAAGGTCGAAAACACCAACTGTTTCTAGGGCATTTCGCACACGTTCCTTGACATCTTCAGCCGGCAGCCCGAGATTCAATGGGCCGAAGGCAACATCATCAAATACAGTTGACATGAACAGCTGATCGTCGGGATCCTGGAAGACCATGCCAACCGTGCGCCTCACTTCCTGTACCGTATTTTTAGTCAGTGGATAATCACCGATGCGCACCTTGCCTTCAATGGGTGTAAGATAGCCGTTCAGGTGCAGGAGCAGAGTTGATTTTCCGGCCCCGTTGGCCCCGACAATTGCCACAGATTCACCATGCTCAACCCTGAATGTTATACCATTCAAGGCAGGAGTATGATCGGGGTAGGTGAATTTCAGATCTTGAACTTCCACAATATGATGACTCATCCGTCAATCCCCAGAATAAATTTTCCAATTATGTCTGTAATGTCATAAAACCGTAAAACTGTAAATAGCAGAGTAAAAGAAGCCATATATGCAATTTCTCCCATGCCAAAGGAGAACTGTCTGACAATATGTATATCACCGGTAAAGGCGCGGGAGAGCATGGCCATATGGATCCGCTGCGCCTTGTCCAGGGTGCGCAGCAGCAGGTTGCCCAAGAGCTGCTTGAATACATGAAACGGCATCATTTTTTTTGAAAATGAGCGCAGTGTGTACGCCCTAATCATGCGGATGCACTCTTCAATCAGGACGAAGACATAGCGGTAAAGCATGAGCAATTGTACGGCAAAGACCCGGGGTACGCCCAGTTTTACAAGCGCCATACAGATTGCCGGAAAACCGGTGGTTGCAATGAGCAGCAGGGCAGCACCGACCGTCAAGGTAAAACGCAGCATAATGGAGATAAATGATAACCAGCCGCCTGAAATATCCAGAAAACCAAACTGGAAAACAATCTCGCGGTCAAGGATAGGGTTAAATATGCCTATGAAAAGCACAAATGGCGAAACAAGTACCAGTTTGCGTAAAAGATAGCCAAAAGGGACATCTGCAAGGCCTACCAGACAAGCCGGATAAAAAAAGAATGGCAGCAGCCTGGCTATTTCGTATTTGTCAAACGATACGACGTAAACAATAAAAACAAGGGAGGTAAGTACCTTTGCCCTGGGATCGAGTCTGTGGATGGGTGATTTTTTTTCGGCAAGCAGATCCAGCCGGCCCAAATCATAATATGCTGTATCAAGGCGTAAAGACATTGTCAGTGCAGATCAAGCGCTAAGCTCAGAAGATCCTGCATGTTTTTTTCAACAGAAAGCCAATGAGAATGCTGCAGGATAAAACAAGCAGCCCACCGACAATGCCGGATACAGTGGTGCCTTTGTTGTGGAAGGATTGGGACGTTGCCGGGGCTGAGGAGGACTCTTTGGTCCTGAAAGCATAATCAGGTAGAATTGATGTTTTGTTTTGCACCTTTTCCAAAGTGCTCTGAATTTTTCCTGCAGGTGCCGCTTGTGGGCTTCCGGCAATATTTTCAATGGACCATTCCAGGCCATCCGGATAACGGGAACTGAACCATGTAAATACCCCGCCGGTAAGGAAAGCGGCCAAGAGCATGACAATGGCCACTTTTTTAAAGGACAGGCTGCTGCCGGACGTATTAATTGCTGTCCCTTCCAGGATTTCAGGGCGGGCTTTGCAGATAAAGGATACTATGCCGGCTGTGGCAATTCCTTCAACAAGTCCAATGGCCAGATGAATAGGCTGCATCATCAGGAGAAACGATGTAAAGGGCAAGGCGGTAATGCTCGAGAAAAAGGTCTGCAAAACCACAGCGAGGGACCCCAATTGCAGAGCAACAACGGCAGCAAGAATAGACCCGGCAACAACTCTTTTATGGTCGAGCGCGTCCGCTGTAACCGTTTTATAGATGAGGGGGTAACAGAGATAACAGGGGATAAAACCAAGGTTGAAAATATTGCTGCCCAAGGCCAGCAGGCCCCCATCTGCAAAGAAAAGTGCCTGCACCGTGAGTACTGAGGCAAGGGTTAAGAAGGCTGCGTAGGGCCCCAGGAGAATTGCCAGGAGTAAGCCGCCCCCGAGGTGGCCGCTGGAACCGGTACCCGGAATGGCAAAGTTGATCATCTGGGCTGCAAACACGAAAGCGCCAACGGCACCCATGAGGGGGATTTTTTTATTGTCCAGCTGGTTTTGGACTTTGCGCGCACTGTATGCCGTAAGCCCTGCTGTCGCAGACCACATAACAGCTCCCACAGTGGGTGAGAGCAAAGCATCCGCCATATGCATAAGGTGTCTCCATGAGCAGAAGTGTTACTATTGGAACTTTCGTAGCACGTTCAGTGTAAAAAAAATATTTTCTGATGTCAATAAATATGTAAAAATACGGAGCATGGAAATATGATCCGATCATCTGATACAATTTTTACTACGAAGGGGTATGGATATGGCAGAAACCGCTCGATTTGGGATTTCAATAGATGAAAGGCTCTTGCAGAGATTCGACGCCCTGATAGATGAGAAGGGCTACAGTAACCGTTCAGAAGCAATTCGTGACCTGATCCGCAATGCCCTGGTCGAAGAGGAATGGGCCCGGGCCAACGAGGAGACCGTGGGCACGGTATCCCTGGTTTATGACCACCATACCCGTGATTTGTCCGACAAACTGACAGAGCACCAGCATTCCCATCATAAGGAAATAATTTCCGCCCTGCATGTACATTTGGACGAACATCATTGTCTCGAAGTGGTGGTGCTGAAAGGCAAGGCAAAAAATATCAAAAGGCTGGCTGAAGAATTGATCGGCACCAAGGGCGTCAAGCACGGCAAACTGATGACATCAACTACGGGTAAAGGGCTTATATGACGTATCCAGTATATTTAAACTAATTGGTCCATCAATCCATGTTGCTGCTCGATAAAAAAGTTACTGAAGAGCTATACGATATCCTCATTCTTGGAGGGGGAGTCGCTGGGTTGGCGGCTGCCATAACTGCAGGCCAGTTGGGCCTGCAAATTCTTGTTCTGGAAAAAACTGTGTTCGGTGGCACAGTGGCTGTTCTAGAATCTGTAACTGAGTATCCCGGTATAGATCAGATAGACGGTTGGGAACTGACGCAGACCATGGCCAGGCAAGCTGAAAGTGCAGGTTGTCAATTGCTGGATTCGATTACAGTAAATAATGTACAGAAAAGAGAAGACAATACTTTTGTAATTACAGGCAGCGACGGGAACTGCTTCCGGGCCCGGGCAGTGATTGTTACAACCGGTGGTCAGCCGCGCCTCTTGGGCTTGAATGATGAAACACGGTTTGCCCGGCATGGTATCCATACCTGTGCCCAATGCGCCGGGCCACAGTATAAAGACAAAGAAGTTGTGATTGCCGGGAACGGCACCTGGGCAGTTAAAGCGGCATTTCACCTTTTAAACCTGGGATGCAAAGTTACCTTTGTCACAGGTGATACTGAAATGTCGGGCAATGCGGTTCACATTGATTCTTTGCTAAACCGTAAACATTTTAAGTTCATGCCTGGCTGCCATGTAGAGAAACTATACGGTGAAGAGTATCTGGAAGAAATCGATGTGGTTAAATTAACCAGCGGTATACGCAAACGTTTAAAAGTTGCAGCGATCTTTGTCTATCGGGGTATTGTGCCGGACATGAAAATTGCTGCAGCCCAACAGGATGCAAAAGGTTTTTTTCTTGTGGATGAAAACTTCATGACCTCTCTTCCCGGTGTGTTTGCCACGGGCAGGGTTGTTTATGCCGAACTGCCGATCCAGGTTTTAGTCGGTGACGGCAGCAGGACAGCTTTGTCTGCTGCTGCCTGGCTGCAAACCAATTCGTGAAATATAGTTACCTGTCAAGCATCGTGACGTCTTTTATGACGGATGCTTATGAAGAAGAATAAAATCTTTTTTTTTAAATAGTTGGTTTATGTGTCAGGTCTTTATATACCGGTAATAAGCCAACCGGATGACAAGAAGGCCAGACCTCCTGAGAAGACTTTTCCTAACACATTGTGGCACTTGATTAATCCATGCCCGAATGATTACTTTTATTATATGAGATCATATGTGTAAACCTCTGCTGGAGGTGACTCAGATGAAAGAGACTTTTGGAAAAATGCCATTATACGGCCTTCAGTGAGATTGTAGTATCTCGGTGAAGGCCTTTGTTTTTCGGCTTGGGATCGAAAAAGCGATTTTATGACATCGTACCCGAAGATATATCTCCAGTCAGAAGGATAATCGCTTTGGTGTAGATAATTTAAAAGAACTCGGTTAGTTCCTGATGATGAAACTCTGTAATTACTCATTGTGGGCACTCTTGGTTGGCTTGTTCGTATTCTTCAGCGCTTCTGCTGCTGAGTCACCGATGTTGGCAATTACAACCCAGGGTTTCTCAGCTGATCAACCTCAGGAAGGGATTATAGGAGAATATCCTCGACTCAGGGTGCGCATAGAGGCGACCGGCAGAATTAAGGAATTGGTCATCAGGGAGCGTTCCTATGAAGTGGACCTTGCGGCTACAAGAGATAAAAACAACCTGCATCTCTTTGGCCTGGTGCAGAATCCCAGGTCATATCCCGACGTGACACTGAATTTACAGAATTACATCAATGAGAAAATAGGAAATGAAGGAGAATATGAGTTTCTTATACGAGTTACGGACAAGAACGACAACAGTGCTGAAAAGATAATTTCTGTCCATGTTCATAAAACCAAGTCTGTAACTGAGACGGGAATCGACGAGAAAGTCCGTCTGCTGCAAACCGACCTTTTCACTTTGGAGAGGGTGGGAACCGAACCCGTGAAGGGTAGCAGCCAATTTGGTATTTACTGGAAGAATTCTGATACTGGGGATGTCGCGATACGAATAATAAAGTCAGAGAACACCAATACACAACTTGGCATGCTAGACAAATCGGACTTTGACAGCTTGCAGACGATGGAGCAACTCGTTCAAAGAGTGGCTGAACTTGATGATACCGATACAGTGTTGCTGGTCACTGCAAGGGACAAGGCGATCGGTGAAGTGTTTTGGATCAGCCATAATGATAATCACTACATTTTAAAGGTAATGGAGAGTTCAGCATATCCTTCAGTGGCCGGCACAGTAGTCACTCTCAAGGGGTACTATAAGTATTAGGAAGCAACCAATCAGCCGCGCACTGAACGCAGCCGTCTTGACAGAGGCAATTTAGCTGTATGAACACGGGAAACAATCTAAACATATTACCTCTCAACAAGGATTCACGACATGACTGACTATGTAAAAAACAGCATTTCAAAAGAGCAGCAAACTGAGTCAAGCACTGAAGGGGTGTTGGCATTGAGCAGTGCTAAAAAAAGTGGTGTAAATCACTGTGAATTGACCCATGGTGTATGGTTGAAAACCGCCAGGTCGAAGCTGAAGCAGAACAGATTCAATAACCCCCAGTTTGCGCTGTTGGTAATCTTTTCATTGCTCTTTGCCGGGTCGGCATTTCTGTTCGAAAGCAGTGACATCCTCTATGGGCCGCTCTATGCTATGAAAGTCATTGTTACCAGTTTATTCGCTGTTACCTTGGGCTTTATGATGTCTATCTGGTGGGCAAAAATTGCCCGCTTTGACGAAAAACTGAAAGAAGCAGAACTGATTGACCAGGAATATCGTGAATTACTGATAAGTTATTCCGACAGCCTGTTTGATATCATCAACGCCCTTAATACACTGTCGAAAGACCCTCCAAAGCCGTTTGTTGTTGCAACCGAATTCCTGCTTGGTGAATATATTCATTTACTGCAGAGTCGTTTGCACAGATACGGTGACCACATAGCGGGTCTTGGGCTTGACGCCACAGATTTTCTGGATGAAAAAATAAGGATATTCGAAGGTATTCGGGAGCGGGCAAGCTTGTCCATAAAAGGAATGCCGAAAGAACTGGAAACGCTTTTCATTAAGAACCTCAACCTTGATATCAACAAATATACTGATACTGCAGCGAAGCGACAGAAAAACCTGAGGGACAAGCTGGGAGAAATTGACAGACAGGCTGCTTAATGATGCCTTGCTTTTATACAGGTTTTAGTCGGTGACGGCAGCAGGGCAGCTTTGTCTGCTGCTGCCTGGCTGCAGAGAAGTGGGCAAAAAATATATACCGGTAACGTCTGGTTCTGTTTCGTATAGTAACTGCAAAATATAATGATATTCTCCAATGGGACACGTGAGCGATATGCGATTTTTTTAAGGAGAGACCGATCATATGACTTTGAACGCTCTAAAGCCAGAAAATAATCCCCCCATGGCCCCGGCCTATTTGACTGATGGAATACTGCGAACGTTTGGGTGACAGCTTTTGGGCCGAGCCGATTAATGCCTTGACCAATGCTGCCTTTGTTCTTGCCGCTTTACTGCTCTTTCGCCTGCTGCTTCGACAACGGCAGCGTGTACCGTGGGATATTTATTTTCTGACATTGCTGGTCGGCTGTGTCGGGCTGGGAAGTTTTCTCTGGCACACCCTGGCCACGCCATGGTCCGAGCAGGCGGACAAACTTCCGATCTTTGCCTTCATGTTTGTCTATTTGCACAGCTATCTGGCACATGTTTTAGGTTTATCCCTGGTTTGGATTTCGGTTTGCTTGGCGCTGTTTCTGTTATTGAATGTGGCTGTCGGCCTGTGGTTGCCTGCAGACTTTCTTAACGGTTCGGTAATGTATCTGCCTGCAGTGCTGGCATTGCTCATGATGGCTCTTGCTAGTGTTTTACAGAGCTTAGGAGGTACCAAGACCATGTTTACTGTAATCGGCCTGTTCTGCGTTTCAGTCACTCTTCGCAGCATCGATCAGCTGCTGTGCGATTCATTTCCATTGGGCACCCATTTTGTCTGGCATTTGTTCAACGCAATGGTGTTGTATTGGCTGATGCGGGTATTAATACGCCCGACGCAAAATGTTCAGGCGTGATGGGACCGGGGTATGCAGCTGGTTTTGCCTTTCACTGCAGTATGCTTTGGCTAGCCCGAATATTTCATGAACAGTTTTGAGAAATTAGTATAACTATCTGTTTTTATGTTTTAAATTTTATATTTCCAGTGTGTTTGTCCGGTTACTGTTTGTACCAAGTGACTGAATAGATTTTTTTAAAACTATTCACCCTTCGGGCAAGCCGAAACATCCGTATAACCTTCAGTGTTAGGCATTTCGCATACTAAAGTATCGAAGTCTCCCTTTTCGGTCACTTATCTGCACAAACGACTTACACTTTGTCTATCCGGCGTCTCGACTCGTGAAAAATGCGGGCTAGGGGCTGGATTGACTTCCCTACTCTACCAGCTTCAGCATATCATCAATGATCTGCAGGCCGGAATTCCAGAATTCAGGGTCATCCGGATCCAAGCCGAACGACTCCAGGAGCTTGTAAGGCGTTTGGCTGCCGCCGGCAGCAAGAAGATCCATATATTTAGGCACAAAAGCCTCACCTTCCTTTTTGTAAAGAGCGTAAAGGGCCAGTACGAGCAATTCGCCAAAGGCATAGGAATATACATACCCCGGCGTATGCAGAAAATGGGGGATATACGACCACCAGATTCCATAATCTTCAGACAGGGTTACGGAATCGCCGAACATCTCCCTCTGGGTTGACAACCAGAAATCTGTCACCTCTTCAGTCTTTAATTCTCCCTGCTCCCTTCTGGCGTTGTGCACCTTATCTTCAAAGCGGTTCATGGAGATCTGGCGGAATACCGTGGCAAATATGGATTCAAGCTTCTGGCAGATAAAGGCGTTTCGCTCCTCCTTGTCCTGCAACAGCTCCAGCTGGGAGTTAAAGACCAGGAGTTCGGCAAATACTGAAGCTGTTTCAGCCAGCACCAAGGGAGTGTCGCTGTTGTAATATCCCTGCTCTGCGGACAGATACTGGTGCACGCCGTGTCCCAGTTCATGGGCAACGGTGGACACATCGCGCAGGTTGCCGGTATAGTTGACCAGCACATAGGGGTGGACATCCGGCACGCAGGGGTGGGCAAAGGCCCCGCCCCTTTTGCCTTCCTGCAGCGGGGCGTGGATCCATTCCCTGTCAAAAAAGTAACCGGCTATTTCCGCCATGCGGGGTGAAAATTCTCCAAAGGCTTTGAGCACCATTGTTCTACAATCATCCCAGGATATTTTTTTGTCAGGCAGATGCGGCAGGGGCGCGTAGCGATCATAATCCCGGAGTTCATCAAGACCGAGTATTGCCTTTTTAACCTGATAATAACGTGTCGGGATATCATAGCGTTTGACAGTGGCTTCAATCAGCATCTCCACAGTTTTATCTTCCAGTTCATTCCCCAGGTTCATGGAACTGACCCAGCCCGGATACTTGCGGAGCCGGTCGCTGATCATCTTGTCCGCCAGCAGGGTGTTGAAAATATGGGTCAGAACATGGAGTTGGCTGTTCAAACCCCCGGTGAGATCTACAGCAGCCTGCTTCCGCACCTCACGATCCGGGCTGTAAAGGTCAGACAACACCTCTTCTTCGCTGCGCTGCTCCGGCCCGAATTTCTGATGTCCCATGATCTTTTCAAAAAGGGAGGTCCAGCTGCCCCGGCCGACGGGGGCACATTCCAGCAGCAGTCTCTCTTCAACCTGGGAAAGCTGATGATCCGCATACTTGCGCATATTGGCAAGGAAATGCCGGTAATGGACAAGTGCTTCCGAGTTAAGTTGAGCTGTTGCTCTCTCCTCGTCAACCTTATTCCATTCCAACTCGAAAAAGACAGTATCCTTGCCAATGCGACTGCCAATTTCACGCAAACGCTGCAGAAACCCACTTACCTGCTGGTCATGGGTCCGGGTGGCAAAATTAAGAAAGGCAAAGGTGGAAAGCTTGCCAAGAACGACACTCATGTCTTCCAGGCGACGTACCAAGCCATTGAGCTCTGCTTCGGACAGATCAGCTACCCTGGTGCTGAAATCATTATTAATAGAGGCCGCTTCCTTTTCGCACTGCTTAATATCCTCCTCAATCTGTGGATCATCGTAACCGCTGTATAGATCAGTAAGATTCCACTTCGCCTCTGTGGTTCCCAGTTCTTCATTGATGGTTGCTGTCATTTTGTTCTCCTTGCCCATACTTCCGCACTGAACACCTGCCAATATTTCATGGCTATTACTATACAGGTGCCCAGGTACGATTTATACTATTTGCCTTCCGTCATTTTCAAAATGTCAGAGATATTACCTGATTCTGTTGTCAGGTCAAGGTCTAATGAAACGCTGCTCACCTGGCAGGCATACCATGACTGTTTTCCTTACATTACGCCATCAAGACCTTTCATTGACAAAATCTCCCATACATATTTTAATCTTAAAGGTTATAACGCTTCCTGAAAAATATTTTTTGAGACATACTGTATGAAACAAAACGTTCCTGCTTTTTGGGTATTAATTATTTTCAGCTTCCTTTCTACTAGCATTTTACTATCCGCTCAAACCATGGCAATGGCCAATGAAACGGTCGGTGTTAAAATCATGGAAAAGGAAATGATTGGCAGGTTTCTAGCCGACGGCAACAGTATGACGCTATACTCTTTTGCCAAGGATGAACAAGACACCAGTAATTGCATCGAGGGCTGTGCTGTCAACTGGCCGCCTTTCCATGTTGATCCGGCCGCAGTAATTGAAGGTTGCGAGACCGGTGACTTTGCTACCATAACAAGAACTGACGGAAAACATCAGACGACATACAAGGGCATGCCATTATACTATTTCAAAAATGACAAGTACCCGGGGGACACCTTTGGACATGGTTTAGGAGATGTGTGGTTTTTGATCACGCCATAACGATCCGGAACAGGATGATATTCCTGGAAAAAACGACGAAAAATGACAGAATTTGAGTTGTGAAAATCCCTTTCCTGAAAACTCCTAGCCCTCATTTTTCACGACTCGAGACGCCGGATAGGTAAAGTGTAAGTCGTTTGAGCAGATAAGTGACCGAAAAGGGAGACTTCGATACTTTAGTATGCGAAACGGATCACACAGCAGTCTATACGGATGTCTCAGCTTGTGAAAAAGCGGGCTAGCGCAGCCCGGCAATAAAGGGGCCCACCGCAGCAGCTCCCATTTCATCCACCAGGCGGATGGTCTCGGTTCCTATGACGGCAATATCAGCCTTGCCCGTCAGACTTTGAGCGTATACCGAAGCCAACTGCCAGGGGCAAACCTGTTGCACTGCGGCAGCGCTTGATATACTCGTTGAAATCCTGGTCAAAGTCCGTCTTTTGGCCGGTTACACCACGGCGGGCGACACAGTATATAAAGCCGGCGCCGTTCTGGGCCAGCTCTTGCATGCGTTCCTTGGACGATGTGGGAGCAAAGATCTGGATTGGCGCCATATTGCGGCTTTTCAAATGCTCAAGGTATTCCCTGCCCTCTTCAGGTGGCAGGTCAGGAACAATAAAACCCTGGATATTGATGTCATGGGCACGGTTTATGAACTCTTCGAGTCCATGCTTGTAAAGAATGTTGTAATAGGTCATGAACAGGAAAGGAATATGAAATTCTGCTGTCATCTCTTTGGCGAACTCTAAACACTGCCCAACCTTTGCCCCCCTGGCGATTGATTCCTGGTTGGCTTTCAGGATCATGGGGCCATCCGCCATGGGCTCTGAAAAGGGGATCTGCATCTCGATCAGGTCCACACCGTTTTCCACCATCTGGCGGATAACCTCCCTGTTCACATCAAATGAGGGATACCCCAGCACCAGGTGGGTCATGAGAAGGATTTCACGATCCCGCAATCGTGTTCTTATAGCTTCTTCCAATTTCGACATATCTTGTTACCTAAAATATATGAGTGCCTAAAGTGAGCTAAAGTTACAAGTGACTAAAGTGATAAAAAATTTATAAAATACAAGAAAAGTTATAACTTTAGTCACTTTAGCTCACTTTAGTCACTTTAAGTACTTCAGCCTTTCTTATACTGCTCAGCTCTCTCTATTATAAACTCTTTCCAGGACGGGTCCCCATAGGCATTGGCAATGGTAAAGATATCCTTGTCACCCCTGCCTGACATATTAATGATGAGCGCCTCGTCCCTGCCCAGGTCAGAGGCTTCCTTAAAGGCCTGCACAAATCCGTGCGCCGACTCCAGAGCCGGGATGATGCCTTCCTTTTTCATGGTCAGATCCAATGCTTCCATAACCTCGGAATCGGTTGCAGCTGCAAAACGAACCCTGCCCTTTTCCCATAAATCACTTAAAATAGGTGAGACTCCGATGTAATCAAGGCCTGCAGCCACTGAATGCGTATCAAGCATCTGGCCATCGGAGTCCTGCAGGAACATTGTCTTATAGCCCTGGGCCACTCCGGGCGAGGCATCACTGCCTGCCAAACGTGCGGCATGCTCTCCAGTGGACAACCCCTTCCCGCCGGCTTCGACACCCACAAGGCCCACCTGTTCATCCTGCAGAAATCCCTGGAAGATACCCATGGCATTTGAACCACCGCCCACACAGGCGTAGACCCGGTCCGGCAGTTTGCCGAAAGCCTGCAGAATCTGCTCCCGGGCTTCAATACCGATAATGGACTGAAACCAGGCCACCATCTCAGGAAAAGGATGGGGTCCGCAGACTGTGCCAAGTACATAATGGGTGGAATCCATGTTGGTCACCCAGTCACGGAATGCCTCGTTGATCGCGTCTTTCAGGGTTTTTGAACCGTCGGTCACCGGCACCACGGTGGCGCCCATTTTTTCCATCCAGAAAACATTGGGCCGCTGCCGCTGTACATCCTCTTCACCCATGTAGATAGTACAATCAAAGCCGAACTTGGCAGCCATGGTGGCCGTGGCCACACCATGCTGGCCGGCGCCGGTCTCGGCAATAACCCGCTTTTTACCCATACGTTTGACCAGAAGTCCCTGGCCCATTACGTTATTGGCCTTGTGCGCCCCTGTATGATTAAGGTCTTCACGCTTGATGTAAATGTGACCGCCGGCAAAATGTTTGCTGAGATTTTCGGCATAGGTGAGCGGCGTAGGCCTGCAGGAGTAGCTTGACATAAGCTGCAGATACTCATGCCAAAAAGAGCTGTCTTTCTTTACTTCCTCAAAAAAAACATTGAGCTCTTTAAATGTTTCAAAAAGGACCTCGGGAACAAAAGCACCTCCCCAGTGTCCGTAGTAGCCTTTCTTTTTCATAGCTGCTTCCGTTAATATAATTTCATTCCCTGTCTGATTTTGAAAAGTTCAATACTCTACCACAACAGTATGGAGAAAACAGTTTTTTTATGAGCCGGAAAAAAATCTAAGCGCTACTGACTTTCAAGCTGTTCCCTGCATGCAATGGCAAAATCCTCAGGGTAATGACCGCTGATAAAGCGTAATTCAGCTTCGGAAAAAGCCCCCAGGGAATAGGGGATCTTTGGCAGGAAAGAGTAGAGCAGCCGCTGGTCAATGTCTCTGGCTCCGATTCTCTTGGAATACTCTACCACAGTAATTAATCGAGCCCCCAAACCGGTCAACACCCGCATGGCGTTCAAAATACCGGCATTCAGTGATTTACGTACAGCGGTGTCGGCTTCCAGTATATTGCCAACCGGCCCTAATGTCATGAGCTGCAATTCCCATTGCGAGGTCTGGGCCTTGGGTACAAAAACCATGACGTTTTCATCTTCAAAAACAACCAGGTCGACTGGCAGGTCTTTTTTCTCATCCATCCTTCTGTTATTGCGGACAGCAGTTACATAATCGGCAAAGAAACTGCTGTCATGCTCATTCTGATATGACCTGATTAAATCAGCCACAAGGTCGCCGCAACTGTATGAAGACAGCTTCCCTGTCTCTGTATCTTGTGCAGCAACCTGTTTGGGGACCATTGAATACTGCTGGTGGATCTGCTGATGGGAGGCATGCAGACGGTAACCGCTGGCTGTAAAATCAAAACCGTAATTCCAGCCCCATAAGGTCACATCAAATTGCAATGAGCCTGTACCCTGTGTATCAATCTCTTTTAGAATCTCCTGCCTGAGTTTTTCCAATTCTGATATTGTCAGACATTTTCGTCTGGCAACCGTTTGCATACCCAACTGCTCAGCGATCCTGATATAGCTGCGCTGGCAGTAAAGATGGCGAAGCCCTTCAAAATCAAAATCTGAAAGATCGGAAATCGAATAACGCACCAGGTCGTTGGCAATATTTGAGGCATAATGGCCCCAGGGAATATAGCTGTTGCGCCTTAAATATTCGAATACATGGCTGTTACGTTCAGCCGGCCACTCCCCTACAATCTCGCTTCTGCCCTGCGCCCCCGGGCGCAGCACCATGACCTCCTTGTAAATGTCAGGCAGGTAAATGTTGTTAACCAGTGCCTCAAATAAATCATGGTTTACGATTTTAGGTCTCAGGCACCCCTTAACATCTTCTTCATAACGAAGCCCGACCGGCAACCTGCTCTGGTCATCATAAATAAACTCACAGACCATTTCCGCAAGTCTCATAAGATCTTCAGGGTCAGTTGAAGTTGCTGCAAGTGCCAACAACACAGTTTCAGGCAGTTCCGCAAAAGCTTCATTGACTATATCCTTGAGGCTGCTTTTATCGCATTGCAGACTTTTGCTTAAAAAAGAGGTCATTGAGGTGGGAGTCGGCGGAGGGAGATTAATAGACAACGGATCAACGGCCTTTGCATCCGCCCAGCTCCGGTCAATATAGGTGACGCCTCGAAAGGGCAAAGGGTTGGGTATCTCAAAGATCCATACCCCGTGTTCCTCTTCCACGTCCCCGGCAGGAAAATTAGGAGTATTTTCCACCGGGTTATCCACTGCATCGAGACCCAGGACCTGCAAAAAATCATGGCCACGCAGGTTGCGGCTTTTAAACGACGGCTTATGGATACCGTAGATAAACTTGCCTTCAGGCGTTATACAGGTACGCACCTTCATATCATCCCATAACCCCCAATTAATAGAAATAAAACAACTTGAAATTCTACCTTACAATTTAATATTCTATTCCTCAAAATAAGTACAATTTCTGCCCTCAAAATGCACCCTTTTATTCCTCTGAGCAGAGGGGAATAGACAAACGACTGCAGTTTTATGATTAATTCTTACTCTTTAGTTGCGCTTATCATTATTATAGCAGCCTGCACCGGGAGCGTTTTCCATCTCTTAAGAACGCTCAGAAAAGACAGGCGACTCATGTCTCTCGTCGGCCTGTTCTGCCTGGCAATGGGTACTTTCCTGCTGGTGCTTGATTGTATTCTCATCACTTTCACCCATGGTCTGCAATACATCCCTGATTATCTACTGTTCAACAGGTTGGTTTCGGACACAGGCTTTGCCGGAAGATGGATCCTCACTGTTTATCTGTTTATCGGCACAGGACTCGTTATTGACATTTATCTGCTTGCCAGTAATCTGATTACGAAGTTTAATAAATTAAAGAAAGATAAATAATGTTAATTATTCAGCAGGAATCTTAAGGATGCATTCATTACGGTTCTTTAACTTCACCATTGCTTCAATTATGTGCCGTGCGGGCCTGAGCCGCAATTCTTGTCCTGCACCATACCCAGGCCCTGGTCAATATTCCTCAAACTAAAGAGTGCCGATCACATGCAAACCCTGAAAAACCTTTTTGACAACAACAGGAAATGGGCCGCAAGAATTAAGAAATCAGAGCCTGATTTCTTTACTAAACTCTCCAGACAGCAAAACCCGGAATACCTTTGGATTGGCTGCTCTGACAGCCGTGTTCCCTCGAACCAGATTGTTGATCTGCTACCGGGTGAAATTTTTGTACACCGCAATATAGCCAATGTGGTAATCCATACCGACCTGAATTGTTTATCCGTCATCCAGTATGCGGTGGAAGTCCTCAAGGTCAAACACATTATAGTCTGTGGGCATTACGGCTGCGGCGGCATTAAAGCTGCACTGGAAAAACGCTCCTTTGGTCTTATTGATACATGGCTCCGTCATATCAAGGACGTCTATCGCCACCACCAGGATAAACTAGATGCCATTGCAGATGAAAATGAGAGGTTCAATTTACTCTGCGAGTTGAACGTCGTTGAGCAGGTGGGCAATGTCTGTCATACGTCAATTGTACAAAAAGCCTGGGAATCAGGGCGGGACCTCTCAGTACACGGCTGGATTTACTCCATAGAGAACGGCATCTTGAAGAACCTGGATGTCTGTGTTGACAATGTGAGTGATATTTCTGACACATATGAAATCAAAAGTTCATGATGTTTTCAGCGAACCTATGACGCAATCTTATAAATAAAAACATTTATGGAGTCATACTTCTTTAAGTTGACGAACCCTCGGCCCAGTTCAAATCACGTGCAAAATGCAAAGTAAACAGGAGGACACCATGAAAAAGTTTTCGTTCAGCGCATCAGGTCTCATCTTCTCATGGATTTTTATACTTCTGGCCTGTTCAAATCAGCAGGTTTCACCTATTAATGTTGATGCAGCCGGAATTGCCCTCAAGGGTTATGACCCGGTGGCCTATTTCACCCTTGGCCGCCCGCTTAAAGGGCAGAAAGAATTTCACCATGAGTGGGCAAACGCCACGTGGCTCTTTAGCGACAGTGAGCATCTGCAATTATTTCGACAGGACCCTGAGAAATACGTGCCGCAGTACGGCGGCTACTGAGCCTATGCCGTAAGCCGTGGGTCCACGGCAGATATTGACCCAGAAGCCTGGGCAATTGTTGACGGCAAACTGTACCTGAATCTCAACAAAAAAATACAGCAGACCTGGAATAAAGACAGGCAGGGCTATATCGGGGAAGCTGACCGGAATTGGCCGCAGCTATTGAACAAATAACATCAAATAATTACCCATTTTAAACGCAAAACACTTCAATTACTGGAGGAGAGAATTCAGATGGTTGCAATTTTTTCACTGTTCACAGTTGCAATCCTGTCTCTTCTGGTAACGAGAATTGCAGCAATGGCCTTGATGTTCACCGGTCTCTCCCGTGAAGCTGCTCGTTTCCAGGCCCGATCTGCCTTCTCCGGCGTAGGGTTTACCACATCTGAATCAGAATTAATCGTCAATCACCCCATGCGCAGAAGGATTATCATGATCCTTATGCTGCTCGGCAATATCGGCATAGCAACGGTGGTGGCAACCGTCATAGTTTCCATGCTCAGCACTGCAAGTTCCCATAACTGGACGCGAAATATCTTGCTGTTTATGAGCTGTCTCAGTTTACTATGGTTCATAGCAGTCAGCCATTTTGTTGAACGAAACCTGAACCACGTAATTGCCTGGGGCTTAAAGAAGTGGACCCGCCTTGATGTCCAGGATTATGTAGCCATCCTGCATCTGCAGAATGAATTTGCCGTATGGGAAATGAAAGTTGAGCCCAATAACTGGCTGGCCGGCAAATCACTTATTAAGGCAGGACTGTCCCGCGAAGGAGTCCTCATCTTCGGCATCCAGAGAAAAGATGGCATTTATATCGGTGCGCCCCAGGGAATCAGCAAAATTCATGCAGGAGACGTACTGGTCATGTATGGCCCGCTGCCGCGTCTTGAAGAACTTGACCGGCGCCAGGCCGGCGCAGCAGGAGACCAGGCGCATCAGGATGCCATTGTTGAGCATCTGGCGGAGTTAAAAGCCCAGGCAGAACTCGATGAAAAGGAAAAAGAGCCGCAAGAGCCCAAGGAGGGCTAAATGGCACGCATAGGAATAGTCACTTGTTCAAACTGCACCCAGGACACCAACTGTGCTGCCGTGGTCTGTCTCGGTGACTTGAGAAAGCGCAGAGGTTTTTTCGAGCGTTATAAAATTGATGCAGAACTGGATCTTATAGGCATCATTAACTGTGCAGGCTGTCCCACCCTGGCCGCACCTGAAAAGATACTGAAAAGGGTCAGGGCCCTGGCAGAATACAGGCTTGACGCTTTGCATCTTTCGTACTGCATGACAGCTCTCTGCCCCTTCCTGAAAAAATATCAGGCAGTTATCGCCCAGGCATATCCGGACCTTGAGATTATCCTTGGAACCCATATTCCCAAGGACAAAAAGCAGTTCCAAAACGATGTGAAAGAGCTGCTTTGTCCCACGGTATCGGAGGTCCAGGATATGAACGATATTATTAAGGGCACCCTGAAAAAAATAAGTAAACTAACCATGCCGTGAGGGTCTGGTTTTGGCCTGCCCATTGAACGTGCTTACTGCAGCACAAATCAATAGAGTTCTCAGGTACAGAGGCTCAAAGGTACAAAGCTACGGAAACCCCGTTATTCGTGGACAGCAATACATATCGGTACTGTTTAACGAGGAAGAACTTATCAAAAAGATCCAACATACAGGGATGTGTTCTATCTCTTTTCTTTGTGCCTTTGTGCCTCTGTGCCTGTCACTTGGACTTAGCTGAGGATTTCCCATGCTCCGTAAAGTAGCCACCAAACAACCCAACTCAAGAATGTGCCTTGTCTGCGGCCTGAAAAACCCCTTTGGCCTGCATACATCTTTTTACGAGCTTGATAGCAAGGAGCTGCTGGCAATTTTCAAACCCAGGGAAGAACACCAGAGCTATCCCGGCCGCCTGCACGGTGGCATTATCTCAACAATCCTTGATGAAACAATCGGCCGTGCCATCATGATACAATCCGATGATGAAATCTGGGGCGTCACCGTAGAATTACAGGTTCGCTTCAAAAAGCCGGTTCCGTTGCATGAGGAACTGCGGGTAATCGGTCGTATTACCAAAGACAGCAGCAGGTTCTTTGAAGGTACTGGAGAATTGCTGCTGGAGGATGGGACGGTTGCTGCCGAAGGCCATGGCAAGTACCTCAAGGCTCCCCTGGAGAAAATCGCCGATTTTGACGTGGAAGCCCAGGAATGGGGAGTTGTTGCTTCTCCGGATGATCCGGAGGAGGTTGATCTGTAAATCGATTTATTGTTCATTGAATAAACTTAAACCTATACAGAAACCTATCCCCATGTCCGATCATCATGTCTGCCCCTGGTGGCTGGCCTATACCTTTGACAACCCGCTGCGACGCCTGATTCACAATCCGGGAAAAATGCTTGGCGATTATGTGTGTGAAGGAATGACCGTTATGGATATCGGCTGCGGCATGGGCTATTTCACCCTTGGAATGGCCGAACTTGTCGGAGATACGGGAAAGGTCATCGCAGCTGACCTGCAGCAGAAGATGCTTGACATCATGCTGAAGCGGGCCGCAAAAAAAGGATTGGCTCATCGAATTATTCCGCACCGCGCTGAAGCAACTGCAATGGGCGTCACAACACCCATTGATTTTGCCCTGGCATTCTGGATGGTCCATGAAGTCCCTGATCCTGTACTATTCTTTCAGGAACTTATGACGATTCTCAAGCCTTCGGCAAAGCTGCTCTATACCGAACCCGCCTTCCACGTTTCAGAAACAAAATACAATGATATCCTTGCTGTGGCTGACAGAGCAGGCATGAAAATAACCGAGACACCTTCCATACGTTTCAGTAGAGCCGCCCTTTTGGAAAACAGGTCATGAGCCGGGAATAAGGGAAAATAGGTTAACCATTAAGAGCCAAGCAAAGACTTGCCCACCATTTTAGCGCCAACTGATTGGTTATGCCCTGGTTTCTTCCAGCGGTAGAATTTGTTTGCCATGCCTAACTGTAAGCACTGATATTTTATTTTTCTCTATTCTGTAAATGATACGGTAATTCCAATAAATCAAATCACGTATGTCTTCTCGATGCGTTTCCGGGACAACCTGACCACTCTTTGGTGAGGATTTAAGTAATTGAACCTTGTCTAATAAGCTTTCAACCCATATCATTGCAGTAGAGGGATTATCCTGGGCAATGTACTCTGCAATTTCCGTTGTCCTGTCAATTGCTAGAGGGGACCAGATAATTTTCATTTAATCCGCCCCAAAATTGCAGCTTTAGCTTGGTTGTGTTCAATGCCGGCTCCTGCGTCAATTTGAGCTATGGATGTTTGTACGTCCTCCAATAGCTCAAATTTTGCTATCATGGCCTCATACTCTGCAACATCAAGCAATACTGCTACACCTTTGCCATGTTGAGTTATGACAAGAGGTCTCTTTGTGTCATGTACTTGTTTTAGGAAAGAAGCAATCCCGGTTCGGAATTCTGACATGGGACGAATGTCCTGATCGATTTTTAGTATTTGCACAATGCACCTCATGGGTATTTTTTTGTACATTATACCGTACGTTTTATGGTCCGTCCAAGTTTGACAATAGGAGGTATAACGACCTGTACAATAACAAAGTAAAGTCAAGATTAGCCCCCTTTACCAAAGGTATCTTGTTAAGGTCAGCGATACTGGGGCTATGAGGTGGATTGAAAATCTGTACGGTTAAAAAAACAACGGGTGGGGACTATTTCCCCACCCCCTATAAATTTCTGTGTATGATGGCAATAGTTTATTCAGAAAAAATCAATATTTTTCAGATATATAGCAGGAAGGTTGAATTGCAGATTAATAAAAAACGGGGCCAATAATGGCCCCGCCTTGTTAAGCAAAATGTGGAGAATATTTATTAAGCTTTATTTTTTTTCCTTCTTCTAGCTGCTCCGACCATACCAACAAGGCCAGTTCCAAGTAAAAGCATGGTTGCTGGCTCAGGAATTTGGTTGGCTTCATAGGCGATGAATGGCTGTTGGGTACTCGCTGTAAGCACCAGAGGGTAACCACCAATCACATCATTGGTAGCAGCATAAGCAAAGGAGGCTACTCCAACAGTAAAAGTATCTGCTACAATATTATTTGTGAAATGAAAACTACCACCATCTATATAACTTGCTCCAAGACTCATGCTACTGCCTAAAAAACTTAGTAATGAATTAATTATGGCATTTCTTGGAGAAAAAGTTTCATGTTCGCCCATTAGGAACAAAGTACCCCCTCTGCCGAGAAAGTTTGAAATTGAGGTAATCTCACTGGTAAGATAACTATTTGAAGGAAGGATACTAATGAATAAATCGATGCCTGCCAAATTAGCAGTGGTGATGTTTCCGGAGAAGAGACTCGAAGTTACGCCTACTAGACCATTGTAATAGCTGTTAATTGCATCTGTGGAATGCCGAGTTGAATCACCATATAATTCATCCTGTATCAGAACATTGCTCCCACCACCAAGCACATTCCCCAAAAAAATAGAATTTCCGGAGCTACCATCAAGCCCATACCCCAAATTCGAATCACCAGACAAGAAAATTAAGTTTGCATTCGCTGTAGCTGACATTCCAAAGATAAAGACAGACAACACCCAAAATATTTGTATTGTTATCTTGCTCATTTTTCTCCCTATTAGAATTTTTTATAAATAAATGAATATGAATATAGTTATCCATTTATTCTTAATGCAAAATATAAGCCAATCAAGCCTGCTCTCTTAGCCTTACAATAATATCAGTAAATTAGGGCTTATTGCTAAGGTGAAATAAAATACTTTCAGGCCAGTTTTCCGTCAAATAGGTTCCGGATTCCAGAAAAACGGAAAAACTAGCTGCTCTAATTAGCTCACCAATTTATCAGAATAGCTATAGCTTGCCAACATCTAACATCTAGCCTGAGCGATTTTAGCTTTCTGTTTACACTGGCAATAGTAACACCCTGATTTTTCCAGATGTTAATGGAAATTTATT
>CAMYKS010000039.1 GCA_947259115.1 uncultured Desulfobulbaceae bacterium | reverse complement strand
TTCAGGAACGGCACCAGGCATCTTTTGGGGAAACCGATCAGCCAGGAGCACCTGCAGCAGGTATTGCGCACCAGTTTTCAGAGGCAGCGGGCAGCAGCGGCTATTGAACTGGTATTGCTTAATCCAGGTCAACCGCTCTTTGTTGCCGGGGTCAGGCATGCGTTATTGCGTTATTTGAGATATAGGAATGGATGGCCAGAAACCCTTTATTAATGTACCTTGCGGCGTCTATCATGTTCTCTTAAGGGGGGCAATGGCGGGCATGACATCTTCTTTGCCAAGGGAGACCGTGAAAGGTTTTCCCTTTTACTTGTTATCTTCTTTCTGTGTCAAGCGATCACAATAAATTCCGGGCACGGACCCCTCTATTTTTGTTGCTCCTACTGTCTTGGCGTAGAAATCGCTGGATTCAGCTCCACCGATAATGGCATAGGCATATCCCTGGGCAGCCATTGCGTGGAGGCATGACAGAAACAAGGCTTTGCCTATTCCGAGGCCTTGCTTTATCTTGGCGACACCTGTCGGACCAAAGAAATTTTTGCAGGTGCTTTCGTAACAGGCAAAACCAATGATCTTTCCTGCCTCTGTGGCGATGAAGCAGGAAACAGGATGATTGCTGAAAGCAACGTCACACTCACTCGCCCATCTCCTACCGAACGAATCCTGCACCCACTCGACAACGTCATGTTTCTCATAAGACCTGGCAGTACGAATCACAAGCCCTTGATCTTTGAGCCGCTGAACGAGAGAGTTGACTTCCGGCAGATCATACAATTTAACCAGCATGTCAGGCATGTCGTCTAGCTCTCCTCTAGATTTTTTTACAGATAAAGCTGAGTTGAGCAGCTTGCCTGCTCGTACGAAACTTATGCCCTTGCGGTATAACAACAGAATATCAGGCGGGGGCCCAAAAAACTTGCCGCGTCAGCGCCCCGAGCCCCTTGCCGACGCGTGAATGGATTTGATATGTCGGTTCCGTCAATCTATCAGTTGTTCGACATCAATTTCCATAGCTCCGGCTAATTTTAGCAACGTTGTTTTTCTTGGGTTTGTGTTGCTTTTTTCCAGCCTCGCCAGGGCCGATTGCTTCATCCCTGCTCTGGCAGCTAATTCTGTTTGAGTCAGTTTGAAAAATTCCCGCCAGGCCTTAATAAGACTCTCCCCTCTGACATTAGCTTTCACTACCTCGTTGGGGAACCAAACGTCAGTCTCATAAGGTTCGATCTGGTTATGAATTAACTCCTGATATTCGTTCCAGGGAATGATGGCAAAAGCCGGTTTGCCGTCTTGGATAATGATTTGAGGATCAGTATGTGCGCTCATCTTTTTTTTCACCTCTTGTATTTTGATGATTTTGATACCCCTGTCATGGTCAAATAACACTCGGTAACGTCCCACTCTCATGCGATAACCGTAGCGATGATTTATAAATTCTTTTACATCAAGCCGTTCGCACTCTGGAAAGGTTGCCAACCGGTCCACGCTGTCCAAAATGGCGTCCCTGTATTGATTGGGAATTCTTTTCATCTGCTTTCGAGCCCGGTTATGCCATATGATTTCATTCATTGTGATCAATATAACATTTTATAACATTAAATCAAGGAAACATATAACAAAAAATAACAAACGGTGGAGTGAATATTTTGAGGCATATCGTTTGAGCGAACTTGGCGGGCCAGAAGCTTCCGTTAGCCACGCTTATTTCTTCCCTTCAAGTAGCGTTTTGTTGTTTGATATTATTAGTATTTCCAATTTTTTTATATGAGCATCTCGATGTCAATACTGAGTTCTTTGGCAATTACTTTCAATTTATCAATTGTTGGATTTCTTTTGCCGTTTTCGATTTGGGATAAATAGGCTGAACTAATGCCAACTTTTTTCGACAATTCGCTCATTTTAATTTGTTTGTATTCTCGCCATGCACGAATTGGGTTTGTTCCGTCAAGAATGGCGAAGGTAACTTCGGCAGGGACTGTAATTTCTTTGCCTTCCTGAATAGCTTTTAAATTCTCATCTATATCTTTTATGTCTTCAGCGTCTTCAAGTGCGGCCTGAATTTTTTCATACTCCTTGAAGGGAATTACCGCCCATTCCGGCTTTCCATTCTTTTCTATAATTTGAATATTCATTTGTACACCTCCCCCCGTGGTTTTATTTTAACAACGTGGATTAGAAGTTCCTTGTCGACTACGGTATAGACAACTCTCCAATTTCCGACTCTTAATCTGTAACCTGGGTGGTCTGTTAGTTTTTTTACATTTTGCATCCTGCTTGGATTCTTTGCTAATTGCTTAATCTTCTTTGCAATATTTATAGCGGTGTTACGTGGCATTCTGCGGAGCGTTTTGTCTGCATTTTTGCTAAATGTTATTTTATGCATAGTGTTATTTTAGCCAATAGCTACCGAAGTGGCAAGAATATAATTAGCTGACAGTTAATTATATTATCACACAACAAATTATTCTACAGTTTTTTTACCTGCCTTTCTGTATATTACACAAATATAGTTGATAGCCGGTTTCTTGAGAACTCCACATGTTTACCATCCCTTCCACCCTGCAGGCACAATTTGGGACGTTCTTGCATAGAAAAGATATTCCGAAAAACGCACATGGCTTTTGCAAAACCGGCTGTTCACAAACCCTGGCCATCTCACCTGACAAGTCCTCCCTTCATCCCCATGAATGAATTCAGCAACCATTAGTGCTTGAATGAAAAGCAAAAGCACCGTATAGTTTTTTTATTTACCGGTAAAAATGTTTCAAGCAGGCCGGCGTGTGGCGGGAACAAAACCATGCAGCAGGACCGCTCTATGATTGATGCAGGGAACCAGGATACATTCTGCAGCGGAATACAGTCTATCTCCTTGACCCAAAACGGACAGACTTCAGGTGGATACTATTGGCCTCCACGATGAACGATGGCATTGTTTTAAAAGAGATTGGCAGCGGTGTCGAACACGTCATCAACCTGCCCTGCGTCATCGGGCGGGGCAAAGATGTTGACCTGGCGCTGGCCGATCAGACCGTTTCCCACCGCCACGCCTTTATTGACAGCAGCGCAGACCGGGTCTGGATCAAGGACCTCAAGAGCGCCAACGGCACCCTGGTCAATGACCTGAAGGTTACAGAAAAGACCGATTTAAAGCCTGGTGACACGATCCAGTTCGGCCAAAGCCGTTTTCTCTACCTTCGCCTCCACAAACAAAAAACCGAGGAAACCCTGATACTCCACACCCTGGCTCCTTCTGCTGAACTGCCCCGGGATTTCAAGAGGCTGGAGCTGATCTATGCCATTACAGCAGAGCTGCCTGAAGGTCATGATGTCAAAGATCTGGGTGAAAATATCTTTGCCCTGTTCAAAGAGTATTTCAAACAGGATCGCGCCTATATTGCCCTGTTCCAGGAAGATGGAAATCTCCAGCCATTATGCTGCGCACCTCTTTCCCAGCCCATACCGCTCAGCCGCAGCATTGTATCGAGAATATTCAGCAACGGTGAATCTTTTCTGCTTTCCGATGCGCTCAGCAATGGTTCTTTGCAGGAACAGGAAAGTATTATTGCCATGCACATCAGGTCGGCCATGTGCGCCCCGTTGACCTATCACAACCAGATTTACGGGCTCATCTACCTGGACCGCGATATTGCCAATGCTTATAACCAGCAAGACCTGGAACTGTTCCGGTCCATTGCCGCCATCATAGCACCGCTTATTGAAAATGCCCGCCTCTGGAGAGAACTGCAGAAGAAATACACCAACACAGTTGCAATGCTGCAAAAGATCCAGGCAAGGCTGATCGATACAGAGCGCATTGCCGCCTATTCAATGGTGGCCCAGGCCATGGCCCACGAAATCAGAAATCCACTCACCACCTTGGGGGGCCTCATTAGAAGAATTGCCCAAACCGGGCCGGCTCCAATGAGTGAACAAAAATGCCAGGCCATCCTGCAGGCGGTTGAGCGCATAGAACTGGTACTGCGGGAGGTTGACAGTGTATGCAGTTTGCCGGTACCGGACAAGAAACTTGTCAGGATTGACTCCCTTGTCCAGGCATTACTCGAAACATGTCAGGAAGAATGGGATAAAAAGCAGATTAGAACTGATTTTTCGATCTTGACGCCAAAGGTGATGGCACCGGTTGACGCAGTATTGCTTGAAAAAGCTATTATCATGATACTGAAGGAAATTCTTCTGGGCATTACCCAAGGAGGGGAACTGCCGATATCGCTTCGGGATGGAGATGATGCCCTTGAGCTCTGCTTTGGTTCTGCTGAAGAAACCCGAAGTTTTGCCGACCCCTTTGCCCGGGAGTTCAAGGAAATACCCTGGCGCAACAGCCTCTTTCTCAACATTGCCCATAAAATACTCCTGGATCACGGCGGCAAGTTGTTGCTGAATATTGACGGGCAGAGCTTATTGCCTCTTATTCTCCGCCTCCCCCGCTCCATAACCATAGAGGATTAGCGCGCCTGGTAGAATCTGAAATAAGCGGGTCCCGCATGTGAACAGCCGGGTTAAACGCTTATCAAATCTGACAATTTTATGATAGCACTTATTGTTTTGCATCCATGAATTTTAATAATGAGTAAATCTGGTATTCAATATGGAGATATGCTATTCTGGCATAACTTCAATGATATATTGTAAATTCCAGCTGTAAAAATGTTATTTCAGGAACGTTTAAATGAGCAGGTTCGAGCTGGTTTAACCTTCCTGGTCAGAGTTATGAAATTGATGATAGTTCTCAGGGAGCCGGGAATTCTGCATGCATGAAAATATCATGAAACAGCATTTGTTGATTTGTTGGATTGCTCCCAGCGCCGGCAGCATTTTCATAAGGCGGGGAAGGTTCCTTTTTTGCGGCTGTCATGATAAAATGGAGACATTTTGAAAATACACGAGGGGACTTTGCGCTGGGGGCGCCATGAACTGGTATTTGCCGGTATAACCGACCGGGGACGTGTGCGGGCTGTTAATGAAGACAGCTATGCAATCCTGCCAGAATATCCCTTGTTTGTTCTGGCTGACGGTATGGGGGGGCACGAGGCAGGTCCTTTGGCCAGCAGCCTGACCATTGAAAGTGCAGAGACATACATGGCATACCTGGGCAAACCTGAAGAAGCCACATTGCCGGCCGGACTCACTCGTGACAGGCTGCAGGAAGAGCCATTGTCAGGCATTGCCCATTATGCCAACACCCGAGTATATAATGAGGCGGCCGGTCGCATCATGGGAGCGACCCTGCTGGCTCTTCACTTTGTAGCTGATGGCGCCGATATAATGCATGTCGGTGATAGCCGGGCATATCTATGGAGAGGCGAGGAATTTCGACAGTTAACCGAAGACCACTCGTATGTTTATGAATTAATGCAGGCGGGTGAAATAAGCCGTGAAGAAATGCATACCCATCCCAAACGCAACATCATTACCCGTGCCATAGGCACCCATGTTGACGTGGAACCAAGTATTGGGCACATAGAGGTTTTGCCGGGTGATTTATTGCTGTTATGCTCGGATGGCCTCACTTCAATGGCCAGAGATGAAGAAATAAAACAAATTGTCAGGCTGGAAAAGAATATGGCGAGCCTTGCCAGTTCGCTGGTCAGGCTTGCCAATGATATCGGGGGTAGAGATAACATCACGGTTATAGTGATATCCGTCCAATAACAAAACTGTTTAACAGGGGAATAATACTGTTTCCCGGAACACCGGCTGCTGGAAAGATTTTTAGTCAGAAACTGTTAAGTTGCCATGAAAAACAGGATATAATAGCACATGTTTTTCAACAATAATCTTACAAGAAATTAAGAAAAAGGTGACACATCCATGGTAAATCCACCTGTAATCATCGTTCAACTTATACACTTGGAAGGACCATTCAAGGGCCAGATTCAGGAGTTTTCCGACAATGTAATATCCATTGGCCGTCATGCGGATTGTAAACTCACGTTTCCATCCGACCTCAGCATTGTTTCCAGGAAACATGCAGAAATTATCCGGGAAGGGAACCGCTTCAAACTGGTTGACTTCAGTGCGAATGGAACTGAGGTCAATGGCATGTTGGTTAAAGAGTCTTACCTGAAAGGCGGCGATGTTTTAACCATTGCGCCAGGCGGTCCCAAAATCAGTTTTCTGACCCAGATAAGTAAGGAAGTGCCACAGCCGGCTGTTTCCCCGACTCCTGAACCGAGCAGCCCCAAGCCGATTACAACCCCTGAGCCGCAAAGGCAGGAACATCATACGCCACAAACGTCTCAGCCCGCGCCGCCTCCCCCCCAACCCCTGCCACAACCAGAGCAGCCTCAACCCCAAGCGCAAAGTCCAAAGACATTTCCAAGGAGCGCTGAAGAGAGAGTCGCGGCACCGCTTATCATACAGTTTGGGGCCACGCTGCGCTCCTATAAGGAACTTCCTGTAAACATTGGGAAAAATCCGAGCTGTGAATTCATCCTTGATTTTCCGGGCATCCTGGACAGGCATGCACAACTCCTTTTTTATCAAAATCAATACTGGGTAAAAGATCTTACCGGCCAGCAACTGGTCAAAGTGAACCAAAGGCCGTGTGAGGGCGAGGTGCCTTTGCAGGCCAATGATTTTGTCATGTTAGGCCCACAAGGACCTTCTTTTCAATTTTTGGGTGGTGGCCGTCTTGCCGAAATGGAACAACAAGCCCCGAAAGAGCCCTCACCATTGCCGCCCCCAACTGTCAGCCAGGAGCAGAAAAAGTCAATGACTGACGAGGTTTTAAACAAGGCAAAATCAATTTTTAAGAAATACATTGATAGCTGACCTTATCTGTATTTTCTCTATAATGAGTTATCTTGCTATGACCTAGGAGCCTGTCGGAGAATTACCAATCTACTGCAAAAGCGAGAGAATCGGCTCAAATTTCCGTAAATTTTCTTTAAATAGCGTTGCTATTCGCATCAATTTTCCAAAAATTTGATCTCAATTCCTCATTTTTTCGTTACGATTATAATTCTCCGACAGGCTCCTAGAGTTGCGTAAGCTTTGAGACCTTTGTTTTTTCAGCCGGACTGAAACAGTCGGCCGGCAAACATCCAATAGAGGTTTGACTCGTTGTTTCTGCAATTATTGCATTCTTGAATCAAAAAACGATGCCTCTTCAAGGCACACTTGAAAAGTCATTCTGAAATTGGGAAAAAGTTGTTGCTTGGATTGTCAAGGTTGTAAATATGGTGAAAGATGTGGTAAAAAATATATTATTTCTATTGATTGTATACTCTTTTCAAAAAGCAGAATAATTTTTATTTTTTTCGTCAAGTATTCATCAAAAATATAAAAGAGGAATTATACCATGAAAAAGTATTTTTCTGCCCTGCAACTCTTATGGAAAGTTGCCTTTGCACATGCAGTTGTTGCTTCTCTACTGTCAGGATGCGCCGCAACCAAAGTGACATCGGTCTGGGTTAACGAAAATTACCAGGGAGACGGGATTGATAATGTTTTCGTGGTCGGGGTTTCCAAGGACAGCACGATCAGAAGAATTTTTGAAGATGAATTTGTCAGCCAGTTAGAAAAACAAGGAATAAAATCTACTGCCAGTTACAATATTCTTACAGACGAGGAAGTGCAGGATGAGCAGAAACTCGACAGCATAGTTAAAGAGTCTGATAGCGATGCGATACTGATCACTCGTCTCATCAATATGAGAAAGGATACGCAGTACATACCGCCTGACTATGTCTATGCTGCACCGCCTCACTCTTATGGGGGGTGGCATGGCTATTATTCCAGGGCATACATGGTGAACCCGGGTTATACTGTTGAGTATGAAATAGCAGTGCTGGAAACTACTTTATATGACTTGAATACCGATAAGCTTCTTTGGTCAGCCAGGTCGGATGCCGCTACCCATGGAAATGTCGAAAGGCATAGCAAGGAGTTCGCCCAATCCATTATTGCCAAATTGACCGAGACAAAATTGATAAAATAGATGTAGCCGACAGTATTACAAATTCGGAAAGTACTTTCATTGCGGGAAGATGATAATGAATGGCGCGGCGAACTGGACCGGCTCCAGCAGGGGGATATTACCCTGAGCAGGGCTTCGGCCGGGGAGGGGGCCATTAAGGCGGTGCAGCGGCTCCTGATTTTTTTGGGTTATTCCACTTCCACTTCGGGCGCGGCACCAATCGCGCTTTAGCCCAGTTCCAATTCGAACATGGCTTGCTGCCGGCAAAGAAACGAAAAGCCCTGTGCTATGAATGTTCCTTTCAAACAGCACGCAGGAAGATTGTGGCTGTTCCCGATGTGCGCCTCGATATCCCGACCCTGGAGATGATGGTAAAGACTGCCGACAAAGCCATTGAAAATAACGAGGTAACCTTCGGCCGCATGAACGATGCCTTATTCCATTTGAACAGTCTTGCACAGCATCGCTTTCTTTCCTGCATCCAGATCCAGGAGCGCTATGGTGCGGCAGCTGATAAGGCGGTGGCAAGGATGGTTGAGGAAAAGGGAATCAGTATCCAGCGCGAGTGGATCCTTGCCATTATCAAGCAGGAGACCAGCGGTGTAGTGCGGCCACGGTTTGAACAGCACGTACTCACCAGGTTAAACAGGAAAAACCCGGATACAGATTTTGCCGAACTCCGTTTACGCTCCATGAGTATCGGGCTCGGGCAGATCATGGGATTCAATCACAAGAGGGTGGGTGCTCCTTCTGCTAAGGCTATGCTTTCTAGCAAAGAAACGGATCAGGTTTTCTACATTGCCCGATTTATAGCAGGGAAAAAAGATATTCTGGCAAAAAAAAATCCGTCAGGCAATGACTTTCGCAAAATGGCCCGATATTACAACGGCCCTGCCTATGAAAGCCATTTTTACCACGAGCGCCTCCAGACTTGGTTCAGGGAGTTTCGCAGCCTGCAGGAAGAGTAGACGTTGTATTTATCAAGTAATGCTGTACACCTATTGCATGCAGAATAAATACCAACTGAATTGCCAGGTTTTGTTTCCGGCAATTATGTTAGATCTCATATTCCGTAAACGCATAAATACTTGGTTAAGGACAGGTGGTATCAGCAAGGAGGAGGGGGGGGCGGGAATTTTGAAGTGAGAAAAAGAGTAGATTTAGAATACTGGTCAGCGATATGCGCCTTTTGATTTGCTTCCCTTCTTTACGGATTCACTTTTGGGAAGAACCAAATAATTTTGCTCCACGAACATGTCATCCTTGAATTCCCCGGAAAATTGAGTGCCGTCGGGCCATTTATAAACTCCCTGACTGTTCCTGCGGCCTTTTTTAAAGCCCCCGACATACCTGGAACCATCGGCATAGATGAATGTGCCCTGACCGTCCATGTCACCCTCTTTGAAACCGCCCACGTATTTTTCGCCGTTTGCGAAGATATATTTGCCCTGGCCGTGGTAGAGTCCGTTTTTAAATTCCCCGATATATTTTGAGCCGTCGGCATGTGTCAGGATACCATGGCCGTTTTTGCTGCCATTTGAAAATTCCCCAATATATTCCGAGCCGTCAGAATAGGTGAACGTGCCCTGACGCTGGATGTTGCCTTCATGATATTGACCGCTGTACCTGGCGCCGTTGGCAAAGGTAAACTTGCCTATGCCATGGTATTTGCCATCCTTGAATTCTCCAGCGTACCTGGAGCCGTTTGCATAGTTGAATGTGCCCTGGCCGTGATATCTGCCATGGGCATAGCCGCCTTCATAAACTGAGCCGTTGGCAAAGGTAAAGACACCCCTGTCTGAATATTTGCCTTCTTTGAACGTACCTTCGTACCTGGAGCCATTATGAAAAACCAGAATTCCTGTGCCGTTTTGACAATCGCCTTTAATGCAGCCGATTTCAGCAGCAATGGAAAGGTTGGGAAACAAAAGGACTGCAAGGGCGGGTATGATGAGCAGGTTTTTGTTCATGAAAGCCTCAGGTATGGGGTTTGGAGGGACATTCCTTTTACAGTATATATTGTAACAGAATCAGGGGTGCAATACGAGCAGAAAAAATACTAACTGTACGATATGAAAGATAAATTATATATGCGGAGTCAGGGGGTATGAAAAAAGGGTCCCTGGTAATTGCTGCGGAAATTTACAAATTATGGGTTATGCAGTGAACACATTGAGATTTTAAGTACTCATTCCCAGGTAAAACTGTAACGTATTGGAATACGTATTGTTAAACGAAATAAATTGTATCTTTATTTTTTCACTTTGTAGCCCTGGAGAAGGCTGCAAAGAAAAAAATGAATAAGAATTCATTTTTTTCTTGACACCTGCAAGGATTATTGTGGTATGAATAAATTATATTAGTGCAAATAATTTCAGGATTAGAAAAAGTGTCACGAGTTATTCTAAAATATCCATTATAAAGCCTCCTCGGTCTGGACTTCCGCTGGAGGTTCTAGTTACACGTGCGTTTTGAAAACGCATTGGTCAGCAGTAAAGGAATATCTTATGAACTGTTATGGGTTGGAGGAGTTAAACTAATGATATATCAAGAACAATTACAGGAACTCGGTAATATATATCACCGCTCACAAAAAGCTGATAATGATGAGTTTTTTGACAGTCTGCTGCAGGAACTCAGGCTATTGTCAAACAACTGGCATGATCTGCAAAAGAACAATGAACTTTCTTTTCCTGAATATACCCAGCTTATTGAAAAGAAGTATCACCTGTCGGAGTCATTGCAGCTGCGCAGAAGCAACTGACAAGACGAATTGAGTATTGCACTTTTTGTCTAATAAATTCAGTGGCTGGATTCTAACCGCTTGATGTAGTTTTTTGAGTAGGAGCAAAATTCCAAACTCAAATTGAGTGCTCAACGGATTGTGATGAGTTGAAATCATACTGGTAAAAATGCGTCAAATGGTTCTCGCTGCTGGGCAGAATTTATTCATTTGCATAATGATTCAGAATTAATTATAAAAATCATATTTTCGCCACGGAAGTCAATGGGCACTTTATTTTTTCAATGCATGAAAAAGTGCATTTTTTTATAAACCATTTGAGGCAAATGAGGTTTGGCCAATGAAAATTCGTAACGGTTGGAGCTGCTGGGATATTATGAATTGCGATGGAGCGGAGAACTGTCCTGCAAAACAACAACCGAAAACACCCTGCTGGGAATTGGCAAACGAAGTTGGTGACTACAGAAGATTCTGCAATATCTGCCAGGATTGTATCGTATTTGTCCTTAAAACAAACCGCACTGTTCTCTCTGATAAACAGATAAAGTCCATAATGCAAAAGAAAGTCGAATGCGCCCTTGCGGTATAGATATGTCTGAGTGCTTTACGCCTTCTGTTGTTTCACAAAATTCCGGTCGTATTATTTGTCCAATAGGCTATTTAATCAAGTAATTACCATCAATCTATGATATCGGCAGTATTATCTTGTGCCTTTATGTCCTATTCAGCAATTGTATATGAAATCTATGCTTTAAGCTGTAAGCTGATCAGAAATAATAGAAAAGCTGCAGCCTGATAAAATCGTCATCTCTGATACTGTAGAGATAATAATCTCCGGGTTCAGTATTGAAGAAAACCCAGGATTCCAGAAAGATTTTTATAGTATCGGTAATGCGCCGACTGGCCTCAAGCTGAAAGATATTGCCCTTGTTGTCCAGATCATAACTCAGTCCCATGAGAAGTTCGCTTCCGGCAGGATCGTTCAGGCCCAGCCGCAACCCTCCAAATATATCTTCATCAAAGGGTGTGGTGGCCTCGTCGTCCCTGTCATCATAGGCAAATTCAGCAATAAGTCCCAGGTCGATCATGGTGTCGCCAATGCCGACAAAAGTGTACTCGAAACCTCCGGTGGAGGCGAAATAGTTTTTTGTGTCATTGTCCTGGTACAGGGCTTCCAGCTTCCAGAGCCAGTTACCGGTGACGAGCTGCAGGTCCATACCAACCTGGTCTATTAGTTGATAATAGGGAAGAAGCACGGTGCGGCCGTTGGATTTAACAGAAGGGATCAATAGGGGTTCTCTGCTGGTGCCTTTAAAGTAGTATAAGCCGATGTCACCAAAATTAAAAATCTGGCTGTAACGGAATGCAAAATCTACATGATTCTCCTCTGAAGAGTGTTCATAAACAGCGTTATCAGTATCCACAGCCAAGGGAGTGCGCAGCCTACCATCGCGTCCCGGAAAGGTACGTTCGCGAAAGTAGGGCAGTACAAAAAAATCCAGAACACCCCAGTCTGCCGGGACTGAAAGGTGAGCCATGGGCTGGCCCAGTTTTTCTTCTCCGTCGATGTGTTCCACAAGGTCTGTCTGGTTGATGATGTCAATCAGGTGGACGAACTCGGTCACGCCCCAGAAAACCTTGCCGATGCCAAGGCGCAGCTCAAAAGTATCGTGTACAAGGAGAGCGTTGAGTTCACGGATATCAAAGTGGGTGCGTTCCGAATCGGCGCTGTCGGCTCGATAAAAAGGCACAAATGTAAGACTGGAGCCTGAGGGCGACTCATGATAAAATTCAGGTGCCATGGCAATGGATGCGTTGTTGTCTTCCTGGCCTATATAGAGGGAGTCTTGCATGAAAAGCCGACCTTCAAGAGCTACATATCCGTTTATTTCAAAGGCTTGGGCGGGAAGATCCCATGTTGCAAAGATTGACAGCAAAAGCGCTATTGGCAGTAATTTTTTCATAACAATAAAGTGCCTAAAGTTTGAAGTTTGAAGTACCCCGCAAAGGTCCATAAATTCGATAAGTTGTAATAGTCTTTTACCCTTGACCCCTCGTGTTAATCGTCAGCAGTTTTGTATGCTGACACCCCTTGGCCCCTTGACCCCTTTCTTCTACAACCCAATGATTGACAGACAGTGTGCCTAATGTGCATAAGTTGTAATAGTCTTTTTCCCTTGAACCCTCGTGTCAATCGTCAGCAGTTTTGTATGCTGACACCCCTTGACCCCTTGGCCCCTTTCTTCTACTTCACCCTCTTCAGGCTGTTTTTATTAAAGTCGGCATCGCTTAATCCCACATTAAATACGTAATTTGAAAATTGCAGTTCTGTGCTTTTGCCAGTCTGGTGGTTGACCATGTCCAATTGTGCCGCCCGCCAGAATCTATCATTATATTTTTCATAGCCCGAAAAGGTCAGGGTTTTCAGATGGGCATCCTTGCGATCAAAGTATTCTACCTTCCAGGTTCGGTATTCAGCCCTGTCAAGCCAGACAACCTGGCGGCTGTAGCCTGAATTCTTCTTATCAACCGGATAACGTTCCATGACAAAACAATCCATTCCTTCACACTCTTCATCTCTTAACCAATTATAGGTATACTTCTCTATCTCCTGGCCGGCAATGTCCTCATAGGCAAATTCACTTCCCATGAATGAACCGGACTTATTGCGCGAGCTGATGCGCTTGACTCGTTTCAGGGCCGGCAGGTAGAGCCACTGGTCATCATCGCCGACTTTATGTGTATAATTTAAAAAGGCCGTACCTTTTACATCCTTGGGGGAGTCGAAAATAATCAGGCTTTTATCTCCGTCATCCATGATTTCCAACGAGCGAAAGCGCATCTCCCGTTTGCTTTCCTGGCCGTGTTTATTGCGCAGAATCATCAGCATGTCAGCGGTCAGACTCCTGTAGCCCAGGTCTCTTTTGTCAGCCTCAATGGCAATTGCCAGGCCTTTATCCTCGGGAGTTTCAGCCAAGACATGGGGAGATGTTTGTAAAAATACTATTGACAGTATGAAAAGCAAAAAGGTGATAAGTCGCAGGTACTGGGACTTTTGACGTTTGTTTGTTAATTCCATGTAAGATTCCATTACTGTATTTAAATACTAAATATAAAAATCGTGTCAATTATGAGCAAGTCAAGTTTTTTTAACATAAAAATACGAGTTACAGAAATACTAAGTACAGAGCTTTTTTAAAATAAATTTTTTAGAGTTTAAGATTGTGGTTAATCATTTCTGTTCATCCACTGTCATAAGCAGGGTGGGCAGAAAGAAAAAATCCAGCACCAGGGCCAAACCTATGGTAATGGCCGAGAGTAATCCCATCTGCGAATTTATGGCAAATCCTGAAAAACTCAAGATTGAAAAACCCGTTACCAGGGCCAGTGTGGTAACCCACATGGCTGTTCCCACCGTGTTGAAAGCATAGCGCACGGCCTCCGCGGGCTGCAGTTTTTTTTCTCGTCGGGCCCGCTGATATTTACTTAGAAAATGGATGGTGTCATCAACCACGATTCCCAAGGTAAGTGAGACATTGACCGACAGGGCCAGGCCGACCTGCCCCACAAGCGTCCCCCAGATGCCGAATGCCATAAATGCTGGCGCCAGGTTCGGGATAAGGCTGATGATACCGAGGCGCAAACTGCGCAGGGCCAGAATGAGAATGACGGAAATGAGTACCAGGGCGCCGAATGAAGCACCCAGCATGCTTTCTATATTGCGCTTGGAAATATGGGCCCAGATGATTGAAAGCCCTGAGCCGTAGGTGAACATATGGGGAGGGGCGTTATCCCTGAGCCACTGCCTGGCCTTGGCATCCAGGGCTCGATGGTCTTTGGCTGTAGTCTCTTTCAAAAAGACGGTCATACGGGTTGCTGATTTATTGACGTTTAACTGGTTGTTTAGGTCATGACCGAACGGTACCGACATTTCGTAGAGAAGCAGGTACTGGGCTGCGAGGTCTCGGGATTCGGGAATTCTATAGTAGGCAGGATCATCATTGTGCATGTTTTTGTTCAGGGCCTTTATGGTATTTGTGTAAGTGCTCACGTAGGAGACCTTTGGCTGCCCGCGGAACCACTCGGCAAATTCTTCCACTTTGGACAGATATTCAGGGTTATTGATACCGCTGGGTTCGCCGGACTCCAGCGAATACTCGATAAAATTCCAACCGCGCAGGTTTTTCTGCATGAAATCCGTGGACCTGCGGATATCGTATTTTGTACTGAAATACTTCACAAAGTCGTCATTTAGCTCCAGCCGTGTTATGCCGCTTATAAAGATGATAATTAAGACAGCCAAGGCCCAGAAGACCGGCTGTCGGTTTGTGATAACAAAATCTGCCACTCGGTTGCATGAATGGCAGATTTCAGAGGTGTTACTTATTTTTCTGGTGGATTTTATGGGCAGGGTCACGAGCACGGCAGGCAGGAAGAGTATCGAGTATACAAGTGCCGCCATTATTCCCATGGCCACTATATTGCCCAGATCCCTGAAGGGGGGGGCATCTGAAAAATTCATGCTCAGAAAGCCTATGGCAGTGGTGACACTGGTGAGAAAGACCGGTTGCAGGTTTATACGCAGGGATTCAGACACCGCTTTTTGTCTGGCAACCCCCATGCCCATCTGCTGATACACTGTTGCCAGTATGTGGACAGAGTCTGCCACTGCCAGAGTCAGGATAATTGTCGGTGCTACCCCCGAAGCCGTGGTCATGACAATGTTCAGCCAGCCGGCCAGGCCCATGCCGGTGACCATGGAGAAAAGGATTATGATAAAAGTGATCAGGGTGCCGGTGTAGGAACGTAGGGCCATGCCAACGATGATGACCAGCGTCAGAAACATCAACGGGATGAGCGTTTTCAGGTCGTCCTTGGTCGCTTTGGTAAAAGCGGTGTCAAACATGACTGTGCCGTTTAAATAGAGATCGATTTCGCTATGCCTTTGGCGAAAATCATCAGCCAGCTTACGGGCATAATCAGCAACTTCCTGCACTTCATCCCGTGATTTGCCCGGCGGCAGGATATTGATGTTGATCTCCGTCACATGACCGCTGGGGGAAACAATATTACTTACCATTCGGGGTTCGGAAAGAACAATTGCCCTGATTCGGCTGATTTCCTCAGCGTCCAGGCTGAGAGCGTCGCTTACCAGGTCTTCGACAATGAGATCATCGTTTTCTGAGTACAGGGTATTCCTGGTAAAGACTTTGCCGTCTTGCGGGGCGAGAATGAAGTAAACATTGTCAATTTTGTTGTAGGTGTTTTCCAGTTTCTCAAGGGCCTGGAGCTGGGGGTTCTTTTCAGAGAAAAAGACCCTGAGGTCGTTTTCAAAGGTCAGGAACCGCATACCGCTCCCCGAGGCAGCCGCAATGATTAAGCATGCAGCGATAATCCACCAGCGATATTTAATGACCCAGGGGCCTATGGAAACTTCAAAATGCTGCATAGAAGGACTTAGCCAATTTTAAGATGGTTGCAAAAAGCACGATACTGAGGCGGCAGGGTCCTCTTATTCTGGCGCACCATGTAGAATTGTCTTTTCATCTTATTGTTTAGTATAGGTATCTCAAGCAATACACCGCTGTCTAGTTCCTCCTGCACTGCGATACGTGAAATAACCGAAGCGCCTAAACTCTCTTTTACAGCTTGTTTGACGGCGCTTGTTGAACCAAGGGAGGCAACGATATTGAGTGTTTCGGGCGTGAAATGTACCTTCTCTAAATAATTTTCAAAGGTCTGGCGTGTGCCGGAGCCTGTTTCCCTTTGCAGAAATGGTATGGTTTTAAGGTTCTCCACGCTGACTGTTTTTTTGTCCAGTAGTTTTGGGCTTGCCACCAGGACAAGTTCGTCTTCAAGCAATGGCTCGAAATCGAGTTTGTCGGATACCATCCTGGCGCCCACAATACCGCAGAGCAAATCATGCTGCAGGATCATGCTTGTGATTTTGCCGGAATCTTCAATGAGTATCTCAAAGGCTACATCCGGATACTGCTTTTTGAAGGAATACGCCACACGGGGAAGGATATAGGTGCCGGGTATGGTGCTTGCCCCGATTATCAGCCTTCCCTTAACTCCGGTGCCGGCATCAGTGATTTCTTCCTGAATTGTGTCCAGGTCATCAAGAAGTTGCAGAGCTCTCGGATAGAGTACATCTCCCTCGGCAGTTGGCATGATTGAACGGCCCAACCTGTCAAAAAGCCGGCAATCCAAAGAGTTCTCCAGGTTCTTGATATGTTCGCTGATGGTCGGTTGGCTTATGTGCATATCCTCCGAAGCCCTGGTAAAACTTTTATTTTTGTAAACTGATACAAAAATTTTCAGATGATGGACATCCATGATTTTTCCTTTCCGACTGATGCTGCAGTTTAATTTTTTCCCGGCACGTGGCGCAGCAAATTCTTCCATAAACAGTGTTTTAGTAATCGGCATTATCTATTTGTTTAATTGTATATCAATATAAGTTTTCAGCGTCAATATTTATGGGCGTTATGGAAATTTTTCACGTGACAGGACAAGGAGGTCATGAAAATTAAAATATTATTGGAACCCTTTTGTTACTGGTCATCATGTTCGGGATGCAAAGATTTGCGCTTGCCAATAAAGAAGCATATCAGCCGATAGACCACATGGAGTTGAAAACCCTGGTTGATGCGGATATGAAGAATTTTCCCCTGGCCGCTGCCAGAAATCCCGAAGAGTATAGAGTATAGTGAAGGACATATTCCTAGTGCCTGGAACAGTCTGTGAAGAATTTTGCGGTCGGGGCCGGAGTTTTCGTCAAGGAGAAAAAAATGTGCTGTATTGCAACCCAGGTGGCCGCAGCTCTGGCACCTATAAAAACTCCCGAAGAGTGGTTATAAAAATATTTACCAGGCAATTTTCGCCGAGCGGCACGAGGCGGGCCTGCCGGTGCAAGGCTGAAATATAAGTTTTTATAGTGCCTGATGGTTAAACGACCACTATGCCGACAGGTGCTTCAATAATTTCTCCCACCTTGACGGCTGTTTGAACTCCTGCAGCAGTCAGGGCTGCAACCAGTTCATCAGCCTGGGAACCATGCACTGAAAGGAGCAGTCCCCCTGAAGTCTGGGGATCATACAGCAGTTCTTCCTCTGCAGTTGACAGGGAAAGCTGCAGATCGAGATGATGTTTGGCAACCATTGCCCTGTTTGGTTTGTTGCTGCCGGTTGTTTCACCTTTTTTGTACATGGCAAGGGCATCGGCATAAAATGGAAGTTTTTTGTACTCCAGAACAACCTTGGCATTGCAGCCGTGGGCCATTTCCAGAAGATGTCCCAGAATACCGAAACCGGTGACATCTGTGCAGGCATGCAGGTCATATTGCAGAGCGACTTCCATGGCCTTGGCGTTCAAGGAAGCCAGGGACGGAAGGGTCTCCCGTTCCAGTTCCTTAAAGGGCAGTTTTCCTGAGCGCACACCATTAAAAAGAACCCCGGAGCCAAGCGGCTTGGTGAGGATAAGGGCGTCGCCCGCCTGGGCACCGGCATTGGTTATAATCCTGTCAGGATGTACTACTCCATTGACACACAAACCGTATTTGGGTTCTTCATCATCAACGGTATGGCCGCCCACCATACAGGCCCCGGCTTCCACCACCTTGTCATGGCCGCCGCGAAGTATATCCTTTAAAAACCCCATATCCAGGTGTTTGCTCGGAAACATTACTACGTTCAGAGCAGTAAGAGGCCTGCCTCCCATGGAATAGACATCGGAAATGGAATTGGCAGCTGATATCTGGCCGAACCAATAGGGATCATCCACCGGCGGCGTAATAAAATCCACCGTGTTGATCATGGCGATTTCATCCGTCAGCCGATAGACCGCGGCATCATCAGCAGTTTCAATACCCACAAGGAGATCAGGATCATTGGGTGGCGTCAAACCTTCCAGCGCTTCCGACAGAGCCGTCGGACCGATTTTAGCAGCTCAGCCGCAGGTACGGGCCAGTCCGGTCAGTGTTTTCTTCTTGAATAAAGCCATTTGCTTGTTCCTAGAACATTATGGTTTCCCTGTCCAGCATCTTGACTGTGACGGTAGGCAGGGTGGCAATTTTTATGCCGGTAACGATCTCATCTTCAGGGATATTGTACTTTTTGACACAGGCCCCGCAGACATACATGGGAAGGTTCTCTTCGAGGATCATGGGAAAGAGTTCACGCACCGGGGTCATATTTTCTCCTGCAATGGTTTCTGCAACACCTTTGCGTGCCATTTTTGCACCTTCAAAAATAAAAAAGAGAGCAAGGTCGGCCCCGTCGCTGAGGAGTGAGACCGCCATGCCGACAGCGCCATTGGCCCGGTCCTGATCGTCATCAGAGTGGGTGATGACCATTAAATATTTTTTCCCCAAAAAATAATGCTCGGAATATCATATATATGCCTGCGCTTATTTTTATCGCGATCCTTAATCTCCGGCAAAAAAATTCATTTCTGGACAGACACTAGTTAAGGATAGCCTGCTTTATAGCTTCTATAATGTGACCTTATTGCCGTCAGTATTGACACTAGAACTGATTACAATGGGTGATCAGGCTTTGTCAAGAAATAGAAGAGCTGATTTTCCTTATGGATTTGCCTGCTCGTCTTGTCAGAAGTTGACATGTTTACACCTTAGAGGATATTTTGTCAGTATGCATCAGTAAATATTAAAAATTCAACAGTGACCTACTTCCAGGAGATACAAATGAAAAAAACAGTACTGCTGACCGGAGCAAGTGCGGGGTTTGGTGCGGCATGCGCCCGGAAGTTCAGGGGACCTGCATACAGATTGATCCTGGCAGCCCGACGCTACGAAAGACTTGAAGCCTTACGGGAAGAACTGCCAGACACTGAAATTCATGTCTTGCAGCTTGATGTCCGCGACCGTGATGCAGTTGCCGATGCCCTGGCAAATCTGCCGGATGCGTATCGGGAAGTAGACATTTTGATCAATAACGCAGGGTTGGCCCTGGGTCTTGAACCTGCCCACGAAGCAGACCTGGAAAACTGGGAAAACATGATTGATACGAATATAAAGGGGCTACTTTACTGCACCAGGCAGATTCTGCCCGGTATGGTAAAACGGCAGCGGGGTCATATCGTCAATATAGGGTCGGTTGCCGGATCAACTCCTTACCCCGGCGGTAATGTCTACGGCGCCACTAAGGCATTTGTCAAACAGTTTTCAAATAATATGCGATCTGATCTGCATGGAACCCCCATCCGCGTAACCAATATTGAGCCGGGCCTCGCGGAAACAGAGTTTTCCATAATCAGGTTTAATAAGGATATTGAACGGGCTGCAGAAGTGTATAGGGGCACGCAACCGCTTACGGGCGATGATATTGCTGAAATTATCTTTTGGGTGACAAGTCTTCCCTCACATATCAACATTAACCGTTTGGAGGTAATGCCTGTATGCCAGGCCTGGGGTCCCTTTAATATTCATCGGGAAGGTTGAGAAATACCTTGCGGTATTAATGTGATAATGTTGTTTTTATGAGGATAATCCCAGTGTGAATTTTTTTTGAAACTTTACAATCTACAAAAAACAAGATAAGAGTATTTTGTTATTTTGTGAAAACATCAGAAGCTTTTATAAGCCATGGGGTCATTTACGGCTGCGGGATAGAAAAAAATGCAAAATGAGACGAAAATTGAGCAGGGGCCAATTTCAGTAGATACTCTTTATGACATACTTGGTGCGGCCATGAATATCCCCTCGGTGGCAATGGGACACCCGGCCCAGTTCGTAATTTTAAATGAAATTGAAACCCTGAGTAAGGCATCTGAAGTTGTCCCGGCTCCTCCTTTTACAATGCAGGCTCTGGCAGCAATAATTGTTTGCGGCGACATTAACAGGGCGCAGATCAAGGATAAATGGATGCTTGACTGCGAAGCGGCAGCCCAACAACTTCTGCAGGCCACTCATGCCAATGGACTGGGAGCATATATTTCTGAAATATACCCTGACCGTGACAGGATTGACGGTATGACCGTTCTGCTTGACCTGCCTGAAAATGTTGTGGCGCACAGCTATGTTGGCATGGGCTATCCTGCCCACGTTCCAAATGCGCGAGATGCTTTCAGTAATGATAGGATTCATTACAATACCTGGGTGCGGAAAAAATCTTCCTTCTGATCCATCACCCCATGCAACTACAGTATGCTGTTATAATGAAAAGAATGGTGTAAGCTGCAGGAATGGCAACCATGGAACTTTGGCCCAATTGTTTAAGCACATAGAATAAAAGCACTGGAGCAATAGATGAAATTCAAAGGCATACTCTTTCTTGTCGTCTTCAGCATGTTGGCAGGATGCGCAGCGCAAGAGGAGCAGGTGAGTGTCCGGGAGCCTAGAAAACTTATTACAAAAGACAATTATGAAGATTTGCAGATAAAGCCCCGTAAAGAGGAACCCGTTGAAGTCGATTATAAAAAAGAAGGGACAACCAGGCAGAATTTTGATCCCTTAAAAAAATAATATCCGGTAGACATAAAAAAAGCCGTGCCCATATAAGGCACGGCTTTTTTTTATGTCTTTTCCTGTAAAATTTTACAGAGAAGCAAAGGCATCCTCAAAAAGCCCGGCGATCGCTTTTGCCCCGTTTTCGGAAAGATTGCGTGACCCGGACCCGACAAATGTTTCGTGCGCTATTTTTGGGGTGTCTTGAACCCAAACACCCTGTATCCAGCTATACCAATTATCTTTTTCCTGGTCATAAACTGAGAGCGGCCGGTTGAACAGTTTGGCGAGTTCCACCGCCCAGCCTGTACCTCCCTTTACGGTATTGTCCTCGAGGATTGTGCCGATAACAAAAACCTGATGGCCTTTGTTCACCATATGAAAAATGGTCTGCAGAACCTTTCTTATTTTATCAGTTTCATAGTATGTCCGGCTCATCATTTTGGAAACCAACTCCATGCTGATGTCGCCGCGTTTCAAATCTTCATCTGAGAGGACTACTGTATTTTTCTGCCTGTTCGTTTTCTGGCCCGTATAGCAGAAATTTACCTCTTTGATGTTCCATCTTTCAGCAGCTTCGCCAAAGGCTGTTTCAGCTCCTTTCATGCCGCCGCTGTATAGTGTACAGTTTTTCTTAACTAGCATTATGCTTCCTCATTATTAAAATTTTGAAATGTATGAAATAACACCAAACAGTAAAAAAACCTGTTTGCATGTATTTGAAATGCGAACAGAGAAACAAAAAGGAGCTTATATACTTGAAGTCCAGGTGTTTTGGCAACCTTTAAATAGTGTAAGGCAAAAAATTACTCCGAAGCTTCACAGGCACGGCCCTTAAAATTAAAGAAAAGTTTTAATCCTTTTTTCACCGTGTTGGAGAAAATTTTTCCAGCAAGAAATGAACCGGCAACTCTTTTATTGATCTCGCCCAGGGTCGGATAGGGATGAATTGCTCCTGCAAGGGTGGAAAGTTTCACCTTGCCGTTCAATACGGCTACCCATTCAGCCAGCAGATCACCGGCATGAAGGCCCAGGATCTGAATGCCAATGGGTTTTTCTTTGTCATCAAGCAGCATTTTTATTTTGCCTGTCTCTTCGCCCTCGGCCAGACTTCTGTCATTATTTTTGAACTCTTCGGTCCACACGGAATATTGTCTACCGGCAGCCTTTGCACCCTTTTCGTTTAAGCCGATGCTGGCCAGTTCCGGACTCGTATAGGTACACCAGGGAAGATAGGTGTAATCCGTTTTCCGCGGCAGGTGGAAAATGGCGTTACTGATAACAATCCCTCCCTCATATCCGGCGGCATGGGTAAACTGGTATTTGCCCGTAATGTCGCCCGCAGCAAAGATATGCTTGTGGTTTGTGCGCAACCTGCTGTCAACCTCGATCCCTTTGTGGGAATAGGCTATACCGGTATTTTCAAGTCCCATTCCGTCAACATTGGCTTTCCTCCCCATGGCAACGAGAAGAGCGTCTGCAATAACGGTTTTTAATTGACCGTCACGGTTCTTGAAAACTACCTCTTTTATTCCTGCCTTTTCAGAAACAGTAACAACGGATGAATTCAGGGCAATCGAAACGCCTTCACCGCTCAACCTTTCCATGACCGTATCGGCCATGTCCCTGTCTTCTTTGCTTAATATCTGGCCGGAGCGCTGAATGACAGTGATTCTGGTGCCAAGCCTGTTAAATGCCTGGGCCATTTCTATGGCTATGGGGCCGCCGCCGAGAATAATCATCGATCCGGGGAGGGAGTCCATAGAAAAAATGTCCTTGTTGGTCAGGTATGAAACCGAGTCGAGTCCTGCAAAGGGAGGGGCCGTCGGTGATGAGCCGGTTGCTATGGCCCAGGTTTTGGCGGAAAAGGTTTTGCCCTGGAGCCTGATGGAATGCTCGTCAATGAACTCGGCCTGGCCGAATTCCACCCGGGCGCCGAGGGAGCAGAAACGCTCAACTGAATCATGTTTCTGGATGACGCTGATGACTGCACGTATGCGTTTTGCAACCTGCTTGAAATCAACCGGTTGTATATCTACCTGCGGCAGCCCGAACTTGACAGCATGTTTGATATCATGGTACGCCCTGGCTGTCCGGATCAGGGTTTTGCTGGGTACGCAGCCATAGTGCAGACAGTCACCGCCAAGGGCCGGTTCTTTTTCCACCAAGAGCGTTTTGGCCCCAAGCTGGGCGGCACCGGCGGTAATTGTCAGCCCGGCGGCGCCTCCACCTAACACGCCAAGATCATAATCATATTTTGCCATTGAACGTCTCCTTTTCTTCGGGTTGCAGCTTGCCTGTCTTTTTTTTGTAAAAATAGAGAAGCTTTTTAACAGTAATGGGAAAAAGCCCAAGAATGATAAAGGAAATTATAAGACCCGGGGACAAGATGCCGGACAACGATTCGATCTGACCCAGTTCTTTGCCGGCGTTGATATAAACCATGGTACCGGGAAGCATGCCGATTTGAGACACCCAGTAAAAAGTCAAAAGTTTCATGGTCGTCATCCCCATGGTCAGGTTGATGACGAAAAAAGGAAAGATAGGCACCAGTCTCAAAGAAAAGAGGTAAAAGGCACCTTCTTTTTCTATGCCGGTATTCATGGTGGACAGTTTCTCACCAAACTTATTCTGGACCCAGTCACGCATGAGAAAACGGGCAACAAAGCAGGCGAGGGTGGCGCCTATGGTACTGGCAAATGAGACAACGACAAAACCAATCCAGAATCCGAACATGGCACCGCCTGCCAGAGTCATAACTGCAGCGCCTGGAAGGGAAAGAGCTGTGACTGCAATGTAGATAATCATATAGCCGGCGATGACCGCCAGTTTGTTTTCGCCGTAGAGCTGTGAAAATTTATCCTGGGAAGCCTTGAGGTAATCCAGGGTCAGGTATTGGCCGAGGCCAAGGATTTTAAAAAGGAGGACCACTGCAACTATTGCAATAACTATAAGCAGGCGTTGTACAAGTTTTTTATCCATGTGAGTTGTCTCTGGACGCAGGCAGTGACTCAAACCTCACTCCCAAGCCGTAGGATGCGGCACCAATAAGTGCAGCTTTAGGGTTGAGTATGACCTTTACCGGTATATCCCGTAAAAGATAGCTCAAGCGCCCCTTGCTGGTAAATGATTTCATGAATGTTTCATTTTTAAGGAATTGCAGGATCCTGGGAGGAATGCCCCCACCTATATACATGCCTCCGGTTGTCAGGCCCTTGAGGGCCAGGTTGCCTGCTTCAGCTCCAAGAACAGAGATGAAAAGCTCCAGAGTTTTAGTACAGATTTCACACTGTTTTTTTCCGTCGAGTGCTGCATTGACAATGACCGGGGCAGGATCCTCTGCAGCAGTCAACTGTGCGCTCAGCCAGTCCGGCTCCTCCAAGCGGCCCAAGGATTTATAAAAATCATAAATGACCGGCAAGCCCCGGCCCGAACAAACCCTGTCATAGCTGACATGCCCGTAGCGTTTCTCGAGGAAAGCAAGCAATTGAGATTCCGTCTTGGAGGATGGCCCGAAATCCGTATGGCCTCCTTCTGAGGGGACCGCCAGGTACCGGGAACCGTCCCAGGTGAAAACAACCTCACCCAAACCTGTGCCCGGTGCGATGATTCCCAAGGCTCCTTCCCTTGTCAGCAAGCCTCTGTTGATGATGAAAAAGTCCGATTGCTTCAGGTGTGGTAGGGCATATCCGGTTGCAACCAGATCATTGATGAGTATTGTCTTTGAAAAACCGTGTGCGGCCTGCAGCAGTCTGACGTCCGGTTGCCACGGCAACTTGGTAATAACCGCCCGGCCCTCCCTGACCGGTCCTGCTACACCGAAACAGGCCGTTACAGCAGATGTTTTGGTTTTGGAAAAGAAGTCTTCAATGATTGCATCGAGACCCGGATAGGAACTGCTGCCATAGCTTTTCTCATAAAGTGGTTGCAGCGGGCCTTTTTCACTGGAGAAAAGGGCCAGGATGGTTTTTGTACCGCCAATATCTCCGGCCAGGTGAAGGTGGTTTTCCATGCGCAATATTTCCTAAGGGCTGAACAGGTAAGGAAAAAAGTCTAGGTACAGTGTAAAAAAAGAGTAATAGAACAGACCGGTAACAGCAAGCGAAAAAAAATGATATTGCAGTAATTTCGTCTATATCTTATTGTAATTCTTTGATTATGTTCCCACTCTTCAGTAAGTTGCCAAAGAGGGACTACCAATATGCCCCGTAATTCATTTTCCTGCAGGTGATAATTTTTTTATGAAACCCAAGTCATCAAGAAAGAAAAAAAACCTGTATTACTGGCTCAATGTCATATTTGCTTTATTCACCTTAGTGCCTGTTGCGGGGTTTCTTTTTCTAGGTAAAAAATATGGTTTTTTGCAGGATGAATTTGTCAAGTGGATTCTTCTCAGCGTGCTCGTCTATTCCCTGGTTGGCTTTACAGTATTAAGAAAAATCTTCGATAAAATTATTAATATATCGAGAGAGTTTTCACGTAAGGTGGCCAATGATCTGCCCAGTGGTTCTTTTCAGGATGACGGGGACGAGATTGGCAATATCGTCGTCTCTTTTGAAACCATTGAGGCCCACTATAAAGAGGCAAACAGGCAACTGGAAAGCAAGGCGCACTTACTCTCCCTTTTAAAAGAACTGGCCGAGCTTTGTTACATCACCCGCGATCCGAATGAAATTCTTTTTTTCACATTAGTGCGCGCCCTCAAAATGGTTGATGCTGATGTCGGATCAATTCTTATCCTCAACAATAAAGAACCCAGAAAATTTGTCATGCAGGCCAGCATTGGGCATGGTGATCGGGTTAAAATGGGCGATGAGGTCGATTTTGAATCAAGCATCGCAAAATATGCAGTAATCAATAAGTCGCCTCTCGTTGTAGAGGATATTGAGAAAGAAACCCGCATCGGCAGATCAAACCGTGAATATTACGCTACCAAATCTTTTATCTGTGTGCCGCTGAAGGCCAGTCAGAACATCGTGGGGGTACTGTCCATATCCTGCAAAAAGATTGACAGGATATTCACTAAACAGGACGCGGATGTATTGGCGCCGCTGCTGACCATAGCGTCCTTTACCTATGAGAACCTGCACTACCAGATGGACGCCCTTAAAACCGTGCAGCGTCACAGGGCTATTGAGCGGATTTTCAAGATCCTCAATTCGAGCTTTAAAGGAACCGAATTACTCCATGCAATATATATGGAAGTCCAGAGTGTTGTTCCATTTGATGTCGCCTTTGTTTTACAGAAAGAGCAGAATTGGCCCGGTACCATCAAATTGACAGATCTCTATGCCAATGACACGCTGCATATCTCCACAGGTGACAGGTTCAATTTCGAAGGCTCGGTTATTGACCGGGTCATGAAACAGAATGCCAACATGACAATAGTTGACACCTCAAGTCAGAACAATGCCACAGACCGCAGTCTATTCGTGGACCTCGGGTACAGGTCATGCCTGCTGGCACCGTTGACCATCGATGGAGCAGTCAGCGGTCTTCTGGTTTTTGCAGCCCACACCGCCAAAATTTTTCAGGAGAACCAGGATTTTGCCGAGTGGCTGGGGCTTGTCATCTCATTTGCCATTGAACAGACGAATCTTTCTTCAGCCGTTATGAAGAGGGATCGGGAAATGGCAACCATCAAGCAGATCGGCGGAGCCCTTGCGTCATCGACCTTTGATATCGGTTCGGTTCTTAACTATACCATGGATATGATAAAGGAGATAATGGATGTGGAGGCAGGGGCGCTGTTGCTGGCCGATGATAATGAACTTCATTTTGCCACCGGTTTCAATATTAATCCTGACATTGATATTAACAGCCTGCAGACCTTTTCCCTGAAGTTCGGTCAGGGCATAGCCGGGTCCGTTGCCGCCCGGGGTGAATCGCTAATAGTTAATGACATCGAAACGGCGGTAAATTTTTTCGGTGATGTTGATGGTTCCACAGGATTTGTAACGAAATCAGCCCTTTGTGTCCCTGTAATTTCCCAAGGCAAGGTCGTGGGTGTCATTGAAGTATTAAATAAGATTGACGGGGTTTTCGGCCCCAATGATGAGGATCTTCTCCAGTCTATTGCCTCTTCGGTTTCCATCGCCAACGAAAATGTGAGGCTTTACGGGGAGACAGTGGCCATGGCGGAGCATGAGCGCGATATCCGTCATATGTTCCAGAAGTTCGTGCCCAAGGAGATCGTGGATAAGATAGTCCACGACGGCGAGTCCACCTCACGGGTTGAAGAAATGAAGACCCTTTCCCTGATTAACATTGACATGCGGGGGTTTTCAAAACTTGCCGTAAATATCGGCCCACAGAAAACCATTTCACTGTTAAACCATTTTTTCTCGGTCATGGGTGGAATAATTTTCAAACACCAGGGCATCGTCGATAAATATCTTGGGGATGGCTTTTTGGCCATATTCGGGGCCCCGGTTTCCAGCACCATGGATGCAGATAATGCCATTGCGGCCGCCTTGGAGATGCAGGCGGCGCTTCCGGAAATAAATAATTACCTGGAGGAGGAAGTGGGCACTTCGGTGCATATCGGCATCAGTATACATACAGGTGAGGTGGTGGTCGGCAATATCGGTTTTGATATGAAAATGGATTACACCGTTATCGGCGATCCGGTGAATACTGTCTTCAGGCTGCAGGACCTTACCAAGCCATATATTGACGGTATCCTGCTCAGTGAAAACACCAGTAAAGCAGCACGGTCAGCCCTTGTGATCCGGGAGATCGATGAAAAATACGGGGAAATGAAGGTTTATGAGCTTCTAGGCCGCAAAAAATCCTAGTTTTAGCTCACGTAACAAATCTACTGGATCTACTGCGTCATCGCCTGTCCAGCATAGTATTACTATAGCTGAACAGACTCTTCCTTGTATCTCCAGCAGCCTTGTTACGTGAGAGGCTCTTTCAATCAATAGAAAACGGCCGGCTTACTGAGTCTTCTTTTTAAGAAAGCTTGAGAGCAGGACCGCCAGTCCGGCGAATATGGCGGCCATCAGAAAACTGCTGGAAAAGGTGCCATATTTTTCAGCCAAAAAACCTGCCACAGCCGGTCCGGCTATCTGTCCCAGTGCAAAAATGAAAGTGATGAAGCCGAAAACTCTTGCCGTTTTCTGCGGCCCCACATAATCTCCCACCAGGGCTGCCATAATTGTCGGTATGGACCAGGCCACCAGGCCATAACAGCCAATAGACAGGTAGAGAAATATGCCGGGGAGAGAGAGTGCAACTAGCAGATAGGCAAACATCTGGATGGAAAATACCATAATGAGTCCGGACTTTCTGCCGAGTCTGTCAGACAGTGTACCGAATACCGGACCTGAGAAAAGGCTCAGAAAACCAACCCAGGACCAGAAGTTGCCGGCAGCCGCTTCGGAAAACCCTCTTTCCTGAACCAGGGCGGTAACTATAAAGGTTGCATAGATTACATAGGTATAGCCGAAGAGAAAATAAATAGCCCCCAGGTGGTAGATGTCTTTTTGGGTAACCGATGTATTGCCCTCATCGATAGGAAGTTGACCATCGGGGGTGGAATTTTTTTTGCCGGTAAATTGCTGCAACCCTAGTTCAGCAGGGGAATCGCGGATTACCTGTAAACAGATGAGTGCAATGACAAGCACAATGATACCGAGAACCAGCCAGCTGGTACGCCAGCCGTTCAGCTCGTTCAGTTGGTTGAGATACGGAATGAGTTTTCCCGAAAGAAGAATGGCAAAGCCGCTTCCTATGACAATAAATCCGGCAGCTTTACCTCGCTGGCTTTTACTGAACCAGGAGGCGACCAGGGCCATCATCGGTACATTTGAAGCTCCGCTTCCCATACCTGTCAACGTATAGAAAAAGGCAACAGTCATAAAACTGTCTGCCCGGCTCACCAGGAGCATGGAAACTGCAACCAGGAGCAGTGCCAGAAAAATCAATAATCTGCTTCCTATGCGCGAGCTGATATGGCCGCAAACAAGAACAGCAAGCAGATAGCCCACAAAGTTTGAGGTGCTGATCAGGCCCATTTGAGAATAGGTGAGGCCCAGTGCTTCTGACATGGCCGGCAGAAGCATGCCAAGGGCAAAACGTCCGAAGCCAAGGCCGGCAAAGATACAGAGGGTTCCTGCCGCAACAACATACCAGCCATAATGTACAGATCCAGTTTGGGCAGAGCTTCGGGGCATAATCACTGTTTTTGGCGTTTGTAATAAAAGCAGATACCACGCAGGGAAAGATCGTATTCAGCCCCCTTAATAATGACACAGGGTAAATGCAGGCAACAGGGAAATGAAAAAAGTACTGTATGAATACCTCTCAAGTTTATAGCTGTGTGGAGCTGCAGATTCCCAGGGATTCGTAAATTCGAAGCGTTGCAGTGGAACAGTTCAAGGTGTAAAGGTGTATGCCTCTGGTATGGTTATCAATCAGGTCGCGGACCTGCTCTGTGGCCCAGTGCACCCCGACTCTTTCCAGATATGCATCGCTGCCGGCCCGTTCTGTTGACTTCAGCAGCCTGGCAGGGATTCTGGCGCCGGCTGCAAGTTCAGCCATGCGGATCATACCGTGCCTGGTGGTTATCGGCATGATGCCGGCTATGACGGGTACGTTGATATGTGCCAGTTCACAGCGTTCACAGAAATCGTAAAAGTCCCGGTTGTCGAAAAAAAGCTGGGAGACGATATAGTCGGCTCCCGCATCTACTTTTGCCTTGAGATAGTCGATTTCTTTAAGGCGGTTTGGTGTTTCAGGATGTCCTTCAGGAAATCCTGCTACTCCAATGCCCATCCGTGGAAAATGTTTCTTGATGTAGGCAACCAGATCTGCAGCATAGGCAAAGCCGTTTTGGGGTTGCTCCCAATGTGTCTGGCCCTTGGGAAGATCGCCCCGTAAGGCCAGAATGTTCTCTATGCCATGCTCAGTGTATTTGCTTAGAATTGCATGGATATCATCCCTGTCTGACCCTACACAGGTTAAATGGGAAACCACGGTAAGGTCGGTTTCCTCCTGTATGCGTACCAAGAGATCATGGGTACGATCCCGGGTTGAACCGCCAGCGCCATACGTGACACTCACATAGGCCGGTGCCAGGGGGATGAGGTCAGAGATCGTCTGGAACAGCCTGTCCCAGTCGCTCTCAAGTTTTGGCGGGAAAAATTCGTAGCTGATACAGGTCTTATTTGAATTTAATATGTCTTTAACAAGCATGTTGTTGTTTCCATTTCCATTCGTGATTATGTTCAAAACAAGGTAAAAAAAGAAAGATACCTTATATATTTTTTTTATACTTGCCAAGAGAATACATTTTTATTTAATTTCCGCCTCTTTAGTTTTTAAAACAATTGTGAAATGTTCTGGGTATGTTTTTTCAGCGGAATTGATCATCAATGTTAGGGTATCATTGGAATATATGGTAATATGTACTATAGAAAAAAATAACTCTTTTGGAAGGCGCTGAAATAGTGATATATATGTGGATTCATTGCAGGATGGATAGCGCTAACTAATTGGAATTAAATGGTTATATGCGGCATGGGAGTCAGCATCGTGATATTTGATAATACCCCTCAGGTAAGCACTCTTAAGGGCAGAATACTCTTTTTAGTACTCGCTTGACGGGTATAAACTTTGCCTCCGAGGGTTTTTAATATAAATGCCCTGGTAGGGTCGTAACCACAATGCCGGCAAATAATGTTTAAATTTATTATGGAGGAGCTCGATGGAACTACAAGTTGAAGCCCGAAATTTGGAAATACGTAAGGTATGGCAGGATAAAATCGATGAAGAGAAAGCGAGACTTGAAAGACATCATGCAGGTTTTATTCATAATTTGCGTGTCACTATAGAAGGCACATCTTCCCATAAAGAAGGGGGCTATGAACTACGATTAGTAGCTTCGATACCAAATGATACAGTTGTAGTGAAAAGAAAAGGGGAGAAGGTTGTCCCTCTCCTGGTTGATGCATTTAATACCCTCGGCCTGCAGTTAAAGGAACTACAGCGGAAAAGGCGTCAGTCTTACAAGGTACAGCCGGAAGCAGCGAAAAGTGCAAGCGGTGAAGGAGTGGTGAAAAGTCTTTTCCCGTATGAATCATATGGCTTCATCGTGACACCTAAAGGCCAGGAGATCTATTTTCATGAGAATGCCTTAAGGGATGTTTCCATTAACCAGCTGTCCGAGGGGGACGGTGTGAAATATGGCGAAGCACAGGGCGACAAGGGGCCGTGCGCCTCGTGGGTCAAATTAGCCAAGTAAGATTTTACGGCTGCGGCACATTACTGAATACTGAATAGACCTGCTCTAACCGGTCTGTTGATTTCAAAAAAAGAAGCAAGAGTGGCACATTGGTACTACAACAGGTTGATATAAGATCAGAGCTTTATAGCCAGTCAGAAGACATCCTGGCTGAGCGTATTGCGGCCCGCAAAAAAGAGCTGGCTGAGAAACTTCTTATTCTCTGCCACCATTACCAGCAGGAGTCCGTATACAAGTTTGCCGATATGACCGGCGATTCTCTCAAACTGGCAAAACATGCAGCAGCCTGCAATGACAAGCCCTACATCGTTTTTTGTGGGGTGCATTTTATGGCCGAGTCGGCAGATATTCTGACAGGTGACAACCAGGCCGTCATTTTACCTGATTTACGAGCCGGATGCCCCATGGCCGATATGGCAACGTTTGACGAGGTTTCCTGGGCCTGGAAAGAGTTGAACGGGGTAACCGATGTAGACCGTATCATTCCGGTAACCTACGTTAATTCATCTGCTGCCATCAAGGCCTTTGTCGGAGAGCGAGGAGGCTCTGTGTGCACATCTTCCAATGCCGAGCGGGTATTAACCTGGGCCCTCGAGCGCGGTGAGAAGGTTTTCTTTTTTCCTGATGAACATCTTGGGAGAAATTCGGCCATCGCCCTGGGCATAAAACCTGAAGAGATTGTGCTCTGGAATCGCGATGAGTATCTGGGTGGTAATAAAGCTGAGGCCATAAAACGTGCAAAGGCAATTTTATGGAACGGTTACTGCACCGTACATATGCAGTTTAATGCAGCCCACGTCAGGATGTGGCGTGAAAGAGATCAGGACATCCGAATCATGGTGCATCCCGAATGTACCCATGAGGTTTTAGCCGGGGCTGATCTATACGGCTCCACCGAAAACATTATCAAAGCAGTGTCAAGTTCCCCTCCAGGTTCCAAATGGGCTATCGGGACGGAAATCAACCTGGTGAACAGGCTTGCCCGCTTAAATCCTGACAAGGAGATTCACTCGCTTTCGCCGTTTCAATGCCTTTGTTCAACAATGTACAGGATAAAACCCAAGTACCTTCTCTGGATTCTTGATAATCTTGTGAAGGGGGAAGTGAGGAACCAGATTACAGTTGATCCTGATACGGCAAAACTGGCCAAGATTGCCTTGGACAGGATGCTTGAGATATAAAGAGTGTTTGGAGCAGCACCTGTAAAATGATTTGTATACTGGACCAGTGGAGTTTTTATGTACTCTCCAGTTACTGTTTTATACTGGAATTTTAACAGGAGTGCAGATGGAGCATGGAAAAAATCTATTTCGATAATAATGCCACTACGCCCCTGGCTCCCGAGGTCCGTGAGGCAATGCTTCCTTATCTCAATGAACGTTTTGGCAACCCTTCCAGCGGGCATCGTTTTGGCGAAGAGGCCCTTGGGGGGGTAACTGATGCCAGGGAACAGGTGGCAGCCCTGCTCCACTGCCCGGCCAAAAGAGTTATCTTTACCAGCGGCGGTACAGAGGCAAATAACACCGCTCTGTGGAGTGCTGTTGCAGCCTTTCCTGACAAAAAACATATCGTCTCATCAACGGTTGAACATGCTTCAGTCTTGAAACCCCTGGAGTTTCTAGAGCAAAGATTCGGTTATGCCATTGATTTGCTGCCCGTAAATAAAGATGGGGCGCTGGACCTGCAGCTTCTGTCTGAAACAATACGGCCTGATACGGCCATTGTATCGCTCATGGGTGCTAATAATGAAAGCGGGGTCGTCTGGCCCCTGGCGGAAATAGGAGCACGCTGCAGGGAGAAAAAAGTGCTTTTTCACTGTGATGCAGTCCAGTTGATAGGTAAGGAGCCCATCGCTCTGGAAACCTTGCCCGTTGATTATCTGGCCGTGGCAGCACATAAGTTTCATGGTCCCAAGGGCACAGGTGCTCTCTATGTCAAAAGGACAGCACCCTTTACACCTTTTATTATGGGGGCGGGCCAGGAAATGGAACATCGGGCGGGCACTGAAAATGTTGCAGGAATTGCGGGTTTGGGAAAAGCCTGTGAGTTGGCTGCAGACCATCTGGGGGCCTGCATGTCGTATGTCCTTAATCTGCGCGACAGGTTGCAGGAACGGATCCTGACAGAGATTGACGGGGTCATTGTCAATGGAGCTTTGGAGCCACGGCTTGCCAATACCCTGAATGTGAGTTTTAAGGACTGTGCTTCCGGAGCCATGGTGCAGGAGCTGGACGAAAGAGGCATTTCTGTCTCAGCCCATTCCGCCTGTCACAGCGGGGATCTCGACCCGTCCCACGTGTTACGGGCCATGGCTGTGCCGGAGACCCATATCCATGGTACCCTGCGCATTAGTTTGAGCAGGTTTAACACCAGCCGGGAGGTTGATATACTGTGTGATGCTTTGCCGGGTATTGTAGCAAAATCACGGCAGGGTGTTGCTGTTTGACAGAAACCTGAGGAGCTACAATGTGCAGTGCAAAAGTCGTCAGCGGTTTTAAGCCTTGGCATGAAGCAGGGGAGTTCATGTTTTCCCCAAAAGAGTGATGGCGAGGATGTGAGGATTTAAGAAAAAACCAGGGGAAATTGCTCATGATAACTATTGAGAGTTTGAGATGTTGCAATGAGCAGTAATATTATTTCATAACCTTAAAACCTAAATCGGAGGGTAAAATGAGAAACAGAATTATCTGGGTGTTGGGTGTTGCGGCTTGTGCTTTAGTGCTGACCGGAACCGGTGTTATGAGTCAGGCCTTTGCTGAGGCTAAAGGGCCGATGCAGTTTACCGCTGAGGCCAAGGCAAAAATTGCTGAAGTTACACCGCAGCAGGTTAAGACCGACATGGATGCCGGCAAGCCCGTTATTTTAGTGGATGTGCGTGACTCGGAGGAGTTTGCAGCAGGACATCTTCCCAGGGCTATTAATATTTCACGCGGGCTGCTTGAATGGAAGATCGGCAGGATGGTTCCGGACAGGAATGCAAATATTGTCGTTTACTGCCGCACCGATGCCCGCTCTGCATTGGCAACAGAAGTTATGATGGAAATGGGTTACACAAATGTCAAGAATTTGAAGGGAGCCTTCAAAGCCTGGGGTATGGCAGGATACCCTATTTACAACCGGCATGGTGAATTCACCATGATTGCCTTTGAGAAAAAAGAATAATTGTATTTTATATATGACATGAAAAAACTCCCGGGAAGCAGTCCCCGGGAGTTTTTTTTTATAAGAAAATTGATGATAAATTTAAAAACGGGTTCTTTTTTTCCTGGAAATTTTGCCTATAATCCAGCCAAAGAAGAAAACCCCGCCACCTGCCAGAAACCATTTAATCATTCTGGAATCAGCTAATGAATCATTTTTTTGCACAATCGCTGCAAGGTCTGCTTCAAGTTTTTTGTTTTGCAGCAACAGTTGATCCCGCTCCGCAGCAATCTCTACAACATTCTCCGCCTGGGTGAGCAGGGTTTCATATTTTTCAGACATGATGCGCTCGTTGATTAATGCCTGCTCCAGGTTTTGTTCCAAATCAGTGGATTTTTCCGTTATTACTGAAAATTCCTCATTATACTTGCCCTGGAAAGTGTTGAGCTGCGTTTCAAGAGTATTATTTACTTCAACCAGGTTGTTTATTTTTTGCTGCAGAGAGTTATTGAGCATCTCAAGCTCTTCAATGCGGAGTGCCTTGGGGGGGCTTGAACTTATATATTGCCGCAGGACATATCCTTCAACCCCGTCGGTTGTCCTCACTTTGTAGTAGGATCCGTCTTCCTCGAGCACTTCAAGGGGCGTTCCGGTTTCCACAGTTTTTAATATCTTATGTTGGGTGCTTTTTCCCTGCCGTAAAGTAATAATCAACTGGTCCCCGACATAGCGTGTGTCTGCAGCCGCAGGTGGCACAATCACATATGATGTTAGCAGTAACAGGATAAAGTGTATGGTGATGTAACGCATTGCAAGCCTCCTGATGAAAGTTGGGCTATTGGGACTGGACATATCCAGGCTGACATTTTCTATAAACTTTCCAAGGTAATTCTTTATCAATAAAGACTTTTTTCGCTAAAACTCTAAACAGGTACAGTGTCATTACGTATTCAGCGTGCTATTGAGCCTTACATATCTGCATAGGTGTTTTCGAAGTCTTACATCGTTCGCCATCTGCGATGCCGACAAAAAAGTACCTTAATTTAGAATAGTTACGGGTGTCAAGGGCGAAAAGGCAAAGGGAATGCCAAACAAATATTTTCGTGATACCGGGAATGCCAGTGGGAAGCGGTAACCACCCGTAGTATTCATGAGTATTTCTGAATAATACGGACCGAGAGAGGCTACAGTGAAATTCTGCTACCCCTTTCAGGCAGCAGAATTGTAATCTCTGCATATTTCTTTTTCAGGTCTGCAATGAATGTCTTTGCTTGTGGCCGAATATTTCGTTGCACATGCACCAGGGCTAAATGTTTAACCCCGGCATTACGGGCAAAATCAAGACAGGTGGCAATTGAGCCGTGCCCGGGTGTAGTATCTTCAAACTCATACGCTTCATGAATTATGATATCGCATCCCTCTGCCAGGGACTGGGTCATCGGGGTTGGGCGACCGTCACCGCTGTAGAATACAGTTCTGCCATGCAACTCAAGCCTGAGTGAGAGGCAGAGCTGCGAGTGCTCCGTGTTTGCTGCCTGCCAAACAGTATCTGCAATAGTAACCTCATCAACGGATTTCATATCATGAAAGACTATGGAAAATCCCAGGCGGCACAACAGATTGGGATAGGCTAACTCCATGGCCTGTGTGATTTTTGCTTCGACACCTGGTGGACCCAGGATGTGAAGTGGCGTTTGCCTGCCCATTTCCCAAAACCAGAGAAGAAGGAGCGGTGTGCCAAGAAAATGGTCTCCATGAAAATGTGAAATCCATAGTATCTCAAGTTCTTCCGCATCCGGCTGCAGGGCAAAATACTGATGCGGAACACTAAAGCCGCAATCAAGAAGAATCCGGCCGCCACCTGTTTCCGTATTTTTTAACAGTATTGATGTATTGGGTTGGTTGAAGTCACAGGCTTCACCAACTCCGAGAAAATGAATTTCCATGAATAACTCTCCAAGCAGTATATTACTTCCTATATAAAAGGGTTACCTCTCGTTATTCGCATTGGCAAGTTCAGTGACTACTTCTGCCAGACCGCCCGTAACCCTGGCTAAGCGATTATAATCTATCTTCTCCGGTGTGTCCTGCCGGGTATGATAGTACGCATACCTGAAAAATGCGGTATCCGTGACCATAATAGCCCTGTATCCTTCCCGCCAGAAAGACCAGTGGTCTGACCAGCCTATGCCTGTGATCCAACCTGGAGCAGACGTGCCTTCAGAGGGGAATTGCGTATGACGCCGGAATGCATGGAGGCTCTGCCGCACCAATTGCCGGGAGCGGAGGTTGCCGACAAAACCGATAAAATTGGCAGTATGCGGATAGAAAAAGCTGAAAGGGAAAGGGTACTCCTGGCTGTCGGGTATTTCGGAGTAGTATCCCATGGTTTCAAGGGAAAGCATGCCAACAATGTTATCTTTGCGGCTGCGGGAGCGCGAAGCATAGACCCTGCTCCCCATTTGTCGCCCGAGAAAGAAGGGGGGCTCTTCATTGGTGAATGCTACGAAGCGGACTGTTCTGTCAAATTTTCTTCCGCCCAGCAGCCGGGAAATCTCAAGCAGGGCTGCAACGCCTGAGCCATTATCGTTGGCACCGGGGGAGCCCTGTACCGAGTCATAATGCGCCCCGACAATGACAATCTGATCGGGCAGTACCGTTCCGGGGATTTCTATTATAAGATTAACGGAGTCTACATTCCGTGCGGCATATTCCTGGCGCTGGACAATAAAGTTCTGCTCCTGCCAGGTATTTTCAATATACGCGGCAGCGGCATTGAGTTTTTGGGGTCGCCAGATGTTTCTTTCTCCGATCTCATCAGCCAGCATAAAGACATGGGTGTGGAGGTTGTGACTTATATGCTTTTCCTTTTCTGTAAGGGGCAAAAAACGGCCTGAATATGATTTTCCAAGCATTTGGGATGTCCATTGGAAAAAGCTGAATAGCAGAATAATAGCAATTATGGCTATAGAGGTTGTTATGAACCGGTTCCGCTGCGCTGGCGCCATTAACTTTTTTCAGTTATGGTTCCAAGTTTACTGCAATATGGTGCAGGAGAATCAGTGTCAAAGCATTTGATACATGCACCAACTCTGAGGGAATTTGCATGTTCAGACAGTAGTATCATCGACAATAAAAAGGGAAGCCCGGGCGCCGATACTTTTTTTCTTGACCCATATTCTTGCCATGGCAACAGTCTCACCTTCCATATCAACCAGGTTGACCATCTCCTCCACGTAAGATACGTCAGCGGTCTTGAATTCATAATATGACGTTATCCTGCTGTACGGGTCGGTGATAAGGATAACTCTATCCGGGTCGTAGGGGTGTTTTCTGGGTGATCCTGTAAAGGCGATGTGTGTATCTCTAAGAAGTTTCAGGCTTTTAGGTTTTTTGTAGGCCTGTATTTCAAACTTTTCATGCTCTTGTGGAAATTTTCTTATGGGCATTTTCTCCTCCTGGTCTCAATGAAAGATGCAATCCGCCATATGGAATTATGGTTCCCCAAAAAGCCGGAACTTAAAGCAAAAATTGTTCATCACTGTAGTCATATTTTATACCATTCGAGATGAAATTTGAAGATTTTTCTTGTCAAGCCAAAGACTGACATGCAGCAGCAGGTATAGATTTTTTCTGGAAAGAGCATGCTATGAGGGCCACCAGTCTGCCCCGATTCTTCTTATGGCGTTGAAGCCACCGCCAAGGACAAGATTGTTTTTCAACCCTACTGAGTCAAGAAAGACCTGCACTTCTGATGAACGGGTGCCGGCATCGCAAATGATGATCAGCATTTTATCATGCGGCAGCTCATTATATCTGGAACGGACATTTACATAGGGAACAGCCTGCCATAGTTCGGGGCCGAATTTTCCGACGAATTCTGCAGCTTCCTTGGGATGCCTGATATCAAGGGCCGCCCACTGGGGTTTGGCCTGGGGTTTTTCCATCCACTGCAGGAAGTCTGTAATGGAAACCGTGCGCAGGCGGCCCGCAGCAAGGTTATCGGCAACATTTGCCGTGGCATTTAAGGCGTCAACAGCTGTGGAAAACGGAGGTGCATAGGCCAGCTCCAGGTTGCTGAAATCCTCAATTGCCGCACCTTTGGCAATAAGCCCTGCTCCGGCATTTATGCGGGCCAGGACCGAATCGTTCATGGGGCCAAAACCCTGGATTCCTAATACCTTTCGGCTGCTTTTATCAAAGACCATCTGCAGCATGATTACTGCCTGGGTCGGGAAAAAATGCGCCCTGTCGGATTGGGCGGTGATGGCCACTTCAGCATCGTATCCCAGCGTTTTTGCTGTGTTATGGCTGAGTCCTGTCCCTCCAATGCAGCAATCAAACGCCTTCATGATGAAGCTGCCCACCCACCCTTCAAACTGCGACGGGATACCTGCAATATTATCAGCCGCGACTCTGCCCTGACGGTTGGCAAGCGAGCCCATGGGGGCGTTGTTTTTCATGCCGCTCACCTGGTTGATTATTTCAACACAGTCGCCTGCCGCATAAATCGCGGGATCGGATGTCTGCATACGGTTATTCACCACAATGGATCCCTGCTCGGAAACGAGCAGCCCTGCCTCCTTGGCCAGATCACTTCTTGGTCTAACTCCCACTGACATAATAACCAGGTCGGCTTCAATTGAACGCTTCGGGGTAACCACCCTGCAGACCCTGCCGGCATCATTGCTTTCAAGACTGGTTGCGGATTCACCGGTGTAGACCGTGACATTGTTATCCTTGAGATGTTTTTCCAGCATGGCTCCAAAGGCGGGATCAACAATACGGGGCAGCAGCTGGTCCATATATTCCAGGACTGTGGTCTCTACACCCCAGAGGTCCGCCAGCGATTCGGCCATTTCCAGGCCAATGGCCCCTCCGCCGATGACAACGGCTTTAGCCACCTTGCCTTTTGCCAGATCATTTTTTATGGCCATGGCCCGGTGCATATCATTAACCACATACACTCCCTCAAGGTCCACCCCGGGAATCTGCAGCCGGTTAGGAGCAGCGCCGGTGGCAAGTACGAGCTTGTCATAGGGAAGCTCAGTTATTTCAGCGGTATCAAGCTGCTTTACCTTGACCGTTTTTGCCTGCCTGTCTATGGCCAGGGCCCTGGTCCGGGTCAACATGGTGACACCCTTGGCATCCCTGAAAAAACCTTCATCACGTACGACATGAAAGCTTGTGGAGCGCAGCTCTTTCTCATCTGAAACATCCCCTGAAACAAAATAGGGAATGCCGCAGCCGCCGTAGGAGATAAGACTATCCTGGTCAACGATAACGACTTCGGCATCAGGTAAAAGCCGTTTAACACGGCAGGCGGTTTTGGGGCCAGCCGCCACACCTCCGATTACAACAATTTTTTCTGGCATGGGAAGAAATCCTTTTAAGTGTTGCGGCTGTGAAATCTTTCATGAAGACAGAGAAATAACAGCAGTTTTTTTATAAAATAATTGTGTAGAGCAAAAGAAAGTATAAAGAAAGTCAGCTGATGTCAAATAATTCAAAAAAGGAATCCATTGCGCAGCAGGGATGCCGACTACGTTGTGGTAGTGTATTTTTAATAATAGTATTTTGGTGCCCTGCCGTAGTAGTACATTGGACATATTGACTCGGGGGGAATTAACGTGAAGTCAAAATTGCAACCGACTATTTAAAATTGGAAAGAAGAATTGTTTAATCAGAATATTGAGGATATATCTTCACCTTGGATGAGCATAAAAAAGCTGATTTTCAGCAGATTGTTGATTGAAGGTTGCCATTATCAATGGAAAGAGGTTAAGGAAAATTTGCAACTAACAATGATGGCAAGCTAGTTTGAATAATAGTAGCATCATTTGAAACGGCCTGATTTTTTGTTGACAGTGTGTCGTGTAGTCCATTATTGATAAATACATGCGACGAGTTGGGGGCGGATTCAAAGAACCGCCCCGAATTTTTGACACGGGCGAAAAAGCAAATACTTATCACCGATTCTACTGCTGCGCGAAGTAGGTGGCCGATATGCCAAAAGACTGTCTCATCCTGTCATTGCACAAGGAAGCTTCGCACATTAAGGCGAGCGACGGCAGAGAGATCCCCTTTGCCAAGGCGATCCTGAAAGTGAACAACGACTGCGGGACGGACGTGGCCGACGTAACGCCCCATGTCACGCTCGGCCAGGAGGGCGGCACGGTCCAGGATGTGTCCCATGCCATCTCCGGGGCCGCTGCAACGCTTCCTGCAGGCGGGGGCGTCCGGTGGGACGTCTACGATCTGCTCCTGCCTGCGCACCCCGGCACCGCCAGCAAGATCCACATGTTTGGATACCGGGCGGCGCTGAACTGGTGGTTCGAGCTCGCTGTCTGGGCCGATTACCGCCATGCGGCCTCCTCCGCTCCGATGAAGACCCCCATTGCGCGATGGACAATCCAGTGGAGCGTGCCGGACGCCTCGAGCGGGGCCGTGGAGCTGGCTATTATTGAAGTAGCGGCAGGACAGTAACCGGAAAGAAAAAGCTTTTCCCCCGGCGGCCCATCGCGACCCGATTTCATTCCCGGGCCTTTGGTTCACTCAGGTCCGCGGTACCGCTCGCAATGACAATGGAATGTGCGCCTTTCTCGTCATTGGGAGACCCTTGACCCATGAACGAAGACGCATTGTTGTCATTCGCAAAATCCTTAAGCATCTAGGGTTGTGGGAAGACAAAACACCTCTAGAACGCCCCCCTCCTGATTTAATTTCCGAAAAGAGTTACGAGCCGTATGACGACGGCTGGCCGCAGTTTGAGGAGCTGTCGGTGAGCATCCATTGACATTTGTTTTTTGGGTTTTCATTTCATCTGCAGAGCTTAAAAGGCAGAAATTGACAGTCGCTGTAAACTGTCAATTTCTGTTATCCATGGGTGATTGAGGGCAACTAGGTCAGGGCTATTATTGCCAGTAGAAAGTGAAAGTCAGGCTGGATCAGAATGGATCCTAGATGGCAAGACATTTTGACTTTGCAAGGCAATGCTAATAACAATCCAATCTAAATCCCTAATTCACCTATGACAAACATCACCAATCATAATACTTGCGCATTTAACGATAATGGTTATTTTTTGAGCAAAGGTACCACAATGTGGTATCTTTGATTTCGGGTGAGCTGTATGGAGTTTCTCATGAGTTCTCCTCTTTCCTTAGTAGTTTAGAGAAGCATGAGCCTAAAGCAGTTCGCCTTTCATGCCAACTCAGAAGAGTTGTACTAGGAATTTGAATTCAGGGAAATTTATATGAGAAAAAGTTATGAATATGCAAAAATAAGTGATTATGAATTAGGTAAAGAAATTACAAAAGAAATTTTTAGAGATTTTTTTCATCCGGAAGGATTTCCTCCTAGACTTATATGGGAGATACTTAAAGATCCAACTGGAATGTTAATGGACCTACCTCTTGAAGTCATTGCAAAAAAAACAAAAGGAGATCAAATAGGTTATGATTTTACAACATTAGAGGAAGATGAGCCTTTTATCTATTTTAAGCGTAAGGATTAACCTAGAAAGCTTTAAAAACTAATTTGAAGTGGAAGAACAATTACGGCTTTTCGGTGCATAACGGGGTTCACCTTTCCAGGGATGAGAGGACGGCTGGCCGCAGTACTAGGAACCGTCTGTTACGA
>CAMYKS010000038.1:14913-38986 GCA_947259115.1 uncultured Desulfobulbaceae bacterium | reverse complement strand
ATTAAGGATAAAATAGCCCTGGTACTCGGTGCCAGCAAGGGGATAGGCAGAGCAATTGCAAGCGCCCTTGCAGCTGGCGGGGCAAAGGTTATTCTCCCATACCACGACGATTGGCCCCAAGAATCCGCAGAAATGAAAAAGGAATTTGCCTGGCTGGGTGAAAACCATTTTACCTCCCAGGTCGACCTGCGGGATAAGGATCAGGTGCAGAGACTGTTAGCTCAAGTCCGGGAAAAATACGGTGCTCTTCATATTCTGATCAATAACATAGAACGGGGCGGCATGCCTGTTGTACATGGTTCCTATGATCGTGATGTGAACAGGGAGCAGTGGGACCTGGAAATGGACACAACCCTGAAAGCCAAATGGCTGGTAGTTCATAATGCGCTGCCGCTGATGAAGACTTCCGGGGAAGGTGTCATAATCAACCTCTCATCCATCGCCGGTGTAGTGGGGCGTTCAGGTCCGGCAGGACTTATATTTAATGATGGCTATGCTGCTGCCAACAGGGCAATCTCATCGTTTACCCAAACCTGGGCCAGGGAGGCTGCGCCAGCAGTCAGGGTCAATGAACTGATGCTTGGATTTTTTGCAACCCGGCATGGGGAATCAACCAGGGGCTGGGAGCTGTTAAAGGACTCTGAAAAAAAGGCTGTTGTTGATCATACGCTCCTGAAAAGAACAGGGCAGTTGGATGATATTGTCAAGGCTGTAGTTTTCCTGATCCAGGATGCCCCATTTATGACCGGGGAAGTTGTGCGCCTTGATGGGGGCTATGTCCTGGGTGCGGAAAAGGTTCCTGAGATGCCGGACGGCAGCCTTGATTCCTGAAACTACCGCATCTACTGCATCATTAGCTGTGCGACATAGTGCACTATGGCCCCACAGCCTCTTCTTCGAAGTCAACCCTTATCTGCATATTCAGCAGTTTGTTTGAATTATCAGGGATAAAGTGGTGCAGGACAAAAATGTAAAGAGGTTGGTTAAAAGACTGTAAGGCAATTCGGTTTTTGGATTCAGGACCAGTCAGGGATGTGTTTCAGGATGTAATCTTCAACCAGGGGCTGGATTTCAGTTTTCTTTGGGTTTATTTTTCCAGGGGTAACAACGGCAAGCGTATCCTCTGCATCAAACCAGCAGATTTCTTTGCCGCTAAGGTCATAAACAGTAAAGATACGCCTGTTGAGCTCCTGGGGGTGCTCTTCTTCCTGGATGGCTCCAACGATCTTGATTGCCTGATCATATGGCAGGTAGTCTGTTTGCTGGTCTGACATGGGAAAATCGCTACAGGTTTTGTAATGGATTTAATACGGAAGAGGCAGAAAATTTATAAAGAGAAATACTAAGCCGGTTTGACAATTTCTCCAGAGCGCAGACAACGGGTGCACACCCGGACATGAACAGAGTTGCCGCCCTTGGTGGCCATTCTTACCCGTTGCAGATTAGGGAGCCAGCGCCGTCTGTTTTTATTGTGGGCATGGCTTACATTATTGCCTGTAATCGGCCCTTTGCCGCAGATTTCACATTTTTTTGCCATGATGAAAAACTCCTTATATTGAAAAAAAGATCATATTGGTTTACATGAAAACGGGTTTTATACATGTTCTGGAAACAGAAGGCAAGCTTTTTCTAAAGTGCTCCAGGGCCTTGTATTGACAGTTTTGGATGATTATGGTAGGTAGTGCTGCCGTGAATCGGCAGCTTTCAGCCCTGCATTTTTTCAGGGCGCATCTTCTAAGGATCCTTTAGTGCCTGGAGAGTAATGAAAAAGAATAAAAATACCTTTTGGGAGTTTTTTGCTTCCGTAAAATTGGCCTTGTTTTGCTTTTTTACCCTGGCCATTGCCTCCATTGTCGGTACCATCATACCGCAGAATGAAGCACCAAGTTTTTATCTTCAGAAGTATGGCGTAAAAGCGGCTGAAGTGTTCAGGCTGCTCAATATTCCTGACATGTATAATTCCTGGTGGTTTGTCAGTCTGCTCAGCCTTTTCAGTATTAACCTGATTGTCTGCAGCATCGACCGTTTGCCGACGGTCTGGAAAATGGTGACCATGGACAACCTGGCTACCAAGGTTGGTAGGCTTGAAAAGATGACACCCCGGCAGCAATTCGGCAGCCCAAAGCCGATGCAGGAAGTTGTAGCCGAAGTGGAGCAGACCCTTAGTGACGCAGGTTGGAAGCCAAGCCGGAGAGAACGTGATGGTGGAACACTGCTTTTTTCCCAGAAAACACCCTGGGTCAGATTTGGGGTCTATATAGTCCACTTAAGTATTCTTGTGATATTTGCCGGAGCCATTATCGGTACACTTTTTGGTGCCAAGGGCTCCATCATGGTCCGGGAGAAAAGCATTGTGCCGTATTATTATGACCGTGGATCACAGATGCAGGTACCTCTCGGTTTTGATCTCCGGGTTAATGATTTCTCTCTCACCTATTATGACACAGGTGCACCGAAGGAGTTCAGATCAGATTTGACGGTGATTGAAAATGGCCAGGAAGTTTTAAACAAGTCCATTGTGGTAAATGATCCCCTTAACTATAAAGGATTTACTTTCTACCAATCCAGCTACCAGGCATACGATGAATACTGGATTACAGTCCAAAACCAGAACTCCGGAGAACGGAAAACCTTTTTAGCGCGTCCAGGGACTGAAATAAAATGGCGTGAAGCAGGAGTAACTTTAGGCATTGTAAATCTGATGCAGCCGGACCGTTGGGGACGTTATCGGCTCAAAATCTGGTTTTCAGACGGCAAAGGAGAACCCTCGGTGTTCTGGCTTGATGGGGAAACCCTTGTTTCAGTGGAAAGACTGGATGGAGCCTTTGCCTTCAAGTCGGAACAGCTCTTTGCCACTGGCTTGCAGATAGCGAAGGACCCGGGCGTCTGGCCGGTATATATCGGCTGCACAATGATGCTTTTGGGTCTGATAATTGCTTTCTTTCTTTCACATAAAAGAGTTTGGGTTTATATTTATGATGAAGAGAACAAAACAAAACTTCTTGTTGCAGGGTCGGCTAACAAGAACAAGGTCGGTTTCGAGTCCATGTATGATACACTGGTCGAGAAACTTGAAGAAAATGAAACCCTTCAGTTAAGCAAGGTATAGCCATGGATAGTTCAAAACTATTAGGTATAACGACATTTATATATATGTTTTCTTCCGTGATCTACCTGGGCATGTTTATATTCCGGGTTAAGAAGATCGGGTTGCTTGCCACAGTGGTTACCATAATTGGCCTATTGGTTAATACCGCCGGGATAGGTATGCGCTGGCTGGAATCATACCAGATGGGCATAGGGCACGCGCCATTATCAAACATGTATGAATCCCTGGTGTTTTTTGCCTGGTCCATCGTCCTGCTGTATATCATTATTGAATTTGTCTATAAAAATAAGATAATCGGAGCTTTTGCCGTACCTTTTGCATTTGCCAGTATGGCCTATGCCTCTCTGTCGCCTGAATTCAGTGACCGTATCAACCCCCTGGTCCCGGCATTGCAGAGTAACTGGCTCATTGCCCACGTTTTCACCTGCTTTATCGGATACGCCGCTTTTGCAGTTGCCTGCGGTACCGGAATCATGTATCTGGTCAAATTGCGCGATAAGGGTGAGTCACCCGATGGTCTGCTTTCGACTCTGCCGCCCTTAAAGGTAATTGATGACATTACCCACAAAATTATCCTCTTCGGATTTATCTGGCTCAGTGCCGGTATCATAAGCGGGGCGGTCTGGGCTAACTCAGCCTGGGGAACATACTGGAGCTGGGATCCAAAGGAAACCTGGTCGCTTATTACCTGGTTTATCTATGCATCCGCCCTGCATGCCCGCTTTACCAGGGGGTGGGGTGGCAAACGTATAGCCTGGATTTCAATAATCGGTTTTCTGGCAGTCATCTTCACCTATTATGGCGTCAATTTCCTTCTTTCAGGGCTGCATAGCTACGGCGCATCATGATGCCTGCTTTATAAATTCAGTCAATTTATTAGCCTTTTCCCATTAAGATGGGGATAGTTTCATCCCCCCGGCTAAGCCTAACGTATTCCTAGAGCATAATAGGGACAGCCCTTTATCAGTGAGAGTGGTCTCCCTACGCACCGCTTCTACAGGATAACTTCCCTTGCTATACCTGCAGGAAGCCCTCGTTTCCCTTCAAGTTCAAATTACTCAAAGGATAGCGAAAAAACTCGTTGCAACAATTCAGGTGATTATCAGGAGCTCACGGATGCAGGTAATTTATGGTGCTGGCTGATAATTACCCTTTGTACAGAGCACTGTGGTTCATTATAAAACCCCTGTCCTGCAGCGAGACAGAAAGGCGAAGTTTGGTTTGTTTCCCTCAGGTAAGCACCCCTAAAGGGGACAAGAGTAAACTGCTGTTAAGGGTGTTTATGCCCTGTTGTTAAGGGTACTTGCCTCAGAGACACCAAGAGTATATCGTCATTAAATGGTATTAAAGAGCAAAATTTCATTGCCCCATTCCATTGGGTATGATAACCATAAACCATATCTCTCGATTTTGGTTAAATCAGGGTGGCCCAATACTTTCCAAATTTTTTTAGGGAAGCTTGAAAGGAGATTTTGCGGTCATTATCCGCAATAATCAATTTTCAGCATGAATTGGTAGCGTGAGTTGTTTGTCGGCTTGCTGCTGAATTCAGATAGAATAGAGTGGAGGGCAATTTCATATGGCACTCACTATACAATCACAAGGTTTCAAGCACGAGGGGATGATCCCTGCCCGCTATACATGTGATGGACAGGACATATCACCTTCTTTGGAGTGGTCCGGCATACCTGCTGCAGCGAAAAGTCTGGCCTTAATAGTTGATGATCCGGACGCACCGGACCCTGCAGCACCGAAAATGACCTGGGTGCACTGGGTGCTGTACAATATCCCGACCGACGCACAAGGATTGCTAGAAGGTATTTCTGCAGCATCTCTTCCAGCCGGCACAAAAGAGGGAGGCAATGATTGGGGCCGTACCGGCTATGGTGGGCCCTGCCCACCCATTGGCAGGCATCGCTACTTTTTTAAACTCTATGCCCTGGATACGGTTTTAACCGACCTGTAGCATCCGGGCAAAACACAAGTGGAAAAGGCTTTTGAGGGGCATGTTCTTGCAAAAGCTGAACTGGTGGGCATGTACCAGCGTTCACGTTGACATAAAGCAAATATTAAAACTCAAAAGTCAAGGTTGCTATCCAATGCGTTTACGTGGTTCTGAAACTGTTCTGGCTGTTGATGATGACCCGACCATACTAGATGTTTTGCAAGAAGTACTTGAGCCCTACGGCTACAAAGTCCTTTTTGCTGCCAGCGGTGAAGAGGCACTTGAAATGGTAGGTACGCACCAGGATAAAATCGATCTACTTTTAACCGATGTCCTGCTGCCCGGTATAAAGGGGCAGGAGTTGGCAAGGGAATTATTGCATAAGCGTCCCGATCTTAATATTTTATTCATGTCCGGACATCTCTGTCCATCAATGGCCCACAGTGACGCAGGTGAGAGATTTGAGGCCTTTATCCAGAAACCTTTTTCTCCCAATGCCCTGTTGCGGAAAATGAGAAGGCTTCTAGATTAGAAAATGTTTTTCTCTGTTAATCACTAGAAAAAATTAAAATTTTTATGAAAAATATTAAGTCCAATGTGGTGCTGAGGGGCATTCTACTTGCAGTGTTTACGCTATATTGTCTGAGTTCGCTGACCTGCTACAGTTCTCCGGGAGATCTAGGCATAAGTGATGGGCAGGGACTCAGGCTGGTAATCCTTAATTACCATAAAATTGGCAATTATAATGATTTCTATTCTGTTTCCAGCAAGCAGTTTTCCGAACAGGTTGATTACCTGTTTAACAACGGGTATGCAGTTATCAGTTTGGCAGACTTTAGGTCCTGGCGACAAGGGGAAATTGAGTTACCAAATAAGGTTTTCATGCTCACTTTTGACGATGGCAATAAATCCGACTATGAAACGGTTTATCCATTAATAAAAGAACGCGGCTTAAAGGGTGTTTTTTTTCTGAAGACCAAGGCAATTAATACCGAGGGGTACCTTAATGCTGCCCAGATAAAGGAAATGAGTGGTAGTGGTTTATGTGAGTTTGGTTCCCATTCTGTAACTCACAGAAATGTAAATACATTGTCAAAAAAAATTTTGAACGGAGAACTTATTGATTCCAGAAATACCATTCAGTCCATTACCGGTAAGGATGTTTATGCATTTGCCTACCCAAATGGCATGTGGGATGAGGCTGCCATGGAGGCACTAATGGAGAATGATTACCAGTTTGCCTATACAGTTATGCCGGGAATGAATGACTTAAAGACAAATCCGTTAGAATTAAGGCGGATAATTATCAATCGGGGAGTTTCGCATAAAATCTTTGTTGCCTGGGTCGAGCGGGATGAAAAACTATATAAGCGTTATTATTCTGCCATGTTTAAAAAGGCCAGCAGGGACGGCTTGAGTGCTGTGGCAAAATTGTGTGAAGAGGAATTGCATAAATAATAATCGTTGGACTTTTTCCTTCCATGAAATTATAAGAGAAGCTTTTAGGAATGATTATCAGTGGAGTTATATATGATGGCTATTCTTTATTCAGGAAGAAATGATGAAGGATGAAACAGAAAAAGAATTTAGCAGGAATGAATTTGCCGATTATCTGGTAACCTTGGCGGCACAGATTCGCGCCGGAAAGTTATCTTCTGAAAAAGGCAAATGGACAGTGCCGGAGAAGTTTGGGGCAAAAATACAGATCAAAGAGAAAAAAGGGCGCATTGCGTTGAAACTCAACTGCCGCTGGTCAACCCTTGGCGATTACACCCAGCAGGATAGAAAACAGATTACTGCCTGGCATGCCACAATGAAAACAGTCAAAAAAAGAATGGGCTCATCTTTTAAGGAGGTGACAAAAGCTGCCGGGAGCGGGGTTTTTCCGGAAAAGAAATCCATTGATGATTTCGTGGCAACTTCAAGGGTTTTTGCAGAATCAGCAGACCCTGAATGGAGTGACGCGATGGAAGAATATATGGACCATTTAGAGAATTTTATACGCGCCGCAGAAGAAAAGCAGCTTGAAATAATGCTCCATGAGATCAGGGATTTACAATACCGTATGAAGGCCTGCCACAAGGAATTTAAATAGGGTGTCCCGAATGGCGCTAGTTTAAGGTTGTTTTATTGGTTTCATAACCACAGGCTACCCGAATCCTGAGCTTATTGAAGGGCTGATGTAATACCCTGGAAATATAGGAAACAAAAATCGAGGGGCTTCAACAAACTCAGCATCTGTGAATCTCTGAAATTTCAATATTCCTTGCTTAAACTAGCGCCATTCTAGGGTGTCCCCCGGATTATTTACTGTGCCCCTTGTAACTCAGTGCCTTTGTGCCTTGGGGTTTCTTTATTTTAGTTTTTCATAAACCCACCACCTTTGGTGGTGGCCCCGGATAGGTTCAACCGATCCGGCGAGAAACTGAACAGGATAATAAAAAAACGAATCTTAGAACATCGAACAAGGAACCGCAGAATGTCGAAGGAGTTAAAAAAGTTTAGCAATTGCATTTTCTTCTTTTCTCCAAAAGTCACTTGAACTTAGAGAAGATAATTCATGAAGTTATATCGTCTTTCCTGTTGTGTAATTTCATCATTCAACATTTCTTGTTCGATATTGTCACCTAACGAAACATCGGACGATTGACACGATATTCAAACCAGGAAGTAGTTCGCCCCCTTTTAGGGGGCTCGAAGTCTTCGCTTATCTCCTGAGGCCTCCAGCTATGCTGGAGGAGCCTCGCTCTTGAGCACCAATGGGTTTAGCGCCGGGGACTTGCAGAAATCTGACAAGCATTACGCCGTTTTTTTCAAACAATGTCTCATATTTAACGTCACTTCCCAGGTAGTCGGCTTTTGTGAGTACGGTATCGCCTTTTTCCGGAGCGCCTTCCCCGGTAAGCATTTCTGCGTAGACATTAAATGATGGAGCCCGCATCCCCCATGTAATCACTTCATATTTTTCTTTTTTTGCCAGGAGAGCAGCGGATTTAATGGGCTGCTGCAAAATATCGCCCATAATCGGCAGGATTAGAAAATTTATCAGGCTCACAAAAAGGAGGCCCAAAACGGTATATTTCACTGTTATAGGAACAGGCTTGATAAAGGGCAGAATTGCAAGCAGGAGAATAAGTGCACCCAAAGTCAGTCGGTAAAAATTATCGGTATATACAATCCCGTCCGTTACAGCATATTTGGCAAATTCATTATCAATGGAGCCGGTTATATATGGTGCCGCATAAGGGGCAAAAAATAAGATGATTATAAATAGCAGCGGTAAAATAAAGAGAGTGACGGCATGGTGCTGAATATCTGCAAACCTGGCCATAATAATGAACAGGGGTGGGAAGCAATAGGCCATGGAAAATACAGACTTTGGCTGGATTATAGGCAAAAGTAAAAATGCCGTGAGAAACCAGATGGTCATGAATTTTATCAAGTCGTCTGACAGCAGTTTTCTGATGTGAAAAACGCCTTTTATGAACAGCCCGCTGAAGGGCAGCAGCCCAAGGAATATTAATACCGGAAAAGAGTAATAGGGCAGGGTGGCACCAATAAAATTATAACTCCTGCTTTGCATCCCATGCAGCAGGAGCAGGTCACTCAAGAAAGCCTCGCCGTGGAGCATAAATTCTCCCAGGTACCATGGGATAACAATAAGCCCGAAAACCAGCAGACCCACCGGATTGCAGAACAGCAACATGATATGCCTCCATCTTTTGTTGATGCCGAAGAAAATGACACTGACAGCAAGAGGCAGCAGTATGGCAATTGAGCCTTTTGTCAAGACACCGAGGGCTGTAAACATGAAAGCCCAGTAAATATGCCTTTTGTTGCCGGTATGATAGAATCTGTAAATATTCAGCAGGGTCAAGGTGAGAAAAAGGTTGAACAGGGCCTCCGGGGTGGCACTCCTGCCAATAATGGTCACCAGGAGCGAACCGGCCATGAACAGTGTGGCATGCCAGGCTGTTCTGGTATCATAACAGCGCCTGGTGAACAGAAAGATGGAGGCAGCCCAGAGTAGTGCTGCAATAGCTGAAGGCAGTCGCAGTCCAAATTCATTGAGCCCCAGAATCTTTATACTTGCCGCCTGGGCCCAATAAAACAGGGGCGGCTTATGGAAAAAAGGCATGCCATTCAGCAAGGGGGCAGTAAAATCCTGATTCGCTACCATTTCCCGTGTGACTTCACTGTAAACTCCTTCGTCGTTATCAAACAGTGGCATATCGCCTAAATGTGCAAAAAAACTTAGAAAAACGAGGAGAAACAGCACTGGCAGATACTTTGAGATGCTAAAGGGTTTGGGCTTCATTGAGGCCTGCTCATCAGAATTTTACTATCAGACTTCAGATACTGTTAGGGGCACTGCCGTGCCAAGTGTACCATGGGCCATGGAAAGATGTCCAATGGCGTCCCATTTGATACCAAGCAGTCTGCAGCCATATGAATCCATGGCAACAGGGTCGAAGCCTGCGGCAAGACGATTGGGGGGCGGGTCACAGGTAGGTCCCCAGAGATGCGCCTCCTGCATGCCGATGGTGGCATCAAGGAGGGTGAAATCAGGGGTTCTATAGCGGTTCAGATCAAAAACGGCTTCCTGGATTCCTGCATGAAAAGACGCCTTTTTCCAATTTCCTCCCTGCTGATAATGTGACGGCGGAGCCAGGCCTATCATGTTTTTCATGGACAGCGTGACACCGGCCAGGCTGTGTGCCTTTAACACCGGAACTGAAATGAGAAAACTTTCAAAGACGATTTTTGGTAGAGACATTTCAGGCCAGCGTTTGCAATTCCTGTTTTTCATGTGGACAAGAGGGGCATCATTGAGATCCATGAGAGTGACACGGTTCAAAGCAGCCAGCTTTGTGTACCCCAGGAACTCAAATACCTGCCAGGTGTTTTTGCTAGCAGAACCACAACCCTCGCCGATGATAATTTCGAGGTTTGGGAATGATGATAGTATATAATCAACAAGAACTGTGACGAGTCCAAGCGGCGTGGTAATCGGGGGGGGCTGCGGCTCGACCAGATTAGGCTTGATAATAACTTTTTCAGTAGAGGCAAGCCGAGTACCTAATCCTGCTGCATCAAGCAGGGGGGGAACGGATTCCTGCCACGAGATAAAGCTCGAGGTAAACACCGTGCTATTGTTTTGCATTTCTTCCATTTTAAAATTGATCAATGTGAGATGAGCGTCTGTCCCGAATGGCGCTAGTTTAAGGCTTTTTTATTGGTTTCATAACCACAGGTTTCCAGAATCCTGAGCTTATTGAATGGCTGGTGCAAGATCTTAGAAATATAGACAAACAATGAACGAGGAGCTTCAACAAGCTCAGCATCTGTGACTCTCTGAAATCTCAACATTTCTTGCTTAAACTAGCGCCATTCGCGTCTGTCCCTTATTTTTCCTTCCGGGCGGCTATTGCTTCAAGTCCTTTGAGCAGTACAAAGCGTCCCAGGGATATGACTTCACAGGGGAAACTTTTCACAAAAAGAGGATTATCGCAGAGCCCGCCTGAAAGGTATAATTTTACCGGAGAACCTGCAAACCTGTAAGCATTTATTGCTATTCCCATGACAAAGCGGGCCACCGCCTCTGAGTCCGGAGTCCCTGAAACTACGGCATCAAAGATACGGCTCATGCCCAATACACCGCAGGTTACAGAAAAAGGCCGTTCAGGAATCGGCAGTTCATGGTAGTCAAGATCATAATAACGTGCCAGCAGTTCGATGGTGAATCCCATGGAAGCTCCGCATTCACTGTTCCAGCCCATATCATTGAGGTGGCCGTCAATATAGTGGATGAATTTTATGTCGCGGCTGCCGCAATCGAGCAGGACAAAGTCATTCTCAGCAATCAACTGTTCACCGCCCCGGGCCAGTACTGTCAGTTCGTTGACATACCTGCCAGAGAAGCGTTTTCCATTATGGCCCGTTGCAATTGCCACCCTGTGCTCCGAAGTCAGTTCCTTGCTCGGAATAATATAAGGCTCGGGTGCAGCAGATGACAGGTTAAGAAACTTACTGTATGAGGTGCCAAAATCAGCGAGAAGCATAAAGTTAAAAGTGTGTTGAAGTTACAAGTGAGCTAAAGTTTAGTATTAGGTTTCAAGGTTTCAAGGTTTCAAGGTTTCAAGGTTTCAAGATTTCAAGGATTCAAGGGGTCGAGGGGTCAAGGGGAAAAAATAAAATACTTTAACTCATTTATCACCTTAGGCACTTTATCTCACTTATAAATCTTTAAGATTTCTCCCGTTGGTCGAAATGACACATTTTTCAAACTTTTATGAAACACAATAAATTGTCATAAAACAACCCTTGACCCCTCGGCCCCTCGGCCCCTTAAACCCTGCACTTCATAGCTTCACCCCCGACAATTCCAGAAATGCCTGTATCTTTGCCTTGGCACTGCCGCCGGCCGTTACGTCACTGTCCAGGTAAAGGCCATGGGGATGCTTGAGTGCCAGATGCCGGGCCAGGGCGGTTTTGGCGCAGAAGGACTGGGCATAGAATACTGTGGGAACATCAGGATTAAAGTGGAGCTCCAGTTCATGATCCGCCGGGGTTTTATTTTCCATGCACCGGGTCCAGCCGTAAATATGGGTCGTATCAGGGAAGAGTTCAAGCATGGTGAAGTCCCTGGGAGGGACACCCCAAAATCCTGCCGTCGGAGTACAGGCAGGAGCCGGATCATTTGGTTTCGCTGCAGTTTTTACCCCTTCTGTAATGCGCTCGAATTTTCGCAGGAGGTCCATTTGGGACCGGCTGATGGGGTTTCCAAAGGCAGTTGTATCATCATTTCTGGTTCTATGTACCGGAATGTCAAGCATGTCCTCCAAAACTGTGGCCGTATGCAGGGCGCAGTCGCATTTGCCGGTCCCGACGTCAATATAGATGGCATCAAGGGTAAGGTGCAGCGCATTTAAGACCACGGTCCGCAGGATGGCACAGTAAACCCTGGGCAGATAGGGTGCCGTCAGTTCCATGTCCGCCTTGATCATCGGCGTGTCAAGGTCATGAATTGTTATGCTGTTAGCATTCAATTTTTTAATAATTGCCAGCGGCGGCATGCCGACAATGCCGATTTCTTTCAATTCTTTGAATATCATCTATTGGTGTAATGTACTGTATCAGCACCCGTTTGCTGTTATTGTTATTGAGGCTATCGGGCCCCAGTTAATATTTATTTTCTAAGCTGTTGTTTCGTGTATAATTTGTTAATCCTGAATATAATAATACACAACATCCATAAGAAATTAATTGAACACCACTTATGAGAAAGATTTTTCCATGGGTAAAATATTAAGAGTATACAGCGGCTTGATACCAGTTGTCATCCCTCTATTATGTCTCATTCTCATATTAAATTTTCTTCCCAGGCATAGCGCACAGATATTGACGCGGGAAAACGGCATAATAGAATTTTTTTCTGCAGTTGGCTATTTTATCGCTGCAGCCGTAGCATTATATATTGCACTAAGTATGAAATGGCAAACCGGGTTTTCAGTAAGTCTGATCATGCTGCTTTTCGGTTTGCGGGAGCTGGATTTTCATGCACGATTTACAACCATGGGTATATCAAAGATTAAATTCTACCTGAGCCCTGAAGTGGGTGTTATTGAAAAAAGCATTGTTATTGTTCTGGTTATTCTGCTGTTTACCTTTTTATATACGTTTTTAAAAAAGCATGCTAAAGGCTTTGTCAACGGCTTGAAACAAGGTGTCCCTCACATAGTCACTGCATGTGCAGGAGTGCTATTCCTCCCCTTGAGTAAGTTTCTGGATGGTGGGTTCAAATGGCTGGATGAAATGGACCAGGGGTACCGTCTGGTATTTATTGAGGAGTCGATGGAGTTGGCCATCCCATACTTCTTCATTATCGCCATGCTCCAGTTTTATAAATCAACCTATGGAGGAATCAAGGAGCAGAGCCGTTAAAAAAGATAGAAAAATTTCAAACTGTATTTCATCTGTCCTGGCGCAGAAGCAGCATAAATCCAAAAGCACCTATCAGCAGGTGAATTAACCATGCCGCCAGGAATGGATGCACAATTCCTCCTTTAGCCAATGATTGCATGGCTCCCCAGCAGCCCCAGACTGTGAAGGCCAATCCGCAACTGATCGGGATTGCAATGGAAATATCCTTCCTCCATTTCTGATGCGCTAACATGAGTACAGGAAGTCCGAGCAGCAGCAGAGGTAATCCCAGAAGAATAAGAGAAAGACGCTCAAAAAATTTTAAGGAAGCCTCTATGTTTTGCGGACCTTCTCCCCTGTGCCCCATGGCATAGAGGCCTGAAAGGGACATCTCTTTAATTTTATAGGGCGGGGTAAAAAAATCGGCTGGTGTGGCCATTAACGGTAACTCTTTCTCCTTGAAGAACTCGACTTTATAACTGCCTGAACTGTCCGGCTGTTTCAATTGGCCCGTTGTAAAGGTCCAGGTTCCATCGCGCCATATGGCTTTTGGGGCTGACAGCAACAATTGCAGATTGTAATCAGCATCCCATCTGACATAAGAGAAGTTTTCGAAAAGGTTTTGATTCGGGCCCTGTCTTGTAAAAGAGTAGACTCCCTGTTCGTCACTATAATAAAATCTGTCGTTGCGTACTATGCCCCTGGGTCTTTCTTTGCGGACTTGTTCAAAGAGGATTTTATTGGTGGCAGCTGTTGTCGGGGGTACGATCCATTCGGCAAGCAAAATAGTGCCCAGAATGAAAATGACGGCACTGAGCAGCAGAGGGGTTACTATCCTGATGGTATGAATCCCGGCAGACCTTAATACGATAAACTCCCCCTGGTGGGTGAGAAGCCCAAGGGTAAGAATTCCACCCAAAAGAATCGTAATGGGAATCAGCTCCTCTATCATCTGCGGCATCTTCAGCAAAAAATATTTAGCGGCAAGGGAGAGAGTTTCATTGGCTCTCATGAAGTCATCTATGCGCTCAAAAAAATGTACCAGGAGGTAGATGGTGAGCAGGGTTGCCAGCACCAGCAAAAGATTTTTTGAGAAGAGCTTGAAAAGGTAGCGGTCTAACAGAGTCATAATCGTTTTCTGTGAAACAGATGGAGTTTATTGCTGATCCTATAACCGAACTCGAATATCCTCTCAAGCTGAAAGGAAAATGCATCCTTTGCTGAAGCATGAATGAAGAATATGGTGACAATGAAGAAGATTACATTGGGAAGCCACATGGCAAGAAGCGATGGTGCCAGGTTTGTTTTACCTATGGCATCGCCGGCTGTAAGTAAGACATAGTAGAAAATAAAAACGAGCAGACCAAGAGGTATGCCTATTGCCCGCTGATTAGGTCCTGACATAAGCCCTAACGGCAAGCCTAAAAGCGTGAGGATAAAGCAGCCCACGGGCAGGGCCAGACGCTTATGAAATTCGTTTAACATCTGGGCTCCGGCCTTAGTGTCACGACCAAGTGCATCGGCTTCTTTGAGCAGTTGAGTCTGTGTCATGTTCGATTTGCCGGTTTTAATAAGTGGGTTTTTTTTAGGGCCACTCATGGGCAGGGTTATGACGTAATTGTTAAAATGGATTGACTGGGCAGTTTTTGCCTGATCTCTGTGCAGACTTCCCTCACGTAAATTCAAAGTAAAAACGCCCTGTTGTATATCACCTGTAATTGTTCCTGTCTGCGCCAGGATTACCAGGGGATTTTTCTTCCCTCTCATATCTGAAATATAAACCCCATGCCAGACCTTTTGTTCCTGATCAACTTTATCTGCATAAAGAACGACATCACCCAGACTCTGACTGAATTTTTTTTCCTGCAGGCTGTATTCAATTTTTTCTTTTGCCAGCCTGAAGAAAAGTTCTGCTTTGGCTTTATTGCCCAGTGGAATGAGATAAACTGAAAAAAGGCCTGTCAGGAGAGAGGTGCAAAGAGCAACGAGCAGGACCGGAGGCAACATTTGATAAAAACCGATGCCGCATGATTTCAGTATCATGGTTTCCCTGTCGTTGGTAAGTCGCACTCCCCCTAAAACCACTCCCATCATACTTGACATGGGCAGAGCAAAAAGAAGAAGGTAAGGTGTAAAATACGCATAGAGCCGGATAAAATCAGGAAATGATATATTATAACCCAGGATAATATCCAGGACCGGTATGATTTTGCTCAGAAAAAGTATGCTGGTTAATATGACAAGGCTTGCATAAAAAGGGGCAAGAACCTGATTGACCAGGTATGTATAAAGCAATCTCGGCATAGTATGGAATTTCATTTTATCATGCAGTAATCCCGCATGTTCACTACTATTATTAGAGAAAATAGTGTAACAAGGCAAAAAAGTCTCTGCAAGTATAATGGAATGAAGTTTGCTGCACTGCGGTCATCATCCTGCGGACGGATTTGAAATCCGTTTCCTTTTAAAGAACGGGCTTTATACCCAATTGCGGGGTGCTTATACCAACTGGGGGTAAGCTCCCGGGTCCACCGGCTTCAGCTCGAAGCAAAATTTTCTTTACAACAGAGGCGATGCAGCATATTTTCGTAAATCGTTGAAATGTTCGTCAGAGATACGGGTAAGGACATTGTATCGTCCTTATCTGTTTGCAGGGTAGGTTGGAACGGTTACAGGCTGCTCTATCGCGTCATGAGAATCAGCCTTTTACAGAGCATAATGCCGCAGAAAACCAGTACTATGCCGAATACATTGCTGATAGTTACATAAACCAGGGCGGTTTTCCAATCGCCGACCTTGAACAGTTGAAACGTTTCCCGGGTAAAAGTGGAAAAGGTTGTAAAGCCGCCCAAAAGACCGGTAAAAACAAAAAGGCGCCATTCATGGGACCAGTGGGTCTCATCAAACAGGCACCAGATGAATCCGATGAGAAACGAGCCCAGGAGATTAACGGTTAGTGTCCCTGCAGGGAAGACAGGACCGGAAAAACGCTGTATTAAAAGGAATATTCCGTGGCGGCAAGCGGCCCCGATTGATCCTCCTGCCATAATTGCTAAGATATTGAGCATAATAATCTTGGTGCAGGCAAATGATTTTAAGAAAATGCGAAGTTGGGGCTACACATACCATTCAGTGCGTCTCCCGTCAAGAAAAGCCTTGCTGCTGAACCTCTCGGTTTTACTGGCGCATACAGGGGAGTTGTCGGTATTGTAGATAGGGAACGAAGTGAGACTTCGAAAAACACGATTCTGATACGTATGAAGCGTATAAATTCTTGATATTATTAGATTAAGTTATTTGTTTGTGAATTGTTTAATGATGTGTAGGAAAATGAAATGCAGTCTTTGTTAAAGCTGTATCACATTGAAGCCAAGCCTCCCAGCCTGGGTGATAATACCGGCGACCTGGATCGTCTGAAAAAAGTCCTTTCCGGGTATCTTCAGGGGAGGAATCCCCTGGTGCAATTGCCACGTATCGCACCTGTAGCAGAAGCATTCAGGCAATCAGGGTTCAAGGGTTATGCTGCAGTGATTAACTTTCCGGACGGACCCCAGCTTGTTGATTTTTTTGCACAGGCTCCTGAAATAGTGCCGGGCATGGCACTTGATCTTGGCACAACGCATCTTGAGGGGGCACTGGTTGACCTTTTAAGCGGCAAGGTTCTGCAGCGGGCTGCTGTGGAAAACGGCCAGATACAATTCGGTGCTGATATTCTGGCACGGATCCATTTTGCGGCAACGAAAGTCGGCAAACAGAGGGGATTGGACCTGCTGCATGAAAGTGTAATGGCTTCCATTCACGGGTTGGCTGCTGAGTTGACCAGGCACCTAAAGCTGAAAACGACCCACATAATGGCCATGTGCGTTTCAGGGAATACAACCATGGCACATTTTTTCCTGAAGCAGAATCCTTATCATCTTTGCCGCGAGCCTTATATTCCTGTGTTGAACACCCCGGATCCATTTTCAGCCTCCCAGCTGGGCCTAGATCTGCATCCGGCCGCCATTATCTGGGTAATGCCAAGCATCGGCAGCTATTTTGGCGGGGACCTGATATCCGGGATCATAGCCAGTGGTCTTGACCAACAGGGAGAAACCTGCATGCTGATAGATGTCGGCACCAACGCAGAAGTCGTGGTTGGCAACAGGGACTGGCTCATAGCCTGCGCCGGTGCGGCCGGTCCGGCATTGGAGGGTGGTGTGGCCCGCATGGGTATGCGGGCGGAACCAGGAGCCATAGAGCACTGCACCATTGATACAGAAAACGGCAATGTTACGTATCAGACCATTGGTGGGGCCCCAGCCAGGGGTATTTGCGGTTCGGGTGTTATCGACCTGGTTGCAGGACTGTATCTTGCCAGGATAATAGATATTCGTGGTAAATTCAGGCCCAATCAGCCCCAGGCTGAAGGGCGCCTGCTCACACAGGGAGACTCCCTTGCCTATATCGTAGTGCCCGCAGAAGAAGCCGCTCTCGGGGAGCCGATTATGTTGAGCCAGATTGATATTGACGCCCTTATGCGTTCCAAGGCCGCCATGTATTCTATTCTGGAAACCATTACCAACCAGGTGGGCGTGTCATTTCATGAGCTGCACAGGATTTATGTGGCAGGAGCCTTTGGCAAGCATATTTCTCCCCGCCAGGCCATAGTTCTGGGCATGCTACCGGACTTGCCCCTGGAAGTCTATACGCCGCTTGGTAACAGCTCCCAGGCAGGGGCCGAATTGATGCTTACCGATGAATCAGCCCGGGAGCGTTGCAGAAATGTTGTGTCTAAAATCACCTATGTTGAATTGAATGTTAACCAGGAATTTATGATCCGCTTTTCCGGCTCCCGTTTCATACCCCATACCGATCATTCTCTTTTCCCCTCTGTGCCCTTCCATGGCGAGCCCTAAGGCCTGTCATTACTGCTAACTTGCAACATATACATCACCCATGTTATTATCTTAATCTTGTGAAAAAATAATCCCTAGCATAAGGGTCCATATACAGGTACTCAATTCGTGAAAGTAAATAAGCAGAAATCCGGTAAGTACAACAGGTACTGCACCGTTACAAAAAATACGGCTAAAGAAAGACTGCGGGAGTTCTGGGGTGTTTTCCAGAAAGATGATGACGTTTTAGTGGTTATCAACGCTGATCCCGATGCCCTGGCATGCGCCATGGCGGTTAAACGTCTTCTGCGTTATCGGGTCAAAAGCATAATCATCGGCTATCCGAACGAGGTCAGGAGACTGAGTAATATCGCCATGATGGACCTGCTCAAAATCCAGGCGGAAAGAATGCAGAACCTCAAGCTCAATGATTACAGCAAAAAGGTGATGCTTGACTCCCAGCCCTCCCATCTGCCGATTTTCGAAAATATCCAGTTTGATGTGGTTATCGATCACCACCCGGTGACCAACAGTTGGAAGGCGACCCATGTGGATATCAGGCCGGACTATGGCGCTGCCTCCTCAATAATGGTGGAGTATCTGCGGGCCGCGGAACTGAAACCCTCGGTGTATCTGGCCACAGCTCTTTTTTATGCCATTAAGGTCGATACCCACAATTTTGAAAAAAAGGCGCGTCTTGCCGATGCCATATCTTTCCGGTACCTATTTGATATTGCCAACCAGAACCTGGTGAGGAAAATTGAACTTTCCGAGCTGCGGCTTTCGGAATTGGGTTATTTTAAGACAGCTCTTGCTGAGATGAAGGTGAGCAAGCGGCGGCTTTATGTCCATGTCGGCAGGGTCCGCAGCCCGGATATTCTTGTTATTATTGCCGATTTTCTTAACCAGGTGCATGATATTGCCTGGGTTTTTGTCTCGGGCATCCATGGCGAACGACTTGTGGTCATATTTCGTTGTGACGGGTATAAGAGAAATGCCGGCAAACTGGCAGCCAAAATCTTCGGGAATCTCGGATCGGCCGGTGGGCACAAGGAAGCGGCCAGGGCGGAAGTGCCTTTGAAGAACCTTGATTTGCGGGATAATGTATTTACAACCGCTACGTTAAAGAATATAACTACAAAACATTTGAAATAACTTCCAGCCTGTTGGCTGTTGCTATACTTTTCTTATAAATTTCTAAGCTTGGGACGGTATGAAACTAAAGCCAAGAACATTGGCAATGATTCTTGCCGGTGGCCGGGTGGATGATCTAACGGTCCTCACCTTCCATCGTCCAAAATCCGCTGTCCCCTTTGGCGGCTTTGCCAGGGTAATAGACTTTCCCCTGAGCAATCTCATGAATTCCGGCCTGGATCGGGTTGCTATCTTAAGCCAGTATAGAAGCTATTCCCTCATAAACCATATCGGCATTGGTGCAGCCTGGGACATGATAGGCCGTTACCGGGGTATTTCAGTCCTGCCGCCTTATATAGGCTATGGGAATTCCCAGTGGTACAGGGGGTCATCCGATGCAGTCTACCAGAATCTTGATTTTATCCAGTATATCAATCCCGAGCAGCTGCTGATTCTTTCCGGCGACCACATTTATCAAATGGACTACCGGGAAATAATTAACTATCACCGGGAAAAGGATGCCGATCTCACCATGGCCTGCATCAAGGTGCCTATGCAAGAGGCCCATCGTTTCGGTTTGGCTGATATCGATGATGAGGACGGGGAGTTGGGCGGCAGGATCATGCGCTACAAGGAGAAACCGGAAAATCCTGAATTTAACTGGGCTTCATTAACGGTATTCTGTTTTAAACCCGAGGTACTTTATAAGGTTCTTGAGGCAAATATCAAGGAAGATGCATCTTATGAATTCGGCCGTGATATCATACCACGCATGATGAATGAGAATCGCAGGGTGTATGGTTACAAGTTTAAAGGGTACTGGGGGTATACCCGGACGGTTGAAGAATACTGGCAGACAAATATGGACCTGCTTGGGCCTGATCCGAAAATAAAATTTACAGACTGGTCTATCCGAACCAACCTGGATCATAGGGGGATCAGTGACTGCCAGCCCTTGAAAATCGGTGACAGCGCCCAGATTTCCGACAGCCTCATCTATAACGGCTGTATCATAGAAGGTGAAGTTGAGCATTCCATTCTGTTTCCCGGCACCCATGTTGAAAAAGGGGCCAAGGTGAAGGACTCGGTGCTCTTTTTTAATAATGTGGTAGGAAAAGATGCCCTGCTGGACAAGGTTATAAGTGATGTCAATACTACATTCGGCAGAGAGGTCAGGATCGGTACAGAAGAGAAATCCGACCCCAAGGAGGCCTCTGTGATCGGCTGGAACAATTTTATTAAGGCGAATACAATAATAGGTTCCGGCTGTACTGTGTATCCCAGTCTGCCTTCCGAAAAGATCCCGAAGCAGGTTGAATCAGGCGAGGTGATCCGGTGAAGAGTCTGGAAGATACCCTGGTTCTCTTATTGGCAGGCGGGGTCGGCAGCCGGCTCAACGTCCTGGTAAATTCCAGGGCAAAACCGTCAGTTCCTTTTGCAGGCCTTTACAGGATCATTGATTTCAGCCTGAGCAACGTTATGAACTCTGGCATGAAATACGTCGGGGTACTCACCCAGTACAAACCCTTATCGCTCATGCGCCATCTGGCAACAGGTGCTGCCTGGGATTTTACCGGACGTTCACGGGGCGTTAAGATCCTGCCGCCCAGCACCGGCTTCAGGGATTCGGACTGGTACAAGGGTACGGCGGATGCCATCCGGCAGAACTTGAATTTCATCAAGGCTCACCCTGCTGATGAGATACTCATCCTCTCAGGTGACCATATCTACCGGATGGATCTGCACGCCATGGTAGAATTTCATCGAGGCAAAAACGCAGACATCACCATAGGCATGATGATAGTACCCAGGAGCCAGATCCATCAGTTCGGGGCAGGGATAACCGATGATGAGGGCAGAATTATCGAGTGGGAGGAAAAACCCAAGGTTGCCCGCACCAACCTGGCTTCCATGGGAATTTATGTCTTTAACTATGAATACCTTTTAAACCTGCTGGCCGCAGATAAGGAGATGCTTGATTTCGGCATGCACCTGGTACCGAAGGCCATTGCCAGGGACAATGTTTTTGCCTACCCCTTTGAGGGGTACTGGCGCGATGTCGGAACTATCCAGGCATACTGGGAAGCCAATATGGACCTTCTGAAAGATGATCCTGAAATTTCACCCGAGGCCTGGGGCATCAGGCCCAACCTTGAATCAGAACAGTTGCTGGCAGACAGGATACCGGCCCGCTTTAAGGCAGGCAGCAGGGTCAGTCGTTCCATGATTTCAGCTGGATGCGTCATAGAAGGCGAGGTGGTGAATTCCGTGCTGTCACCCGGAGTAAAAGTTGGACCAGGCTGCCGCATACGGGATTCGATCATTCTGCATGATTGTGTTATTGAAGAGGGCGCAGCCGTTGATTTGGCCATCATGGACAAGCGGGCCAGGGTGGGCAGGGGAGCTATCGTCGGAAACGGTGATAACAAAAATATTGCCAATAAAAAATATCCGGACCATCTTTACACCGGCATATCCTTGATCGGCAAAGAGGCTGATATTCCCCCCGGAACGGTCATTGGGCGCAATTGTATAATAAATCCCCTGTGCAGGCAGGAAGATTTTACAGAAAAAGTGTTACAGGACGGAAAAACACTATAAACTAACAGGAAGTGAAGAACAATTTTACAAAAGGGTGAAGAGATGAAAAAGACTGCAATTCTGGTTTTTGTTGGAATGCTGGTAAGTTTTGTTGCTGCTTATGCACAGAGCAATGAACCTTTGACTTTTAAGGATTTTATTGAAGGCAAGGAGGCGTTTGAGGAGAACTGCCTTGAATGCCATTCCCTGGAATGGCCCTTGAAAAAAATTGCCAATCGTGAAGAATGGGACCTGACGTTAACCAAAATGGCCAATACCGGGGCTGTCTTAAGTAAAAAACAGAGAGGGCAGGTTCTGGAATATTTAGTTGCCAAGTCTGCCTTTCAGCAGAAATGTTCCGTCTGTCACGAGCTTGAGCGCCCCCTGGAAAAGAACAAGGAATTCCAGGCCTGGGTGGAGACGGTTCGGCGCATGGCTGACAAGAAACCTGGACACCTGACAGATGAGGAAAAGCTATCAATTCCCGGCTTCCTCACCGCTAAAGGCGAGGAGAAAGAAATTTGGTAGTTGCCGTAAAAAATTGAACAAAACCTCATTTTTTATTGACAAAACCGACTTAAAAATCTATGTCAACATATTCGTTTTTGACTTGGGTAGTTTTGAGAAGTAATGAATATGCATAATTGAAGCATGTGTAACTGGTTATACTTATCTTTATAAGTATTTGAAGAAAAAACAAAAAAGGAGGTAGCAAGAGAATGAGTAAAAAATCATTAGTTCTATTGGTTGTAACAGCCTTGACCCTGAGCCTGGCCTTTGCAGTGTCAATGAGTTTTGCTGAGGGGACCAGTGGCCCTGAGGAAATAACCCTGAATGCCGGCGGCAAAAAACCGGCTGTTTTTCCGCATAAGGCCCACCAGGATAAACTCAAAGATTGTGCCAAGTGCCATCACTACCAGGACGACGCTGGTGCCAGGGTACCCTGCGGTGATGATTCTCTGGATAAGATTGCCAAGTGCGATTCTTGCCACAATGCAGATTTTCCCAACGAAAAGCTCCGCACCTGGAAGGATATCGGCCACGGCCAGTGCAAAGCCTGCCACACCGAGATGAAGGCTGATGGCGCACCCACCAAGTGTGGCGCCTGCCACCCCAAGAAAGCAAGCTAAGTTGTAAATTGTTTTTTACAAACAACTAAAAAGGCCGCCTTAGTCAAGGCGGCCTTTTTTTATTGGTAAAGTTCAGTTTACGGTCCAGACAGATTCTGTTTAAAGAATACACGTTTTGAAACTGAGAGTGCGTATTTCTTGCACAGAGCCATGAATTAGTGTAAAAAGTCCTCCTGCATTCCGAATGCCCCCGTAGCTCAGTTGGATAGAGCGCAGGATTCCTAATCCTGGTGCCGCCCGTTCGAATCGGGCCGGGGGCACCAATAAATTATCCGCACAGTGTGTAACTCAAGTTACGTTTCCAATGATTAGGTATCCTGGTGTCGCACGTTTGTGTCAGTCGTCCCGCCGTATCGTTGCGGGACATCCGTGCCGGGGGCAACACTCTTTAGCTATCAGCTATCAGCGTAAAGCTATCAGCAAAAACTTCTTTCATTGGTAACTCAGCAGTTGTGTATGCTGACTGTCTGTCAATCATCAGACGTATTGTTGTCTGATAATCATCGGCAGTTGAGTATGCTGATAACCATCAGACGTATTGTTGCCTGATAATCATCGGCAGTTGAGTATGCTGATAATCATCAGACGTATTGTTGTCTGATAATCGTCTGTAATTTACGTATATCGATAACCGTGCCGGGGGCACCAATAAATTTAATGGTGCCATTCAACTCAAATAAATAACCCGACCTAACAATTGATGGCCATAATTTTTATGATTTGATTATAGTTCATTAACCGGAATTGAGCGGGTCGAATCGCTCAAGGGTAAAGAGCGCTCAGCCAGGCAGATGATCCCACCCGGACCGGTTGGGATTTTTAGTTTTTTCAGTGCAGAAAAGTTCCTGACATCACCTCGACTTGGTGATGCGCTTTTTTTACACTCAAGTGGATAAACAGTCCCGTCGCGGACAATGAGAAGATCAATTTCCTTCTTGTCTTTGTCACGATAAAAAAAGAAGGGTGCTTCCCGACCATTGTGCCAGTAGCTCTTAAGCAGTTCACCGACGATCCAAGTTTCGAGGATGGAGCCTGACATGGCACCGGCTTCCAGGGTTTCCGGGCTTGACCACTGGGTGAGATAGGCGCAGAGACCTGTGTCGAGAAAATAGAGTTTGGGAGACTTGATTAATCGTTTTGACAGGTTGGAATGATACGGTTCCAGCAGATAGATCATGCCTGATGCCTGCAGGATGGAGAGCCAGTTTTTGGCAGTATTAAAGGAGATGTCGGCATCTCGGGCTATATCTGCCATGTTGAGCAGTTGACCGGTGCGGGCTGCGGCAGCTCGAATAAAGCGTATAAAAGCCAATTCATCTCTTACTTTTGCCAGATCACGGATGTCTCGTTGTATGTATGTCTGAAGGTAGGAGCT
>CAMYKS010000038.1:0-14903 GCA_947259115.1 uncultured Desulfobulbaceae bacterium | reverse complement strand
GAGCTAAAGAATAGATCACGGTCTATCTCCTCATGGAGGGCAATTGCAGGGAATGATCCACGCCAGATAAGGTGGTACAATTCCATGAGACTCAGGGGGGACGATTTTGAACTTTCTAACCGAGGGAGAAAGGGGAGGGAAGATGCACTTTGTCCAAGAATTTCACGCCTTGAAAAACCAAGTAAACGCAAAATGGCTACTCGTCCAGCCAAGGATTCCGAAACTGCTCTCATAAGGTGGAATTGTTGCGAACCGGTAATCCAAAAGAGATTTGGTTCCCTTGTTTCGTCACAAGACATTTTGATGTGGGGAAGCAGTTCCGGCGCGTACTGAATCTCATCAATCAGTACTGGTGGTGGGAAACGCTGCATAAAGAGAGCCGGATCCCTCTTGGCTAGTTCCAAAATAAGGGGATCATCGAGGGTGACATACCCTCTGTTGCTTGCGCTGATATGTCGAAGAAAGCTGGTTTTGCCAACCTGTCGCGCACCCGTAACCAATATCACAGGGAATTGGCTGGTTGCGGACTCAAAGTATGATTCCATGGTTCGTTGTAAATACATCCAGCGCTTCACGTCTAAATTGCAATTAAATTGCAATATGGTCGACTTTGTATCATTTGTCAAGTATGTAGAGATGGGTCTAAAATTACGCTTAATTAATACATCTATATGATATAATGAAATTTTTAAAGGATTAGGAATCCTGGGCCGCACGTTTGTGTCTGTCATCAGCAGTACCGTATGCTGATTGTCAATCGTCCCGCCGTATCGTTGCGGGACAACCGTGCCTGGGCACTAATAATTTCAAGCAGTTACCATCTCCTTTAATGCTCTTCTTTTTCTGATGCCGAAAAAAATCAAAAAATTACTGTTTCCAGTTGATATTGTTAATTGAATTGGCAGAAATCTCATCTCAGATGGTGGCATGCTAGGTCGATTCAACAACCACTTTCATCTAGCAATAGTTCCAACCAAAAAGCCATAACTTTATATTAATTTGACTTTCAATACTGTTTTAAGTAATGGTTTTAAAATCCGTTTCTACAATCTGACCTGGCTTTAATAATTTTTAAGGATCTTTGCTGATCCTGAAGGAAACCGGAAAGCCCGAAATGCTGTGAATGAGTGGTTCGTTTTTCATATTTAATAGGCATGGAATACTTGTTGTCCTGCCAAATTATCGGAGGTGTTTTATGAAGAGACCTATTTTCACAATTTTTATGATGTTTTTGCTGTTTGTAGCTCCTCAGGCATTTGCCAAAATTGACAATAACATTCTTCATGCAAAAGGAGGACAAGAGATAAACGAGAATGTCTCAGATAATTTACTTCCAGCCAATTTGGCGAGATTTACCACACTGGCTTTCAACAGTGCGAAGCTGGAGGGCGATCTGCCGAAGTCAGGAAAACAAGCAGAGAATCAAAGAATCCCGCGGGTTGCCCTGATGTACGTCGGACATGGTGAACCTGCAGCTGTTGAAGACGGTGATATTCCCATCACTTTTCCCGACGGTACACCTTTCGGCCCCCACGGGGCGGAGCTTGGTGTGCCGCCGATGTATCAGTACACTGAATGGGCCGCCGCCTATGAGGAAATTGCCACGGCCATGAGTTACATATTCTCGGATATCAACGGCAACGGGATCATCCACGAACTTGGGATCGTCCCGGCCGGTGACGTACCTGGTTTCTTCACCTGGGATGCTTTCCATGCAACGATTTACAGCCGTTACGAGCAATGCAACAATTACAGCCCGCATAACAACCTGGTGCGGAACCATGTCAACAGCCTTGACATCAGCGTTAAGGGCGCCAAAGTTGATGTGTACCTTGCCCTGCTAGACGAAGTTCCCCGAATTCCGGATGTTGTTTATCAAATCGCACAAGGGGACTATGATGAATTGGTGGTGGTGCCCATGCTGGTGGCCAACTCAACCCACACAGACGAGATTACCGGCCAACTGGAAGAGGTTGAGCATTTGACGGAAGGGATGGATGTTCTCGTGGCTGAACCGTTTTTTGAAGTCCCTTATATGCGCAAAAGCCTGCGGGACGCAATTGTATCGATGTCCCACCATATAGCGAAATATATTCCAGAAGAAGTTGCGGATCATAATATCGGGGTTGTGCTGGCCTCCCATGGAACACCCTATGTCCCACCCTTCCCGGAATTCGGCTGGGTCGAAGGAGAAATTTATTCGGAACTGATTCCCACCGAGGATGCCTTTCATGATGAAATAGCCACCACCCTTCCCTGGATCTCCAAGACCGGTCGTATGAACTATTCCACCCCTGAGATTAAGGACGCCCTTGACGCATTTGAAAAGGAAGGCTTCACACATGTCATGGTTGTGCCCTCGGCTTTCCCGACTGCGGCTATTCATACGATGTATGATGTGGCAACAGCTGCTGCGGCCAGACCGGTTTTGCCCAGTGAAGGTGTTGTTGAATATGTCCGTCCTTCGGGGATGAAAGTCTATTATACTTCAGAGGGAATTGCTGATCTTGAGCCAGGTCGAAGCGAGTTCCGCAGCGGGTTGGAATTTCTTGGCAGGATCGCGGTCATGGAAGCCCTGCATAAAACGGCTCCTGTTACCTATGAGTCAGCCCAAATCCCTCCTGACGTTTTGCAGGTAGTTCTCGACAGTGATCTTTCCATCACCAAGAACCTGCGATTCCTATTATACGAGACGACCCAAGACGACTGGCCCCCGGCCTATGAAGCCCTGCCAATGCCGGACTGGATACTCGATCTCTCCCAACCGGCTCCGGAACGTTCTACAACCCGCTTGCAAATCTCGCTTGAAGGGAATCTCATTAACCTGAGCGGAAAAACCATTGAAGGCAGGCGTATCGGTCTCGCTGTAATTTCATCAGACTCATTAACAGTAGCCCCAGAAGACCTCCGGGGATTTTCTACGCAGACCGCTGTTTATTCCACAGAATCCGGGCTGGATTTCGGGCGAGTGGAATTGAACCTGCCGAATCCACCATGCCAAGCCGGCGAAGTATGCCTATCCGTTACTGCTGATGAGGTGACAGGACCCGATATCAAGCTCATGCTCTACAAGACAAATCAAGAAGCATGGCCGCAGGATTACCTCACCCTTCCCACACCCACCGCAGTTGTCACGCAAACGGTTCCAGTGCCTGACAGCTTCCCGGTTACCATCCGCATCCCCCTGCAAGGAAATCTGTTTACCTTTTCGGGAGAGGAGCTTGTCGGTGAGCGTCTGGGCCTTGCAGTTGTTACGGGCGTGGCCGCTAATTTTGTGGTGGAACCGACAGATGCCCGCGGTTTCTCAGATGGCACTTTGATTTTCGATATGGGTCAACCCATGGACTATGGGCATGTAGACATATATATCCCGCAAGGCAACCCCAGCGATATCAATCCGTACCATCCGCAGCGGTTGACCGGTCCCCTGCTTTGGCAAGAACATATGCTCGGATCGGATGATTTTGTTCCGGGAGCGATTTATCTTGATGTCTACGACCTTGACGGTGACAGCGTCAAGGATGTCATCATGGTCGGCGAACCCCACTTTGAAGACTCGGAGCTGCCCTTAACGGAGCTGAAGCTAGGTGTTTACTACATGAATGGTGACATGACCGTGAAATCAACTGAAATCATTGATTTCTGGTCTGAAACGGACCAGCTATTCTATAGTCCCTGGGGCGTCAAGGTGATTGAGCACAGTGGTTCACCCATGATAATCGTCGGGTGTAATATTCCCGGCCTTGCTCCCCTTGAAGAGGGGGCCGGCGTGGTCCTTTCCTACAGACGCGATGGGGAAGCTTGGATACGCTCCATTGTGCGGAACAATCCGGATCCGACGGTTACCAATTACAATGCCATGATCGTTGTGGCCTCGGACATCGACAACGACGGAGACGAAGATATTGCCCTGAGCGGAGCATTCATGACTTCCTCAGTCGGCAGCTGGCTGGAAAACACGGGCGATCCTGCCAACCCATGGATCGAGCATTTGCAGCCCATGGATCCCAACACGGATCCTTATATACGGGGAACACTGGCCTACAAGAGTGCAGACCTGAACGGTGACGGGTATCCAGAAATCATTTACAACGCCATGTTTGATGTTCCCAACACCGATCCACCACTCTACCGTGGTGAGATCTGGCTGGCCATCAATCCCGGTCCCGGAAACTTTGATAACCCGTGGCCAATGGTTGTTATAGACAACGACAACTGGGCTGCGGCAGACATGTGGTTCCACGACTTTGACGGTGATGGATTCCCGGATCTGATAGCCAACCAGATCTTCAATTCCACCATTACTCGGTACTGGAACCCTGGTGGTGTCGTAACAGACCCGTGGACGCCAGAGATCATCATCAACGATCTCACTTCACCCAGCGACATGTGGCTGGCTGACATGGACAACGACGGTCTCATGGATGTCTGCAGCGCGGATCATACCGCACACCGAGGTTTCTGGCACAAGAATCCGGGCCTCGGTGAACAAGCCCCATGGAAACCAAACCTGATTTTCAGAAATATTCCTCTCCCCGGCGACTTTGCCATGCTGGACATGGACAACGATGGGGACAAGGACTGGGTCGGGACTTCAATGACCCTCGGCAAAGCCTTCATCGTGGAACAGGTTCATCCGCCGGAAAGCCTTGTGGTGAACATCTCCCTTCCCGAGGGCTTTGGCGGCAACACCAGTAAACTGCTGGTGACGTTGGCTGGCAGCCTCCCTGTAATGGGGCCGCCGGCAGCAGTTCTCGTCGATATAAGCAACGTGGATATCGACGAGGATGGCATTGGCGATGTGGACAATATTCTGAGCGCCTCAAAGGATCTCACCCTTGCCATCCCGGATGCCGGACTGGCCGGTGAATACCATGTCGTGGTGGTCCTTTATATGGAAGGCGGCGGCATTTTTCAGCCCTTGCCTGGTGTTGACTATATGGGGGCAAGCCAGAAGGTGACATTGGGGCAAGGTCAGGTTTCGGTCGATTTGCAACTCCAATTGGCGCCTTAACCTGGTAAATTCACGAGGTGAGGTTGCCGCTTATCCAGATAAGCGTAAACTCTGAGGCAGTGGGAATGGTGCTGTACAAATAAAGGCACCATTCCCGATTGAAGTGGTAGGGTTTTGATGGGCACTTTCTTAGGAGTGAATTAATTCACTCCCAGGAGGTGTTCGATGGGAAAGAAAAAAAGACGTAAATATACAAAAGAATTTAAAGAAGAAGCGGTCCGGCTTATTGCCGAGGAGGGTTATACCTAAGCAGAGGCTGGCCGGAATTCTGGGGTAAATCCCAACCTGCTGAGCCGGTGGAAGCGGGAATTTGAAGGGATAGAGTTTGATCCAAGCAGTGCGGCCTCAATGCAAGCTGAGTTAAAGCGACTCCGTAAAGAAAACAAGCGGTTGCAGATGGAGCGCGAAATAGCAAAAAAGACAACAGCCTTTTTTGCAAAAGAGCAGGAGTAAAATATCGATTCATTGATAAAGCACAGAAGGCATATCCATTATCTTTACCCAGCGTAAGTATGCATACTTCTAACAGCAGAAAGGAGATACGAGCTGGATAGGGCAGTACTTCTTCAGCGGCGGCACCATGCCGGCAGATCATTTGCTGATAAGCCACTATCGTTTTGTTCGGTGAAACAGTGATGGGGCAGAGTGGTGGCCGAAAATCATTGCCGGCTGAAGAAACTGCCGACGATGATCTTTCTGCTAAAGGAACAATGTCTAGCGGCCACCCTCGCCCCACTGGTGTGAGCACATAAAGAAGGTATGGGAAATAGAGGAGCTGTCCATTCCCATGTGCGGCAGCGAGAGTGCATGGACAGTAAAATCACCCCGGTATTGCTTTGTACATGAAAAAATAGAGTGAATTACTCCCTATCTTCCTTACCTATGATATAGGATACCATGCTGACCGTCTCGAAAATCCACCAGAAATTATGGCCCGTTGTCATCAGCATAATCCTTACCCTGCTGGCATGGCTGATCAGCAAATGGTACTACCAGGACTGGTTCAATAATTATTACAAATACGTTGCCAAAGCCGCTTCACTCACTGCAACGATGCTGATGTGCTGGTGCGTCGTTCTTTCGACCCGTTGGCGGTTTATTGAGGATTTTTACAGCGGACTTGACAAGGTCTATCAAATCCATAAACGCTTGGGCCGTTTCGCTTTTCTGGTGATCCTCCTTCATCCCCTCTTTCTCGCCATGGATAAACTGCCTGATGCCATGTCTTTTATCCAGGCCATGTGGTTCCGGCTGCCTGGTGGTGACAGGTATCTATGGGGCCAGAATGTCGGGGTGGCCGCGTTCATCCTCATGACCCTGCTGACGGTTGTCACGCTATGGTGGAAAATTCCCTACCATCTCTGGAAAAAAACCCATGAATGGTTCGGGCTTGTTATCATACTGGTCAGCGTCCATATTGTTGTGGTCAAGAAGGACGTAACAGCATACCCAGTCGTCGCCGCAATAGTCTATGGCTCTCTTACCCTGGCGGTGCTGAGCTTTTTCTATATACGTTTTTTTTACCACCGCTTCGGTCCCCATTTTCCCTATGAAGTTGCTGGCATTAAACCCATAGGGAATATTCTCGATATAACCTTTACTCCCCTGCGGGAAAAGATGGATTTCAAGCCCAGCCAGTTTGTCTATATGGTTGTCCACAATAAAGGTATAACCCCGGAACCGCATCCTTACTCAATCGCGTGCGGCTATAACCTTGACGCCCGCTTCAAGTTGGGCATCAAGAAAATAGGCGATCACTCCCAAACCCTTGAGATACTGCAAAAAGGGGATTGGGTCACAGTTTATGGACCGTATGGACATTTCAGCGACAAATTTCTACTCGCTGATCGAGATTGCGTCTTTGTCGGTGCCGGAATCGGTGTTACACCGTTTCTGGGAATGTGGCATGTTGCCCTGCATTCAGAGGAGCGCCTTGACGGGGAGGGACTGCCTGAGGTGCTGCACCATTTCCATCCGGAAATTTTCAAGACCTGGAAAAGTCCACTGGTGTATTTATTTTATGTCTGCCGCAGTGAAGAGGAGGCAGCTTTTGATGATGATATCAGAAATGAGGTCATCCTTAGCCACTTCCACGGTTTTCAGTCATTTACAAAACGAGGTCATCACTACGAACTTTACAAAAGCAGCGAAAAAGGGAGAATTTCAGGGTCCTACATCGATCAGCAGGTAAAAGGAGGCCTTCTGGATAAATATATTTTTATCTGCGGTCCAATTGCGATGGTGGCTGACCTGGTGCGGCAACTGCAGCAGCTCGGTGTGCCTGGCAAGCATATCATTATTGAAGATTTCAACCTGTATTGATTTTCTTCAAACGCGGTTTCCGGTCAATTGCAGACTACCTCCCATATTGTTAGGGTTACCTTTCATGTTCATGGCAAGTAACCATACAAATTATAAACCTGACAGATTCATTCTGTCTTCAGGGGACACCCATACATCATTATCTTTACTCCCAAGTGTGCAAAACACAACAGAACACGCCGTCGACACAGATTCAGTTTTGAGATATGGAAATATTACTTGAAAAACTGTCCGAAAAAAATCCCACAACCAGTAATTCCAAAACCTTATCAACTGCTTTTTCCGAAAAAAACTATCTAAAAATACTGAAATTATTCATTTTTTTGTATGATTCCTAATCCTGGTGGAGCATGTTTGTGTCCGTTAATCATCAGATCGTTTCGTTATCTGATAATCGTGCCGGGGTCACCAATAATTTCAAGCAGTTACCATATCCCTCTATACTCATTTTTATCTTTTTCCGAAAAAAATTCCGAAAAAAATATAAAAAATGCTATTTCCATTTGATATTGTTAATTAAATTGGGAGAAATTTTATCTCGAACTGAAAGTTGGACATTACCAGTTTGAGCTTATTGTTTTCCTGCCATGTTTTTGACATTGCCAATAACTGCCGTTCAGTCAACCTAGTTTGATGCATTGGGACCGACTCGGCAGAAGTGCATCATCTCTGTGAACCGAGATCGTCACCTTTGTTGTCTATCCTGCAGAAACATTTCAACGTGTTCCTCCTGCTGCAGCATGATGATTTAATTGTGCATGAATTCGGTTACCTCTGTTCGATAATCTCGGAGGTCATTCAGGGGTATATCAAGAGCGGCGACCCGGCTGAAGTACTGGTGTGCAATTTTTTCAGTTTTGAGTGGTTCGAAGTCTCGTTAACTCGCTTAACTGAGTCGGTTATGTAGTTGATCGGCCCGATTTTTTGTTGACAGGCAGTTCGGATATCATCGCCGCTAAAATCATTGAAGAACTCGAAACCGCTTTGGAGCAGTTCCGTAAAATTGCAACTGACCTGGAAAAATAGATATCTTAAATCGATTCGCTTTTCTCTTAGATACAGAAAGTTGCACAATTAATTATTTATTGCTACTTGGCTATAATGAGCTTGCATAAATGTATTACATTTTGTATTTTTTTAAAAAGTCACAAAATTGGAGGACAACAATGGGCACAATATCAATACGCATGCAGGATGACCTGCTGAAAAAGGTTGATGAACAGGCCAAGATACTGCACATTCCCAAGGCTGAATATATTCGTCGTGCCGTTATTGAGATGAACAAAAAGGTGGCCCGGCAACAGCGCAAAAAGCGAATTATGGATGCTTCCAAGCGCGTCCGCCAAGAGAGCATGAAGGTCAATGCCGAATTTGATGCCATAGAGGACGCCCCTGATGTATAGTCGCGGCGAAATATGGCTTGCTGATCTAAATCCAGGTAAAGGGACGGAACCAGGCAAAGTCCGGCCAGTCCTCATTATACAATGCCAGGATCTGCTCGATGCGGCACACCCTTCATCACTGATTATTCCTCTAACTACGAATCTGATCGACAATACCGAACCTCTTCGCTGCCGGATACCGGCTACAGAAAAACTGAAAAAAGATTCTGACCTTCTGGTTGATCAATTGCGTGCCATCGATAATAAGCGATTGGTTAAAGGACCTCTGCTGAAATGTTCCCCGAGCCTTATGTCTCTTATAGATCACTGTGTCAGAGAGGTATTGGACTTGTCCCTTTAAAACTGACCCAATATTGTTTTCTGAATCGGGCATGCTCGGTTTTAAAAGTGTGGTGATAAAGGAAACAGTTTGTAAGGTCTGCAATGTTGCAGAAGAGCCGCTGATGAAACTAAAACCCATGCAAGAAAATCTGGCCAGAGATAGCGGTGTTTCTGCAAAGAAAATATTGCAGGCAGCCCCTATCTGAAGTTGGTAAAGATAACGGTTTTGTCAATTACAGATGCGTTAGCACTGCTGTTGTAAGGGTGAAGCCCAGGTTATTGAGGGACCGCAAGATAAAAGAATTCGTTGATACAATAGAGAAATAGCTCGGCAAAATATACACAACAAAATTAAAGCCGGAATTGAGAACCATAAATCTCGAGCTGGTTTTTTTGTATTTTACAAAGCATGTAAAATTGACAAAAAGTGCACATATTGTACACGAAGTAATTATCTTGAAACGCCCTATTGTCAAGCTATTGTCAGAAAATAGGGTATTTATAAAGGGTGGGACAGGGGCTTTTTACGCCGGCGACACAGATTCGGGTTTGATATATGGAAATTTACTTGAAAAACTATCCGAAAAAAAATTCCCTCATCCAATCATTCCAACACCTTATCAGCTGCTTTTTCCGAAAAAAATACACCTTAACATGCTGAAATCATTCATTTGTTTATATTATTCCTAATCCTGGTGCCGCCCGTTCGTGTCAGTCGTCCGATGTTTCGTTAGAGGACAATCGGGCCGGGGGCACCACTTTTTACATTTTACAGCCTTCAAGTGTTTTCATCAGTCGATAAATACTGTCTCGTTGTCCTATGGCAGCCCTGACCTTTTGCAACATCCGGCGTGAGGCCAACCAGGAGACCCCAATCTCTTTGGCAAAACGCGTAGCGGAGATACCTCCTCTACCAGGAGCAGTGAGATAGATAACCCTGAACCACTTCACAAGTGGTGCATTGGTGAAGTGAAACAGCGTGCCAGCAGTAAATAAGTCTGATGACGACATTAAACAACATTCATAAACTCTGCGTTTGGCCATGTAATAGGCATTTTGGTGTCCACAATGAGGAGACATAAAGCCATTTGGCCGCCGATTTTGGGCAAGAGCTGCGCAGACGCCTTTTCAGTGCCATACTTCTTTTGCCAATCAAGCAAAGTTATTCCAGGCATACATTGCGATATCCTTCTTAATTATTTGATATCATCATAATATCTAATGATTATCCGGTAATTAGTAATCCAGCACAAAAAAAATATTTGATTATCAAATTGCAAAAGTTTTTTCTGCTGGATCATTAATGATCTTTTAGTAGAAAGAATTTTAATTTAATAATAATAAATAAGCTGGAAAAAATGTGGTAGTTTGTTGCAATCTTAAAATCAAGCTGTAAAAAGATAAATTATAAATACAGGTTGTGAAATGAAAAAGAAGGCGTTGATTACAGGAATAACAGGGCAGGACGGGTCGTACCTGGCGGAGTTTTTATTAAAGAAGGGCTACGAGGTGCATGGCATCAAGCGCAGGACCTCCATGTTCAACACTGAGAGGATTGATCACCTGTATCAGGACCCGCATGTGGAGCAGAGAAACTTTATCCTGCATCACGGGGACATGACCGACTCATCCAGCCTGGTGCATATCATGGCCAAGGTCAAACCGGATGAACTCTACAACCTGGCGGCCCAATCCCATGTGGCGGTGTCATTCGAGGAACCAGAGTACACTGCCGACTCAGACGGATTGGGAACCCTGCGTATGCTTGAGGCGATTCGCATCCTGGGTCTTGTTGACAAGACAAAATTTTACCAGGCATCAACTTCGGAGCTGTTCGGTAAAGTACAGGAGGTGCCCCAGAATGAGAAGACGCCTTTTTATCCGCGCTCACCCTATGCGGTGGCCAAGCTCTATTCCTACTGGATCGTGGTCAACTACCGCGAGGCCTATAATATATTTGCCTGCAACGGCATCCTGTTCAACCATGAATCGCCGGTGCGCGGTGAGACTTTTGTGACGAGAAAAATCACCAGGGCCCTGGCGCGCATCGTGCTCGGCCTGCATGAGTGCACCTACCTGGGCAATTTGAATGCCAAGAGAGACTGGGGTCATGCCAAAGACTATGTGGAGATGCAGTGGCTCATGCTGCAGCAGGACAAGCCCGATGATTTTGTCATTGCTTCAGGCGTGCAGCATTCGGTGCGTGATTTTGTGACGCAGGCTGCAGGTGAGTTGGGAATAAGCCTCCGTTGGGAAGGGGAAGGCGTCGATGAGATTGGAATCGTTGATTCCTTCGAGGATAAAGAGCAAAGGATAAAGGGCAAAGGTCCTAAGGAAGGTGACATTATTGTCCGGGTTGATCGGAGGTATTTCAGGCCCACAGAGGTTGAGAGTCTCCTGGGTGATGCAAGCAAGGCAAAAAATGAGTTGGGGTGGGAGCCGAAAATAACGTTTGAAGATATGGTAAAAGAGATGGTACTGGCGGACCTGGGGGTGGCGAAGCGTGATGCGCTGGTGGAAAAGCATGGATTTAAATCATTCAACTACCATGAATAAAGTTTTTTAAAAGAAACGGATATTATTAACCGCTGACAAGGAAGGACAAAAACGGACATTTTGTCTGCCGACCGACAGGCAAAATAGTATCATCGTTACGCGCATTAGATACAAAAAATATCCGCAGGAAAAGTAAATCACTTATCATGTCGATAGGTGATTTTTGTCTGCGTCTGTCTGCGGTTAATAAAATAAAAATAATGAGATGAATAAAGAATTGCAGGAATCAAAAATATATGTGGCCGGTCACAGGGGCTTGGTGGGCTCGGCAATTGTTCGACGGCTGCAGGCGGATGGCTGTAAAAATGTGGTGCTGCGGGAGCATAGGGAGCTTGACCTTATAGACCAGTCCGCGGTGCGCTTCTTTTTTGAGAGGGAACGGCCGGATATTGTCGTATTGGCTGCAGCCAGGGTGGGCGGCATTCTGGCCAACTCCACGTATCCCGGTGAGTTCATTTACGAAAACCTGATGATCCAGTCAAATATCATCCATTGGAGCCATAAGACAGGAGTGAAGCGGCTTTTATTTCTCGGCTCCTCCTGCATCTACCCAAGGCTTGCACCTCAGCCCATGAAGGAAGAGTATCTGCTGACCGGTCCCCTGGAACCAACCAATGATGCCTATGCGGTTGCCAAGATTGCCGGGATTAAGATGTGTGAATCGTATAACAAGCAGTACGGCACAGTTTTCCTTTCAGTTATGCCGACCAACCTGTACGGACCGGAAGATAACTTTGACCTGGAAAACTCCCATGTGCTGCCGGCATTGATCCGCAAATTCCATGAAGCCATGGAAAGCGGGACCCCTGAGGCCATTGTCTGGGGCACAGGTAACCCGCGGCGGGAATTTCTGCATGTTGATGATATGGCGGAGGCCTGCACTTGTCTGCTTGGCATGGAAGATGAGAAATTTAACAATCTTGTTGCAGGACTGGCACCCTGCCTCATCAATATCGGCATGGGCAAAGACATTACCATTAAAGAATTGGCGGAACTGGCAAAAGAGATTGTCGGCTATAAGGGGAAGATACTATTTGATGCGAGTCAACCGGATGGCACCCCACAGAAGCTGCTTGATACTTCACGTATGCATGCGCTTGGCTGGAGGGCTAAAATATCATTGCACCAGGGGATAGTGAACACCTATGGGTGGTATAAAAGAAGGGTTCAAGGGGTCTAGGGGCCAAGGTTTCAAGGGTAAAAGATAGGAAACAGGCTGAAAGGAGAAGGGGAAAAGAAGGGTTCAAGGGGTCTAGGGGCCAAGGTTTCAAGTGTAAAAGATAAAAAACAGGTTAAAGGGTGAAGGGGAAATAAAGGCTGCAGGGTTTTTTAGGTCACGGAAAATAATTATTACTTAGCTTTTGATACGTAACGAGAAATTTAACAATTAAAATTGGTGCAAATTAGTCTGGTGACAGAAAATGTCATGTTTAAAAAAAAGTGACAATTTTTGTTGGCATTTTTTTTTCTCTCTTAGGGTAAATACCCCGCTGCTTGCAGCGTTAGTTTGAGGAATACCCTTGTTGAGACACCCCGTGGCTTGCCGCGGGCAGTTTCATTGAGAATTGTTCTTAAATAAAAAGATGTTTTTGTTAAAATAGTAAGTGGGCTGAGATAGCCTCATACATGTTGCCAAACCTGTCGTAAGACAGGGACGGAAAGCCACGGGCCCGCTCCATGCGGGCAGCCGGGTTGCAATTGCTTAGACCGGGTTGCCGAAGAAAAGGTGGCTCGGTTTTTTGTTTTTTGAGCAGGTGTGAGTAGGAATTTGGCAGGCTGCAGAAAGAGAATGGAACTACCAGGATTGTGTCAGGAAAAAAATGGCAGTCAAATTGCATGTTAGAACTGGTACGCCAACATTTTATGTAAGTGGAGATAGAATGATATGATAATGAAAGTTCAAGCCGTGTTCATTTTCCTGACTTCGTTAAGCGTGGCTGCTCTTCTCATGCCACGGCTGGCCAGTATCGGTTCTAAGGTCGGGCTGGTTGATCGTCCCAATTACCGCAAAGTCCATCGATATCCCAAACCGCTGGTAGGGGGCCTGGGCATGGTTCTGGCCTTTGCCTTGAGCTGCATCCTCTATGTGCCATTAACCGGGATGCGGGGATTTTTTGCCGGTGTAGTCCTTTTATTCATTGTCGGTTTTCTGGATGACTACAAAGAACTGGGGCATCGCTGGAAATTTGTGGGTCAGGCCTCTGCGGCATTTCTGATGATGTATTTGAGCAACGTCTACCTCTCCTCATTCGGTAACCTTCTTTATTTCGGTGATATTCATTTTGGCATCCTTGCCCTTCCCCTGACCATATTCTGCGTTGTCGGCATTACCAATGCTATTAACATGATCGACGGTTTGGACGGTTTGGCCGGAGGCATTTCCCTCATTGCCTTTACTGCTTTCGCCATCCTGAGTTATATGGGAGAGTACTGGAACTCTTTTTTCATCTCCATTGCCCTGTGCGGCGCATCTTTGGGGTTTCTGCGTTACAACTGGCGGCCTGCCAGGGTGTTCATGGGGGACGCCGGAAGCCTGTTTCTTGGATTTTCTCTGGTGTATCTCGCCATCACTATAACCCAGGGTGAAGGAAGTATTGTGCGGCCAGTTGCGCCGCTGCTTATCCTGGCTACTCCCATTGCCGACACATTAACCCTGATGTTCAAAAGAGTGATGGCAGGCAAGAGCCCGTTCCACGCTGACAGTTACCACCTACACCATATCCTGATCCGCATGGGGATGAGCAAAAATATTGCCGTTGTAGCCATACTTTCTATTTCATTGTTTTTTGCAGTCCTTGCGGTGCTGGGGACTTTTTATAAAATTCCTGACTACTACCTGTTCCTTGTTTTTGTAGTTTATTTCACCCTTTATTTTGCCACCTCATTTTACCTGAAGCAGATACTGCGGCTGGTCCGGCGCAATACGGTTCGGGCCCGCATGCATGTTTTGATGCTGAAATATTAGAAAGGCGCGGGCGCAAGGCTGAAAGGGTAAAAGTAAATGGTTAAAGATGTTCGGCACTAGAAAAGACCGGATTTTGTGTTAGTAATTTAAAAAGAGTCAATCTTGAGCCCTGAGCCCTGGGCCAATTTTTTCCCCATACCAACTACGACGTCTTTACCATCGGATGCTACCTCGCCGATACGGATATGACCAACGGGCCGCTCGCAGTGCTCCCTGGTAGCCACAATGGCCCGCTTTACGACCAGTACGATGGAAAAGGGCATTGGGTTGGTTCTCTAAGAGACGGAGATGCAGCAAGCATTGATATGGATGATGTTGTCTA
>CAMYKS010000037.1 GCA_947259115.1 uncultured Desulfobulbaceae bacterium | reverse complement strand
GGGCTCGGAAGTGTCATACTCGGCGGTATAGCAGTATCGACCATTTTTACTGTTTTCGTTATCCCCTCAATTCTCATTTTCGTTATACGCATGGAAAAACCCAAGCAAGGCCAAAATGAGCCAGGATAGTAAATAATAAATTCCTTGTTTTATGTCAGAATTAGAGTCGCGCCGCTCCAAAAAAAAGGAGAGACGCGACTTTTTTGTTTGGCAGGACTGACAAAATAAAATAATGCGTATTTTTCTTTTTGTTTTTTGTTGACAAAGCACCGTCTGAGCGATATGTTCCGGCATTTAATGAATGAGTATTCAATCGTTTTTTTGCTTGAATTCAAGGAGTTTTGCACAACAGGTTAAAGGAAAAAAACGTTTGGTTACAGGAGGTTAAAGGCACCGTTAAGGAGGAAACAAAGATGCCAAAGCATGATACGCCCTTGTTGGATCAGTTGGAAAGTGGTCCCTGGCCGAGTTTTGTCACAGACATTAAGAGGCAGGCTGAAAAAAATGACGCTTGCTGGGACATTCTCGGACAGCTTGAGCTTTCCTACGTTGACAAGATCACCCATTGGAAGCACGGCGGTATCGTCGGTGTTTTCGGATATGGCGGTGGAATCGTCGGCCGTTATTCAGACGTTGCCGCAAAGTTCCCCGGTGTTGCCCATTTTCATACCGTTCGAGTCAACCAGCCCTCGAGTAAATTCTATAGCTCTGAAATTCTGCGCAAGATCATGGGAATATGGGATAGGCGCGGTTCCGGTATGACCAATATGCACGGCTCCACCGGTGACCTTGTTCTCCTGGGGACCTTCACCGAGGAGCTGGAAGAAATTTTTTATGAGTTGACCCATGATGTCGGTGTTGACCTTGGCGGCTCCGGCGGTAACCTGCGTACCCCCTCATGCTGTCTCGGTAAGGCCCGCTGCGAGTGGAGCTGCTACGACACCCAGGCTGCCTGCCATGACATCACCATGACCTACCAGGATGAGCTGCACCGTCCCGCCTTCCCTTACAAGTTTAAAATTAAATTTTCCGGCTGCCCCAACGACTGTGTTGCTGCCATCGCCCGTTCCGACCTTGCTGTGATCGGTAACTGGAAAGATGATATCCGCATCGACCAGGCGGCTGTTAAAGGATATCTCAGCGGCGAGTTTGCAGCCAACGGAGGCGCTCATGGCGACCGTGACTGGGGTCCATTTAACATTAATACAGAAGTCCTCGATCTTTGCCCCACCGGCTGCATGTGGATGGAAGGCGATACGCTGAAGATCGACGACGCTGAATGTACACGCTGCATGCACTGCATCAACGTCATGCCCCGCGCACTGCGCCCCGGTCTGGAGCAGGGTGCCACCATCCTGATCGGCGCCAAGGCTCCGATCCTTGATGGTGCTCAGATCGCTACCATGATCGTACCGTTTATCAAAATGGACCCTGAGAATGACTTTGAAGAACTCAAGGACATCATTGAGAAGTGCTGGGATTGGTGGATGGAAGAAGGCAAGAACCGTGAGAGGATCGGTGAATCCATCCAGCGTATCGGCCTGCCCACCTTCCTGCAGGTCATGGAAGTCGAGCCTCTGCCGCAGCATGTTAAAGAGCCCCGTTCCAACCCTTATGTCTTCTGGAAAGCGGAAGAGGTCCCCGGCGGATTTGAGCGTGACCTGGCTGAGTTCAGGAAAAGAAACCCCATGTAAAACCCTGTATGCATGACAGTATAAATAGATACATAATGAATTGTTAATATATAGATATTTAAGGAGGTTATATTATGGGTTACAATCCCGACAAACCGATGGAAGACAGGATCACAGATATCGGTCCGCCGCATTATGAGCAGTTTTTTCCGCAGGTAATAAAAGAGAATTATGGCAAGTGGCTGTATCATGAAATTCCTCAACCCGGGGTTCTAAAACATGTGAGCGAGACCGGAGCAGAGTGTTATACGGTCAGGATCGGCTGTGCGCGCCTTATCAGTACATCACTGATCTATGATTACTGTGATATGGCTGATAAGCATTGTGACGGCATTCTGCGTTTTACCACCCGTAACAACGTTGAATTCATGGTGGACAGTGCCGACAAGGTGCAAGCTTTGGTCGATGACTGCAACGCCCACGGCATGATGCCTGTTGGCGGCACCGGTGCCGGTGTTACCAATATCGTTCATACCCAGGGTTGGGTACACTGCCATACCCCGGCAACCGATGCTTCAGGTGTGGTTAAGGCGGTTATGGATGAGTTGTTCGATTATTTTACCAGCATGACCCTGCCGGCCCAAGTCCGGGTGGCCCTGGCCTGCTGCCTGAATATGTGCGGCGCTGTACATTGCTCCGACATCGCTATTCTCGGCGTGCACAGGAAGCCACCGCTGATTGACCATGACACAATTACCTCGGTTTGCGAGCTGCCGCTGGCCATCGCTGCCTGCCCGCTTGGAGCTGTAAAGCCTGCCAAAGGTATTAACAGTGCCGGTGAAGAGGTTAAGAGTGTTACGGTTAACGAGGCCCGCTGCATGTTCTGCGGTAACTGCTATACCATGTGTCCTTCCATGCCTTTGGCTGATCCGGAAGGTGACGGTATTGCGATCCTGGTTGGTGGCAAGATCTCCAACTCCAGGTCCGCGCCAAAGTTCTCCAAGCTGGTTATTCCGTTCCTGCCCAATACACCGCCACGTTGGCCGGAAACTGTTGCGGCGGTTAAGAATATCCTTGAAGTATATGCCAAAGATGCTAAGAAGTATGAACGTGTTGGCGAATGGGCCGAGCGAATTGGCTGGGAGAGATTCTTTGAGAAATGCAACATTCCGTTTACGGAAAAGAGCATTGACGATTACCGCCTGGCATATGATACCTGGCGGACCACCACCCAGTTCAAGTTCACAAGCCATATTAAATAATTGTATCCAATAAAGGAGTAATAACATGGCTGATAAAGAAGAAACCAAAGCGCAAATCCTTGCACTGCTGACAAAGTCAAAAAAACCAGCACTGTATCTCAAGGACATGCAGAAAAAGGTTGATGCGAAACCCCGCGAGATCAAAAATGCAGCCAATGAACTGGTAAAGGAACAGAAGGTTATGTTCTGGTCCAGTGGCAGCAGCACGATGTACGCTCTGCCTGACCGCGCCAAAGATGAAGACGCGCGGGGCGTTTAAATAATCTTATTTTTGCAGTATTTTTTAAGAAAGTAAAAAGACAGGGGCATTTTTATGCCCCTGTCTTTTTTTTTGGGCAGAGTCGGGGAAAGAAATTGCGAAATATGGCTGTGGTGCCGCGTGAAATAATAAGGCTGCAGAAGACAGAGTCAACCAATTCGGTGGCCCTTGAACTGGGAGAACGGGGGGCGATTGCCGGGACAGTTGTTGTGGCTCAAGCGCAAACCGGCGGTCGTGGAAGGTTGAAGCGGTATTGGCTGTCACCGCGCGGCATGGGTTTGTATTTCTCTATCATCCTGCGCCCGGAACTTGCTCCGGAACATCTGCCCAAAGTTACCCTTGCTGCCGGTTTGGCACTCTGCAAAGCAGTGGAAGCAGAGTATTCCCTCCCCCCGGAAATTAAATGGCCCAATGACCTTCTGTTGGACGGCAGAAAATTCGGCGGCATCCTGACGGAAACAGGCTTTTTGCATAGCATGGCAACTGAGCGCAAACCTTTTGTCGTAATCGGTGCAGGGATTAACCTTTTTACTCCTGAAGGTGGTTTTCAGAATAACCTACAGGGACGTGCCACCTCCATTGCAGATCATACGGACAGAACAATTTCAGCTGAACCTTTATTAATGGCAGGAATTTCGGCTATTGAGCAAGAGGTGCTGCGCTTGGAAAAGGGAGATTTTCAGGAAATTCTCGAGGAATGGATGGAGCGTGATGGTGTCAAAGACAAAGTTCTTACATGGGTGACACCTCAGGGTAAGAAGGTCACCGGTGTTTCACTGGGGCCGGATGCAGATGGGCTTTTGCGCATCAGAGACGGGGCAGGAAATATTCATACTGTAATTTCAGGTGATGTGAACCTGGTTGGAAAGGGGCCGGAGTAAGAGACCTATTTTTGTAGAGAAAAGCTCTGCAGTGCTGCATACAGCTCCCCTGCATGGTCATGGAGTTCTTCCTGGATCAGGTGGAAGTCATCCTGGTCTTCGTCAGCATATATTTCCAGTAACGATTCGTACATATCGTATATTTCCTGGGTATCAAACGACTGCATGATCTCAAGGAAATCTGCCGCAGTACCTATCTTCAGCCTTTTATCCGTTGCGGTGGCAGCAAGTCCGGTAAAAAAACCATCAACCGCCGCCTTCACGGCAAACTCATCAAACCAGACAGGCTCCCCGACCCCATCCAGCCTGTCCAACCGTATTTTGAGGGCAAGGTTGAGGAGAAAGTGAATGGCAGCAACCAGCCGGTCAGCCTCCTCGCCCTCGCCAAAATGCACAAGAGGTTCATACTGCCTGGCAGTGATCAGCTTCACCGAGATGGCCCCGGATTCAGCTTTGACCACGAAATCCCCGGCACCATGATGCCAAGGGTAGACCTGGCGGAAAGAGTCCTGGTCATAATAGAGTGTCAGGATGAATGCAATCCGGCGCAGCATTTCATAGCTTGCCGAATTCGGGAGAAAGCAGCAGCCGTTTTCATAATCCCAGAGAAGAATTTTGCGGTCTCCTGACTCAGGATCATCGCTTGCGTGCCATTCATGATAGCCGTCAAACCACTCACCCAATGCCATGAGAAATTCTGCAGTATTTGACCCTGCCTGCCATTTGACGGTCTCCATATAGAAAAATTCCGGCAGATAATCAGGGCTGATTTTGAAAAGCTCTTGCAGGATCCCATATTCTTCCTGCAGAGATGTCCTGGCAGATTCTGATAAAGCAGTGGTGACGGCAAATTTGTTCTTTTTTTCAAGGCCGCAAATTTCAACACTGGCGATATGGTAAAAGGCCCCGTGCTTTTCGCTGCGGATAACAACCTCTGTAATGTCAGCCGGATTATTACTGGCTTGAGGGTTCTGTTTGCCAAGGGCAGCGCGGAGATTTTTCCCATGGTCCAGCTTGATAAATTCCTGCAGGACCCCAAAGTAGTCATTCAGTGAGAGAAAGGGGTGTTCTTCGGAGGGACTTATAAGAAATGGCTGTTGCAGATCCTGTTGGGAAAGCTCAATATCGCCATGGGGGCTGGAGAGCAGAAAGCGGAAAAGCATACCATTCCTTTTTCAGGCAAAATCCTGATAATACGCCAGCAGACTCCTGTGTATTGCTGAGAGTTAAGCTGAGCCGGCCCTATCAATAGCGGTAATATTCGGGTTTATAGGGGCCTTCCACTTTGACGCCGATGTAGTCGGCCTGCTCCTTGCTCAAGGTTGTCAGGTTGGCGCCGATTTTCTTGAGGTGCAGCCGGGCTACCATCTCGTCAAGATCTTTCGGCAGAAAGTATACCTTGTTCTCATATTTTCCCTGGTTCAGCCATAGTTCGATCTGGGCCAGGACCTGATTGGAAAAGGAGTTACTCATGACAAAGCTCGGATGTCCGGTGGCGCAGCCGAGATTGACCAAACGTCCCTCTGCCAGGACAATAATACGTTTATTATCAGGGAAGATGACGTGGTCCACCTGGGGTTTGATGTTTTCCCAGGGAAGTTCCCGTATGCCCGCGATATCGATTTCGGAGTCAAAATGGCCGATATTGCAAATAATGGCCTGATCGGGCATTTGTTCCATATGGGAGCGCGTTATGACACCTAAGTTGCCGGTGCATGTAACAAAAATATTACCCACAGGGGCTGCCTGTTCCATGGTCACAACCCTGTATCCTTCCATGGCGGCCTGCAGGGCGCAGATGGGATCAATCTCGGTGATCCATACTGTTGCCCCCATGCCGCGCAGGGCCTGGGCGCACCCCTTGCCAACATCTCCGTAGCCGCAGATAACCGCTGTCTTGCCGGCGATCATAACATCCGTAGCCCGTTTTATGCCGTCAATCAAGGATTCACGGCAACCGTAAAGGTTGTCGAATTTTGATTTTGTCACCGAGTCATTGACATTAAAGGCCGGTGCAAGCAAGGAACCCTTGTGCATCATTTCATTGAGTCGATGTACACCGGTGGTTGTCTCCTCGCTTATGCCACGCACATCTTGCATCAGCTCCGGGTACTTCTCATGCATTATGACGGTAAGGTCGCCGCCGTCATCCAGCAGCATATTGGGACGCCAGTTGTCAGGGCCGAAGATTGTCTGGTCTATGCACCACCAGAATTCCTCCTCAGTCTCTCCTTTCCAGGCAAAGGTCGGGATATTGGCTGCAGCCATGGCAGCAGCTGCATGATCCTGGGTGGAGAAGATGTTGCACGACGACCAGCGGATTTCAGCTCCCAGTTCGATGAGCGTTTCCATGAGCACGGCAGTCTGGATGGTCATATGGAGGCAACCCGCTATCCTGGCACCCTTGAGGGGCTTCCTGCTGCTGTATTCCTCGCGGATAGCCATGAGGCCGGGCATTTCTGTTTCGGCAATATTTATTTCCTTCCTGCCCCAAGCAGCCAGGTCAATATCAGCAACTTTATAATCAGCCATATCAGTCCTTGTTTGATTCATGATGATCTTGCACTCCTTACTAGATTCCGGCAGCAGCCTTCAACTCTTCTGCCTTGTCCGTGTTTTCCCAGGTAAATTCCGACCGCTCCCTGCCGAAATGACCATAGGCGGCAGTTTTTTTGTATATGGGCCTGAGAAGATCGAGGTGCTGAATAATTGCTTTTGGTCTCAGGTCAAAATGTTCATTGATCAGGTCCTTGATTTTTTTATCAGCCACTTTGCCGGTGCCGAATGAATTCACATTAATGGATACCGGCTGTGAAATGCCGATGGCATAGGCGATCTGCACCTCAACCTCACTGGCAAGGCCGGACGCCACGATGTTTTTGGCCACATAGCGTCCCATATAGGATGAGGAACGGTCGACCTTGGATGGGTCCTTGCCGGAAAAGGCACCGCCGCCGTGCGAGCCCATGCCGCCGTATGTATCTACGATTATTTTACGTCCGGTGACTCCACAGTCGCCGACAGGACCGCCGATTACAAAACGGCCGGTGGGGTTGATAAAGTACTTGGTGTTGCCGTCAACCATATTGGCGGGGATGATAGGCTTGATGATTTCTTCCATGACCCCTTCTTTCAGGTCCTCATAGTCAACCTCAGGACTGTGCTGGGTGGAAAGGACAACTGCCTCAACCCTTTTGGGCCTGCCATCCACATATTCAATGGTAACCTGACTTTTCGCATCCGGCCGCAGCCATGGCAACAGCCCTGCCTTGCGGACTTCGGCCTGGCGCTTCATCAACCTGTGGGCATAGGTGATGGGCATGGGCATCAGGACCTTTGTCTCGGAAGAGGCATAGCCGAACATCAACCCCTGGTCTCCGGCTCCCTGGTCCAGGTCGAGCCCGGTGCCTTCATTGACGCCCACGGCGATATCCGGTGACTGTTTGTCGATTGATGTGAGTACGGCACAGGACTGGGAGTCAAAGCCCATTTCTGAAGAATTGTAGCCAATTTCCTTAATTGTATCTCTGACAATGTTTGGCATGTCCACCCAGGCTGATGTGGTTATCTCCCCTGCAATTAGGGCCATGCCGGTTGTGACCATTGTCTCACATGCCACCCTTGCCTGTGTGTCCTGCTCCAGGATTGCATCCAGTATGGCGTCTGATATCTGGTCTGCAACTTTGTCCGGGTGTCCCTCTGAAACAGATTCCGAAGTAAAAAGATATCCTGACATGAGTCAAGTTCTCCTAAAAAAATAGTTATAAATAATTAAAAAAGTATTAATTCTGCCAATTACTGAACAAAACCCTATTTTTTGGTCGATTTTTAAATATAAGTCAAGTAAAACCTTGCTGCTGCCAATCAGATGAACTTTAATTACGGTATTATATGAGAAACTGTAAAGATATCTTTATATTTGTTTTTTCTTGCTTGACAAAAGATGCTCTGCTAATAAACTTTTCATATTAATTGTACTGAAAGCGTAAAAGTCCCGCAGTCATCAACGGGACCTGACAATATATGTTTGTTACATGTGTAATGCCTTTTGGTGTAGAGTTGTGCGAAGTCCCACTTTGTGCACTATCTGCGAGGCAGGCAAGCATGAATTTTGGGTGACAGGTAGTATTGGCGATATGATGCAATTCTGTCGGAAAATGGAGAGGGGCGTGTAGGTTCTTGTGCCGGGCAGGTATTGCTCACAATAACAATGAGTAAAAGGAGAGAGGGTTTCATGAAACTTGGGATAAACGGTTTGGGCCGCATAGGTAAACTTACGCTTTGGCATCATGTTTCCAGGCAGAACTATTCAGGGATTGTTGTCAACATCGGCCGCAAGGTGGGTAGAAATCTCCATGATCTGGCTGCTGCCATAGAAAGGGACTCCACCTATGGTCGCCTGGGTGTGTTCCTGCACGGGCATAAGTGCGTCAGGGTTATTGAAAACCTCAATGAGGCAGACGGCTCCATGGTGATCAACGGCGTGCCTGTTAAAATTCTGCAGGAGGCCCGTAACCCGAAAGACATACAGTGGAAAGAGAATGATGTCCGTTTTGTTGTTGATACCACAGGTGTATTTAATGATCCCACTGCAGACGCAGAAGCACCGGGGGGGGCGTTGCGGGGCCACCTTTCGGCCGGTGCTGAAAAAGTGCTCTTGTCCGCTCCATTCAAAATAAAAGCCCAGGGCCTTGACATGCCCGAAGATGCAGTGACCACTGTAATGGGCATAAACGCTGATGATTATGTGCCGGCAAAGCATAATGTCATTTCCGCCGCCTCCTGCACAACCACCTGCCTGGCTTATATGATCAAGCCGCTGATGGATCACTTCGGGGCTGATAACTTTTTAAGTGCTTCCATGGTGACAGTGCATGCCGCCACCGGCAGCCAGCAGGTGCTTGACAGGCTGCCGTCCGCCGGGGCAACTGATCTGCGCAAAAGCCGCTCAATTTTAAATAACATAATACTGACCACTACCGGAGCAGCCCGGGCTCTGGGGCTGGTTATCCCCGAGATGAAGAACATCGGCTTTATTGCAGAATCGGTGCGTATTCCCACTTCAACAGGCTCCCTGATCGTACTCGTGCTTAACCTGCAGGATGATCTGGAAAACCCGATCAAAAGAGATCTCATAAATTCCGTTTATAAGGATTACGCCTACGATTCCCCGTATATCGATTATTCTGAGGAGCAGAATGTCTCCTCGGATATTGTTTGCATACCATGTGCGGCCACGGTGATTGAAGGGACGGAAACCCATACCAGGACAGCAACGGTTAATGTCAATCTGGACAAGATCAAAAGCTGTAAAGTTGAGCCGGGTACTTCGGCGAGAATTCAGGTGCCGGTTACCCAGGCCGTTATTTACGGCTGGTATGATAATGAGCTTGGCAGCTACACAAATATGCTCGGTGACCTGACCGTTTCCATTACCGATAAAATGGTTTAGCCCGACAGTGGTTCGAGAAAAACTGCGTATCACTCCAATGGACCCCGGCGATATACCGGAGATAATGGACCTGGAAAAAAACACCCTTGCCGCCTGGAGCCGTAAACACCTGGAGGATGAATTGCAGCAGCCGAAGGGGTTTCAGTTTGTTGCCCGAAATGCGTCATCGCAAAAGATCCAGGCTGTCATATGCGGTCGGGCTATGGCAGATGAAGCTGAAATTCTGAAATTAAGTGTAGCGGAAAATGCGCGCCAAAGAGGCGTGGGCTATCACCTGCTGGATTTTGTTGTAAGCTACTGCAATAATAAAGGAGTTGAAAACTGTTACCTGGAACTGCGCGCCTCAAATGGTGCTGCCAGAAAGCTTTATGAGAAGCGTGGATTTATAGCAGTCGGAACTCGAAAAACATACTATGAAGAACCTGCTGAAGATGCCATTTTGATGCGGCTCAAACTCTAATTTCTAAGCAACTATAGGCAAGAATGAAGAACATCAGAGACCTGAATATTAAAGAGAAAAAAGTACTCATCCGGGTGGATTTCAATGTGCCCCTTGACGAGCAGGGCAACATTACAGATGACACCAGGATCCGGGGCGTTCTGCCTACCCTTAACTACGCCCTGGATGAACATGCCAGGATTATCATCATGTCCCATATGGGACGTCCCGATGGCCGACGCCAGGAGAAGTTCAGCCTGGCCCCGGTTGCTAAAAGGCTCTCCAGGCTCCTTGACAAGGAAGTAAAGCTGGCGTCTGACTGTGTTGGCCCCGAGGTTGAGGCCATGGTTGCAGCCATGGGACCCGGCGATGTCCTGCTCCTGGAAAACCTGCGCTTCCACGGGGCGGAAAAGAAGAACGACCCGGAGTTCTGCCAACAGCTGGCTAAACTTGGTGATGTGTTTATCAATGACGCTTTTGCCGTGGCGCACAGGGCCCATGCCTCGGTTGTGGGCGTGGTCGATTATTTCAAGGAGTGCGCTGCCGGCTTCCTGCTGCAGAAGGAAATGGATTATTTCCACCGATCGGTCAGTAACCCGAGCCGGCCGCTGGTAGCCATTGTCGGTGGCGCCAAGGTGTCGAGCAAGCTCGGGGCCCTGCGCAATATGCTGGACAGGGTTGAAAAGATGATCATCGGGGGGGCCATGGCCAATACCTTTTTAAAGGCCCAGGGGTATGAAGTCGGGACATCCAGGGTTGAGGACGATCTCCTGGAGACAGCCAATGAGCTCATTGCCAAGGCGCGGAAGCAGGGAGTGAAACTCTACCTGCCGGTGGACTGTATTGTTGCCGATAAATTTGATCCCAAGGCGGAGACCAAGAGGACCACGACCCAGGAGGTCCCGAAAAGCTGGATGATCCTGGATATCGGCCCTGCCTCCACCATGCTCTTCGGTGCAGCATTGGAAGATGCCCGCACCATCATCTGGAACGGGCCCATGGGTGCTTTTGAAATGGATGCTTTCTCCAGGGGCACCATGGCCATGGTACAGAAACTGGCGACCTCCCATGCTTTAACCATAGTGGGCGGCGGCGACACGGACGTGGCCGTGCACAGGGCCGGGGAGTCAAGCAATATCTCCTATATCTCCACCGGCGGCGGCGCCTTTCTCATGCTCATGGAGGGCAAGGTGCTGCCGGGGGTGGCGGCGTTGGAGGGGAAATAAAGGGTTCAAGGGGTCGAGGGGTCAAGGTTTCAAGGGTAAACCGTAAAAAATGGTTTTGATTAAATAATCAAAAAGCTCTTAGATAGTATTATGCCATTTCACGCCGCTGAGCAGCACAGCTAAGAACGGATAAGCGACTCGGCGGAGTACCCCGCAAGGGGGTATAAACACCCCTGAAGGGGTACGACTTTCCGATGTCGCCCGTTCTTTGCGAGCAGCGCAAGGAAATCCGCTGAAAGCGGATCAAGTGACTGGCTGCCTTTTTTGGTTCGTTTTTGGGCAAGCAAAAATGAACAGTTAAATAAGGAAAGCTTCATGTCTAATATGCCAATCAATAAGCATTTAGAAAGAGAGTGGCTTGGTTCTGACCAGGAGTTGAGTTCCTGGAAGGGAAGTGAAGGGTTCAAGAAATGAAGGTTTCGAGGAGTCAAGGAGTCAAGGTTTCAAGGGTAAATAATATGTTTAAGTTGTGCTTGAAAATAGAAAATAGAAAATAAAGACTGAAGGCTGTAAGGAGTATGACTGTAGGAAAAATTAAAGGGGCAGGTTAGTGGTTTTCACTTGAACCCTCGAACCCTCGAACCCTTGAACCCTCAAGCAAACGGAGTGAGCAAACCATGCGCAAACCGCTTTTAGCAGGCAACTGGAAGATGTATACAACGGTGCAGGAGGCAAAAGAATTGGCCTCTGCTGTCGTAGGGGCAGCAGCAAAGGTCTCTGGCCGGGATGTCATGATCGCGCCGCCCTATACCGCCCTGGCAGCTGTGGGCAGTGTTCTGGCCGGCAGCAGCGGAGTGTTGCTCGGGGCCCAGAACGTCCACTGGGAGGAAGAGGGTGCCTTTACCGGAGAGATCTCTGCTGCAATGCTCAGGGATGTGGGCTGCGCCATGGCCATTGTCGGCCATTCCGAACGGCGCCATGTATTCGGTGAGACCGATTTTATGATCAACAGCAGGATAAAGGGCGGACTGCAATCCGGCCTGATCCCTGTTTTCTGTATCGGTGAAACCTTGAAGCAGCGGGAGGCCGGGAACACCTTAAAAGTCCTTGAGGATCAGGTGCGCGCAGGTCTTGCCGGTGTAGAGGTGACAGACGGCAGCCGGCTGGTAGTAGCCTATGAACCTGTCTGGGCCATCGGCACTGGCAAGACTGCCACAGAGGCCCAGGCCCAGGAGGTACACGCCTTTATCAGGAGCCTCCTGGCAGACATGTATGAGAAAAATATTGCCGCCGGTATAAGAATATTGTATGGTGGCTCGGTTAAACCGGAGAACATAGACATCCTAATGCAGCAGGATGATATTGACGGTGCCTTGGTAGGTGGAGCAGCACTCAAAGCGGAATCGTTTGAGCGCATTATTTGTTTTCAAAAGACTGCATACTAAAAAAGGGCTCCTGCAAAGGAGCAAAAGTACATGGTTACAATACTGACAATTGTTCATATTCTGGTTTGTTTATTCCTGGTTTCCATTGTTTTGCTGCAGCATGGCAAGGGTGCTGACATCGGCGCAACCTTCGGCGGCGGCGGCCAGTCCCTCTTCGGTACCGAAGGGCCTGTGCCCATGCTGAACAAGATCACCACCATGGCTGCGGTTGTATTTATGGTGACCTCGATCTCCCTGGCTTATATCTCTGCACACCGGACCACAGGTTCGGTCATGGGTGATTATGCTATCCCCGCCCCGGTGGAGCAGCCGACCCAGGTGGCTGAACCGCTGCCTGACAGGATTCCCATGCCGGCAGCCCCGGCTGAGGAAAGTGCTCCGGCTCCGGCGTTTCCCGCAAGTGAAGGTGGCAAGGCCGGCGAATAACAAACAGGAAGCATTTACGCAAGCACGATCTTAAAATTGCCGAAGTGGTGGAACTGGTAGACACGCTATCTTGAGGGGGTAGTGGGCCACGCCCGTGCCGGTTCGAGTCCGGCCTTCGGCACCATATATAGACAAAAGCCGTAATCCTTTCCAGGGTTGCGGCTTTTTTGGTGGTGCATGCCCCACAGCTGGCATTTCATGAAAAATAGTTCAATAACAATAATTTGTTGTGTTTGTAGGGTGTCAAGGATAAAGGTTTGACCAATTACTCGAATTCTTTCAGTAGCTCTTATTGACAAATGTAAGATTTGATTTTATATTTGTCAGCATGTATATTCCCAGACTTCTCTATTCTTCCCTGGCAAAGGCGCTTCAATATTTCCCGGCTGTTCTTATAACCGGGCCCCGCCAATCAGGTAAAACAACATTTCTTCTGCAGGAAGGCGGGAAAGGCTATTCCTATGTAAGTTTTGATGATCCGCTGGAACGGAATTTTGCCATTTCTGATCCAAACGGATTCCTTGACCGTTTTGGAGATAACCCTGTAATTCTGGATGAAATCCAATATGTGCCGGAAATCCTTCCATACCTCAAAATGAGAATAGATCAGGACAGAGAGCAATATGGTCATTGGGTTCTTACTGGTTCACAACAATTTCAGCTCATGAAAAATGTGAGTGAATCGCTCGCCGGCAGGATCGCCATTCTGGAACTTCTCCCATTCAACTTTGAAGAAAGCGAAAAGATACTTGAGCATAATCTGGAACAGGCAATATGGGCGGGAGGATATCCTGAGCCTGCACTTATGCCTCAAAAACGTGATTTTTGGCTACGGTCTTATATTCAAACCTATATTGAAAGGGACATACGGCAACTGCATAATGTAGCTGATTTGCGTCAATTTGAGCAATTTATTACCGTGTGTGCCGCCAGGCATGCCCAGTCGTTTAATATGGCGGATATCTCCAGACAGACAGGTATTTCGCAGCCGACCGTTAAGTCATGGGCATCCATTCTGGAAGCCTCTTACATAACTGTTTTCCTGCTGCCCTACTTTAAGAACTTCGGCAAGAGGCTCAATAAAGCACCGAAAATATATTTTCTGGATACAGCCCTGGTCTGTGCTTTAACAAGGCAGCCAAGTTCAAGTGCTGCTTTGGCCGGCTCAATGCGTGGCGCACTATTTGAAGGATGGGTAGTGAGTGAAACGATCAAAGCTTTTGCCAGTTTGGGAAGAAAACCGGACATTTACTTTTGGCGCTCGCACGATGGATTAGAGGTCGACCTTTTGATACAGGTCGGCACAAAGATCCACCCTGTAGAAATAAAACTGACTGCTACTCCAACAGCTAATCATCTTAAGCCGTTGAACTCTTTTCGTAAACTTGCCGGCAGGGAGATTGCAGAAAAAGGATTACTAATCTGCCGTGTTAAGGAAAGGAAAGCTCTGCCTGATAATAATCAAGCGTTGCCCTGGCATGAATTCCCGAAATGGCTTAGAGGAGAACTGGAGAAAGCGTAAGTATAGAAAATAGAGAATATCTGAAAAAATACAAGAAAATATGGAAAGCGATTTTAACCGTTTTTTCAAATAGTTATGTAATATTAGTAAGTTGTAAAAAGTAGAAAGCTGAGCTTGAGGGGGTAGTGGGCCACGCCCGTGCCGGTTCGAGTCGGTCTTCGCACCATATATATAAAAAGCCGTAATCCTGAAAAGGGTTACGGCTTTTTTGTTTTGATACTGTTGGTCTTTTTTCTGAATATGTCCAAAAAGTAAATATATGTGGACATGTTTTTGTAATATGGGCATGCTTTGGACCTGTTTCCGGACGATCAAACAATTAGCTTTCTTCAAATTCCGGTGACACCATACCTAATTATCAGTCGATAAAAATATCCAATGTCTGCTATGGCCCGTTTAGCAAGGGTTGTTGTTCCAGACATCCCTCATCACAAAACTCAGCGCGGCAATCGAAGGATGGAGACCTTCTTTGGTGAAGCCGATTACCGCGAGTATCTGCATTTGATGGCCCAGTGGTGTAACCGCTGCAACGTCCAGGTCTGACTGACAAAATAAAAGCCGGGGCCCAAAAGGAAGAATTAAGTATGGTGTCCCCGGAATATCGGAATATTAACCTTTACCCTTTCATTTTTCCCTCTTCATCCCCCATCACCCCCACCACCTTTCCCATCCCGCTTATCCTCACCATATTTCTTCATTCCCAGCCAATTATTGAATATTGCAAACCTGTAGGTGATTATCCCCAGGCAAAAACTAAGAATTGCCGCACTTGCATTCGACCTGAACAGGAGTGCCATAAGCACTACAACTCCAGTAAAAAAGGTGAATATATTCAAGGACTTTTTCATGAGTACCTTGATGAAGTCAACCAGGTCCCAATAAAGATCAGTGGAGTGCTCACTGGTTATAACCTCATGAAGGCTGCTGTCCCATCTCTTGAAAAGCTTGTTCAGTTCCTGCTTAAAGGCGCCGTTTAATAATTCAAAGATCAAAGTACAGATCAGCATTCCAGTAAACCACCACATAGGCTGGAGATATTCTTTCATGGTCATTTTTCCTCAAATTTCTTTTTGATTTAATACTTCTCATTAAACCATTTTTGTTCAGGAAATACCTTTATTGATCTTTATGAAACAATTTATGAATAATGAAGCGAAGGAATCAAGTCTCCGTTTGACTCTACTTTGTTTTATAAACAGTAAACAAAGGTCATAGTTCTGGGACACCATACTTAATTATTAAATTCGTCCTTATTTTCCAGCACCGAATTTTTTCCTAATAGAATTTCCTGACAATCCCAACACATAAAGATAGTTTGCAAAACGTTGTGTGGTATTCATAGAAAATCAAAGGTTTCATAAAGATAGCTTGGCTGCCAGCAGCATCGTAGCCGAGTTGCCTGATTTAAGTTTTTTTTTGTTATGTAGAATGTCAGAATGTCATGCCTGGCCCCGTTACACATAAGATCTGTGATACATACCATTGGACACGACATGGAACCGAAGATTTTCTGGGTCCGTGGAAACGGACAGGGGTCCGGATAAGAAAAGGGGGAAGGACTGCTTCGCTGCGAGAGAGATATTGGTCTCTGCGCTACGCAGTCAACTGATTACATTTTCTTATCTTTTAGGTGACCTTGATCCTGATGGATGACTGGTGCGGTGAAGTAATACCGACACATTTTAAAAGAAATAACGGAAGCAGAAAGAGGCGGCTGATCACGGGCATGGAGGTAGATTCAAACGTTGTCCCTTGTAAGGAAAAATATGTTTTTCCTTGAACGGGGGAGTTTATTCCTTGACAAGGGGCCTTTTAATGGATGAACCTTTTCTTTTCACATTGCCCCTATCTTTCCCCTATCAATCTTCAATGATTGTTTTTCCCACTCCTTCCCGGTAGTAAAACCGACAGGCATAAACCTTCCTGATAAAAACGGAGAATACGATTTCATGTCCATTGGTTGTCACTTGACAACCAATGATAAAATCATTATAAATACTATTGAGTCAGAAAACTGCATGGCCAGAAAGAAACATCCCAATAAGGATATAGACAAAGCACTGGAGTATGCAGAGAAACATGGCTGGCGCGTGGAAACCGGAGGCTCACATGCATGGGGCAAGATGTATTGCCCCTATAATGATAAAGAGTGCAGATGCGGTGAATTCTGCATAGCAAGCATTTGGAGCAGTCCCCGCAATGCCGGAAACCATGCCCGCCAGATCAGACGTTTAATCAATAACTGCAAAAACAACCCGGATAAAAAATTTCCTCATACAAAGAGAGATTGACCATGAAAGAGTATGATTTCATATTAAAGTTCAGCCTGCCGGACAATGAGGCTGACCCGGAAAATTGCATTGCAGAACTGGCAAAGGCTGGATGCGATGACGCCCTGATTGGTATCGGCTTGAATGGCCGCTTGGCCCTTGATTTTACCCGAAGATCCCCATCAGCCCTGGAGGCTTTGTCAAGTGCTGCCAAGGATGTAAAACGGGCAATCCCCGGCGCTAAACTTATTGAAGCCGAACCGGATATGGTAGGACTAACGGATGTGGCGGACATCCTGGGTTTCAGCCGCCAGAACATGCGGAAACTTATGCTCAAAAACCCGGACTTCCCGGCCCCGCTTCATGACGGTAAACCCTCTATCTGGCACCTGGCCAGAATTCTGCAGTGGCTGCATGAAAAAGGGATGTACAAAATCGAGCCATCCTTGCTCGAGATCGCCAAAGCCGCTATGCAGTTCAATATCGCCCGGGACCTGCAGGACCTGGAACCTGCCTTCCAGTCAAATATTCAAACCCTGTTCGCCTGAAAATTCTCCCTTTTAATCTTTTCCCTAGTACCCTTAACCTTTCTTTTTCTGCCACCTGCCAACTGCCAACTGATAGCTGCCAACTATCTTTTCCCCTCACTCGTAGTTTTCCCCTAGTATTATTCAATTGACACAAATCTTTCACCTAAGTACTTTGTCATAGGCCTATGATTTTAAATGTAAATTGGTTTTTTTTATCTGCATAGAAAAAAGATTCTTCAAAATACTCTATATAGTCAAACGGAGAATCTGTTTGAATCTCCTTGAGGGGTACTTGCCCCTTTTGATTCTCCAAAAAAATCAAACAAAAGTGTTAGGGATATAGATTTGTCCCACGTAATGATGACCCCTTTTTCTTTTGCATTTTCTATTACGTGCACCAGTTAACATTAGTCGGCGATGGTTGAAAAAATAGTCCAATTAGGTCTTTTTGACGGAACATTGGCGGACCAGATTAAAGTCCAAAGTGTAACTGACTGGCCTGATATGGAACGTTTTCCCCACAATTTCAAAAAAAATAGGGTTGAAAATGTTATTCTGAATGACCTCGCCAGTAGCTCCTCACCTCTTATTGTTTCTGGCTTTACTTCGCTAGACTATATCATCAACTTTGTCGCCGATTTGCCTCCGGAGAAACCAGAAAGCATTCGGCTTTTAATTGGAAACGATCCCTCCCCATCTCAGCGCAAAACTTTCAGCCATAAAGGAATAAATTTATCCCAGGAAGTTATCGACTATTGGCTTGATGTTGGCATCTCCTTGCGGCTTTGCTACAAAATTGTGAAGGTAATGGATATGATCCAAACCGAGCGTCTGAATTGTCGATTCATCGCCGATTCAAGATTCAGGCTCCATGGAAAAATATTCCTTGGCAGTAAAGCTGTTACACTTGGTTCAAGTAATTTCAGCCATGCCGGCATGCAACGACAACTTGAAGCAAATGCGCGATTTCAAATCCCCAAAGAGGCAAAACGGTACAAAGAAGCAAAACTCCTCGCCGAGAATTACTGGTCCTTAGGTAAAGATTACAATCAAACCTTATTGGATTTGCTGAAACAGTTATTACGAGTTGTTACCTGGCAGGAGGCATTGGGGCGTGCATGTGGAGAGCTTCTTGAGGGAGAGTGGGCTCAAAAATATATCAAGACGCATGTGGCCAGCAGTGGTCGTGAATTATGGCCTTCCCAAAAAGTCGGTATTGCCCAGGCGCTTTGGATGGTGGAAAATGTCGGTAGTGTGTTGGTGGCAGATGCCACAGGCTCAGGAAAAACGCGTATGGGCGCCCATCTTTTGAGATCCGTTATGGATAGAATATGGAGTACCGGCAGAGTACGTAAAGATATCACCGCGCTGGTCTGCCCTCCTGGGACTGTGGAAGACGCCTGGGGGCGAGAGGCATGTGAGTGCGGATTACCGCTTACAACTTTGTCTCATGGGGTTTTGAGTCATCGTCGTTCTGAAAAACACGAAGACGTCATCAAGGTAATTCGTCGTGCCCAATCCCTGGCAATCGATGAGGCTCATAACTTCCTCAATCCCAACTCGTCACGTACAAGAGGGTTGCACGGCAACATGGCGGATGTGGTTGTCATGTTTACTGCAACACCAATAAATAAAGGTGTGCGGGATCTACTGCGCATCGTTGACTTGCTTGGGGCGGACAACTTGGAAGATTCAGCCCTGGTGTTATTTGATCGCCTCGAAAAGCGAATGAGAAGACAGAGCGGAAATCTGTTCACAACCCGCCAGGAACGCATGGAAATGCAGGCCGAGGTACAACGGTTTACCTTACGTCGTACTAAAGCGATGCTCAACGCCATGGTGGACAAGGAGCTGGATGCCTATAAAGATGATCGCGGGAAAAAATGTCGTTACCCGGAGCACCGCTCAAAAACATATCAGACACATGAGAACGATAATGATAAACGCATCGCCCAAGAGATAAGGGAATTGGCCGGTCGATTGCGCGGTTTGGTGAATCTACGATCGGCAATAGAGTTACCGGAATCTCTCCAAGGGATTGTTGATGAGGATATATATATCCGAGGGCGTTTGCAGGGCGCCAAGGGCCTTGCGCTTTATCACTTGATGTCCAGACTTCGCTCTTCAAAAGCAGCCCTTTTTGAGCACCTTTTGGGGACCGATGCTGCTGCCAGACGATTTGGCATAAAGGCCCATATCAAAAACGAAGAGACCGGTAATGTTTTGAAGGCATTGCAGGAGAACGGCAATCAGCTCGAGCTAAGTTCTTTAGCGGCAAAACTCCCTTCCTGGCTGACCGACCCGGATGAACACCGCCGTGCGGTCCGGGAAGAGCTCGATATCTACAATCGGATATTGGCGCTTGTCCAGCAGTTGAGTGATCGCCGGGAGCATTTTAAGGCTAAGAAACTTGCATCACTTCTGGACAAGCATTCCCTCATTATAGCTTTTGACAGTTGCCTGATCACCCTGGAAATCATCAGGAAGTATATACAAACAGAACAGCAGGAGTGTGAGGTGATAGTCGCCACCGGTGCAAAGAGCAGTAACAAAAAACGAGTCAACAACTTGTTCGCCTTGGGGTCGACTGCGAAAAATGTTATTGCTCTGTGTTCAGATGCCATGTCTGAGGGGCTGAATCTGCAGCAAGCTTCTGCTGTCATGCTTTTGGATATGCCGAGTGTTATCCGCGTTGCCGAACAGCGTGTCGGTAGGGTGGATCGAATGAATAGCCCTCATAAGCATATTAGCGTCCTCTGGCCGAAGGATAGTGAAGCTTTTTCTCTTAATACCGACAGAAAATTCTATCAACGCTATAAAGAGGGTGAGCAGATCCTCGGTTCTAATCTACCGTTACCGGAAAATTTGATTCCAGAGGAAATGATTGATGAGGGGGCAGGAACACCGGATGGTATGATTCACCAAATGATCGAGCAGGAACGAGCGGGTCAAACCTGGGATGGTCTCAGGGACGCATTTCAGCCGGTCCGGGATCTCGTTGATAGCGAAAATGGCCTGATCCCTCAGGATGTTTATCTTCAGGTCAAACAATCAAAAGCCCGAGTCCTTTCTTCGGTCAGCGTTGTACGATCACAGAACCCCTGGGCTTTTTTTGCGATTTCAGGTGCTGATCGCGGCGCGCCCAAATGGATTTTACTCGATAAATTTAAAGCAAAGCCTGAACCTGATCTCGATAAAGTTGCAAAGGCATTACAGAGTTTGCTGACAATAGATACTGAAGAACATCCCATGGACCAGCACGCTTCAGACCTGATTCATAAATTCTTGAATCGGATACTGGAAACGGAGCAGATGTTGTTGCCAAGAAAGAAACAGCGAGCTCTCAAGGAGATGGGCCTAGTGTTGGACAATTATATAAAGAAGGCAAAAAAACAAAGAGACATGGACCGGCTGGGTATTTTAAAGGATACAAAAGCATTTTTGGAAACACCTGATCACGAGGATGAAAGACCGGACTTAGACGCCGTGGCTGAGGCATGGTTAGATTTGATACGTGAAACCTGGTATGAAAGACTGTCACAGAGGAAAAGGTTTAAGCCCCTGCGACTTAAAGACATTAGAAGAGATCTCCAGAGCAAACCGCTGGAAACGGAAAAGATAGTGAATGCCTTTGCACGTATTCCTTCTGCACAACCAATTCATGTCCGGGTAGTATCTGCAATCGTTGGTGTTCCTGGTTGAGATATGGAGTATCCGATTTCATGAACGCTCGCACTAATTTGCATTGTATGGTGATCAGCCTTTGGCAATGTTGCAGGAGAAAGGTACAATTGATCCGTTTTTCTGTCGATTAATCCATCGTTCACATTTACGTTCACGAAGATGTTTCTTAGGACGATAATATAAGAATAATTTTTACGATATGGTTACGCCTAGCCGGGAGTATCATCAAAAATGAGCAAGCTGAAACGATTTAATCAAAAAATTGAAAGAGATTTTCCAGATAGATCGGCCGGATCTTGATTTCGGCATCTACCGGATTAAAAAAGACCAATTAAAACGTAAAATCGGTTTTTAATTTTAATATACCGCCCCAGGCGGTGAGAACTCAGTCGTTGCTTGTCAAGCAACGACTTGTCTGCGTTTGTCTGCGTCGATCTGCGGCTAATTAAATCTCTTAATCTTTTAATTCTTCATTTTCTCAGTTCCCCCCTACCAAAAAACTAGCACTATCTCTTGACATCCCCAGTTCTTCTATGGCATTACTCAACCGTTGCGTGTTTTTTTTACAGAAAGTCAAAGGTTTCATAAGGATAGCTGGGTTACCAGCATCATCGTAGCCGAGCTGCCTAACCAGGTTGTTCGGTTTTTTTATGAGGGAATTAAATTAAACGGATTCGATAATAAATAAGTATTGTGTCCCCAGATTTTTCGATGTCCGCCTCTTTGTTGAAAAGGGGGAAAAGTGAAGGGTATCCTCTTTCGAGAGGACTTCCGGGTTTGTCAAAAGGCTTGTGAGGCTTTGCCTGGCACTGCATAAAAACCAATTAAGTATTGTCCCCGGAATTCCTGGAGCAAAGACTTGTCTGCGTGTGTCTGCGTTAATCTGCGGCTAAATAAAATCTTTTCAATTGTCGCCATTACAGTACGAGACGACGACTCTTACAAAATTGCAGTTTCCCCGGCGGCCAATAATTTATAAACAGATATGTTAATTTTTGTTGCACTTTAATAAATATATATGTTAATAACTGAAGTTAGTTTATTAATATATATGTTAATTTATTGATGTAGGTGACTGATCATGGCTACAAAAAACTACAAACTCATAAGGGAACAGCTTGACCAGACTTTGAAACGCTTCAAGGTGCTGCAGGCAACGGACATGCCCCAAAGAGGATGGTTGCGTGCAATACGTGATGCTTTAGGCATGAACGGACGGCAGTTTGCCCGAAGAATGGGTGTTTCACCTGCCCGGGTCTCAAAACTGGAAAGCGATGAGATCGCCGGGGCAGTGACCTTGAAAACCATGCGGAAGGCTGCCGAAGCCCTTGACTGTACGCTGGTCTATACACTGGTGCCCAGGGTCAGTCTTGAGGATACGGTAAAAAAACAGATAACCCTCTATGCTCAGCAGCGGCTTGCCAGAATATCGCACACCATGGCCCTTGAAGACCAGGAACTATCAACAGGAGGGAAGAAAAAGGCGCTTCAGGCTATGGAAGAAGAACTCCTTCTCAATATACCGAAATCATTATGGGATAAATAATGGACCTCAAGTATCCGGCCGGTGCAACCCCGCTTGATCCCGATGAAACCGCAGGCTTATTGCTTTCTCATATCACCACCAGGGAAGAATTGAACCATTGGGAGCAAATGAATATTGGCGAAGCAGAGGAATGGGCCTTTAGCCGCAAACATAAAGATCTGCTCAGTCAATCATTTATCTGCCGTCTGCACAAAAAAATGTTCGGTTCAATCTGGGCGTGGGCCGGTCAATTCCGCAAAAGCATGAAAAATCTTGGAGTTCAACCCTGGCAGATTGCTTTGGAAGTAAACCAACTTTGTCAAGACACTTCAGGGTGGATTGAATCTACAACGTATGAACCGGATGAAATATGTATCAGGTTTCACCATAAACTGGTCTGGATACATCCCTTTGCAAATGGAAATGGCAGGCATGCCCGCCTCTTAGTTGAAAAGGGGGAAAAGTGAAGGGTCTCCTGTTCGAGAGGACTTCCGGGTTTGCCAAAAGGCTTGTGAGACTTTGTCTGGCACTGCATGAAAACCAATTAAGTATGGTTTCCTCGAGATTTAATATGGTCAATAAATAAAAGGAGTTATACAGGTGCGTTAGCCCTTTGCATCAGGCAAGCAAGTGTCAAGGATAAAGATTTGATGACCCCAGATTTCACTTGTTATTCAGACCTGCCGGCTTAAGCCGAACTCGACTTTGAAATCTGTAACAGCAACCCTGGGTACGACTCTCTTCTTATGCCTTGACAACTTTACGATCCCATACCGTTCCATGGTTTTCAGGGTCCGGGAGAGATTGCTGCTTTTGCGGCCAGTGATGGACTCCAGTTCTTTGATGGATTGTGGCCGCTGATCAATGATGGTCCTCAGAAGCTGCTGATTTTCGCTGCTCAAGACCTGCGCCATGGCCTGCAGCGATTCAAACCATATCTTCGGCTCCCCTCTCCTGGGTTCATATTCGCCTTTGGCAATGGCAATTGTACGCTTCCAGTATTCTTTTCTGGAAATGATACCCACCCGCATTATTTTCTTGGTCATGTCAGGACCCTCAACCTTTCAGATATTTTTCCACGGCTACCCAGAAGTCTTCCAGTAATTGACCTGCGGACTCATATTCGTATGAAGAAACACGTGCCATTTGATGTTTATGATCCCAGGTTATTTTTCGGGCGCCATATTTCATCTTTTTTGGTTTATAGGCATGCGCATTATCGAAACCTATGAGGCGCTGGTTGTTACTATCATGAAATGTCAGCGAGTATTTTATTCCATGCGGAATATTGCGGTTTGGCTTTATGCGCTTGACCTCGAACTTTGTCCAACAGCCATTATCCATGGGAAAAATTTCACCGTCCAGGTTCAATAAGGTTTCCAGGGTTTTGTCTTCAGTTTCATGCTTCCGAGACATTACATACCCCAAATAGTTATCATCTGATGATAACTATAACAATCACCGGACAAATCTTCAATCAGTTTATTTTGGGAAAGAGAGAGAACCATTACCCCTGACTAACAGGACAATGCTTTAAATACAATAATAAGAGAATACCAGCAGTATAAGCGGTCAACACCATTATTAATGCAGAGTGCAGAGTGCAGAATTTGATTAAATTGATCTTGAATTTTCTGGCCAATCCATAGGCCAATTTTCCAAAAAATAAACCAAGATTTTAATACCGCGTAGCGGTGAGAATAAAGTCTTTGTTCAGTCGAACAAAGACTTGTCTGCGTCCATCTGCGTCGGTCTGCGGTTAATAATAAAAATCTTTTAATCTTTTTCTGCCACCTCAGTCTCCTCACACTTCACCCTTTAGTCTTCACTCTAATTGCAACCAGCTAATATTATTTAAAATTTATTGACAAATGACAGGTGCAGCTAGTAGTTTTTCTGGTAGTAATGAATAAAGGATTACCTAAGATGACTGGGTTGCCGGCATCATCGGGGCTAGGCTGCCTGAAGAAGGTTGTTCGTTTTTTTATTTTGGGAAACAATTTACAATGGTTCCCAAAGAATTAAGAATTATATCCCTGGAATTGGAGAAGGTTTTGGGAAAAGGTCAACGGCAGACTTGATAATCATCTAAAAGGCACCTCCCCAACATATCAAGGAATAAGCATTCTATGATATGCTGAGTTTGAGACCAATCAAACTCAAAGGGAGGTGCACAATGAAAAAATTATACGGGGCTTTCGATCTACATTCAAGCAACAATTATCTTGGCATAAGCGACGAGAAGGACCGCCGGATTTACAAGAGGAAATTGCCCAACTTGCCCGATGTCATTTTGGCAGAGCTGGAGCCGTACCGAAAGGAGCTTGTTGGGGTGGTAGTTGAATCAACCTTTAACTGGTATTGGCTGGTCGATTTACTCATGGAGGAAGGTTATCAGGTTCATCTGGCTAACCCGGCAGGCATCCAACAATATAAAGGAAAAAAGTATAGCGATGACAAGCATGATGCTTTCTGGTTGGCGCATCTGTTG
>CAMYKS010000036.1 GCA_947259115.1 uncultured Desulfobulbaceae bacterium | reverse complement strand
GCGTAAACCTCAATGTGCAAACTTTGAATAAATATTCCCGCTATAGATACTTTTGATCAATAGTGAATTTCCCCAACTAGATTTTAAGATGTTATAGATACCTCTAGATGCCTAGTTGAATATTAAAATTATATGAGATAATTTAATTGATATATGTAAGGTAATATTCATAATGGCAGTTACAAGAAGAAAGGAAAAAGAAACATGCACTGATGAAACCCCATTATACAATATACGTATATTAAAATCTTATATTGATTATATTCGTAATAATTATCCCAAAATAGAGATTGACAAAATATTATAAAATGCAGGAGTAACTAGATTACAACTAAATGATTATGGCTATTGGTGTAATCAGAGACAAATGAATAGATTGCAGGAAATTCTAATAAAAGAAACAGGAAATAAGAATATTTCAAGAGATACTGGGAGAAGTCTAGTAAATTCGCAAAATATTATTGCTCTTTATATATTAGGTTTTTTAAATCCTGTAAATTTTTCAAGTCAAATTGAAAGGATATATAAAACATTAAGCAGGGCAGCGACAATTCAAATAAATTATTTAAAGGACAATAGTTATGAATTTGTAACTACTCCTATACCTGGAATTAAAGAGGAATATTATCAATGTAAAAACAGAATAGGGAGCTTAGAGGGATTATTAAAAATTTTTTTACAAGAATATCCCAAAATAGAACATCCGGAATGTTATCATAAAGGGGCAAATCACTGCAGATACATTATTTCGTGGGACAAATTTAGCAAAATTTTAAATTGGATTAAAGTTCGCAACTTTTCGATAGTAATAGGGATGATTTTATCAACTTTGACTTTAATATTTTTCCCATTTACAATCGCAATGATAGCTGCTTTTTTTTCATTATCTATAGTATTGTTTTTGACCCATCATGCCTTTCGATTAAAACAAGGTAAAATGCAAAAAGATTTTTCTGAATTTAGTCAAACCGCCGAAGAATTATGGAATGAATTAAACATCAGATATAGTTCTACAAAATTGGTTCAAGAAGTTGGAGAGATAACGTCAGTTATACTTAATGAAAAAGAGATTTCATCTGCTGTATCTAGTGTTATGAGCAAACGGCTTGATTATTATCGTGGTGCAATTCTATTGGCAGCAAACGACAAGAAATCTCTCTTTTTTGCTGGTGGATTCGGATACTCAGAAGACGAGATTACCATAATGAATAGTGTTCAATTTCGTTTAGACAATCCCCTCCCAGAAGGTATATTGCAAAGAGTTTTTACAAAGCAGGAACCGGTGTTGATCGAGGATGTTAACAAAATTGCTTCAACGTTTAATGAATATAACCTAAATATTGCCCAAAAACTGAAAATACAAGCCATGGTTTGTGTTCCCATTTTACATGAAGGAAGATCCATGGGTATCATGATGGTGGACAGTTTGAGGCCTCAGCGCGAATTAAGGGAGGGTGACGTTAATCTTCTTGTGGCTGTGGCATCGCAGACGGCTATAAGCATTGCGCACGCCAGAGCTTATCAGAAATTGCATGCAAGTGAAAAAAAACACCGTACACTCGTCGAAACCATCAGGGATATAGTATATACGGTTGATCTGGAGGGCAGGTTTACATATGTGAGTCCTATGGTGGAAATTATTACAGGATATCGCGATAGTGAATTATATGGCAGGCAGATTACTGATATTGTCAGTCCACAGCATAAAGACATGGTCATAGAACGCTATAAAGAAGGCATTGAAACAGGAGGCTCATCAACGTATCAGATTGAAATAATTGCTAAGGACGGAAGGCATATCCCGGTGGAGTTGAATGTAACTACCCTGACAGACAATATGAGTCAACCCCTCGGCAGAATCGGTGTTGCCCGAGATATTACACGGAGGCACCAGGAGGAGGCGAAACGTCAAGAAATGGAGATGAGGGCCCTTACACAGGACAAACTTGCCTCCCTAGGCGAAATTGCTACAGGCATAGCCCATGAGATAAACCAGCCCCTTTCCTATATCAAGGTAATCCTGGAATCTACCCTTGATGATGTTTATTCAGACAAAGTCGACAATAAAGAGCTGTCCGAGGATTTCGATGAGTCGCTGCGCCAGGTAGGAAAAATATCAAACATTATTTCTCATTTGCGCACTTTTGGCCGCAGCGATGTGACATCCTTTAACCCAGTGAAGCTGTCCAGAGTTTTAGATGATACTCTGATCCTCATGAATGAAAGACTGAGAATGAAAAATATTTCCCTTGATAAAAAAATTACTGATGATTTTCCCTTGCTGCTGGGAAATCATGTCAAGCTGGAGCAGGTCTTTATTAATCTGATTCAAAACTCTATGGACGCCATGGAAGAGCAGGTGAAAGGTGAGATAACCTTGTCAGCCGAAGTTGAGACTGACGAAGCTTTAATAACTTACTCCGACAATGGGGGAGGTATTGCTCCGCAGCTGCAGGAGAAGATATTTGAACCCTTTTTTACAACAAAGGAGGCTGGGAAGGGAACAGGGATTGGACTCTCCATTGTATATGGAATTATACAGGAGCATAATGGTTCAATAACTTGTGAGTCAGAAGTAGGGAAGGGGGCAACCTTTAAGATAAGGCTTCCTGTTTATGCAGAACAAAACCCTGAGTAAATTTTCATTTCACACGCAGAGCTTCAAGATTTCCCCGATTTTTTCTTCCGTATAATCCTTCATGTTCCAGATTTTTGCGAGTGCAAGGGCATTTTCTGCTATCAGCGGTATATCCTGTACAGATATATGTAAGGCCGTGAGACTGGTCGGCGCCTTTACTTTAACAAACCATGAGAGCAGGGCCTGGATTCCTTGGGCAGCTTTTTTCTCCGTGCTGCCTGAATTTTTGCCGAAAACCCGTTCCCCAAACTGGGCAAATTTCTCAGGAGTTCGTTGGGCCTGGTAGATCATCCAGCCGGGGATGACCACGGAAAGTCCTGCGCCGTGGGCCGCATTGTATAAGGCGCTTAAGGAATGCCCAATCATGTGCATGGGAAAACCCACCTTGCCGAGGCCTGCCCCTGTCAGGCCGTTTAAAGCCAGGGTGGCAGCCCACATGAGGTCGGCCCGGGCATCATAATCTTTCAGGTCCTGCAGAACCCTGTTGCAGCTGTCCATGCAGCTGATGATGAGGCCTTCCATGAAATGGTCCTGTACCGGGGTATAGGGCTCCTGGTTGGTAAAGTAAAATTCCAGGACATGGGCAATGGCATCCACAGCGCCGTAGGCTGTGTATGCAGGTGAGACCGAGAACGTTGCTGTGGGGTCAAGGATTGATACCTTGGGATAAAGATGTTTGTTGGCAAAGCCGAATTTCTGTTTTGTTTCCTCATTGGTGACTACCATACCTGAGTTCATCTCTGACCCCGAAGCGGCAAGAGTCAGTACGCAGGAGAGGGGCAGAGTCGCTTTGATGCTTTTTTTGCCTGTAAAGAATTTCCATACATCATGTTCAACCAGGGCGCCGGCTGCGATGGCCTTGGCACTGTCTAAAACCGAGCCGCCCCCTACCGCCACGATGACGTCAACCTTGTTTTCCTTAGCCAGGGCAATACCCCGGTGCACATGGCTCAAGACAGGGTTGGACTTTACACCGCCATGTTCAACGAGCATGACCCCGGCATCCTGGAGTGATTTTGTTACCTGATCGTAAATCCCGTTTTTTCTGATGCTGCCCTGGCCGTAGACCATTAGGGCCCTTTTTCCTAAAGCGGCTGTTTCGCTGCCAATGGATGGGATGGTGTCTTTGCCGAACAGGATTTTTGTGGGGTTATGAAAAACAAAATTTTTCATGGGTGCTGTCTCCGAAAATTTTCAGTGCTTCCGGCTGTAATTTTTTCCTTTTATGCTTTACTCCAGCTGCAGAATGTTTGTCAGGGCCACAAAATCTTCGACGCTGAGCCTTTCCCCGCGAATTCTGCTGTCCAGTCCCAGTTTTTCAAGAGCCCCTTCTATCATCTCTTTATCAGCCTGGACCAGGCGTGATGAAGAAAGCGCATTGATTAAAGTTTTACGGCGTTGTTGAAAAGCTGCATCAACAATATTTTTGAAGGGCAAATGATCATAAGCGGGCAGGGCTGCAGCGCGCTCCGGCTTAGGGAAAAAGGTTATCTTTACAACCTGGGAATCAACCTTGGGCCTGGGATGAAAATGCTGCGGGCCAAGGTCAAGAAGCTTTTTAACAGAAGCGCAGGCAGCCATGCGAACTGACAAAATACCGTAATTCTTTGTGCCGATTTCTGCTGTGAGGCGCTGGGCAACTTCCTTTTGCAGCATCAGGACTGCCCACTCGATTTTGTCCATGTGCCCTGTCAGTTTAAACAGAAGCGGGTTTGATATGGAATAGGGCAGGTTGGCAATGATCTTCAGGCGACCGCCGGACTCCTCGGCAAGCTCTGCAAAGTCGGCCAGAAGAATATCCTGATGGATCAGGGTTACATTTTCAGGGAGATTGCTTTCCTCCATGTGGTATCGGATAATTCCGGAATCTATCTCAAGCCCGATGACTTTCCTGCAGATTCCTGCAAGATGGCCTGTCAGAGCCCCGAAGCCAACCCCAACCTCAATGACAGTATCACCGGAATCGATCCCGGCCAGGTTTACAATTTTTTCCGAAACATTCCTGTTTATCAGAAAATTCTGCCCGAACCGTTTTTTCGGGGCAAGCTTCCGCTGTTGCAGAATTTTTTTTATATTTTTACCGGGCAGCATAGGACTGACATAGAGAAATCATTATTTGAGTACCTTCTTTTCGAGGCGTTTTTTCCGTATGGAGCTGAAAAACATATAGGAAAGACAATAAAAAATTAAGGTAAAAGGCAGGGCCAGAACAACTCCCCCCCCGAGCAGGATCATGATTGAGTCCATTCCTATTTCTCCCAGAGCAGCCAGAGTTTCACGAAACCTGCCGCCATTCAGAATAGCATCCATCAGGACGGAAACATCCTCCCAGGAATGCTTCCCCGGTGTCAGCCAGTTCCCTATCTGCCAGGAAAGATAATACTGCGGCAAAAGAGTAATGGGATTACTTATTATGATACTGGTTATCAGGGCGGCAATCTTGCTGCCCCTGAATATCAGGGACAGGAGAATTGCCAGTATTGTGTGAAAAGGGATAGTGGGGGTTATGCCGACAAACGTGCCTATCGCAACACCACGGGCCAGGATGCTTGGATGACCTTTTAAGCGGATAAATCTCAGATAATAATATCTGGCGGTGCGGCGCGGCTCAAGTTTCATCAGATTTGATAATAAAGTTTGAAGGACTAATTCCGCTACAATTATTTCAATGTAAAAAAAAAATGAAACAAATCAAGAGATAACAGGAAAAGGGACATTAAATATGGAATTGCGACCTGGAATATACATCCATATCAATGGTGACTGATGTATGTTTTCTGTTCTTGAAGAGATGATATCCGGCCACGGCAATCATGGCGGCATTGTCGGTACAGTATTCTTTTGGCGGCAGAAATACCTCAAAATTTTCTTTCTGTCCGCGGAAGCGCATGAGATCGCGCAGTCGCTGATTTGCAGCAACGCCGCCGGCCAGAACGATCTGTGAAATGTTTGCTTTCCTGCTTGCTGTCAGGGTTTTTTCGACCAGCACATCAGCGATTGCTTCCTGGAATGAGGCGCAGATATTGGGAAGGTTCAGTTCTTCATTTTTCTGGTTCGCCCGGTTAACATAATTGACCACCGAGGTTTTCAAGCCGCTGAAACTGAAATCAAGACTGTCCGGCTCCAACCAGGCCCTGGGAAAGCTGACAGCTTCTGGGTTCCCTGTCTTGGCGGTCTCGGCAATTATCGGGCCGCCGGGATACTCAAGGCCCAGCAGTTTGGCAACCTTGTCAAAAGCCTCTCCGGCGGCATCATCCCGAGTCTGGCCCAGCAGTTTATACGATAAAGGGTCGGTGACCAGGTAAATGCTTGAATGGCCGCCCGATGCTGCCAGGGCTATATACGGAAAGCTTGGCTGCTTTTCTCCCAGAAAGATGGACAGCAGATGACCGGCCATGTGGTCCACCCCGAGGCAGGGTAGATTTCTGACGTATGCCAGGGCCTTGGCAAAGGACATGCCTATCAGCAGGGAGCCGACCAGACCAGGCCCCTGGGTTACTGCTATGGCATCGAGTCGGTCCAGTTTTATGGATGCCTGTTTCAGAGTTTCATCCACCACAGTATAAATGGTCTCAATATGCCGACGGGAGGCAAGCTCGGGCACGACACCGCCGTAAGGACTGTGCACGTGTATCTGTGAATCAACTACGCTGGAAAGTAAATTGCTGCCGTCTTCCAGCACTGCAGCTGCAGTCTCGTCGCATGAACTCTCTATTGCCAGTAAAAGCATGGGAACAACTTGTCAAGAGGATAAGGTAAACGTATCAGCTGCTTTCGTTTTCAGCTTCAGTCATGGGGTAGGAGCCCAGCCATTCATAATAGGAACAGACCTTCTGCAGATCGGCGCAGCCTTCCTGTATCTTTTTCTCTTCCATGTGCCCTACCATGTCCATAAAGAAAAGGTATTTCCACTGCATGCCCTTGATTGGCCTGGATTCTATCTTGGCAAGGTTGATTCCCTTGTCAGCCAGGATGGAGAGCGCTTCATTCAACGTACCGGGGCGGTCCAGGAGGCCGATCAGTAAAGAGGTTTTATCATTACCGCTCCTGGTAGGCGATTTTTTGCCGATAACCAGAAAGCGCGTGGTATTGCCGCGGTAATCTTCAATACCGGGCACCACCACTTGGAGTTGGTAGGTCTTGATTGCCAGGGAGCTGGCAATTGCCCCGATATGCGCGTCCTTGGCTGCCATCTGGGCGGCAACACCGGTACTGAAAACGGGCAGGGTGGGTATGTCCGGCAGGTTTTTCTTCAGCCATTGGCGGCATTGGGCCAGGGGCTGTGAATGGGAGGCCACGGTCTTGATATCCTCAATATTTCCTGATTGGCATACCAGGTTATGGCTGATCTCCAGGTTGACTTCGCCGCAGATCTTGACTTTGTATTTCATGAAGGAATCCAGGGTTGAAAACACGGCTCCTTCTATGGAATTTTCTACCGGCACGATCCCGAAAGAAGTCCGGCCCCGTTCAACCTCTGAGAAGATGTCCTCTATTGATTCAATGGGCTGGTAATCTGCCGAGTGGCCGAAGTATTTTACACCTGCCAGATGCGTGTAGGTTGCTTCCGGCCCAAGATAGGAAACCACAGGCCTTTTCTGCGACAGGCGGCAGGTGGTTATGATCTCATGAAAGATGGAGCGCAGGGCCTGCTCGGGGAATTGATCCTTGTTGTTTTCCAGCAGCCGGGCATATATCTGGCGTTCGCGCAGCGGATCATACTTGGCCCGTTTGTCTTTTGACTTGATCCTGCCAATATCCTTGGCATACTGAATTCTCTGTTGCAGAAGCTCAAGAAATTTGTTGTCGATGGCGTCTATCTTTTTTCTGATTTTTTCTAGTTCAGCTTTGTTGTCAGTTTTTTTTGCGCTGTTCATCGGTACTCTGCTTCCTTCTATTAGTGGCCTTGGGTTTTCCCTGGAAAGAAGTGAACTTAAAGCATCTCTGGCCAGAAGAAAAGAAAAAAGGGACTTTTACAGTAAAAAGGTTGCCTTGCCAAGAGGGATGCTGCTACAATTATCGGCTTCGCTGATAGGGAACGAAGTGAGACTTTATTAAACAATAGACGGACAGGTATTACGCCCGTAATAATGATAATGTCGGGCCCTGTTGCAGAATACAATAATATTTACGAATGTATCAGAATTGCGTCAAATTTTTCATACGCTAACTTCATTGATAATATATGAGGAATTTTTATGAGCAAGAAGAAGGTTAGCAAGACCTATGAGGAAATTAACAACAGGATAAAGACCGGCGAGGCAGTTGTGTTGACCGCAGAGGAGATGGTTGCCATCGTCCGCAGGGAAGGTTCGGAAAAGGCCGCTCGCAAGGTGGATGTGGTTACCACCGGCACCTTTTCACCCATGTGTTCTTCCGGCGCTTTTATCAATTTCGGCCACACCACCCCGACCCTGAAAGCGTCCAGGGTTCTGCTCAATAATGTACCTGCCTATGCGGGCCTTGCCGCTGTGGACGTTTACCTGGGCGCCACCGAATCCACTGAAGATGATCCGCTCAACAAGGTCTACCCCGGAGAATTCCGCTATGGCGGCGGTCACGTAATTGAAGACCTGGTTGCCGGCCGGAAGGTGGCGCTGGAAGCCATAGCCTATGGCACTGACTGCTATCCGGCCAAGAAGATTTCCAAAGAGATAACGCTGGCAGAACTGCCCTTTGCCCTGCTGACAAATCCCAGGAACGGTTACCAGAATTATAACTGCGCAGTGAACCTGTCTGATAAAACTATCTATACCTATATGGGGACCCTGAAGCCAAACGCTAAGAATGCCAATTACTGCAGTGCAGGAGAGTTTTCGCCGCTGTTAAATGATCCACTCTATAAGACCATCGGATTGGGCACCAAGATATTTCTTGGCGGCGGTGTTGGTTTTGTAACCTGGCACGGCACCCAGCACAACCCGAATGTTCCTCGGACAGAAGGCGGGGCGCCCATGCGTCCAGCCGGTACGCTCATGGTACAGGGAGATCTGAAACAGATGTCTCCCAAGTGGCTGAAAGGCATCAGCATGTTGGGGTATGGAACTACCATGGCTGTGGGGTTGGGCATACCCATACCTATATTAAATGCGGAGATGGCTGCATACACCGGAGTTTCAAATAATGAGCTTTTCACCCAGGTTGTGGATTATGCCTATGATTATCCGAACAGGGTTGCCAGGAATTACGGGGAAGTGAGCTACGGCCAGCTGCTGAGCGGAGAGATAGAAGTGAACGGCAAGCCCGTCCAGACAGCACCCCTATCAAGTTACATCAAGGCACGGGAAATTGCCGAGACGCTGAAGAAATGGATTCTGGATAATAAATTCACGCTCAATGAACCTCTGCAGATGCTTCCGTCCGCCGAACTCAATGAAGGTGAGGAGTAGTTTTACTCTATAAGGTATCTGAATCCGTGACGGTATGGGAAGCCATAGCCCAAGCGACCCGTCCCGGAGTCTCCCTTTGGTCGTTTATGCCCTGAAAGGGTGCTTACCTGAAACCGGGATATCCGGCGACCCACAGGTTTAGGAGGTATACAGATGTCTGTTGTGCTTGATGACAAGAAGAAGAAACTTGAAGCAATAATAGGTAGGCAAAGTCGTGCTGCTGTCGCCTTTTCCGGAGGCGTTGACAGTACGCTGCTTCTTAAAATAACCCATGATGTCTTAGGCCATGAAAATACCATCGCGGTTTTTGCCGAGACACCATTACTGCCGCCCGGCGAAGCCGAAGCTGCCAGGGAAATTGTACGTTTAGTCGGCAGTCGTCTGCTCACTGTCAGCCTCAACCCCCTTAACTGGCCTGAATTTACGCAAAACCCCCAGGAGAGATGCTATCTCTGCAAAAAGAAAATTTATCAGACTTTTTTTGCAGAATTGGGAGAGCTCGATTTCAATATACTCATGGATGGCACCAATCTGGATGACTTGGGCGATTTCCGGCCCGGACTGAAGGCGCTGCATGAACTGAATGTCAAAAAACCCCTGGCCGATGCCGGACTGACAAAAAACGAAATACGTCAACTAAGTAAGAGCCTGAATTTGCCTAACTGGGATAAGTATTCATCATCCTGTTTAGCAACCCGTGTTGCTACTGGCCATCAAATCAACGAAGAGAAACTGGAGATTATAAGAAAATGTGAAAATTTTCTTCAGGATCATGATTTTGGGGGCTGCCGGGTAAGAATAGCAAATGATTCCACTATTATTGAGCTCCTGGAGGAGGATATTGAGCGCTTTGCGGTGCGTGAAACACGACTCTTAATTTTAAAAAAGTTCAATGATTTCAATATGAAAAAAGTATTTATTGATGTGTGCGGCCGGAAAGGAATTTGTCCTTGATACTTTTTTCCCTGTCAAATGAAACCCTGAATTCAACAAATTTATTGTTTGGCTTTTTTGAAAAAGTCCATTTTTTTTAGGTATAGATGCAATTTTTTGTTTGACAATCAAGTTAGAGTTCGTTAAATCGCCATATGAAATTGTAGTATTTGTAGTATTGGTAAGCTTATTTACAAACAAGTGGACTTGTCAAATAATCCAATCAACAAAAGAAGGAGGAGAAAGGGGTATGAATAAGAGTGACCTAGTAGAAAGCATGGCTAAAGCCGCAGGAATCAGTAAAGCAGCAGCAGAAAAAGGTTTAAACGGTATGTTGGCCGCAGTCACCAAAGCACTGAAGAAAGGTGACAAGGTGACACTGGTTGGTTTCGGTACTTTTTCTGTTGCCAAGAGAGCTGCAAGGCAAGGCCGTAATCCTCAGACCGGCAAGATGATCAAGATCGCTGCCAAGAAAGTTGCCAAATTTAAAGCCGGCAGCAAACTTGCTGATGCTGTAAAGTAATCTGCTGAAGTAAATTTCGTACAATTCCGGCAGGTGTTTTTCCGCAAAACGGAAACAACACCTGCCGTTTTTTTTCTTCTTTTTATGCAGTATCTGTCCTATCGGGTCGGGACGTGGCTCAGTCTGGTAGAGCACAGCGTTCGGGACGCTGGGGTCGGAGGTTCAAATCCTCTCGTCCCGACCATCTTTTTTTATTTCCTTTACCTCACAACGAAGTTTTCCTTCCTGCAGAATGACTTCCAGATCTTTACCGACGTTAACCTGTTTTGTGCTGCGTACCAATGCACCCGGTGGTTTTTCATGGGGACCTGATCTGACTACGGCATAACCGCGGCCAAGAACCCTTAAGGGACTCATGGCATCAAGAAGATTTGTTGCAGCGGCCAACCTGTTTTTCTTTTTTTCCAGTTGCTGTACCATAACGGACTGCAGCCGCCTGGTTAGTTCCCCGGCCCATTGCTGCTTGAAAGCAAGTTGCTGGATCGGGCTGAGCTTATGGAGCCTGCCGGAAAGCGCTTCAATTTGCATGGTACGCTTGAAGATAAAGTCTTTATAGCCATAGACAAGGGAGGAGTACACATTGTCCAGATACATGAAGTTGTGGCTGATAAGTGACCTGGGATCACCTAGTAACCGCTGTTGATAAACGACCTGGTGTCTCTTTTCCTGTATCTGCTGCAGAACGGTTTTGGACAGTTTAAGCTTGAGCCTTTCGACATGCTCTGCGAGAATCTCTTTGTTGGGGATAACTGCCTCAGCAGCAGCAGTCGGGGTAGGGGTCCGCAGATCAGCAACAAAATCTACAATGGTGAAATCTATCTCGTGTCCAATGGCTGAAACTACAGGAATATCTGAATCATAGACAGCCCGTGCAACACTTTCCTCATTAAAAGACCAAAGGTCCTCAATGGACCCACCGCCACGGCATAAGACAATAATATCGGATCGTTTGAGCCGGTTGAGCGCTGCAAGTGCTGCACATATTTCTGCTGCAGCCTCTTTTCCCTGCACCCTCACCGGAAAAATTTCAATGGGTTGGGACGGAAAACGATGCAGAGCGACTTTCAGAAAATCATATAAGGCAGCACCCTCAGGAGAGGTGATAAGGGCAACCCGGGAAGGGAATTGGGGAATTAATTTTTTGTGCTCCTGGTCAAAAAGTCCCTCCTGCGCCAGTTTCAGTTTAAGATTTTCGAAGGCAACCTGCAAATCACCGGTGCCCAGTCGTTCTATATAGTCAATAATCAGCTGGTATTCGCCCCTTGGCTCATAGACTGAGATACGCCCCCGGCATATTACCTGTTGACCGTCACGGGGCTGTTCCCGCAAATATTTCTGCTGTGTTTTAAAAAGTACAGCTTTCAGCTGTGAGTCCTGGTCCTTGAGTGTGAAGTACAAATGTCCGGAAAAAGGACGGCGCAGGTTTGAAATTTCCCCATTGACCATAACAAAGGGAAGCTCAGTCTCCAGGATACCGCGTATGGATCTGGTCAGTTCCGTAACTGTCAGGATTCTTGGTGTAGGTAAATCAAGCATTTTGGTGTAAAGATGGCTTAAGTTGTTTTTGCAGGTTTCTCTCTCTGTCCAATTAAAAATCTAAATTGTACTCTTTAAATAATATGTCATAAAATGTTTTTTTCATTTTTGGGAATATTCTTGTGAAAAGCCGGATGCTTTTTTTTGCAGTCAATATTATAGTAAACGCCTTTAACCTAACAGAAGTACTTCATGTTGAGTGATTGACATGCAGATTTTCATAACAAATTGACCGTTGCATAAAGCGAGACTAATTAAACCGGTATGGGAAGAGCCACATATCCTATTCGGACCTAAACAGGAAACATAATGAGCACACAGAGTTTATTCAGCAAGAAAAATATTCAGTCACATCAACCTGATACGCGCCGGGGCCTCATGGAAGAACTGAACCTTCCCCCTGGGATGATCGCCTTTGTCAGAAAAAATGCCAGGAACCTGCAGATTGGCCTGATATCGGTGGTAATTTTGGTACTTGGCTGGGTTTTTTATGATTACTACACCGAGACGCAGGAGAAAAAGGGGGCTTCACTCCTGGCTTCCGGACTGCAGACAGAGTCACCTGAGCAGCGGGTCCAGATACTTGAGAGTGTCATCAGCGACTACGGGAGAACAGATGCAGGCCGCTGGTCAAAGCTTGAACTGGCGCATATTGACTATAACGAAGGAAGGTATGAGGCAGCGGCCGTGAAATATAAAGAGACACTTGACGCTCTTCCTGCCACCTCTTCCCTGGCACCGATAACGAGGTTGAACCTGGCGCAGAGTTATGAGCAGGCAGAACAATATGATCAGGCCATAATCCAATATAATTTCTTGAAAAAATCCGCCGGCTTTGCTGAACATGCCCATGTTGGCCTCGGCAGAATATATATCGCCAAAGAAGATCCGGTTCAGGCCCGCAAGATTTATGAGGAGTTTTTAAACGGCCTTGATGAGACAGCCGACCCTTTACTTAAGTCCCGAATTGAGGCCAAACTTTCCTTACTGGATGCAGACAAAGCCGTCATCTCATCCCAACAGGAAGAAACCAGGGAATAGCTGCTCACGTCCGCATGCAGATCATACATCCATTGGCTGACATGACCAGCTGGTCAAGGGAAATAATTGCCAGCGGTAAAACCATAGCCCTGGTGCCGACCATGGGCTATTTTCATGAAGGTCATTTACGGCTGATGCGACTGGCCGGCAGCCTGGCTGACCATGTCGTTGTCAGCCTCTTTGTTAATTCTCTGCAGTTCGGTCCAGGTGAAGACCTCAGCAGGTATCCGCGGGATTTGGATAAGGATGCCGGGCTGGCTGAAAATGAAAAAGTGGATATCCTGTTCGTGCCCTCTGACAAGGACATGTATTCACCTGAATTCAATGCCCGTGTCCTGGTTGATGGCATAACAGACACCCTGTGCGGCAAACAAAGACCGCATCATTTTGCAGGTGTTACCACCGTAGTGGCCAAACTTTTCAACATCATCAAGCCCCATTACGCAGTTTTCGGCCAAAAGGATTTCCAGCAGTTAAGTGTCATCCGTAAGATGGTCAGGGACCTGAACTGGGATATTACGATCGTCGGCCATCCCATAGTCCGCGAGGATGACGGCCTGGCCATGAGTTCCCGTAATACCTACCTTTCCGACGAGGAGCGCAGCAGGGCTCTCTGTCTCTTCAATGCAATCCGACATGCCAAAGCCCGGTTTGCTGAGGGTGTCGTGGATGCGAAACGGTTAAAATCCGAGATCCGTGATATTATTGCAACAAATTCAGGGGTTAGTATTGACTATATCTCTGTAGTTGATAAAGATACCTTATCTGCTAAGAAAGAGATTGATTCACGGTCCGTTCTGGCCCTGGCTGTCAGGGTTGGCGGAACCAGGTTAATAGATAATTGTTTTATGGCAAGTGATACTGAGGCAATCAACAGACAGTGGTGAACAGCTATGCAACGACATATGTTAAAATCAAAAATACACCGGGCAACCATCACAGAAGCGGACTTGAACTATGAGGGCAGCCTGACAATTGATAAAGAACTCCTGGATGCCGTGGACCTGCGCCCCTTTGAACGGGTCATGGTATATAACATAAATAACGGTGAACGCTTTGACACCTATGCAATTGAGGGAAAACCGGGCTCCGGGGTGATCGGCTTAAACGGCGCTGCGGCCCGAAAGGGCTTGGTCGGTGATAAGATCATCATTGTCAGCTATGCCTTTTATTGCGAGGATCAATTGCATGACTACGGCCCGAAAATTATAGTATTAAACAAGTCAAACCAGATAAAAAAATGGTTACAAAAATAGTGTAGACCTGTTTAAAACGATTTGTAGAGAAGAACCAGCGACACGGTAAGGAGAATTTGCTATGCCAGGCTTTGAAGTGTTTGGTGACAAAGAAAAGCAGGAGATCATGGATGTACTGGAAACCGGCGTGCTGTTCCGCTATGAATTTGGTGAACAGCGCAATGGCATATACAAGGTGCGCACCTTTGAGGAGAATTTCGCCAGGTATACCGGGGCCGGATATGCCCAGGCAGTGACCTCGGGAACCGTGGCCTTGAAAGTTGCTCTGGCAGTGCTCGGTGTTGGGCCGGGAGATGAGGTTATCACCCAGGGGTTTACCTTTGTAGCAACCTGGGAGGCGATTTTCGACATTGGAGCCACCCCTGTTTTCACCGAGGTTGATACAACACTCAACATGGATCCCGCTGATCTGGAAAAGAAGATAACCGAGAGAACTAAAGCCATAATTCCTGTGCATATGCTGGGCTCAGGAGCCAGAATAGATGAGATCATGGCCATTGCCGACAAACACAATATCCCGGTGATTGAGGATACGGCCCAGGCAGCAGGCGGAACATGGCGGGGCAAACACCTGGGGACGTTTGGGAAATGCGGCACCTTTTCATTTGATGCGGTCAAGACAATGACCACCGGTGAGGGCGGCATGGTTATAACCGATGATGAAAAGATCTGGCGCAACATGTCCGAATACCATGATCACGGCCATGATCATGTGCCCAATCCCGGCGGCAGAGGTGGAGAAGGCAGGAGCTTTATCGGTTTCAATTACCGCATGATGGAGCTCCAGGGCGCCATCGGCATAGCCCAGCTTGCCCAGCTGGACCATATTGTCTCATCCCAGCGCAAGAACAAAGCGGCACTGTGGAATTCCGTCAGCAAGCTTCCGGGGGTGACGTTCAGAACACTGGTGGATGAGGAGGGCGATTCCGCTACATTTCTGGCCTTCTTTCTGCCGAACCGTGAAAAGGCCCGGGCTGTTAACAGTGTCTTGCAGGACAACGGGGCAGGGGCCATCTCTTTTGCCGATAATACCTGGCATTATTATCCCAAGTGGGAGCACCTGATTGACGGGGCTACTCTTTGCAACAGCGGTTGGCCGTTTAAGGATGGTGACGGCAGAAAAAGGGTGATCTATGATCCTGCAAGTCTGCCCAATTCAGCAGAAATCATGAACCGGCTCCTGGTATACCAGGTGCCGGTTAAACTATCCGATAAGCGCTTACAGCAGATAGATGCTGCCATGGAAAAGGCTGCGGCCGAGATCATAAGCTGAGATAGTCGCATCTATTACAGAGTTTCCTTGCAGTCGCTTACCTGTCGCAAGAAACCCGGCATATTATTGTATAGCCGGGTTTTCTGCTACTCATATCAAAATTATCTCAACTTGTGATAAGTCCGGTATTGTCAATATCTTTCGGTTCATATCTCAATTTGATTAAAGAGTGAATGCCATAGTTAAACAAACTGCATGTATGTCTAACTTTTTGGGAGAGGTGGAAATGCAAAATAAGTTGCAGGATGTGTCCTTTCGTAGATAGGGTTAGCGAAACTTACCCCAATAAACATTCCTGGATCGCGCCTGTGCGGGGATGACAAATCTCTCAGCACTGTCACTCCCGCGCAGGCGGGAGTCCAGTTCTAACGCCGGTTGATCTGAACTATAAACTCCTTGTCATTGTTTTCCCCATATCAGGGCTTTTTCTGTCAATGATATTGAATATTACCTAAATTTTTAAAATCAATATTATTAATCTATGGTTCTTTACCATGAGCCTGACTGGCGTCGTTGGATTTTTTTAGATAAGGTAGATATCAAAGCGACTGGTTTTCCCAGTTATTTGATGGGATGGTGTTATGCTGCCTAAAGGCGGCGCCAGGCGCGGTCTTTTAACCACGACCCTGTTTTGCACGCAACCAAGGGCAATTGTAAAGAGTTCAGCGGCATCCTGGTCATCGCCTGCGAGTCCACGCAGCAGCCGCATTTCTTTTTTGACCAGGCTGCTCTTTGTGCGTTCCGGAAACATGGGGTCCAGGTAAATGATATCAGGATACTCATCCTGCTGCAGTTTCTCTAAATACATTTTACTGTCTATATGGGTGAATAGCAGCCGGTTCTTTATGATTTCAGCCGCCTGCTCTGACTGTTCAGCCCTGTACAATGCGTCTTCAAGCAAAACAGCCAGGATCGGCGAGCGTTCAAGCATGTGCACATGACAGCCCAGGAAGGCCAGAATATAGCTGTCCCGGCCCAGTCCTGCCGTCGCATCTATAACTGTCGGCTGCCGGCCTTTCTTTAGACCGATTGCCCGGGCCAGGGCCTGGCTGCGTCCGCCACCATGTTTGACCCGGTATGTCATGGTCCTGCTCGTAAAACTCACCACAATCGGACCGGGTGCATCTTTTCCTGTTTGCTTGAGGGCCAGGCCGTTGGCAGAGCATTGGAGCAGAAACTCAAACTCCTCGGTTTCACACGGCATCAAGGGAATGGACAGCTTCCTGGACAGCCCCGTGGCATTGTCATACTGTTCAGCCCCGGATGGACAGACTGCAATGGATAATGACTTGTTGTTATGAATCACGATATTTTTGTATAAAAAGGTATCAACTGGTAGTAATATTTGTTAAAAAGGCTGCATATAATCAGGTTGCTGTGCACCTATAATACCCGTAAACAAATGATAAGAAAACCATGGATCATCATGATATAGCAGAACCCATTGTTGTGGCGATTATCCCGGCGCGTTTTCACTCCAACCGGTTCGAAGGCAAGCCTGTTGCGCCCATACTGGGAAAACCAATGATACAGCATGTTTACGAAAGGGCGCTTTCCGTACCACTGCTTTCCAGGGTGGTGGTTGCAACAGATGATGAGCGCATAGCTGACTGTGTACGATCCTTTAACGGTGAAGTGGTCATGACTCGGCCGGATCATGCTTCGGGAACGGACAGGCTGGCGGAAGCCGCCACCAAACTGGATATTCCTGAACAGGACGTTGTGGTTAATATCCAGGGAGATCAACCCCTTTTCCCGGCTGAAATAATTGAGCAGGTAGCCCGTCCGCTTCTTAACGACCCGGCCCTGCCCATGTCAACGCTGATCTATAAAATTGTGCGCAAGGAAGAAATCGGGGACCCGAATCATGTCAAAACCGTGTTTGACAGAAACGGTTATGCCCTTTATTTTTCCCGTTCACCAATCCCGTTCCAGAGAGATCCTAACGAGGTCGTAGAGCCCACCTATTACAAGCATCTTGGCTTTTATGGATATCGCAAGGGGTTTCTCCTTACATTTGTGAGTCTGCCGGAAGGTGAATGGGAGCGGTTTGAAAAACTGGAGCAGTTGCGGGCCCTGGAGTTTGGTTACAGGATCAAGGTTGTGCTCACGGAACTCGATTCCGTGGAGGTTGACACCCCATATGACTTGAAACGAGTAGAGGAAATTCTGCGCACCCAGCAGTAGAATCTGCAGAATTGCTAATAGAATAAATAAAAATAAAAAAGGTTTGAATTATGCGAAAAAAAATTACGATCATTGGTGCAGGAAATGTTGGGGCGACGGCAGCCCATTGGGCGGTTGTCCGAGGTCTTGGTGATGTGGTTTTGCTGGATGTTGTGGAAGGGGTGCCCCAGGGTAAGGCCCTTGATCTGTGGCAGTCCGGACCGGTGGAAAATTTTGCCTGGGGTGTTAAGGGCAGTAATGATTATGCTGACTCGGCAGATTCGGATATCGTTATCATTACTGCGGGTCTGGCAAGAAAACCCGGCATGTCAAGGGATGACCTGTTGGCCAAGAATGTTGCCATCGTAAAGTCTTGTACGGAAGAGGCGGTGAAGTTTTCACCGGACTGCGTTCTGATCGTTGTCACCAACCCGATTGATGCCATGGTGTATACCTCCTACAAGGTTTCAGGATTTCCACGCAACAGGGTGATCGGCATGGCCGGAGTCCTTGATTCCGCGCGTTACCGCACCTTTCTTGCCGATGCCATCGGCGTGGCACCGACGGATGTCAATGCAATGGTCATGGGAATCCACGGCGATAACATGCTGCCACTTGTAAGATTGGCAAATGTAGCTGGCATACCGATTACAGACCTTCTTTCTGAAGAGCGGATCAATGAAATTGTCAAGCGCACCCAGATGGGCGGAATAGAGATCGTAAACCACCTGAAGACCGGATCTGCTTTTTATACACCCGGCCTCTCTGCTGTTGAGATGGCCGAGGCCATTGTCAAGGACTCCAAAAGGGTTTTACCCTGTGCCGCCTACGTTGATGGGGAATTCGGCATATCAGGCTGTTTTCTGGGGGTGCCGGTGGTGCTTGGCGACAAGGGTGTGGAACGCATTGTAGAATTTGAACTGACAGGCGAGGAGAAGACGGCCTTAAATGAATCTGTGGCTGCGGTGCAGAACCAGATGACAGCTACCGGCCTCTAGAATGAGCTGTTTTTTGCTGCAATAATCAGAAACCGCACCCATGAGTTCTACAAAGACAATTGAAGGCAACTTGAACTTACTGGATAACCTTATCCAGTCTCCACTTGATCTTCTGCCCCACGGGGAATTTGTGGAAAAGCTCATATACCTTGAGCTGCATGGACCTCTGGAAGGATTGCCCAATAAAGTAACCGGAGCACTGTCAGACCTGGCTTGCTCCTTGTCGCAATTTGATGTGCAAAATACCAAGGTTGTAGTCCTTGGAGGCGGCACGGGACTTTCAAATGTTATCGGGGGTGATAGTAGAAAGGATAATTGGCCCGAAGACCCTTTCGGCGGCCTGAAGGAAATTTTTCCGCAAACAAAAGCCATAGTCTGTGTCACCGACGACGGAGGCTCTACCGGGGAACTGTTGAAAGATTTACCTTTCTTCGCCCTTGGCGACCTTCGTCATGTCCTGCTCTCATCTATCCGGAAAAAAAGCCTGCAAGACAGATACAGCCTGGATGAAACCGAATGTTTACAGGTAGCCAAGGTACTGCATGAACTTTTTAATTACCGTTTTGACAAACACCCTGAAACAATAGAAAAACTCAGTGCTGCAGCGGGTTTTGACCCTGCACTGCTGCCTGGGCCTATGCATGAGTACCTGGCCGGGCTTCTGGAGACGCTATTCACTGAACCCGGATTGGCTAAGCTGCTTTCCAGGCCGCACTGCCTGGGGAATCTTCTTCTGGCAGCCGCTATATGGCATGATGCTGAGAGGCTGCATCAGGAAGAACAGACAGCAGAGCTTTGCCTTGTCTCCCATTTCAATGACTATCAGGGACTGAAGCATTTGTGCCGGATTCTGGCGCTTGCTGATGATGCCGTTATGCCCTGTTCCATGACCCCCGCAAGGCTGCAGGTATTATACAGCAACGGTACCCTGGTGACAGGTGAGTACAAGTCAAGCCATGCCCGGAGAGGATATCCGGTTGATCGTTTGTTCGTCAATTTCGTGAATGAACCGAAGGTGCCGAATGAGTTGATCAATACACTGGAAACAGCTGATATAATTGTCCTGGCCCCAGGCAGCCTCTATACAAGCACAATTCCTATCTTTCAAACGCCTGGATTGGCCGAGGCGGTGAGTAATAATACAAAAGCTTTGAAGATCCTTGTAGCGAATCTCTGGGTCCAGAAGGGGGAAACAGATGTTGTGCGTGAAGAACCCAAAAGACGCTTTTACGTTTCTGACCTTATAAAGGCATACCAACGAAACATTCCCGGAGGAATCAAGGGGCTTTTCAGCCATGTGCTGTCTTTGGGGCTGCAGGATGTTTCCGGCTCCATTCTGCAAAACTATGCCATGGAAGATAAGGTGCCTATCTTTCTGGACAGGGAAAAGGTTGGAGTCATGGGAGTCGTCACAATTGAGGCAGGTATTTTTTCCCAGGCGGCACTACGCGAGCGCAACGTCATACAGCATGATCCTGTCATGCTGGCCAGGGCCATACGCACCCTGGTAGCAGTTGCCAGTCTGCAGCAGAAAATCCAGCCGCAGGCTGATCCGCCTGAAATGTCTGGGAATCTACCGGGTAGTTTCCACATGGGAAACACCCTGGTGCAAAAGGACAACCTGTATCCCTGTGAGAAATATACAGCCCTTGAGAAGTGGCTGCGGAAGATCACTATTAGGCAAGATAACGGCAGTGAAGATATATCCGGGAGATTGCTGGAGATTCTCTGGTTTCACCAGGATATCCTCTTGAGTCATCTCTCTAATATTAAAGCTATCCAGATTATTGACCGGGCAACATGGTCGCGCAGCCAGGAGTGGGATAACGTCTATTCGTTTTATGACCCCGTAGACAGTACAATAAAAATTTGTCAGGATGTCATTGCTGAAAAAATCCGCTTTGAACAGGCATTTCTGGTCGCACTAGGACAGGCCCTTTTAGGCAATTATGTTGCCAGCAAGGAAATGGAAACTGTTATAAAGAAAGGCGAAGCTGTAGGCAAAATGTACAGGCTCATGGTCAGGCTTCCGCAGGAGCGCAATACATTTTTCGCAGATAAAGAATTGTCGATGTATTTAAAATTGTCCAGAATGATAAGGTCCGAATCAGATACATCACTCTATACGAGACTGGTTAACGGCAATGAGGGTTTTACGCCTCCCGGGCTGCTTTTTGGCCTTATTTATGCCTGGTACCTCGATAATCGTTTCGCTGCGCATGTGGAGTACAAAATGGATGTCATGCGTACGAATATTTCTGATCTCATACCGGAGCAGGTGAGAATGCATACCAGGAGAAGGGCCCTTGTGGAGTTCTTCCGTCGCTCCGTTTTTTGCCATACTTCTCTTATCTATGACGAGATGCCGGTATAATCTGTAAAGGTTCATATTTTCATTATTTCTTCATCTCGAAGAAAAATTTCCCAAATAAGCCATCTACAATTCATTTTCTCTAAGGGTAACTAACCCAGCTGCTTGCTGTGTTAGTTTGAGAAATGTCCTGGTTGAGATACCTCGTGGCTTGCTGCGAGGAATTTCATCAACCCTATCTTTTCTACTGTCAACTGAATGATGGCGAACTATCCTAATTGTACAGCATAACAAAATAGCAAACACAGCAAATATACAGTTTAATTATAGGCTCATTAGATTTTTTAGGTAGCAGGCTTTCCTGTATTTAATTTTACCTGTATAATTGCAATAAGCTCTTTAAATAAATATACTTACTGAAAAAAAATAATCGAAACAACATTAAAATAAACTGTTTAAATGCGACGAATTAAGCTGTATAAATACGAGCGTTTAAAAAATATCTGTACAGTACAAAAAAATGTTGACAGGTAGCATGTTGTATTGTACTGTCTAAACGAAATTTCAAGATGACTGTTATTTAAACAGTCTAAAAAAGACAGAATGAAACCGTTCAATTTGAAATTAGACAGCAAAAAAATATAGGATATCGTAATCACAACAGGTTTGATTATGACAGAAAATAATTTAATAACAAGTAAAGAAATAATAGAAAAAACAGGTATTTCAAGAGCGACATTAAACAATTACATCAAGCTCGGAATCCTTCCAAAACCTATTGTAAGGCGACCCGGTCCTGAAGAGAAGGGAGTTAAACAGATAGGCTATTTTCCAGAGCAAGTTTTGGAGCGCATTATTAAGGTTAAACTTTTGAAACAACAGGGTAAATCTATGGATGCCATTGCCCTGATATTCCAGGACACAGAAATTGATGATCCTGAAACAACTGAAGGTGTCTATTCTAAAAAGTCGGAAATAGTCGATTCAGAAGCCAAGAAAAGTCTTCAATCTTTAGAAAAAAAATCAATAGGTAAAACTTCGCGCCGGATATCAGATAACGAATTACAAGTCACCATTGCCGATATTGATTCTCCTGCATATCTGGTAAATCACAATTTTGAGATAGAGTGGGTAAACAAACCTGCTGAAGAACAAATATTCAAACGGAATATTCGCGCCATAGTCAATGTAGAGTCCCGTAATATATTTAAATTGCTTTTCCGAAAAGAACTCCAGAATCATTACATAAACTGGATGGAGTCAGTTGCTATGCACCTGTCTGTATTCCAGAACAAGCTCAATGAAAGTAAATTGCGCAAGATTTATCATGGTGTTTCTGACAGTGAAATAAAACTTCTTACAGATTTGTTTGCAGAGCGATATGTGCCCAACAGTGAAAATCTTTACCATCTCCCAACAACAATAGTAAAAGCTGATAATTCAAGATCATCCTATTGGGTGCACACAATGCATTTCAGGGAAGGTACCTTTTTCGTGTACATACCCACTGACAGCATCAATACATCTCTGCTGGATATACTCTTTCAACGCGGCAAAATCATAAATGAACTGCTGAGAAACAGAATGCCTTCTCTTGTTTCTCTCTGTGTGCTGGTTGCGGACCTTCAGGAATCGGTCAAGATAAGTGCCGAGTTGCTGCCAGCTCAATATTTTGAACTGATCAACGAATTATGGCAGACCGTAGGGCCGACCTTTGAAAAGTACAAGGGTATCTACGGTAAGCATGCCGGTGATGGAATGCTTTATTACTTCATCAAAAAACCAGGTGATAATTACTTGATGAATGCTATTAACTGTGCCATTGAAATACGTGAAGTAATGAAAGAATTGAGCAGCAAATGGAGACTTCGTAAGGGGTGGAGTAACGAGCTTTTCTTAAACATCGGCATTAATGAAGGACAGGAATTTTTTGGAACTATTCAGGCATCAAATTCAGTCGAATTTACTGCCTTGGGAGACACCATAAACATTGCCGGAAGACTTTCTGATGTAGCCGACAATGGCGAGATCTGGACAACAAAAAACCTGATAAGCCGCCTTGTCCAGGAAGAAAGGAGCATGATCCGCTTTGGTGTCCATCAAGAAAACCAGTCAGGAAAAATATTTATCCGAAATTCTTTCTCGCGTATCAGCGATATCACCAAGAAAGATAATCTACATATTCGACATTTATCTTCAATAGCAGGTCTTCCTATTACAGAAATTATTGAAAAGGTTAGTCAGAACTTGGAATTGCAGGATATCGTATCCCAGAAATCTGCCCTTTAATAAGGATGAACCACACATGAAAACAGCCATAATTGATCAATCGGGGAATCTGCCGGTGGTAACCAAAACAACCCAAGATGAACTGTTCAGGCGTGTTGAACAACTGCAAAAGGAGAATTTACAACACAAGTATTTTTTCCAGGAAGAGATGCGCAGGAGTGAATCCAAGTATTTAGCTATGCTGGAAACGGTTGACGCGCATATGACTCTGGTTGACAAGGATTTAAATATCCTGTGGGCCAATGAAATGGCAAAGAGTATCTTCGGTCCTGATATTGAGGGAAAATCCTGCTGTGAGGCTCTATATGGCAAAAAGGAGATGTGTAAAAAAAATTCACCTACCTGTCTGACACAGCAGGCATTCAACAGTAGTAAACCTATTAAATGTCACTCCATAAAGTTAAAAGTCAAAGGTGGTGACATGAAGTATTTTGAAGGAACCGCCAAAGTGGTATCAAGGGATGATTTTGGGCATCCCTCTTTGGTGGTAAAAATATATAAGGATATTACCAAACGCAGGCAAGCTGAGGAAGAGTTGCAGAATAATATGCGGCAGATGCGTAAAAACCTTGACGGCACCATAAAGGCTATTGCCCGAACCGTTGAGACAAGAGATGCCTACACCGCCGGACACCAAAGGCGTACCACTGAAATAGCAAGAGCCATAGCACATGAAATGGGCCTGCCCAGACCTGTAATAGACGGTATACGCATGGCCGGAGTCATCCATGACCTGGGAAAAATATCTGTCCCCGCGGAAATTTTAAGCAAGCCCGGGAAAATAAGCGAGTCTGAAATGTCATTGATAAAACAACATCCACAGGCCGGTTACGAGATACTCAGAGGTATTGATTTTAAATGGCCGGTTGCTGATATCGTTCTGCAGCACCATGAGAGGCTTAATGGTTCCGGGTACCCATACAACCTGCAGGATGAGCAGATCCTCCTGGAGGCCAAGATATTAGGGGTTGCTGATGTAATTGATGCAATGGCTTCCCATCGCCCGTATAGGCCCGCCCTTGGTATTGATGATGCGTTTGAGGAAATAACCAGGAATAAGGGCATTTTCTATGAGCCGGATGTTGTGGATGCTTCAATTGAACTGTACAAAAAAAGGGGATTTGGATTACATTGAGTTTTATACAGATAAAGTTGCCTGACTTTAGGGAGAGGTTGATAGGTATGTGTCACAGTATCACAATAGATAAAGACAGAAAATTGGCTCAGATAAATGCCAGAGGCAGGGTAAATATCCTTGAGTTAAAGGAAATCTTCATGAAAACCGTAGGCCATGAAGACTGGCAATCAGGTTTTAATATGCTCTGTGACTACAGCGAAATAGAGGATTTTGACGTAAGTTCCCAGGATGTTGATGATATCACCGAATGGCAGACCTCCATTGATGCGTTGATAGGCAATGGCAGATGCGCAGTGGTGGCCTCCAAGGATTCAGTCTATGGAATGAGCCGCATGTGGGAAATACTTTCATCGGAGCGTTCCCAGCAGATTTGCGTCTTCCGCAAAATAGGCGAAGCGGTTTCCTGGCTGGGGTGTGCCATGCTCACGCAGAACGTGTAAAATATTTTTCTCCTTTAGTTAGTGTCTGTCCAGAAATGAAGATTAAATAAGCGCAGGCATATATATGATATTCCGAGCATTATTTTTTGAGCATGACGCAGAGATACGACAAAAAGGCCATTTATGGACAGGCACTAGTTAATCTTGCTGTGCTGTCTTTCCCCTCCTGAAAGATCGTACCAAAGCTGGGTGGCCCCAACGACCCCCAATGGAATGCAGAAAAATTGCAGGAAGGGGACACCCAGCACCCCCATTACTCCGCTCCCAAAACCAAACATCACAAGTTTATTTAAAGATATATAGCGCCGCTGGTCTTTGAAAGATAAATGCTTTCGATAGAAGACATACCCGGTGTATTCGACCACCAGGAAAAAAATTGTCAACAGCACGGAAAGTATCGAATAGGGCAGAGTGCCTCCCGGTATAAGGTTAAGGGGAAGCAATAAAAGCATCAGAACAACGAAGATGATGATCTTCTTGCTTTCGTCCATGACTGTCTGCATGGCATCTTTAAGAAAAACCCTGAAGACGAACGGTTCTTCATTGAGGATTCCTGTCAGGATCTCTTCTGTTTTTTCGGAAAGGATGTCGTTAAAAGGGGAGGCTATAATAGCCCCCGTGACGGTAAAACAGAAAAAAACCAGCACCATTGTCATGAGAACGGCAAGTGTCCAGACGAGATAGGAGAGTGTAACCCAGTACCAGGCCTCGCCCTGGGGTATGTAATGCACAACTATACTGTTGAAAAAGGAAAGCCCCCAGTAGACGGCTGCACTCAAAATTACAACGTTGATGAGAAATGGTACAATGATATACTTGAGAAGCACTGGATGCTTTTTAATGAATTTCCCGGCACGGAAGGGATAGAGAAAACCATGGGAAAAGCTGGTAACCGGGTTTTTTTTAAGGCTCAGGTTCATAGCTGTTCAGTATAGTAATTATGGAATCATCTTAAGCGTAAATTTATTTTAATTACAATATGTTAAATGGTACAAAGGTGTCTTCTCTGGAGGGAATCTTATCCGTGCAAGGCACCTAACTCTGGCACAGGCAGCAGGCAGAGGTTTCCAAGCCGTATTTTTTCTTTATTATGGTCACGTATCATATGTTCGGTGTACTGCATGTACCGTTTTTTGTCGTGACACATTTCACCGTTTCTTTTACGCAGCAATTACTGCATTATGAATTATATAAGCATATTTGTATAAACATACCAGAGTTGAACAACCAGTATAATCATTAAAAAGTGCTCTTATAGTTACAAAGGTTTTTATTATGTCCCGGGGACTACGAAAATTTTTTGCTGCCGCCCTCCTGATTCTCTTACTTGGAGTTCCCTTTATTGACTGGAAACTGGGGGCGGTCCTGTGGATGTGCGTCTGGCTTATATTTATTTTGCAGAATTTATTCTCGAAACATAATTGGAAAATTAGAGACAATGGGAAGCAAGAGGATAAACACGACTGATAGTATTCACAGCAAAAGCAGAAAAAGCAACGGGTGGCAAAAATCTGCTCCCAAAAACTTTGTTTATTGGTTCATATTTATCCCTGGAGTTGTAAAACAGTAGAGCCTTGAATTTAAACTGATTTAACTCTGAAATTGAAGATTCAACTAAATTTTTTTTGTTACTTGTTCGGTTTTAACCACCCACCCTTCATTTGCCTAAAGTTGGTTTATAAAAAAACACCTCATAGAATGTACAGATTCCCTTTGCTTTCCTCGACGAAATTCCAAGCTTAGTCAGCCTGCAGTATATGTGAACCGGATTCAACTGATGTCGTATCATGTCCAGAAATGTTAAGTTGTTAGTAATATTCATGGTAAAAATGGCCCTATTTAAATGCTAGTATAGAAGAAATCGTTGCCTTTGGTAATATATATGCAAAAATCAGACCAATCAACATACTTAAAATTATTTCAATTATTGTAAATAGTTAGGTTGTATCAGTGAAGCGCGATGGGAATTGGAAGGGTATTTCCATGTGGTTTTTCCGTTTTTCTGGAATCAAAGACCGTTTTTTCGGAAAATAGAGATCTGCACAATTCCAATTTCTTCAAATTTTTTTCATAATATTCTGTTATAATTGGCAATTAACTATACCTGCTTTATAGGCATGTTTTTTGCTCAGAAAATAATTAGAACATGAAATTTTAATCCTACTGCAACAAATAAAATTTTCGGGAATTAGGGTTGACCAAGGGGCCAAGATATCATGGACTCAGAACGGCAAAGCAACCCCAACCCCGGAACCAAATACCATATTTTGTTTTTTGTACAGGCTGAATAGAAGTTGCCTGTGCTGCTAAGAGAACAAAGAAAAATCAGGCTTAATTATTTAGCCCGCATTTTTTCGGACAAACACACTAGAAATATAAAATTTAAATCACGAAAACAGATAGTTAAACTAATTTTTCAAAACTGTTCATGAAATATTTGGGTTAGTGCAAATATGAGAAAGGCAGGGTCAGAATGGCCCGGCCTTTTCTGTTACAAGACATACACTTTCTGGCAGTAATATATATTTCCCGTGAAGCAGAGATCTCCAACATACACCAGATAGAAAACCGGCAGGTGTCAAAATCATAGAATGCGGCAAGATATATTAATTTTACTCACAGGCACATTCCTAACACGTTGTAGCACTTGATAGTTACTTCCTTAAAGAGTAAAATTTAATTTCCCATCGGAAAAGATTCTTAACTCTTGGATATGAGCAAACTTTAATGAAAGGAGTTACCAAAAAGTTTCCAAATTAGGGCCTCTAACAGGAAGATAATCCTATGGAGGCTTTTGTCCTTTTTTGTTTATCGGTTATTGTAGTTAAATGGTTTTGCTAAGATAGCTAATGTGTTCACACCTTCACAGGTAAGTTATGCCAATAACCCTTAAAAACTTGACACTGCATTATAATTATAATAAATCTGCCAATAAGAACCATTCCTATCTTAGAATTATGCGCAATTTAAGGAATTGTAAATGAATACTGAAGAGAGGCTACGTAATTTTAAGGAAATTTGTAGGAAAGTGGGTCTAAAAATAACCCACCAACGCCTTGAAATTTTCAAGGAACTGCTAAATTCCCACGATCATCCAACTGTTGAAAAACTCTATCATCGATTGCAGCCAAAGCTCCCGACCATATCCATAGACACGGTCTACAGAACATTAACAACTCTGGAGAAGCATGATCTTATTGTCAGAGTTGAGACCGAGGAAAGCCAAGCCCGCTTTGAGGGTAGAATGGAAGAACATCATCATGCTATCTGCAAAAAATGCGGGGGAATAACCGACTTTTATTGGGAATTCCCTGATGAAGCGAGCTTGCCCGCTGAGATATTGAACTGGGGGCAGTTAGTTAAGAAAAGCTTAACATTGCACGGTATTTGTGAGCAATGTATTCAGGAGGAATAAATCACTTTGGAAGAAGTTTTTTATGAGCATATAAAAAAATTACTTAACAGAACAGTGAATAATTTCTAACAACAAAAGGAGGTAACTTTATGAATGATGAAAGCAAGTGCCCGGTAACGGGCAAATCTAAAGGAGACGCAGCCAGCCGTGGCACGACGAACCAGGACTGGTGGCCGAACCAGTTGAACCTGAAAATTCTGCACCAGCATTCCGCCAAGTCCAATCCAATGGGCGAGGAGTTCAACTATGCTGAGGAATTCAAGAGTCTTGACCTTGAGGCTCTAAAAGAGGACCTCTATGCGCTGATGACAGACTCGCAGGATTGGTGGCCGGCTGATTACGGTCATTACGGGGGGCTCTTCATCCGGATGGCATGGCACAGTGCTGGCACATACCGCATGGGCGACGGCCGCGGCGGGGCAGGGTCCGGCAATCAGCGTCTGGCGCCTCTCAACAGCTGGCCTGATAACGTGAACCTCGACAAGGCACGCCGGCTGCTCTGGCCGATCAAACAGAAATACGGCAACAAGATCTCCTGGGCCGACCTTATGATCCTCGCCGGCAACTGTGCCCTGGAGTCGATGGGATTCAAGACCTTCGGCTTCGGCGGCGGGCGCGAGGACGTCTGGGAACCGGAAGAGGACATTTACTGGGGGACCGAGAACGAGTGGCTTGATGACAAACGCTACTCAGGTGATCGGAAACTCGAGAATCCTCTTGCCGCAGTTCAGATGGGCCTGATCTACGTGAACCCGGAAGGGCCGAACGGTGAACCGAATGCGGTCGCCTCCGGCCATGACGTTCGAGAGACCTTTGGGCGTATGGCCATGAACGACGAAGAAACCGTCGCACTGGTCGCCGGCGGCCACACATTTGGCAAATGTCACGGTGCTGGCGATGCAGCGCATGTCGGTCCCGAGCCCGAGGGTGCCTCCATCGAAGAGCAGGGCCTTGGCTGGGAAAGCAGTTTCGGCAGCGGCAAGGGCGGTGACACGATCAGCAGCGGCATCGAGGGCGCGTGGACGGCGAAACCGACCCAGTGGGACATGGGATATTTCGATGTGCTGTTCCGCTATGATTGGAATTTGGTGAAAAGCCCCGCCGGCGCCTACCAGTGGGAACCGGTCAATCCTGATGAAAAGGATTTAGCCCCTGCTGCTCACGATCCGTCGAAACGGGTTACGACCATAATGACTACGGCAGACCTCTCTTTAAGGATGGATCCAATTTATAAGCCCATTGCGAAGCGGTTCCACGAGAATCCGGAGGAATTCGCGGACGCGTTTGCCCGGGCGTGGTTCAAGCTGACGCACCGCGACATGGGTCCCCGCTCCCGCTATCTCGGCCCGGAGGTCCCGGCTGAGGAACTGATCTGGCAGGACCCGGTACCCGCAGTCGATCATGAGCTGATCAATGCACAGGACATCGCCGATCTCAAGGGCAATATCCTTGCCTCGGGCCTGTCGATCCCTGAACTGGTTTCCACCGCCTGGGCGTCGGCATCCACGTTCCGCAACTCCGACAAGCGCGGCGGGGCAAACGGGGCGCGCATCCGTCTTGCGCCGCAAAAGGATTGGGAAGTCAACCAGCCGGCCCAACTGCAGACTGTGCTGCAGACCCTTGAAGGAATCCAACAGGAGTTCAACAGTGCGCAGTCAGGCGGCAAGAAGGTTTCACTCGCCGACTTGATTGTCCTGGGTGGATGCGCAGCTATCGAGCAAGCTGCGAAGAATGGAGGTCATGATGTGACCGTTCCCTTCATACCGGGACGCACGGAAGTGTCGCAGGAGCAAACCGACGTGTTGTCATTCGTCGTACTCAAACCGGCTGCTGACGGGTTCCGTAACTACCTCAAAACCAAATACGCAGTGTCGGCAGAGGAGTTGCTGGTTGATCGGGCACAATTGCTGACGCTGACCGCTCCTGAGATGACGGTTCTCATTGGCGGTATGCGCGTTTTGAATGCCAACTTCGGACAGTCCCAACACGGCGTCTTCACCAAGCGGCCAGAGACGCTCACCAATGACTTCTTTGTGAATCTGCTCGATATGGACACGACGTGGAAGGCAGTCTCGGAAAACGACGACGTTTTCGAGGGTCGTGATCGCGAGAGCGGCGAACTCAAGTGGACCGGCACCCGTGTCGACCTCATCTTCGGTTCGAACTCCCAGCTCCGGGCCATCGCGGAAGTCTATGGTTGTGAGGACTCCCAAGAGAAATTCCTGCACGACTTTGTAGCAGCGTGGAGCAAGGTCATGAACCTTGACCGCTTCGAACTCGCCCGATCGTAGCAAAAATGTCTTCGAGGGCTTCTGAAGCATACTCTGAGCTAGTAAAAGTAAAGAATCCGGGCCCTGAGGACCCGGCTTTGACTCGCCTCTTGAAGAGGCTGCTGCCGCGTACAACTTATTTATTTTTTAGGCACAAAGGGACAA
>CAMYKS010000035.1 GCA_947259115.1 uncultured Desulfobulbaceae bacterium | reverse complement strand
CGTTATTGCAGCGGTTAACGTGGTCTTGCCATGATCGATATGACCAATCGTGCCTACGTTTACATGCGGTTTCGTTCGCTGAAATTTCTCCTTTGCCATGCCATTCTCTCCTATGCGATGATAAATTCTTTTTTGTTAATTATTATCCCGCTCCAATGCTTGCCTAAATATATATTGTACTGGAGCCCACGACCGGACTTGAACCGGTGACCTCTTCCTTACCAAGGAAGTGCTCTACCGCCTGAGCTACGTGGGCCCAAATGCCCTCTTCTCCTCAAAGCACAAGCCGACATCCTCTTATTTACAGCTAGAAGCTGGTTCTTAAAGAGAATTAATGGAGCGGGAAACGGGTCTCGAACCCGCAACCCTCAGCTTGGAAGGCTGATGCTCTACCAATTGAGCTATTCCCGCTTCAAGTTAGGAACTGAGGGGTTACAATGATCGTTTCCGCCATACAATATATATCCTTAAATACCTTATATTTCTTTAAACTGAATTCGCGAGAATAAAAAAAAGCACTGAACCAACAGGTCCTGTACATGATATATGGTGGAGGGGGGAGGATTTGAACCTCCGAAGGCGTCGCCGACAGATTTACAGTCTGTTCCCTTTGACCACTCGGGAACCCCTCCATTTAACCTTCGCAGATACCGCCCCACTGTAATGAATAGCTACAAACGTGGGTCGTCACTCGCGACTACTCATCTGGAGCTGGCGATGGGACTTGAACCCGCAACCTGCTGATTACAAATCAGCTGCTCTGCCAATTGAGCTACGCCAGCAGAAAAGCGTGACAAGATAATCCGTTCGTTGGTAAAAATCAACCTTTTTTTTCCAGGGAAAAAAGCAACTTTGCCTAGAAAACAGAAAACGGTTTTTTTCCTGCCACCAGTATATGGCTTATGTTAAGAAGATTCCTTCTGGACGAAACTGCTTTCCCGGTATTTTTCAAAGGCCATGGCAAATGTTCTATAGACCATATGGGCAAACTTCGTATAGGGCATATAGAAAAAGAGCATGAAGATAGATACCAGGTGCAGGTAATAGGCCAAATAGGCCAGGACTCCAAAATCAGCCCACCGCAGCAGTTCCGCTCCAAGACCGGTTATGCCGACTGCAGCTATCTCCCAGATCAGAAACCAGTCATAAAACGTGGGTGCAGCCTTACCGTCAGCTTCCATCTTCTTGCGGTTGGCCCAGAGAATGGCGACTCCGACAAGCAGGGCTACAGCACTGATGTTAGCCAGGAGCTTAAATGGATCATACAGCGGTATGGGCCCGTGCAGATTAGGGTAGATTAATCCGAGGAAGTCCTTGCGGACAAAAGAATAACCGGTGACAAGTAAGAGTCCGATGAATGCCAGCAGCAGGGGCAGATGTCCCTTCACGCGGTCAACGTTGGTACCGCACTCGTTAAAGCGTTTGTGCTGGACGGTCTCTTTGATCGCAGGCCAGAGAAACTCTAGTGTAAACTGTTTGGCAGAAGGGCTGAAGTCTGAGCTTATTTCCAGGCTTTCAGACATTTTATTCCACATGGCCGAAACGCCTTTATAGGCAGCGAAAAGGGAAAATGCAGCAGCCGGCAGGAAAATAATATCTATAAAAAAGGTGGTTTTTGTCAGCCAGTGGAAGTCCCAATGTCCAAAAAAATTGCCGAAATCAACCGGTCCCTCGGGCATGTGCATGCCCCCAGAGATTAACCATAAAACGAGCACTATCGCAGCCGGAATACCGATAAGGATCGGCAGATTCTTGCCGTCACTGGCCAGTTTTGCCAGCCCCTGGGGAAAACCGTAATGGGTGTAGGCATAGGCACGTATGGCGCCCAGTACCTCGCCGGGTTTAGCACCGCGGGGGCAATAGGTGTTACAGTCACCGCAGTTGTGGCACAGCATGGTATTCACATCACCTATAAGCTTGTCTTTCATCCCCCATTGCGCCAAGATCATCTCCTTCCTGGGGAATGGACTGCCGTCCTTTGACAGGGGACATACAACGGAACAGGTAGCGCACTGGTAGCAATTCTTCAAGGTGTCGCCACCGGCGCTTTTCAGGTACTTTATAAAACTCATATCAGGATCTACTTTCATTGTCATTCTTCAGCCTCCTGTCTTCTCCAGATAACAAATATTAAATTTCCAAAGGATATTTTTCCCCGTGTATCTTTTGAGCATTAGCAACTTATAATTTATTGCTCTATAAGTTTGTCGATTGGCAGCGTATACCACACTGCCAATCGACTTGTAAATAGGTTTATGCTTAGAAACCCTTGAATGGATTGGGACCCATTTCTACGATTTCTTCCACGAATTCGTTTATGATTTCCGGGATCTTATGATACTCATTAATGGCGACCTGTGTCACTGCAACACGTTCCACTTCAAGTCCAAGGCTGCCCATGGTTTCAGCAATATTCACCATCCTCTTATCTGCAAGTTCACTGCCTTTAACAAAATGGCACTGGTAGTCGTCACCATACTGGCAGCCAAGAAGCATGGCTCCGTCCATACCGGCAGACATGGCGTCCTTGATCCAGACCATGTTGACAGAACCGAGGCAGCGTACCGGAATTATGCGTACCAGGTTGCTTATGCCCAAGCGGCGCATGGCCGCCATATCAATAGCCGGATAGGCATCATTCTCACAGACAAAGACTACAAAACGCAGCTTATCTTCATCATCATCCGGAACCTCGATGGCTTTAACCATGGAGCCTATCATATCGACATTGTAATCCTTAAAGCCGATGATCCTTTCCGGGCAGGCTCCCATACAGGTACCACATCTGCGGCACCGGGTAGGATTCGGCAAGGGCGTACCCTTCTCATCATCATCGATGGCGCCGAAGGGGCACTCTTCAGTGCAGCGTTTACACTGGGTACAGCGCTGCATGAAAAATTCCGGATAGGTTTTGTCACCTGAACGGGGATGCACGGATACGCCGCGGTCAGCAGACTCAAAACACTGGATGGCTTTTAATGCTGCACCGGTGGCATCATCAATGGTTTCATCAACCGTTGTCGCTTTGCGTACCCCGCCGCAGGCATAAACGCCTGTCCTTCTTGTTTCATAAGGGAAGCAGATAAAATGTGAATCCGCATAGCCGTCAAAAAGATCGAGATCTATCAAGGACGGACCCTGACGGTAGGCAAGGTTGACAACATTGGCATCCTTGGTGGTCGGCACCATGCCTGCTGCCAGCACAACCATGTCAACGTTTAAGCTCAGATTTTCATTTAACAGAGTGTCTTCAGCTTCTACGCTCAGAGACCCGTCAGCCCCCTCCTCAACCTTCATAACGTTAGCCTTGGTCAGGAAAATGCCGTCATCATTCTGGGCTGCCTTGTAAAACAGCTCCATGCTGCCGGGCGTCCGCATATGCTGATACAGGATATAGGCCTTGCCGTTGGGATTGTCCTCCCGTACATACTTGGCCTGCTTCAGTGCCACCAGGCTGGTAACAGAGTTGCAATACGGAAAATCCTTGTCATGCTCGGCACCACCGGGACTCTGTACAAAGGCAACACTTTCTACGGGCTTGCCGTCAGAAGGTCGCACGATCTTACCCTGACCCGCCATTTTTTCAAACTCGGCATTGGTCACAACATTCTGGCTTGCAACACCAAGGTGCTCATACTCGGAGACATCGGCAGGCGTCCAGCCGGTTGCCATAATAACGGCACCAAACTTTTCACCTTCCGGATTGTCATCCATGTAGTGTTTCAAGCCGGCATTAGGATCTTCCATTGTACCCTTGTCAATGGCATCCTGCTCATCAACACCGACCTTGGCCGGCGCATCCCACTCGCTTTTGGTGCCAGCCTGCTTGTAGGTAACATTATAATTACCCGGTGCGCCCGATGTCCGTGCCACCTCAGTAGCGGTTTTAACCGTGATCTTGTCTGAATCCTGGACTGCCTGGATCAGATCATTGACGATTGGTGTTTCCATGTCGGTCCAAGGCGCCTTGGTGGGAAATGACTGGCGCCAGTTAACCGCCTTGCCGCCAAGAATATCGCTCTTTTCTACCAGGGTTACTTCATAGCCTGCAGCCGCAGCTTCATTGGCAGCAGTCAATCCGGCAACACCGCCGCCCATGACCAGAATTTTTTTATTGGTCCCTTCCTCCAACTGAAAGGGATCGGGAAGTTCTGATTTCTGTGCCTGGGTGCAGCCCATACGCATGTAGTCAGAAGCCTGTTCCTGGACATATTCCTTGTCGGCGTCTGCAGGGTTTGACCAGGCTACCTGTTCGCGGAGATTGGCCCTGATAGTGATCTTATCATCACCGAAATCAAACTCATCCTGCATGACGCGGGGTGAGCAGGCACCAATAACAACAGTGTTAATACCGCTGTCATTTATATCTGCATCAATTAGGGTGCGGCCGTCAGCACTGCAAAGAGCCTGGTGCGTCTTGCACTCCATGTTCATTTCACTGCTGACCACCCCGGAGAGGGCCTCCATATCAACGGCATCTCCTATGCCGCAACCGGTGCATAGATATGCACTGTATTTTTTATCCATTGACCTACCTCCTCAACACTTGAATGGCTTTAAGAGCTGCGGCAGTCGCGCTCTGGTTACTGGTCACAACATCGGCAGCCTTCTTGGCGCAACCGGCAGCTATCATTCCGGCATCGGCATCCCCAAGGAGAAAACCGCTGTCGTCCATCTGCAGACCGAGGGAGCTTCCCTCAGCCTGGATGGCTGGAGCCATGCCGGTGGCCAGTATTGCCAGGTCCACTTTTTCCTGGATCTTCTCACCGGTAACCGCATTCTCAGCAATCACAGTGACACCGCCGTCCGCTTCAGGGATGATGTCAGCAACCTTGCCCTTGATGAAAGAAATGTTTTCATCAGCCATCAGTTTCTCACGAAATTTCTCGTATTTTCCCGGAGTCCGCAGATCAATATAATACACGGATATCTTGGCCTCAGGATAACGCTCCCTGATGTAAGTTACCTGCTTCAGGCTTGCCATGCAGCAGATATAGGAGCAGTATTCAAGGTGATTTTCATCACGGGAACCCGCACACTGGATAAAGGCAAAACTCTCAGGTTCCTTGTTGTCTCCCGGACGCAGGATCTTACCCTCGGTCGGGCCATTGGGAGCTGAAAGCCGTTCCATCATCATATTGGTAATTATAGCATTGCTCTGGCCGAACTTCAGTTTATCCATCTTTTCAGCATCGTAGGGATTCCAGCCGGTTGCCCATATTATGGATGCAACATCAAGGGTAAAGCTCTTGGCTTCCATTTCCAGATCAATGGCTTCATACTTGCAAGCTTCAACACACTTGCCGCACTTTGTGCAGGCTTCCATGTCAATGACATACTTCATGGGGAATGACATGTCATGGGGCTTGTATATTGCCTTGGTCTTGTCCATATTGAAGTTGAAATCATTATCACGCTCTTCGGGACATACCTCAACGCAGGCATTACAGCAGGTGCAGTTGTTGTTAACATACCGTGATCTGGTTTCCATGGTCACCTGGTAATTGCCGGCTGAACCGGAAACATTTTTTACCTCGGTCATGGTATAAACCCGGATTCTCCGGTTGTTCTTGATGCGCTTAAAGTTGATCTCCAAACCGCAGGAAGGGGGGCAAAGCTTTGGAAAATATTGATTAAGCTGCGCTACCCGGCCGCCCAAATAGGGATTTTTCTCTACCAGAAAAACATCAGTCCCTACCTCCGCGGCTTCCAAGGCTGCCGTCAGGCCGCTAATGCCGCCGCCAACGACTAAAATGCCACCGCTCACAGGTGTGTGTTCGTCTGTCATACCATTCCTCCATTCATATTATTTTCATAATTCACGGGTTGATTATCTTGGTTCAAATGATTTGTTATTTTAGGCTATTTGCAGTGGTGTCAAGCAATTTCAAGCCATCTCAACCAACGCAATCAACCAGAATCCCTAAGTATAGAAAAATCTCCAGGCACCGCTTCCGGTGCCTGGAGATTTGTTTTCTTCATACTCTGCATAGGGATCTGACCTGTGAATAGTTTTGTCTGATCCTCAGAGAGAATTTAGATCCACGGATCGGTTTCAATGATATTTACACAAGGCACCTTCTCGCACTTCCACTCTTTGGTCTCAGGATCAAACGTGGAGTTAACGAAGGCCTTCCAGTTCTCATCATCAACGGTCGGGAAGTCTGACCTGTAATAAAAGCCGGGATAACGGCTCTCTTTTCTGAACTCGATGTGGCGGATATGGGTTTCAACACACCAGATACGATGGTAATTTTCCCAGCACCTCATAAGCTCATGCAGGTCACCGGCAGCCATGAGTTCAGCATCTTCACGCATCATCTCAAGCAGATCGAGGCAGATGTTGAGCAGCTTACCTGAGGTCATGTAGTAGGTAGCAACACCACCACCGTACTCATCGGTGGCCTTCATGAGACGCATCATCAAACCTGCAGGCTTGCAGTAATTCGGGTTAACGTCAGCAGCTGTTGATTTGCCTACATGCTCAAGATAGAGCTTAACCGGTGCGTAGATCTCATCGGCCAGTTCCTGAGCAGTCTGCTTCAGTTCCGGAGTGTAACCCGCATTGTCGCGGCAGTACTTGACCATCTGCTTGGCACACATTCTACCCTCGGCATGGGAGCCGGAGGAGAACTTGTGGCCGGAAGCGCCAACGCCGTCGCCGGCGGTGAACAGACCATCAACCGTGGTCATACGGTTGTAGCCCCATTTATACTGATGGGAGCGGGGACCGTCGATGGTCGGCACCCAGTCCTCATCAGGACCGGAAACCCAGATACCGCAGCAGCCTGAATGGGAACCCAGCATGTAAGGCTCTGTGGGCATAATCTCGGAACCGGTTTTTTCGGGCTCAATATTCATACCAGCCCAGAGACCTGCCTGGCCAACGGACATATCAAGGAAATCTTCCCAGGCCTCGGACTCGAGGTGTTTCCAGAATTTCTTGACTTCTTTTTCGTCCTTACCGGCTGCACGTGCATCGTCAAGGAAGGCGTTCAGGGCAACGTCGGTAGCCATGTAGATAGGACCGCGGCCGGCTTTCAGCTCTTCAATCATGAGATGGTTACGCAGACAGGTCGGGGTAACAGCAGAAGCACCGTAAGGCATAAATTTTCCTAATTCGTCTTTTACTGCATCGGTATTGGCATAGAACTCACCAAGGCCGTTCTGCACTTTGGCTTTGAAAAGCAGGAACCATGCACCGACCGGACCGTAACCGTCTTTGAAGCGGGCAGGCGTGAAGCGGTTTTCCATCATGGTCAGTGTAGCACCGACCTGGGCGCACATTGTGTAGGTAGAACCGGCATTCCATACCGGGTACCAGGCGCGGCCTTTACCCTCACCGGTTGAGCGTGGACGGAAGATATTAACAGCACCGCCACAGGCAACCATCATGGTCTTGCATTTGAAGACATGTACCTTGTTCTCACGGGTGGAGAAACCTACAGCACCTGCGATCTTGTTAGGTGTATTCTTATCAAGGAGCAATTTCACGATGAAAATACGCTCCAGGCAGTTTTCTTCGCCAAGGGCAGTTTTTGCTGGCTCGGCAACGATGCACTTATAGGACTCACCGTTGATCATGATCTGCCATTTACCGGTACGGACCGGCTTGCCGCCTTCGGTCAGTTTAGGAGCAGGCTTGGAACCGTCAAGGTTGGAACCGTCTTCAGATATTTTCCAAATCGGCAGACCCCATTCCTCGAAGAGATGCACGGAATCATCAACGTGACGACCGAGGTCGTAGATGAGATCTTCGCGTACAACGCCCATCAGGTCATTACGTACCATTTTTACGTAATTTTCAATGGGGTTTTCGCCGATGTAGGTATTGATAGCTGAAAGGCCCTGGGCAACAGCGCCGGAACGCTCCAGGGAAGCCTTGTCAACCAGGGTAATTTTCATATCGGCCGGGGCCCATTTCTTGATCTCAAATGCTGTACCGCAAGCGGCCATACCGCCACCTACGATAAGAACATCACACTCATGCTCGGCAATTTCGGGATTTGCAACGGCGGGCAGTTCGCCCATCGGCTTATTAGGTAACGCCATATTTATTCCTCCTTATATTTAAATAAGTTTTCTTAACTGATAATTACTTGGCCATTTTCGCTGGATCGGGACTCGGGAGCTCTTTCTGTGTGGAAAGCAACTCATTGTCCAGGTTGTCGCCTTTCAAATCAGGATAGGCGTTGGCAGCACCCTCAGCCGTTGTCCGGATAGGGAACTTAAAGCGCTTCATGTTGCCGTTACGGAATTTAACAGTCCACATGATGGAATCGGAACTTCTCATTGGATGAACCTGGCCGCCCATGGGAACAAAGTCATTGTAACCCCTGACATAGATAGCACCCTGCGGACAGATCTTAACGCATGAGTAGCATTCCCAGCAGGCATCCGGTTCCTGATTATAGGCCAGCATTGCCTCTTTGTTCAAGACCATCAGGTCATTGGGGCAGATGTACATGCAGGCTGTCTTGTCTCCGCCTTTATGCAGGCTGTCTTGTCTCCGCCTTTACAACCATCACACTTTTCAGGATCTACGTAGCTTGGCATTAAATTTACCTCCTCAAAAAGATTAACCTTTACGGCTCCGTCTTTGACGAAACCAATTTGTTACTCTATACCAAATCAGGTTGTCCCAGCTCCAACAGTAGACATTTAAATGCTGAAACAGCCTGAATAACAGATTTATAATTCCAACCCCGCAGCTTTGGATAAGAAAAAGTCAACTTTTCCTTGTCAGCCGGGAGTAATTTTGCCATTTTTACCGGCAAGCCCCAACAGCATGAAACTGCTAGGAAACCGGTCCACCTGAACACAACTATATGAAATTTTTTAACTATCTATTTTTCTTCGCGCTCAGGAAGAAATTCTGACTGAACCGTCACTCATTTTTTTCGACATCGGGATGTATAATTTGTCACTTATTAAATGTCAAGGAAAAAACTTTTTTAATTGGTGCCTTAAGGAAAAAAAGAGAAAAAATGAGGCATGAATCAGGATGAAAATCAATAACCGTAAAAAAATAAAAAAAGCTCAAGGGCCTAAAAATCTTACTTCCAAATGAAAGTTTTTTTCTACAAATCAGAACAGTGATTGCGCAACTGTATTCACAATAATTTTCTAATACTTCTTGCGGGCCAGAACATCCCGAGGCTTTGAGCCGTCACTCGGCCCGACAATTCCTTCCTTTTCCATGATTTCGATCATACGGGCCGCACGATTATACCCAACACGCAGCCGCCTCTGCACCATGGAGATGGAAGCCTGCCCGGTTTCGCAGACAAGGGCCACGGCTTCATCATATTTTTCATCGTACTCGTCTTCACTCATGCCGTTACTGCCACCGTTCTCCTCTTCCACAGCCTCAAGTACGGATTCGTCATAGCGGGCTGTGCCCTGCTCCTTCAGAAATTCAATAATCCGTTCAGTTTCCTTCTCGGAAATATAGGTGCCATGGATGCGCTGCATCCTGGCCTTACCCGGAGGCAGAAACAGGGAGTCTCCATCACCCAGCAGATGCTCGGCCCCGCTCATGTCAAGGATCGTCCTGGAGTCCACCTTGGAGAAGACCTTGAATGAAATTCTGGTGGGAAAATTCGCCTTGATCAAACCGGTCAGCACATCCACCGAGGGCCTCTGGGTCGCCAGAATAAGGTGCATGCCGGCAGCCCTGGCCATTTGAGCCAGGCGGGCAATGGATTCCTCAACTTCACGGGAAGACACCATCATCAGATCAGCCAGCTCATCGACCACGATGACAATCAGCGGCAGCTTGTCCTCTGCCACCTGGTTATAGGAGGCAAAGCTTTTGACGCGCATCTCATCAAGCAGCATGTAGCGCCGCTCCATTTCACGCACGGCCCATTGCAGGGCCCTGTTCGCCATTTTCGGGTCAACGACCACCGGATGCAACAGGTGGGGAATTGCCTCATAACCGGAGAGCTCAATGCGTTTAGGATCAATGAGCAGAAAGCGCACTTCGTCCGGGGTGGACTTAAAAAGTATGGAACAGATAATGGAATTGATGCCGACACTCTTGCCGGAGCCCGTGGCGCCGGCAATGAGCAGGTGGGGCATTCTGGCCAGGTCGGCAACCACCGGCTGGCCTACTACATCCTTGCCCAGCCCCAGAGTCAGCCTGGAAGTAGAATTCTTGAATGTCTCACTGGAGAGAATATCACGGATGTAGACTATCTCCCTTTGCGGATTGGGTATCTCAATACCCAGAGCGGCCTTGCCGGGAATTGAGCCCACAATCCTGACACTTTCCGCCTTCAGCCCCATGGCCAGATCATCTGCCAGGGATACAATACGGGTTATTTTTATGCCGGGCGCCGGGGCAAACTCATAGGTGGTGACAACGGGCCCCGGTGAAATACCCTCAACCTTGCCGGAAATTCCGAAATCACGCAGCTTATCCTCAAGCTTTTTACTCACCCCATAATAATGTTCCAGGTCCACCTCACTGTCCGCTGAATCAACCTTGTCAAGCAGTCCTATGCCCGGAAGCCGGTATTCACCCGAAGAAACAGGAGTTACCTGGAAGTCCTCCTCTTCTTCTTCCGTCTCTTCCATCCTTACCGGCTCGTTTACACTTGGTATGGAAGCTGATATTGGAGGTTCCTGGATAATTTCTTTTACAGTTTTTTCCTTCTTTGGTTTGGTGTCGCTTTTCTGGAAATAGCCTTCACCGATGCGGCCATATGCAGCTCTCAGAAGTTTCCTGCCCACAAAGTATGGTGAGAAGCGCACAGCAAGCATAAGGGAAAAAATGAACAGCAACAGGAGAAATAGAATAGATCCCGGGGTGCCGAGATAGGTTTTGAGGAAATGTGCCAGCCGGCTGCCGAGCATACCGCCGGCAGGGTAATAGCGGCCTGCCACTGAGATGAAGTCTTCGGCAGCAGGATATATGATTCCCAAAAAACTGCTGCTGGCAATCAGGATGCCGACACTGCCCAGAAAAATTAAGGGCAGCCGCTTAAAATCCGAAGAGCTGGAGAAGAACTGAACTGAGAAGAAAATTAACAGAAGAATGAACCAGAAAGAACTGATGCCCAGCTGGGACATGAGTCCCCAGGCAATGAGGTGCCCGACTGTGCCGCACCAGTTGGATGCTGATGTGTATGAGGCTGCGTTTAAGACAGGAAGAGAATAACTCACCAGACACAGGAACAGAAATACTGCAGCAAAGAGCCCGGTTACGGCAATTGCTTCCTGGGCAAAACTCGGGCCATCGGACTTTTTAGTGTTCTTTGCCATTTAATTAAGATGCAGTCGTAAAAAATGTCGCAATCATCAACGGGGCCTAATACCATCAATCTATTACAGGTGCAATACCTGTCCACATCGCGCTTTCCGAAGTCTCACTTCGTTCCCTACCTACGATGCCGACAAAAAATTAGTTCTGTCACGTTAACAATCAGCTGTTCTTCGCCTTATGCTCAGCAGCGCTGATTTCCTCCCCGGCCATGCTATCCAATACACCGTTGATAAAGGGGGCTGAATCATCTGTTGCATAGCGCTTGGCAATTTCAACTGCTTCGTTGATCGCCACACTGGTTGGGACATCCTCCTGAAAACGCAGTTCAAAGACCGCGAGGCGCAAAATATTGCGGTCTATGACTGACATTCTTTCAAGACGCCAGTTCTCCGCATGCCTGCCAATCAGTTGATCAATTTCCTGCCGTTTCTCCTGCACACCGTCAAGTAGAGTTTTTGCATAGGGGATGGCCTTTTTATTGGCCTGAAAATGAGCACAGAACTCTGCAAAATCCAAAAGTCCAGCCCCACCGGCTAATTCCCCCTGAAATAATGCCTGCAGAGCAAGTTCCCTGGATTTACGTCTTATTCCCATTTATTTTGCCGCTGAACCCCTACTAAATCTGAGCCAGCAGGTTTATCATTTCAATGGCAGCCAGGGCGGATTCACTTCCCTTATTACCGGCTTTGGAACCTGCCCTTTCAATTGCCTGTTCAATGGTGTCGGTGGTAAGAACCCCGAAAATTATAGGAATGCCGCAATCAAGACTAACCTGGGCAATGCCCTTGGCAGCCTCATTGGCAACGAGGTCGTAATGGGAGGTGGCCCCTCTAATAACGGCACCTAAACAGATGAGTGCATCATAATTTCCCGATTTTGCCATTTTTTGGGTCATCAAGGGAATTTCAAAAGCGCCCGGAACCCGGGCCACATCAACGGCACTATCTTCAGCCCCGGACCTGAGAAGTGTGTCCAGGGCACCCTCCAACAGCCTTTCAGAGATAAACGAATTAAAACGGGAAATAATAATGCCAAACTTTTTTCCCGCTGCCTGCAGATCTCCTTCAATATATGTTGCCATCAATTCCTCTCCTTGTGCAATTGCTACTGGGTCTATTCGTAAATATGCTGCATAATTCAGACAATCGTACCATATTAAACGTAATTACAACTCGTTGTTTTCCGGCAGATCCAGGAGGTGTCCCATTTTGTTCTTTTTGCATTTCAGGTACGAGATATTTTCCGCTACCGGCTTCATTTCAATGGACTGACGCTTTGTTACTTCCAGGTCGTAGCCTTCGAGCCCAACGATCTTTTTGGGATTATTGGTGAGCAGACACATCTTGCGCACTCCCAGATCCCGCAATATCTGGGCCCCGATGCCGTAGTCCCGCAAATCAGGCTTGAAACCGAGCTCCAGATTGGCATCTACTGTATCAAGCCCTTCATTATCCTGCAAGGCATAGGCTTTCAGCTTGTTAATCAAGCCGATTCCACGGCCTTCCTGGCGCATATACAGAATAACTCCTGCGCCTGCCTCGGATACCATACGCATGGCTTCCTGCAGCTGGGCGCCGCAATCGCAGCGGTCGGAGCCGAAGACGTCGCCGGTAAGGCATTCTGAATGGACCCGAACCATGATCTCCTTATCCGGGTCAATGTCACCCTTGACCAGAGCAAGATGCTCATGCTTGTCAACATCATTGGCATAGACAATGGCCTTGAACTCCCCTCCGAAATGCGAGGGCAACCTGGCCTCAACCGCCCTGTGCACCAGAGTATCGCGGCGCAGACGGTAGGCGACAAGATCAGCTATGGTCGCTATTTTCAAGTCATACTCTACGGCAAATTCTTCCAGATCAGGCATGCGGGCCATGGTCCCGTCATCTTTCATTATTTCGCAGATAACGCCGGCTGACATCATACCGGCCAACCGTGACAGATCGACAGAGCCTTCTGTCTGACCCGTACGTTCAAGTACGCCGCCCCTTCTGGCCCGTAAAGGGAAAATGTGCCCCGGGCTTACAATATCGTCAGGCTTTGCATCCGGAGACACCGCCGCTTGAATTGTCCTGGCCCTGTCCGCTGCTGATATACCTGTGGTAACCCCTGTTCTCGCCTCGATGCTCACTGTAAAGCCTGTTTCAAAGGGTGACTTGTTCTTCTCAACCATCATGGGCAGGTTCAATTTTTTTACCAGGGTCCGGTCAAGGGTCAGACAGATAAGGCCCCGGCCATACTTGGCCATAAAATTTATAGCCTCAGGGGTCACAGCCTCTGCGGCCATACACAGATCGCCTTCGTTTTCCCGGTCCTCATCATCCACCAGGATGATCATCTTGCCGGCCTGAATATCCTTAATTACCTCTTCAATCTTGGAGACTGCCATAAATCTATACCTTTATTTTCAATATGGATGTACTTACCTGGGGACAGATTATTTCATAAAACCATGCTTGGCCAGAAATTCCGGATTTATCCCCCCCGGGGATTTTTGTAATTTGTCAGGTTCAGCCTGCAGCATTTTTTCCACGTATTTACCTATGAGGTCAACCTCAATATTCACCGAGTCACCTTCCCGCAGTGCTCCTAAAAGCGTGACCTCCAGGGTGTGGGGAATCACAACGATGGAGAAAGTTGAATCATCACAGCTGTTCACGGTCAGGCTGGTACCGTCAATGGCAATGGAACCTTTTTTAATTATGTACTTGGCCAATCCCGTCGGAATCCCGAATGTAAATTGGACAAAATTTTCCAGCGCCCGCCTTTCGACAACTGTGGACACAGCATCCACATGGCCGCTGACCATATGCCCCCCAAGCCTGTCGCTCAAGCGCAGGGCCCTTTCCAGGTTCACAGTGCTGCCCACGGCAAGTTTGCCAAGGTTTGTACGGGCCAGGCTCTCAGGGGAAACATCAACCGTAAACCCACTGGTACTGATATTCTTGGCGGTCAGACAGACACCGTTTACCGCAATGGACTCGCCCTCTTCCGGATCGGTCAGGTCAAAATCAGACCGGAGGCTGAAAATCATGCCGCTGCCTGAAGATCTTTTTTCAACAACAGTTCCCTTACCCAGTATTATACCGGTAAACATTGCAACACCCTGCTCATTTTAAGACCTGCCCCGCCGGCTGCTTCATGCAGCTGCTGTAACATTATTGGGCGCCCTGCTCGACCTGCACCGCCTTATCACTGAATTCCCGGGCCTGTAAATTATGTTTGAAATTCTTGTGAATGGAAGCAATCGTCCTGTAGGTGTCAGCCGACTTCTGCCGCTCACCCATCTCAAGATAAAGTTTAGCCAACTCCTCCATCGTGGAGACAGTGCCGGCAGGATTGTTATACCCCGCGTAGATGTCTATAATATTAAGATAAATGTTTACCGCCTCATCATACTGCTTCAGGGCCCTTTTAGAGGCTACCATCTTTTTTTGCAGGGCGATGAGGCTGAACCTGTCATTTTCCTTATCACATATGCCGAAAGCTCTCTGATAGTGCTCAATTGCCTTTTCATGCTCATCACGTGCGGCACAGATATCACCAAGCTGGTCAGAAGCATTGGCAATGCCATTTTCATTGTTATTCTGCTCAAAACCGATCAGGGCATTATGAAAACAGGAGGCAGCCATGGCTTCATCTCCAGCCTGACGCAACTCCTTCCCCTGGTCATATTCTGCCTGGGCAGGATCTTTGGCTTCCTCGGGCCCCTGGTTCAGCGCTATATCTTTTTTTTCCTCTTCCACCTTTACTTTTCTCCTTACTCTTCTATCAGTTGCAAAGCTTCTCTGGCAAGGGTTCCTATATCCGTCTGGACAGGTAACCCGTTTTCATAAATTGTCAGCGGGGTTGTATCTTCCTGCATCATCCTGATTTTACTCGCCACCTCTTTGGCCTGCAGACGGCCTAAAAGTCTTACCATATATCCTTTGACGAGGGCAACCTGGCTGTCAAGAAGTCCTATGAGCTGATAAAAAGAGGTGTTCCTGACCAGGTCCGGCCGCTTCTCGGCAATGGTCCCCAGGGCCCACAGGACCTCTGCCCGGGTTAAAGGGTCACCTATATAGGCTAAAAGGTGCCGGGTAAAAGAGCCGTAAATATCAGGACGTTCCGCTATAATGGAGCCAATGGTTTCCACGGCACCCCAGCTTGAAGCGGCTGAATCGGTACAGGCCTCGAAAAGCAGGTGCAGCAGATCGCTCACCATACCCGGCTTGCGGGTTGCAACTCTGCTGCACACCTCACCAATCAGGCGGGCAATTGCCCAGCGTTTCTCTTCATCAGGTTCGTAGAGCTGACGCAGCAGCAAACGCAATGTTTTCTTATCATCAAAACATAAGGTTACCAGACCGTCTGCATCCCGGTCCTGCACCATTACCCTGACAATGTTCTTATTGGCTTTCTTCTTCTCCCGCTTGGGATCCGGTGTTTTTTCAACCTGAACTTTCCGTTTAGAGGCACCAGGTTGGGCAGCAGAAGATTTTTCTTTCTCTTTAAACCTGGTGCTCAAGTCTGCCACACTTTCCTGCAGACGAATAAAATAGAGCACTCCACGGACAATTCTGCCGTCAAGGTTTCTTTTCTCCACCACCTGGTGGGTCACCTCATCATAATCTTCAATGCGACCTGTCAGGTAATCCTCTTCAGGCAGGAGGTCCCATGCCATATCCCAGTTGTCGCCACAGGCATGAACCAGTAACTCAACAATGGCAGAGCCGACATTAAAGCCGCTGGGGTCGCTGGCATAAACCGCGCCGCATTCACAGTCCCCCAGGGCAAACTCCCCCATTTTCCGCGTGTCAAGATATTGCGGCCTGCCGACATCCTGACCGCAGAATGCACACCAGGGTCTGGTCTTTAAGGTTGTTTTGCCCATATCAGGAAAGTTCTTGGTTTAAGGCATCGAGAAAGCGCTGGTCAACGTCATATCCAAGCTTTATTGCCTTTTCAACATGTTTTTTGGCCGTCTGATAATCACCGTTATAATAGAACGCCACTGCCAGATTGTTCAGGGCCATGGGAAAATCCGGCTCCAATTTAACTGCCTGCTGGGCTGTTTCAAGGGCCTTGTCATCGTTATTAAGCATGAGATGAACCGATGTCATATTAATCCACACGGTCACCAGGTTGGGGTCATGCTTGACCGCATTTGTGTAGTAATCCAGGGCTTTCACCCCATCTCCCTTGTTCTGCCAGATCAAACCCAGATTGGCATGGGCCTGGGAAGAAGCCCCGTTAATATTGACTGCCTGCTCATTAACCGCCAGGGCCTTATCAATATTGCCCATATCAAAATAAAGCCCCCCTAAATTAACAAGGCTTTCTACGGAAAAAGGGTCAAGTTCGATGGCTTTTTCCAGGGCAGCCACAGCATCATCAAAACGTCCTGCCTTTTGATAAACAAGCCCCAGATGATGGTGCGCCATTACCGACCCGGGTTTATCGGCGCATTTCTGCTCCATTTCCGCAATAACTTTACTCAGATCTTCCTGTTTACTGTTTTCTGACATAGATACATTCCTTACGTGTATTGTTTGACTTTTGCCTGGTCCAAACCTGCTTACTGTTGTCAGGCAACAAAACCAGTTTTATTATTTATATTAAGCTGTCCCGGTTTACATGCAGCCAGCCGGCAGCAAATCTTCATATTTCCTCTGTAAAGAGCAAAAATTTCCCTACAATATAGGCACGAAACCCGGATGCGCAAGGGGCAAAACAGACAATAAATAAGTGAAGGGGGATTCAGCGGTTATATTTTTCCTCGCACGAAAGCAGTAATTCCTGTTGGGCCTGGGTAAGAATCTCCTTGGCCTGGCGAATATCCTCTCGGATCTGCTCGGCCAGTTCCTGGGGACCGGAAAACTTCTTTTCACCCCGCAGGTATTTCAACAGATTAATCTTCATCTTCTTGCCGTAAATTTCCTTGTTGAAGTCAAAAATATGCGTTTCAGCGGACAGACGATTTCCTCCAAAGGTCGGATTATAGCCTATATTTAACACACCACCGTAGCATTTACCCTCATACACAACCTGGGTGACGTACACACCGTGTTTCGGGCACAGATCTTCATCGGACAGGTGCAGATTGGCTGTTTTAAAACCGACAACCGGTCCGCCTCTTTTCTTGCCCTCCTGTACCGTACCCCGGATCTGGTAACTGCGGCCAAGCAGTTTTTTAACATCCAGCATGCGGCCCTCGCTTACCAGTTCCCGGATCTTGCTGCTGCTGACCAGCAAATCATCCACATAGTAAGGCTCCACCACTGTGACAGGAAACCCCTTCAAGCGCCCCTGTTTCTTGAGAAACTCGATATTCCCCTGCCTCCCCTTGCCAAAGGCATAATCATATCCCACCACCAGTTCTTTTACCCCAATGGTCTTGATTAATACATCATCAACAAAAGATTCCGCGCTGGTTGCAGCAAAATCCCTGGTAAACGGGAGGACCACCAGGACGTCGATCCCGGCAAGCGCAATCATTTCAAGCTTCTGTTCATAGGTTGAAATGAGCTTAATGCCTATTTCAGGACGTATCACCTGCAGGGGATGGGGTTCGAAGGTAACAACAACACTTGTGCCATGCTTTTGATAGGCCCTGCTCACCACCTCGGCAAACAGCATATGGTGCCCCAGGTGCACGCCGTCAAAGTTGCCGATGGTGACGAAACTGTCTCCAAAGGGCTCGGTAATGTCAGCAAGATTATTATATATTTTCATGGCTCTTTGAAGTTCCAGAAGAGTTCACTGTATATGAAGGTTATGTACCATCACTCCCGGGTAAAATAATTTCAATGCCAATGGTGAAGAACCTCTTGACAAATTCCACCCCCGTACTAATATTGCCTCCTGCTTGTGTGCCGAAGTGGCGGAATTGGTAGACGCGCTAGGTTCAGGGTCTAGTAGGGGTTTCCCTGTGGGAGTTCAAATCTCCCCTTCGGCACCAACAAATCAAGATTGCTGTAATCTCTAATGGTTACAGCTTTTTCTTTTTCCGATATGCGAAAATATGCGTTTTGTATCCCGTTTTCGCTCAACTTTCCCACCAAGTGCATCATCCGGTCCGCCGCGTCCTTCACCAGGAATCCAGTGCCCGTAGATATCTGACCGTTTTCTTGAGCAAGCTGTGTCCCAGCTGGTTCTTGGCATAAACCGAACTCTGGTGAACCTCCAGGAGCATCGTGGCATATGTATGCCGCAAATCGTGCGGGTTTCTTACCCTGAGCTCGGCTAACTTACAAACCTTTTTTTACGGTTGTCTGTATTTTTTTCTGGCTGTAAGGTTTGCTTTTCCGCAGATCAGAGTCAGGGAACAGTAAATCCGCTTCCCCGCAGTTTTCGCTCTGAAGCATTTCGTTGCGGAGCCGGATCGCATTACCCCGGAGTTCAATCACCAGCAGCTCAGGCAGGTCTACCTTCTTCACCCGACCTGGATGGTAAGAACTGGCGCTGGCTAAGAGCTGCCGGTTTCAGCCAGGGCAAAGAGCAGCATGTGTTTTACATTAACTTCATCTGCTGCTTAAAGTCACGAACTTGAGTTCGTCCTCTGTGGACTGATTTTGTGGTTAGTGCATTGCCGGCAGGAGCCCATTATATGAAGCCCCTCCCGGCAACATGATTAGTTCGCTGGCATTACATCAATAATTATACCACCTTCGGCGTCTTTGGCACGCAGCACCAAGGGCAAAGTATTGTTGGTGAGCCAGTAGGGTAATAGGTTGGCGTAAAATGGGTTGCCAGGAAAAGGCACCCCGCTGGTGCCTCCGGCCCAGATAGACTCGGCCAGGCTGCCGAATGCCGAATGGGGCTCGCCAACGTAACGCCTGACCGGCCCAGTACTGAAAATGAAGTCGCTCAATTCGCTGGTCTGAAAACCACCAAACATGAAGTCGTTCAAATCATCGGCTCGGGCGCTGTGGGAAGACCCATCCACTACGCTGAAGCCACCGTCCGTTGGAAATCCTGGTAAACCAGGCACAGGTTGCGGGAAACCTCCAGGAGGCTGGGGCGGTATGCTGGCCTGCTCGATAAACGGGTGATCGAATACGATACGATGCAGCTTGCCCCAGCGGTAGTCCTCCTGATTGGTGGAATTGTTGAAGGCGGCGGCAAAGCGGTCATCGGCCAACAGATCGAGGGCTGCCTGCAACGCAGACAACAACTTGTAATCACGCTGATCAGCAAAAGCGTCCAGCCCCGGCACGTCGAAAAAATCCACAATCCCCGTGCCGCCTTCTGTCCTGAGCAGGTGCTGCATGGAGGTCATGGCCTGGGCACTTGGAGGTTTAGGAAGACTTCCTAGTGGCTCGTCCACAATACTGCGTACAGCCTGGCCGCGCCACATGCTATAAATGGTGGCTGCCACACTGTGATCGATCTCTTTCTGTTCCGGATCAGGCAGACCGGTCCAATCGGGTACAACCGGATCGCCAACGTCATAGCCTGCTTGAATACCAGTAGGAGTTGTGAAATCCCAGTTTGCAAGACGCGCAACTGCCTCGGCTACTCGTGCATCATCTGCCAATTCGGCCAGCATTTCCGGTTTGCCGTCCTGGCGGGCGTTGTCGAAAGCCGCCAGGACGTATGGCACGAAAAAAAGGGCATCGTGCAGGGAGACATCCGCCTGGATGGCTTGCATATTCTGAGCGCTCAACACACCATGATTGACAACCAGCTCACGCACTCGCTTCGTTATGGCGCCCGCCCGAAACCCACCAACATAATCTGAGCTCAGATAATAGATGCCCTGACCGGTCAGGCGCAATTGGTTCAACGGGTCATTATCCAGTGTTGTGCCAGCCGGATCGTTATTGGCATTGACGAGCCAGCCTGCAGGTGGGTTGATGGCTTGCGGCATTTCCTCCAGCGGCAGAATTTCATGGGGCACAGCCTGGCCTGGTTGTGGATTTTGTATCGGCAACCACTCATGGGCGCCGCTGGTGCCGTCTCTGATCAACCATGGCGGCACCGGCACGTTGGGCGGAAAAATACCCGGCACGCTGCCCGGTGCAACAAATTCAGCCTGCAGGTCAGTACGGATAGGCATTTCAGCACTGGAAAAAATTGCCATGTTGCCCATGATGTCAGCGTAAATCCAATTCTGGGAACCAACATCAAGGAACAGTAAACTTTCCTGGAATTGCTTCAAGTTGCGTGCTTTGTTCATGATCCGGAAGGTGTCCAGCTCACGGGTGGCGCTGAAGCCGGTATACTGCACACTCAGAGCTGGAATAACGGCATTGGGTGTTGGATCTTGCAGGGTGGCGATGACGGGTCCATTATTACGCCGGGGAACAATGATAGTAAAGGCAGGGATGCCATTACCGGGGTCAGCCTGCACCAGCCCCCCCCCGGCATTAAAAAAGAACTGCTCGGGCACCAGCTGCACCGGCTCGGGCGTGCCCTGGTACAGTGTCGCTAGAGGTATGCCGTTTTCATCGAATACCAGCAGTTCCACAAATGTGTCCGTAACGTCCATGGGATTGGTGGCTGCTCCCCAATGAATATGCTTGTTATACCCCAGCACGACAAAGGGTACGCCGGGAAAGCTGCTGCCAAATACATTCAGACCCGGCGCCTCCAGTCCGATAGGATAGAGGGTAGACGGCGTTTGCATCGTTAGGTGCGGATCGTTGGCAATTATGGGCCGGCCGTTTATCCCAAGGGCCCGGGTCGCACCAAAGGCGTTGGAACCGATGGTGCCATCGGCATCAAGCACATTACGGATGAATTCAGAGCGACGGAGTTTTGTTGCTGCCGCGTTGCCAAGATCACGCAGAATGGCAGATGTCGGTGTCCTGGCACCTGCAATGCCATCCAGGAACTTACCCCTGGTCTTGGCCTTATCCTTGACCACGGATGTCACAAGAGGATCAAGGCAGGACTCCGGATTGGGAAATTGGCCGGGTACGGGGATAAAGGGGTATTCGCCAGTTGCATCCGGTACTGTTGAAGCACAGTCGAAGGGTTGAAAGCGGAACACATCCTGGGTAAACACAATGGCGCCTCCGGCACCTAAATTCTCCACATATGCGTTCAGGGCCTCAGTCTGGCCTGCGTCCAGGGTAAAAGACAAACCAAAAGAGATGGCCTTACCGATAACGATGCTGTCCACCACGTCCCAGGGGCGAAAATCATTCCGGTCTGTAAACCCGAGGGCGGCGTACTCCGGCGGCAGGCCGGGTCCATGCAGTACCCAGTCATTAACTCCCTGGGTATAGGCCTCCAAGGCAGCAATACTCTCCTCTGATAGCGCTGCGGCAGAACGCTCTGCTGCACGCCGCAAACCTATGGTGCGTGCCTCCACGTCACCGGGCAGCGCACTTGGGCCAAACAGTTCGGCCAGGGTGCCGCCTGGCTGGCGTCGGTTCAGGTCCATCTGAAACAAACGGTCCCCGGCGTGTACCCAACCTGCCAGGTAATATAGATCATACGCATTTTTTGCCCGTAAATGGGCAAGACCCTGGGCATCCCGCACAATCTTTGCCTTCTGCCTCAGGCCAGGCAGTTCCAGAGGCTCAGCCATATTCGTTGCTGGAAACAGCAACATCAGGGAGCCCACTATAACGGACCAGACAACTCGTCGACTAAACATATTGTTTCCTCCTCAGAATCCACCGGCAGAATTGCCGTCTTTGTGTTGATGAGTTAAACGCCATATTGACGCGCCCAAAATTGGGGCAGCAATGCCGACCCAATCAGAATCCTGACACTCAAAGAGACATGATGTTACTAGTCTTAGAACTTTATTTTAATTTTAAATCACATTAATCAGTATTTATGTCAAGAAATAATATACATGTTTTTTGATGGAAGTAAGAAATAGGTTTCCGTCAGCTGCCCGTTAGATTCCCTGCCGCTGTAACGGCTATATACATAGCTCATGCCACCACTACTTACGGATGCAAATTTCATGAAACCCAGAGGGTAAAACGCTGCCATTACCTGAGGTATCCCTCCCCTCGTCATCATATTTCCATGGCAATAGTGGTATTGGGCTTAATGGTCAGGGTGGCCCATAGGACCACAGTGATGTCAGCGGCTATAATGGTAGGGACTGCAAGCCGCGGTTCAGATTGTATCGGAAGTTATATTAAATGATATGGTGGTGGCAGGCCTGTCAAAAAGGTTTAAGCAAAAACATTTCCACCAAAATGAGCGAGGGAGGGTTTCACTCCTCCCTCGCTAAGTTATCCGTAACTCAATACCTGTAAACAGGCCTGCAGGTAAGCGGTTCTACGCATTCATAACAACCGTTCCGCACTGCCACGACAGTCCCGTCAGGGCAGACGGGCGGGACCATGTCGCAGAGAACAGGGGTGCCGTCATCACAACACTTCCCGTCATGGGCAATGGTCGCTCCCGCCTTGATCAGATAACATAGATTAGGGTAGGTAACCCCATCACAGCCGCAAACAGGGCTGTAAAGTTCAATACACCCATCGGGGAACGGAACACATTTTCCAAAGAGATCGGCACTGGAACACGTTGGATCCTCAACAACACAAACCTGGCCATCAGGGCAGGGTATACCGGCTATACCGCCGCATTCATTCCTGCACGCACCGGGATAGGCGATTTCCACCCCGGCACACTTGGCAAAGCATTCATTGTCATAGGTTGTTCCGTCAACACCGCAGACCGGCCTATAAATTTCAGGACAGGCGCAGCCGCATTCACCTTTATAGGCAAGGGTCGCCCCGGCGCGAATTCTCTCACAGTCATTGCCATATGTAACTCCGTCGCAACCGCACACCGGGTCGTATATTTTTTCACAAGCACCTGGGGTTGGCACACAAACTCCACCCAGGTCAACTATGGAGCAGGTTGGATCAATATAGTTGCAGGTATAGTTATCCGGACATTCAATGCCTGCAATGCCGCCGCAAATTTCTCTGCATTCTCCCTTATAGGCAATTTCCACACCGGCGCATCGTGCTTCACACGGATTGGTGTAAGTTTTACCGTCTGCTCCGCAAACAGGATCATAGACATCAGGACAAATACATTTACATGCTTCGTTTTCAAAACATCCGGGATCTTCACAATCGACCAAACCGTCCCTATCATTATCACGGCCATCGTAGCAGGTTTTGCCCCTTCCCTCCTTACGATATTGCCTCCTGCATCTTCGGTCCGCTTCGCAGTCCTGCACGTCATCGCAATCCGCCAGACCGTCACAATCATTATCAATTCCATCCCTGCATGATTCCAGCGCATCAGGATGCACATATGCATTCAAATCATCACAATCCATACATGGCATTGCCGGACATGGCTCAGTGGAGCATTCCGGACAAAAATACCCGTCTCCATCTTTATCCCAGTCACACACATCACCCTGCCCGTCGAAATCAAGATCTGCCTGATCGCGGTTTGGAACCATCGGGCAGTTGTCTCTCAAGTCAGCGACACCATCTCCGTCTGAATCAAGCAACACATCGCTTCCCTGCGGAACCGCAGCATTGGCATTCAAGATACCTACCAGGCAAAAAAACAGAAAACCCGTCATTCCCGTTAATAAGATCCGTTTTTTCATTTCCCACCTCCATTCCACATTTTTATTCTCAAATTCTCTGGCAGCAGTGAGGCCTTTGGCCACCAACTTCCTTTTCCCATTGCTGAAACGCCCTTCTCCTGGTAAATCCAGGCATTCAGGCAACTTTTACTCTTCAATATTGTAAGAAATTACCCCACAATAACCTGGTTGGGCAGTTCATTTTCATCATCATGCCGGGCTGGAAAATGTTCAGCAAGCACCTTTCCCAACTTATCGATTTCCAGGCATAAAACCTCTGCAGCCCGGCCCTGTTTGATGCCGTTTGCCATTTCCCTGGCATAGACCCGCAGGTCATAATCTGATATTTTGCTGTTAATTCCCTCGTCCGCAAGAATCCACAGTTTATGTTCAAATAATGAGATAAAGAAAAATACCGCTGTGGCGTCCCTGGTTTTATAAAGACCCTTTTCAAAAAAAGACTGCACTGCCTGCTCCCGAACCAGTTCATCCAGTCTGTTTTTGGCTATGAAAATACGTTTCAACGGTGGACAGTTTTCTGTCAGCCAGCCTATGAGAAGAGAAAGTCCGGCAAAAAAGATCATGAAATACGTCAGCGAATCATAAAAAAACAGCTCTGTAATGACCAGGGACACAAGCCCACCTAGAATAAAGCCGGAAAGAATATTTGCTTCCGGATACGAGTCGCTTTCATCAACAACCATTACCGCAATCTCCCCAGAGGTGTTCTGCTCGACCTCCCTGATTGCCGCGGCAATTTCAACTTTCTCGCTCTCGCTGAAAAAATTCACTGCAAGCATAAATCACCACCCTCCCGAGGCACCGCCGCCGCCGAAACCGCCGCCGCCAAAGCCACCGAAACCACCGCCACCGCCGAAGCCGCCGCCATGACCACCGAAACCTCCGCCGCCTGTGTAGTAACCGCCGCCCCTGCCGCTGTGTTTCACCATTGAGCTTATCAACAGCGACAAGAACAGGCCGGCCAAAGCGCCAAGGGGTACCAGCATCAAGAGCAAAGGCCAGTTAACCGCTCCCTGCAGCCCCATAAAAAATATGAGCGGCAGGAGAACTGAACCGCCGGCTACGCCTAGTATTCTTGAATTACTGCCGAGAAAGGCAATAAGCGCTGCACCAAAAAAAAGGTACTTGAACAGAAGCGGAGGCTCTCCTTCTCCACTTCTCCCTCGGGCCCTCGCGTCGGGAGTGTATTCCCCTCTGGTGGTCTGAATAACGGCAAGGGTGCCTGCTTCAAAGCCTTCATCAAAACGGCCGGCCTTGAACCGCGGCGAGACGACCGTATCGATTATGCGTCCTGCAGCAAGATCGGTAAGGACATGCTCAAGCCCCCTGCCCACCTCGATGCGCATTTTACGGTCATTTTTCACAACAAGGAACAGGACACCGTTGTCCTTGCCTTTCTGACCGACCTGCCACTGGTCCACAACCCGGATACTGAAATCTTCGATTGCATCCCCATCCAGTGAATCAATGGTAAGAATAGCCACCTGGGTTGAATCGGAAAGGTCAAATGAGTGCAGAACCCTTTCGAGTTTTGCCCTGACTTCAGCGGACATCATGGAGGCATGATCATTTACATAGCCGCTATTGTCTGGAATCTCCCTGGTTTCAGCTGTTGATGCATTGCTGAAAAACAGGAGACTGATACAGGTAAAGCAGAATACTGCAAGTAAAGTCCTGCTTATGGATCGCATTCCACGATCCGCTTGATGAACAGATATCCGCTCCACCGTATACCGCCTTAGTTAAAACTTTACTGTGGGCGCTATTTCCGATCCTGCATCCGCCTTGTAAGGTTCTTTCCGTGGCAGCTTCAGGAGGAAATTATTTGTCAGGTTGTTTGGAAATGTCCGGATGGAAGAATTGAATACACGTACGGCATCATTAAAACGGACGCGCGCCACATTAATCCTGTTCTCCGTTCCTTCAAGCTGGTGCTGCAGGTCGAGAAAATTCTGGTTCGCCTTCAGGTCAGGATATCTCTCAACAACAACCATGAGCCGGGATAAAGCCGAGCTCAAGCCACCCTGGGCTGCCTGGAACTGTGCCATGGCTTCAGGATTGTTGACAACATCAGCTCCTATCTTTACATTGCCGACCTTGGCCCGGGCTTCGGTCACTGCCGTCAGGGTATCGCTTTCATGTGCAGCATATCCCTTTACGACCTCAACAAGATTAGGAATGAGATCGGCCCTTCTCTGGTACGAGGCCTCAACATCACCCCAGGCAGCAATAACCGCTTCATCATTCTGCTGGATAGTATTATAGCCGCAGCCACTCAAACCGCTCAGCACAATTGCTAAGAAAAAAGACAGGAAAAGCTTTTTCATTGTGTGATCTCCCTTTATAATTTGATAATTATATGTATAAATATAGTGTGGCTTATAGTAAAAATATCTCCTGTGTAATGTCAACGGTAATCAATGTATAGTAAAATGCTGTTCATAAATTGCTTGTAAAAAAATTAAAGAACCAATGGACGAGCCACAGAAAAATTCAAATACGTTCATCTGCCCGTCGACCAGGAAATTTTATCAGGAGTCACGCGCCAATAAAAACCATTCCCTGGGTGATTTTATCCATGGCTATATATATGGCCGCTGGCTCTATACTTATATAGGTGTTGGCAAGGGGCGCCATCCTTTAACAAAAATACTTAAACCGCTTTTCAGGTTTATTACCTTTCTCTTTCCCGAACCAAAGGTTGAAGCCCACAACCCGTCAGCCGGGAACAGAACGAAAATTACCTTTGCCGACGGCTACCATGGCAAGGTCGTGCCCCTTGACAAGGCCAGTAAACTTGTCACCATCAATAAGCCCATCAATATGCCCGACCTGGAGCAGGTCATTCCCTACAAAAGAGCCCGGGACATTATCCTGGAAAACCCGAACCATCTTGCCGTGCTTAAATGTCCCTGCCGGGCGGCTCAGGAAAAGCCCTGCCAGCCGGTAGATGTCTGCCTGGTCATCGGCGAGCCCTTTACCAGCTTCATTGTCGAACATCATCCGGACAAGGCCAGGAGAATCACCCAGCAGGAGGCCGTAGAGATCATGAAAGCAGAAGAGCTACGCGGCCACGTGCACCATGCCTTTTTCAAGGATGCCATGCTGGACCGTTTCTATTCCATCTGCAATTGCTGCTCCTGCTGCTGCGGGGCCATTAATGCCCACAGAAACGGCACGCCCATGCTTGCCTCATCCGGCTATGTTTCAGAGGTGGACCATGATCTGTGCATCGGCTGCGGCATATGTTCGGGATTCTGCCAGTTTGATGCCATAAAGATGGTGGATGGTTTGGCAAACGTGGATTTTGAAAAATGCATGGGCTGCGGCGTTTGCGCCACCAAATGCGAGCAGGATGCAATGCAGTTCAGACTCGAACCTGCCAAGGGAGAGCCCCTGGATATCTGCGCCCTGCAAGGTGAGTCAGAGTAGATACTTTTTCAATTAATTAAACAGCGTCCGTATTTCTTTGCCCTACCTTTGTTATATGGGACCCACAGCAGCATCTGTTTTGCATTTTTAATGCATTCGTGTTAACCACAAATAGAGTAATTGAACGGAACCCGACATTTTTTCCCATTCACCTGATATACTTCATTTATTTGCTATGTCCATTGTGAAGATTTCTTCTGTGTTAACGAAAGTCGTGCATGTTACATTTGCCGCCGCCGCCGTCTTAATCGTTATCAATATTTTCTTCGCCTTCCACCTTGACAGCTTGTCCCACTGGGTCTTCCGTGTCTTCGGGACCGGGGAACAGAACATCCTCACCTGGCTTTCCAGTGCGCTCCTCCTGTATTGCGCCCTCATGCTTGTCAGCATCGGCCAGGCAGCAAAAGAGCGTGAAGGGCAGGCAGCTGCCATGTGGCGCCGCTGGATAGAACTTTCCATCATCTTTTTTCTCCTGTCATTGGATGAGGTTGCCGAGCTGCACGAGGGTATAAATGTCATCCTGACCGAATCCTATGACCTGAAGGGATATTTTTATTTTGCCTGGGTTATTCCGGGCGCTGCCTTTGCGCTCACTGTTTTTATTCGCAGTCTTGGATTACTGCGAACACTGCCCGCAGTCATCCGCAGAAGAATGCTCTACAGCGGTGCGCTTTACCTGGCCGGTGCGGTGGGCATCGAGGCGGTGGGAGCAAATTATTCCTTCCATGCCGGAAAAGTGCAGGACCTTACTTTCCAATTATTATGCACCATTGAGGAAGGCCTCGAAGTGCTGGCTCTGTGGTTGTTTCTGCGTACGCTGATTTTATATTTCGACTCTGCCGATGGGGTGAGTTCCACCGAGGTGACCACAACCCCACCCAGGGTGGAGTGGCTCCGTCTGCTAACCGAACTGGGCCGAGCCTTGGCCCTGGGTCTTGCTATAGTTATCGCTGTCGATCTCTTATCACCATACCTGATCAAGCTCGATCCATCGCGAGTGCCCGGACTGATAGAGGCAGAATGGCTGCCCCGAGAAGAACCGATAAACAGCCACACTGAACGTGTTCGTCTAAGGCCGGAGGCTACAGCGGGCCGAATATCGAGAAACTCACTGCTGAACATGGTGCCACGCGGACCCGGAGCACAGCAATCATTTATTGTCCAGGCCCCGCAGCCGGGAAAATACCGCCTGGAGATCCATATGGCCAGACACCAGTCCTTTGGCGAGGTAAACGTGCGTCTCAACGGAAAACCTCTGCAGAAAATCAATCTCTATTCACCCTCTGACAAGGTCGTGGCCACCGGGCCGATTGATCTTGGTGTGATGGAGATGGGGGAGACGAATACCCTGACGATAATGCTTCTCAAGCCCAGGATGCAGTACGCCTTTGACGGGATACGATTGACCCCGCTGGCAAACTGAAATGTGCCCGTAAGATTTTTTTCGTACTGTTGTTGATTGTAATGTGCAACGAAAAAGGGCTGCCGGTTTTACGGCAGCCCTTTTTGAGATTGTAAAAGAATATGTTTTAACAGATCACCGCCACCGCTGTGACTATGACTAGCCCAATTTTATATTTCCAGTCATTGTCCGGTTACAGTTTGTACCAAGTGACTGAATAGATTTTTTTCAAAACTGTTCACCCTTCGGGCAAGCCGATACATCCATATAGCCTGCAGTGTCTGGCGTTTCGCATACTAAAGTATAGCTCAAACGACTTACACTTTGTCTATCCGGCGTATCGACTCGTGAAAAATGCGGGCTAGCGGCAGTTACTCTCACTGCTGGAAGCGCTTGCACTTGCCGATGAAACAACCTCAATGGTGGAATCATTGCATATGGAAGTGCTTATTTCTATCTCCCAGCGATTTGAGTCTTTGTTCCAGTCCATTGCATAGGATCCTTCATCATACATGACCGTTACCACCACCATTGCTCCAGCCGTTGCTTCCGTCGGGGCAACCTAATCAACGGGGCATGTGCCAGGGTCGTAGGTATAGGAGAGGGTGGCTGTATCCCAGCGATGGCCGTCAGCCCAGCAGCCATCCCAATTGCTCTCAGGGCCATTATAAAACCAGTCGTAGCCCTGTCCCTCGGAAACCACCCAGACCGTACCTTCTTCAAAATAGCTTCTCCAAACTGTCGTTGTATCGGGATCATAGCCATCTTCATAGGGTAAATCGACGGTTGCTGCAAAGGTCCCGGAGCCGGAGCATGGGCCAATGTTGTATGGCTCACCGCCATAGACCACAACTGTCAGGTTTGATTCGGGCGAGCAGTTGCCTTCAACTTCGAGAATGGCAAAAGGTTCTGCTGTGTCATTTCCGCCACCGCCACCGCCACCGCCGCCGGAATCACCGCTATCGTGATCAACACGGGTGATCTCTACATAATCGCTGGGGACTGTGACACCGCGGACAACATCAAAACTCGGCACCCAGAACTGTTGCGCAGGATCATTGTCAAAATTGACAGGCGCAAAGGAGTACTCTATTGCCGGGGCACTGAAGTATCCGTCAAAATCCTTGTACTGGTTGCCCCTGCTGACATTGTCTTCCGGATTGCTGTTATTGCTGTTGTAGAAATGATTCGGCCATCTTCTGGCGGTCTCAAAGACGTTGAAAATACCGCGGCCGGGCGCCCATTGGGCATAGCTGCCAAAAGGAACATGATAGTCATCCGGTATATCCATTCCCGGCGGGATGCCGGTCCGGTCATCCAGCGGATCGGTGTAGTTGTCCGGCTGCCAGTCAACCGCGAAGTTACCGTGGTAGGGAAGAGGTTCACCATCGCTTGTTGTCTTGTGGCAGCTGAAACAGGCGCCGTAATTGGTGATGGTAGCACCGCTGTCAAGGGTGAAAACATGTGTTGGCACAGGATACTTTGTTATACCGTCCGGCCTACCGGTGGGCTGGATCGGGTTATAGGCCATGACGGTCAGGGTGCTGCTTGTGGCATCTGCAGGATCAATGTGTATGTGGCAGACGTCACAGCCGAGCTGTTCTGTCACGTAGCCATTGGGCTGCATGGCCGGATTCCGCGGGTCCGTATGGCAGTTGTCGCACTCGCCCTGTCTGGCTGTCGGTCCACCATGATGACCGTCCCCATGGCAAACAGTACAATCCCGTATCGCGAGAATTTCGTAATACCCCTCGAAGTATACATAGGGATGGCAGGATAGGCATTCAGTATCAGGAATAAGGTGGTGTTGGTTCACTGTGCTGCCCGTTGGCGAGCCGGTATGGCATAAGCGGCATTCCTCCTCTGTGTAGGCGTATGCAGTACCCACACCCATAAAGCCTATGCATGAAATTAAAATAAGAGTTGCAGAAAGAACTGCTAAACAAAGACTGGTGCAACCCCTGAAACCTTTTATTCTCATAACTTTTCCCTCCCTGCTAAAGTTAAAAACAAAAGTGTTTTACAAGCGTTGCATGTAAGGTGGGCCACGCCAAAACAACGCTGACCCTTGACTAATATATATACCCGGTCTTTAACCGGGATATAAAGTCAAATCTCAATGCTGTGCAATATATCCGGGGACAACGATTACAATCGCATCCCCGGATATTGTATTGTTCTGCAGAATTTTTCTATGTAAACGTCTTGCCCATAACCTGTGTTAATGGCTGCAATTGCTGACTGGGCTGCTATCAATGCCGACGGCGGTGGAAAAAACCTCAATTGTAGAATCATTACAATGGGAATCATTTATTCTTACTTCCCAGCGGTGATGGTCATAACTCCAGTTCATCTCATAGCTGTCGCCATCGTAGTACACAGACAGGGTTGCATCGTTGTTGCCCAGTGCGTTTTCGGCATAGACTGTCAGACGTTCTCTATCTTCGTCATATTCAGCCCGGGTGATATTCACCGAATCATTCGGCGGCACGCTGCAGTTGCTGACTGGGCTGCTATCACCGCCCCCGGCAGAGGATTCCACCTCAATTGTAGAATCACTGCAACTGGAATCGTTTATTCTAATCTCCCAGCGGTTATCATGATAGTCCCGGTCCATCTCATAGCTGTTGCCATTATAGAGAACAGACAGGGTAGCATTACTGCCCAGTGAGTTTTCGGCATAGACTGTCAGGCGGCTACTTGAGTTGTCATATTCGGCCCGGGTGATATTCACCGAATCATTGGGCGGCACGCTGCAATTGCTGACTGAGCTGCTATCACTGCCGCCTGCAGAGGATACTACCTCGATGGTAGAATCTTTACACCGGTAGTCGCTTATTGTTTTTTCCCAGCGGTTATCATAATTATCCCAGTTCATCGCATAGCTGTTGCCATCATAATGAACAGTCAGCATGACACCATTGCCATTGCCCAGGGTGTTTACCGCGTAGACCGTTAGGCGGTTTCGATCGTCGTCATATTCGGCCCGGGTGATATTCACCGAATCATTAGGCGGTATGCTGCAATTGCTGACATTACTGGTATCGCTGCCTCCGGCTGAGGAGAAAACCTCGATGGTGGGATCATTACACGTGGAGTCGCTTATTGTGGCCTCCCAGCGACTATTGGCATAAGACCAGTTCATTTCATAGCTGCTGCCGTTATAGTTAACTGTCAGCATTACACCATTGCTATTGCCCAGGGTGTTTGTTGCATAGACCGTCAGCCGATCAGTTGAGCTGTCATATTCGGCCCAGGTGATATTCACCGAATCATTCTGGGGTGGAGGAGGCTGACCGCCGGGTCCAAGGTTGCTGCCAACGTTGTTGCAACTGGTTCCGTCTCCTGCCTCAAAGGTGGGTACGACCCATTGCTGATTTGAGCCCAGGAAATTTGTGATGGTCACACAGTTAAATGCAATCTCCGGATACCAGAAGTCGCTGCGGCTGATGGGGGCACAGTACATATCAGCTTCATTCTCAAAAGGTGTGCCTCCCCAGAAGCTGTTCTGATACTGCAGATCTTGTGCAAAGATATTGTAGCTGTCCTTGCCCGGCGCCAGGTTCGGATCATAATAGGGACTGCCTTGCATGATCTTCCAGCATTCCGGTGTCTGCATAGGCTTGGCGTGGAAGGGCTCCGGCATATGGCAGGCAAAACAGGCGCCGTAATCCTGGATCGGACCGCCATTGTCATGCTGGTACGGTCCATGGCACTGGACGCAGGCCAGTTGGCCGGTCGGCGCAGTCGGGTCTATTGCAGGCCGCGGGTCAGCATGGCACCAGGTGCAATAGCCGCCCTGGGACTGCGGGGTATCATGATGCACATCAGGATCCGTATGGCAGTTTATACAGTTGCCGGAGCTCAAACCCGGTTTCAGGCCAGGTACCTGGGTGTGGCAGTTGTCGCATTTACCTTCATGGATATCCAGCACCACCTCTTCTCCGTCATGGCAGCCGCTGACAACACAGCTCGGATATTTAGTGACGTATCCTGGCGGTTCATGGGGCACATAGCCATGGGTTTCCGGTGTTTCCTTGTCCGAATGGCAGTCCAGGCAGTTCTGGGTCTCTTCTAATTGCCCATTGTTAATCGCCATCTGCACCTCAACACGATCACTGTGGTGGCAGGTATCGCATGGGCCGGCGCCATTGGTCGGCACATCATGTTCGGTTCTGACATCCGGCCAGGTGGCCAGGTCACCGCCGCTGTCATTATGGCATACGGCGCATGGAGTGCCGGGCGCTTCCTGGGCCAGGTCTGTTAAAGGATCATACTCGGTGTAGAGATGGTCATTGCCATACATATGGTTATTAAAATAATCACCGTGGCATATCGTGCAGTCACGTTCCGCGGGAATTTCGTAATAACCACCTATGTTTATGACAGGATGGCAAGCGATGCATTCGTAAGCAGGAATGACATGGTGCTGATTCGCCGTGCTTGAGCCATGGCAGGTACGGCAAAACTGTTCCTCCGGCGTAATGTGAGCCGCCCAGGAGTGTGCCGTGATACCCGGGAGTGTCAGTTGAGCAAGAAAAAAAATCAGCAGGAAGGAGCCTATGTATATAAACACCCCTCCATTCTTCCAGTGTAAGTGTACTTTCTTCATGAACTCCCCTCCAATTAACTTCACACAACCGTTAGCAGGAATGACGTCCCAAAAAAATTTGCCAGTTTATGTCACCCCTATAAACCCTTACATTTCCATACAGAATTAAAGCCACTGTTATCTACTCATCTGTTCCAAAGCATTGACGGCTGCAAGGCAATAGCAATTGCCCATTCCACCAGTCACCCTTTACTTGTGGCTTCCCAAAATAAAAAAACAGCCTTGGAGACAACTTGCATGTATCCTACCATATCATTACTCTATAATGAATTACCACTCAGCCTGTCAATAAAAAATTTGAAGTGTCAGTATTGGATATAACGCTTAACTCCATGCCAGTTTCATTAAAACAGCGCATTTGGCCCTAAGAGGAACGATCTATATAATTCCGTAAATTTTCAGCTAGGAGCCTGTCGGAGAATTATAATCGTCACGAAAAAATGAGGAACTGAGATCAAATTTTTGGAAAATTGATGCGAATAGGAGCGCTATTTAAAGAAAATTTACGGAAATTTGGGCCGATTCTCTCGCTTTTGCAGTAGATTTGTAATTCTCCGACAGGCTCCTAGTGCCGGACATAACCTTGAGCTGGGAATTTTTAAGAGTCATGTTACTTTTGTAACCTAACCTCTATGTTTGTATAGTATGTGCAATAAATCTGAAGCTGGGAAATTCGGGCAGGGAAGCCCCCTGGGCATTTGTGCCCAGCAGGGTCAGCAGGGATAAGCCAATAAGAAAAGGGGAAAGTTTAAATACGTGCCGCTACGGCAAACTGATCTTGCCCGGCCGGCAATAAAAAAAACATAGAGCCGTCAAAGCTTCCCTTCCCAGCTAATGACGGCTCTATGGTAACTTCAGTACAATTTTAAAAAGCTATTTGGTCATCTCCTTCGCTTTATGAGCAGCATCTTCCGCCGCCTCTTCTGTTGCCGTTGCCGCCTCATTGGTCATCTCAGCTGCTTTGTCATAAGTTTCCACCGCAGCCTCTTTGGTCGCGGTTGCCGCATCCTTTGTTATATCAGCCGCTTTGTCATACGTTTCCACCGCCGCTTCTTTGGTTGCTGTTGCCGCTTCGCTGGTCATTTTTGCCGCTTTGTCATAAGTTTCCACCGCAGCCTCTTTGGTCGCGGTTGCCGCATCCTTTGTCATATCAGCCGCCTTGTCAGCAGCATCTACGGCCGCTTCTTTGGTGGCGGTGGCCGCATCTTTGGTCATCTCCGCGGCCTTATGGGCAGTATCTACCGCCGCCTCTTTGGTCGCTGTTGCTGCATCCTTGGCTTTTTCGGTAACCTTTTTTGCATCTTCTCTGCTGCATCCAAAGGTAACCAGCAGGAGCAGACCTGCAATAATAGCTGTAACTTTCTTCATATCCAATGCCCTCCATTTTACTTGTTTTTTAAGTACAGTTCATACTGTACATTATTTGTGTATGCCACTGATCCATGGGTCCGGCATTTTGTCACATCGCTACCAAAATAGCATTAGCATAGACAAAGTCATCACATGAGCACTACATTATACGGAGATAATGTAGTGCTCTCTCAACACGGGCTGAAAAGCGGAACTGCCCGAGCAAGCCACCCTGGATCTTGAAATATTGACAACCTATAATTGATGCCCTGAAGTGCTGTCAATAAAAAATTAAGCCGACCTACGATAACCAACTAGAAATACGACGATATTCTTTTTTTACCATGAACCAACATGTGCCGGGGCATTACAAATAAGCTTTACTTGTCTGCTGAATCTTCAGAAAAAATTTGGCTCATTGGCTGGCTTTACCAAACCAGCTGTTCGGAAAAACACAGGTAACTGAGAAAACATTTGAATAGGGCTGAAAAAGAATCGCCTTGAGAGCAAAAATCAACCCTGGCCGCGGAAGAACCAGCCGATCATGAGCAGGCCCATGGCCGCCACCCAGCTGCCGGCCACACGGACAACGATCCTGGTCCACGGAGGTTTCAGCGCTACCACAAAGGCGGCAACAAGAGCAACCAGGACAAAGAGGGCAGCCATGATACCGAGCAGTCCCAGGCCGGAAGGACCTGTTTTCAGGGCTATGCCGTTGAAGAAGCCGTGCATGATGCCGACAGCCACAGCCAGCACCGTAAAAACATTATCAGGCAACCGCAGGTCAGCAGCGATAAGAACGCCCAAGAGAAGAAAGGATAAGGCCGGTAGAGGGAAAGTGGGCATCGTGTCAGCCCCAAGCCCGATAAATCCACCTAATAGCCAGGCAAGGGGAAAAAAGAACAGGGCGCGCCTGCCCGGTGCTTTACCACGCAAGCCGGCATACAGCGCCAGGGCCAGGGCCGGCACCAGGTCCTCCGGTGTCAGCAGCAGGTGGCCAATGCCGTCATAGACAGGGCCCATGCCGGTGGTCACCAGGTGGGCCTCTACATTTGTCGGCCAGAACAGCAGGCCAAAAGTGACGACCAGCGTTTTATAAAATGTTGTTATACGGTACATGGTTTTAAATCTCAATATTCAAAAACTCAAATTTCAAACAATATCTAAATCTCAATATTCAATGATTAAACCCTGTTTGGGATTTTGATTTTTTAGGAATTGTCATTTGTTTATATGGTTCTTAATGATTCTCAGGTTATTGTCTTTTATTTTATCATGATTACAAAACAATCAAAACTGGACTCCCGCCTGCGCGGGAGTGACAGTGATGTAGGGTTTGTCATCCCCGCGGAGGAGCGGATCCAGAATATTTAACGCTGATCCAGAATATTTAACCCTGAAAATAGTTTATAGCCACGTTTGTTTATAATTTGAGATTTGCAATTTGGTATATGTAATTTGTTTGTTACTTGAAATTAGTAATTTGATATTTGGTACTTTTACGATATAGCTCTCCACAGAAAAAATACGCCCATGGCCGCGATAAAGGCGCCGGCGCCCCGCAGAGCAAGCTTGCCCGCCGGCCAGCGATGGATGAGGCCAATTACTATGCCTATGCCGTGCAGCACTCCTGTGGCAATGACAAACCCCATGCTGTAGAGAAGACCGCTCTGACCGGGAGGCAGCTCCGTTCCGTGGGCATGGCCGTGAAAGATGGCAAAAAAACCTACCATGGTAGCGGCAATGTACAGGTTAAGCTTCACCTCGCCGAGGATCATTGCCCCCAGCAGTATAGCTGACACCGCAATACCAATCTCAATGCCCGGCAGCGGGATACCAAGCAATCCCATCATGGCGCCCATGGCCATCACCATGGGAAAGGTGACCGGCAATACCCACAGGGCCGGGTTGCCAAGCTGGGCACCCCAGAGGCCGACAGCAATCATGGCCAGCACATGGTCAAGACCTGACCAGGGATGCTCAAGACCGGTTATAAAGCCGACGGCCTGACCGCCCTCAACATGGGCCTGAGCAGACGGGACCCATACCAGATACAAGGCCAATACAAAAATACTGGCACAAAGGTCCATGTGCCTGACATGTTTCTTCATCTCAAAATCCTCCCAGTAGAATTACAGTCCGTTGGATGGTCCAGTAGGCCCCGAGACTACCCACCGTATAGCCGGGCAGGGCCTGGGCCCAGCGCGGCCAGCGGATATCAAGGGTCCTGAATGACCAGGCCAGGGCCAGGGCCAGAAAGACAAAAACCAGTTGCCCAAGCTCAACCCCTACATTAAACCAGAGCAGGGCCCATGGCAATTCTGCTTTCGGCATGCCGGTGGTGGAAAGACCGCTGGCAAAACCAAAACCGTGCAGCAGCCCGAAAACAAAGGCCACCAGCCAGGGAAATTTTATGGTCAGGCTCGTTTCACCGCGCCTGGCCCGCACTACCTCCGGCCCCAGAAACAAAATCGATAAAGCAATGGCGGCGTTGAGCGGCTGCAACGGTGCATGGGCATAGCCCAGCGTGGCAATGGCCAGGGTGATGGAGTGCGCCACGGTAAATGATGTTATGGTTTTCAGGAGCATCATCCTGCCCTTGACGATCAACAGCAGCCCCAGGACAAAGAGCAGGTGGTCGACACCCATCAGGATATGGTGGAAGCCGAGCCCCAGATACTCACCGGCCGTAGCATGCCAGGGCCGCTCGCCACGCAGCTCCACCCTTGGTTTTGTAGGACGGGCCACAGTACTCATGCTGCTGCCGTCAAGCCGTGTAAGCCGGACAAAAACATCGGTTATGGTTGATTCAAGACCCGGGAAACGGATAACCCTGCCCTCGATGCTTTTTCCGCCGGTTGCGATTACCCTGTGAAAAACTATGGCTTCAGCCATGTGTCTTTTGCTCGGCTGCCCGATTGTCTGCCAGTCCTCCGGCAGCACCAATTGAGCTGGGTGCGGGTTGCCATAATAGATTGGCGCCCGCCAGGTGATATCATACCGGCCCGGCTCCAGCTCCTTTATTTCCAAGGAACCCGGCTGGCTCTCATGTCCAGAGGCTGTGCCGATAAAAACAAGACCCAGGAAAAGAAATATGATATTGAGCATTCTCCGCATAAAAATAGTCTCAGGGTTATTTTCCAGGAGTAGCGGCCGGAATATCTTCAATGGTAACCATGTATCGTTGCCGCAGCTTTTTATAGGTTTCCTCCTTCAGTTCACGGCGCCGCTTTGCAGTCCACTCCCGTTCCACTTCCTTGCGTACTTCAGCAAGTTCCGGGTCTCGTCCCTCGATACGTTCACCCACATACACCAGGTGCAGGCCATAGCTGGACCGGACAGGCCCGGTCCATTTCCCGGGCTCAACCTGAAGGAGATCCCTGGCAAACGATTCCCCGAAAAGTCTTTCAACATCACTGCTATGGTAAAGTGGGTATTCCTTGGGCAGCATGTTCGGGTCGCCGAAGGACTCCGGATCGGCACCGGGTCCGGCAGCAGTAAGTTGTGCCAGCATATTGCGGGCGTCCTCATCAACACCGGCCCCTCGCTTATCAATGTTCAGGAAGACCTGCTTGAATGACACCTGCGGCTCCTGGCGGAATGAATCCTTCTGCTCTTCAAGAAAGGCTGCAAGCTCTTCATCTGTAGGTGGAGAGAGCCCGGCAATATCCTCCACCAGGAGTTCCATCTTCATACGCAGCCTCCTGCGGATCACGGAATCGTCCTGGTCAAGCCCCATGGCAACAGCTTCCCGATAGGCCATCTCATCCCGCACCTTATCTTCAACGAGACTGGAGAGTTCATCTTCCGTGGGCTGCCGCTGCCAGGTACGAATAAAATTCGCCTGCAGGGCCTCAATATCCCCCCGGGTGATGACAATCCTGTTTTCCTCTATTCCTGTAGGGCTTTTTATAAATTGGAAGACAAGGAACAGCAGTGCACCGATGAGCAGAAAATGGAGCAACGGATCTTTCAGAAGTTTTTTCATATGGAGTTTCCCTGAATGACAAATAAAAAACACGAGGATACGGTATTGTGTATCCTCGTGTCAACTCTACAGGTAAAAACTTTTAGCTAATAAGCTCTCTAACCTGTATTTTCTCAAGAACTTCTAAGCATAATATTACTCTGTTTTAATTCATTACATCCTTAGATGTATAATTCTATATCTGGATGCCATACCCCAGTCTTCAGACTTTACCCTTGAAACCTGTCTATCACCTTTTGCCTTGAACCTTCTAAAAGAGGATACGGTTTAAAAGAAGTTACGGCTGCAGCTGCCGGATTTCGGCATGAAATGAGGGAGGGAAAAATTGTTGAGCCGGAGATGTGATGTTCTGGAGTACTGCTTACTTGGAATCCTCTGATTCACTACCCTCGTCTTCCTCAGACTTAAGAGTAAAGGCAAATCCCTGGCTGCTGGCCCATACCCGGTATTTATCTATTTCTCCCCTGGGTCTGTATCTGCTGACCCCGCCGCTGGTGAACTCAATTTTTTCAGGATATTTAACCAGCAGTTCAGATGCCACCCTGTTTCTTCTGTCCAGGGATAGCGCCCGGCGGGCATCCTCCCTGGCAAGCGTCGGTTCTCCGATCTGGGCATAGGCCTCCATGCGGATATTGTATGATTCAGAGGTATTGGGCGCCATCTTGATTAATTCTGTACCGTCTGCAATGGCCATATCCAGGTTGCCCAATACGAGATAGGTCAGCCCCCTCAACTTATGGGCTTCAAGGGACGGGTTTATCTCAATGGCATCTGAGAAATCATGCTCGGCAATATTATAGGTCCCCTTTTCAAAATACATTTCGCCTCGCCGCAGATAAGCGTCATGGGACGGCCGCATCTGGATTGAAGTGCTGAAGTCCTTGATGGCCTTATCAATGTCGCCCTGATTCCTGTAGGCCACACCGCGCAGGAGATAAAACTTATACTTCATATCATCCGGGCTTGTATCAATTGCCCTGGTGTATTCGGCAACACCCGCTCCAAGAACCGGTGAGGACAGAAGAAGGGAGATCAAGACAATGGGAAAAATAATCAGTTTGTTCATGGTTTTTATATTTCAGTATTTTTTTCTCTAACCGGGTTGCATCTCATACTAACCCTTAGAATAGATTATTTCATGCCAAAATAAAATCTGCGGAGTGTTTTATAGATTTTGAATTAAAGGTGTCGGGAACCGGGGGATTTACTCTAATTTCTTTTTGACAAGCAGTAACTCCATGTTTACCTGTTGTTTCTAAACGTGCTTTGTTTGCACCTTGAAAGCACAGCTACTTTCTTCTCCATTCCGTACGTGGATCAAATGGATTATTGTTAATGACTGAACTGCAGATGACCTCAACAATCGGCCTGCCGGCCAGCCGCCAGCAGGCTGAACAATGGTCCCTGGTCTTAAGGGCCGCAAATATCCCAAGCGCCATCGAGTTTGAACGCCGCAGTTGGGTCATCAAGGTTTCACCGCTGCACGAGAAAATGGCCCTGCGGGAAATAGCCGCCTTCATGGAAGAGAACAGCGACTGGCCGCCCTACCGCCCTAAAAAGAAGGTAGCGCTTCCCGCTTTAACCAAATACCAGCCCCCGACAATCATGATGATGGGGGCGCTGGTCATTTTTTTTATGATCAGCGGTCCATGGTCCGGCAAAAGCGCCTGGTTTTCCGCAGGGGCGGTTTCAGGTCGCCAGATCCTTGAACACGGGCAGTGGTACCGCCTGGTTACCGCCCTGACCCTGCATGCCGATGTTGTGCACCTTGTGGGCAATATTATCATCGGCGGTATCCTGGTCCACTTTCTCTGCCGCCTGCTGGGCCACGGCCTGGGGTGGTTTCTGATCCTGGCCTCCGGCATACTGGGAAACTTAATGAATATCCTCATGCATGGCAGTTCCCACAATTCAGTCGGCTTTTCCACGGCGATTTTCGGAACCATCGGCATCCTTTCAGGGTACCAGGCGGCAAGCAAACGGGCCGCAGCGCTGAAAGAGATACTTTTACCCCTGGCTGCAGGGGCGGGATTGCTGGCCTTTCTCGGTGCCGGAGGTCCGCGCACCGACCTTGGGGCCCATTTTTTCGGGCTCCTGGCCGGTGCGGTTCTCGGCGGGCTCCTGGTCTTCCTGCCCTCTCAACGTATATTGATCAATAAAACATCACTGCAATCAAACCTTTTTATTACCAGCCTGGCAATTGTCGGCATAAGTTGGTGGATAGCCATGTAATAATAAAATGCATATACTATCATTCATCACAATTGCTGGAAATAGAACTTTACTATTCACTGATACGCGAGTACCCTTTGATAATCATTCGACCTGAAAAACCTGAAGACGTCCCTTTGATCTACTCTGTCCTTGAACAGACATTTAAAAGAGATGCGGAGGCCAAGCTGGCTGACAGTCTGCGCACTGCCTGTAAAGACCACCTCTCATTGGTGGCGGACGACAACGGCACCATAGTCGGCTATATAATGTTCACTCCGGTTCTGATAAAAAATGGTGCAGAGGTCCGGGGCATGGGCCTGGCACCGATGGCGGTTCTGCCTTCACGACAGGGCCGGGGTATTGGGTCCCTGCTTGTTAAGTCCGGGCTGCAGATCCTGCAGGAAAGAGGCTGCCCATTCGTCATAGTTCTCGGCCACCCTGACTATTACCCCCGTTTAGGCTTTGTACCCACATCCGGATTCAATATTAAAAGCCAGTGGGACGGGGTCCCAGAAAAAGCATTTATGATCCATGTCATGGATAATAAAGCCCTGGAGAACGTTTCAGGAATTGCCACATTCAGAGACGAATTTGACGAAGCACTGTAAAATACTCAACCCGAATTTATCTTCAAAATGAGAGAACAGCCCCCAGGGCTAAACAAAATAATACTTGAAATCACCCATGCAATCTGTGAGAATCGAGTATAAACTTCTATTAAATAACTGATAATAGTTTCAAAGGCCTATTCATTACCGGTGCGGGCTGTATGCCATTCCGGATACATACAATAGGGCAAAAGAGAGGAATCATTATGGCTTGGCAGGACGATCAGTCCCCTTGGGGAAAAGGCGGAAAAACTCCATCGCCTGAAGATTTTATCGCAGACCTTCTGAAAAAACTAAAGGCTTCCTTTGGAGGAGGCGGGAGCAGTGTCCCCCCTGGAGAAGAAGGAGAGCAAAAAGCATCCGGGGGCCCACCGGCAGGACTGTTTGGTAGCATAGGCAAATTACTCCTGATCATTCTTGTTGTGATCCTGATCCAGGTTGTCTACTCATCCTTTTACACCATCAAGCCCGGTGAAAGAGGTGTCGTTCTGCGCTTCGGTGAATACAGCAAGACCGCTAATCCAGGACTTAACTTTAAAATCCCTCTGGTCGATGCGGTTATCAAGGTGGATATTGAAACAGTGCGTAAAGAGGAATTCGGTTTTCGCACCAAAGTTCCCGGCCAGAAGAGTATTTATCAAAGAGAAGGATTTGATGCTGAATCCCTCATGCTGACTGCGGATAAAAATGTAATAGATGTTCAGTGGATTGTGCAATACAAGGTGCAGGACCCTTTTAATTTCCTCTTCAAGGTCCAGGATGTCCGCCAGGCAGTGCGCGACGTCTCTGAAACCTCTATGCGCAGAATCGTTGGCAATATGGATTTTGATTATGTTCTCAGCAACCGGGAAATCCTGGCAAGCACTACGGCCGATGAACTCCAGGCTGAACTTAACAACTATGAGGCGGGAGCAGTTATCGTCACAGTTCAGTTACAGGACGTCAATCCGCCCGATGCAGTCAAACCTGCTTTCAACGAAGTCAACGAAGCGGACCAGGACATGAAGAGACTTGTCAATGAGGCGGAGGAAGCCTATAACCGTGTCATCCCAAAAGCTCGCGGCGAGGCCCTGCAGATTGTTGAAGAGGCCAGCGGTTATGCGGCCCAGAGGATTAATGAAAGCAAGGGTGACACTGCCCGCTTTCTGTCCATCATGGAGGAATACCAGCTTGCAAAGGAAGTGACCCGCAAGAGGATGTACCTGGAAACCATGCAGGAAATACTGCCCTCGGTTACCGATATCTATGTGATGGATAAAGAACAGCGTTCCATCCTGCCCTTTCTGAATGTCGGCGGAGCCAGTCCGAAATAATTTGCATCGAAAGCAATCAATTTAAAGTCTAATCAAAATATAATAGAGGAAAGCTGGTGAATAAAATAGTTAGAACCACCCTCATACTTATCGCAATCGCTCTGATATTTGCTGTTGCCAACGGTGTCTATATTCTGCAGGAAGGCAGACAGGCGATTATTACCCAGTTCGGCAGGCCCGTGGGCCAGCCGGTCACTGAGGCTGGACTTCACTTCAAACTGCCTTTTGTCCAGGAAGTCACCTATTTCGAAAAGAAAATCCTCATCTGGGACGGCGACCCCAACCAGATACCAACCAATGATAAAACCTTTGTCTATCTCGACGTCACAGCCCGCTGGCGTATTGCCGATTCCCTCGTCTTTCTGCAGGCAGTCAACAATGAAGCCAGGGCCCAGACAATCCTGGACGACATAATTGACGGTACGGTGCGCGACCTGGTGAATAAAAATGACCTGGTGGAGATTATCAGGAGCTCTGATTTTTCACCGGAAACCATGACGAATTCCGCAGTAGAATTGGAAAAGCTACAGTATGGCCGTGATGTAATTTCGTCCATGATCCATGAAGCTGCCTCCAAGATCACCCCGAAATACGGCATTGAACTTGTTGATGTCATGTTCAAGCGCGTCAACTATATTGAATCCGTGCGGCTCAAGGTATATGACAGGATGATTTCTGAGCGTAAAAGGATTGCGGCTGAAAAACGTTCCCTGGGTGAAGGCCAGAAGGCGGAAATCATGGGTAAGGTCAAACGCGAGTTCCAGGTGGTCATCTCCTCGGCCAGGCGCGAGGCGGAAGAGATTAAAGGCCGGGCAGATGCAGAAGCGGCCAGTATCTATGCACAGGCCTACAACCAGGACAAAGAATTTTTCTCATTCTACAAAAGCCTGGAAAGCTACAAAAAGGCCATAGGAGCAAACACCAGGCTTATCATCCCCATGGATTCCGAATTCTATAAATATCTTGATGAGGTGAGATAGGAGTAAAGGGTTCGAGGGTTCAAGGGGCCAAGGGGTCGAGGGGTCGAGGGGTCGAGGAGAGGCAAGTGACTAAAGTTTAAAGTTACAAGTGAGCTAAGTTACAATATTTTTTAAGACTATTTTTAACCAATGGTCAGCAGAATGATTAAAAATCATTTGAACTAAGTTCACTTTAGTCACTTTAAACTTTAGCTCACTTTAGTCACTTTCTCTTTCTACTCCAGAACTCCCGTTTTTCCCTTCAGCCTTCAGCCTAAACAACTTCAGCCTTATTTAATCCCTTTCACTCCTCCCCATCATCACTTATATTATCAACCAGATAGCCTGGGCTGTGCTCTTTTTTAAAGGCTATTCTGCCCGTTGCTTGCAGCAATTCCTGCAGTTTTTCAATCTGCTCCAACTTGTCCATGGCATCAATATCCAACTTGGTAAACCTGCAGTTGCAATAGGTCAGCTGGCCGCTGCACCAGGGGCAGATCTCAACAGGACAGCCAAGGGTATGAAATTCCCCGGCGGCAACCTGGCAGGAAGGACAGAGATTCGAGTCAGGGGTATATGGTTCATACTCTTTTAATATTTCAGGTTTTTCTGTAAGAACCAAAAACTCTTTGTTGCCCACATAGCCGAAAAAATCAAGAAGCTCCCGGTCAATGATGCCTTCAGCAAGGGTGCCGATAATATGGGCTGCTTCCTTATTTACCATGTAGAGGTACTGCATGCCGTTACCGGTAAATACACAAAGCAGAAACACCCCCTGTCGGCAGGTAAGAAGCCTCAACCCATTGACTGAGTCATCCATGCCTTCCGGCAGGTTGATGTAGAAACTGTGCAGCAGGTTCAAGGCAATGATATCAGCGTCATATTTCTCCAACAGCGCTTCAGCGCTTTTCACCTGCGCTTCCGGAACCGCGTATTGCATGAGAAATTGTATGTCTTTCTTGCGGTCTTCCAATGTTTTCGGGATGTCCATATATTCTAAAACTCTCCGTTTATCCGATCATTATGCGATTGCCTTGTCAATTGCCTCTATCCAGCTCCTGGTCTCAGCAGCTATATCATGTGCCTGGGTTAAAGCCGTAACCACGGCGATACGACGTGCTCCCTTTACGACCAGTTCCTGCACATGATCGCGTTTTACCCCTCCCATCACGGTAAACGGCAGGTCGCAAAGCGCTGAAAATGCAGCAACTGCCTCTGAACCGAGATAGGGTGTCAGGTTTTTCTTGGTTTCAGTCGTAAAAAGAGGGCCGATGTTATAGTAGGAGGCGCCCCTTTCCTCAGCTGTTGCAACCTGCTCAGGCCTGTTGCACGAGACACCGATAAGCAATGCGGGAGCAAGTTTCCTTACCTCCTCAGCCGGAAGATCAGTATTGCCCAAATGAACCCCGTCAGCTTTTGCCAGCAGGGCAATGTCAACACGATTGTTCACTATGAACAGAGCGCCGGCCTCATTTGTTTTTTTTCTGAAAACCAGGGCCTTCCGGTACAATGTCAGATCATCGGAATATTTATCCCTGAGCTGCACAATTTTTGCGCCGCCTTTCAAAACCGCATCAAGCCACTCAAAATCCGAACGCCCGTTGGCCAACGGTTCACAGGAAACAGGATACAGGGTGACCTGATCGCGAAAAAAAATTAATTTTTCCTTGTAAGTTGCATCTTTAGGGATCATCATTGTCCTCGTACAAGTCTAAATAGTTGCTCGAATATTGTTTTTCTTCTATATTAATTATATTGCATCTAAAAGTCATCCCGGGCAGCAGAAATAATTTCTTTCATAGCGTTAAACGACCCAGGTGATGCCTCAATTATACGCAGTGCAATTGGCTTCAACTATATTGTGCTGTTATTCCAGACAGAACGAATAGAGAAGGTTGATAATTATGATTGAAAAATTTACAACGAATCAGACCGCTGAACTGACCATTGACGGCAAAAAATATACACTGCCCATTGTGGAAGGCACCGAGGGGGAACGGGCCATTGATATTCGTGACCTGCGCAAGGAAACAGGATACATAACCCTCGACAGCGGCTACATGAATACCGGCTCCTGTGCAAGTGAGATAACCTACCTTGAGGGCTCTAAAGGCATCCTCAGCTACCGGGGCTACGCCATTGATGATCTGGCAGAGAACTGCTCCTTCATAGAAGTGGCATACCTGCTTCTGCATGGTTATCTTCCCACTGCTGAAGAATACCAGAAATTCAGCAACCTCTTAAGCCGTTTTGCCCTGATCCATGAGGATATGATCCACTTTTTCGATCATTTTCCACCAAATACGGCTCCCATGGCCATCCTGTCTTCCATGGTCAACTCGCTCTCCAACTTCTACCCGGAGATGACTGAAAATCCGTTTGAAGACATCGATATCATGGCCACGCGCCTCATCTCCAAGGTGCGTACCATTGCTGCATTTACCTATAAGAAATCCATGGGCTGGCCACTGGTTTATCCGCGCCATGATCTTTCCTACAGTGCCAACTTCCTCAACATGATGTTCGATTCACCGGTGCGGCCGTATGAGATAAATAATGACGTTGTTGCAGCCCTGAATAAAATTCTTATCCTGCATGCCGACCATGAACAGAACTGCTCCACCTCAACTGTACGGCTGGTTGGCAGCGCCAGGGTTAATCTCTATGCCTCAATTTCGGCCGGCATCAGCGCCCTCTGGGGCCCGCTGCATGGCGGGGCCAACCAGGCGGTTGTTGAAATGCTGGAAGAAATTTACGCTTCAGACGGTGATTACCAGACCTATATCGATCGCGCCAAGGATCCGAATGATCCCTTCCGGCTCGTGGGATTCGGCCACAGGGTATACAAAAGCCATGATCCGCGCAGCAGGATTATCAAAAAGGCCTGCGATGATGTACTTGTGTCCTTACATGTCTCCGACCCGCTGCTTGATATTGCCAAGGAATTGGAAGAGGTAACATTACGTGATGAATATTTCATTGAACGCAATCTCTATCCAAATGTTGATTTTTACAGCGGTATTATCTACCGGGCCATAGGCATCCCGAGCAATATGTTTACGGTAATGTTTGCCCTTGGCAGGCTGCCGGGCTGGATTGCGCACTGGAAGGAAATGTGGGATGACCCGAACTGGCGTATAGGCAGGCCCCGACAGGTTTATGTCGGACCAAAACACAGGCCCTTCATCCCCAGGGAAGAACGGCAAAAGGAAAATCGCTAAGAATAAGGCGTTCAGCCTTCATCAGACAGCCCGTTGTTCCTCTACTCCTTTACTTTTTTTAAGGGATAATTTTTCTTGATGAATTTCGTTTCATCTGCTCTGGTCTCCACTTCGCCGTCAAGTTTTGCCTCAAGCAGATGATTCAGGATGGTCTTATAGATCGGTCCGCTCTTGTAACCCATTTTCTTCAGGTCCGCCCCCTGGATATAGGTTTTATAATGCCGCAGGTGGGTAACAAAATACGAAACAGCCTTCTTCGCTGTTTTTTTCCTGGCCATGGCAATTATATAGAGAAGGCTTTCATGGCTGCGCTCCTGGAGCAGCCAATAAATCTCGCTGGTCCTCAGCCTCCTGTGCCTGCCCAACTCTTTCAGGATCTTGTCCGTTGCTTCCTTTTCCTTTAAAAAATCATTTTTATGACGCTCGGGAAACTCGAACTTCATACAGAAAACCTTCAGGTCACTGTAGGTTGAGTTGGCCAGAATGGCAAAAAGGTATACCAACCACTGCTGAAAGGGCTTTTCAAGATAAAGCAGCTTATACCAGGCCAGGGCACGTTGTGTTTCAGCCAGGTTCTTCTCCATGCGCTTATCAAATTTGAGCCCGGGCAGGATGAATTTCAGCAGATCGAACTCAGCCATTCTGCGGATGGCCGGGATGGGGTTTTCTTCTGAAAATATGAGCTTCAACTCCGTGAAACAACGGTGTCCGAAAAAACGATTGAACAGATTCATTTTTACCGCATTTTTCAGAAGTTTTTCCGTGTGTTTGCCGATGGTGAACCCCATGCGCTGTTCAAAACGTATTGCCCGGAATATCCGCGTCGGATCTTCCACAAAACTCAGGTTGTGCAGAATGTGGATGCGCCGATCTTTTATATCTGTCTGGCAGTTGAAAAAATCGACCAGGGTGCCGAACTTATCCGGGTTTAAATTTATGGCCATGGCATTGATGGTAAAATCACGGCGGTATAAATCAAGTTTCAGTGAAGAAAGTTCCACCGTCGGCATGGCGGCGGGATATTCATAGTATTCCAGCCTGGCAGTTGCCACATCAATATTTGATCCATCCGGCATGATGACCAGCGCTGTGCTGAATTTTTCATGGGTGCGGACAGCCCCGCCGAAAAACTCGGCAAGTATTTTGGCAAACTGGATGCCGTCACCTTCAACCACAATATCCAGATCAAGATTCTTGATGCGCAGCAGAAGATCACGCACAAACCCGCCCACCGCGTAGGCTGTATAGCCGTTTTCTGCCGCCACCTCACCGATGGTGCGCAGGAGAACGACGGCCTCCTTGTGCAGAACTTCGACAATCAGGCTGTTGACATTCCTGTGCCGCTCGATATAGGAGCGGTCATCGGCAGCGATAAGGTTCCTGGGCTGATGGGCCGGATCATTGATAAGGAGATTGAGCAGATCAGTTCGGGTGATAACTCCCTGCAATTCATCATCATCCACAACAGGGATCAGACGCTGACGGTGTTCAATTATCAACTCCTGGATATCCGCCAGGGACGCTGAACTCGGCAGGGTGGCAACATCCGTTGTCATATAGTCACTGACCGGCAACTCGCCCAGATTATGAAAAATCGCCTTCTCCGCCACTCTCCTTGAAATAATGCCGAGCAGCCTGGATTTGTCCTGAACCACGGGCAGAACCGTAATGCTGTATCTGGTCAGAACATGGTTGGCATTTTTTATTGAAATGTCAGGCGGCACCGTAATAACCGGTTGCGACATCAACTCTCCGGCCAGGCTTTGGGGCCGGACGTGCTTGTTAAGCAGCCGGACAAGCTTTTCCTCCGCCTCTATTATGGTCATATTCTGCACTGTGGCAGAGGCTGCCGAGGCATGCCCGCCGCCGCCGAAATCCCTGGCAATCTCTCCTACATTGACCTCCGGCACCCGGCTGCGGGCAATGAGATAAATCCTGTCCTCCATTCCGGCAAGGGCAAAGAGAACATTCAGGTTCTCCATGACCATGAAACGCCTGACCAGTACGGCAAATTCATCCACATATTCAGTAAGAGCCAGCTTGGTCACAACAATATCTATACCCTGGATGGTATAGTTTATTGCCGACTTGACGAGATCGTTTAACAGGTTCAGCTGGTAAACGGTAAGTTCCCGGGAAATGGACTGGGAAACGGTATGCAGGTTGGCTCCCTGATCAAGGAGCCAGGATGCCGCTTCAAGATCTTCAGGGGTTGTGGTGGTATAATTAAATGATCCGGTATCCTCATAAATACCCATGGACAGGAGCGTTGCCTCATCTTTAGTAAGAGATATTCCCTTTTCGCGGAACAACTGCACAAAAATAGTTGAAGTGGAGCCCAGCGGCCTGATAATTTCCACATCACCTTTCAGGTCTTCAGGGGTATCCGGGTGATGATCATATATATGGAGCTCAAGGCCCGGGTTTTTCAAACATTTGGCAAAATTCCCAAGCCGGCTGGCCTGACGCGTATCAACAATAATAAGTTTTGTGACCTTGTTGAGGGGGATCTGCTTCTGGCGCTTGAAATCGAGAAAATAATCGCTTGACTGGATAAAAAAATCCCTGATGTTCTTCTCCTGGGACCCTGCAAATGACATGACCGCATCAGGATAGAACTTTTTTGCAGCCACCATGGAGGCAAGGCTGTCAAAATCAGCATTCATGTGGGTGGTTATGACTTCCATTTTTTTTAAGGGTTCAAGGGTTCAAGGTTCCAAGGGGTCAAGTTCTTAGGGGTTCCAAGGTTTATCAGCATAAGAAACCACTGACGATTATTGGGTAACTAAACAACCCAATGATTGACAGCCATAAGGGGTCAAGGGAGTTAAAGACTCATATCTCTTTTTGCCTCGGTAGCAGCGTGTTTGGTTCTTCATCAACCGGTTAAAAGTATTTTTTAACCTCGAAACCTTGAAACCTATTTTTCACCTATCATATCCAACAGGTGCAAGATTGCCAACAGGCAAATGCAGGAGTATATGCACCTTAACACTCATCCCCGGGGATGAAATTTTTTATGAATGGATTTGAGGCGGCTCTGCTCAACATGGGTATAGAGCTGGGTTGTTGAAATATCTGAGTGTCCCAGCATGAGCTGCACCGAACGCAGGTCAGCCCCGTTTTCCAGAAGATGAGTAGCAAAGGAATGCCTGAGGGCGTGGGGGCTTATATCTTTCTGGATGCCGGCCTGCATGGCAATCTTTTTTAAAATCTGCCAGTAGCGGTTTCTGGTCATGGCCTTTGTCTGCAGGGTTATGAAGAGCGCCGGGCTTGTCCTGCCGCGAAGCAGTTGGGGCCTTACATGATCCAGGTATTCCTCCAGCAGGACCCTGGCCTGTTCACCGATGGGCACAAGCCTTTCCTTGTTTCCTTTGCCAAACACACGCAGGTTACCGCTATGGCGGTTGAAACTAACAAGCGGCAGTTTGACCAGTTCAGAAACCCTGAGTCCCGTGGCATACAGCAGGTGAAGCATCACATGATTTCTGGCAGCAAGGGGATTTTCCCGGTCAGGTTTTGCGGATACAGCCAGAAGTGCATCGACCTCTCCGACGGTAAGTATTTTGGGTAAAGTCCTGCCAAGTTTGGGATGCTCTATCATGGAGGTCGGATCGGAGCTGATAAGGTTTTCAGCTAAAAGGAACCTGAAAAAACTCCTCAGAGTTGATATTCTTCTGGAAATGGAACGGGATGCAAGGCCTTTTCTTCTGCACCAGGAAATATACTCCCTGACAGTAGACCTGTCTATATGGTCCAAGTCATCAATGGAATGTTGCTGCAGAAAGTCCGCAAATGCATTGAGATCGTAGCGGTATGACTTGTCATAGGTGTTGGGTGCCAGACGGCGAGCCGCTGATAAATACTTAAGGAAAGTGTCCTGGTAGGAATAGAATGAATTTAGCTTTGGGGAAGGTGTATCTGCGCCCCCCTTTGCAAGGGGGCGCTTCTCAGATTTTTTTCTCGCCCTGTCACCCATTGGCTCTGTAATTCATAAGCAATGGAATCGGGCCTGAGTTTGCAAATATACTCTACGCCTTACGATGCCTGAACTTACGCAACTTGCGCTTGGCTTCAGCCTGCTTGCGGCGCTTTTTCTCACTGGGCTTCTCGTAGTACTCACGACGTTTTAATTCTCGCTTAATGCCATCCATCTGCAGCTTTTTCTTCAACTGCCGGATGGCATATTCTATATCACCTCTTACTTCAACTTCAATCATTTTATCTCCACGCTTTTATTAATAAATGGTTAGTAACGTTTTAAAATAACAAAAATTTCTTAAAATTTCAATAAATTTCACGAACGAAAGTCGGAGATATTAAAGGCAAAAGCAATTTATGTCAATGGCTTTTTAGGTAAATATCTTTCCAGGATTCAAAATATTGTTGGGGTCAAACACCCTTTTGATCTTCTGCATGAGTGCCAGAGATGTCTCATCAAGTTCCAGGGAGAGGTAAGGTGCCTTGGTGATACCCACGCCGTGTTCGCCCGACAGTGTGCCGGCAAGTGATATCACATGCTCAAACAGCCTTCTTTTTGCTGTTTGGCCCTTCAGGTTTTCCTCCGGATTATCCTTATCCACCATAATGTTGACATGAATGTTGCCGTCACCGGCGTGCCCGAATGTGAGAATGACAATGTCCAGTTCCCGGGACAGCTTTTCGGTAAAATCAACGAGCTGGGGAATTTTTGTTTTCGGCACCACAACATCTTCAGATATCTTATGGGGCCGGAGTTTAAACGTGGCCGGAGAAATGGAACGTCTTGCCTTCCAGAGACCTTCAACTTCCTCTGCGTTATGTGCCTGCCTGACCTCGAGAATGCCGGGATATGTTTGCCGGTCTGCCAGCAGCTTCAGGAGTTTTTCTCCCTGTTCATCTGTAGATTTTTCATCCCCGTCCACCTCTATCAGAAGCAAGGCCCTGGTGCTTTGCGGCATGTCAAGGGGAAGGTATTCACTCACAACATTCAGGGCGGTTTGATCCATATATTCTAGGGTTCTGGGCAAAATACCGCTTTTAAGTATTTCTGACACAAGCACTGCTGCCTGGAGGAGGCTGTCGCATAAAACCAGGTATGTCTTCTTATGTGTCGGCAGCGCCAGCAGCCTGACAACAATCTTTGTGATAATACCCAGTGTCCCTTCGGAACCGATAAAAAGGCGGGTGAGGTCATAGCCTACCACCCCTTTAGCAGTTCTGACCCCGGTATGCATGAGGCGGCCGTCGGGCAGGACCACTTCAAGGCCAAGCACATAATCCCTGGTTACCCCGTATTTGACGGCACTGGGCCCACCGGAGCATTCGGCAACATTCCCCCCCATGGTGCAGAAATCACGACTCGCGGGGTCAGGCGGATAAAAAAGCCCGACTTTTTTTACTGCAGCCTGAAATTGTCCGGTGATCACACCGGGTTCAACGGATGCCACCTGGTTCTCGGCATCTATCTCAAGAATATTGTTCAGGCGGCTCATGACAAGAACCAGTCCGCCCGCAACCGGCAAAGATCCTCCGGTCATTCCGGTGCCGGCGCCCCGGGGGATAACCGGGAAAAGTTCCTGGCTGGCAAGTTCCATAATAGCACATATCTCAGCCGCAGAAGCTGGAAACGCCACAGCGGATGGCATATACTCCATACCTGTGCCATCGTAGGAATAGCACATGAGATCTTCCCTGGCCGTGGCAAGATATTTCTCACCGACAATGGCCTGCAGTTTTTTTAAAGTATTTTTATTCATAACTATACAGAATCCGTAAGAGCCGGATTCAGCTATTTTTATGAAAGAATATGATTTAAATGTCAACGGCCAATTGAAAAGTATTAATGAAGCTAGTATCCTGCTCATAGCACGACAACAAACGAATCAAGGTTAAATAGACAGGTGCATACCATGAAAAAACTACGACTAGCCCTACTTGCCGGAGGGAAATCAGGCGAAAGAGAGGTCTCTCTTAAAGGGGCGGAAGAAGTTGCCAGAGCCCTTGATCCCCAAAAATATAAGGTAACGCGCTACGACCCTGCTACTGATCTTGCAAAACTGGCAACTGAAGCCGACAGCCTGGATGTGGCCTTTATACTGCTGCATGGTCCTTTTGGCGAGGATGGCACGGTTCAGGGTTTTCTGGACCTTCTCGGCCTTCCTTACCAGGGCTCCGGCGTCCTGGGCAGCGCCATTGCCATGGACAAGAATCTGGCCAAGGTCCTCTACCGCAACGCCGGCCTGAAGGTTCCTAAATGGTATATGGCTGCAAAAGAGGATATAGAAAGCCCGGGTAAGATTCTGGGTAAGCTGGGTTTACCCCTCGTCATCAAACCGGCCAGCCAGGGATCGAGTCTCGGCATGACCATTGCCCGTTCCGAGGATGATATTGCGGAAGGGCTGAAAAAGGCATTTACAATTGACCGACAGGTCATGGCCGAGGAATTTATCAAGGGCCGGGAAATAACCGGTGGCGTCATAGGCAATGATGAGTTGACCGCACTGCCCCTGGTTGAAATTATACCGGGGGACCAATACGAGTTCTTTGATTACGAAGCCAAATACCAGCCCGGTGCTTCACAGGAGATCTGCCCGGCAGACCTGGAGGAACCTATTACGATCAGAGCCCGGAATTATGCCCTGACCGCACACCGTGCTCTGCAACTTCGCGGCTACAGCCGTACGGATATGATGGTCAGCAATGATGACATTTATGTCCTTGAAACCAATACCATTCCAGGCATGACCCCGACAAGCCTGCTGCCCCAGGGAGCTGCGGCTGCAGGACTTGACTTTTCAGCACTTCTTGACCGACTCATTGAACTGGCCCTGGAATAGAATCCTGCAGCAACCTGTATAAATTGCTGCAGAATATATACTTTTTTGATAAGCATTTAATTGGTTTGGCCTGGAAATATTTTTCAGTTTGTCCAATTCTTTTGGAATAGGTGGTGAATATGGATATGTGGGAAAAACTTCAATCGTTTGAGCAAAACTTTTTTACCATTGAGCAGCAGCTCCAATCCACTGCCATGGCGCTGCCGGACCCGATCTTTGTTATTGATAAGTCGGGTAAATATCTTGATGTCATCGGCGGCAAGGAGAGGTCACTCTACCACAGCGGCGCATCTTTCATCGGCAAATATCTGCACGATGTTCTGCCGGAACCACTTGCAGATACCTTTATGCAGACTGTTGATGAGGCCATTGAGGACGATTCTTTAAAAACCATTGAATACCCGATTGGCCCAGGTGATATTATTGGGTCTTCCCCGGGCGCTTCAAATGATACGCAGTGGTTTGAAGGCCGGGTCTACCCCATTAAAGATCAGGGTGATGAAATCAATTCCGTCATCTGGCTGCCCATCAATATAACAGATCGGAAAAATCTGGCAGAGCGGCTGCAGGATCTATCTGAAAGAGATGCTCTTACCGGCGCTTATAATAGCAGACACTTCATGCATATATTCAACCAGGAATTTTCCATTGCCCGGAGATATAAGAATAAATTATCTGTCTGTCTCATTGATATCGACAACTTCAAAGACATTAATGAAAGGTACGGTCACGGTGGCGGCGATGTAGTTCTGAAAAGATTTGTACTGTTCTGTGAGGATATTTTACGGGATTCTGATCTGTTTGCACGGTACGGAGGAGAGGAATTCTTTTGCATGCTGCCCAATACTCCAAGCCTGGGAGCTGCCATTATAGCTGAGCGCATACGGTCCAATATAGAGGAGATGCCTGTCACCTTTAATAAGCAAACTATTCAGTTAACAGTAAGCATCGGCATCAGCCTGGTCCTGGATAGCGACACCAACAGCACTGCTGTGCTCAGCAGGGCCGAAGCAGCCCTTTACCAGGCCAAAAAAAACGGCTTCAATAGAATAGAAATAGGCTAACCCGAATATTTCATGAACAGTTTTGAAAAATGCGGACTAAAACCTTTTCTCAAAATAGGGTTCCAGGACCTCCGGCAAATAGATGGAGCCATCTGCCCGCTGGCAGTTCTCAAGGATGGCTGCCAGGGTGCGGCCAACTGCAAGACCGCTGCCGTTTAGGGTATGCACCAGTGCACTTTTCTTGCTGTCCCGGGGCCTGTAGCGAATACCTCCCCTTCTCGCCTGAAAATCTCCGAAGTTGCTGCACGACGAAATCTCCCGGTACTTATTCTGGGCCGGCATCCAGACCTCTATGTCATAGGTCTTGGTGGCTGAAAATCCAAGGTCGCCGGTGCACAATGTCACCACCCGGTATGGCAGTTTCAAAAGCTGCAGCACTTCCTCGGCATCGGCCAGCAATGACTCAAGCTCATCCACAGACTCCTCAGGCCTGGTGAACTTTACCAGTTCCACCTTGTCGAACTGGTGCTGACGGATAAGCCCCCGAGTATCCTTGCCGTAGGATCCGGCCTCGGAACGAAAACACGGCGTATAGGAACAATACTTGATTGGCAGCTCTTTTTCGGCCAGGGTCTCATCCCGATGGATATTGGTAACAGGCACCTCGGCTGTTGGGATAAGGTAGAGATCCCAGCCGCTGATTTTAAAAAGGTCTTCTTCGAATTTTGGCAGCTGCCCGGTTGCAGTCATGGAAGCGGAATTGACCATAAACGGCGGCAGGACCTCAACATAGCCGTGCTTCTGGGTATGAAGATCCAGCATGAAATTAATCAGGGCCCGTTCAAGCCTTGAACCCAGACCTTTGAGCAGGGCAAAGCGGGCTCCGGAAAGTTTCGCAGCACGTTCAAAATCCAGGATATCAAGCTTCTCGCCAATCTCCCAATGGGGTTTCGGCTCAAAGGTAAATTCCGGCATACTGCCCCAGTGCTTGAATTCCACGTTTTCATTTTCATCCCCGCCCAGCGGCACCGAATCATGGCACAGGTTGGGAATGCCCATGACAATATCCTGCAGGTTTTCTTCAATACCATGCACCTGCTTTTCCAGGTCCTTGATGCGTTCACCGGCCTGGCGCATTTCGAGGATCAAAGATTCGGCATCCTTATTCTGCTTTTTGAGATCAGCAATCTCGCTTGACACAGTCTTGCGTTTGTTGCGCAGACTTTCCAGTTCAGAAAGGAGCTCACGCCTTTTTATATCAACTGCTGCAAAATCTTCTATTCTGGAATCTTCTATACCGCGAAGCCTTGTCTTTTCCTTGACAAGTTCCAGATTCTCTCTGATGAAACGCAACTCAAGCATAATTATCCGCCCTTGTTTTTAGTAAATCATATTTTATTGGTGAAATTTGCTCTTTGTTCAGGCAACTACTAATAGTGAAACCGGTTCCTGCTGTCAATCCGTAAATAGGGAATTGACGGAAAAAAGGTTATTAGGCTGAAGGCTGAAGGCCGGAGGCTGGAGGGAAAAACTTAAATGCAGGGTACTGGGTGAGCTTCAAAATACTCAGTTAGCGAAAAGTACAATAAATATTGGACAAGCAAAGAAAAAGAACTATAAATATGAATCTTTTATAAAGTGGGAACACAGTAATAATTACTAATAAACAAGTACAAGACCCTTGGAACTAAACAGCAACCTCATCATATTCCTGTCAGAACTCCGCAAGTCCATCCGGCTGCTGGGCGCCGCTATTATTATTGGCACAGCGGCGCTATACATTCTTTCTTCCACAGTACTTACAGGTTTGCAGAATCATCTCGACCAGCAACTGGCCTTTTTCACGGTTGCCGAACCATTTCTGGCCCACGTCAAACTCTCGTTCTTTGTAACCCTTTTTGTCCTTATGCCCGGCATCCTTTACTGCCTCTGGATGGCCCTTGGTAAACCTTTCAAGCTGGAAGAATCAACCCTGGCCTGGTTTGTATTCTTTACCACCGTGCTTTTTTATATAGGGGCAGGCTTCTGTTACTTCATCACCCTGCCTTACGGCGTCAAATTCCTTCTCGGTTTCCAGTCTGATCAGCTCCAAGCGGTGATCTCCATCAGCAAGTTTGTTAACTTTGTAACCATCTTCATCCTGGCCTTCGGTGTTATTTTCGAGCTTCCCATCTTCATGGTCTTTGCTGCCAAGGTTGGAATATGCTCACGCCGAACCTTTGAAAAACATCGCCGTTATGCGGTCCTCATCATCAGCATTCTGGCAGCGCTCCTGACCCCGACACCTGATGTGATCAACATGCTGCTCATGGGCGGTCCTCTTTATCTACTTTACGAGATTGGAATATTGGTCCTTAAGATGATGAAGTTGTAAAAATGCGGTTAGTGAGACACGTGGGGAAAAATTGCAGTAATCGTAACTTTTCACTTTCTGCCAAATTTAAACATACGTAATGTATTGTTTAGTTTTTGGATGGGAGGGAAATGCAAAATAGGTTGCAGTATGTTTTAATAAAGTTTCAAATAACCGGCTGCGAATAAAACTTAGTGAAATTTACAGTCCGGAGTAATATGCCGTGTTGGTTGCTATCTCCTGCTTTTCTTATGCTTCATTACACTTTTAATTAACTTTCCAAACTGTTTATCTTTTTTTCTTTTCTCAAGATATGACATTTCATTGTAAGTAGTTTCTTTGGTCATTTTTATATAATTTTGGTGGCGCTCAGCAGATAATTGCCCTTGTTCGACCGCAAGCAAAACTGCACACCCTTTTTCTTTAATATGACTACAATCGTTGAAATGACACTTATTTGATAGAACTACTATTTCAGGAAACGTTTCATCAAGACCAGTCTCTACCGAAAAGTTCCCAAGCTCTCGCATGCCTGGTGTATCAACTACCATTGCGCCACAATCTAGCTTAATCAATTGTCTATGCGTTGTAGCATGTCTTCCCTTACTCGCCTTTCTGCTGACTGTTTTGGTTTTATATACTGATTCGCCTATAAGGTTGTTTAGTAAGGTTGTTTTGCCTACTCCTGATGATCCCAGCAAGCAGTATGTCAGACCGGCTTGCATAATTCCTTTTACGCTGTCCAAACCAGATTCATTTTCGTTACTGAAGGGTATCACTTGTAAACGGGGCATGTCTTTTTGGATCTCCTCGACTCTGTACGTAATATCTTCGATGTAAAGCAGGTCACTCTTGCTCAGCAGCACAACTGGCTGGATATTACTTTCGTTAATCATGACAAGATAACGTTCAAGCCGACGAAGGTTAAAATTTTCATTCAGAGATTGGACAATGAATGCAACATCGATATTGGTGGCAATTAATTGAAAATCAATTTTTTTTCCTGGTGTTTTTCTTTTGAGCAGAGACTTACGTGGTAATACCTCGTGGATAATTGAGAATGTATTTTCATCATAAAAATTAGCAAATACCCAATCCCCTACAGCAGGATAATCGATTGGAGATGTCGCACTGAATATTATTTTCCCGACCAATTCTGCCAAGACATCTGTCTCTCCATCGCTTATGGTATAGCTATCTTTGTGAACAGCAACCACTCTCGCAATCTCAAAAAGATCCAGACTCTCAGGGACAGCTGCTTCCAGAAACCATGTATCAAAGCCAAGGTTTTCTATATTCTTGGAGGTATTATTCATATGGAATTAAAAAGCCTGAGAACTTGATAGGAAGAATATCTTCTTTGATGTCCAGTAGTGACTAATATTGCAGATTACAACATCCTCGCCATTATTTTTTAATGGTTGTACGCTCCAGTTGCTTAACAATATCAGGTATTATATTTAGCGGCTTTTTCTAAAAAATTACTCCTCACCATCTTTCTCACTCCGACTTAAAAAGTTGATCACAACAGATGAAAAGACAGTAATTACTAAAGCAACTAAAAGTAGTGCGCCTAATACTAAAAAACTAAGTTTTACCATTCAAACATCCTCAAACATTTTTTTATGTCAGCGTTCTTCTTCTGTGAACCTTTCATACCATACCGTCAGGCCAGTCCGAAAAAGAAAGAACGCAGCAAATCCTAATACTAGTCCTTCCAGGCCGCCGATGGCAATGTCTGTAGGGGTATGGACTCTAAGGATAGGACGGGAATAACAGACTGCTAATGCCCAAGGTAAGAGCAGATAGAAGAGCCAAAGCCGTTGTGTAGAAATATAGGTGACTCCCGTCGCCAAGAAGAAAGTGGCGAAAAACATGGCGGAAAAGGAGTGCCCAGAGGGTAAGGAGTAGCCGCTTTCCTCGATCCAATGCTCCCGAACCATGGGGCCAAGTTCGACAGGAGAGGGCTCAGTTTCCAGGATTCTTCTCAGTGCCCCCCTACGTGCCTCCTTGTCGCCTTTATCATAGAATTCCTCCGGCGACATTCCGAGCGGTCCGGTACCATTTGCACCTGCCAAGTAGACAATGTTGGGACGTGGCACTTTAAAAGCGGGCTTCACGCCATTTTCGTTGAGTGCTGCACCGCCTCCGGCACAAACTGCGACAATTATCACTACAAGTGTAACCTCCAGGATCCTCCGGGAAAGGGAAATGCCATGGCGGGTTACCAGGAGCGCAAGCATCAATACTCCAATAATAGGCGCACCGGTTTTTCCGCCTGATTGTGCAACCCAATAATTGACATTGGCAAAGCCTGTCGTTAGGTCGAAGTAGGGTTCTCTTGTGGAATCGACGAAGGGAAACAGCCACGCAGCAGGCAGGCACATGTAAGTCACCAACAACGGCAAGGCCAATTGCCTTAGCACACTACCCAGTGCCAGTGCGTCGCCAGTGGACCGAATAGACGTTCCTGATGCCAGCTTGTTGTTCTCCATAAATTTTGGATAAAAAAAAGCAAATCCGATTCAAGCATCCTTGCCATTGTTTCTTGTAATTTTCCCGCTCTGCCGTTGAGCAATTTAGCTGATATCTTTAATAATTGTTGAGTTTGTCGACTAACCAAACGATCTGACGATTGATATATGCTTTATCCCAACCTACGCTGCTCTCGATCCTGCATGGCCCTTTAAAATAAGTCGAGAAGCCGGATAGACAAAGTATTATGTATTGGCATAAACTGAATTTTTCAATAAATCAAAGCGTAATAGCACAAAAACATATAGGTA
>CAMYKS010000034.1 GCA_947259115.1 uncultured Desulfobulbaceae bacterium | reverse complement strand
AGTCAAGCGGGAAATTCCCATATTCATGGCACAGCGTGCAGCAGCTCCGATATTTTCCGGATACTTGGGTTCCATGAGGACAATGGCGATGTTGTTCAGAAGGGGCTGGGTTTGTTTTGCGGAAGTCTTCGGCATGGTAGATAGTGGGAAAAGTTTATTTTATAGGTTCCGAGGTTCCGAGGTTCCAAGGTTTCAAGGGATCGAGGGTAAATACAGCCAATATGGGCAAGATAAAGTGATGACGAGCAGAAAGCATCTTATAAGGTAATCCTATTTTATTACAAATGGTTTCAAGTTTGTTTTTTTGAACTAGATTTTTTACTTGAAACCTTGTGCCAATCGTCAGCAGTTTTGTATGCTGACAAACCTCGAAACCTATTTTCTAACCTTTCCCCATCCTGCTTGTCTGATATTCATAAATCGTGGCATAGAACGTATTTTCCTGCAGCAGGTGTTCATGATCACCTTGGGCAACAATCCTTCCCCGGTCCATGACAACGAGGTGGTCTGCCTGGGCCAGAGGTGCCAAGCGATGCGAAACTACGATACAGATCCTGTCCCTGATAAATGAGCGCATGGCGCCAATGATTTCATGCTCGGTCTCAATATCTACAGCTGACAGGCCGTCATCAATAATGAGAACAGGCCTGTCGGATAATAATGCGCGCGCCAGGGCGATACGCTGCCGCTGACCGCCGGAGAGCTTCACGCCCTTCTCCCCTATTCTGGTGTCATAGCCTTGCGGCAACGTAACAACCTCATCATGAAGAGCTGCGGCCCTGGCAACTGTTTCAATCTCCTCCTGCGTGGCTCCTGGTTTGCCCATGGTAATATTGGTCCGGACAGTATCCGAAAAAACAGTGCCATCCTGGGGAACCAGGGCTATTTTTTTGCGTACTTCGGCAGGATCAATTCTATTTACATCAACGTCATTCCAGAAGATGGTATCCTGTGCAACCGGATAGAGCCTTGCCAGAAGATGGGACAGGGTAGTTTTCCCGGATCCGGTCTTCCCTACAACCCCCACGATGCCCTGGCGTATCCCAAGGGATACATCCTGCAGGATCGGATCACTCTGGTTTGCATATGTAAAGGTAAGGTTTTTAATGGTAATGGAGGTAACTTTTTCCGGAATGGGAGCCGGTTGCGAGGGTGCAATAATAACCGGACGCTGGTCAAGAACATTCTGAATGCGCTGCAGGGATGTGACACCTCGCTGGAAGAGGTTTGTCACCCATCCTAAAGCCATCATGGGCCATGTCAGCATGAACAGGTAGGAGATAAAAGCCACAAAGTCACCAATGCTGATACTGCCCTGAATAGTCAAGCGTCCACCAAATAACAGAACAAGAAGCATACTGCTGTTTGCTATCAGTCCTGAAACCGGAAAAAGGGTACCCTGGACCTTGGCAAGGCGCAGGTTGTGCCGCACATATTCACGCCCTATAGTATCAAAGCGCGCCGTCTGTTTTTTCTCCAGAGTATATGCCTTAATCATGCGAATGGAATTAATCGATGTCCTGACAAACTCCGTCAGATTGGAAAACTGCTCCTGTACCCTTTTAAAAGTGCGGTGCAGCCGCCCCGATAGAAAACGGGTCAGCAGGGCTAAAATGGGCATTGGCACTATGGCTATCAGGGTCAGACCGGGGTGAATATATGCCATGAAGGAAAGTGCGGCAAGGGAAAGGACAAGCGCATCGGCAAAAGCCACAAGGCCCATGCCTCCGGCAAGTTGAACAGCTGCCAGGTCATTGGTGGCCAGGGCCATTATTTCCCCAGTAGTGCAGCGTTGAAAAAATATGCGGTCCAGGGTCAGGAGGTGGGAAAAAAGCCAGCTGCGCAGGTCCTTTTCCAGAAGGCGTGAAAAGCCGAGTATCATATAGCGCCAGCCGAAACGAAATAAAGCGATGCATACGGCAAGGCCGACTATCATAACACCATACTGCATCAGGGTTTCAGGGGAGATACTTTTATTTTGCAGACCATCGATCGCATGCTTGATGATCCTGGGTATAACCAATTGCAGAGCATTAACAGTTAAAAGAGACAAAAAACCGATGAGCAGCCGCAAGCGATACTGCCGGAAAAAAGGCATGACCAGGCGCACAGCCTGCCAGGAGTTACCAAGCCCATGGCTTTCTTTTGTCTTTTCTGCAGTGTGCATCAAGATTTTTTTAAAAGAGATGGATAGCGGGGCACAATTTTTCTTCTGAGCGCTGCTTTTTTATATTTTTCCGCCGGGTAGCCCAGAGCTATAACTGCGTATACTGATTCACCCTCTGGAATCTGCAATATCGTTTGTATCTGTCTGTCCCTTTTAATGGCCTCAACCGCAAAACCAATCATGCAGGACCCCAGTCCGTAACTGTGAGCGGCCAGGAGGATATTCTGGCTTGCCAAAAGTCCATCCTCCATGGGTGAACTTGCAGATTTCCTGCCACCCACCAGAATGGCTGCAACAGCTCCATGAAACAGGGTATCCACACCTTTCCTGTCCCAGAGCAGGAGCCCTTCCCGGATAGATTCATAATAGCGGCGGTAATATTTCCCCAATGCATCACCGGCAAACATTTTTAAAAAAAATCTGAGCCATGTTTTTTCCGCCATCCTGTTTAACTTATGAAAGAAGCGCGCCACCTGCTCACCAAGGATAATGACCTCCTTGCGGCTGTCCAGGATGGTAAAGGTCCAGAGCTGCGAATTGGTGCCTGATGGGGCTGTGGTGCCAATCTTTACCAGGTCTTCAAGAACCATGCGGTCAACCTCTCTGTCTTTATAATTACGACAGGAACGCCTTGACCGCATCAGACGTACGAGTTGTCCGGTATCATGCTCTCCGTGGGGCAGCCAACGGTCATCTACCTCAGCGGCTGACAGGGTAAAAGGATGCTCCAGGGCTTCGACCCGTATGGCATCAACGGGGCAGATTGCTTCACAGTGACCGCACCCCATGGAGTATGTACCTGTAACCACCGCCTTGCCATCCTGCATGGAAATCGTCCTTGCGGGACAGACCTGCACACAGAGTCCGCAGCCCATACAGAAATCCGGATCTATGGTCGTTGTAACTGAGCAGGAACTGCGGGCACATTCCCCGTTGCCTGCTGCGGGGTTGGCGCGCGCATTTGCTGAAATCAACATTCTTACCTCAGGGGAGTCCTTGCCGGCTCGAAGTCTGCCCTTATCTGCCGCAAGGGAGCTGCAATTCTGCATGTCGCGGGGAAAAAATTATCCGGCTCATGATGAGCCAAAACAGAAACGGGCCGGTATCTTATGAGCTCAATTGAAAATCAGGCAAATCCCTCAAACTCTTTGAGGATCTCAATGCGCTTAACATGCTTCATGATATTTTCTTTCAGATTTGCAGAAAGAGGGCTTAAAAACTGCACCCCCATACCAATTTCATCAACATTGGGCGCCCTGTTAATCCAAACGACAACTGCCATGACCTCTGCCTGGTAATATTCTTCAACAGGAAAAATAAGTTTAAGCTTGCTCCCCGGCTCAGGAGGATCCGGTGTGCAGAGATACATACCACCGAGTGATATGTTCTTGCTGAAGGAAAGGACATAATCTCCCTCGTGTATATAATCAACCTGAAAGTCTAAAGGTGCGCGCTCTTCAGATCTTTGATTGCTTTCCGAAATATCTTTTTCCAATTCATCCTCCAGAATATGGTTTGAAATATTGCATAGTATTTTTGTATCAGTTTACTACCCGATTTATGAAAAAAATTGTACTATTTTCATGCGCAAAAATTTCTTAATGGACCAGCAGGGACTTTCTTAAGACCTGATTGAGCGCCTGAAAACACCCCCTGAGTAACACTCATTCATCCTCCTTAACTTCATGACAACCCATGCATTTGGCTATGGGGCCTGCTGTTCCTGATTCTGTCACCACCTTCTTATGGCACCCTTTACACTTGGTATGGGAGGCCAGCATCAAGCTGTTTAACTTCTTATTTTCCATCTTTTGATTATGGCATGTAACACAATGCTGAATTTCCATACCCTCGGTATAAGGAACCTTTTTGCCCTCGCTGTCCCTGCCATGATGACAATTTGCACAGCCGTACATCTCCTGGTGCCTTCTATGGGGAAACATGGCCGGCTTTCTTTTCCTGGACGTCTGCATTTTAATTACACCCGGGCCCATCTTTGATTCGATTCGGACGGTCTCCTTGACAATTTTTCCTGCAGTAATATCAGCTCTTAACAGGATGAACTCATCGGGCTGCAGGGAAAAATTTTCTACCAGTTCCTGCTGCTGGAAAACAAATTTTACCGTATGCTCGGCAGCCGGTACATATGTGAGTTTTTTATCTGTTAAACCCATTGGCTCACCGTTAAAAAAAATTTCCGCATTGAGCGGGATACTCCTCAGAACGACTGTGCCTGTGGGTTTTGCCTCGAACATTGAACTGTCCACACGCTTGACAGCATCCTCAACCAGCATGGTTGGTTTGGCAAGTATGATGCGCCACTCAATGGATTGATTATTTCCCACCGTGAGCAAGGTTTCCGAGGTGTCATACCCCGGCAGAGATGCCTTCAGGGCGTATTCACCCGGGGCCAAATCTGTAACCAGCAAGCCATTCTGTTCCCTGGTTGTTTTACCTATTAATTTTTTATCCAACCAGATGCTCACCCCTGGAACAGCACTGATCTGCAGGGTAGATCCAGCGAATATATTCTGCGCCGAAAACACACTCATTACCACGAGGCTGCACAGTAGGCTCAAAAATATCTTTTTCATCATGTTTTTCCTCGCTGAACCCCTTTCATTACAAAGAATCTTAATGCATCTCCATAGTAAACTACAGTTATGTCAGTAAAGTTACCAGATTTATTTATTTTATCATCTTGTTTTGGGGTTCTTTTTTCGTTTTCAAATAATTCTTTTTAAATTTAATCGTTTTGGTTAATGTATGAAAATAACTATCAGCCCGAATATTTCATGAACAGTTTTGAAAAATGCGGACCAGGAACTCTATAAAGCTGCCTGGATGCAAAATGCATCCAATTACTTCTTCAACCGGAGCTTTGCCATGACCAACCTGTCAAACAGTATCAATTGGTTTCTTATACTCATTGTGCTTCTTATTGCATTTCCGCTCTCCTCGTGCAGCACTATCAAAGCTGTGCCCCCTGAAGTAAATCTCATGCGGGTTGACGTCCAGGATATAACACTGAGCCATGTCAATCTGCTGGCTGATCTCAGGGTGTTTAATCCAAATGAGAAAGCCCTTACCATTCAGGGAGTGGATTACACGTTACACCTTGAAGGCATAAAGGTTTTTTCCGGGAAAAGTAACGTGACCCAAACAATCGTACCCCAGGAATACGGTAACTTGACGTTGCGTCTCTCAAGTGCTTATTGGGATATAGTCCAACTCTTCAACAAACTGCCTAACAAATCCGATGTCGCCTTTACCATGCAAGGTTCTATTCTGGTGGGAGGAAGCCGTTTGTTTGCCCAACGTTTTTCCTTTGATAAACAGGGCATCATTCCTTTGCAGAAAATAACCCAGCAAAACCCACAATCCTTTTAATTTATGTTAACTTAACGTTAACCTGTTAACGAATTAACGCGGATGTCCCATTAACATCCGCTACAGGTCTTATATTACTTCTTTATCAAAGGAAATTTGGGGGCTGTTCTTTTTGCAAAAACCCTCATCGTCTTCCCTGTCTTTCTCTAAACATATCAAGTTTTTGCCAAAATTTTCAGCGTTCTCCCCGCGGCTGGCTTTATTTTATTTTTGTTTTTTATGAGAATAAAATAATCCTCCGGCTTGAATTGGCACATCTTTTGCTAAATTAACTGCAACCAAGGACAAGATCACCTTGTACCGTTAAACTTTTCAGATGTGAGGAGGAAAAAATGCTATTGAAAAATAAAATGTCACTGCTCCTGGCAACTCTTGTCGCAGCCACTTTCGGCGGGGCTGAATTTTCAGAGGCAGGTAAACCGACAATTGCCGGTGGCTGCAAAAAATGCCACACCGCCCAAGCCGATACAATCCGGGGCAACCTGGGTGCTGTTTCAAAGGATTTCAACACCCTGCAGGTGAAGGTAGGCACATTGATCTGGATAGTGAAATACGATGACAAGACCAGTGTTATCAAAGGTGATAAAACAGCCGGAGCCGATGAAATACTGAAGCTTCCCGCCAAAAAAGAAATTCTTGTCGGCATTTCCGGAGACCCCAAAAATCCTATGGCTTCTGAGATTTCAGTCAAGATGCCCTATAAGGTGCCTGAGCACCAGAAGATCACCAACGCCGAAGTAGTAAAACTGGTTGCTATGGGTCCTGAAAAGGGCAATTACACACTGGTGGACGCCCGGCCCACCGGGGCATACCTGAATGGACATATACCCACGGCAATTTCTCTGCCCTACGGCAAGTTTGAGCAAGACTGCACTGCAATGCTGCCACAGGATAAAGACAGGCTTTTGGTCTTTTACTGCGGAGGGCCCACCTGAACCCTGAGCCCATTTTCTGCCCGTGAGGCAGAAGCACTCGGTTACACCAATACTAAGGTTCTCAGTTCAGGTATTCCCGGTTGGAAAAAAGCCAAAGGTTTAGTAGTTGCTGAGCCAAGCGGACTGAAAAAGATGATCCACGACGATACTGCATACGTGCTCGTTGATCTCCGATCCAAAGAGGCGGCAACTTCCGGACATATCAAGGGAGCGGTTTCCATCCCTGAAGAAGGCCTTGCTGTTGCAAAAGACAAATTTCCCAAGGATAAATCCGCCCCGATCATTCTCTATAATGATGAGCAGGCCAGCGCTGAGACCTTTGCGCTTGTCAACGCTTGGGGTTACAAGAATACCAGCGTTTTAAAAGGCGGAGCCAAGGCCTGGGACGGTAAGTTCTTCCCGGGTGAGCCTGCCGACGAGATCGTTTATGTCAAAAAACTCAAACCAGGCCAGATCAGCATTGACGAATTTAAACTGGTGGTTGCTGACAAACCCGCAGACAAAATCATTCTCGATGTCCGCGACAGTGGGATGACGGGCACAATCCCAGGGGCAGTCACTATTCCACAATCTGAGCTTACGGCCCGTCTGGCTGAGCTACCCAAAGATAAAGAACTGATAATTCACTGCAATACAGGCATTATGGCTGGTATGGCACTAAAAACTCTCCAGGAAAATGGCTACAAGGCAAGATATCTGGATGCGGTCGTACAGGTCAGCCCCAACGGCTCCTTTGAGGTATCATCTATTTAGCAACTATTATCTCAAGTAATTATACATGGCCTCCCCTTGAATGTGGGTCGTAGATCTCCGGGTCTTCGGCCCGCGTTTTTTTATAAGGGATAGAGGATTGTCAGCATACAAAACTGCTGACGATTATCGTTTTACGAAACAAACGATGATTGACAGACACAAGGGATCGAGGGGGCGAGGGAGATATAGGATAAAGATTGATTCTGCAACGCTTTGTCAGTCTTTTATATCTTTAGTCCGAATTTTTCACGAGTCGAGACGCAGGATGGACAAAGTGTAAGTCGTTTGAGCTATACTTTAGTATGCGAAACGCCTAACGTTTGAGCTATACTTTAGTATGCGAAACGCCTAACACTGCAGGCTATACGGATGTATCGGCTTGCCCGAAGGGTGAACAGTTTTGAAAAAAATCTATTCCGTCACTTGGTACAAACTGTAACCGGAAAAATACACTGAAAACACAAAATTTAAATCACAAAACAGATATTTAAACTAATTTCTCAAAACTGTTCATGAAATATTCGGGTTAGTAATTTTAGCTCACTTTAGACACTCGTAACTTTAGGCACTCGAATTTACTACATCCATCACTCCAATCTATCTATCCTCAATAACTGTACACACCACCACCCGTTCCGAGCGGGGGCCGTCAAATTCACAGAGAAAAACATTCTGCCACTGGGAAAGGCCCAGCCTGGAGCCTATGATGGGAATTGATTCAGAAGGTCCAACCAGACCGGCCTTTAAATGGCTATCGCCATTCCCGTCCTGTTGATCATGCAGCCAGACGCCCCTGGGGATAAGTTTGCGCAACAGATTAACAACATCGGTCTGCACGCTCTCATCCCAGTTCTCCTGGATCATCAGAGCTGCAGTGGCTCCCTGCACATACAGCACAACCAGTCCGTCTTTAACTCCTGATCGTGCAACTGCTTCCTGAACCTGAACAGTAATATCCACAAGCTCTTCACGACTTGAAGTTGAAACAGAAATAATTTCACGCATAAAGCACACCTCTGTTTAATTGTAGCGACTCGCAATCAAAGCGCCAGAACTTGCCATAATGATCATTAAGGGTGCACAAAATATGCGCATACGATTTCACGTATAACATTCAAAAGTTGTCAAACACTTAGACATACTGAATGTTACATTGAGTATTTGGGACTGCTCTACGGTTCACATAAGCGGTTTTTTGGCGTCCCCACCAGCGACTTGTTCAAGGCTCTCTCTGGTCCTGTAGAGATCATCAATTACTAGGTTGTCTTCCAGTGCCTTGGTTCTGTGAAGAACTAGAAAATCTAATACGTGCGTAAGTGCATGAGCCTGCTCGGGCGTTAATTCGACCAGCCGATCCGTTTGTTCAACATGAAAAATAAACTGCTGAACGTAGTCATCTGTATGATTAAGTAGCAACTTGACAAGGCCAGGCATGAAATACGCAAATGCCTCGTAGGATGCAAAACAGATAGGGTCCCATCCTGGTTTATTCAATTGCTCCAGGGGTAAGTTATTAGGATCGAACCTCTGCATAACGTCCTCGTGCTCCATACATTCATCACAGCCGCAAGTTCCCCGAATAAATGTATTAGGACGTCGAAAGTGACCGAATGCTTCCCATACTTCAGAAATAATTTTATTACGTCTCAAATTTATTATTGTAAAAATTTTAGTATAATCCGGGTCTGCCCCTGATATTGCTTTCAAGGTAATCACTTGACATTGTTTGTAGTTATTCGCCGACCCTGCCGTTTAACCATGAGCTGTATGTTTCATGTATTACTAATTTCTCTAATTGCCGAAAACTCAGCGGGGCAGGTCTTCGAGCTGCTTGTGAATTGCGCGCAGGGCCCCGACGACGATCTCGGCCTCAGGCGCCTGAATCCCAGTCCACTCACCCTCTGCCTTGCGGCGTCCTATTTCCGCCTGCCAATGGTCAAGATATTCGAAATCACTTTCGATAATGGCCTTGGCCACCCCATCCGTTTGCTGATTGCCGGCCTCGAAGTAGTCAATCATGGCTTGCAGAAGGTGCAGCGCGACTGTTTTGTCCATCAGGAAACTCCTCGTCGTCGAAGGGTACCCGATAAGTACCACATTCCATTCCCGTATAATCCTCTCTTCAAGTGTCCTTGCCAATTTTTTGCCCGGTTCAGGGCTGAGTTGGTTAAACAAAATAGTAATTATCTTAAATCAATCTCACTGCCAAACCATGCCGGCCAGTTGCAGTTATGTTAAGTCAAATTGACTTTATACATTCATTCTCTGGATGGCTACATACACCAAAAGCCCGTACGCTAAAGCTAATGTTAGCTGATTAACAACAGATAATATATTCAAAAACCGCATATCCTGACCTTTGGATTGATTATTGCCTGCTATTTCACCACTCACGGTGGTGGGTTGACATCGTCCTCATGAGCCAGGATAGGCTCCAGTGGCTTTAAGGTACTTTCTAGATGTCCAAATGTGAACAAAGAGACTAATCACAGCCAGCACCCCAAGCATAATGTAGCTATCTTTAAAAAGCACAACAGGGGCCATTATGCAAATAATATATTGAACCAATAACATCTACAACATCCATTGTATAATATTCAGAAACACAAGCCTGTTAATAGTGAGATATAAATATATTAACCTGGCAAATTCAAGCTTTGTCTTTCAGGTAAGGATTGATTATAAAAAAATGGTTTGTAGGGTTTATGTCATTCGGGCAAAGGCAAAACTAAACAATATGGATGTTTGAGTCGGCAATTTCATCAGATAACAAATTATTGGCTTTAAACTGCTAATATCAATGAAAAAAACAGACTACAAAAAGAAGCTTAAACACATATACAAACCCTCCACCAAGAAAGTAGACATTGTCGAGCTTCCGCAGGTGAACTTTCTCATGGTTGATGGTGAAGGAGACCCAATCACATCGCAATCATTCAGTGATGCAATTGAAGCTCGGTTTCCACTTGCCTACACATTGAAGTTCATGGTCAAAAAAGGTGATATGGGGATCGATTACGGAGTGTTGCCTCTCGAAGCTCTCTGGTGGGCTGATAACATGTCCGCATTCGCTATGGGAAACAAGGATACCTGCAAGTGGACTATAATGATTATGCAACCGCCATTCATATCAAAAGAAATGGTCGAAATAGCAACGAAAGAAGTGGAAAAAAAGAAGGAACCCATTTCACTGCCATTGGTTCGGTTTGAATCATTCAAGGAAGGCAAGGCGGCACAGACAATGCATATTGGCCCCTTTTCGGAGGAGGGGCCTACAATTGAAAAAGTACATTTATTCATCGAAGAAAATGGCAGTCGGAGGGTTGGTAAACATCACGAAATATATTTAAGCGACATAAGACGAGCTGCACCAGAAAAGTGGAAAACTGTCACAAGGCAGCCAATGAAGTAAGAGACTTAAAAAGGCTAAATAATAACTAATATTGTTAAGTGGCCTGGATTGATGTATCTAATGAAATGAAACATGTGAGTAATGATGTTGCCTCTGATTTGAGACTAAAATTTGGATTAAGTCACCTTCAATCGGCATCAATATTGAAAATAAAGAAACCAATTACTCAAATCCCAGAGAAAACCATTTTAGAAAAAAAAGTTCATTATTAATCCTACAAAATGAATTGGGAAATATACTAAAATAGGTAAATTTCTAACCATTGCATCAAGCGGGACTGCCAGCACTGGCGCACTATCAGCCCCTTATGCATTTCGTTAGTATGCAAAATAAGGGGGACAACTTGGCAAACAAAATATTTCCGTATGTAGTTGCGAAAAAGGAGAAGGAACTTTTTGGTAAAGGTAAAGATTAGGTGGCCGGCCATAGTTTATCGATAGTTGCGAACATAGAATAATGCTTGGAGTTTATAATGGCACAACAATTACTCAGAATATTAATATCCATAACGCTAATCATCGGCCTGGCACCTTCCGTCCATGCAAAGAACATTCATTATGAAGGGCTTAGGATTGAGGGGGATGACAGCTTCAACAAGCAGGTAATAAAAGTCCTCAAGTATATGAAACAAAATGCACGTTCAGAATATGAATATGTAATGAAATACATTGGCAGAATCAGGCCAGGCATTCCAACCAGTATTAATACCAGAGCCAGACCTCCGGTATGCACTCTGAGCGAAAAGACAGCCTTCGGCGATCCAATGTTGTGTGCAAGTGCATTGGTACATGAAGCTTCCCATTCATACCTTCATCAAAAATATAAAGGCAAATTAAAAAGGAATGAGCTGTTTGCAAAAACTGCCGGTAGGGAGGCCGAATTGTTTTGCATCAATAACTCAATCAAATTATTGCAAAAGCTTGGCGCACCAAAATATTACATTGATTATTTAAAAAAACAGGATGGCCGGCATGCTGATGTCAACAAGGATGGGTGGTATGATTATGAGGATTGGAAACTTTTGAAACAAGGGAAAAGGAAAAATTAATACAATTTAAGTTAAACATCCTGCAACTTATGTGAACCATAGAGCAGTCCCCAAAAATTAGTATAACATTCAGTATGTTTAATTGTTTGACGTTTTTTTAAATTCACAGGTGAAAAATTATTCTCGTTAAATGTGCGCCCATAAATATCATAATTGCGAGTCCTGGCGGTGATGCTTGTGAACCGGCACATTTATTTATTAAATTTCTTCTCTACCGCCCTTTTCATCCTTAGCAACGCTTCCTGCAGGAGTGAACGGGGGCAGCCGAAATTCAAACGTATAAAACCGGGACAGCCAAAATCACTCCCCTCTGACAGGCCGACTCCGAATGGTTCAAAAAAACGGCCGGGGAATATTTTATCGATCATGCGCGCATCTATCCAGGCGAGATACGTTGCCTCCACATGGTGCATGGTAAGTCCATGCATCGCTCCAATTTCTTTTTGCACCAAAAGGCTGTTGCCCCTGAGATATTGCAGCAAAGCCCCATGCCATTCCCAGCCGTGACGATATGCCGCTTCGGCTGCAGTGAAACCCAGAATGTTCACTTCCGGCACTATGCCGGCCATGGCCTGTAAAAATTTCTTTCTGAGCTCTCTGTTGCTGATAATGGCGTATGAGCATCCCAGTCCCGGGATGTTGAAGGTTTTACTCGGTGCCATGAGCGTAATTGTCCGGTTTGCGGCTTTTCGGTTTATGGCAGCTGTGGGAATATGTTCTTTGTCTTTATCCAGGACAAGATCACAGTGAATCTCATCGGAGCAGATGATGATGTCATACCTGTCGCAGAGCGAAACGAGTTTTTCAAGTTCCCGGCGGTTGAATACCCTCCCCACAGGATTATGCGGATTGCACAATAAGAGGAGCCTTGACTTTGGTGTTATGCTTCGCTCCAGTTCTGCAAAATCGATTACCCATCTGTTACTCTCCTGCACGAGTGGAACAGTGACAAGCCCGCGGCCGGAATTTTTGGGTGCTGTCAAAAAAGGAGGATATATGGGCACCAGGGTCATAACATCATCATGCTTTGTGCCGACCGATCTGCAAACAATATTGAGGCCGCATACCAGCCCCGGCAACCAGACGAGGTGTTCAGGTTCTACCTGCCAGCTGTATCTCCCGGCAAGCATGGAACACACGACTTCAGTGAGTGATTCAGGGGCAAGGCCATAGCCGAACACCCCATGCTCTACCCTGCTGCCCAGCGCTTTGATGACAGCTTCTGGAGACCTGAAGTCCATATCAGCTACCCATAGAGGAATAATATCCCTGTTGCCATACCGTTCCCATTTCAGGCTTGCGGTATTATACCGGTCAATCGCTATATCAAAGTCAATGTCATTCATGATAAAGGGCAGGGAGCATAAAAAAATTCGCTTATGCAGACAGCATGGTTTTCCAGTCAAGCTGTCTGAAGGTCCTTGCCAGCATATGATCATCATCCACTTCATGAAAATGAAGCGTTGCAAAAATTTCTCTGGCCAAGGGGACAACTTTTTCTACAGGTGTAACAGTATCATCCCTACCGATAATCATCCAGGTTGGAATTTCAACGCGCTGTTGCATATAGTGCGAGAATTCCGGGAAATTGAGGGCCGGCGCCAAGAGCACACTCCGGTCTACAACACCCGGTTTCTCCATTGCAAATATGGTGGCCATCAGACCACCAAAGCTCGACCCGATGAGTGTGATATTCTGCCGCCCTGCAAGAATAGCCTCTAAGGAAGCCATGCGTTCGGAAAGGCTGCCCTTAAAATCCGGGATCAGTAAATCCTGATAAAGATCACGCAGGAATGCAGCCTTTGCGCCCTTGCTGCTGCTCTCAAGACCATGCAGAAAAATCTTCATAAGCTTTACTCCACGAAGTGAACTGTAAAATTGGTTAATCATTTAATAGTTAACAGGCGCAAAGCCTTCATGCAATCCTGAGGATATTTTTTCACCGAAATCCACTGAAAAACAATAAAATCACTTGCTTACTAAGGCCAATAACGCTATTCTGCTCTTTGCGTTTTTTTAAGACGCACCAATATTTATGGGCTAGGCAGTAATTTCAGTAATACTGAGAATTTTTTATACTTGACGACTCTGCCATTTTGGAGACATGTTTGCTGTAACCGCTACTCTATGGATTATCTAAACACAATTCAGTGCAAGAAAGAACCCTTTGCCGCTAATACCGGTGAGGATATTTTTCTTAGTCAGCCCATTCGTGACTCCTTTGAAAAACTGACCCACTCCATACGTCTCGGTGCAGGACTGCATATAGTAATAGGAGATGACGGCTCTGGGAAAACAACCCTGATACGCCAGTTATCGGACAAGTTCAGTGGTGATAAAAACACTATTGTTCTCTGTATAAATAACCCGCAGTTCAGCAATCTACAGCAATTTCTCACCACTCTTGCAGGGGCTTTCAAAACTATCAAGCCTCCATCAAGTGTGGGAGACAAAAAGCTGCAGCAGGCCTTTAACTCTTTTTTTCTTAAAAATTGCCAACAGGCGAAAAAAAATATCCTTCTGCTCATAGACAATGGTCACATGTTGCCTGAATTCTGTTTCCAGGCTCTGGCTGCGCTCTATGACTCCCATACTGACTGCCGCCGCCTGCTGCAGACTGTTATATGCGGAGAAACATCTTTACAGAAAAACATAAAATCCAGCGACAGCCTGAACAGCCGGATTGTATTCTCCGTCAGCCTTAAACCCTTCAGTTTCAAAGAGACAAAGGAATTCATCCGGTTTCACCTGGAGCATGCAGCTGCAAACCCCGATTCCCCACCCGCGCTCTTCAGCAGTGCATCCCAATGGGCAATTTACCGCCTGACCCAAGGGGACCCGCAAAAGATTACAGATCTCTGCCACCTGATAGTTCTTACTCTCGGCATTGAGAACCGTAAAAAGGCGGACTGGTTCATGGCCCTGCGTTGCGCCAAGCTGCTTAATCCCAAACGTGCAAAAAAACTGCAGTTAATCCGGGCCGGTTCCCTCTCAAGCCTTTTTATTCTTATGCTGGTTTTCGGATTATGGTCAGAGCAGATAAGTACTTTTACAGCACCCAAGATGAGGCCACCTACTAAACCCCCTGTTGCCCAAAAGGCTCCTGCGCCCAAGACACAACCCCAGCCCCCTGCAGAAAATGCAGTTAATCCACCTTCGCCTGCCGAAGAACAAAGTGTTGCAGTGGTCACACCTCCTGGGGAGGTTGCGGTTATAGTTGAAGAGGCTGCGCCGAAAATACCTGCTGAAATTGAAGTTAAACCTGCTCCGCCTGCAGAAGAACAAAGTGTTGCAGAGGTTACACCTCCTGGAGAGGTTGCGGTAATAGTTGAAGAGGCTGCGCCGAAATTACCTGTGGAAATTATAGTTAAACCTGCTCCGCCTGCAGAAGAACAAAGTGTTGCAGTGGTTACACCTCCTGAGGAGGTTGCGGTTATCGCTGAAATCATTACTCCTGCAATCAAGGAAAGACGTGACGTTATGGCAGGCGACACCTTTCTGGTAATGATACAGAAGGTTTATGGGCCCGGGCACCTGAAACCACATTTCATCGAACAGGTCATAGCAGCCAACCCGCAATTAAAAGATCCGGATAATCTTATTGTTGGCGATGAGGTCTTTTTTCCCGTTCTTTCTAAAGAAACGACAAAAACCTTTCGGGCCGCAAAAAAACAGGCGCCCCTGGTCGCAAGAAAAGCAGAATCCCTGGTTGCGAAAAAATTGGATCGAAGCCTGCAGCCGCTTGATGCTCCTGACCTTATCGGTAAACTATCCGTCATGCCGGGAGATACCTTGGGTCGCTTAATCCGTGGCATTTACGGTCCATTCAGCTTTAATCCGGACTATACCGCCAAGGTCCTGGCAGTAAACACTCACTTAAAAAATCCCAACCGTCTTGAAGTCGGTGATACAATATACTTCCCGGATCTGCCCATAACACCGGAAATCGGTTTACCTGCCAGACCGACTCAAGTAGCAGGCAGACAAAATCTCCCCGATTTCCTGGGAGAGATTATTGCTGTTGAAGATGAAACTTTTAGCGATATGATGCGCAAAATATATGGACCCAGCAACTTCAATGAGGAGAATGTAAAAAAGGTTTTGGCTGTCAATCCGGGCCTCAAAAATACCAATCGCCTGTCAGTTGGCCAAAAAATACGTTTCCCGACCATCCTCGCTGAACTTCCACCTGCAGCAGCAGATGCTTGGTGGGTAAAAATAATTACCCTTGACAACCTGCAAAGCGCCTATCGCTATATGAGGATTTACAGCAAATGGACGCCACAAATGCTGATCATTCCGCTACGAAATGATGAAGGGAAGATCCTCTTTAATATCCTGCTGGATAGTAACTTTGCAGATATAGAGTCCGCGCAAACAGCTATTAATGGATTACCTGCATCAATTACAGCTGATGCCAGGCCTCTTCACGGTTTGAACCCAAATACCTTTTATTATTGGACAACACTGAAAGAATAGAAAAACAATGATGCCCAACAACGGTAACAACACATGGCAATAATGCTCCTGACCATCATATTCTTTGCTGGCGGGCTCTTTGCCGTTTTTTACTCCATACAGGCCTTGCGCAGTATGTTGCAATACTCACGGTCGCTTAAGGTCCTGCCCGAAAAATTCGTACCGGAAGCAGGCACATCGGCGACCAGCGGACCGGCTATTGTCGAAGCATACTGTCAACGTGCACTGATTCTCCTTAAAAACGAACGCTTTGATGCTGCCCTTGCGGACTGTAAGAGGGCCATTGATATCAACCCGAAACACACTGATGCCAATATTCTATGGAAGAGCGCTCTTGAAAGAGAGATTCCGCCTGAACCTGTTGCTGAACCCATAGCCGAGGTCACACCACCTCCTGCCAAAGCAAAACCGGTCGTCAAGAAAGTCAAAAAAGTTGTAAAGAAAGTCAAGCGCAGAAAGGATGTTACCGTCACACCAATTCCGGTTGTTAAACCAAAAGAAGTGTCTCAGGAAGAACCGACTATTATTTTTGGAGAGACCGAACCCCAAAAGGAGATAATCCTCGAGGAAAAACCACCGGAAGCCGTTCCGCCTCCCACTGGGCCTGAAAAAACGAAAAAAGTTGCTGCAGCGGAACCTGTGCCCGAAGAAAAGCCACCTGCAGAGCCTGAGCCTGATATCACGCTGGAACCTGAAGAGGCTGCTCATGCAATCACCTTGGAAACTGAAGCTGAAATCGAGACACCTGCAGAGCCGGAGCCTGATATCACGCTGGAACCTGAAAAGGCTGCTCCTGTAATCACCTTGGAAACTGAAGCTGAAATCGAGCCGCCTGCAGAGCCGGAGCCTGATATCACGCTGGAATCTGAAGAGGCTGCTCCTGCAATCACCTTGGAAACCGAAGCTGAAATCGAGCCGCCGGTTGCTGAAGCTGGTCCTGCAGTTGAGATGGTGCAGGAAATTACAGAAGATACAGAAGCAGTTTCCGAACCGTTTCCGGAAAAAGACATCACTGTTGAGGAACAACTTTCAGTTGAGGAACAACCTTCAATTGAGTCGGTAAAACCTGAAAAGGCCGAACCTGATGTCAAATTAGAAACCGAGGCTGAAATTGCACCCACACATGGACCTGAGATTTCTATGGAGGTTGAAGAAGAGATTTCCGTTGTCCGTGAACCCCTCCCTGATGAGGAGCAAGGACCATTAATCCCTGAAGGCGAACTTGTTGCCCCAAAACCTCCGGGGGAGCCGCTCCTTGAGGAGTTTGATCGTGAGAAATTAAGAGAGTTTGAAGAAGGTGAAGCAGGAGCAGGAGATTCAGAGTGGACACGGTTTGCCGAGAAGCAAGGGCTGGAGCTTCCGGATAGCAAGATTGATATGAATGTACTCCCGGCATCCGCCCACGGCTTGAGGGAGACCCTTTCCGACCTGCGCCAGGCTGAAGCCTATAATCTTCAGGGAGAGAACCAGATAAACAAAAACCTCTATAACCATGCCATCAAGGACTTTTCGAAAGCCCTTGCGATTAACCCGAATTATGTTGATGCGCTGATCAACAGGGGAAGTGCCTATACCCAACTTGGCAGATTTAACGATGCCCTGATGGATTTTAACCATGCACTGAAATTTGAGAAAAAGGATGCGGAACTTTACAACAAGAGGGGCGAAGTCTTTATACAGAACAATATGCATGATCAGGCCATTAAAGACTTTACAGCTGCAGTGGTCCTCAACCCTCTGTTCAGTGACGCATACCTGAACAGGGGCCGCGCCTACTCTGAAAAAGGAATGCCGGAAGAGGCCATGAATGACTTTAATCAGGCAATTAAGGCTGACTCTGATCATTCCTTCGGTTTTGTAGACAGGGCAGCACCCTCAATTCATAAAGATATGGATGAAGAAAGCAGCGGCAACAAGGAAAAAGCTTTACAATTCATACAGCTGGGGTTGGCGGACCTGAAAAGTGATAAATTTACGGAGGCGGCTGAAAACTTCACCCAGGCCATCAATCTTACACCAAGTAATGCCGAAGGCTATATTAACAGAGGAAGGGCATATATTAAACTCGACAAAGTTGATGAAGCCATGGCTGATTTCAATCAGGGTGTCATCTTCGATCCCTTGAATGCAACCCTTTATTACTGGCGGGCCCAAGCCTGGAAAGCAAAAGATGACCAGTTCAACGTGACCGAAGACTTGAAACTTTCCTGTGAAATGGGATATGAACCCGCCTGCTTCGAGTACAGGAAACTCAAGTCTAAAAGCAAATAGTCTCAGAAGTAAACGCTGCCGGGTTGTAAACTAGGCAGAGAGATTCCGCACCTTGGAATTATGTCTCGTGTGAGCCTTGATGTATTCTTCCAACCTTGCTCCGTCCCAGTAATTATTTACCACAAAATACTGACCGATACGCCGGTGGAGTTTTTTCTGATGCAGCAGGATGAGACTCAGTTGTTCCCGAGTCAATATTCCAAGACCCAAGGCCAACTCCCCAAACAGTTGCCTCCCTTGCCTGTTCTGCAATATCCTGTAAGTATCCTGCTCATTCAACCAACCAAGCCGACGCCCGATCTCGCCAAACCGAGGTCGTTGCGAGCGCTGCCAGATCAAAGCCTGCACTATTGTCTGAAGGTTGATGGTCCCTGAATAGTAAAGATAGCGACCGAAGAGCAGGGGGCAATTGGGCATCGGTCCCCTGTACAGGCTTTTAGGATCAAGCAGAGGTCCAAACTCTGAAGGTTTCTGCTGCCTGCCATTGCTGGTTCTGTGGATATTTGCTTTTTCCTGATAAAATCTTTTACGCTCGGCAGCGCTTGTTTGTCCAGGTCTCTCTACTTTTTCTCCTCGTTTATTAACAGAAAATGACACGGGAGAGCTCTTCGACCCTTGTCCTGTATCCCTGACTTCAAGGTAGGAGACTAAATTCTTATATGCCTCGTGTACATCAATGAATTGGTGGGTCATGCTCCGTTGCAGTATCAGGTCTTGGCAGGATCCTCTGTCTGGATGAATTTCCATTACTTTCCTGCGATATGCCTTCTTAATCCCTGACAATTGGAGGTACTGAAGAAATTCATGGGAAACTTTGAGATCGCTACCAAATAGTATACGGCATGACCGGTATAAGTTTTTTTCAGCAACTACCGTGACCATATATAAAGCATCCTGCGGGTTAAATTAAAGCAATTAACTACTATAATCCCAATATACCGATATAGAGTGCCGGGACATCGGTTGCGTCAGCCCTTCCGCCTTCAACACACCAGCCAGATTCTGAGGGCCGGGTTCTGCCGCATAATCACACCCCATAACATATATAAATTACTACATATTGTATGTCAACATGAAAAACATTACAACATGTAGTGCCTTTGACAAAAAGTAGCGAACAGGATTGAACTATGTTAACCGGAGGGGTAGGGAGGAGTTGCTCATATTCCCTTGAGGGATAAGGCACCAGAAGCGTATAGTCTATTCATACTGCTGGAGAAATGCATGCAAAGCCTTCTTGAGCCAGTCAAATGATTTATAGCTTGGGATGAGAAAAAGCAGACCGCTAATATCCCGTTTATCGAAGCTGAAAACTGTGCGCATCAATATTGCCGGCCCTTCCGGCTCGGCCAGATCCCAGTCCACTATATCACCTGCTTTACTTTCAACAATTATACGGGAGGGTCTGTAGCTCACAACGTCATCCAACAATTCAGCCACCTTGCTGACAGAGGTTCTTATCAATAAATTGCCTACTTCAAGCAGGCTTTCCCTTTCACCCATTACGTCAAGACCTTCACCTTCAGGAACATCAGCACCATTATTGTCAAAGAGTGAAAAAAGTTTTTTCCCTGCTCCCCCGGGAAATAAGAGAAGGGCGGTGCCATGAAACTTGCCGGTATAGCTCTGTTTGATGATGCTGATATTCTCAATATCGTCAATTTCCGCTTCAATATAGCCGGGGACCTCTGCTGTTTTCATGAGCTTAATGTCAGGGATGCTTAAGACAACGTAGATATCAATAACCTCGGCCAGATCGGCAGAGGCTTTGCCAAAGGCAATATTCATGACCTCCTGGAGGATATCCAGTTCTTCGTTACTTATGATGCTCTCAAATTTGTCCATAATTCACTGCTGAGTGTTCTTCAGCTTATCCTCGGCTTTTTGTATAGCTTCATCAATGGTCTGCTTGTTAATCGGCTTTCGTACCACCATGAGCGCCCCTAAATTCATGACCTTAAAGATGGTTTTCATCTGCACATCAGCAGTACAGACTACGACGACAGCCTGCGGATCGATCCTGATAATTTCCTGCAGGGCCTGCATTCCGTCCATAACCGGCATGGTGAGGTCCATAAAGGTCAGGTCGGGCTTCAGTTCCTGATATTTGTCAATACCACTCTGGCCGTCACCTGCCTCAAACAGGTCATATCCTCTATCTTCAGGGATACAACTTTTCATTATCTTCCTGGAAACAGGCGAATCATCAACTATGAGAATTTTTTCTATCATCGTATTAACCGTATCCGTTCAATTAAATATTTTTGTTGAGGGGGAATATTTGATAACCCTGAAATCAGGGCTTACTTTTATTGCATTCGTCTTTTTCGTGTCAGCAAGATGGATTCGACTGTTAAATTTACTGCAGCCGCACCTCTGCAGAAAAAGCCGCTATACCGGCTCAACAAATGCATCTCCATAGATTTCCAGACAAAAGGGGATTTTTTCAATACGGAAAAAGTTTCTGCGGGCATTCCCCGATGGAACATCTTTTTCTCCAGTGATCTTCTGGGGCAGGCCCATTTCAAAAATTCTCTCTCCCAGGGTCAAATCACCCATCATGGTCCCGATGATGGTATTGAGCAGTTCACCCACTGTATCATCAAGAAGAACACCTGTGATTTCCTTTTCAGCATCACGATATATTGTCCTTGTCAATCTCGCCGCCAATTCGTTGGGTATCTCAATCCTGGCCAGCAAAAGGTATGGCGAGACAACCTGCAGGGAAAAGGATACTGTTTCCCCTGTGATGTTTATTGGGCCGGGTAAAACCTCAGGCTCCTCAAAGGCAATATTCTCCATGGTGGCCAAGACCGCCCTTACCAGAGATTTCTGCAAGGAATCACTCTCTTTCAATGTCCTGTTCTCCGTAGTCTTCAGCACTTAAAAACGGTTTCATGGTTTCATGCAACTTAGACAATGACAGGGGTTTCTGCAGGACTGCCAGAGCCCCATTCTCAGAAAGTTCATCAATTTTTGCCTGATTGGCAAAACTTGTTATGACTATCACGGGCAAGTCATGCAACCTGGGACTTGCCTTGACTCTGCGTAAAAGGTCAAGACCGTCCATTTCAGGCATTTTATAGTCGGTAAACAGCAGGTCTGCTTGCCTTTCCTTGACAATCTGCAAGGCCTGACTGCCATTTTCCGCCTCAATGAACTCAGCCTGATAAAATCCTACCATTTCCAGATACTGCCGGATGAGAAAGCGGGCAGTCCTTGAGTCATCCGCTATAACAATTGTCATCTTCATAGTATCATCCGCTCCTTGCCCAAGGTTTTTACCAGAACCTGTCCCGTAGCAACTCTTACCCTTACATTTCTGGAAATATCCTCGCCGAGGTCTTCCACAAGGACCCCCAGCCTGTTTTCCCAGAGAATCTTCTTGATGGCCAACACATTCCTCTTGCCGATATCAAAGGTACTGTTTGGATCCATTATATTGGCCCCCCCCACAAGCTTGACCAACAAACGTCCCCTTTTGCCCCCATGCAATTTATCCATGCCCGCCAACAGCCTGGGTATCCCGGTGTCGGCATAATATCCGGGTTTGACGCACGACTGCTCCAGGTTCACGCTTGATGAGGGCAAGGCGACATGTGCCAGCCCGGCCCCGCAGATCCCGGGTGCCAACACAATAACGGCCACACAGGAACCCAGCGATGTCACCAGGACATTATCGGGATTCTTCGAAACAGCAATTTCTCCAACCCCGATATATATCGGTATGTCGACCCTTCTCTCGTTAATGGCCTGCCGCATTTATCCTTCCATTGCCAATCCTGCTCCACTTGCCTGTATCCAGTCTAACAATATTTTTCCTGCTTGCATCAGATAAGATAGTTATTATTGCTCTTCCCTAAGATTCACCTTACGAGATAAAAGGGTATATAATTATCTGTTTGGGTTCTTGTTAATCAAATCCATAAATACGTCCACACATTTTGGACAAAGTCTGTTTCCCCGCAGATCTGCGATAAGTTCCAGGGCTTTTTCCTTTGACTGGGCAGACCTGTATGGCCTGACACTCGTGAGAGCCTTATAGGTATCTGCAACGGCAATCATGCGAGCCCAGAGATGAATTTCCTCTTTTTTCAGCCCATCGGGATAACCTGCTCCATCATAGCGTTCATGGTGGCTCCGCAAAGCAGGAATAATATCTTTCAGGGCAGGATTTGAGGTCAGGATATGCGCCCCTTCAATAGGATGCTGCTTCATGACAGCATACTCTTCGTCGCTCAATTTCCCCGGTTTCAAGAGAATTTTATCAGGGATAGCGACATAGCCAAGGTTGTGTATTTTCGCTGCTATTTTCAACAAGTCAATTTCTTCAGGTGCCATTTTCAGGGCTTTCCCCATGCCGGCAACGATACGGGCCACGGCCTCGGAATGCCCCTGGGCATATTCATGCCGGGCTTCCAGAGCGGTTACAATGCTGATAATGCTCGCCAGCATCATCTTGCGTTCACTGTCCAAGCGCTCCTTATCTTCAAGCAGCTGCAGAAAGTGGTCTGAGAGAAGGTTCTCAATGGTTACGACAAGCTGATCCAGGTTAAAGGGCTTGACGATATAGGTGGTGGCGCCCTGATCTATCATGCCGCGCACCAGGGACCGTTCACTATGGGAGCTCATGACAACAAAAGGAACCTTGGTCCATTCCGGATTGGTCTTTATCTGTTTACAGAAGTCAATGCCATTCATTTCCGGCATATTGATATCACTCAAAATAAGATCCGGCACCCTTATATTAACCATAGCAAGGCCTTCCTTGCCATTTGTGGCAGTCAATACATGAAAACCGGCTTCAGACAACCCCTTCTCCACCAGGAAGCGGATGGTCTTTGAATCGTCCACTACCAAAACGGTGCGTTCCTGCTTAAAGGACGATTTATCGAGTACCTTTTCAATTGTCTTTTTGAGCTGCGACATGGCATCGGATTTTGAAATGTAAGCCGTAGCCCCTGCCTGAAAGCCCCTCTCGATTGCTTCGTCGCTGTCCTGTGTACTCAAAATGATAACAGGAGTAGTCCTGGTGGCAGGATTATTTTTGAGTTTGAGGCACAAGGCATAACCACCGAGTTTCGGCATTTCAACATCAGTGATGATAAGGTCAAAGGATTGGCTAAGTGCAATTTCCAAACCTTTTTCCCCATCTTCAGCAGCTGTGACCTCAGCTCCGGATTCCTCCAGGAGCTTAGTAAGAGACTTGCGTACTACAGCACTATCATCAACAATCAGTATCCTTGTGGCATCAATATCCATAGCTCAATCACCTCGCATCCTGGGCCCGTACTGCTCATGCAGGGCATTTTTCTGCTTCACTTCTTTTCCAAATCCGCACATAGCCAAACAATACATAATTTTAAGGAGATAACAAACAGTTATCCCATATATCACAATAAAACTTCCCGCTATCAGGAGAGAAGCTTTATGATTTCCGGACCAATTTTCTGCAGCGGCATGAGACGTTCCGCCCCACCACGCTGAAAGGCCTCTTTCGGCATGCCGAAAACGACACTGCTGGCCTCATCCTGTGCTATGGTTCTGGCTCCGGCATTGCGCATTGCCAGCATACCGTCAGCCCCATCGCGGCCCATACCGGACAACATAATGCCTATACCGTTTGGACCGACATGCTTTGCCATTGCCTGCATCATTACCTCCACCGAGGGCCTGTGCCCGCAGACCTTGTCTTCCATACTGGTCCTTACCCGAAAGCCGGAATCTGTTTTTTCCACCCGCAGATGCTTATCTCCAGGAGCTACCAGCACCAGCCCGGGCCTTATCATATCACCGTCAGCAGCCTCTTTGACCAACATAGCACTTTTCGCATTCAAACGATCAGCAAACATGAGGGTGAATATCGGGGGCATATGCTGCACGACCACAACCCCTGGAGTTTCAGCAGGAAACTTGGAAACAATCTCTGTAATGGCCTCAATGCCTCCTGTGGAGGCTCCCATGGCGATCACCGTTTTTGCTGCTTTCTTAAATTTTGTTCCCGTTAATATTCTTTGCCCGGACGGAAGTTGAATGCGCTTTTCCTTCCAGTGGGAAACATTTGCCGTTGAAGCAATTTTAATCTTTGTGCAGAGTTCCATCACCATGATTTCCTGGCCGCGTCCGAGATCTGCCGATGGTTTTGTAACAAAATCAACGGCACCTGCCTCCAGTGATTCAATGGCGATACGCGTGCCTTTTCTGGTCAGGGAACTGACCATGATAACCGGGATGGGGTATTGTGGCATAAGTCGCCTTAGGAATTCCACCCCGTTCATACGCGGCATCTCTACATCAAGGGTCATGACATCGGGCCGTAACCGTACTATCATATCCCTGGCTCCATAGGCATCAGGTGCAGTGCCCACCACCTCAATGCCCGGCTCCCGGGATAATCTCTCCTTGAGGATCTCGCACACCAGAGCAGAGTCATCAACAATCAACACCCTGATCGTTCTTTTGGTTTTTTTTGAATTAAGAATAGTACTCATGTGTCAAAGGCTTAGGCTTTATTTCATCAGCTATACTTTCTGGTACACAGCAGGCATAATATACTTGTAGTATTGTTGATCCCGCCCAAGGGTTTCCGAGTGTCCAATAAATAAATAGCCACCGGGTTCGGTTATGGCATTATATTGCTGCATTAGTTTTTCCCGTGTCTGTTTGTCAAAGTAAATCATGACATTACGGCAGAATATTATCTGGAACTTTTTTTTAAATGGAAAGGTTGTATTTTTCAGATTGAATTTTCTGAAAACTACCTCCCTTTTAACCACATCCTTAACAGCAATTTGACCATCTACCATTGTAGTGAAATATTGCTTTTTCAAATGGGCTGGAAGTTCTTTCGCCCTGTCGTCCGGATAAATCCCCTCTTGAGCAAACCGGAGAGCTTTCTCCGAAATATCGGTGGCTAATATGCCCCCATCCCACAAGCCATATTCCTTGCCAAGGTAGTCCTTCATCAGCATGGCGACCATGTAGGGCTCCTCCCCTGTTGAACAGCCTGCGGTCCAGATCCGTAAATCCCTTGAATTTCTTTTTCGTAAAATCTCAAGAATCTCCGGAAAAGCTCTTTGGCTGAAAAATTCAAAATGACTCTTGCCCCGATAAAAATAAGAATAATTGGTTGTAACCCGATTGACCAGTTCGTTCATGGCGGTCAGGTTGGGTGCATTCACCAGATGATCATAGTAGTCCTGAAAGGTTTTAAACCCTGAAGTACGAAGTAGTTTCTGTAAACGTCCAATCAACATGGAGCGCTTTTTAGCGGTTAGATTGATACCCAACCGTGTATAGACCAAATCACGTAATAACCGGAATTCCCGGTCTGTCATCGTCATCAAAGACGATTCAAAAAAAGGCTGTTTCTGTGGACTGGGCTCCTTCATTGTTTTGCAATGCTGCTATAAATACTCTGTTCCCTTATCGCATGCCCTGAATTCCAACAGAACATTGCCTAAACAGCATAATGAAAAACTGCTTGACCCGCTTATTTTTTCTAATCTTTCCAGTACATGCACTTAAAAAAATCACCAGCTTTACGCACTCTGAGTCGCCTCACTGAGTGTTGCCAGTTCCTCCTCGTAGAGGATCTTGTTGATATCAAGCAGTATTTTTACTTCCTTGCCGATTTTACCTATTCCCTGAATATAACCTCCTCCCTTGTGTTTACTTTTCGGCGGCGGTTCCACCTGGTCTTCGGGGATATCCACAACTTCATTGACCGTGTCAACGACGAGCCCAACCGAAGCACCGTCAATTTCAACGACTACAATACAGGTTCTCTCATCATATTCACGCGGTGGCAATTTGAAGCGAAGGCGCACATCCATGACAGGAATAACCTTGCCCCGAAGATTTATGACGCCCTTGATATACTCAGGCATTTCCGGTATTTCCGTAATACTCTGTATACCGATAATCTCCGTTACATTTGCGATGGCAATACCATAATCCTCAGTGGCAATACAAAAGGTGAGATATTTATCCTTCTGGGTATCCTCATCATCAAATAAATCATCATCAAGATCAAATGCATTCTGGTTGGCATTCATAAGCTTCATCTCCTCTTTTGTCTCTTACGGTAACTCTATCAGCACGGTGCTATATTTTCTGCATCTCTGCAGTTTTATCCATTTCCACAAGGGCATGGGTATCCAGAATGAGGCAGACACTTCCATCACCCAGAATTGTACATCCGGAAACACCCCTGACATTGCCGGTCTTGACTATGAAGTCCGACAGTCCCTTGATGACGGTTTGCTGCTGTCCTACTATCTCATCTACAAACAGACAGGCATTCCTTCCCTGGGCCTCAACAACCACAAGAATACCCTTGTCAAGCTCATAGTTATCAGGGACGAGATCGTAGGCGGCATGCAGCCTGACCACAGGAAAAAGGTGCTCTCTGATGCGGACAAGTTCATGCCCGTCCGGTGTAACGGTAACAGTGTCTGCTGCCGGGCATATGGACTCCCTAATTGAAAGAATCGGCACAATAAAAAGGGATTTGCCGACCCTTACCATCATGCCGTCTATGATGGCCATGGTAAGTGGAATGCGCAGCATAACCGTTGTGCCTTCACCAGCTTTGCTTTTTAACTGCACATTTCCCCTGATGTTTTTCAGGTTCTGCAGGACCACGTCCATGCCAACCCCACGCCCTGAAACTTCTGTAATTTTGTCCGCGGTTGAAAAGCCCGGTCGAAACAAGAGGTTATGAACCTGAAGGTCAGTCAACTGCGAGCCGTCACCAGTAATAAGCCCCTTCCTCTTTGCGGTGGCAATGATCTTCTCCCTGTTTAAGCCGCGCCCGTCATCCTTGATGTAGATCGTCACATCCCCTTCCTCATGACTGGCACTCAAGAGGATCACTCCGGTTTCCGGTTTACCGGCAGCCAACCGCTCCTCAGGAGATTCAAGGCCGTGATCCACAGCGTTGCGAATCAAATGGGTCAGGGGATCAATCACGTTTTCAATAACCGATTTATCCATCTCGGTGGATTCCCCGGATATCTGCAGGTCAATTTTCTTTTTTGATTTCCTGGCCAGGTCATGAACCAGCCGGTTCATGCGACTGAATACCCCTGCCACAGGAATCAAACGGATGGCGGTTGCCATTTCCTGCAGTTCATTGACAAGTTTATTCATCTGCTGGGCTGCCCTGGAAAAATTTTCCAGTTCCAGGCCGTCCAGGTCAGGGTTATTTATCAGCATATTCTCGGCGATAACCAACTCGCCTATGAGGGTTATCAAGGAATCCAGTTTTCCCAGATTGACCCGTATATCCTGTTTCTTGGCCAGGGGCTTTTTGTCATTCTGTGTTGCAAGTGCAGATTGCAATTCCTCAGGCGAGACAATACCTTCTTCAACCAGGATCTCTCCGAGTTTAACCCGCGGTTCTTCAGACTCTTCCTTCACCTCCTCTTCCAGGGAAATAAACTCCCTGATGGGTGCGAGTCGCCTTTCCAGGTCGATAATCCTGCCGGGACCCCCATCGCTAATATCATGGAGGACTTCCCGGAAAGCAGTGAGATGGGTGAGCATGAGGTCAGCCACTTCAGTCCTGTCCACCTCAAGTCCGTTAATGACACCCTCAAGCAAGGTCTCCATGCTGTGACTCAGCCTCTCCGGATCTGCCAGATTCATAAAACCGCAATTACCCTTGAAACTGTGGATTGTACCGAAAAGCTTGTTCATCAATTCCGTGTCATCAGGGGACTTAATCCAGCCCAGAAGATCCTGTTCTATTACCTGCAGCTGATCCTGGGCTTCCTGCAGAAAAAATTCGACAACCCTGGGATTCTTGAGATTATCCGGCTCCTGATCCAAGTCTATCTGAATCGGTGCTTCAGCTGTCCGGGTCTCTGTTTCGCTCTCAATAGATTTTGTACCGGTTCCCACTGTTGGAGGCAATGCCTCACCTGAGAGAATTTTCTGAAAAGTATCAATCAGTCCCCTGGCCTTTTCTGCCATACCTTCGTCGTTAAGGTGCTTATCCAGGTAGTCAAGGGACTCATGGGTAAAATCGCAGGCCCCGCAGAGCAGATCAATATAACCGGGTAGAATCTGCATGGAACCGGAACGGATTCTGTCCAACAGACTTTCCGCCACATGGGACGTCTCGGTGATGTTATTCAGCTGTAGAAAACCTGAAGAACCTTTGATGGAATGGAACAGCCTGAAAATATTATTGAGGGCTTCTGATATTTCCGGAGAATCCTGGGCCTGTTCGCCATTGCAGACCTTTTCCAGGTCAAGTATAGAGGGCTCCAGCTGCTCCAGCAGGTCGCGCACCTCATTGGAAAACTCATGGATTATTTCGAGGTTCTCTGACATGAATCTTTAAATTGTCTAAAAATTATCATTACAGGACAGATTTTCAAAAGAAGTCTCTTCGAAATTGCACTCCTGTTATTTATATAACATTTCCAGAACTCTTTGAAAATACTAATATTTACCAAATTCACGGTCATCCAGGTTTATGAGATTCTCAGGAGGCCGGTCTAACTCATCCTGCTTAGTCGGGAGGTCTTCCGCAAGCTCCATCTCATCAACTGGCATGGAAGGACGCATGGGTAATGCCTGCTGCTCCCGGCTCCTTTCTTTCCTGCCTTGGGAGCGCAGTTTAAAATGTGACAACATCCGGCGTAACTGTTCAGCCTGGCCGGAAAGCTCCTCGGCAGCGGCGGCAGACTCTTCAGCATTGGCTGTATTCTGCTGGGTTACCCGGTCAAGCTGGCCCAGGCCGTGATTCACCTGGCTGATTCCCTGGGCCTGCTCGTTGGAGGCACTGGCTATTTCAGCTACCAGGTCCCTGGCTTCGGATACACCGGAGAGTATTTCAGATAATGCCTCTGCCGTGGTTCCGGCAATCTCTGTTCCCTTCCTGGTTTTCTCCACAGTACCTTCAATCAGGGACGATGTCTCCCTGGCAGCCGCAGCACTCCGTGCCGCCAGGTTGCGCACCTCTTCAGCCACCACGGCAAAACCCCTACCGTGCCTGCCGGCCCGGGCCGCTTCAACCGCTGCATTTAAAGCAAGCAGGTTGATCTGGAAGGCAATCTCGTCAATCACCTTGTTAATCTTGGAAATGTCCTGGCCGGCATGGTTGATCTCCGCCATGGCATCCATCATGGCCTGCATATGCTTATTGCCGTTATCGGCTGCAATCTTGACCTTTCCTGTAAGATCATTGGCCTGCACGGCGTTCTCGGCATTATTTTTTGTCTGTGAACCGAGTTCGGTCATGGAGCTGGAAATCTCCTCCAGGGAAGAGGCCTGTTCGGTGGCCGCCTGGGAAAGAGCCTGGCTCGAATTTGACACCATGAGGGATTCATCGGCAATTCTATCGCCAAAGGCCTGCACTTTGCCGATTATGTCCGCAAGGCTCTCCTGCATCTTTTTCAGTGACTTGCCCAAGTTGTCTTTATCCGAGGCGACTTCAACGACCTTCAGCAGATCACCATTTGAAATGGACTGGGCCAACTGCTCCCTTTCCTTTATGATGTTTGACAGGGCCATGACAATGGAGCCCAGTTCCTCAAGCTCAGTACGGTTGCCGTAAATTTCACAGGAGCGGCAGTCTTCACCCCTTTTGGCCCGTGGGCAGTGCTTGATGGGGGCAAATGAGCCGCTGTTGACCCAGCAGGCATCATTTTTGCCAAAACTTGGACAATCCTTTTCACCGCAATTCTTTATACTGGAGCAGTTGGCTGTCTCTCCCACAGGCAGGGTGGCGCTGGTATCACCCTGGGAGATCTTGCCGATAACCTCAATAACTTTCTGTAACGGCAGGGATATGGACCTGGCAATAAATATGCCGAAAATGAGTGCTGCCAGGAAACTGAAAGGGATGACCGCCAGGACAATACCGGAAACCCTTTTGGCAATACTTTCGCCATGCTTTACCCCGTTAGCAACCTCAGTATTTGTTGATGTTACTATGGAATTCAGCAGCGTTTCCGTCTGCTGCATGGATTTTGATGTGTTGTTCTGTTCATGCAGACCCAACAGGCCATAATAGACAAGGGCCTGGTTGATCGGCGCCAAGAGCCTGTCCACATAGATCTGGATGGACTCAATACTGGGAAGGACCTCGAGGATATATTCGTCCTTGGCCAAATCATACTCGCCGATGGAGAGAAAATCCGCGATGCCGTTGACCGAAAAGTAAACTGAGGTCAACTGATTTTTCAAGAGCTGGACAGCATCCTGTACATCCGGGTTGGCGACCTGGACAGTGGACAGCCAATTACCGAAAGATGAATTGTCCGGATCAAGGTCGCCGGAAAACTCCTGTTGTTCCAGGACAGCCCGCACAGACTCAGCAGCCCAGGTCCGGTACTCGCCGAAGTTTTTTTCCACCTCCATGGCCAGCTTCTGGGGATCTCTGATCTGGATGGAATCAATATTACCGCTGAGTTTGACAAACTCTTCAACATCTGCCTGCCAGGCAGCCCAACTTTTTTCAAACTCTGTCCAGGCAGCAGTTACTTCTTCGGAATGGTCCATGGACGTATAAATATCTATTGCTCGATCAGCCTTTTCGAATGCAGCATTTATCTTCTCATACTCTTCTTTGCGTTTCTCAAGGTCAAGGGATGGATTGAGCAGAGTGCGCTCCGATGCCTTGATTGCCAGCTGGGATTCCTTCAGGACTGATATCGCCTGCAGGGCAGGAAAACTGGTTTTCCCGGCCTGCTGGATATTTTTCTCCAGCCGGCCCACGCCATTCCAACCCACATACCCGACTACGGCACAGAGAACCGCAACAGCGGTAAAGCCCAGAATAAGCTTTCTTTGGATCGTTAATTTCATCTTAGTTCCCCCCTGCAACCCATAAGTTAACTACCAGGCATATAATTCAGCCTCCGATTCTGTGGAGCATCCTCTGCCGGATCATACCGTTCACCCTGCCCAAAGCAAAGAGAAGTGCCAGTGGGCAGCCGGCTGTCTTACAGCATCCAAAAACCGCAAGACAGCCGGCAATTTACAAAGTAAATAAAGCAAACAGTTCACATGCCCTCACAAATTATTCCAGGATATATTTTTTGCCTTCAGCCGAACGGAAAAAATCAATGACCTTCTGGACATCAGGGTCCGGGTCGCCGATGGTGATCAAGCCCAGAGGCCTGGAGATTTTTTTCGTTGCAACGGTCTTTGTATTACCGGGATTCAGGTTAAAGAAACCCTTACTCACTGCACCGACACCCCCCTTGTTCTTGGAAACAAGATTGAGCTCAAGCCGCGTGCTTTTCACCAGTTCCGCATCAGGGGAGTAAGCAGCCTTATTCATTACCATTTTCTGGAAAACCGCTTTGGTAGAGCTGCCTGCATGGCTGGTAATAACCTGTACGGGCATATCCGGGCCACCCACTTCCTTCCAGTTTGTGATTTCTCCGGTATTGAGCTTGGCTAACTGCTCCCAGGTCAAACTGTCAACCGGGTTATCCTTATGCACGATGGGCACAATGATGTCTTCAGTGATGGTATGATACTGAAGCCCTTCCGGTACATCGATGGGCTCCTGGCCTTCTTTCTTGCGAACCTTTTGGGCTGAATTAACGCTCCCCTCAAGCACATTGGAAGATATTGCCACGTTGGTCTTGCCCTCGAAAAGGGCCAGCATGCCCTTGCCGGTACCGACCCCGAAGACCTTGATCTTGACGCCGGTCGCCTCTTCCAAGGCCTTGGCGCCTGGCTCCAGAAAGCGTTTCTGGCAGGTGGTGGAGCCCCAGAGGTGAACTTCTGCAGCCCCGGCGGTAAAAGCACCAGCCAGTATCAGACTCAAAGAAATAACCAATCCCATAAGCATTCGTTTCTTCATTTTTCTCCTCCAATTTGTCTATGGATTTTTGCAGAATACGCCTGTTCCGCTTTAATCATGCTGAATAAGGAAGGTGCCGATTGCCGGCATCCATATGATTTATGCAAACCTTGCACCAGAAATCATATTCGCTTGCAATTTCACCAAGCAAATCAAGAAATTACAGAGATACGCAAATTAGACACCAAAGTGACACAAACAGAACGTAACGATTTCATTGCTTTTTTTTTCACAATGACCATTCATCTGCAAAAACCATTATACCACAATGTGACATAGAGATTTATTGCTCAATTAACGGGATAGCGTGGCAGACAAATTCTCTTGCCTGGAAAAGTGACAAATTGTGTCACTTGCAGCTTTTGCTGCACGTATAATGGCATATATGAAGTAATGTGATTATTTACACCCTGCGTAATAGTTGTGCGTTGATAAAAAAAGGCCATGGTTAAAAACCATGGCCATGGAAAGATTTATACGTTCATTTTGCCTTCTATCTATCACGCTCATAGCCTGTGCCCATGCCCGGAATCTTCCTTATCCCGCTCCCGGGAGCAGGCCCAACGCCCTGTGGCGGGACCATACCCGGCATCTTTCCCATTGGCATGTCACCGGGCATACCGGGAGGCCGGGTCATCATGGTTGCCTCTTCAGTGATAAGAGACGTGGCCCCGGTTCCATGGCCCAGCAGGATCATGGTCGTATTTTCGGCCTCAGAAGTTACTACACCAAAGGGGCGCACCTCCTTGGAAAACTTATACCCGGCATAGACCTTACCCTCCGCGTCCACTATCTGATGCAGGCTCACATCAAAAGTCCCGGCCGGCACTGTGGCAGTCCCATCACCTGTTTTTACATTCTTCAGAGTGCCCTGGGCGCTTTCTGGTATACCGCTGCGCTGCGCAAACATGTGGCTTGCCATCCTGCGGCCCATGAGCACAAAGTCCCGTGGCATTTCTTGGGCAGGATCCGTACCTGATTTCATGATAAGTCGCTGGATATTTTCAGGATCATTTGGATCACCCTTTACCAGCATCTTGACAATGTTACTGGACTCTCCTTCCCTGTTTACCACCTCGTACCAGTAGGAATTCCCTTCAACACCAACAATGGACATGCGCATAACACTCCGCTTGCCCGTTGCCTTGTCAAATATGGCATATTCAGACCAGACTTCAGGTTTTGGAGCAAAGGTGCCGAAAAGCCTCGGAATTTCACCCGGTTTTTCCGCTTCAGCAGCATTAACTGCGGCGGGACTCAATAAAAGACATACAAGAATTACTGTGATCAGATATCTGCCCATTGTACACCTCCCCTATCTTAAGATTCACGCTAGACGTTAAGCTCCGGAAGGCTGCCTAATTATATCAGGGTACATACTTTTAGCAGCCACTCCATGTCTCTTCAACTCAATACAATAAAACAGCATCGCCACATAATTTCATGCAGGTGTCTCTTTATTTTCAAAATAAAAATCTCGGATTATCTTCCAGGCATCCTGGGCCTTTTCAATGAAGCTAAACAGGTTTTTATCTTCGGGCGCTATAACACCTTCCTGGACCAGGAAATCAAAATCTATAACCCTGTTCCAGAATTCCCGGCCAAATAATATTACCGGTAACGGTTTGATTTTTTTAGTCTGGATGAGGGTAAGGGTTTCAAAGAGTTCATCCATGGTGCCAAATCCACCCGGGAAAGCAACCAGAGCCCTGGCCCGCATGAGAAAATGCATTTTGCGCATGGCAAAATAATGGAACTGAAAACAGAGTTCCGGGGTAATATATTCGTTAGGCGCCTGTTCATGGGGCAGGACAATATTGAGACCGATGCTTTTCCCGCCTGCTTCATGGGCGCCACGGTTGGCGGCCTCCATGATTCCGGGCCCCCCGCCTGTGGAAACTACGAGATCACACTCATCATCACTTAAGCAGCTCTCAGTTATGAGCCTGGCAAGTTCTCTGGCCTCTTCATAGTAATTGGATTTAGCAGCCACTCTTTTAGCGCAACTTACCCGCAGAGCCGCCGTTTCGCTCAGCGGTTCCCTCTTGGCCTGCATTTCCTTTTCCTGCAGCCGTTTTGCTGCAGTTGCAGGGTCGGGAATCCTTGATCCCCCGAACATTACAACGGTTGAGTTGATACCCAGCTCCTGCAGGATTATTTCCGGCTTCATTATTTCAAGCTGCAGCCGGACACCCCGCAGTTCATCCCGCAGTAAAAACTCCTGGTCATCGAAGGCCAGCCTGTAACTCTCGGATTGTGTCTGGGGAGAGACAACACAGAGTGCAGCATCTTTTACATCGTCACCGGCAGAGGGAAAACATTTGGGGGGGTCTTTTTTAGGCATTTGCAGGAATCCTCCTTACAGAATATTATTTCACCTACGCAGTATAATCCGTCTCCAACACCATCACTCTACTCTGTAACCTCATTCCATTGCAATATTGGACAGTAATATTTGCGGCACAACAGATTACTGTCAACGCAAAGAGGCCGGGACACCAACGTATCCCGGCCCATGAATAATTCTTTTGTTTCAGTACAGAAAACCTGGTCCTCAGGGCCAGGTCAGAGACAGTGGGCTCAGCCTTAATCTTGAAGAGGCTAGTGCAAAAGGCACAGAGGCTATGTGCATCGTTTTTTTACTTTGTGCCTTTGTCTCTTTGTCCCTTTGTGCCTAAAAAATAAATAAGTTGTACGCGGCAGCAGCCTCTTCAAGAGGCGAATCAAATCCGGGTCCTCAAGGCCCGGATTCTTTATTTTTTTCAGGTTGCTTAGAGCCATCCAACAACCTTAAGATACACAAACTCTTGAAATAGTTACTATTCTATATTATTTAACGTGACAGCCTGTACACTTGGTCGGCCCTTTCTTGCCGTCTACCCCCTGCTTGTGGCAATCCTTGCAACGTGCATGGAAAGCGGCTTTCGGGGTCTGCAGTTTCGGATCTGTAAAATCCTTATTATGGCAGCTTGCGCAGCGAAGCTGCAAGTTGTTTTCCATGGCCGCTATATCTTTATCAGTCAACGCTTGGTGCTCATTTCCATGGTGGCACTGACCGCATGCTACACCAAGGCTTGTGTGCACCGTATGGGGGAATCGCGCAGATTTTTTTTCTCCCTCAATAATAATTTCTGCTTCCGGAGCTTTCAAGGCTTCTCCCTCGGCACCAATGGATGTTCCTGCGTACAGCAACGTTGCTGACAAGATTAAAAAGACCATCATCCATAATTTCTTCATTACCATTCCTCCTTTGTATAGTTTGAAACATGGCACCCATTTGCCTGTCATCAATTGTAAGGGGCAGTCACCGAAAAAATAGATGATGTCGGGTCATATTGCATTAGATGTTGAGTGATGTCGGCCCGACATGGCAAGCAGCAGAGCCACCTACAGTAGTACAGCGGTCGATATATTTGTCTATTTATGAAAAAGCCTGTGCAGGTTATTTGAACTTCGGCTAATATAGCGCTTCATTAATTTCAGAAAAAATTTTACTAATAATAACTACTCGCGAAATGAGTGAACAGACATATCCAGGCCCTTCTCAAATGGTCAAAATTGATGGCTCCAAGGTACGGAGTCTGCGTGAGTCAAAAGGACTTACACAGCTTTATATTGCCACAGTGGTTGGAGTCACCACAGATACTATTTCGCGTTGGGAAAACAAGCGCTATCCTTCCATAAAAGAAGAAAACGCCCTTAAGCTTGCCGGGGCTCTTGAAGTATCACTGGAGCACATACTTGACAAAGAGGAAGAGCCATCCGAGCCGGATGAACCGACGGTAATTACCTATGCTCAGCCAAAAACGCCGCAGGCGAAACGAATCCTCCTCTGGCTTCTGCTCCTTATTGCTGTCCTGCTTCTGCCATTTATCTGGTATAGTGTTAAACAGCCGGAACCGGCTACCATTATTGCTGCTACCCGGCTTCTGCCACCCCATATACCTGCAGGTCAGCCATTTCCAGTTATTATTCAGGTTACCACGAAACAGCAGGCTCCTTTTTCATTGATTCTGAAAGAGACTCTTCCGGAGGGGTGCGAACCCATGGTAAGTGCTCCCCCTTTTACAGGCTTTGACATAAAAACCCGAAATCTCAAATGGATCACAAGAACAACGGGACAGGTAACAACCTTTGTCTATCTGGCAAAAAAACTTCGTGCAGAACCTGGCACCTCCCATGACATACCCCTGCGCTTCAGTGGTTCAGTTACCCTGCGGGACAAAAAATCCTCGGAAACAATCATTGCAGGCTCACTGGTCCTGCCCCTGGCAGACTATCACTGGGCTGACGCCAACCTTGACAACCGCATAGAGGATGCAGAAATCCTGGCGGTTTATGACACCTTCAGTGCACTTGATAATGTCCAATATGACTGGCAGAAAATTGATGATATCTGGTCAGGGCAGGGTTATTACTGGGATGACAGCAAAGAGGAATATATTATCCGCCAATGATACGCATAGCTTTCAGCAAGTTATACCCTGATTCCTTTTATTGCAGGGCTTCTTCATAGGCCTTCCTGGTTTCCCCATTGAAGCAGACAAACAACACCCTTTCCAATGCCTCATTTTCAGCCAATGCCTTAAGTGTTTCCCGCACAGCTATCAAGGCAGCTTTGTGTTTGGGAAAACCATAGACGCCGGTGCTGATTGCCGGCAAAGCAATGCTCTGCAGGTTATTTTCCCCGGCCAGTTTGAAGCATTTTTGATAGCAGCTGCTCAGTAAATCCTCCTCACCTGATGCCCCCCCGTGCCAGACAGGGCCGACGGTATGGATAACGTAGCGAGCCGGAAGGTTATGGGCTCCGGTTATCTTGGCATCCCCGGTGGCGCAGCCGTGCAGTTTTCTGCACTCCTCAAGCAGTCCAGGGCCTGCGGCCCGGTGAATGGCGCCATCAACGCCCCCTCCTCCCAGGAGGGAATTATTGGCTGCATTGACAATGGCGTCCACCTGCAAAGCCGTAATATCAGCATCAACCAGTTCAATTCTTGCTTCCATTTATCAACTCCTTTTATATAAAATACGATCACGTATTTTGGGATGTTTGACAGCCCTTATATTTTATGTCATTTTTACCATTACTGCAGCGGGCTTATGCAGGGGACTGCATGTCTTTATCAGTGTTGCAAGGTTAAATCCAGTGTAAGAAGGAGTACTGTATCATGCTGCATAAATATATCATTACCGTACTTACAGTTTTTTTTCTTCCTGTTGTGAGCACCGGTGTTTCAATCGCTGATAATACCAGGCCTGAGTGTACCCGGCTGGCTGAAAAGGTAAGCGGCACCATGCTGAAATACTCCCTGGAGGCAGAGGTTAACGGTCCGGTATTTTTCAGCGCTATCGGCTGCGGTATCAGTTACCGCAATACGGAACTCTGTGCCATGGAAATGGTTGGTTTTGATACCACTGCCCATGTCTATGATTATTATACTGCAGAAAAAATTAAAATAACCGAGGCGTACTTCTGCCTTGATGAAAAAAACAAAGATGCGTCCATTCTGGCATTCAGCTCACAAGAAGCAGCCGCACAATATGGCGCTGCAAAAGAGAGTGGTGTGATTCTCGATTATGACGGTTTGACAGACAGGATGCTCAAGTAGCTCCCTCCTCTCTGTCCGGCACCTGCAACCCCAGTGGGGCCAGCACATTTTTTTCTGCCCAAATGCGAAGTTTTTCAGGAGGTTCTCCCTGGTCCAGCCTCTGGCTCAGCCCCTTTAGTTTGAGTGCAATTGCCTCATTTTTTCCTCGGCATTGCCTCCTGGCCGTCTGCAGCAGAGACCAGTCACCATTATGCCAAAAATCTTTTCCCGCTTCATTGAGTTCCGGACAAAGGAGTTTACGCATACCATCCAAAAAGGAGAGGTAAAAACCCAGAGAGCTTGTTTTCTCCTTGGTCACAATATGACTGAGCAACCCCTTGGGGTGGGTATCGGCCAAGATATCCTTGACTGCCCGGGCCAGCAGTTCAAGGGCTGAAGCCGGATACGCTGCAATGATTTTCTTGAGCACATTGCTGTCCAGAAGGTTTTCCTGGCTCTCCCCCACTTCATGATAAATAAATATCTCCAATTCCTCTGCAACAATATGATCAAAAATTGCGATCAATTTTTTGCGCTCAAGGGAGCAACCGTCTTTCATGAGTCCATATTCGGCAAGCGCCTGCTGCATGGCAATCCTGCTGGATGGATTGATCTCCTGAATCTGGTCCCAGAAAAAAAACCGCATGGGCTCCTTTCTGATATAGATAACACCATCCTGCAGCATGGCAAAAGGGCTGGAAAGCTCCCTGGCGCTCTCCTTGCCGAGAATCATGGTGGGGCAGCCTTCAACCTGACGGTCTTCCAGGATCTCAGCCATGAAAAAAACCGCCTTCATTGATCTGCCGTAGCCGGCGCCGTACAATTGGTTGTCAACAGACAGGTGCTTGTTGATTATCGGCAGCAGGAAGGGATCAACCGTTTCCCCATTGATGGAAATGGGTGAAAAGGGTTCAGCATGAATGGTCTCCCAGTATTCTTCCTTGGCTGCGATCCAGTCAAGAAGCACGGGAGAGTCAGGCTCCTCCCAGGGCTCAAGACCATGTTCCCATTTATAGTGATTGCGCAATTTCAGCACCAGGGTACAGATGGAGTAAATCCCATTATCCCTGGCATCTGAAATATCGCAGTTATGCTTAATGGTTTTTAAAAGAGAACTCTCAGACATGGTGTTTTACTTCCGGGCTGTCTTTCGATCCCAGCCTGTTAAATCCCGGTTCGTAACCTAAAACCTTTATGTAAATGATTTTCCGGAATCAGATCAGGGGTATACACCTGGATCTTATTGCCCTCAAAAAACTTCACTGTTGTCTGGGGCTCGGTTGCATACCAGGCACCAACTTTTTTTCCATTCAAATCCAGGATGTAAGCAGCATAATACTTCCCTGAAAACCTATAATTCTGTTCAGGGGCAATGGTATCAATCCATTTTCGCATCTGACCGGAATTCATGTTCGGAAATGCAACCCAGAGATCCCCGGGGTTATCCAACTCATAATCCCTGTGGATGGCCAGGATAGCATTAGGCCAATCATATCCGCCGGTGACATAGTAGTGGTGGTCAGGCAAAACCTCATAGTTGAGAAACATATTATCCAGGTCTCTATCCCTTTCCAGGGTCCCATAATCGCCGGTTCTACATGCACTTAAAAGAAAAAACATAAAAATAGCTGCCAGCAGAGTTGACAGCCTATTCCAACGGCTGGCTGCCTCACAGTTTTTATTTGTCATGGTCTGGGCCTCTCCATAATGTATTTATCTACTACAAATTTCTGCACAATCTAAATATAATTGCTCATTATTATAATTTTAATCACCTCTTTTGTCTTATGCCACCTTTTCAACGTTTCAAACTGAACTTTTCCTTCTGCAGAAATGGCTCCTTCCTTGACAGCAACCGTTATCTAATGTAGGTATTTGTAATATCAGTATTTATTGTGCAACAGCGCTATGAACTTATCAAGTCGGTCATAAATAATTTATATGCTCAAGCGATACCTGGCTAAACTGCTGGACCAACTTGCCCCGCGGGAGGGGCTGGTTCTGCTTGTCATGGCGGCAGTTGTCGGGGTGGCCACCGGTCTTGCTGCCGTATTCTTCATTCGCCTCATCGGTTTCATCCAGGTTACTGCCTATGCCGGAGCAGAAAATATTTTCCCAGCTTTAGGCCGCTTTTGGCTGATCCTTATCCCGGTTGTCGGCGGCCTTCTTGTCGGACCCATTATTTCCAAATTTGCCGTGGAGGCCAAGGGTCACGGGGTCCCGGAGGTCATGCAGGCCCTCATATTACGGGGAGGCCGCATCCGACCCAGGGTGGCCCTGGCAAAAATTATTGCCTCTGCTCTTTGCATAGGAACCGGCGGGTCAGCAGGACGGGAAGGGCCAATTGTCCAGGTCGGTTCCGCCCTGGGTTCATCTGTCGGTCAGTGGCTGCACCTGTCCGATGAAAGGATAAAAAATCTGGTTGCCTGCGGTGCAGCAGCTGGTATTGCCGCAACATTCAACGCCCCCATTGCCGGTGTGGTTTTCGCCATAGAAGTACTGCTCAGCGAACTCCAGGTGGCGGTGTTCGGCAACGTAGTAGTCTCCGCAGTGGCCGCAAGCATTGTCAGCCGCATTTTTTTGGGCTCCCGCCCTGCCTTTGAGGTGCCTGCCTATGTCATGCACTCTTCCTGGGAGATTCTGCTCTATGTAATCCTGGGACTTCTGGCTGCACTTGTAGGTATTCTCTTCATACGTATGCTCTACTTTGCTGAAGACGTGTTTGATAAACTTAATATACCGCTATGGCTGAAACCTGCTTTTGGTTCACTACTCCTGGGCATACTGGCCTTTGCTTATCCATATATGGGAAGTGCCGTCCACATCTCTCCCACAGACATGACATTGGGCCTGCCGATTATTGAAAATTATCCGCACATTTTCGGCTCGGGTTTTCTGTTTCTGGAACAGGTACTGCAGGGACGCGCTCCTTTCCTGTTGTTGCTGATGCTCATTTTTCTTAAACCCCTGGCAACCTCATTCACTCTCGGCTCCGGCAACTCCGGGGGTGTTTTTGCACCTTCCCTTTTTACCGGGGCCATGCTGGGCGGTTCCTTTGGCTACCTGGCCATGTATCTTTTTCCAAACCTTACCATCGAAATCGGCGCCTATGCCCTGGTGGGCATGGCAGCGGTTTTCTCTGCAGCGGCCAGGGCACCACTGACCTCCATGCTCATTGTCTTTGAAATGAGTAATGACTACCGGCTTATCCTGCCACTCATGGCAGCAGGCATGGTAGCTTCCACATTTGCCCAATGGCTGCATTCCGACTCCATATATACACTGAAGCTTAACAAGCGTGGTATACGTTTTGTACAGGGACGGGACATGGACATCATGCAGACGGTCCAGGTTGAAGAGGTAATGAACAAAGTACCGATCACAATGCAGAGTGAACAGAGTGTCGCCGACCTTTTCGGAGCCTTCCAGGAAACCCATCTGGGCGGTTTTCCAGTCATAAGCAAAGATTATGAACTCTACGGCATGGTCACCATGCAGGATATGGAACGGACAATACAAAATATGGAACGGACGCTCGACAGGAAGGATGTCAACCTGCGGGACCTCAAAGTCTGGGATGTGGCAACACCTGATCCTGTTACGGTTTTCCCGGATGAACCCATTTGGGCAGCCATCAGGAAGATGGCACCCCGTGACCTTGCCAGACTGCCGGTGGTGGCAAGAAACAATCCGAAACAATTTGTCGGCCTCATCAGCCGCAGTGATATTGTGCGGGCCTATAATGTGGGTTTGATGCGTAAACAGAAAGACCAGCTGGCCCACGACCGTTCGGCCCTGCGCAAGGTAACAGGGCTCGATTTCATTGAAATCAAAGTGGAAGCTAATTGTGCCGGCACCGGTCAACGGCTGGCAGATATCCAACTTCCCCAGAATACAAATGTTGTCTCGATCCTGCGCTATGGAGCGGTTCTCGTGCCGGGCGGCAATACCAAAATACTTCCCGGAGATGTAATAACCGTGCTTTGCCTATCCAACCATATAGAAGCAGTCAGGAAATTCTTTATCTGCCACGATACTACAAATCCATAGGGCTCCTAAATATACTTCACCCATGCCAATGGCACCTTACTCCACTACCACATCCTGCAAAACCCGCATGTCCGCCTGACACCTGAATGCATCAAGAAAATACCTGGCGCAAATGACATTGAATTAAAAGCCATTTTGGGTATTATGAATACATTGGAGAAAAAGCCAAGAAAATCTATAGCCAATCCGGGAAATGAAAAAATCCATTACAGAAGAATCCATACTTTTGATCAGCATCTTCAAGTGGTTTATCGTGGCAAGCCTGATTGGAGTGGTTGTGGGCGCTTCAACTTCAATTTTCCTGGTCTCCCTGGACTGGAGTACGACACAGCTTGGTGAACACTCTTACTATTTCTTCCTTCTGCCCTTGGCCCTGGCCTCAAGTTCCTTTATCACAAAATACCTTGCTCCCGAGGCAGAGGGCCATGGAACCGAAAGGGTAATTGAAGCTGTACATCGCCATGACGGCTACATCAAGGCAATTGTGGTTCCCATAAAGTTGATAACGACAGTTATCACCCTGGCCTGCGGTGGTTCGGCCGGCAAGGAGGGGCCCTGTGCCCAGATAGGAGGGGGGTTGGCCTCAACAATCGGCACCCTGCTGCATTTTGATAAAGCAGACCGCAAGAAACTGGTAATCTGCGGCATCAGTGCCGGCTTTGCCTCTGTGTTCGGCACACCTATCGCTGGCGCAATTTTCGGCATTGAAGTTCTGTTCGTCGGAGGCATCATGTATGATGTGCTGCTCCCGACTTTTATTGCCGGGGTTATGGGATATCAGGTTTCCTCAGCCCTGGGGGTTTCCTACTTTTATCACCAGATAGATTTTGTGCCTGCATTTACTGAACTTTTTTTCATTAAAGTTCTTCTGGCCGGAATTTTTTTTGGTATCTGCTCTCTGCTTCTCATCGAAACATTGAATCTGTTCCAGCGTCTATCTGTAAAAATCCCCTGGTGGACACCGCTGAAGGGACTTCTTGGCGGTACAGTCCTCATCCTTTTAACCCTTATTCTTTCCACCGACTACCTGGGGCTTGGACTTGATACCATTGAGGCAACACTTGCAGGTGCCAAAGTGGTGTGGTACGCCTTTGCAGCAAAAATTATCTTTACCTGCATTACCCTCACTTTTGGCGGCAGCGGCGGCATGGTCACCCCTATCTTTTTTATCGGCGCCACATTTGGCAGCCTGCTGGCCGCGATACTTGGAGTTGACCCTGCGACTTTCGCTGCAATCGGCATGGTGGCGCTTCTGGCAGGAGCAGCCAATACACCCATTGCCGCATCAATCCTGGCCGTGGAACTTTTTGGGGCACAGATAGCACCCTATGCAGCAGTGGCCTGTGTCACCAGCTTCCTTATGACCGGGCATAGAAGCGTCTATCCGTCGCAAATATTTGCCATCATGAAGTCTTCCTCCTTCCGGGATCAGACCGGCAAGGAAGTCACCGATGCCCAGGCAGATTTCCTTTTACGCAGAAAAAGCCTTACCCGCTATATCCTTTCAACGGTCAGAAAACTCTTCCGCAGCTAACCTGTATCAATCCGTATGCCATGAAACTTGCAATCAGCATCAAAGCAAGGAGTCTTGTCAGTTAGGCTCTGCTTGCAGGATTGGTCTGCATATTTCATGAAAAATTCTGCCAGGTTTTATTGCCTGTATGTCACTTTCCTATTACGCTTTGATTTATTGAAAAATGTAGTTGTCACAGATGCTAAAATCTCTGAATCCTCCTGGCGTAAGAAGAAAGGATTAGCCCGAATATTTCATGAACAGTTTTGAAAAATAAGTTTAACTATCTGTTTTTGTGATTTAAATTTTATATTTCTAGTGTATTTGTTCGGTTACAGTTTGTACCAAGTGACTGAATAGATTTTTTTCAAAACTGTTCACCCTTCGGGCAAGCCGATACATCCGTATAGGCTGCAGTGTAAGGCGTTTCGCATACTAAAGTATAGCTCAAACGACTTACACTTTGTCTATCCGGCGTATCGACTCGTGAAAAATGCGGGTTAGCGGAGTTGTTTAAAAGAATGGCTGACGCCTTCTGCATGAATTGTCTGCTGATGGCTGGGAAGCCTTGCTCTTAAAACAGCAAGGACTGCACAACTAAGGTATCATTATCATTATGACTATATGGAAAGGAGTAGGAGTAATACCCAAACTGGCCGGAGGTGAGGGCAGACACCCCCGGCCGTAATTAGAACCTTTGCACTCTTTACTTTGGTATTTTACTGAGCAAGGCCTCTGGTGTCACAAGTACCCTAACTCCATGGGCATGGTTATCATTATATTTATTATTGCTGCACCACTTGCTGAAGTCATCAATATCAAGGGTATCACAGGTACTTTTCACGTCCCAGGTCACCTGGAACGGAGAGCAGTGAGTATTGCTATAGCTGGTTCCGGTCGTGGCGCCCGTATACACAACAGTTGGGTCGTGGGGGCTGGTCGGGCCGGAATCGGAAAATTTCAATTTACCATTTTTTTGCAGAACAAAAACCTGGGCCGCAACCCGTAATTGGGGATTTGAGCATGAGGTTGTAAGGCAGGCACTTAGACCTCCTCCCATGGGTGTAACACCATCGGTCTCAGTATCACAGGTTGTGTGCACCCAATGAACCTCAATGGTGTCCCCAGGAGCTATGCCCTCGCATCCTTTATACTCGGCGTGTTTCATTTCAAGACGATTGGCAGCAGGTTCCTGGCAGGCCCAACCCGAAGCATCGCCGTCTTCCACATATGTCGAGTACGCCGCTGCTTTGTGCTCCGCGTTTCGATGAAAATGAACGTTACACAGATTCATATCTGCAAATGCAGGAGCCTTCTCAAATATAATGGGATTGCTGCCAGCCAAATTATCAATATCACGCGGCGACTGTGGGCCTGCTCCAATACATTTGTTTTCCTCCTTGGCGACATCATGCTTCTTTTCACTGGCGTACACGTTTCCAACCAATGCTATGCTCGCCAACAAAGCTACTGTTATTGACTTCATAAATTCCCTCCACTTTATTATTTTTTTTGTTCAATACATCATGCCATATGCACCATGCCCGGCTGGCAGTGCAAAAGCCATTAAACCGGACATTATAAAAGCACAACGCCCGCGCCTAGAATCATTGATTCTTTTACAAGTCAAAACGTTACAGTGCGCCCATGCACCACAAAACACATCTCAAATGAATGCCCATTCATTTACAAAATGTCGAAACTATAACTCCGTTATTATTGGTGAGTCAAGGGGAAATAACAATTTTATCCGGCTCCGAATCACGGGCCGCAGAAAGGAATTTGTGTTGCAGTTGAGGATTATACGAGAGGTGTGGGGAAGCAAGAAGTTCCAGAAATAAAGTGACCCCGGGCTAGATAGTTTCTAAGCATTCCTGGAGTTTTTCAACTATATTCCTTGTGGTTATCGGCTTCTGGATAAAAGCTATTCCCGGCTCCAGAACACCATGTTTTGCAATGACATCATCGGTGTAACCTGACATATATATCACTTTTGTTGCGGGCCTGTTTTGCGTTAGTTTTTCAGCCAGTTCATGGCCATTCATTAGCGGCATTACCACATCGGTTAAAAGCACGTCAATTTGTCCCTCGTGTCCCTCGCTTATCTCCAGAGCTTCAGCACCGTTTCCGGCCTCAAGAATATGAAATCCCAGGGGTTTTAGAATTGAAGATATCAGTAGGCGGATTGAAGGTTCATCCTCTGCCACCAGTATAGTTTCCGACCTTTTTAGGACGTTGAAAGCACTTTCCTCGGCTTCAGTTATTTGAGGGGACATCACAATCGGCAGGTAAATATCAAAGGTTGTACCTTTGTTTATCTGGCTGCTTATGTAAATGAATCCGTTATGCTGCTTAACAATCCCGTACACGGTTGCCAACCCCAGGCCGGTCCCCTTGCCGATCTCCTTGGTGGTATAGAACGGCTCAAAAATTCTCTCCTGCTCCTCGGGCAACACTCCCATGCCTGTATCAGTGGTGCTGAGCTTGACAAACGAACCTGGCATTGCCCCCTGATGCGCTTGCACAAATTCTTCGTCCAGTTCCACATCGGAAACCCCAATAGTGAAGGTTCCGCCCTCTTGCATGGCATCCCTGGAATTAACAGCAAGATTCATCAAAATCTGTTCGATCTGGCTCGGGTCAGCCAGGACATTCCTGGTACGATTACTGATATTGAAAACAAGGGCAACATCTTCACCGATCATGCGGCTCAGCAGTTTACTCATATCCTGCACTATGGCATTCAGGTTCGCCACCTTCATCTCAAGAACCTGTTTCCGGCTGAATGCCAGAAGCTGCCGGGTAAGACCTGCCGCCTTCTTTCCGGACTCATTGATTATCTGCAGCTCTTCCCACTCTTCACTATTTTTGGGCAGCTTGTGCATGATCAAATCGCTGTAGCCTATTATGACTGACAGGATATTGTTAAAATCATGGGCCACGCCGCCTGCCAGCCGACCGATTGATTCCATTTTCTGAGCCTGGATTAATTGCTCCCTCAACTTTTGCTGCACTTCCTTGGCATTTTCCCGGTCCGTTACGTCATCGACAAAAACCAATGCCTTTTTCTCACCATCTTCTTCAATGGGAATACCGGTGAAATTTCTAATTGTATATTTTCTACTGATGTAGGAGGTATACTTGACGGGACCGAGAAAAAAAGACTCTCCGCCAACGGCTTTCATAATTTTCACTGACAGGCCGATTTCCTGGTAGCTCGGCAGCGTAAATACATTTATCTTGTGAACGAATTGTTCATAACTGACGCCGCTGATGACCTCCATTGCCTGGTTTATGTATTCAATGGTACCTTTACTGTTGACCACATAAATTCCATAGGGTGATTTCTCAAGGATCTCACGGGTTCTGTTATTTGCCTTGATCAGGCTTTCTTCGGCGTTCTTGCGGCTGGAAATATCACGCACCACATGGACAATGCCGATTGGGTTTGCATTTTCATCAAAGCGGGGCATTGCCTTGATTTCAATGAATTTACCCAGACTGGGTTCATACACCTCGGTGTTTGAGGCCTCGCCGCTTTGGAGTGCACGGCAGCTTGGGCAGCCGTCAGGTGGACACTCCGTACCGTGATAGGACTCATAGCATTTCTGCGACAGAATTTCCTCCATGGAATGCCCCAGCAGGTCCTCTGCCGCCTTATTGGAAAGAATGATATTAAAGTCATTATCATGGATGGTTATGGCATCATTAATTGTATTGAAGGTGTCCTCCCAATCTGTTTTAGCTTTTCGCAGATCCTCTTCAACTTTCTTCCTGGTTTCCACTTCCAGCCTGAGTTCCTCATTGATAATTCTGTCATGCCGTATTTTGTGGAGAAAATATATCATGATGAAACCTACGATTAATGAAACTATGAAGGAATCTACAGCCCCGATAATTATAACATCAGTAGAGATGTGTCCAAGAATTAAAGGAGTAACTGTAAAATTTAAAATAAGTGTAAAAAGCTCCGAAAACAGAATCGCTATCCAGATGAGGTGCCAGGGACTGAGGAAAATTATTTTTTGATATAATTTGTCAAACATATTGGATCTTTATACATTAAAGTGAGCTATAATTGCCCTTGTACCTTTTCCCCTACCCATGGAGTGGCAGGATGTAAAAATCTGCCCGTCTTGCTAATACTGGCCGGACTGAGTGGGGGTTTTGCTGCCGCAAGATTATTCGGTTTATGATGCCTGATTTTACCTTGGTTTACCGTCACATTCCATCTGTCTGCGGGTTTCGTAATTAAGTGGAGTAATCTGAAGAATTGAGTTCATTATTGTACCAGCACCGGGAAGCATCGCACCTCATAATTTTACATAACAGAAAAATAAGTTGCATACATTGTCGTGGTACGATTTTCTTGTAATTTTGCACAGTAACTTTATTGCAGCATTTCTTTCACAGTTGCCAGAAAAGCTGCATTATCGAGTGGTTTTTGAAACACTTTCTGGGCCCCAAGATGGGAAGCCAGTTTCAAGAAGTCCATATCCTCAATGTTTCCGCCGCCGGAGATAGCAATTATTTTAATTTCTGGAAAATTATCGTGAATCTCCATAATTATTCCAAGACCGTCCTCCTGGGGCATAAAAATATCCGTGACAACCAGGTCAATGGACTGTTGCCCGATCAATTCCAGCCCTTGTCTGCCATTTGCAGCATCATACACTTCATGATCCTGATTATCTTTTAATATTTTGCATAACAGCTTGCGGAGCTGCAAGTCATCATCAATTACCAGTATACGTGCCATTGCTCCCCCCTATTAAATATTTTTCAATTCTATTTCTCAAAAATATTCGTCTCTTTAACCCTCATATTCCCCTTATACATTACTATCCCCACTATCCCCCGGCTGGCCCAAACTTTTGACCTTTTATCAAGAACAGCTCAGATTGCTGAAAAATCGCTGCCATGATAAATGATTAACCGGGGGAACAATTTATGGGGCCTGGCATGAGTTTCCCTGTCTCCATCTGGAAGAACAAGGATTATCCCGGTGTTCAGCATTATATGTTTCATGGAGATGAATACTTTTCATTCTGTTATAGCTGCTATCAGGAAAATTACTATACCAGGTTTATAACCGGGCGCTTGCAATGCTTTGTGTACCTGCTGTGGAGAGTTAAAAAATTTCGACATGATATTCAGGGAGACTGGCAGTAAATAGTTGCTGCAGTCTTCTCCCAACACTGGTCAGCATACCTGAAAAAAGAAATATTTTCATAAGGCCACATAGATTTTTGGGATTCACTTACATATAAAAGCTGTTGCCAATAATTCCCTCAATCACTAGGTACTTTAACTACAGACGGTATTGTTTGATCCTAAAACGATACTGTATAATGCTATCAAGGTGCAGCTTGATGGTATTAAAATCAAGGAGTTTGGAAAGATAACCCCAGGCTCCATTCCATAGTGCCATTTCAGCACCATCGGGAAGAGCGGGCCAGCTGCAAATCCTTGGGAATGTGGAACCTGCCGGGAACGCAAGCTCTAAATATCAAACACTATCAGTACTTGCCGAACTCTGTGTCATCAAAGGCAATTACCCTGTCAAAATCCTTAGATTCTTCCTCAGTATTTGTTTCCTCTTCAGGTTCATCTCCAAAGGGGTATCCCTGTGAGGATTCCGGAAGTTGCCTCTGGAAGACTTCCGGAACTCCTTGTCTTTTACTCATTCTTTCTCTTTTTAAGGTGAAGCGGGACAGCATTTCCTGCAGCTGGGCTGCCTGGCCCGCAAGCTCCTGAGCTGCCGCTGCAGATTCCTCAGCCAGGGCGGTGTTTTGCTGCGTTACCTGATCGATCTGGTCAAGACCCTTGTTGACCATGGCTATGCCTTCCGCCTGCTCATTTGAGGCTGTGGCAATATCACTAATAAGTTCGCTTACATGGATAATTCCCTGACCGATACTGTCCAGGGCCTGGGCTGTCTGGTTGGCTATCTCGCTGCCGTTTGCAACCTTCTGCACCGATCCTTCTATCAATGCCGCTGTTTCCTTGGCAGCCTTGGCGCTTCGTGCCGCCAGGCTTCTTACCTCCTCAGCCACCACGGCAAAACCCTTGCCGTGCTTGCCTGCTCTGGCAGCTTCCACCGCAGCATTCAAGGCCAGCAGGTTGGTCTGAAACGCTATTTCGTCAATAACTTTAATTATTTTGGAAATACTCTGGCCGGCATCATTGATCTCGGCCATGGCAGTAACCATATCCTGCATTTGCACATTTCCCTGCTTGGCCGCTTCCCGCGCCTGCACCGCAAGATCATTTGCCTGGTTGGCATTTTCAGCATTGGTCCTGGTCTGGGATGCCATCTGCATCAGGGAACTGGAGATCTCTTCCAGCGAGGTCGCCTGTTGCGTGGCCCCCTGTGACAAGGAGTGGCTCGAATCCGTAACCTGGCCGGCCCCGGATGCTATCTGGTCGGCAGCCACATCGATTTGTTCCAACACGACATTTAAATCATTGCCGGTCTTGACCAGGACGCCGCGGATGACATCATGATCATCTTTAGGAATCACTGAAAAGGTCAGGTTGCCTGCAGCCATTTTTTCAAGGGAGCCGACAACATCATACTCAAGACTTTCGGAAAAAGAATCCATACTTCTTGCCATCTGCCCTATCTCATCCAGTTGCGTCATGTTGAGCCGGGTGCCGAGGTGCCCCCTTTCAAGGGCCTGAATCATCTGCTTGGTCCTGCCTATTGGAGTGGTGATGAGCTTTCTGATCAAAACAAACATGCCGATGGAAAAAAGAAAAAGGGCGACAAGGAGACTCCCCGTCACCAGGATGATGTTTTTTCTCATATTTTTTTCCAGCCTGTCTGTCTTGAAGGCGATCTTCATGTATCCCAGGATATTGCCATCCTTATCCCTGATCTCTCTTTGAACCAGCATGAGATCAGAAAAGTCCTCAGATTTCTCCTCCACATGCGTCAGGGGTTCCCAGTCACTGTTATAAAATGCAGCATGGTCGATGTCCGGGTCCGCCTCCATTGCCATGACAATATTTTCAAAATCCTGAAAATCAAAAAAAGCAAAGTAATCGGTGCTGAACTTAGCAAAAATATCGGCAATGCCGTCACCCTTGGACTCCATCATGGACCGCATGGTGGACCGGTTGCTCTGGGTCATGAAGACCCCAAGCCCGATGAGTAAAATAAATGCCAGGGAAAGGACCGGAATAAGTATTTTTTTGTTAATCGTATTTAAAGAAAACAGCATGTGCATCTCCTGACTTTTGTAAATTGCAGCAAGAATGAGACGGGAAGAATAAAGCCTGGCAAGGGCAGATACCCTTATTCATTAAGGCCTTGTGTCAACAAGAAAGTCAAATGCAGCTCCTGCCCCAAGGGTACTCTCCACAGAGGAATTTAAGATCCCGTCATCCAGGTAATCAATGGAGTCATAGATTAGCTTTTTCGCATACTGCAGATTATGGACATAAGCGCCCGGCTCATGGATGAGCAGGTTAAGGTTAAATGCCGCCCCCATATTGTTCTTTCCGGATGGATCCCCGGCAGATGTCCAATCAGTGTTACTGAAATAGGGGAATACCTCCAGAAATGTAAAACCATTTTTTGCCAGCTCAAGCCGCAAGGCTTCAAGAGCTGCATTAAATCCTTCATCCAGCTCATTGACCAGGCCGATCAGATCCTCCGGACCGGAATGGCAATTGGAACAGGTCTGCTCAAAAGAAGTCAACTCATCTACTTGGCCAATTGTGTTCTTTGCAACGGCAAGAAAGAGATGGCCTTCCTCTGTTTTCATATGGCAGGCGATGCATGGCCCATTATCGCCGGGTTGGGGAGGGCTGGCCAAACCAACCCTGTCATGACCAAAATATATGGAGTTGGAATAATCACGTCCAGCAAACTCATAACCAGTGGTGGAGAACAATGTACCTCCTGCCGTAAGGTAATGGGAATCAACAAATTCCTTATCACTGAAATCATCGTCGGAATTCTTGATAGTTTCACCACTTTCACGCCCTGCATGACATGCCATACACATATTGGAGCCGGTGAGATCCGGGTAGGTATGGGGTGCATTGGAATATTCAGCTCTAATGGGACCAGGATCACGCAGCGCTCCTGAATTATTTGCATGGCAGGCCCAGCAGTATATCAGTTCTTTCTGCTCCCCTGACAAATGGGAAAAGTCATTGTTTCTCGGTGTATAATTTTCAGGATCATTGAAATAATTCATGGCGCCTGTAGCTGTATGGCAGCGGGAGCAAAAACCGCCGGCAAAAGTGGCAAAATTATAAAAATCAAAGGGAGAACCTTCCACAGCTGCATCAAGGATGTTCCGCGGATCGGAACTGTCAGCTGCCTCCTTGGCCTCGGCGATATGCCCGCCATGGCCGGACCTGGCCCATTGATTATTGAGAGTGGTGTCAGCAGCATGAACGTTATGGCAGTCACGGCAGGTCCGTGCGCTTGCCAGGCCGGACCTGCCGCCTGTAAATGGCCCCATGTTATAGCCTTCAATGCCGGTGGTTGCGGGATTATCAAAGTGGGTATCATAGATAATCCCATCGGCTTGAAAAGGAGGGATTCCCACGGGAAATGCCGGAGGTCCGCCACTCCAGGAAAAACCGCTGTTTTCCCCGTGAAAGCCGTCGGCCAGACCGAAACTTCCATTATTCTGATGGCAGTTGGAACAGGTGCGGTATTCGGCTGACTGTTGTACATTCTCTTCCCCATCCAGCAGGTCCCCAAAAAGCAACTCATGCGGATCATGTGGATTATGGCAGGTACGGCACTGGACCACGGTGGCATTTTCCACAGGGGTCCCGTTCTCCAGTTCCGTTACCAGTTCATCGTGGCCGCCGCTGACATCCCTGTAAAGTCTTGCGCCTTCATCGGTATGACACTTGGCGCACAGAGCCCGTACATCGCTATTGCTGCCCTCCTCATAGTTGGGGGTCTCGATGGAATTCGCATGGGGGGAAGAGAGATAGTCCTCATGGATATTGTCCCCCTCTGGAGTAAACTCGTTATGAGCAAATGCACTGTTATGGCACTGACCGCAGCGGGCCGCATCAGGCCTTGGGAATTGCAGCGGACCGATACCGAAATGGGCATTACCCCGGCCGTGGCAACTCTCACAGCCCACTAAAGGCCTGTTGACTCTGCCAAGGTAATCCACTCCCTCCCCATCCCAGAAGTCTTGCAGCAATTCCCCGTCACCCAGCTGATCATGGCAAACAGATGTACAATCGGGCTCTGCGCCCAATCCCTGGAAACCATAGTACGGGAAACCGCTATTCTCCGGATGCAGGTCAATTTTCTGAAACATAGCATCGATTGATTCATTATTGCCATGGGGGCCGTTGAGCCACTTTGAGACAACCTGTTTTCCGGCAAACCGTTCTATGGAACCATCTGCATGACAGAGATAACATTCCGGAATGCCGACATACTGGGTCTCTGAATCCTGGCCGTCACCACCTGACCGGGAACTGCTTGAGCTGCAGGATATGAGTAGCAAGGCAAGCAGGAAAACTGCCAGACAGACTTTAAGTGCTGTTGGCAGTGACTCCATAACATCTGACATAGTGTTCACCTGATTTTCTGCTCTGTGTTTTTCGTTTACTCTTCTATTACTCTGGTGGCGGAATTGAGAATATTTGCAGGGATATCAATCTCCATGATCCGGGCTTCTTTAAGGTTTACTATGAATTCAAACTGCTTCGTGCGCCGGATCGGAATATTCTCCGGCTTTTCACCTTGAAGAACTTTTCTGAGTATGTCTGCCGCCTGTTGCCCCTGTTCCTTGGCTGCGGCAGAAAATGTCAGCACGACCATACTTTCGGCGCCACTGATTAATGCGATTGTCGGTACTTTGTTCTTGCGGGCCAGGCCGACAAATTCCGGCATGTTGGGTTTGCACATGCCGGGTGAACAGGATGTCAGAATCAGGGGGTAACATTTTTGGATCTTCGCAGGTGTAATCCCAGTGGAAATATTTAAAAGGACCGTATTGAAACCGAGCTGTTTCTCAAATTTCCTGACCTCCCGGGCCTGGATGATGGAATCCTTCTCCGTTTTGTTAAAAACGATGCCAATGTTCGCCGGCTTGGAAATATCAAAGAGTTTTCTGAGTACTGTCCGCATCGATACCGTGGAACTGATGCCTGTCGTGTTCTTGCCCCCTATGTTCATGGTCTCCGGGCTGTAGACGCCGCCAAAGATAATGGGTATATTGCCCACCTCTTTCATGGTGGCCAGTGTTGCCGGCAAGCCATAGGTTACAATCGCATCAGCTCCGAGGGCCTTCAATTTTCTGGCGGCATTGGTCCAGGACATGGGGTTCGGCAGGGGTGTCTGCAGGACTACTTCAATATCCTGCTCACTGAAATAAACTGACATCTCATCAAGCAGTGCCTGATGGATTGCATGGTAATAGGGGATGCCACCGGTCATCAAAATGCCGACGGTTTTGGCTTGGGATGCCACCTGGCCGCATAAAATAAATACTGCCACAAGCAGCAGCAGACGGCAGATAGAAAAAATTTTTCCTCGCATCAACAGATTACCATTTCTTAGTGGCACTCAACATGACGATATGGGCTTCGCCATCTTCAATATCGTCATAGATGTTATCAAGCCTGTCTTCAAGATCACCATACCGGTAATCCAGATCCATACTCAGGCCGCGATCAAACATATACCGCCCCCCCAGATGCAAAAGGAGATAGTCTTGCTCCATTCTCGAAAACGAGGCAACGGAAACGGGCTCCAGCAGATCAGCACTGGAGGGGTTAAATTTTCCCTTACTCCTGGTGTAGGTAACCTCACCCAAGAGGTATAGAGCCTCGGACAGATGATAATAGCCTCCCAGGTTGAAAACATGGGCTTTTTGATGCATGGACACATTTTTATCAATCTGTGGCTCTCCAGCCAGGTTTTCATAGGCCAGGTCCTGAACCACTTCATACCGCATGTAACTGTAAGTGGTACTCATGGTTAATTTAGGGGAAAGCTGAAAGGTCGCCAGAATCCGGGCATTATCCAGGTCTACCTCACGGTCCCGGGGGTCATCCGTATTGGCAAAATTGAGGTTATCCCTTTCCTGCCTGTCAAGGTCATAGCCGAAAAGCAGATTGACTGCAGGATGGGGCAGCCATGTCAGGGCAAGGCTGCCTGCATTGGAATCTTCGGGCTCGGTGTTATAGGCAGGATCGTCGACATTTTTGTAGGCATATTTCAGGTTAAACAGAACGGTACTATGCAGGCGGGTATCGGCAGTCAGGGTTATACCGTTTCTCGTGGTGGAATCCGGCAGGCTCCAAATACCGGCACGTGAACGGTCAACCTTCTGGTAGTTGTATTTTGCCCTGAAGGTCAGCCCCTTTTTAGGCCTGTATCTGCCTATCAGGTGAAGCGTATCGGTATTGGATGAGATGGGCCGCTTCACTGAGTAGGACAGAGTGCTTGCAGGATCTGCAAAATTTGAGATATCGACATGGGCAGGATTTTTATTGTCAAGGTCTCTGTGCGTATACCTGAGGGCAAAAGCCAGGCTTGTCATGGGATTCCACATCAGAGATCCTGCGCCGATCTTTACATCTGATTTTGCCCCACTGTATTTATTCTTCCTGTCGTTCTGCAGGAAACTCGCGGACGCCACCCATTGCCCGGTATATGACGTATGGATTTTAAAGGTGTTTCCCGAGCCTTCCAGTTCCGGAATGCGGCTGTGCTCATAGACTCCTGCCGGACGTAAACCGCTGCCCGAATATGCATCTGCCAGGACCGGGGCCTTATCAACATCAAAGCGTTTTTCAATATGGGCAAAATCCACTTCAACCAGACCGAAATGGCTGTTGGCACCGATCTTGTAGATTCTGGTTGTGTTATCAAGTCTCCTTCTCTGCGAGACCCGCTGCAGGTTGTTGAAAAAACCGGAGCCCAGCAGATTTCGCTGCTGCACGTCGCCATCCTTAACAAGATAAAAGCCGTCAAAATAAAGATGCAGAGGAAAGCGGGGAACCTTAGCCATCAGGTGAAACTTATTCTCCCGTGTACCAATTCCGTACCCATCGCCTGCATCCCGAATGTCAACACCCGGTGATGATGTCAGCGGATCATAATCATGGAGCAGGATATTCTCCAGGTTATGGTAATAGGAATTATTGAGCCAGCGAAAGAGAACAATATCTCCATAGGCATAGCGCAGATCACCGAAATAGTCCTTTTTATTGGCAAAATCAAAGTTCAGGTAAAACCTGTGCGGAAACATGAATGTTCTCAGGTCACCTCCGAATATAACGGAATCCTTCAGGTATTCATATTCGAATACCCGGCTAGAATCATCCAGGTCAACGAAACGGTAGCCCAGGTGTAAATGGGCCGACGGTGGGATGGCAGGAAATTCGTAGGCATAGTCCCCTTCAATGTCGAGGCTTTCAAAGAGCGCAAGCTCATCAGCTGATTCTTCAGACGCTACAGGTAAGGCGCTGCAGATAAACAGAAAAAAAAATCCGCCTAGGAGAAGTATTCTTTTCATGACATATACCACAACCTTTATTGGGTAAAATTCCCCCTGCCGCTTGCCGATGGAACATCTGTTCCGTGGACCTGGGAATGACAATCCGTACAGCGGGTATAAAAGACACCTTTTGTTTCACCGGTTGCCGGATCACTCGATGTTCTGTGCCCGACATGGCATTGCAGACAAAGATAGGGTTCGGACAATTTTAAAAGATTATTGTTCACGGAGCCGTGATCAGCATGGCAGATAGTGCAGTCGTCATTCATCAGGTCTGCATGAGCGTAGAGGTAGGGTCCTTCAACCTCGCCATGACACCGCACGCAGGTGGCGCGCACTGTTTCCTCCCGCAATAAATTATCATGAAAGGTCCCGTGCGGCTGATGGCAATCGGTGCAGAATGATTTTCCCTCCATTACAGGATGGTGGCTTGGAAGCCGGAATTCCGCTGCCTGTTCCCTGTGGCACTTGAAACACATTTCCTTCGTATCCTTGGGGCTGGTAATCAAGTCAGGTCCGGCATGCACATCATGACAGGGGAAACAGGAAACATCGCCAAGTGCATGGGCTCCTGCATTCCACTCATGCAGGTTGAAGGTAGCATTGGCAGTGTGACACTTGAGGCACAGCAGTGACTGAGCCTGGGCCGGAAGAGCCTTTAAAACAATCAAAGTTTCATAATCACAGGGGGTCTGCCTGCCCGCCGCAGCATCGACTGCCACCTTCTCTGGAGTCAAACCCTGTATGGCAAGACTTCCCGGACCATGGCAGGATTCGCAGTCAATCATGGGCAAATCCGAATCGGCCGCCATCTGGGCACCCATGGTGCTGGCCTCAAAATCTAGCCGTATCTGATCATGGTAATGGCAGGCGGCAAGACAGTTCTCGGTGCCGACATAATCAGCGTCCAGCCTGCCGACCAGCATTTTTTCATACTCAGCTATAGGCACTATGGGTTCAGATGATCTGAGCGTTTGGCAACCGACAACGGCTGTGGGGACAAACAACAGTAAAAATACCAGACCGGCATATGACTGTAAGCGGGTCAGCACAATCCTTACTTCACGTACATTCATTTCCAGCTGGCTCCCTTGTTCTTACGGATGTGTTGTCAGATATTGCCCAAAGCACCTTTCTAACAACATAACAGGCAGGTAAAACCTTTAAATGTTTGGCACATACTTTCCGTTTTTGATAAATGCAGGCTATTGTACAGTTGTGCGAAATTTATCCCCCCTGCATATACTTGCTGAATATATCTCCAACATTGTAGGCCGGGTGATTTATACACCAGGATAGACCTTGATATGCCACGGTTCAAAGCGTACCCCCTTGAAATTATTTTTGGGGTAACGGATAGTGACATAGGCAAGATCATCAAGTTTTTTAAAAACTTCCGTTGTGGTGAATCTTCCCGTGAAATTTAAAGAGCCGTAACCAATCTGCCCAACATCAAAATCAGCGATGCCGTGAAAAGAATAGCCAGGAGGAGCTAAAGAACGTGAGGCAAGGGAGAGGTTGCCCTGATTTGCATTAGCCTTGTTGAGAAAAAGGTAGAACTGTTTGACAACTCCCCTGATGCCCGATGTCAGATACAACTTGTCGCCCACGTGTTTTCTGACCTTTTCGTACTTCTGCTGGGGGTCTCCCCTGTAAAGATAATTCCCCGACTTCGGTATTTTAACCACCTCTTTTTTGTTGATTCGGGTGGTCATGTTATCAATGGGTTTTTCACCCCAGAAACCGTAGTCGGCGCTATCTTGGTAAAAAATCCTTTCCAAAAAGTCCAGTTCCTCTCTGGGAAACCTCCCGACTTTTGAATAGTTGCGGGCAAAACTCAGGCCGTCATCAAAGCTTAAAAGATGGAAATTGCCGTGCCCAACTGTACGTTGAAGCCGTTTCAGCCTGGTGACGCATGACCTGAGGAGTGTAAGTTCTTTCTTGCCAAGGACTACATCTCCGGTGTGCGGCTGGTCAAAATTCTGCATCTTGTGGAGATAGTCTTTGATGTTGACATCAAACTCAGAGTTTGAAAGCCTGCGGGATTGAGGATATAACTGAGCGGCAGAAACAAGGGAATACGGGTCAACACCGCCCAGGAGGACGCCTGCAGTTATTGCTTTTAAAAAATCTCTTCTTCTCATCACCTTTCAGCCGTAATTTAATTTTTACAGCGACCAGCTTAATTGAGGAATGGGCTCCGCATAAAACACGAAACATCCATCCTCCCGAATTTGTTATAATAACAATGACAACTTTGAATCTCAAGAAAAATAAATAGGCAGCTGGAAACGACACAAAATTTTTACGTATAAACATTTGGAATTTCTTTTCAGATGAGTGGCGTTGTTCTTTGACTTATGGTATGCTCGCGCCTCTTTTTAAAATGGTGCCCTTTGATTCATTCTTAACAGATACAGTAAAGGACTATGTACCCATGAGCAGTGAACCACACAAGATAATCTACTCCATGATCGGAGTCAGCAAATATTATGATAAAAAGCCGGTCATCAAGGATATCAGCCTTTCTTTTTTTTATGGTGCCAAAATCGGGGTGCTGGGGCTGAATGGGTCCGGCAAGAGTACTCTCTTGCGTATTATGGCCGGTATTGATCAGGAATACAACGGCAGGATAACCAAGACGCCCGGCTTCAGCATCGGCTACCTGGAACAGGAGCCCCTGGCAGGTGAAACAAATACAGTTTGGGAAATAGTCAAGCAGGGTGCCCGGGAGCAGGTTGACCTGCTGGCCGAATTCAATGAAATTAATGCAAAATTTGCCGAACCCCTTGATGATGCTGCCATGAACCAGCTCATAGAGCGCCAGGGGGAAGTCCAGGAAAAGCTTGATGCTCTCGATGCCTGGGATATTGAAAGCAGACTGGAAATGGCTATGGATGCCCTGCGTTGTCCCCCGGGAGACACGCCGATCAACGTCATATCAGGTGGAGAACGCCGCAGAGTAGCGCTGTGCAGACTGCTTTTGCAGAAGCCCGACATCCTGTTGCTCGACGAACCAACCAATCACCTGGACGCTGAATCGGTGGCCTGGCTGGAGCATCATCTTCAGCAGTACGAAGGTACGGTTATAGCCGTAACCCATGACCGTTACTTCCTGGACAATATTGCCGGCTGGATCCTTGAACTTGACCGGGGGCACGGCATTCCCTGGAAGGGCAACTATTCTTCCTGGCTGGACCAGAAGCAGAAAAAGCTGAAGAGCGAAGAAAAACAGGAGAGCGAAAGGCAGAAAACCCTGCAGCGGGAACTGGAGTGGATCAGGATGTCTCCCAAGGGGCGGCATGCCAAGTCCAAGGCCAGGATCAGCTCCTATGAAAACCTGCTCGACCAGGAGGTACAGAAAAAAATCCGGGACCAGGAGATCTACATCCCCCCGGGCCCACGGCTTGGCAAAACTGTTATTGAAGCTGACTCTGTCTCCAAGGCCTTTGGTGACAGGCTCTTATTTGAGGCTATGAGCTTCAAACTGCCTCCCGGTGGCATAGTCGGCATCATCGGCCCCAACGGTGCCGGCAAATCAACCCTGTTTAAAATGATCAGCGGCCAGGAGCAGCCGACCGGCGGCTCCATCAGGCTGGGCGATACGGTCAAACTGGCCTACGTTGACCAGAGCCGCGATGCCCTGGATCCCGGCAAGTCTATCTGGCAGGTTATTGCAGATGACCAGGATACCATTACCCTGGGTGAGCGTGAAGTTAATTCCCGGGCCTATGTGGCGCGTTTCAATTTCTCCGGCTCAGACCAGCAGAAAAAAGTGGGGCAACTCTCCGGTGGTGAGCGGAACAGGGTGCACCTGGCACGTATGCTGAAAGAGGGGGCTAATGTGCTTTTATTGGATGAGCCTACCAACGACCTGGATGTCAATACCCTGCGTGCCCTTGAAGAGGCCCTTGAAAATTTTGGAGGCTGCGTGGTTGTCATCAGCCATGACCGATGGTTTCTGGACAGAATCGCCACCCATATCCTGGCCTTTGAGGGCAACAGCCGTGTGGTCTGGTTTGAGGGCAATTACTCTGAGTATGAAGCGGACAGAAAGAAAAGGCTGGGGGCTGCTGCCGAACAGCCCCACAGAATAAAATACCGTCAGTTGACCCGTTCCTGATTGCCTGTTGAAGGTGGTTGCGCTTTACAGCATGGCTTAACTTTTTACTCCATATCTTATTGATATTTAAACACAAATTTACAAAAGACTCGGCGATTGTTTTTCTTACCTGCATTCCAGGAAGGCCCTGGTAAAAGCAATTTCTGGCAATACGTTTTTTACCCTTGCCAATTGACTTTTGTGAACTTAAATTTAACCTGAATAGTATAGCTGACAAAAAATATCATTAAAGAATAATTTTCACTTAGGAAACTATATAATGAAACGAATCATATCCCTGACAATCTCTGCCATACTGCTTGTTTTTCTCGGTTCCCAAATGGTCCCTGCGGCCCAGCAGCAATTTCCCGGCTTGGAGCAGCAGCATCCTCTTTTTAAAACAGTCACCCCCGAAGAGGCCAAGGGCCTGATTGACAGCCGCAATGATCTCCTGCTTATTGATGTCCGCGGTCAAGAGGAATTGGCTGAAGGATATATTGACGGTTCAACCCTGATGCCCCTTTGGGACATCATCAAGGGTTCCCAGCGTCCCCCCAAAGAAAAACCCATCCTGCTTATCTGTGCCGTAGGCGGCCGCTCCCTTGCCCTGGGGCAGCTCTTGTCGAAAAACGGCTGGAATGAAGTCTATAACCTCAAGGGCGGCATCTCTGCCTGGAAAGAGGCAAAACTTCCGGTAAAGTATTAGTTAAAATAAGCGCAGGCATATATATGATATTCCGAGCATTATTTTTTGAGCATGACGCAGAGATACGACAAAAAGGCCATTTATGGACAGGCACTAGTTAAGGGGTCGAGGGGTCAAGTGGTCAAGGGAAAAGGCAATGGGGCTTCTGCTTGTGCGTTATAGGTGGAGTAGTGAAGTGATGGAGTGATGCTTATTTTTATATAAACATAATAAATTTATCAAAATCTATACTCAAGTACTCCAAACAAACCAAGAAACCCCATCAAAATTTTAGTTCATTTTAGGCACTGATTTTTTTTTACTCTTTCATTTACTCCCGCAACGTTGGATAAACTTTTCGACATTTTTTCGTACCCCATCCCAATCTCCAGCCTTAACCTCCTGCTCGCCAAAGAGTGAGATGCCGACCCCCACGGCTGCTGCACCGGCCTTAAAATACTCTCTGACATTTTCAATTGACACGCCGCCGACCGCCACCAGCGGGATATGCTCAAAAGGCCCGCGAAGCTCCCTGATATAGAGCGCTCCTCCCAGGGCCCTGCATGGGAAAACCTTGACCATATCAGCACCGGCCTCCCGGGCCCTGTACACTTCAGTAGGGGTCAGGGCTCCCGCAATAACAGGGATATATTTTTTTCGCGCAAACTCTATGACCGTGTGATTAACATTCGGGGTGACAAAAAACATGGCGCCTGCTGCATGGGCCTTTTGCGCTTCAGCGAGGTTGCGGATAGTTCCCATACCCAGATATTTCCCTGCAGGAACCCGATCTCTTTCAGCGCCAATCATCTCTTCAGCCCCCGGCGTGTTCATGGTTACTTCGATGGCCTGCAATCCGGCAGCAAAAGCTGCCTCCAAAAGGGGACGGAACTCTTCAGCACCTACACCGCGCAGAATACCTATCACCGGAACTTCCAGTTGCATGGTGTACCGGTCCCCGGAAACCATTGATGTCTTTGTTTCATTGTTTGACATGGATAACGTAATTAGCCTGACCCAATATATGCCGGGAGCTGTCTGTTGTGGATTATCAAGCCTTGAAAAATCATATTTACCATTTTTGGGCAAGCTTGCCGCGTCCGCCACGTCATAGCTTTCGCCATACCCTGAAATATTGCCTTATTTTTTGAGCCTTATTTCCGACCGTTTCCTTGAAGAGCTATATTCTCTGCTCGAGCTTTCGTCTGCAAAAGGGCTTCCGGCACGCTGTTCTTACTCAAAACATCAACTATCCACCCCAAACCAAGGGGTACAGGTCCTGGATCAGTATAGACATGATAGAGCACAAGCGAACTATTCTTTGTTTTCTCCTCTATACGCCAATAACCCGTTGTATCTCTGATGGTCTCTGCAGTTTTCAATTCAGGCCACCTTTGCAATTGCCAATGTATCATCGAGACTTGTTTCTCATGCTTAGTCACGGAAATTTTAAGGCGATATTTCTTAATCTTTCCCAGAGGCAGGGCCAAGGTATAATTGAGAACTGCCTCGTCACCTCTCAGTTCAACTATATCGATGCGGCTGACATTGGGCATAAATTCCGGGTACTTTTCATATGCTGTCAAGACCTGCAATATACAATTTCTTGGGGCATTGATAAGGCCGATTGCCTCAAATGTCCTGCCAGATTTATTGGTTGCAGTATCGACCTCACGTACAACAATGTCCCTTTGGCCAACAAGCTTCTCCTCGCCTGCAGTCAAGAAAATAGAGGGAGAGGCATCAGGCATGGATGGAATCGAAAAAAAAGCCGTTATCAAGACGGCCAGAAAAAGTCCATTGATTCTCATGTTATTCATATTAATTGGGGGACTATTTGTGGGTCAGACTGTTGAAAAAGTAACTATCAGATGCGTTTAACTCATATCCAATAGACAGAGCAATTTTCTTCTTGTTATCAAGCTCTTCCAAAGCCATAGCTAAAAATATATTTGTATCGGCAATTATTTTCACACGTACAATTGCACTCTTTTGTTCAGGTTTGTCAAGAGCTGAACATCATATAAGCCCCCTTCAATGTCATAATTTTTGCCTCAGATATTCTTAACTTCGTGTAAGACATTTGCTGAAATCATGGATTATTCTGCTGGTATGACAATAAGAATTCCACAGACATTTTTACAAAAAATCCTTCCTTTTAGTTGCAGGGGAGTTTTTTTATCAGGCCGGTTCAAACAGGCCGTTATTCTTCCCAGGCCTGCCCGTTTTAAAGAATCACCTTTACACGCTCCCAGGCGAATGCTATATTCAGCCCATGAAATCATGGTTAACTATCCGTAATCTTTTAACTCTTGTCCTTGTACTAGTCGCTGGAATCATGTCCGTAATGGCTCTGCGTTCTACCCGTGATTGGGAACCCGGGGCAACTTTCGAGCCAATTCCGGAAAATGTTGACCTGGCCTTAAAAAACATCAAATATACCAAAACCCTTGATGGCAAGCCCTTATGGACACTGGAGGCGGATTCGGCAGACCATTCTATGGATGACGGCATCACCCGGATAAAAAATGTCCACATGGTCTTTTTCGACCCTCAGATGGGGGAAATTGTTCTTACAGCTGAACAGGGAGAACTGATACCTGCAAGTCAAACGGTTACAGTCCGCTCCAATGTCAAAGTTGTAAGCTCTCCTGGCAGTGTCATGCAGACAGAGTTCCTGGAATACCAGGAAGCTGACTACTCTTTACATACCGACAGAGAAGTCCGCTTACATTTTGATCATTTTGAGGTGGTTGGCAAAGGCATGCGGTTGAATGTCGAAAACCGCAAACTTGTTTTATTAAGCAATGTGCAAGCCCTTCTTGGAAAAAGGTAGAGAATTAGTAATGTATTACAATCGGCAAATCCCTGTTTCTCGATACATGAATAATACGATCCAAAATCACAGAAAATAATGACCAGGAAACTTTCGGCCCAGGCACTTGAGAAGTCCTATAAAAAAAGGAAGGTCGTCAGCGGCGTCAACCTGGAGGTTAACTCCGGGCAAATCATTGGCCTTTTAGGGCCTAACGGCGCCGGCAAAACAACTACCTTTTACATGGTTGTCGGCTTGATTCAGCCGGATAGTGGTCGTGTTTTTCTCGATGATCAGGACTTGACCGGTTTGCCGATTTATACCAGAGCGCGTGCCGGGATTTCCTATCTGCCCCAGGAACAGTCTGTTTTTCATAAACTGTCTGTTGAGGACAACCTGCTGGCCATCCTGGAAACCATGGATATCAGCAAGGCTGAACGGCAGGAACGCACGGAGAAGTTATTAAACGATTTTCGCTTAACCAAAGTAGCCAAGAATTTGAGCTATACCCTGTCCGGTGGCGAACAGAGGCGCCTTGAAATTGCCAGAGCCCTGGTTATAGAACCGGCATTCATCCTGATGGATGAACCATTTGCCGGTGTAGACCCCATCGCCGTAATTAATATTCAAAATATAATCAGCCAATTAAAGGAAAAAGGGATTGGCGTTTTAATTTCAGACCACAATGTCCGGGAAACCCTTGGGGTTTGTGATCAGGCATATATTCTCAATCATGGCGAGATACTTGAGTTTGGTGCACCTGACCTGATTGCCGCCAGCCCCAGAGCCAGGGAAATCTACCTCGGCGACAAATTCAAGCTGTAACGCATAGCAGGTGTACCTTACTCGTCAATAAAATTGGCCACACCATCTTCCAGGCGGTAGGCCCGGTCGGCTGCAGCCAGAATAGCTGTCTGATGTGAAATTGCCAGTATTGTCAACTTGCCGCGCAGTTGACCCATAATTTTGCATATATCAGCTTCACTGGCCGGATCGAGCGCGCTGGTTGCCTCATCCAGGATTAAGAGTTGCGGTTTGTGGACCAGGGCCCGGGCAATCGTGATACGCTGACGCTGACCTCCTGAAACACGGCTGCCCCGCTCACCTACTACGGTATCGATACCATCAGCCATTTCAGCAACAAAGTTCCAGGCCCCTGCATCACGCAGGGCATTTTCAACATCTCTGTCGGTGAACTTCGTGTCTCCAAGGGTTACATTAAAACGAACCGTATCATGCAAAAGCAGGGTTTCCTGGGGCACATAGCCTATCATCCGTCGCCAGTCCTTCACATTCACCTCAGCCAGATCCATATGATCAATCCAGACCTGACCTTTCTGGGGCCGCAGGAGACCGGTAATGAGGTCAACAACAGTAGTCTTCCCTGCGCCGGAAGATCCAATGATCGCCGAGAATGATCCCTTGGGAAAGGTGAGGGAGGCATTTTTCAGGACCGGCTTATCATCATATGAAAAACTGACCTTCTGCAGATGGACCCCTTCATTAAAACTGGGCTCACGTGTGCCAATATTTTTTTCCTCTTCGTTTTCAGCTTCTTTGATTTTTGACCAAAGTGACCAATAGGCACTTTCAGCTATTACCATGGCCTGCAGTTCTGTCTGAACTTTTTGCAATGATTTTAATATTTTCACCAGCATGAAAACCATAATTATTACTGTCGCCAGGTCCATCTTTAACCAGACCATCGCCAGATAAAGCCCAATGGCAAAGAATATTGTGATCAGGGGCTCCTGAAGCGCCTTCAGGGCTTCCTTGCTGAACACCTGTTTCCGTAAAGCCTTGTTCAGTTTTGTTGTTTCTTTTTGCAGGACGAGGTCAGCCATGTTTTCACGGGCCATGGCCTTCAGCGGTTTTATGGACTGCAGGGTATCCGTTAACAGGGCAATGAGTGATTTCAAAAGAGTCGTCTGCCGTTTACCGGCCTTTTTCGCCTTGGTAACAAAGTGGCGCAGGATATAGAGTATGAATACCCCCGCACCTAATGTAATGAGGGTCTCCTTCCAGGCCAGCATCATTGCAAGTGATCCATATACAAGTGCATGCAAAAGCATGGCTGCAACCCGTATGGCATAGAGATACGCAGCAGCCGATCTATTCGCCTCCATGGCAAACGCGTTGGTAAACCTGCCGATCGGCTGATGGACATAGTATTCCCATCGTGTGGCAAACAGGGCACGGATAAGTGCCAGGCGCAGATCAGTCGCCACCTGGGCAACCATGTACCCTACCCTTTTGTTGGCCAACAAAACGAGGACGGCTTTCATTAAAATGCTCACCACAAAAACAACCAGCAGTAAGCCTATGGTCGGGGTCATGCCAATGGCATCAAAGAAACCGGTTACTAATTGTTCAAGGGTGGATTTGGACTGTGCGACAGCAATACCCCCAGCACCGGGGCTGTTAATCACCAACCCCAGTAAGGGCAGCAGCATAGACAATCCAAAGCCTTCGGCAATACCGGCAAAAAGCAAGGCGATGAGGGTAATAATGCTCTGGCCCGGGTACCGTTTAAAGAAGGTAACAATTAAATGCATGGTTTAAATTTGTTACTCATATCAAATTGTCCTGCTTTGGCATATATTCCTGGTCTCACATTCCTGATGCAATGAAAGTTGTTTGCGGTAATTATCTTTTGGACACATTACACATTTTGCTATCCACTGGCATGCAGAAAAGACAGAAGCCTTTCTACAGGTTTGGAGTGAAGGGAAGAAACAACGAACCAGAAACCGGCTTGCAGATTGCAAGATAATAAATACGTTAGGCCTCAGTTAATGAAGCGAAAGCATCGCCTATTTTCTCTATCTGTGCAGTTGTATGAGCTGCACTGAGGCTGCAGCGCAGAAGTGCACCCCCATCGGGCGTAGCCGGCGGCAGCACCATGTTTACATATATGCCAAGCTCCAAAAGGCCGTTCCATATTACTAATGCGTCTTCAACATTAGCATAGCGCACGGCAATAATTGGACTTGCCGCGGGCCCGACATTGAGATCCAACCCCTGTAAACGCGAATATAACAAATTGGCATTATTCCACAGTTGATGTTTCAATTCCGGTTTGGCACGCATAATCCGCAGGGCTGTTCGGGTAGATGCAATGGTTGATGGAGATGACGATGCGGTAAACACATAAGGCCTGCTGGCATATCGAATAAGATTCAATTCCGCATGGTTACTTGAACAGAAGCCGCCAATAGCTCCAAGGCTCTTGCTGAAAGTGCCTATGACAAAATCCACCGAATCCTCCACACCCGCTTCTTCAGCTAAGCCACGGCCGTTTTTGCCAAGTACGCCTAAAGAGTGGGCTTCATCGACAACAAGGTATGCCCCGTATTTTTTCTTCAGGGAAATAATATCCGCCAGCGGCGCCCTGTCACCCATCATACTGTAAAGGCCCTCCACAACAATCAGGACATTGGTATTTCTTTTTGCAAGCCGCTGTAAACGCTTCTCCAGATCACCAACATCATTATGGCGGAAACGGATAACTTCAGCGCCCCCCAGCCTGCATCCATCGTAGATGCTGGCGTGACAATCAGCATCTAAGAGAATCACTTCTCCGGGGCCGACAATGGTTGACAGTATTGCCAGGTTGGCTACATAACCGGTTGAAAAAATAATTGTCTGGGAACGTTCGAAAAAATCAGACAGTTCATGCTCCAGGGCAACATGCCCTGAAAACGTACCATTGGCCATCCGCGAACCGGTAGTACCGGTCCCCTCTTGTTCAGCTGCCAGGCATGATGCACGAATACATTCTTTGTTAAATGTCAGGCCCAGATAATTGTTCGTGCCGGCAAGGATTACTTTTCGACCGTTGACAACGGCCTCGGTGGCGGATGAAATATCCCCCATAACGATGTTGAAAAAATCGCTGCACTTCTCCTCAATCACCTGGCGGGCATTTGCCAGCTGTGCAAATTTATCAAATAAAGTCATTATCACTTATCGTCGCTTAACTTTTGGATTTCGGCAACTAAATCACCCACTGTACGAATCCCCGGGAGTATATTAATTGGTATTGAAATATCAAAGGTATCTTCCAGGTCTTCCAGTATTTCCATAACTTTCAAAGAGTCAAGCCCAAGGTCATTAACCAGATCAAGCTCTGCTGTAACCTCCAGGCCATCCTTTGATACTTTCGGTTTCAGAATATCGACTATCTGTTGCAATACCTCTTCATTTTTCGGCATGAGACTGATTATCCTTTTCCGTTAATCTGATTATACTGTATATGCAAGGCGGGATATTTCACAGCCCTAATGTCAGCCGCAGCCCTTCGTCCAGCATCACCTTTGGAACCCAACCCGTTTCACTGCTTAATTGATCGTTATCAGCAACCCAGTTTGAATGGGTTAATTCCCTCACCTTTCCGGGAGTCAGCATTGGCGATCTGCCAAAAATCTTTGCCCCTGCAAGGTTGACCGCTGCAATCAGTTTCACCAAAGGAACCGGGATATTGGCCCGTAAAATAGATCTACCGTTCAGGCCTTCAATAACAGCAATTATCTGCTGCCAAGAATACCCGTTTTGGTGCCCATCATGCAACTCATAGAAACGCTCAGAATGTTTAGCTTTCTGCAACCATGAAATCATGGCAGCGGCCAGATCTTCAACATAGAGAAGCGAAACACGGTTCTTGTCCGATCCGATTAATGGCGCCAAGCCTCTGTACATCCATTGGAAAAGCGGCAGCATTTCACGGTCCCCGGGTCCGTATACTGCAGGAGGCCGGAAAGTACTCCAGAACATATTGCCCGCGTTTAAGGCCAGTGCCTTTTCACCATTTCGTTTGCTGGCTGCATAAAACGACAGCTGCGGTTCCCGGGCGGCAAGGGAAGAAACCAGCAAGAAACGCGGCGGAAGCTTCTGTTCTGCTGCGACTTTTACCAGTCGGGCCACCCCGTCAACATTGATTCGGTCAAAATCTTCCTGCCTGGCGCCGCGGACAGCACCGGCACAGTGTACTACTGCAACTGCACCGGCAACCAGCTTTTCAAGACTTTGTATATCGCCAAGGTCCCCGGTAATCCACTCCGGTTCAATATCCCTCGGCCGTTTATTGAGCGATGCGGCACGAACCAGGGCCTTTATATGCCAGCCGGTCGACGCCAGCCTTTTCGCTAACCAGGAGCCGATGAATCCCGTAGCTCCGGTTATTGCAATCGTGCGAGACATATCTTATCTCAAAGTGTACCATTTAAGCGATATTAAAAGATATAGTTACCGCTGTATCATTTTTTGGGTATATGGATTTACGACAGCCGAATGCAGAGAACAGTTCACTTCACAAGTTACGCATTTATTTCAGGCCTGTTTTCCAAATTGCCTGCGGCGAACTGTTTCAAATAATCATTACGGGTTGCATGGCGGGATGGCTTCCCTGAAGTCGTGCGGGTTAGTGTATTACGGGGAACCAGTTCGATTATACAGTCAATTCCCAACTCCTGGCGAATCAGCCTATTTAAACGCCTGATCAGATCAAGGCGTTTCTCATTGTCAGTTTCGCGACACTCGACCATGACAACGGCAAGTTCGTCGCTTTGCGAGTTTAGTATTGAAAATGCCGTCGCGTCACCAGTCCTGATCTCCGGCTGAATTTCCGCCAGATATTCAATATCCTGGGGCCAGATATTACGCCCCTTGATAATAATAATATCTTTAGACCGCCCGGTAATTACCAACCCAGACCCGATCCGGTAGGCTATATCGCCTGTATTGAGCCAACCGTCCGGAGAGAGAACCTCTCTGGTGGCTTTAAGGTCGCCGAAATAGCCGGACATAACGCTGGGGCCACGCAGATACAATGTGCCGCACTGCCTTTCAGGAAGTTCACGCCCCTCAGAATCCCGAATTTCCATCTCGTAACCCGGTAATGGCCCACCACATATAACAAAGGTATTTGACCGGTGATTATTGCTTGCCGGCGCAGACTTGACAGGTTGGGCTTTCTGATGTTCAGCAAGTTGGTCAGCATCAACCTGGTCCGTCAGCATGCCTTTGCCAAGGGGGCCGAAACATACCGCCAGGGAACACTCTGCCATGCCATAACACGGTAAAAATGCCTGCGGGTTAAAACCGCTGGGGGCAAGCATATTTGAAAAATTCTCCAACATTTCGGTGCGGATCATTTCCGCACCTACCCCGGCAACTCTCCAGCTGCTTAAATCATAATTGCCGATCTCATCATCTCGAAGCCGGCATGCTGCCAGGTCATAGCCAAACGGTGGGCTGAAAGATATGGTTGCCCGGTTTTCAGACATGACTTTCAACCATAACCGCGGACGCATTGCAAAATCCCTGGTACTTATATAGTCAACAGAGATCTGGCATGCCAGCGGTGCCAGAAGCAAACCAACCAGTCCCATATCATGATAGTATGGCAGCCAGGATACGGCGCGGTCACCAGGCCTGATCTTAACACCATGTTTTATGATTGAAGACAGATTATTCAATACTGCTGCCTGGGTGATCATGACCCCCCTCGGAAAACGGGTGCTGCCAGAGGTGTACTGTAAATAAGCCAACTCAGAAGCACCAAGAGGTTTCAGTTCAACACGGGACTCAGAAAATTTATCATAGGTTTGTGGATTGCCGACGAAATGGATATCCAGCCTTGTCGCAGCTTCAATCAGAAAGGGCATGAAATCATCTGTGGCCATGGCAAGCTTGGCCTGACAGATAGACAGAAGGCGCTCCAGTTGATTAACGTATTCGTGGCGGCCGCTTAATTGTATCTTGGCGGGCAGGGGAACCGGCGTAAAACCGGCATACTGGCAGGCAAAAAAGAAGCGCACAAAGTCCGGGTGTGTATCTGCAACTAGCGCTACACGCGAACCACGGGAAACACCCAGTGATATCAGCTTTCTTGCCAGGATACGGGCCTCATGGCGCAATTCAGCATAGGGAAGAGTTGCATAGAGCTTGCCCCGGCCGGAATAAAAATTATATCCGGTTTCTCCCTGGGCGGCATAATCCAAAGCCTGGGCCAGAGTTGTAAAATTTTCGAATTGCAAAGGTAAATTATGAGAAGTCGGCGTAGCCTGCATATAACTGTTTATCTCCGAAATAAACGATTCCTGTTAAGAATTACTCTCTACAAGATTGATTAAAAAGTTCTGTTGGGAAATCCTTTAATCATATTTTGATGAAAAAGTCAAAAAACCTTTATTATCATATAAATATATTTATGCAAAAATCAAGCCAGAATTTTCCAGCATTCCTACAAGATGCAATTTCCCACAAAAAATACGCTAGATCAATAACATATTAATATTAATGCAAAAAAAATAATCTATACTTTTGACTCACCCCTGTGTCAAAATGCACACAGCAGTATAAAATTTGTGACTTTTATCACATATTCTATACTCCAGCGATTTTATATTCCAGATTTTTTTACTAGAGTGGAATACTATTTTCCTTATTTGCCTGAACCCTCATTCTGTATTATTTTTTAATTTGTTTTCAGATAAATACTTTGCCGCTTAGTTAATGCCAGTGCACCAGATGACCTGCCTGGAAAATCAAAGGATATTTTATAAGCATGAGACTTTCCGGAAATCATATGAAATTTATTTTACTGCTGATAATACTTATCATCCTGCCCCAGGTAACTGTTGCACATGGCAATAACCCGGATGAACCCAACATCACCCGTAACTTTCCCTGGTCTGACCTGACATTTACCGGCTCAAAATTTTTCTCTTCCATCAATGTAAAAATCCAACTTGGGCCCGGTAGCCAGGTATCCGATGCCTCTGCTAAAAATACAGAAATAGATCCAGCTGATTGTTCAAAGACGGATAATGACAACAAATTATTAACGCTGAAATGGTCTTTGAAAGGGATGCTGGCCCAGGGTGAATACGAGGTAAAGACTTGGTTTAACACGGCCGATGGACTCCCATATAAACGTACTCGTTTCAGAAACGACGACGATGATCCATGGGTAAAAAGCTACTGTTGGGAAGATGAGGGAGTGCGTCGGCATAGAATTAAGCCGCTCAGCCCTGCTGAAAAAAAACAGCCGCCATCCTCATGGACAAAGCGTACTGAGTCCTTTTATGAGTATCCTGAAGAACAAAGCGGTTGCAGTTCTGTAATGGATGCGCCTCTTGTTTTTTATATTCTTTCAACCCTTGATTTAGGCAGTGAAAAGAGCCCATATGAAATCTGTGTTTTCGGCAAAAAGCAAGTGCACCGGCTGACCATACGCCAGGTAGATTCACCCCCCATAGAGGTTTCCTTCATGACCCGGACCCTATCCCGGAAGGAAGAAACGATCAAAGGTAAAATCACGCCGCTCGTTTATTCCATTAAGACTGAATCCCTGGCAGCGGAAAAAGAGGAAGCGGAAAATTTTTCACTGCTTGGCCTCCATAAAGACATCCGCATCTACATGGATCCGGAAAAACAGCTTCCGGTCAGAATCAGTGGCACCAACAACACTCTTGGGAAAATTGAACTGAAGCTGCAAAGCGCTGGGCTGAACTGATACTGTGGGTTCTGGCAATGGAATCAGGCGGAAATTTGTGTTGCAATCTGCTCAACGAAATGCCAGTCGTTTTTTGTATCAACATCAATGGCAGCCTCCGGAAAAGGCATGACAACAATCCCGGCCCTGAATCCCAAACGGTGTGATATACGATCTAAAGCATCTGCCAGGCTCAGACTCCCGATTAAATAACGCATTACCGTAATCCATCCTAGAGCATTGATAACCAGCAACGGATTCTTGCGCTGCTGTTCAACACGGCGCCAGAAAGACGGTGCTGCCCGCCCAGTCGGAGTTAAAAAGGCAAAAAGGTTGCACGAACAGTATGGGCCATCCTTGAAACGATACGCGGTCCTGCGGGTTTGCGGATAGGCACTGGTCACTGTTTCCTGGCGGACCACTGCCGCAACGGCATCGCATCCGCTTTTCTGCGCTTCACTGCAGAAGTAATCAACTATGCGGGGGCTTAACAATGCATGATCGCTGGTTGTCAACAGAACCGGCGTATCTTCCGGCACTGATTGCATGGCGTGCAGCGCACTCAAGCTTGGGGTTGCCTGGCTTTCCAGCCAGTCCGCCTGGCCGGAATTGACATATTCACTGAGTTCAGGCTCCTGCTCCATTATTATTTTAGGGGGGCCGCACAGGATCCGATCCTTCACTCTGCCGGAGGATGACAGAGCCTCAAGAACCCGGAATATCATCGGCGTGCCGTTGATCGGTGCCAGTGATTTACACCGGACCCCGGCTGCTTTGGCTACCGGATTATCCGCTTCCCTGTCTGCGGCAAGCACGACTGCCGTAAAAAATTGCTCTGCAGCATCCATATAGTAAATCAGATATCCTTACTGAAAATTCGATATGTTTTATACTCCCTGGCGCCGCCATCCCTGATTATATTCCGCATGGGCAAATTATCTTCGAGTATCCATGACAACTCGGCTTTTTTAACGCCGCACTTAATAAATGCTTTCTGCACGTCATCAATCACCCCATATGCCAATGCCGCGCCTAAAGGACTGTTATGATATTTCTTCAGGACACCCATGAGCATTATCCGTGCGGTTTCAGGAAATTTTACTTTCAGGCGCCATATTATTTTCAGCCAGCCAAACGGCAGCAACTTTCCATTGCAATCCCGAATGACCTCGTTGAGGTTTGGAAGCGCCACAATAAATGCTGCAGGCTCGCCATTCACTTCTGCAATACTGATAAGCTTATCATTTATCAGTAATTTCAAATCGTCAGCCAGATGCTTGAGTTCTTTCTGGGTAAAGGGAACAAAACCCCAGTTGTCAGACCACGCATCATTAAAAATACTAAAGACAATATCCAGGTCTTCCTGAAAATGTTTTTTTCTGAGAGGTCGTGACTTTATGCGGCCTTTGGCCCTTTTCATGAGCATTTTTCTGGTCGCTGAGTATTCAACATCTCCTTCAACTATGTACGCCAGTAAATCCTTCTCCTTACTGTACCCGCACTGCTCGATGCGTTCGGCATAGTAAGGCAGCGCATGTCCCATCATCATTGACGGTGGTGTGTCAAAACCAGCTACCAGCAAACCGCATTCCTGGTTAATAGACAGGCTGAACGGTCCTCTGCTGCACACCATTTCCCGACTGCGCAGCCAGGATTCCGCAGTGTTGAAGAGCGCCTGGAACGTTTCAATCTTGTCTTCAGCTTCCAGCATGCCAAAAAAACCGCTGGCGTCCTTGTAGCGTTCAAGGTGCAGTTGGTCAATCTGGGCGCTGATGCGCCCCACCGGGTTTCCTTCACGGTAAGCAACCCAGAAACAACAGGTCGCGTGTTCAAAATATGGATTTTTGGGGGAGAGATGCATGCGCCGCTCGAATAACAGCGGCGGCACCCACATTGGATCATCGTGATATAAAGACCATGGTAAACGGATAAACGCATTGCGGGTCCGGCGATCCACCACCTTTACTATTTGCAGGGAATTGCCTGACAGTTTACCATTGCCGTTATGTACTGAATTTCTCAAATCAGTTTCTTGCATGCAGTTTGGAATAATTTTTGCGTTACAGAATGGTAATTCTAATTGAAGTGACGATACACAGGTTGTGAACCAAGGTCAATATGCAAAAGCGAGCCCCCATCAGGCTCTTTCGAACCAGTATATTTAAAAATACTGAGGTCAGCCGCTGCAGCTCAACCAAATAAAAAGCTTGTTACTGACAATATATTACTGTAAATCTATCGGGTACTAAGCTAACAGAACCCATGGCTTAACTCCAGCGAGCATACTTATGAAATAAGCCGCTGGCTTTTTTTATTAACTTCGGATGACTTACCCGTTGGTTTAACAATACAACTTTAGTCACAGGAAACGGAATTACTTATATGAAGGCGATTATTTTAAGCGCCGGGCAGGGCAAAAGATTATTGCCGCTGACCGCCGCAATGCCGAAATGCCTCCTGGAGGTCCAGGACAAAACGATCATTGAATGGCAGATTGATGAACTGCATAAATGCGGAGTTGACCGGATCACTGTAGTCACAGGATACGGGGCGGATAAAGTTGAAGAGATACTGCAGCGCCGTTATGGACCGCAGAGGATACAGACCCATTACAGCCCTGACTATGCAACAACGGACAACCTGGTCAGTTGCTGGAAGGTGCGGCATGAAATGACTGAGGATTTTATCCTGCTTAACGGTGACACCCTGTTTGAGGCGGCGATTGTGAAAAACCTGCTCAAATCTCCAGCCGGCCCGATAACTGTTACCGTCAATCATAAGGATATCTATGACGCGGATGATATGAAGGTCAGCATGGATGGCAGACGTCTTACCAGGGTCGGCAAAGATATACCTGCCGGAAGCATCCACGGAGAATCAATTGGCATGATACTGTTCCGTGATGCCGGGCCGATGGTATTCAGAAACGGCCTGGAAAAAGCCCTGGCTGATAAAGCGTCTGTCCGTCGATGGTACCTGTCGGTAATTAATGAAATAGCCCAGGCAAAAACAGTGTCAACATGTTCGATCAAAGGCTTGGCGTGGTGCGAAGTCGATTATCCTGCCGACCTCAAGCAGGCCGACAGAGTTGTTGCAGCATTTAACAATAACGGCATAGGTCATGGGGCATCGGAGAACTCCAACAGACAGAAAACAGCTGCAAGCCAACGCCGATAACTGGCATCTATCTAGTGTCTGTCCGATAAAAATAAGCGCAGGCATATATATGATATTCCGAGCATTATTTTTTGAGCATGACGCAGAGATACGACAAAAAGGCCATTTATGGACAGGCACTATCTAAACAGGTCGACATAAATGATTCCTGGCCCCGATGTCCCGCCGGAGTGCAAAACCAATTGTCATCACTCCGCATCCCATACCTTGAAATGTGCATTGGAATATTATTTACTGTTTCCCAGGCACATTCTGCTCATGCACACTTCTTAGAGTGAATACGACGTGATTATTGACCGGTATATAATGCGTGAAATAGTTAAGCCCACAGTGACAATTTGTACTGTGCTGGTATTAATATTCGGTTGCTATATTGCGGCACGCTACTGGGAAGATGCAGCGCATGGCCAGCTCCCGGGCCTGACTGTTTTGCAGCTGATTCTGCTCAGAGTCATCATAGCCCTTGAGGTGCTGCTGCCCACCACCCTTTTCCTCTCGGTTGTGATTGCCCTGGGCCGTTTATACAGGGATTCAGAGATAACTGCCATGTTTGCCTGCGGCATAAGCATAACGCGAATCATCAGGTCTGTTTTGCTTTTATGCGTTTTAACCACCATTTTTGTTGCGTGCCTGTCGCTTTACGTCCGCCCATGGGCCTGGAACCATTTCTTCTGGTTAAAGGCTGAGGCAAAAGCAAGTTTCGATCTGACAAGGATGAAAGGCGGCAACTTTTATAAGACCAACGATGGTGAACGGGTCATCTTCGCCGATAAGGTCGATGACCAGAAAAACCAGGCAACACGCGTTTTTATCCAAACAAAAAGGGATGATTTGCTGCAGATAATTTATGCTGACAAGGCCACCCAATATGAGGATGAAACCACCGGTGAGCCTATCATAGTATTTCAGGGCGGCCAGCTGTATGAATTTCCCAGGAGCGGCGAAAAGGGCTTGATTCTGCAGTTTGAGAACTCTGCAATGCACCTGGAACCCAAAGGTGTTATCCAGCCTGAATACAAGGTCAAAGCCACTGCAACCAAATCGCTTCTGCACTCTGACGACCTGGAAGAAATAGCAGAATTGCAGTGGCGACTTAACACCCCCCTGTCGATCATCCTCCTGGGCCTTCTCGGCATACCTTTAAGCCGATCATCACCGCGTCAGGGGAAATATGCCAGGGCACCGGTGGCAATTTTAATTGCGCCATAATGAAGAAATGGGTATCCCAGGGAGTTATTGGCGCCCTGCCGGGAATCTGGTGGGGACAGCTGCTGCTGGCGTTCCTGCTGATAATCCTACTGTGGCAGCCTGCCTTTTTCCTGCACTGGCGCAAGCGCTGACTTTTGCAATGAGAATAATTGACTATTATATCGGCAGAAGTTTCATTAAGTACTTCTGTATTATCATCATTATCCTGATGGTCCTGTTCAGTTTATTTGAACTGCTTTCACAGCTGGATGATGTCGGCAAAGGCAACTATAGACTACACAATGCCCTCACCTTTATACTCCTTACGCTTCCCAAACGTTTACTCGACCTGATGCCGATAAGCACTCTGCTTGGCGGTATTATTGCCCTGGGTTTGATGGCCGACCATGGTGAACTTATCGCCATGGAGGCACTGGGCATATCAATAGTGAGAATCTGCACGGCAGTATTTGTTGTGGGCATGCTTTTGATGCTGACATCCGGCTTACTGGCGGAAATGGTTATACCGGGCATGGAGCAGCAGGCCCGCAAATCCCGGGCCCAGGCAATCTCCACCTCCGGCATAACCTTGACCAGGCAGGGATTCTGGGCCCGTCGGGACAATTCCTATATCCATGTTGATAAAATGCTCAGTGAAGGAGTGGCCGCCAATCTTGATATTTTTGAATTCGACAGCCAGGGGCGCCTGCTGGCATTCACCCATGCAGATAATGCAAACCTGCAGGACAACAAACAGTGGGTCTTGAGCAACATTATTCAGAAAGTCATAGTTGACAATGAAGTGATCGCCAAAAAGGTGCCATCATTAACCCTGGACTCCTTTTTAAGTGCAGACCAGGTCAGTGTCCTGGAGCTGCCACCCTATAGTTTATCAACCCCCAACCTTATGCGTTATATTGCCGCCCTGCGCCAGAGCGGCCAGAATACCGACCAATACTCCATTGCCCTGTGGCGCAAACTCAGTGTGCCATTAACCACCGGGGCAATGGTCTTGCTTTCGCTGAGCTTTGTCTTCGGTTCAACCCGAAGCATCAGTGCCGGTTACCGCATTACCGTCGGTGCCTTTGTCGGTATAATTCTGTATTTACTGGATCAGATGATCATGCAATGGGGTCTGCTGTTAAACATCAACCCGTTTATTACAGCAATGACACCTGTCCTCTTGATTTCCAGCATCGCTTTTGGAAGGCTTAGAAAAGCCTTTTAATAAGAACCACACGGCCTGGACCTTTAACCCGAATACTTCAAGAACGTTTTTGGAAAATTAGTTTAAGTCTCTGTTTTTGTGATTTGCTCGTTGCAAAAAATATTTTTACGCCATTTCACGCAGCCGAGCAGCACAGTAAAGAACGGATAAGCTACTCGGCGGAGCGTTAGCGACTTTCCGATGTCGCCCGTTCTTTAAGAGCAGCGCAGGGCAGCCCGCTACAGCGGGCCAAGTGAACGGCTGCCCTTTTTGGTTCGTTTTTGGGCAAGCAAAAATGAACGTAAAAATGTATTTAAGGCCATGTAAGAAACTATACCGAAACATTACTTCATTTATCACTAACCTAGCTGCTTAGCATAGCTTGGACACACCAGCCTAGCTCGTGGATTAAGTTTGTGATTTAAATTTATATTTCCAGTATATCTGTCCAGTTAAAGTTTGTACCAAGTGACTCCATAGATTTTTTTCAAAACTGTTCACCACTCGGGCAAGCTGATACATCTGTATAGGCTGCAGAGTTCGGCGTTCCCATACTAAAGTAGCTCAAACGACTTACACTTTGTCTATCCGGCATCTCGACTGGTGAAAAATGCGGGTTAACTCCCAGGCGTAGAAACGGAAAACACCTGCTGCCGACCATCAACAAATTGATGCCGGCTCAGCGAGAAAACCCGTTCGTGCATAAGAACTTTCCAGCCCCCGGCAGAAGGTATGATTTTATAGAGGTAATAACGTGACCTTCGTTCATCGGTGCGCCCCAGGGCAGAGGCTGACGGCGCCCCCATGACCGGGACCAGACCGGCAGGTGTAGTGAGGTCGCCATAGTATGATTTATGGGCGTGGCCGAACAGTATCAATTCGGAGCCGTATTGCTTAATCAATGCCTGCAAAGCATTTACATCGGTCAAACTCCGCCGCCAGTTGACTACACCGGTTATGGGCGGATGATGGATCAGGATAATTCGGAAAAGCCCTTGCCCCTCAACCTCTTTCAGAATTGCTTGCAGCTTTTTTAATTGGCCGGCACCGATAGAGCCACTGGCCAGATGCAGTGCACTGGGCTGGGCTGTGCATATGCCGATCAGGGCAACCCGTTTACGGATCCGCAAGGTTGGGTAGAGTGCATCCAGGCTGGCTATTGCACCAGCCTGCTGTGCCTGCTTATCACCCTGCATATAGTCCAGCCAGTGGATAAAGCTCTGATCCCACGCTGTGCTGACATATGTATCATGGTTGCCGGGAATGACACTAACCTGCTCTGGTGTGCCAATGGACCGCAGCCAATCCCGGGCCAGGGTGAATTCAAGGGGCAAACTCAACTGGGTCAAGTCGCCGGTAATTGCAATATGGTCAGGTTTTGAACGTTGCAGGTCTTTGAGGAGAATGGTAAGAAGTTCATCACTATGCTCATGCCTCCGTTTCAATTTCCAGCGCAGGTAACCAAAGAGCCGCTTGCTGAGCAGATCACGGCCGCGGATCTGCTCAACCCTGGCAATGTGCGGATCGGAAAGGTGGGCAATTGTAAAATCTTTACCGTTCGTCGTATCTTTTGCCCCATGGTTGGCAGTGCTGCCGGCCAACTCAGAATTTGATGAGATTGAGGTCATGGCCTACCTATACAGAAAGTGGCTGTTTTTTGCAAAGCCTCATCTTTGTTGCACTTTTATTAAATGATTGAATGGAATTGAATTCAATATGGGTTTATATATTTTTTTTTCGCATGACTGCCCGCTAAAAATCTGGGGCCTTACATCACAACAACGCATAGAACGGGTATTAAAAACAAGCGCTCAAAGCTGCACCGCTCCGGACCTAAACACGCTTTCAGATTCAGACTCAGTCCTTATTCTGCGCGCTGATTACCTGTTCGATGACCGGCTGGTCAAATATCTGGCTGCGACGCCGAACATTACTTTACAGCTTAAGGGGAACCAGCAAGAGGTTACTGTTGCAGCCCATGTTCCTGCCCACTATGCCGCCGACTCTCTGCCCGGTGTACAGAGCCAGGGCCTGGCCACTATGTCCATTTCCTTCCAGGAAAAATTACTCAAGTTTGAACCGCCTTTTGTGCTGCCTGTCACTGTTGACAAACAACTGGAACTGGAACAACGGCTTTTTGACTGGTCCTATAAGGGAATCACCGACCTGGTCACTAAGTGGGCCTGGCCGCGCCCGGCTCGCTGGGTTGTCGGGTACTGCGTGCGCCTGCATATCCGCCCCAACCATGTTACCCTGATCGGCTTACTCCTGGCTATATTTGCCGGGGTATTTTTTGCATATGGCCAGTATGGCTGGGGCCTGCTGGCAGGATGGCTCATGACCTTTCTGGACACCGTGGACGGTAAACTGGCCCGTGTTACCGTAACCTCCAGCAAGTTCGGCCATTATTTCGACCATATTATCGACTTAATCCATCCTCCCATCTGGTATATCCTGTGGGGCCTTGGTCTAAGCAATGGACAGATTGACAGCCTGGCTTTCCCGCTGCACACCCTCTTTTATTTAATCATCATCGGATATATAGCCGGCCGCCTCGTGGAAGGATCGTTCCAGTTGTTTCTGGGCCGCTTCGGCATTTTCTGCTGGCAGCCGCTTGATGCATATTTCAGACTGATCACTGCCAGGCGCAACCCGAACATGATTTTTCTGACCTTAAGCTATCTCATTGGACGCCCGGATTTTGGCTTGCTTGCCGTTGTTTTCTGGACGGTTGCCACCAGCATCTTCCTCCTCATACGCTTGGTTATGGCCGGCTATGCTCGTTCCATCCAGGGATCACTCAAATCATGGCTCTCCGATGCAGACCAGCCGAAGTACGAAAATTCCCTGGCAGTGCGGTTATTTACTAAACATTTTACCAGCTGAACGGGGCCAACGATTACCAATGCCTTTAATACTATAAAATGTCACCAGCAATCCTGGAATCCGGCCCAAAACATCGTATTGGAATACTTACAAATCCCTTGAGCGGCACAAACCGCAAAGGGATGGAAGCCCTATCTCAAACAATCAGCAAATATCCCCAGGCATTTCACAAAAATGTTCAAACACCCCGGGATATATCAGACGCCTTATCTGATTTTGCCCGTCATAAGGTTGATCTGATCGTCATCAGCGGCGGCGACGGTACCGTCCAGGCAGTTTTGACTGTTCTGTTTAATAACGAGCCCTTTATCACACAACCACAACTGCTTGTATTGGAAGCCGGCACAACCAACATGATTGCCGGCGATGTCGGCGTATTGGGGAACCAGAACAAAGCATTGCGCCGCTTGTTGCAATGGGCTCAAAGCGGCAGCGGCAGAGTCACGAAAATACAAAGACCGGTTCTGCGTCTACAGGTCCCGGGGCATGAAGTGAAATACGGCATGTTTTTCGGCGCTGCGGCCATCAGCCAGGGCATTCAATACTACCACAAAAACCTGCACAACAAAGGCTTGCGTGGCTTTCCCGGGATATGTTTGACCCTGGCCCGATATTTATGGGCAACCATAGGCAAACACAGGCAATCCACTACAACCACCGGAATAGAATATGGTTTGAACAGGCAAGCGCTGCAAAAAGAAAATTTTCTGTTATTATTCGTCAGCACACTGGAGCGGCTGTTTTTCGGCCTGCGCCCCTTTTGGGGGCCCGGGAAAGGACCGCTGCGATTTACCGCAGTCAGATCGTCGGCCAAATACCTGCTGCGGGTCCTGCCCTCACTGGCAAGGGGACGACGCGCCGCCAGGGGGACTCCGGAGAACGGCTACTATTCCGACAATGTCGAGGAGGTAAAGCTTTTTCTGGATAGCCCCGTTGCCCTTGACGGTGAAATATATACACCTGAAACCAAACATGAGCCCACCCTACTGCAATGCGGCGGTACGGTAACATTTTTACGGTTGTAACTATGCAGATCCCATTACAGCTGATCAGCACCATGGAGCAAAGCTCTGCCAGGATTCCATCACCGGCGGTAAACTGCCTGGTTAAAGAAATACTGAGCCGCTACGGTGAAGCGGTGCAGGCCATACTGTTTTATGGGTCCTGTCTGCATATGGGTGAAGACCTCGATGGACTTTTCGACCTGTTCGTGCTGGTTGATACATATGATTCTGTCAATCGAAACTCCATGCTGGCTGCCTTGAATAAATTGCTGCCGCCAAATGTTTTTTACCTGGAAGTTTCCCATGGTCAGCAAACGGTGCGGGCCAAATATGCCATATTAACGCTGACCGATTTATACAAAGGCACTTCCAGCCGCTGGTTTCATTCCTATCTCTGGGCCCGGTTCTGCCAACCCACGGCGACCGTCTATGTAAGGGATGAAAAAGTGGCCAGGCAGGTGCATACCGCCTTTGCCCAGGCGATTATTACATTTACAAAAAGGGTGATGCCGCGTTTGCAGCCGCAATTCACCATCCGTAAATTGTGGCAAAAAGGGCTCGAATTAACCTACAGGGCTGAATTCCGCCCGGAACGTCCGGACCAGCAGGTCCGGTTATTCGATGCCGCACCTGATTATTTTGCAGACATTACCCGTATGGCTTTTGCTGTTCTACCCTTCCAGGTAAGCGCCATTAACAGCCAAGATATTGCACTGTATTCTGCCAATATCTCAAAACCGATGCGCTTGACCGCCGCTCTAACCTGGACGATTAGGATAGTACAGGGCAAGCTTCTTTCTGTTTTACGGCTTATCAAGGGGACACTGACGTTTGACGGCGGGGTGGATTATATCCTGTGGAAGATCAAACGGCATTCAGGGGTGGACATGGAAGCAAGTCCCTTTCTGAGAAGGCACCCTGTTTTTGCCATGCTGGTTTTATCCTGGCGTTTATTTCGGCTGGGGGGAATTCGTTAATAAAATCTTGAAATATTTTTCAATGGCGCCAACAAAATCGCCGTTCAGATAAGGGGCCGATACTCCCGAACCGGGAAAGCCCTTCTTCTATAGCTGAATCAATGGAGAATGTGGCTCAAAATTATCAGGTGATGGTGGTTTTCTTTTCTGATTGCATTATTTAGTCATTTCCACAGGCCATTCAGCCATAATGCCACCTTTCTACACGAGAACTGGTATTATTCCCATTAATTGCGGCGAATAAAATCTGTAATACCCTTCACTCTACCTGGATAGTTTTTTCAGTTGTTTATTGAAGAAACCCAGAGTTTTCGGGACGAAGCTCCACCTCGCTTTGCTAGGTAGTCCTGCCATATACTGCGAAGAGTACTCCGGTTCTATGATGGGGTTCGGATTGGGATTCCAGTCTGCAGTGTCATATCCAATGAGTTCCATGTAGGGCAAAAATGGAGATTTGAAAAACTCGACGTCCTCTTTGGTGAACCAGTGGCGCCAGTCTCCGGTGCTTTTCTTACGAATTACTTTGGCTTTGCCGGATGTTGTGGGGACAGATGCATCGGCCTGGACTTCAAAGCCCAGAAATTCGTTGAGAGCGGCAAAATCATTTTCCACCATTTTCTCAAAAGTGAACAGAAACCAATCATTTCCCAAATCTTTTACAAATTTAACCATTTGTTGATAGCGCTGTAGCTCCTCTTCAACAACCTGCTCAGGTGTCAGGGGCCATTCGTTGTGTCCCGCATAACGGCAAATTTCGACAAAGGGGATGGCTTGGGGTTTTTTTTCCTTTTGTAAGACAAGATCCAGATGGGCCTCGTATTGCTCTTTCTTTCCCCTGAAACCCCTGTGCCAGCGATACAGCATGCGGCTGACCGCGGCATCGCGGGGATCACGGGCCATCCATATTTTACGGTCATAATGTTCATGACGTAAATGTTCCTGGAGAACCTGGATGCTTTTACCTTTACGCTCGTCATAGGTATACTTATAAACCGCATTTTCGTAATCACCGATATGCTTGCCCGGATGTCCGCCTGAGAAGGCATGGCAGTTTGGCAGCCCACCGGCGACCTTAAATACCATAACCGTCGTTCCTGTTTTTCCTGTTCCTAATATTAGAATTTTCATCCTAATCCTCCCTTTGACTATATAAACTTAGCATCTTGTTATCATTGGATAAAACTTTCCCAAAAAACCATGCAGGCCTATTCAATAAAAGCTATCAGAGTCCTTTTATGAAGCACTGAGCCGAAAGATATTATTGGAAATCTGTTCTGCATTCACTTTTGTGTCTTCAGCAAGCACCTGTTGAAAGAGTGAAATACGTTGACGCAATTCTTCAAGAGATATTCCGGGGTAGCGGTGGCGGTGAAAATGTTGCGGGGCATGAGTTCCCGATCTATATTTTTTGATATTTTTATAGATACGTCGATAGTTGGCAAAAACGCTGCCTGCAATGCGATCACTCAGCGGTGGCTTCGGCAGGACCGGTTGTTGCTCCATCTTTTTCTCGAGAACATCAACAATTCGTTCACACGCCAGGGGGCCGTCCTGAGCTGCCAGGTAATGTTTGACCAGTGCTTGGCGTTCTTCGCCACTGGCAGCACCAAGGTCCCCGTTAAATATTTTTGTCAGAGTATCCTGGAGCTCATCTATATCGTAACATTGATGACTGATTAAGTTGGGCAGCCGGTAGAATCCCATATCAATTTTTTCATTAATCCGGGCCCGGTATGATATTGCCGGAACACCCATCACATATGCTTCCACACCGGTGGTGCAGCCGTTGTGAATAACAACATCGGTCGCCAATAACCAGGGAACCACGTTGCCTTCGTTGGTGACCTTAACCCGTTGACACTCTTTGGCAATGTCCATATAAACCTGCTGACTTTCCGTCGGGTGCGGCCGGACGATGACTGTGTGATCCGGATAAGCGCGGTCAATGGTCGGGATCAGCTCTTTGAAGGCAGCAAAAATTGTCTCTTTGTGATCCCGCAATCCTTCAGCATACTCTCGGCTCATGCCCACCGCAGCTTTGCCGAATTGCTGCACTTCCTCTGCACTTTTCGGCGGCTGAAATAAATTTTGGGCCGGGAAAAAGGCATTCACGTGATTGAAATTTGTATTAACCAGGATAAACTTGCCATGGTTTTTTCGTATTTCCTCAGCTTCCTTATTGTAAAAAGATTGCAACTCAGGCCGCAGCATATCGCTGCGTGGATTACCGGTGACGTGAATCGGCATATCTTTCGGCAGGTCAGGATATTGCCGCCATAATTCGGCATTGTCTTCACCCCAGGCGAACAGGTGTGAGTTGTAACGAATTGCTACCGGCGACAGCCTGCGGGAATAGTAAGTTTCTGCCGGCAGATGAACCAGCGCCTCTTCATCCCACGTAAGGATCTCATGCCCCAATTTCTCCATAATGCGAAACATTTTGAGATTGCGTTCAGTCATGCTTTTGTTGAGATACAGGCTTCTCGGAAAAGACGAAATGCGAAAATCTATTTCACGGTGCGATCCAATAATGACAACAAACCCTCGCCGTACTGCGATGTAGGCCAGCAACAATTTGGGGTCAAGCTCCCGTACCTGGTTTTCAACCGGTATGATCATGCACGCTTTGGGGTCTTTCATCTTCACGGGAGATCTCCTTAATTCGTCTGCCGGGTTCCTTTATCACCGGCAGTCATTATACCTGGATTGGGCCTCGAGCCACAGCCCACAGTCACCTGACTAAGCTCTTATCTGGAAGAGTACTTCGTTGAGCTGCGTGACATTTAGCCGGGTATTATCTTTCAGTATTTGCTGTATTCGTTCTATTTTCGAAAGTATCGTATCTATGGGTATATGCGGATAGCGGTGGCGCTGGAATTCGGGCCGGTTGTGGGAACCTGGCAATTTTGGCTTTAAGCGCTTGTACAGATGATATCCCTCGGCAATGATCCTGCGCTGCAGACGTTCCACCGGAGAAGGTCCGAAGTACTCCTTTTCATCGTTTGCCAGAGATTCTAGAACATCAACCATCCGTTCACACGACAGCGGGCCTGATTGGGAAGCCAGGTAATGTCCTACCAGTGCTTGGCGCTTATCATCGTCGGTCGTCACCAGTGTACCGTCTAAAATTTGCTGCACCATATCCTGCAGTTGTTCGAAAGTAAAGCACTGCAGACTGACCGCATTGGGTAAGCGATAGAACCCGTTGTCATATTTCTCGTTTATGGATGCCCTGTAACTGATGGCCGGCACGCCCATGACAAAAGCCTCAATGCCCGTGGTGCAGCCGTTGTGGAGGACCGCCCGGGTGGCCAGAATCCAGGGTACGACATTGCCCTGGTTGGTAACATGCACCCGTGAACATTTGGCGGCTATTTCGTTGTACGTATCGTGTCGTTCCGTCGGATGGGGCCGGATCACTATGTTCAACTGCGGGAAGGCCTTATCGAGTTTTGGGATCAGCTCTTGAAAATCCTTAAATACAGCCTGTTTGTGGTGCCATAGACCTTTGGCGTATTCTCTGCTCATGCCCTTGGCGGCTCTGCCGAACCTGGCGGTTTCACCGGGGTTTTTTACCGGTTGGAACAGATTCATGTCCGGCCCGAAAGCATTAACATGATTAAAATTGGTATTAATCAGTATGAAATCGCCATAAGAGTCGCGCAGCGCCTGTACTTCATCATCATAAAACGGTTGCATTTCAGGACGCAGCATGTCGATGCGGGGATTGCCAACGCTATGGATAGGTAAATTATCCGGCAACTGGGGGTACTGGCGCCACAGTTCGATATTATCCTGGCCCCATGCAAACAGGTGCGATACCTGCCGGATCGCCTCGGGATGCAGGCGGCGTGAGAAATAGGTCTCCGGCGGTAAATGCACCAGGGCCTCTTCATCCCAGGTGACTATTTCGTGCTCGAACTTTTTGGCCAGGCGGAAAAATATGAGACTGCGGCCCGTCATACTTTTGGAGAGATAGATACTTTTGGGATACGAATCTATCCGGAACTCCAATTCACGCCGCGATCCGATGACCGACGAGAAGCCGCGTTGTGCCGCAATGCAGGCCAGCAACAGCTTGGGATCGAGTTCCCGCACCTGGTTTTCAACCGGTATTAAAAGCAACCTCTTTTCTACTGACATGGTTTTGCCCGTCATCCGCAAATCGATTATTACCGCTTGCTGACTACGCCGGCAATACGCTCTGCCAGGCTGCGGCCGTCCAATTTATGGTAAGCCAGTGCTTCCTTGGGGGTGCCGCAGGCCGGATACTCGTCAATGGCAAATTTGACCAATGTCTTATTCCGCAGCCCATCCGCTGACATTAGACCATTTAACAATGAATCCCCAAGCCCGCCATAGGGGGAATGGTTATCCAATGCAAAAAGTGTTTCACAGTCACCGATCGTCTCCTCCAGCCAGTTCAGATCAATTTCATTAAGCCATGGCAAATTGACAACCTTCAGGGAAACATTTTTCTCCTGCAGTATTTCTGCGCCCTTCAGCGCTTCATTCAGCATCACCGGGCCGTAAGAAAACAGGACCGCATCCTTGCCGTCGCTAATCACGGTACCCTGACCTGGTGAAAACCGATAATCATCAGGCAGCATGATGGTCCGGGGCGAAGGAGAAATTACCAGACGCAGCATACAGTTCTGCTCTGCCCGGTCCACACACCACTGGAGAGCCTGTTCAGTTTCAATTGAGTTGCACGGCTCAATGATCGTGCAGTTGGGCAGCGCACCGAACAGGGAGATGTCACGCAGGCTCTGGTGGGACTTACCCGGGCCGGCCGGGATAAGTCCGGCATAGTGGCAGACATAGATGATTTTTGTTTTCTCGGTGGCATTATTATAAATCTGTTCATTGGCGCGGGAGGCCAGAAATACACCGAACGAGTTGACAACAGGAAGAAATCCGTGCAGGGCAAGCCCGCCGGCGGTGGAGACCATGTCCTGCTCGGCAATGCCGTTTTCAATGAATCGATCGGGAAAGGCCAGTTCAAAGGGACGCAGTCCACAGTCGGCCGACAGGTCGGCATCCAGGACGACGACATCTTTTCTTTGGGCGCCAATTTTCACCAGTGCCTCACCGTAGGCGGAGACAACTTTCTCTGCGGTGCCTTTCAGGGTAACACGATTTCTTTCCCGTTTAGCCATGACCCGTGTTTTTATCGGGGCCAGGTCCTGCTTTTCCAGCTGCCCATTTAGGCGATCAATAATTTCTTCATACCCTGCTTCAAAGGCATCGTTATCAGGTGCCCCGGAATGCCAGGGATAGAGTCCGTCGCCGTCCTGCAGGGCCCGGGGACCTTCCATAAATGAAACGCCCTTGCCTTTAATGGTGTCGGCAATCAATACTTTGGGCCGGTCCTCAATCTGCTTGAGCCGGGTAAAGGCGTTTTCCAGTTCTGCAAAATCATGACCGTTGCATCTTTCCGCATGCCAGCCGAATACTTCGAATTTTCTGGCCAGATCACCTAAATCAATAATATCTGTAACGGATTTATCGGTCTGAATTTTATTAAAATCAACAATGGCGATGAGGTTATTTACCTTTTGATAAGCTGCGGTCTGCAATGATTCCCAGATCTGGCCTTCCTGGAGTTCTCCATCGCCGGTCATAACCATTACACGGCCTTTGGCGCCGCTCATTTTTTTTGCCAGGGCCATGCCCTTGGCCTTTGAAATACCCATTCCCAATGACCCTGAATTGGCTTCCATTCCAGCTATGCTGACATCCGGGTGGCCGTGGGTGCCGTCAAGCCGTCGTAAAAGCTGGAACCGCTCTTCGGAAAGCAGCCCCAGGGAATGCAGCACTGCATAATGGCCGGGCGCATCATGACCTTTTGACGAAAAATATATATCGCGGTCAGGGTGATTAACACCCAGTTCAACAATGTTCATTTCAAAATGGTACAGATAGGTGACGATATCCAGGGAGCTGAAACTCGATCCCAGATGCCCGGATCCGGCACGTTTCACCGTGGCCAGTGCATTGGCACTGCACATATCCGAGAGCAAGGCCAAACGGGCATACTTATCGATATTCGCTTTCCGCACCCGTTGAAATTCTTCTTCGCTTATCAGTTTGATTTCCAACATAATTTTGATCACTCCTGGATTGTATAGGGGGATTGGGGGATGGCGGGCAATTTAACCTGATCTGTTTTGACAAGATGCTCGGCAAGATCCCAATCGTAATTACTGTTAACATCAAATCCCTCAAATTCTTTTGTAAAAAAAGGCATCAGTATATTTCCGGCAATTGTTCTTTCTTCAAAAACAACATCTGTTCCGGCAATTTCCAGGCTGGCGTTTTGCACATATACTTCGGGCAGCGCCTGGTATTGGCTGCTGTGCCAGGGCTGTTCGGCAGGCCCAATTGGCAAAAGCGGCATCATGCGGTTGCCGCGCACTACCCACATCTTGCCGGGGTGCTGCTGGCATTTTTCCACGGCCCGTAGAGAATCAACCCCTTCCTGCGCCTGGAATTCATGCCATGCCCGCCGGATGGTATCCGGCAGTCGAAACGGACTGGTCGGCCGCAGTATGCTGAAGTAACCATAATCCTGTCCGCTGTTGCGCAGCTGATTGAGTGTATACTCGACCCATTCAATATCCGGAGAGGTGTCGCCGGCAATTTTAGCCGGGCGCAAAAAGGGAACTTCCGCACCGTAATGTCTGGCAATATCGGCATAGCGTTCCGAGTCCGTCGATACGATAACCGTCTTAAATATCTTACTCTGCAGAGCTGCCGCGATGCTGTAAGCAATGAGCGGGTGCCCTGCCAGAGAACGGATATTTTTGTCCGGCACACGTTTGGAGCCGGATCGCGCCGGGATCAAGGCAAGGATAGTATTTTGCTTCTCAGGCATCCTTATCTTTATTTCCTTATAAAACTGTTTGTTTATGGAAAATGTAAAAATCCGTAAGCCGAAACATATTTAGAGCAATCCCGGATCTATATTAATAAAAATGTCTTTCAAATCAGAATACACATCCAAAGCTTCCGTGCCGGGCTCCCGCCACCCGTTGCCTGATTGCTTCAGACCGCCAAAGGGCATGTGCGGTTCACTGCCATAGGTTCCGGCATTGACCACTGCCACTCCGGCCTGAACTTTCTGCGTAAATTCGGTGGCCCGGTGAATGCTGCGGGTGTGAATGCATGACGTCAGTCCGTACGGCGAATCATTGGCCATCTGCAGTGCTTCTGCGAAATCGCTGACTCGGTATAGACAGGCGATGGGCCCGAAAAGCTCAGTGGTCGATATGCGGCTGTGGGGATCGACATTCTCAATCAGGGTCGGCGCCATGTAGAAACCGTTGGCATGGAAATCATCCAGCAAGCGCTCGCCGCCGGTCAAAACAGTCACACCTTGTTGCCGGGACTCCTCAATGGCAGCCAGCATGTTATGCAGCTGTTTTTCATTGATCACCGGTCCGAGGTCATCATCATCAGCCGGACCCAGTGTCAGCCTGCGGGTGCCGTCCAGCAGCATGTCACGAAACTGATCATAAACGGAGTCAAAAATTATGATGCGGCTGGCCGCGGCACAACGCTGTCCGGCATTGCTGAATGCCGAGAGCAGTGTCCACTTGACCGCATTATCCAGATCAGCATCATCGCAGACCACCAGCGGATTTTTGCCACCCAGTTCCAGGGACACTTTTGCCAGCCTTTGCCCGGCGACGGCGGCAATCTGACGACCAACCGGAGTGGAGCCCGTGAAGCTGACGACATCCACGTCCGGGTTGGCGACCAGCGGTTCACCGGCTTCCTTGCCGTAACCCTGGATAATATTGAGAACACCCGGCGGCAGACCGGCTTCCTGAACGATCCTGCCGAAATACCAGGCTGTGGCCGGAGTATCTTCTGCAGCTTTGAGAACCGCCGCGTTACCACACAGCAGGGCTGGAAATACTTTCCAGGCCACATTGGCAATTGGTGTGTTGGCGGCAATAATCAGTCCGGCGACACCCAGGGGCTGCCTGACAGTCATGTTATATTTGTTGGGCACCGCACTGGTGGTGGTGCGCCCGTAGAATCGGCGGCCTTCACCGGCCATAAATTCCCCTTGGGCGATGGCACCTCCAACTTCACCAAGAGCGGCACTCACAGCCATACCTGTTTCCACTGCCACAATGGCCGCGAGTTCATCCCGATTATTGCGCATACCCAGAGTGATCTCATGGAGAATGTCACCGCGCTGGACAAGAGTAGTATCCGCCCAGGCAGCCTGGGCCTTTCTGGCAGCCTGTATGGCTGTTGTTACATCTTGATCGCTGGAGCGCACAACTTGACACAGCTTTTGACCGCTGTGCGGAGACAACTTATCAAAAGTTTGTCCCGAAGCTGCAGCGCACTCCACACCGTTGATCCAATTTGGAATCGTGTCGGAGATGATTTTAGGATTCATTTTAGCTCCGTCTTTTTTTAAAATTCATGTTTGGTTACATAAAAAAATTCAAGCCAACAAGGAATAACCACTGGTTGCAGGCACTTGTGTTGCACTATCATCTAAATTTCAAATCACCAGGCTGAAAAACCACCGTCCACCAGGAGTTCAGTACCGGTTACATAAGCTGATGCTTGTGAGGCCAGAAAAAGTAGTGGGCCGCGAAGATCTTCAGCCGTGGCCATTCTACCCAGGGGTACTCGATTGCAGAATTTGCGTTTGAATTCTTCGTCCTGGCCGCCCAAAACCCCCCCGGGGGACAAAGCATTTACCCGCACCCCATGGGGCGCCCAATGCGTGGCCAGATACCGGGTCAAATTGACCACCGCAGCCTTGGAAGCGCCGTAGGCAGGCGGCTTGAGAAAAGGCGGATCCCCCGGGATGTGATCATAAAAACGTGCATCGGGCGAAACGGAACCATACAGTGATCCGATATTGATAATGGAACCACGACCGGCGTCGGCCATGCGGGTGCCAAAGACCTGGGTTACCAGAAAAAGACCCAAGGTGTTGACCTCAAAGATCTCCCGGTTTATCTCAATCGGGATATCTTCCAGACGATATCCTTTCCCCGTTTTGGATGGTGGCTGATCAATCCCGGCATTATTCACCAGTATGGAGGGAACCCCGAAAGCCGCAATACAATTACGGCACACCGCTTCCAGCGCTTGGCGGTCTTTGACATCGGTGCGGTCCAGCTTTAAGCGGCTTTCGTCAAAGCGGGTTTGCAGTTTGCTGAAATCTTCAGAAACCTTCACACCCGCCAGATCAAGCCCGTACACCGAAGCCCCGGCATCAAGCAGGGCTTCAATCCAGATCGGGCCTAATTTGCCCAGGGCTCCCGTTACGACGGCAACCTCAGCCTCTAAATCGAACAAATTTTTCACGATCCCTACTCTGCCTATTGCATGGCCCCGTTTAAAGCTTCAAAGGTGATGTCATCATCTTCTTTCATAGCTGCAGTGGTTGCACGCCCGATGATTTTATCTATTTCATAGGGCGGCAGGCCGTCCCCCGGAGATTTTATCGCAATGTCTTGACGCTGTATCATATGGCCGGCCGGAAGATCGCGTGCAGCGACCAGTTTTTTACCCATATTGGTGATCGGTTTTACTTCGCTTTCATATACACGCTTGATACCATCACCCATCGCAACTTTTGTACGTTTCAGATCTCTGACCAGCTTACGGAAACCGGTAGGTTCCAGTGAAAAGGCATGATCCGTGCCTTTCCAGGTATGGTTGAGAGTAAAATGCTTCTCGACCACTCTCGCTCCAAGCATATACGCTGCAACTGACATGGAAATCCCATTATCATGGGAAGACAATCCGATGGTGGTGTTGGGGAACCGTTCACGGAAGGTGGTGATCACATTCAGATTAAGTTCGTCGAATTCTGCCGGATATCCTGCCGTGCATTGCAGAATGCACAACTGCTGATTGATGGGCATGATTGCATCATAGGCCCGGTTGACATCTTCCATGGTCCCCCCGCCGGTGCTGACAATCATCGGCTTTTGGAATTTGGCGATGTGGGTGAGTAATGGTATGTTTTTAAGATCACCCGAAGCAATTTTATAAACCGGCATATCAAGCTTTTCCAAAAAATCGGCGCTGTTTATATCAAAGGCGGTGGCAAACAGGGTGACCCCTATCTCCTTGGTGTAATCGAGCAATTCTTTATATTCATCCAGGCCGAACTCCAGAAATTCCCGATGCTCTCCATACGTTTCACCATAGCTGTTGGGATTGTCATAAGGCCTGGCATATCCTGCTTTGGTAAACAGGCTCCGATTGTCTCTTTTCTGTAATTTTACCGCGTCGGCGCCACACTCTTTAGCCACCCGAAACATCTCCTTTGCTGTTTCGAGTTTTCCTTGATGGTTATGCCCGATTTCAGCAATAACATAGCAATTGCCGTCATCTTGAATGACTTTGCCATCGATTGTAAGTTTACGCATTCTCTTGCCTCCTGGAGACAGTTTTTATTTTTTTATTGAAAACTTCCAATTAATTAATATTAGAGGTTTTACCTTTAGAACTCAGAAATCAATGTTTAAATTGAAGGTGAGCCCTAAATGACTGCAGCGGTCAAGCCTCGAAATTGTTTTCGAGAACATAAACCATGTTGCCAGAGGTGTATACTAATTTTTCAAAACAAGGCCAACAGCGGCTACCGAAGAGTAATCGGAAAAAAACACTCACAACTCGTAACCCGCCACAACACATCAGGCTGCTTAAGTTCAAAGGTTAGGCTCGAGGCATAAATCGATAAAGTGCAACCCTTTATAATTACATATATATATCTTTCAGTCCTCAGCCTTCAACACTCAGTCTGTTTGGCTGAAAAAGCAGATTCCGAATAAACACTAATTGTCTACCGAAACAACCACATCCAAAACTTGATTATATGTCTCCCGCGTCATTTCATTTACAATTCCGAGTTCTTCACGGCTAAGGCTTTTGTATCTTTCAAGAGCACTGATCATTATTCCGGGTTTTTCGAGTTTGAAGCTCGTATTCGGTTTGATGGGAATTCTGTTAAAGGTCGGGATCAATAAAATTTCATCAAATCTGATATTGAGGAACTCGGCCAAATACTGCATAACCGACTCGGTCCGGTTGATTAAATCTTCAAATGTGATGATACAGACCCGGTCACCGTATCTCTTCTTGTTTTGCACCATACTTTTAGCACTGTCAAGCCATTGGTCCAACGCGTGCTTGATATCTCCATACTTTTTCAACTGGTGTCTGGTTGCAGAAGGAAACCAGTTTTTAGGATCTCGAACTATAGATATCAGCCGACCGTCCGGATAGATATCAAAAAATGACTCCAAATTACTCTTCATCATTGCCAGTCTTGGTGTGAAAGCGGTGACGAATTTTTTTTGTCCAAGGCTATTCTGGTTGTTTATCCAGGCTCCAAAATACGAAGTCATATATGCATCAAACACAGAGCGCATGGTTTTGGTTTCCACTGAACTCAGATACTTTAAAAAAATCTTACGCTGCAGGGGAGGCAAAAAGGTAAAAAGAAACACCTCCTTGTCCTTCTCCATTTTTTTATAACCGTATCGAAGGTGCTCTATGACGACATCTTCAAAAAGAATCTCAAACCATCGTTCAGGAGTGTCGTTGAGATCGATTTCAGGCCACTTATATTTCTTGGGATACCCGACTTTCAATTCGTACGGGTGCGCATGCACCTCAGAATGGCCATCAAAAAGCTGGCTCAGCATAGATCCACCTGAACGCTGGATCTGTGAGATCAGGGCCAGGGGCGCGGTAACCGGCTGAATATGTTCCAGATGGGACTGAAAAAGCATTTTTAGACTCGTTTCCTCTTTGATACAATGTTCTTTGATAAAGTTGGTTCTTGATCTATCCTTAAGGTGAACATTCAATTGCTTCTGCTTTTCTTCAGAAATCAGAGCCCTTATTATTCGTTTGCCAAGTTTATGCTTTGAGTCCATTTTTCGGATAGCTTTATAATCCATCTCCCGCGTCCTTTTTTTGCATCCTTTAGTTTTATTATCTGCTCACCGCTGTTATTTCCTGCCTACAGGGGCAGAGAGTGAGTTTGTCCCTGGCTGTTTTGCATAGTTGGAGGTGACTACCAGCATACGAAACTGCCGATGATTTGCAGACAAACCTTTGAACAAATTTAAGTACAGTTGAAGCCCCCCCAGCAGATAAGCGCAGACTTCGGATAAGCGCAGACTTCGGATAAGCGCAGACTTCGGATAAGCGCAGACTTCGGATAAGCGCAGACTTCGGATAAGCGCAGACTTCG
>CAMYKS010000033.1 GCA_947259115.1 uncultured Desulfobulbaceae bacterium | reverse complement strand
GATCAGCAGTTCAAAGTCAGGGATGTTGCTGTCGACAAAAAATATCTCGTTGCTGAGTTGATTCGCCGCCCCATTGTTGTCAACAAAAACACCTGAGTCAAGGCCGGTTTCCACCACCGTTGCACTTAACTCAATGTTTTCAACGGGCAGAGCACCGGCCAGGGAAATGGGATCAAGGTCCGCCGAAAGCAGGAGGCGCGGTTCCAACTGCTCGAATATGAATTTTTGTGAAGAGTTTCGTTTTTTCAAGCGCATCTGTTATGAAGTTGCCGGTGCCAAGGTTTTTTGTCGGGTTGAAAGGTTTTTATCTCCCTGTGTTGCTGTATTTTTGATATCCAGCAGTAAACGAATAGCGGGGCCTCCTTTGGAAAAAGGTGTACCCATAGGCCACCAGTAATAATATGCAAAAATCAAGCCGATGGGTGGGGAAAAACTACAAATTATATAATTCCCTTTTGTTTCAATAGTTTGACGTGTATTGCAGTGGGGTTGGTAAATGGTAAGCGTTGCCGAAAGGGGGAAAGGAAGTCAAGAGGTGACAAAAATTGTCAGTACGAGGAAAACCCCGGTTCATCCAAGGGCTGTGAGGGCCTGTCTCTGATCGGGGTTATCGCATTCGCAGGCTGAAGCTCACCATGGGAGCGGCAATGGTTTTGCATCATTGCCTGCCCTGAAAGATGGCAGGATTGTACCCTGTTAAGCATTAGAGATTGAATTTTTCCAGGCGGTAGATGAGGACATGCCGTGGGATCTTCAAGAGGCGTGCTGCCCCGGAGCGGTTGCCGTTGCTTTTTTCCAGGGCCTTTATGATCAACCCCTTTTCAACTTCTTCCAGGGAAATGCCATCGGCAGGAATTTCCGGTAATTCCAGGGCGTCAGAAGACTTTGCTTTAGGCAGGTTGATATCCTCAGGCTCAATGATACTGCCTTTACGCAGAATAAGGCACCGTTCAACAGAGTTCTGCAGTTCCCGGATATTGCCCGGCCAGTCATATTTTTTCATGAGAGACATGGCCCTGTCGGAAAATTTGACCCCGCGCGGGGCCCCCAGTTTTAGTAAGAAATGATTTGCCAGGGCCCGGATATCTTCACGCCGTTCCCGCAGGGGGGGGATATGCAGGGGAATGACGCTGAGGCGGTAATAGAGGTCCTCGCGGAAATTTTCTTTTGCAACCTCTTCACTCAAATCCTTGTTGGTGGCGGCAATGATCCGTACGTCAATCTTTTCAGTACGGTCTGAGCCCACGGGCTCCACCTCCCGTTCCTGGATGGCGCGCAGCAGCTTTGCCTGCATGTCCATTTTCAGCTCACCGATCTCATCGAGAAACAGGGTGCCCTGGGCCGCAGCCTGGAAACGCCCCTTGCGGTTTGCAATTGCCCCGGTAAAGGCACCCTTGACATGGCCGAAGAGTTCGCTCTCTATGAGGTTGTCCGGTATGGCAGTACAGTTTACAGCCACCATGGGGCCATTTTTACGGGGACTGTGCTGATGCACCAGCCTGGCAAGAACCTCTTTGCCTGTTCCCGACTCACCGGTAACCAGGACGGTTGCTTCACTGGAAGCTACCTTGAGGGCGGTCTCCAGCAGCTCAGCCATGGCGGAATTTGCCGTTTCCATGCCCGAGGTGCCGGTCAGCCTGTCCACCTCGTCGGCGAGCTGCTGCTTTTGCGAGCGCAGGGAGGTGAGTTCAAGGGCTTTACTGCAGGAAAGACGCAGGGTTTCACGGTCAAACGGCTTGGTGATGAAGTTGAAAGCACCCTCGTGCATGGCCTTTACCGCCATTTCAATGGACCCGAAGGCTGTTATGACAATGACCGGTGTCTCAGGTGATTTACCCTTTATGGCAGCGAGAACTTCCAGGCCGTCCATGTCCCCCAGCTGTACATCGGTTATCACCAGGTCGGGATTGTTTTCGCTGAATAGCTTCAAGCCCTGGCGGCCCGAACTCGCGGTAATCAGGTCAAAACCGGCCTCTGACAGGTTGTACTCGGTGACCCTTCGTAAACTTTCATCATCATCGATCAGGAGAATGCAAGCAGCCATTGTTACCTCAATATAAAATATGACGTATAGTCTTAAGTTAAGCCATTAGACTTCTCTGTCAACGCTCATGGCGGCAGGAGCCTCGCCAATAATATCACCCTTTAATGTCCGGTCCGGCAGAGAAACCGTGAAACAGGACCCCCCGTCTTCGCATTCGGAAAACGTAATCTCCCCACCATAGCTTTCAATTATCTTCCTGCTGATGGAAAGCCCCAGGCCCGTACCGCCATCCTTGGAAGAAAAGAATGGTGTGAATATCTTTTCTCTCTCTTCTGCAGGAACCCCGGGGCCGTTGTCGGCCACTGTGACGCGCAGGGCATTATCGAGTTTTTTAATGTGGAGCGATATTGTACCTCTTTTGGGAACCGCATCAATGGCGTTTAAGATCAGGTTGAGAAAAACCTGGGATAATTTTTCCCCGGCAACAAAAAATGTTTTTCCCGCTTCCCAGCCGCTTACAGTAAGGGTTAAATTTTTTTTACGTAACTGGCTGGCAAGGAGGCTGGTAACCCGGTCAATCACCCCGGACAGGGGTTCGGTTTGCGCATCTTCTTTTTTTTCACCCTGTACACCCCGGCGTGAAAACTGTAAAACCTCTTCAACCGTGTTATTGAGCCGGGTTGTCTCTTTGAGCAGAATCTCGACAAATTCTCGTTTGGGATGATCATAGGGGAACTCGTCAAGCAGGATTTCAGCAGTACCCTTGATTGATGAGAGAGGGTTCTTAATCTCATGGGCAAGGGAAGCCGAGAGTTGGCCCAGGGCGGAGAGCTTTTGCGCGGCGCCCAGCTGTTCTTCAACCTCCAGCATCAGCTGGGTTTCCCGGTGCAGCTTGTCATAGGATATCTCCAGTTTTTCAGACAGGTCCTTGTAGCGCTGCCGCAGAAGTGATTCCCTGCCGGCAATAATGCCGGTTACGGTCCCTGCTGCCAGGTAAAGAATTATTTCAGTAAGCTCACTGAGATAAGTCCCTGACCCTTCACCAATATAAATAAGAACATGGGGGATAAAGGCTATGGATGACATGACGGCAAGCAGCAGCCCGCCCCAGACCCCAAACCAGATGGCCCCCAGGACAATGGGGAAATAACTGAGCCGTCTGTACATGTCATGGTAAAATATCATGTAGCCGGGCGTGGTAAAGTGCAGTATGCCAATGCCGATTACAATCAGGACAAGGACCGCAAAAAGAATTTTTCTCATATTACATCATATGTATTAACAGTGAAATTGACCTTGGCAATAGATGCTGGTTTACCTTTACTATAATGCTTCTAAGACAAGGAAACCATGGCTATTTGATCCAGTAAGGCACATACCATACCCGGGCTGCAAGAAAATTTTTATTAATTAATCCTTTAAACCATTCTCTAAGCTGATGTTTCAAGCTTTACTCTTCGGTTAGGTAAGAGAATAATTGAGAAGATTTTAAGTAATGTACCTCATATTCATTATACGTTCATTTTTGCTTGCCCAAAATCGAACCAAAAAGGGCAGCCAATCACTTGGTCCCATTCTATGGGACTGCCCTGCGCTCCTCGAAATGACCGGGAGTTTGAGAACTCGCACCCCATTACTGGCGGGGTGCTCAGACAGGTCAAACTCCTTTATCGGTCATTTCTGTGGTGCTCGGCGGCGTGAAATGGCTAAAACATCAAAAAAATAACTCTTTGTCTTGTTTGCTAACCCTTTTGGGGTGGTTGTTAATTAATGAGTAACTGTCCAGAAATGAGGATTTTTTGCCGGAAAAAGGCCATTTATGGACGGCACTTATCCCCAGAGATTAACCAGAAACAGACTTATGATCGGGAAATAGGTGATGATGATCAGGGTGAGCATCAGGAGGGCGAGAAAGGGAAGCGTTGCCCGGTAGAGGGTTACCACGGGTTTTTCAAAACGGTAGCTGGCGAGGAAGAGATTGAGTCCCACCGGAGGCGTGCAGTAGCCGATCTGCAGATTGGTCAGGAAAATGATGCCCAGATGGATGAGGTCAACACCGTAGGCCTCGGCAATGGGGATTATGATCGGCACAACGAGCACCAGAGCCGAGAAGATATCGAGCATGGAACCGACGATGAGGAGAAATATATTGAGCAGCAGCAAAAAGGTGTATTTGCTTGAAATGTACTCCCTGATAAGCTCAAAGAGGCGCATGGGTATCTGCTGGTCAACCAGGTAGTTTGTTGTGGCCATGGAAGCGGCCAGAACGACCAGTATGCCTCCGAAAAGCATCATGCTCTGGACCATGATCTTCGGCAGCCTAAATATGGATATGTCGCGGTAAATGAGAACCTCAACGATAAGAACATAGAGAGCGGTCACTGCCGCAGCTTCACCCGCCACAAAGATCCCTCCGTAAATACCTCCCAGGACAATGATCGGCAGCGGCAGCTCCCAGGCAGTTTCTTTCAGCACGGGAATGATATCCTTATGGCCCGGTTTTGCTGAACTGGCAGACCGGGCCGGCCCTTTGATCATGCTGTAGGTAACAAGGAGAATGAGCATGAGGATGCCGGGGACAATTCCTGCTAAAAAGAGCTGGTCTATCCGGGTTTCGGAAATAACGCCGTAGAGAATGAGCGGCAGACTGGGCGGAAAAAGAAGCCCGAGACTTCCGGAAGATGTAATGAGCCCCAGGGAAAAACGCTCCGAGTAGTTGCCCTTGATAAGAGCCGGATAGAGCAGGCCGCCGATGGCAAATATGGTAACTCCCGATGCACCTGTAAAAGCTGTAAATACCGCGCATAGTATAAGGGAAACCACGGCGAGGCCGCCCGGCATCCAGCCCAGGAGGACCTGCGACAACCGGAGCAGTCTCTGGGGTGTGCCGCTTTCAGCTAAAAGCGTACCGGCAAAAATGAACAGCGGCAATGAGAGCAGAAGCGGCGTGTCCGACAAACGGGACATTTCGATAATAACCACGGAAAGATCAATTTCAATACCATGGAAAGAGAGAAGCGCCAGGGCCGAAATCACCACAAAGAGTGGAGTTCCGAGAATTGCCAGGAAAAAAATGAAAATTTTGCTGAGGCCCATTTCTGCTATTCAGCCTCGGTCGGAAGTTGATGGCTGCGAAAGGCAAGGCCCAGGTTATTGAAAGTCAGGATGATAAAGCGCAGGGAAATAAGAGCAAACGCCAGGGGGTATACAAGATTCAGGCCCCAGGAGGGAATGCCCAGCAGCGCTCTGCCGCCATAAGTGGCTTCATCACTGACAAAACGTACTGCAGCGTAAGTGAGAACGGAGCAGACCCCGGCCGCAAAAAAGTTCAGCAATGCTTGAAGCCATGGCATGAATTGTTGGGGCACCAGGTGGGAGATAATGTCAATGCTGATGTGTTTGGACTGCTTTGTGGCCACCGCAGCACCGAAAAAACCGGCCCAGATTACCAGGTAGCGCAGCAACGGATCGGCCCAAGCCAGGCCGCTTGAGAAAAAGAACCGTAAGAATATCTGTACACAGGCCAGGATGATCATGGAGGAGAGCAACAAACAGAGAAAGGTTTCCTCTATCCGGGAAACGGCTTTAAAGATGAGAGAGAAGAGTTTTTTCAGGTGGCTCATGCCTAAGGTGCTACCTCGTATTCTTCACAGGTGAGACTACCATGAGAAATGCATGCTACTGGGGCGCTGCCTGGGTTTTGCGAAATTTCTCAAGATGGACCACGGCCTCATCGTAAATACCCTTTGAAAAGGCATCGCCGACCAGTTTTTCCACTGTCATCTCCCGGTAGTTCAGCAACTCTGTCCTTGATTCAGGAGTGAGTTGAACCAGGGAAATACCATTATCTTTAAGGACCTGCAGGGCTTCTTCATTGCTTTGCCTGGTGTCGTCAAGCAGTTTGGCAAAATGTTTTTGGGCAGTGGAATGCATCATTTGGGCATAATGGGGCGGCAGCCTGGAAAAGGTCTTTTTGTCAAGGATAAAGGCCCCGTAAGCGTATACAAAAGGTATGTCGGTTATGTAGGCAATACGGGTAAACCATTGCATGACAATGGAGCCGTAAAAAGAGTTAAAGGCGGTGTCGATCAGGCCGGTTTGCAGGGAGGTGAGCACGTCAGGGATTGACAGGGGTATGGGGGTCAGTCCCACGGTCTCAAGCAGAACCTGGCTTATGGGGTCCCCTTCCGGAGACCAGGCTTTGCTTTTTTTCAGTTCACTCAGGGTGGTGATCGGTTTTTGCGACATGGTATAGATGAAACCCACCTCAGACACTGCCAGAAGTACCATGTCCTTTTTATCAAACTCTTCCTGCATCCTTGGGAAGAGTTTCTCCTGTAGGAAGTCGACTTCTTCATAAGAGTTAAAGAAAAATGGAATCCCCAGGATGCGAAAATCCGGCACAACTTCACCGATGCCGGTCATGGTGAACCCGCCGCCGTTAATCTGGCCAACGCGCATTTTGCGGTACATGGACCGATCGTCGCCCATGACCCCTCCGGCATAAATTTTAAAGCCGATTTCGCCCTTGCTTTTTTCCGTAACTTCACTGGTGAATTCACGAAATCTCTTGGTCCAGACACTTCCTTCCGGAGCCAGTGAGGCTACCTTGAAGATATATTTTGCTCTGGCCGCATGTCCGCTCTCAACAAATGTGAAAAGAGACAAGATGACAAGACCTGAACAGAAAAATTTATGGAGAGTTTTCATGGCAATCAATTTTTTTTATACATTCATTAAAAGAATTCATCGACCTGGTCTATGAGTTTTTCAGCCATGACCTTGGCCAGTTTATTGCTTGAGGCAATATTTGAATCAGTCAGGGGTTGTTCATTGACCTCCGTCAACAGCCTGAGATAAAGTTCCCGGTCAAACATCATGCGGGCATAAGTCCGGGCGTAGGCAACCTGCGTAAGCAGAAATAAGCGCTTGTTTATGACAAGTGCTCTTTCAAAATGTTTACGGCTTTCTTCCAGTTTGCCGCCATACATCTGGGGCCGGCTGCCATAGTATGAGCCAAGAAAAATATGGGCCCCGCCATGATAATAGGACTCGTCCAGATCTAAAACCCTGAGCATGATGCGTTCGACCATGGGGAGGTCGGCCATGGCCGCAGGAGCGCCTTCCTGGTATTGTATCCATGTGGCCCAGCCATAGGCGCTCCAGAAGAGATGGCCCACCTGGTGCGGCGCAATTTTTGCCAGAGCCAGCTCTAATTCGGTAAGTGTCTGGCCGGAAATTCTTTCCAGGCCGGACAGCTGATTAAGGAGACGGATGGAGTAATCCCTGGCCTTGGTACTCACAATTACTGCCCGCTCAACCTGGCCATCTTCATAGAGGGTCGTGGCATAAGCGCCATAGGCCTTGGTTGCAGTCATCAGCAGACGCTCATTATACGGGTCGTTAGCAATAAGCCCATCCAGCAACAAAAGAAGAGAAGGCGCTCCATCCCGCAGCAGCTCCAGATCCGTCTGTTTTTCCAATGAGAGCGTTAACGGGTCCAGGAGAGGATTGACAATCAGGGAGGTGCAGCCGCTGCTGAACAGCAGCAGAGCAGTCAGCAGAACGTTGCCAAAGATGGATATAGTTGCTTTTCGCATCATTTTCAGGTCTGATTACTGATTGTATCGCAACAGGTAGATGTATCGCATTGTGTATTTACGATATGTATTTACACTAAATATTCAAGTCTAGTTAAATATAATGTAGTGTGTCAAGAATGAAAGGCAGCTGCAAGTGATTATTCTTGCCGGAGAAAGGAATGCATGTGACAAATAAAATCATCGGGGTTTTTGGCGCCGGGGATGTAAACGATACGCATGAGGGGTACCGGTTGGCATTGGCAGTTGGCCGCCAATTAGCTCAGAAGGGTTTTGTTGTTTTGACGGGCGGCCTTGGTGGCATCATGACAGCTGCCAGCAAAGGAGCCAAGGAGATGGGTGGTGTTACGGTGGGTATCCTGCCCGGCACCAGTAAAACAAGTCCTGCCAATCCCTATGTCGATATTGCCATATACACCGGTATGGGTGAGGCCAGAAATGCCATTAATGTGAAAAGCTGCAATGCGGCAATAGCCATCGGCGGCGAGTACGGCACCCTTTCTGAGATTGGACTGGCCCTGAAAGGTAATTGCCCCATAATTTTACTCAAATCATGGGCCATTGTACCTCATGGCAAAGGGAAACAACCTGACCTGCTGATTGCCGGAACTTCTGAAGAAGCGGTTGCTATGGTAATGGGGCAGGTGCAGGAGAGCATTTAGTTCAGCTGAACACTGTGCAGAGCGTTGTCAAACAGGTGAAAATTGGTTGCCTGACTATTTATCGCACTTGACAAGTGAGACAAAATAAGTATATTTACCCGATTGCAGTATGAGACTGAGGGCGGGCGTAGCTCAGTTGGTAGAGTACAAGCTTCCCAAGCTTGGGGTCGCGGGTTCGAACCCCGTTGCCCGCTCCACCTGAAGCTCAGCGACCGGTTGCTGATAGGTTTGCGAAGTGCCCCGCTCTTCTCTGAAGCAGCCGGGATGAAGCGAAAGCTCCATCGGGCCGTAACAGAAGTGGCTTATGACACTGCGGTCTGATTTTCGCGTTATACAGTTCAGGCTATTTTTTCTGCCTGGGCTGATGTTGAAAGTGGGCTTTATTTGCCCGCTTTTTTTATTTTGTGAGCTAAGGGCCGGATATGGCTGATACGGTAAATAAACAAGTGGAAGATGTTGCTCTTCCGGTGCTCCGGGAATTGGGGCTTGAATTGGTGGAGGTTCAGTACCGGCGCGAACAAAATGGCTGGGTGTTGCGGCTGACCATCGACAAGCAGGACGGTGTCAGCCTGGAGGACTGTACGGCTGTCAGCCGGGAAATAGGCCAGCTTTTGGATATTGAGGACTTTATTGACCAAAAGTATAACCTGGAGGTGTCTTCACCCGGTCTTGACCGGCCCCTGAAAAGCATGGTGGATTTTCAACGTTTCATCGGGCGCAAAGCTAAGGTTAAGACAATTGAACCCATTGGCGACGAGCATTTTTTTATTGGCAAGATACTGCAGACTGAGGGAGAAACGATTATTCTGGATGTTGACCGCAAGGAAGTGACTATACCCTTTTCACAGGTATCAAAGGCCAGGCTGGAAGTTGAATTCTAGGAAAGCAGTAAAAAAACCTGTTCGGTAACAGGGCCTGCACCATCAGATATGTTAAATGTGGAATACCTGTCCGCATCGAGGCTTTAACGATGCCGACAATTCTAGGAAAGCAGTAAAAAAACCTGTTCGGTAACAGGGCCTGTACCATCAGATATGTTAAATGTGGAATACCTGTCCGCATCGTATTTTTTCGATGCCGACAATTTTAGGAAACCTTTATTATAGTAAGCAGATCAGGACATCATCACAAGAGGAGTTCGTGCCGGTGCCGGTTTGCCATGGAGTATGAATTATGCTGTCGGATTTAAAAAGAATAATTGAACAGATCAGTAGAGACAAGGGCATAGAAAAACACTTGCTTGTCGAGACCATTGAGGAGGCCGTACGCTCTGCAGCCCGGAAAAAATTCGGCAGCCGCAGGGACATGGAAGTCCAGTTCAATGACGAACTCGGTGAGGTTGAGATTTTCCAGTTCCGCATGGTGGTTGAAGAGGTTATGGACGAGCAGACCGAAATCTCCCTACAGGAGGCAAGTGCCCTGGATCCTGGTGTCAAGCTGCATGATGAAATCGGCACCAAGATGGAAAATATTTCAGAGCTGGGCAGGATAGCAGCCCAGTCAGCCAAGCAGGTGATCATCCAGAAGATGAAAGATGCCGAGCTTGATGTCATCTATGATATGTACAAAGACCGCAAGGGTGAAATCGTCAATGGTATCGTGCAGAGATTTGAGCGGGGTAACATGATTATCAACCTGGGCCGTACCGATGCCATTCTGCCCCATGGCGAACAGATCCCCAAGAGATCTTTCAGGCAGGGTGACAGGATCAGGGCCCTGCTGCTTGATGTACGCCAGAGCGCCCGTGAGCAGCAGCTTGTCTTGAGCCGCACCAGTAGTGATTTTCTCTCTAAACTTTTTGAGATGGAAGTGCCCGAGATTGCTGAAGGCATTGTTAAAATTATGGGAGTCAGCCGGGAACCCGGTTTTCGTGCCAAGATCGCTGTGTCTTCCAGCGAATCTGATGTGGATCCCGTAGGCGCCTGTGTCGGCATGAAGGGGTCACGGGTGCAGAATGTAGTACAGGAGTTGCAGGGGGAAAGGATTGACATTGTGCCCTGGAGTCCGGATCCGGCAAAATTTGTATCCAATGCCATGGCGCCGGCTGAGGTATCCATGGTTTTGGTTGACGAAGACAAAAAATCCCTCATGGTCGTTGTGCCGGATGATCAACTCTCCCTGGCCATTGGCCGCCAGGGTCAGAATGTGCGCTTGGCTTCGAAACTGCTGGGCTGGAATATTGATGTCAAGAGTGAATCCAGATACACCAAGCTGGAAGAGGAGGACTTCATATCTCTTCTTAATATTGACGGTGTTGATGAAGATATGGCCGATATCCTTTACGACGGAGGTTTCAGGGCAGCCAGCGATTTGAAGGGAATAAACATTGATGAGCTGGAGTGTCTGAAAGGTGTGAAGCCGGAACGGATCGCAAAGCTTGCTGAAGCAATAGAAAATTATATGGAATCCGCTGCAGATGAGCCTTCTGCTGCAGAAAAGGACGAGGCAGCAGAAGCACCAGATACTGAAGCTGGACCGGAGAGTTTGGACGCAGAAAAGGTCCGGGTATATGAACTGGCCAAAGAGGCTGGTATGAAAAGTACGGAGTTGGCAGATAAGCTGATTGATCTTGGCTATGATATAAAAGGCTATAATTCAACCGTGGATGGAGAGACAGCTGATAAAATCCGTAATGAGGTTTTAGACCAATAGGCACCCTGGGGAAATTACGGATGCAGATGATTGATAAAGCTGTCTAGGTCAGTGCTAAGAGATGAAAGCGCTGCCGATGCGGACCTGCCTGGGATGCCGGAAACTGTTTGCCAAAAATCAGCTCATGAAGTTTGTTCTGCATCAGGGCATGGTAGTGCATGACAGTAAAGGGACCGGACAAGGGCGCTCCGCTTATTGTTGCAATAATAAAAATTGTTTAAATGTTTTTTTCAGGCAAAAAAAGAAATTGTCCAGGGCCTTTAGGGTTCAGGATGGTCAAATAGGTTTTGAGTTGAAGGACTGGGAGTAAAGAATGAGCAAAATCAGGGTATATGATTTAGCCAAAGAAGCCGGCATGGCAAGTAAGGAGTTGGCGGATAAGCTTATCGATCTTGGCTATAGTATTAAAAGTCATAGTTCAACGGTCGGTGATGATGTCGCTGACGAGATTCGCAGAAACGTGCTCGGTACTGCTGAGACCGAAGTTGTTGAAAAGCGGATCAGCACCAAAGGGCGTGCGACAATTATACGGAGACGTTCGAAAACCGTGCGCCTGGTTCCTGAGGCACCCCCTCCCGGTGAAGAGGATATTGAAGAAGCTGTCGAAGAAGAGGAAGAAGCTGAAAAGCCTGTTGTAAAAGCGACGAAAAAGAGGGCTGCAAAGAAAAAGAAAGAAGAACCCACCGTTGATGTTGAGGCCTCTGATACCGATGATGCTGACGCCGTAGATGCTGCCGCTGCTGTTGGCGAGGAGCCTGAAGCTGAATCTGCAGAGGAAGCCGCTGAACCCGTTGCCCCGGCTGCCCCGACTGAAGAACCGGAGGCTGCCCCTGAAGCGGAAGCTGAAAAGCCTGCTCTGGAAGCTGAACCCGAGAAAAAGGCTGAAGAGCAGCCGTTTGTTGAAGCAGAGGAGCAGGAAGAAGAGAAACCCACTCCCAAGACAGCAAAACGTATAGTGCCTCCCCGCAAGGGATTGGCCAAGGTTATCAAGAGGGCAGCAATACAGATTCCGGAAGAAAAGCCAAAAGCGGCGGCAAGACCGGCTAGACCGGCAAGACCTGCAAAGCCGGCAAAAGGAAAAGCAAGAGCAACATCCGCTGCAGCACCCCTTGATGTTAAAACGGGTGGAGTTGGAACGGCTGACGAGGCCCGTGGGGGAAAAGGCAAGAAAAAGGGGAAAAGGCTTGTCCAGTTCCGCTCAGAGGCAGAGGAGCGCGGAGGCGGAGACCGCTTCAAAAAAGGTTTTGGAGGAAAACGCAAGGACCGCAGAGGATTCGGTGCTGATGGAGACTATGAGTACGGCGGCAGGGGAATGCGGGGGCCGAAGGGTAAAAAGAAAAAATCCGAACTTGCCCCTCCGGCTACGGAGACCAAGGCCATCAAGAAACGTATCAAGGTTTTTGAAACCATAAGCGTCGGTGACCTGGCTCACAGAATGTCTGTAAAGGTGAATCAGGTTATTGCCAAACTTATGGGTCTTGGCGTCATGGCCACGGTGAACCAGATTCTGGATATTGATACCGCGACACTGGTGGCGGCCGACTTCGGCTATGAGGTTGAACAGGCCATGACCGATGAAATAAATGTATTACAGATGGAGGAGCAGGAAGTTGGCGGCGAACCATTGCCCAGGCCTCCTGTCGTAACCGTCATGGGGCACGTTGACCATGGTAAGACATCCATTCTGGATTCGATCCGCAAGACCGATGTGGCCCTCGGCGAAGCTGGCGGCATAACGCAGCATATTGGTGCCTACTATGTCCGCTCCAGTGAAGGGGATGTGGTCTTTCTCGATACTCCGGGCCATGCCGCTTTTACTGAAATGCGATCCCGCGGGGCCCAGGTAACAGATGTTGTTGTTTTGGTTGTTGCAGCTGATGATGGGGTTAAGGATCAGACCAAGGAGGCGATCAACCATGCCCAGGCTGCCAAGGTGCCTATTGTGGTGGCGGTCAATAAGATCGATAAGCCGGATGCCGACCCCCAGCGGGTACAAAGAGAGCTTGCCGAGTTGGGTCTGGCGCCTGAAGAATGGGGTGGAGAAGTGATCTACTGCGAAACTTCGGCGAAAAAGGGTATAGGTATTGAAAACCTGCTAAATAATATTCTCCTGCAGGCAGAGGTTCTGGAACTCAAGGCAAATCCGAACCGTAAGGCACGCGGCAGAGTTATTGAAGCCCAGCTCCATAAGGGCAGGGGGCCGGTTGCCACGGTTCTGGTACAGGAAGGCACCCTCCACCTTGGTGAGCCAATAGTTATAGGCCAGCATTCCGGCAAGGTCCGGTCCCTTACAAATGACAAGGGTGAACAGGTCGAAGAGGCAGGCCCGGCAACACCGATCGAGATCCAGGGCCTTTCAGGCGTTCCCCAGGCCGGCGATGAGTTTACGGTTGTTAAAGATGATAAAATGGCCAAAAACGTCAGCGCATCAAGACAGCTAAAGGTCAGGGAACTTGAGTTGGGCTCTGCATCGAAGATTTCATTGGACAAGCTTTTTGAACAGATGGAACTTGGGGATGTTAAGGAACTCAGAATTGTCTTACGCTCTGACGTACAGGGCACTCTCGAAGCCTTCAAAAAGGCAATTGAAGAACTCAGCACGGATGAGATCAGGGTGCGCATCCTGCATGAGGGAACAGGAACAATTACAGAATCAGATATCCTGTTGGCATCTGCTTCCGATGCCATTATCATCGGCTTTAATGTCAGGCCTCCGGTAAAAGTAAAGGAACTGGCAGGGAAGGAGAAGGTGGATATCAGGTTCTACGATGTCATTTACCATGCCCTTGACGATATCAAGAAAGCCATGGTCGGCTTGCTGGATCCTGAATTTAAAGAAGCGGTTATTGGCAGTGCCGAAGTGCGGGAAACATTCCAGGTGCCGAAGGTCGGCACCATTGCCGGCTCCTATGTCATAGATGGCAAGATGGCGCGTAATGCCAAGGTAAGAGTACTGCGGGACGGTGTTGTTATTTATACCGGGCAGATGGGTTCATTGAGACGCTTCAAGGATGATGCCAAGGAAGTGGCAAGCGGATATGAATGTGGTATAGGCATAGACAACTTCAATGACCTTAAAGTCGGAGATGTTATTGAAGCCTTTATTATGGAAGAGGTGGAGGCCAGCCTGTAAGGCCTGTTAAAGTTGAGCAGGTACGAAAAAGGTGAAGGAATGATGGTTGCTGCACACCCCAGGAAAGGTTTATACCCGTTTGACAGAGAGGCTGCAGGTAATAAGCGGCCGAAACGGGTTGCGGATATGATAAAGAATGAGATCGCACTTCTTCTGCTCCGCAAGGTCAAAGATCCAAGGTTGACCAATGTAAGTATTGTTACGGCTGAGGTAACAAAAGATTTACGTAAGGCGATTGTTTATTATAGTGTTTTGGGAGATGATAAACAGGTCCAAAAAGCTGCTGCAGGACTGGACCGCGCCAAGGGCTTCATCCGCAGTCATCTTGCCCGGGAACTCGGTATGCGGGCTACCCCGGAACTGGTTTTTAAGCATGATCTTTCCATGGCCCACCAAGAGCACATGGAAAGATTGCTGAAGGAGATTCATATTGATGTTGAGCCCTCCGAAACAGGTTCCTGATCAGATTACGGAAATATTACGCCGGGCGGACAATATAATCATTGTCTGCCATGTGTTTCCGGATGGAGATGCCCTGGGATCGCAACTTGCCCTGGGAGAAATTCTGGAGTCTTTGGGGAGGCAGGTATATTACTATTGTGAAGAATTTGTTTCGACTATGTACGAGTTTATGCCCGGCTCTGAAAAGCTTAAGAGTGAATTGCCTGACATTGCTCAATTTGACACTGCTGTTGCAGTAGATTGTGGTGACCGTTTCCGGCTTGGCCACGAAGTGGATACCCTGCTGCAGATACAGCCTTTTATCGTCATTGATCATCATGCAGGACACAGGGATTTCGGAGATGTCAACTGGGTTGAACAGGACCGGTCCTCCACCGCGGAAATGGTTTTTGACCTGGCATTGGCGCTTGAGGCTGATATTTCTTACGATGCCGCCTTTTGCCTCTACACGGCAATTGTTTCGGACAGCGGTTCTTTTAGATATGAATCGACATCAGCCTATACATTCCATGTTGCCAGCAATTTATTGGACCGTGGCGTGATCCCGTCTGAAGTTGCCGGCAAACTGTTTGACAACTATTCAGTAAACCGTTTGCGCCTGCTGGAAAAGGTTCTCGGCTCCCTGGAGCTTCATGCTGATGCCCAGGTCGCTGTCATTACAGCTACAAACGAAATGTTTGAGGCAAGTGGAGCCAAACGTGAGGACACGGAAGAATTTATCAACTTGCCCCGAGCGCTTCGTTCGGTTAAAGTTGCCGTTTTTTTTAAGGAAACACTTGAGGGGTATATCAAGGTCAGCCTCAGGGCCAAGGGAGAATGTGACGTTTCCCGGGTGGCTGCGAAGTATGGGGGAGGCGGGCATAGAAATGCAGCCGGCTATAGTGTAACAGACCAAACAATAGCTGAAATTCTGGATGAACTTCTGCAGGAGCTCAAGGGCCGACTGGAGTCAAAGTGACCGGCAGGATAGGAATGTCCCCTGATTGTTATGATGTCATTTGAAACAGACAACATCCATGGACTGCAGCAGAAAAAGGTAAGTTCCCCCTTACCCGGTAAGAGTAGCGCATCTTTCCCGGAAGGGGTTTTTCCGCTCAGCAAACCGGAAGGAATTTCGTCCTTTCGTATGGTTCAACTGGTGCGGCGCCTTTTAGGGATTAAAAAGGTTGGTCATTCCGGAACTCTTGATCCGTTTGCTTCCGGTGTTTTGGTTCTTTGCGCCGGCAGATCTGCTACCAGGCTTATTTCCCGGTTGATGGAGGGCGACAAGGAATATGAGGCCATTCTGCAGCTGGGAATTACCACCGACACCCAGGACCCTGAAGGGCAAGTTGTTGAGAAGCGTCCGGTGCCGGTAATAACAGAAAGGGAAGTTGAACAATGTTTGACACAGTTCAGAGGGGAGCAGATGCAAACGCCTCCTGTCTACTCTGCCTTGAAGCACAAGGGCAAACCGTTATACTATTATGCCCGCAAGGGCATTAAAGTGGTTAAAGAGCCGCGTTTAATTGAAATAAAGGAATTGCAATGTCTTTCCCGGGAGAGCGACACTTTGGCGCTTAAGGTTGTCTGCTCCAAAGGCACCTATATCAGAACACTTGCTGCAGATATTGGTGAATATCTAGGATGCGGCGCACATCTAAAAAAACTCGTTAGAACACGTAACGGTTTATTTTCTCTTGCAGAAAGCCTACCGGGAGAAAAATTATTTACAGAGGATACAGGCAGGTTGGCACTTCTCAACCATCATATAGCGGTTGAACGAGTGCAGGAACTGCTTGCCGCCGATAAAGAGGAAAAGTAACGGGAATAATCAGGTTGGCAGGATAATATTTCAGGATAAGCCACTCGCAATTACAGTTCCTGGGAAGAAAAACCTGACACAACCAGCATTTTTTGAAACACATGATAGGAGGATAGTTGTGGCACAGCAAGCTGAGAAGAAAAATGAAATTATTGAAAAATTTAAAACCCATGATACGGATACCGGTTCATCGGAAGTGCAGATTGCACTTCTCTCTGACCGGATCAGCTACCTGACGGAACATTTTAAGGTCCATAAAAAGGACCATCATTCCCGCCGCGGCTTATTGAAGCTCGTCGGCCAGAGGAGAAGGCTACTGCAATATTTGAAGCAGAAGGACATTTCCAAGTATCGCGCCATAATTCAGGAACTTGGAATCCGCAAGTAGGTGGCAGTAAAGGTTCAGCTGGCGCACTATATTTTTTCGGCTGCGGAAGTGCCCCTGTCATCCTCCCGGTTAATGCGTGGAGGAGAGTGTGGTTTTTGCTGGAGAGAGATGCTCGCGGTAAAACATTCAGTATTGTAGCGAGTTTGATCCTTGCCAGGGGTAAGAGATTGCAGCGCTTGCAGCTGAAACAAACCAGAAGGAGAATACATGTATAAAAAAGTAGAGGCCGAAATCGGAGGTCGAACACTGACCATGGAAAGCGGCAAAATGGCCCGGCAGGCAAACGGCTCGGTCCTGGTTACGTATGATGAAACCGTGGTGCTGGTAACGGCAACTGCAGCCAAGGAAAGTAAACCGGATATGGGTTTTTTGCCCTTGACCATAGAATACCAGGAGCGCTTCTATTCGGTTGGGCGGATTCCCGGAAGTTTTTTCAGGCGTGAAATCGGCAGGCCGACAGAAAAGGAAACATTGACCTGTAGAATTATCGATCGACCGCTGCGCCCCTTATTTGCAGAGGGCTGGATGACAGAAACCCAGGTGATTGCCATGGTGCTTTCCGCTGATCAGCAAAACGACCCGGATACCCTGGCCATGGTTGGCGCCTCTGCTGCCCTGACAATTTCTGATATTCCTTTCCAGGGCCCCATTGCCGGGGTGAGGGTCGGATATATTGATGGACAATATGTGGTTAACCCGACCAGGGACCAGCTGGAAGTCTCAAGGATGGAGATTGTGGTTGCCGGTACCCGTGATGCCGTAGTCATGGTAGAGGGCGGCGCTGATAACTTGTCCGAAGAAGAGGTGATGGAGGGGATTTTTTATGGGCACCAGCAGCTGCAGGTGCTCCTTGATCTGCAGGAGGAACTGCAGGCTGCCTTAGGAAAAACAAAACGTCATGTTGAAAAGCCTGAAATCGATGCAGTTTTGGCTAACAGGGTTGAAGAAGTGGCTAAAGCCGGGATGACCGAGGTAATCACAACAGTTGATAAGATGGAGCGGGGCCGGGTCTATGATGAACTGAAGGCCCGGGTTGTGTCCGAACTGGAATCTGAGAAGGAAGATTGCACCGGCGAAGTCAAAGACCTGTTGAGTGACCTTAAGAAAAGGATGATGCGTGATAAAATAGTTGTTGAGAAATCCCGTATCGACGGCCGGGCCTTTAACGAGGTGCGTCCCATTTCCTGCGAAATCGGCTGCCTGCCCCGTACCCATGGTTCAGCCCTGTTTACCAGAGGTGAAACCCAGGCTATAGTGACAGCCACTCTTGGCAGCGAAGGGGATGAACAGAGAGTTGAAACCCTGGACGGCATGACATTCAGAAACTTCATGCTGCATTATAATTTCCCGCCCTTCTGTGTCGGTGAAGTACGCTTCATGCGTGGTCCGAGTCGACGGGATATTGGTCATGGGGCCCTGGCCGAACGCGGTATAAGTGCTGTCCTGCCCGATGCAGAGAAGTTTCCATATACCATGCGGGTTGTCTCAGATGTTCTTGAATCAAACGGCTCTTCATCCATGGCGACAGTTTGCGGAGCCAGCCTGGCCCTCATGGATGGCGGCGTACCCATTAAAAATCCGGTTTCCGGTATTGCCATGGGGCTGATTCAGGAGGGTGATGAGGTGGTAATCCTTTCTGATATCCTTGGTGATGAAGACCACCTGGGTGACATGGATTTCAAAGTGGTTGGCACATCTGAAGGAATTACGTCACTGCAGATGGATATCAAGATAAGCGGCGTGACCCGGGAGATAATGAGCAACGCTCTTGCGCAGGCCAAAGAGGGCAGGTTGCATATTTTAGGAGTAATGCAGGAGGCCATAGCAACACCCCGAGCAGATATCGCACCCCATGCCCCGAAGTTCTTTGTGGTCAAAATAAACCCGGATAAGATCCGTGACATCATCGGCCCGGGCGGGAAAATTATCAAAGGTCTCAGTGCCGAATTCGATGCCAAAATAGAAGTGGACGATGATGGGAACGTAAAAGTATTTACCCCCAGTGGTGATACTGCTGCAAAGCTGCTTGCCCGCATTGAAGATATTACCGAGGAGGCCAAGGTCGGTAAGATTTACGATGGTATCGTTAAGACCATCAAGGATTTTGGAGCATTTGTCGAGATCCTGCCCGGCACGGACGGCTTAGTCCACATCTCTGAACTGGCTGACCAGCGGGTGGCCAAGGTCACTGATATTCTGAAAGAAGGCGATCAGGTCAGGGTCAAGGTTCTTGAAATTGACCAGCGAGGGAAAATCAGGTTGAGCCGCAAAGCGGTACTTGCTGAAGAAAATAATTGATCTAAACACGGCAAGGGGCTCCAGCAATGATGGCAAAGAGTCCCTTGCTTTTTTTTTTGAGACAGCCGTCTCTGCTCTTCTGATTCTCATATGTATAAAAAAACAACCCTACCCAACGGCATCAGGATCGTAACTGAGTCACTGCAGCACTCAAAGGTGGTTTCAGTTGGTGTCTGGGTGGATGTTGGCTCCAGGGATGAGCATGATTTAAACAGCGGCTCGGCCCATTTTGTCGAGCATATGCTGTTCAAGGGCACTGAGAGCCGCTCAGCCCAGGACATTGCCCGAGAGTTTGATGTTCTCGGCGGTTCTGCCAATGCCTTTACGACCAGGGAAAATACCTGCCTCCATGCCACGGTCTTGGCTAAAAATCTGCCTGTCCTGGCAGATTTGTTCTCTGATCTTCTTACCCGATCACTTTTTGCAGACGACGAAATTGAGCGGGAACGCCAGGTTATCCTGCAGGAGATACATATGGTCGAGGATATGCCCGATGATCATATTCATGACCTTTTTTCCCCATTGCTCTGGGGTAGGCATCCTCTTGGCAAAACCATTCTCGGCAGCCATGAAATTGTGGCGGCTATGGATTCCAGGAAGCTCAAAGAGTACATGCAGAAGTATTATACTGCCGACAAGATAATCATTGCTGCAGCCGGCAATGTTATCCATGATGATTTTGTCTCCCTGTGGCAGGAGAAATTTGAAAAATTTGGCAAAACCAGTGAGCCGGACCTGGAACGCGATGCGCCGCGACAGCTTTCATCGAGCAGTAAAGTTTACGCCAAACCTCTTGAGCAGGCGCATGTCCTTTTGGGAACGTACGGACTTTCGGTAATTGATCCCGACCGATATATTTATCTGCTGCTCAATGTAGTGCTCGGCGGCAATATGAGTTCGCGGCTTTTTCAGGAAATAAGGGAAAAAAGAGGACTGGCCTACTCAATATATTCCTATGCCGCCTCCTATTGTGATTGTGGCTATCTTGCCATCTATCTGGGAGTTGACAGGGAGTCTGTCAATGAATCGTTAACCCTTATAGCAAAAGAAATTAACCAATTGCAGGATGCTCCGGTGTCCGAAGCCGAATTGGCCAATGCCAAGGACTTCATCAAAAGCGGTTTATTCATGTCCATGGAGAACATGGAAGCTATAATGACCCGTATTGCCAGGAATGAAATGTATTTTGGCAAATATATCCCCCTTGATGAGGTGGTGAGCTCCATTGACGAGATTTCCGCTGAGAATATTCTGCAGCTTAGCTGCACGTTGTTTGGCAGGCGGAAATTAACCATTGCCGGCCTTGGGCCCCTGGAAAATGCCGGGATTGACCTGAGATCATAAAGTGGCGGGCAGAAAAAACGAGACAGGTTGAAAATTAATACTGAGATGAAGACTATTTGCCTCAAAATCAGCTGGCTCGACTCCAAAAATACAGATGGCTTAACACTGCCCAGCTATCATTCAGCCGGGGCTTCAGGCATGGATGTGTCTGCTGCGGTTGCAGAGCCTGCTGTACTGGCTTGCGGTGAAATAAAAATGATACCCACCAATTTAGCGGTGGCAATTCCTTCGGGGTATGAGATCCAGGTGCGACCCCGCAGCGGTCTGGCAATAAAACATGGAGTGACGATTATAAACAGCCCCGGGACTATTGATGCCGACTACCGTGGTGAAGTAAAAATAGGCTTGATCAATCTAGGGCCCCAACCATACACCATTCAGAGGGGTGACAGGGTGGCCCAGCTTGTTGTCGGGGCTGTGCAAAGGGCCGACCTGTACTTGGTTGATGAACTGGATAAAACAGTGCGTCAGGCCGGCGGATTCGGACATACCGGCAAGTAAACTATCTTTTTTAAATACTGCAGGCCTTGCATTTATAAAAACATTTCAAAAGCATTTATGCAGATTTGAGCAATGAAGTTTTGTGTACTAGGCAGCGGCAGCAAGGGGAATGCCACCTATGTTTCATCCGGTGGAACCAGTATCCTCATAGATGCAGGCATGTCCGGCATTGAACTGCAGAAAAGACTTGCAGCTATTGGTGTTGAGCTTTGTGCAATTGATGCCATACTGGTAACCCATGAACATAATGACCACGTGCAGGGCGTTGGGGTTCTTTCCCGCCGGGCAAAGATCCCGGTCCATGCCAATTCTGCAACATTCTCCGCTGCATCAAAAATTATCAACAGGCTTTTTTCCTATAACGAGTTTGAGACAGGCGGGTCCTATCATTTTCGCAATTTAGAGATTCACCCCTTCTCCATATCCCATGATACAAAGGATCCCGTCGGCTTCAGAATTTCAGACGGGAGCGTTTCCTTAGGATACTGCACGGATACCGGCAAGGTATCTCGACTCATGCAGCATAGGCTGGCATCCTGCCAGGCCCTCGTTCTTGAAAGCAACCACGACATTGAAATGCTGCGGAATGGGATGTATCCACAGTATTTGAAGCAGAGAATACGCTCCAGCCAAGGGCATCTTGCTAATGCGGAAGCAGCAACTTTTCTCCGGGAACTGGCACATGAAAAACTGCAACATGTGGTTCTTGCCCACCTGAGTGAGGATAATAATCATCCTGAAATTGCTTTTCATTCTGCTGTGGAAGCCTTGAACAACAATGCCCATTGCAAGGAAACAGCTATACGGATTTCAGTGGCAAGTCAGGAGTGTATTGGGGAGTTTGTCAGTTTGACCGGGTAGTTACCCTGTTTTTTCCTGCCCTTGAAGCTGCTTTCGCGAAAGTTTTGAGAAACTTTGCTATTGATTGGCACAAACTGTAACAACTAAATTTTTCATGAAATATGCAGGTTACAGTGCACCACACATAATTTCAAAATTTTCGCATTCATCCTTGTTTATGAATGGGCAGGGCTCGCATTGGAACCACTGCAACTTTGGGCACCAGTAACGGTCTTTGTAGGGTTCATTGCAGCCATCGGCGGTCAATTTTTTCCTCTTTCTTTTGCCGTAACGAACTTCCTGTCCTTGTATTGAAAATTTCCAGACAGCCATAATTTGTCTCCTTCTGCTTTGACTTATCTGAGCACTTCCCTCCTCAGCGCCAAGCCCCAGGTCTGTGATGCAGTCTGTCCTACCAATGAGTTATGAGTCTTACTCTTTGTATTCATTGGGTTTTTGTCATTGTTGAATATAGCAAGAAATATGCCAGCAACAGGTAAAGTCGACTTATGCGTCTGATTTATTTAAAAATGTCTTTTGATTTCAGGGAATTAATTATGAGATATAGCAGGCCGGCAATATGAAAATGCTCAGGGTCAATACCAGGGAAGTATCTAGCTGCAACAGAAAACGACAAAAATTGTCATGTTTTTATGGGGGAAAATCAATTAGGTGCGGCCGAATCGAATAGTAAACCGAATAACTCACGAGTGAAGAAAGGCTAAGATAGAGATAGCGTAGCAAACGGATAAGCTTAACAACAGGGTGCTCTTTTTAGTATCTGGAGGGGTTTATACGGTATCCAGGGCTTCAGCTTTACGGTTTAGCTGTCCAGCATATACCCCTGCCGGATGTTTGAAAGTGCTGCAAAGATGTTGGCCTTGACCTTGGGATCCAGTTCGCTGAGCGAAGCTACCACCCTTCTTGCTTCCTGTCTTTTTGAGTTGTTATCCTGCGGACAGGGATTTTTTACGGGCACTATGGCAGCGGCAGCAGCTATTTCCATAATATCTTTTTTCTCAAGAAAGGCCATGGGTCTGATAATGTGTACACGTCCATCAAAAAGTTTTTGCTTTGGGACCATGGTGCTGATATTACCGGCATAAAGTAGGTTGATGAAAAAGGTTTCCAGGATATCGTCTTTGTGGTGCCCGAAACCTATTTTGTTGAAACCCTGTTCTTCTGCTATGGCAAAAAGACGATTCCGGCGGAGTCGGGCGCAGTGATAGCAGATGCTTTTTCCCTTTTCTGCCGCTGCTGCCCTGTGCCAGAAATCTGTTTTTTCAATCAGGAAAGGGACGCCGATGTGCTGCAGCTGTTCGGCAACCTTATTACTCGTTGAAGCGTCAAAGCCATTGTCAACGTATACAGCTAAGATATCGTAACGGATCGGAGCTTTATGCTGCCAGTAGTTGAGGATCCAGGTCAACACCAGGCTGTCGACGCCACCTGAAACAGCAATGAGCACCCGATCGGAGTCAGCCAGCATCGTGAAGCGGTGCATGGCACGGCCGATGCTTCGATTTGCAGCCTTGCTCAGCACACCCATGAAAATATCGAATTAGTCCTTCACCAGGTAGGGACAGCTGTTAAGTTTTTTCGTCAAACCGGCCTCAGCTAGTTCTGCAGCAGTGAGCCAGCGAAAGCCTGACCCGGTGGAACGGGAGCTCAGGATGTTTTCAAAAAGAGGCTGTTGGGTTTGGTCAAAATCAGCGCTCCAGACAACCCGGCCGGGTGCTATGGCAAGAAGTTTCAAGGAGAAGGCAACCGAGGCAGGGTTGTCAACGGCATATTTCGAACCTGCCCTTGTCCGATAACGTTCTACTTCTGTTACGAGGACAGCATCATAATTAAGCTGCTTACCGGCGTCTCGGGCCAGGTATAGTGATTTGCCCTGGTGTTCCGATTGCAAACCTTCAAGCTCGGCTTGTGATATGAAACTGGCACCCCTATGGCCCTTGAAATAATCACGCAGCAGTGAATTGATGATATGAGCGCCGGCCTCAAGCTGTTCGACTGTTTTGGTATCGGACGGGAGAATGGAGGTTTTGGCAGGCTGCACAGGAAGGATACCTATGGAACTGATGGTGGCAAGCTCCTTTGTCGTTTCTTCCTGGGGGATATTGGAGCATCCGGAAGAAAAAACATAAAGGCCGATTGCAGCCCAGCTGATAAAAAATATATGAAGGCTTTTCACAGGGTACTCCTTATAATGCTAAAGAACTTAGTGTATTTGTCGGTAAATTTTTATACAGCAAAAAAATCCCTATAAAGATCCCTTGGAGGAAAGAGGGCCTTTGCTTCGGGGCTCAGGACTGACTGCCTGTCCGAGGGCGCGGCCCAGGGCCTTGAATACTGCCTCAATGATGTGGTGCGTGTTGTCGCCATGCTCGACTTTTACATGCAGGGTCAGGCCTGCGTGCAAAGCCAGGGCCCTGAGGAATTCTTTGGTAAGGGCAGTATCAAAGGTGCCCACCTTCTGATCCTTGATTGGGACAGCAAAGGAAAGATGGGGCCGGTTGGAAATATCTACAGTAACCTGGGCCAGGGCCTCGTCCATGGGAATAATGCTTAAGCCGTAGCGGCAGATGCCGCTTAAGTCACCCAGGGCGGACTTGAATGCCTGCCCGAGACAGATGCCGAGGTCTTCAACCGTATGATGGTCGTCAATCTCAGTATCGCCGGTCGCTTCAATATCGAGATCAAAAAAGCCGTGCACACCAAAAAGTGTCAGCATATGATCCATGAAGGAAACACCGCTTCGTATGGAAGTGGTGCCAAGTCCGTCAAGTTTGAGGCGCAACGTGATATCTGTTTCTTTTGTCTTGCGGTGTATTTCCCCGACTCTGGGTGTATTGCCCATAAATCTTGCTCCAGTGTTAAAAATGCGTTTAAACTCTCAATGCCTGAATTATATCCTGTTTTAAAAAAAGTCTGCTAACTGTCTTAATCCGGCATTGTAAAATAGAAATTCTAAATACCTATACAATTTGTAAAGTTAGAGGGCAATAGGGATGTGGGATTTTTTTAAAAATAATCCAGTACCCCTCTTTGGCTTACGTGTGCTGCCCGGAATAAGATGGAGTTTTTTTGTTGACAACAGCCAGGTGACTCGTTATATTCCCTGGCTTTCCAGTTGGTTTGCGTGAGCGGGAATAACTCAGTGGTAGAGTGTAACCTTGCCAAGGTTGAAGTCGCGAGTTCGAATCTCGTTTCCCGCTCCACTCTTTATTGCAGCTCTTTTTTACTGGAAGGTTCGACTGCTGTCGGGCCTTTTTTTGTTGACAGATTAGAGATATCACAATATAAATTAAAAGTTTATTCGCGGGTTTGGATTCTACGTCCTGGGAAATTTTTCACCGAGAACCGAATTCTTATTTTACAGAAAATTGTCAGAGGTTGATTCTTCCGCCTTGTGAAGATCTTATTTGACGTTTGTTGAGGAATGTATCATGAAAACCTATCATACTCCGGTTAAGGAGATTGAAAGGAAATGGTTTGTAGTCGATGCAGAAGACAAGGTGCTTGGTCGCCTGGCATCTGAGATTGCAACACGTTTGCGCGGCAAGCATAAACCCAACTTTTCCACCCATATGGATGTCGGTGACTTTATCGTTGTTGTAAACGCGGAAAAGGTCAAGCTCACCGGTAACAAGCTTGATGATAAAATTTATTATCGTCACACCGGTTACATTGGAGGCATTAAGGAAAGGTCTGCCAGGGAAATACTTGAGAAGAAACCCACCGAGCTTCTCAAGATGGCGGTAAAGGGCATGTTGTCCAAAAACACCCTGGGTCGCAACCAATTAAAGAAACTCAAGATTTATACGGGTAGTGAGCATCCCCACGCAGCACAGCAGCCTGTAATGCTTGAACTTTAAGGAACTATAAACGAATGTCGGTAGCGTAAGGGACCGAAGTGGAACTTTTCGAATTACGCTACGGACACCTAAATCATTTGTAACTATATGATTGTATAAGGGGATCCCCCCTGTTTCAACCAGTACGTTTACAGCAAAGATTGATGGAGAACAACTGATGGCTGAAAATAGATATTATGCTACCGGCAAGAGAAAAACGGCTGTGGCCAGAGTATGGATCAAACCGGGAGCAGGTAACATTCAGGTAAATAACCTCACGGTTGAGGAATATTTTGGCGGTGGTTTTTTACGGAAGAAGATTGAAAAGCCCTTTGCTACAACAGAAACGCACGAGCAATATGATGTCCTGGCTACCCTCAAGGGTGGCGGTAAGAATGCTCAGGCAGAGGCTCTGCGCCATGGTATTTCCAGGGCCCTGCTGGAAGTAAACCCTGAATACCGGTTGACGTTGAAAAAAACCGGCCTTTTGACCAGGGACCCGAGAGCTAAAGAAAGAAAGAAGTACGGCCAGAAAGGGGCCCGGGCAAAATTCCAGTTCTCGAAGCGTTAAATATATTTCAGGGACATTTTACCCCGCAGTGATTATGAAACAGGGGAAGACGATTTTGCGGTTGTCTTCCCCTGTTTTTTTTTGTTTATATTTATGTAGGGATTAGCATTATCACCTGAAATGACTGTTTTTTGCATTAATTCCATTTTTGCATAAATAATTGTAAGGAGACGAGTTCAATGATTCGTATAGGTATCGTGGGGGCATCGGGCTATACCGGGGTGGAGCTTGCACGTCTGCTCTGCAGCTGCCCGGACGTTAAGCTTACAGTGGCCACTTCCAGGCAGTATAAAGGTAAAAAGCTTGCAGAGGTATATCCCAACCTTGCTGGTTTGGTTGATATTGTCTGTGAGGATTTGCCTACCGAAGAATTGGCAGAGCGGGCTGATCTTTTTTTTACGGCTGTGCCGCACCAGACAGCCATGGCAATTGTGCCTGATCTTTTGCAGGCGGGTAAAAAGGTGGTTGATCTCTCGGCGGATTTCCGCCTGCATGATGCAGCAGTGTATGAAAAATGGTACCAGAAGCATACAGCACAGGAATACCTTGCCGAGGCGGTATATGGTTTGCCTGAACTGTATCGGGACCAGATTAAAAAGGCCCGGCTGGTTGCTAATCCCGGTTGCTATCCGACCAGCGTTATTCTGGGGCTGACACCGTTGCTGCAGGCTGGAGTTATTGACCCCGATACCATAATAGTAGATTCCAAGTCGGGTGCTTCCGGAGCCGGGCGCTCGGCCCAGACCGGAACGCTTTTTTGTGAAGTGGCCGAGGGCTTTAAGGCTTATAAAATCGCAGCACATAGGCACACGCCGGAGATGGAACAGGAAATCAGCAAACGCTGCAATAGGCCGGTTGCCATCTCTTTTACACCCCACCTTCTGCCCATGTCACGGGGTATTCTCAGTACTGTCTATGCAAAACAGTCCAGACCCCTAACTGATGCCGAGTTATACGAGCTGTTCCATGGCTTTTATGACAATGAGCCCTTTGTCAGGCTTTGTCAGGCAGGTGCATTTCCGGCAACACAGTTTGTCCGGGGAGGGAATTTTTGCGATATCGGCTTCAAAGCTGACAGCCGCACAGGCAGGATAGTTATTCTTGCGGCAATTGATAACCTGGTGAAGGGGGCAGCCGGGCAGGCAGTGCAGAATCTGTGCCTCTGTTTCCGTGAGCCAAAAGCGGAACATAAAGTTGCTGCTGGCCTTTGATGGTACTGATTATGTAGGTTGGCAGAAGCAGAAGTCGCAAAAGACAATTCAGGGTGTCGTTGAAGACAGGCTGCATGTCATGACCGGGGAGCTGCCACGTCTGCATGGGGCAGGTAGAACCGATGCCGGGGTGCATGCCCTGGGCATGGCGGCGAATTTTGCAACCTGGACAGAAATTCCTTGCCAAGGATTTATCAAGGGTTTAAACAGTTTGCTGCCGGATGCCATCAGAGTATTGGAGGCAACGGAGGTTGCAGCAGGCTTTCATGCCAGGCGCAGTGCCAAGGCTAAAACCTACTGGTATAACCTGACAAACGGCCCGGTCCAATTGCCGACCGAGCGTCTCTATTGGCACCATATTTTTGCAGAACTTGATTTTGGGGCCATAAAGGCGGGGTTGGAGCATGTGCCAGGAGTCCATGACTTTTCCAGTTTTGAGGGGGCCGGTTCCCGTGATCCTGCGTTTGCCGGCCGGGGTGCCGTGCGCACCATTTTTGAGGCCGGTCTCTACACTATTAGGGCAGGGAATCATCACAGGTTTGTCATAACCGGTGACGGCTTTTTGCGGCATATGGTAAGAAATATTGTCGGCACCATGCTTGAGGTAGGCCTCGGCAAGCTGGCGTCCCCTGAAGTTGCTGCCATATTGGCGGCCAAAGACAGATCGGCTGCAGGGCCCACAGCTCCCGCCTGCGGCCTCTTTCTAAAAGAGGTGCATTATTCGTAACAACATTAAATGAAAAGGATCGTATTTGAATAATGCATTGGTATATATTCTCAAAATTGATAGCAATCGGAACCTGTAACTTAAATATCCAGTAACTCAGCAAAGGAACATTGCCATGTCACCGTTTTCAGAACTCAGCAGAGCGGAACTTGAGGATCTCAAAGAAAAACTGCTGGCTCGCTACCATGCGTTTCAGGAGAAAAAACTCACCCTTGATATGACCCGCGGCAAACCGAGTCCTGGGCAGCTGGATCTTGCCATGGAAATGCTGACAGGGGATATCAGCCGCGAATACCGTTCAGCAAGTGGCGTGGATTGCCGCAATTACGGAGGACTTGACGGCATCAGGGAAGCTAAAGCCCTTTTCGCCGCGTATCTCGAAGTTGCGGAAGATGAGATAATCGTCGGAGACAGTGCCAGCCTGAAGATGATGCATGACACCATAATGGGGGCCCTGGTTTATGGCGTGGCTGACTCCGATGAGCCCTGGGGAGCACTTGATACGGTTAAATTCCTCTGCCCCAGCCCAGGATATGACAGGCATTTTGCCCTATGCCAATACCTGGGGATTGAGATGATAACCATCGGTATGGGCGCTGATGGTCCTGACATGGACAGGGTGGAAGATCTTGCAGCATCAGATGCGGCGATCAAGGGCATCTGGTGCGTACCCAAATACAGCAATCCCACCGGAATCAGCTATTCCGATGCAGTGGTGGACAGACTCGCCTCCATGGAGACAAAAGCAAATGATTTCAAAATCTTTTGCGATAACGCCTACGCGGTTCATCACCTGTCCGAAATCCACGAGCCCTTGAAAAATATGCTGTCGGCCTGTAAAGAGGCAGGAAACCCTGACAGGGCTTTTCTCTTCGGCTCAACATCCAAAATAAGCTTTGCCGGCTCCGGAGTGGCCATGATGGCCGGCAGCAGAAGGAATATAGAGTTTATCCTAGGCAAAATGCAGTTTCAGACCATCGGCCCCAATAAACTGAACCAGCTGCGCCATGTCCTGTTTTTCCAGGATGTTGCCGGGATCAAGGACCATATGAAAAAACATGCGGCCATCCTGAAACCAAAGTTTGATGCAGTTCTTGAAGTGTTGGACAAAGAACTCGCCGGCAGTGATATCGCATCATGGAGCAGACCCAACGGCGGGTATTTTATCAGTATTGATACCCTCCCCGGCTGCGCCCGCGATGTCATAGAAAAAGCGGCTGCTGCAGGAGTCAAACTTACGCCTGCGGGCGCAACCTTCCCGTACGGCAAAGATGCGGCAGACAGAAATATACGTATTGCTCCTTCCTTCCCTTCTGCTGCAGATGTTAACACAGCAATGGAGCTGGTCGCCATTTGCATTCAGTTGGTATGCATCGATAAGTTGCTGAACAGGTCCTGAGAATCTAGTGTTAGGAAATGCGAAGCAGATTTTAATGACCTGGTAAAAATGCCTATTTTTGTTGTGGGTAAAAATACCTAATCGGCTGTCGTTGTAGGCAGGTGCCCAATTTCCCCAATTCTCCCTCCTCTTTTTTGACTGATACATTGTGGTACTTTATAGCATTATCAAGGGCTAAGCGCTGAAATTTTTTTATGAATACTACCTCAGTTTTCCTTGACAAGGGGTAGTGATTGAATTAGAAAATCAGCGCTAAGTGGACGTATACTTTTGCTACCTTTACCAAGGAGCTTTTAGCGTGGCAGAACAACCTATCTTAGATCATCTTTATGTGGCCGCCTTTTTTCTGGGCGGTCTTCTTATGGCGGTAGGACCATTCATTATCGCCCACATTTTTTCGCCCCGCGGCACCCGTAATATCAGCAATAAAACCCAACAGGCCATAGAATGCGGTGTTGAGCCTATCGGAGAAGCCTGGGTCCGGTTCGGCGTAGTTTATTATCTTTATGCCCTGATGTTTCTCGCCTTTGATGTTGATGTCCTGTTCTTGTTTCCAGTAGCACTGGCGTATGACACCTTGCCTGGAATCCGCGATTTTGTTGAAATAGTTATCTTTGTCGGCATTTTATCACTGGCCATAATTTACGCATGGAAAAAGGGAGTATTTAAGTGGGAAAGGAAGTCGTACAGCCCCCGATAATTCATTTTGACACCCTGGATAAAATCCTTGGGCTCGGCAGGGCGAATTCGCTCTGGCCCATGACCTTCGGCTTGGCCTGCTGTGCCATCGAGATGATGGCCACCGGTGCTGCCCGCTTTGATCTGGCCCGCTTCGGGGCAGAGGTGTTCAGGCCCTCACCCAGGCAGTGCGATGTCATGATTGTCGCCGGCACCATCTCCAAGAAAATGGAGCCGGCAGTGAAAACACTCTATGACCAGATGCCGGAGCCTAAATGGGTTATCGCCATGGGCAACTGTGCTATCTCAGGCGGTCCCTTTGTCTTTGAAGGACAGTACGGCATTGTCGAGGGCGCTGATAAGTTCCTGCCGGTGGATATTTATATACCAGGTTGTCCCCCAAGACCGGAGGCGCTTATCGAGGGAATTCTGGAGCTTGAGGAAAAGGTTACGGGTCATCGCAGGTGGCCACGGGTGGAGGCTAAATAAAAAATGCTGCTGGCAAAAATCAAAGAGGCCCTACAGAGCCTGTACGAGGACATTGGGGACGCTGCAGAAATCCCTGCCGCCGCTGACGCTGTCGCCGCTGCCGCTACCGCTGCCGCACCAGAAGCTGAAACATTGCCTGAAGAAGCTACTCCTGAGGGGGAAGAATCCAAGGAGGAAGAAGTCGAGGAGACTGCCGCCGCTGACGCTCCTGCTGCAGCCCCTCCAGGCCCCAAAGAGACAGATTATGCTGCCAAAGGCTATCATCTTGACGTTGAACTGAAGCCGGAAAAAATTCCTGCCGCAGCCGACATCCTTTACCGGGAAAACTTCTTTATTGAGTCCATCACAGGTGTTGACTGGATCGATGAGCAGCAGTTGGAAGCAGTCTATGACTTTAACCATTTTGATGAACTCTGCAGGGTTGTAATTCGAACCAGAACAGACCGAAATAATCCTGAAGTTCCGACAATTTCACATATTTACCAGGGTGCCAACTGGCACGAAAGAGAAACCCATGATTTTTTCGGCATAAAATTCAGCGGCCATCCCAACCTGGAACCGCTGCTTCTGCCGGAGGACGCGGACTTTCATCCATTGCTTAAGGATTTCAAAGCATGAACGGAACATTGCAGCAAGATGTGAATCAGGAAACTTTTACGCTTAACCTGGGGCCGCAGCATCCGGCAACCCATGGCGTCCTTCGGGTTAAACTGGTGATGGACGGTGAGTACATTGTTGAGGCGGAACCGGTTTTAGGCTATATCCACCGCATGCATGAAAAGATGGGGGAAAACAGGACCTGGGCCAAGTTTCTGCCAAACTGCGGCAGAATGGATTACCTGTCCGCTTTGTCATATAACCACGGATATGTTGCCGCAGTGGAGCGGGCAGCCAAAATCGAAGTTCCGGAACGGGCTGAATATATCAGGGTGATCACCGTTGAACTGAACCGTATATCCAGCCATCTTCTCTGGTTCGGCGCCTTTGTCCTTGACCTTGGCGGTTTCACGCCGCTGCTCTATGCCTTTGACGATCGTGAATTTATTCTCGACCTGCTGGAATCGGTTACCGGCTCCAGGCTGACCTACTGCTATTTCCGCTTCGGCGGCGTGTATAATGATATTGACGATGCATTTATTGCGGGAACCAGGGAGTTTATTAAAAAGCAACGAAAAAGAATGCCCATGTACGATGCCCTGGTCACCAAGAATATAATTCTTATTAAACGGCTGAAGGAAATCGGCCCCATCTCCAAGGATATGGCCAGGCGCTACGGCGCCACCGGCCCTGTGGCCAGGGGCTCCGGCATCAATTATGACGTGCGCAAACACGAACCCTATTCAGTGTATCCTGAACTTGATTTCGACATCCCGGTGTACGAGGAGGGTGATTCCATGGCCCGCTATATGGTGCGCATGGACGAAATAGAGCAATCCATGCGCATCATAGAGCAGGCCCTGGATAAACTGCCGGAGGGAGAGATTAAGCCGAAAAAGGCCGTCAAGATGGTGAAGCCTGAGAAGGGCGATTATTACCATGCAGTGGAAGCGGCCCGCGGCTCCTTCGGGGTGCGCCTGGTCAGTGATGGCAAAAATCAGGCCTATCGCCTGAAGTTACGTTCACCGACCTACTCAAACTTAAGCCTTTACGGAGAGGCCACCAAGGGCATGCTGCTTCCGGATGCCCTGGCCCTCATGGGAAGCCTTGACTTGGTTATTCCGGAGATTGACAGGTAGTTTTATACTTTTGTTGTATCAGGCGGAAACGAGTTGCATAAGATAAACTTCAATGAAAAGGACGTAAAAGAGAACAATGCCTGAATGGTTAAGAGTGATCCTTTTTATTATTTTTGTCCTGAGCTTTGCCGGCTTGAATGCCGCCTATTTGGTTTGGTGCGAGCGCAAGGGCGCCGGCCATATCCAGCGGCGCATCGGCCCCAAGGAGGTTGGGCCTTTTGGGTTGCTGCAGCCCCTGGCTGACGGCGCCAAGCTTATGAGCAAGCAGCTTTTCCTGCCCAAGGGGGTCGATCCCATCCTGTTCATGGTGGCGCCGCTCATGGTCATGGTGCCGGCCATCATGAGTTTTTGTGTTATCCCGTTTTCTGAGACCTTTGTGGCCCGGGAAATCAACCTCGGTCTGCTCATGATCTTTGCCTTTGCCTCGGTCAATGTTCTCGGCCTGCTCCTGGGCAGTTGGGGCTCGGCCAACAAGTATGCGCTGATTGCCGGGGCCCGCTGTGTTTCCCAGAACGTTGCCTATGAAATACCCATGCTGATCACCACCATCACCATGGTCATGGTCACCAATACCATGAACCTGAATGAAATTGTCCGGTCCCAGGCCGGCTGGTTTATTCACTGGCATATCTTCCGGCTCGATATGAGCCTGCTCATGCCGGTATCCTTTCTGATCTTCTTTGTCTGCTCCCTGGCGGAAACAAACAGGGCGCCCTTTGATATGGCCGAGGCTGAGAGTGAACTGATCGCCGGTGCCTACACGGAATACCCGGGCATGGGCTTCGGGGTCTTCTTCATGGGCGAGTATGCCAATATCGTCATCGGCTGCGCCCTGACAGCCATTCTTTTCCTGGGCGGCTGGCAGGCACCGATCCCGTTAAATTTCGGGGGTTTCCTTGGAGTTCTCTGGGGCATGTCCTGGTTCTTTCTCAAGCTCTATGCCCTTATTTTTACAGTGATCTGGATTCGCTGGACCTACCCGCGCACCCAGTTTTATGAGTTGCTCAACCTTTCTTGGAAAGTGTTGATCCCCATTTCGTTGTTTAACCTGATACTGACAGCTCTGCAGATAAAGATTTTTCCCTGGTTGTAAATGAAAGGTTTCTAGGCTATGAGCGGATATTTTAAAGAATTGATAAGCGGCACCAAGAGTCTCTTCATCGGGCTTGGGATTACCGGCAAGTATTTTTTTGAACCGGTGGTGACCCTGCAGTATCCCCATGAACATCTTGAGATGACACCGAGATACCGGGGCCACATCGAGCTTATCCCCAACGAAGAGACAGGCGAGCCCAAATGTATTGCCTGCGGAATGTGCCAGAAGGGCTGTCCCTCCGGCTGCATCGAAGTTAAGGGAGAAAAACGCGAGGGCGTCAAGGGCAAGGTTGTGACCAAGTACATCCTTAATTTTACCACCTGCAGTCTTTGCGGTCAGTGCGTGGAAAGCTGCAAGTTCGGGGCTCTCAGGTTTTCAAAGGAATACAATCTGGCCAGTCCGAGGAAAGAAGATTTTATTTTTGATCTCATTGAAAAGTTAAAGGAAAAAAGTTGATGGTGCCTCTGTTTTCAGCTGAAGGACTTTCAAGTCTGCTATTTATTGTCATCGTCATGACAACGTTGCTGGGTGCGGTCATTGCCACACACTCGGAGCGCCTAATCAGGGCTGTAGCCGGTCTTGCCATCGCCTGCATCGGTGTTGCCGGTCTTTATTATTACCTGCACAGCCCCTTTGTGGCCCTGATGGAAATGTTGATCTATGTAGGTGCCGTGTGCGTCACCATTGTTTTTGCCGTCATGCTCGCTGATCCAAATCCCGAGGAAGATGCTGCTGCCGGCTCTATTTTTACCGGGCCTTTGAGTTTTGCGCTGGGCATCATGGTTTTTTGGGGTTTGTACGCCGTGTCCGGTAAAACTTCCTGGGTTCCGCCGGCGGCAAGGATAAATGACGGTTCCCTGGAAGAGGTCGGTAAGTCCCTGCTGACAAATTACAGCATGGTTTTTGAACTCATTTCCTTAGTGCTTCTGATAGCTATCATCGGGTCACTGGTACTGGCACGTCAGGGCAGGACGAGAACAGGAGGGCAGTCATGAGCATACCGGCATTTGGCGACAGCCTCGTAACCTACCTCATTATAGCCGCGCTATTGTTCGGCATAGGATTTTACGGCCTGGTGCACCGCCGCACCCTGATCGGCATGCTCATTGCCGGTGAATTGATTCTGGCAGGTGCGTCCATAAATTTCATGGCCTTTAACCGGTTCCTGGCCCCGGATCCAACCGTGGGGCAGATATTTACCTTGTTTATCATGGGAATTGCCGCCGCCGAGGCTGCAATTGCCATGAGTATAATAATTGCCGTCTACAGAAACTATCGCTCAATTGATGTTGACGATGTCGCCGAGTTAAAAGGATAGATTGAGGAGAAGGGAAACTGGTCATGGAAATTGCTTCGTGTAAACCACTATATGCCGTTCTCGCCGCTCTCATAGGCTCGATCCTGGTGAGCATGGCAGGCCGTAAACCCAACTTCCGGGAAGGCCTGTCAACCGTTGCGGCAGTGATCATGTTTTTAATCATTGCCTCCATGGTACCCGATGTCCTGGCAGGCAAAATGCTGAAGTGCATGGTTTTTGATATCCTTCCTGGCTTGAGCGTGACCTTCAGGGTGGATGCCTTTTCCATGATTTTTGCCCTGGCAGCTTCATTCCTCTGGATCATTGCCGTATTTTACTCCATGGGATATATGCGCGGTCTGCATGAACATGCCCAGACCCGCTTCAACACCTGCTTTGCCCTGGCCCTGTTCGGCGCCATCGGTGTCGCCTTTGCCGACAACCTCTTCACCCTGTACCTCTTTTACGAGATTGTTTCCGTCTGTACCTATCCCCTGGTTGCCCATCATCAGGATGAAGAAGGATACATGGGCGCCAGAAAGTATATTGTTTACCTGACAACAACAGCCAAGGGCTTTGTCCTGCCGGCCATGATCCTGATCTATGTGCTGACAGGCTCACTCGATTTTGCCACCAATATCAGCACCGGTATTTTCCCGCCGGGTGTTAACTCTACCCTGGTGACCATTCTCTATATCTGCTGTATCTTCGGATTTGCCAAAAATGGCATCATGCCGTTCCATCACTGGCTGCCGGGTGCCATGGTTGCCCCGACACCTGTTTCCGCCCTGCTCCATGCGGTTGCCGTCGTCAAAGTAGGTGTCTTCTCCACAACCCGGGTAATGCTTTACGTATTTGGAGTCGATACCATGAGTGCTTTGAACCTGGGCATTCCCACTGCCTACTTTGTTTCGTTCACCATTCTCATGGCCTCCATAATAGCCCTGTCAAAGGACAACCTGAAATCCAGGCTGGCCTACTCAACGGTAAGTCAGCTTTCTTACATCATTCTCGGGGTCGCGCTTCTGACCCCCACAGCCATCGAGGGCGGACTTATCCATATCACCAACCATGCCTTCTCCAAGATCACGCTCTTTTTCTGTGCCGGCGCTATCTACGTGGCCTCTCACAAGAAAAACATATCTGAGATGGGTGGCCTGGGCCGCACCATGCCCTTCACCTTTGCAGCCTTTGGTATAGCTTCGCTCTCCATGATAGGCGCCCCGCCGGTGGCTGGTTTTGTCACCAAGTGGAAGCTTCTGGTGGGAACCATGGAGATGGAGGCCTATTATGTAGGTATCCTTCTGGTACTTTTGGCCAGCACCCTGTTGAATGCCGCCTATTTTGCCCCTGTCACTTACAAGGCATTCTTTGGCAAAAGGCCGGCAGGGGAAAAATACGAGGGTGTAAAGGAAGCACCGCTCTCCATGGTGATACCGATCATGATTGCAGCTATTATTTCAGTACTTATTGGAATTTTTCCGGGATTCATGATGAAATTTGTTGATAGGGTGACTCCGGATAATGTCGCAGTGGCCATGCCGCAATACAATCCGGCAGGCGCACCGCCATTTATTCCGTCTGTTAAGGGCCATGGAGCACCGGCAGATAGCCATGAAGCACCCGCTGAATCTCATGGGGTACCGGCTGAAACCAATGGAGCTCCGCCAGGGCATTAGGGTTTGTTTAAATAGAGCTAGATAAACGACTCACAATTCGGTGAAAAGATGATTGTAAAACTAATTGATTACCTGCGGGATCGTCTGAAGACGGTCATCCGCATTTGTTACGGGGTGTTGGCCCTGTTGGTGCTCTATGACATCTTTTTTGTTGATAAGCATTCTGCCCATCTGGCAATAGAAAAAGTGCCGGGTTTCTGGGCCATTTTCGGTTTTATCGCCTGTGTGCTGATTATCATTCTTTCCAAGTGGTACGGTCATGTGAAATGGTTCGGTTCCGATTTCCGTGTCATGTCACCGGAGGATTTTTACGATGACTGAGTTCATACATCCAGGATTTGTATTGATCTTCGGCGCCCTGCTGCTGCCCTTTGCCATGGGCCCGCTGCGTAAACCCTATATCATGCTTGTACCGATTCTTGCCTTTATGAGTGTCCTGAACATGCAGCACGGCACCTACGGTGTTGTGAATTTCATGGATTGGGAGCTGACCTTCGGCCGTGTCGATGCACTGAGCCAGGTGTTTGGCTATATCATGACGCTGATGTGTATCATCGGTTCCATGTATGGTCTGCATGTGAAAGATCCCAAGGAGCACATGGCTGCCTGGATGTATGTCGGCGGTTCCCTGGGTGTCATTTATTGTGCTGACTATATAACACTTTTTATTTTCTGGGAGCTGATGGCCTTTACATCAGTTTTTCTGGTCTGGTTTCGTAAAAGGAAAGAGTCTCTGCCCACTGGTTTCCGGTATCTCCTGGTCCATACTGCCGGCGGTCTGATCCTGCTGGCCGGCTTTGTCCTGCGCTACAAGGCAACCGGGGCCCTGGACTTCAACCTGCTCGATGTGGACCACCCGGCGCTTTACACCTACCTTATCATGGTGGGTTTTATCTTAAATGCTGCCGTGCCTCCATTTCATGCCTGGTTGCCTGACGCCTACGGTGAAGCCACAGTCTCCGGTGCGGTCTTCATGTGTGCCTTTACTACGAAAACAGCAGTCTATGCCCTGGCCCGCGGCCTGGCAGGACTGGATATCCTTATCGTACTCGGCGTTATCATGGCACTCTATGGTGTTGTTTACGCGGTGCTTGAAAATGATTCCCGTCGTCTATTAGCCTATCATATTATCAGCCAGGTGGGGTACATGGTTGCCGGGGTGGGTATCGGCACCCAGATGGCGATCAATGGCGCCTGTGCCCATGCCTTTGCCCATATCCTCTATAAAGGCCTGCTGTTCATGGGTTGCGGTTCGGTGCTTTATATGACCGGCAAGAGCAAGTTCAGTGAATTGGGAGGCCTGTACAAAAAGATGCCATGGGCCTTTGTCTTTACCCTGATTGGGGGGTTGTCGATCTCGGCCTTCCCGTTATTTTCAGGATTTGTCAGTAAGTCTATGATTGTCTTTGCCGGTGCTGAGCAGCACCTGTACTGGGCATCCTTTCTTTTGACCCTGGCTTCAGCCGGTACCTTTCTGCACACCGGCTTAAAGGTCCCTTACTTTATCTGGTTCGGCAAAAACAACTGCTCCAAGGAGACCTGGGAAAAGGCTGCAGATCCGCCATGGAACATGATGGTTGCCATGGCCGTTGCCTCATTTCTCTGCATCTTCATTGGCAGCTACACCCCGTACCTGTACAAAATGCTGCCTTACCAGAATGAAGCGGCAGACTATGCCCTGCATGTTTACTCCTCCTATCATGTCTCAGAATCCCTCCAGATCCTGCTCTTTACGGCTCTGGGTTTCTTCCTGCTCATCAAGAAGCTTGCTCCGGAGCCAACCATCAGTATCGATATGGATTGGTTCTACCGTATAGGCGGCAGGGGATTTTTCTGGCTGGCCCGAAAGCCTATCCAGACCTTTGACACCTGGTTTAGTGAGGTTTACCGGACTGTCGGCCTGCACCCACTGATGACCACTTCCAAGTTCTGGTCCTGGTTTGACTGGCACGGCATCGACGGTGTGGTAGATGGATTAGCGCGTTTTGTGCGCTCACTTGGCACAAAGCTGCGGACTGTGCAGGACGGCAGGCTGCAGCACAATATATATTATGCGGTGGCCATTGTTGCCGTGTTGATCGTCACCTATGTCTATGGCTGAAATATAAATAATTTGAATTGTTTATAATAGTAACTTCAGGATAAAAGCTAAACATCAAGGGAAACAGGAAATGCACGATTTTCTGATCATGAATACTCTGGGGTACCCCATTTTAAGCCTGCTGGTTTTTCTGCCGCTAGCCGGGGCTATTCCTCTTCTCATTCTGAAGAACGACGAGGCGGCCAAGTACTGGTCCCTGTTTATAACCCTTGTCATAGCACTTGTTTCTCTACCGCTCTATTTCAAGTTTGACAGGACAACAGCGCTGTACCAGTTTGGTGAATCCCATACCTGGATACCCATGTGGGATATCAACTACACCCTGGGCATTGACGGCATCAGCCTGCTGCTCATTCTGCTGACCACGCTGATTATGCCCCTCTGTGTTCTCTGTTCCTGGCGCTATATCACCACCCGTGTGCGGCCCTTCTTTGCCTGCCTGCTCATCATGGAAACATCCATGCTCGGGGTGTTCATGGCCCTTGATTTTGTGCTGTTCTATATTCTCTGGGAGGCCATGCTTATCCCCATGTACCTGCTTATCGCCATATGGGGCGGACCCCGGAAAATATATGCCTCAATCAAGTTTTTCCTCTATACCCTGGCAGGATCGGTTCTCCTTCTAGTTGCCATCATTGCTTTATATCTGGAAAACGGAACCTTCAGCATACCATTAATGATGGGGCAGGATTATTCTTCGGTATTCCAGATTTATGTGTTCCTGGCCTTCTTTCTGGCCTTTGCCATCAAGGTTCCCATGTTTCCCTTCCATACATGGTTGCCGGCTGCCCATGTTGAGGCTCCGACGGCAGGCTCCGTCGTCCTGGCCAGTGTATTGTTGAAGATGGGAACCTACGGTTTCCTGCGTTTCTGTCTCCCCATCACACCCGAGGCCAGCATTTTCTTTATGCCGTATATTCTCTGGCTTTCCATTGCCGGTATAATCTACGGCGGTTTCACCGCCCTGGCTCAGTCGGATATGAAGAAACTCATTGCCTACTCCAGTGTGGGCCATATGGGTTTTGTCACCCTTGGCATTTTTGTTTTTAATGTACATGGTATTGAAGGTGCCATCCTGCAGATGATCAACCACGGTGTCACCACCGGAGCACTCTTTATAATAGTCGGTATGATCTATGAGCGTACGCACAGCCGTGAGTTGGCCCTGGCAGCAGGAGTAGGGAAATTTATGCCGATCTATGTAACGTTTCTGGGCTTTTTCTCTCTGTCTTCCCTGGCCTTTCCGGGCACCAACAGTTTTATCGGTGAATTTCTTGTGCTGGCCGGAGCTTTTTCCAAGTCAAAGATTATAGCTGCCTGTGCCATTCCCGGCGCTGTACTGGCAGCAGCATACATGCTGCGCATGCTGCAGAAGGTGGTGTGGGGGGGAGAAAAAAATCCTGATCAGTCCTATCTGCAAGATTTGAATGTACGTGAAATTATAACCCTGGCGCCTCTGTTGATTTTTGTCCTGTGGATCGGTTTGAATCCAGCCCCTTTTTTGGATGTAATGCATACCAGCGTAGCTAATCTGATCCAACAGGTTGGTATTGCCGGAGCAGATCAGCAGAGTTTGATAGAAATCGCTAAACTTGTGATACCACAGTAATTTACAGAATGAAAAAGGGTATATGATGAAAATGGCATTGTTTTTTCCAGAGCTTTTTCTCCTGTTAAGCTGCCTGGTAATATTTCTGCTCACACTTGGCAAGATGAGCAGCAGCACGGTGAGAAATATTACTGCCGCCTTGTCAGTGATAACATTTTTGATCTGTGCTGCAAGCTTGAAACTTGAAGGAGATCTGTTCTTTAAAGCTTATCGTATCGACCTTTTTTCCCAGCTGTTCAAGTTGCTGATAACCGGTGGTGTTGCCGTACTGCTACTCTTCAGTCACGAACTCAAAGGTATTGATGAGAAAATCAGGACGGAATATTATCTTTTTCTGCTCTTAAGCGCTCTTGGTCTGGTCATGCTGGTGAGCAGCGTTGAACTGCTTACCATCTTTGTATCCCTGGAGCTTTCCTCCTATGCCCTGTATCTGCTCGTGCCAATGCGTGATGACCATGGCGGCCTGCGGCAGCAGATGGAAGCCGGTATCAAGTACATTCTTTTCGGGGTGGTGGCAACAGGCGTCATGCTTTTCGGCATGAGCTATCTCTTTGGCCTGACCGGTACGACCTATTTAAATGAGTTGGTTCCAGCCGTGAATCAGTTAATAACTTCACCTGCTGCGATTGTGGGAATCGCCATGGTTATGGGCGGTTTCTTTTTCAAGCTGGGACTTTTTCCTTTCCATTTCTGGCTGCCGGATGTTTATCAGGGGGCTTCCAATGAAACGACAGCCTTTATTGCCTCAATACCCAAGCTTGGTGCTGTCGCATTACTGATCAGGGTCGCTACACTTGCTGCACCATCGGCCGAAGCCCTGGTGGACCTGCTGATGATTCTTGCAGTCTGTTCCATGTTTTACGGCAATCTCATCGCCCTGGTGCAGAAAGACATCAAGCGTATGCTGGCTTTTTCCGGAATCGCCCATGCAGGGTTCGTGATTCTTGGTATCATCACATTAAAGGACACCGGATTTGCCACAGCCATCTATTATATCACCGGCTATATGCTGATGAATCTCGCCTGTTTCCTGGTTATCTGTAATGTTTCGGTAAAGGGTGAAAATCTTGCAATAAGTGATCTGACCGGTCTCTACAAAAGGGCTCCACTTATGGCCTTCACCCTGGCAGTGGGCATGTTTGCCCTGGCAGGCATCCCACCCTTTGTCGGTTTCATGGGCAAGTTCATGCTCCTGGCCGGCGCCCTGAAAGCCGGCCATCTGCCCCTCGTCATCCTGGCTGCCATTAACACGGCAATTGCAATTTATTATTATCTTTCAGTTGTTCGAATCAGCTTTTGCACCGATCCTGAAGAAAGGCCGGCAGTTGCAGTAGCACCTTTGGCCCAGGCTGTCAGCATAGCCCTGGTACTTATCATCATAATTATGGGTGTCATGCCTGCTGCAGTTGTTGACTTCGCAACTTTAGCGGTAAGGGGCATCATGTAAATATCTTTTTAAGCAGAAACATATAGCCACCACGAAAAGGACTGTTGTGTTGCTGGACGGTCCTTTCCTTTTTTGACCTTTTTGTTTGCTTCCTGCTCCCTATTTCCCTTGCTTGTGTGTTGCTTGTAATAAGGTAAGTTGCGGAGTGTATGTAATAAATTTCCATCAATTTATTCTCTCTCAAGGATTATATCCGGCCCGGCAGAATATCAGGAAGCTCCTCCGCAGCCTGATTGTTTTTTTTTAAAAAAACTTTACATGGAACAAAATGTTTGATAGAATTATATCAAATAGAAATGGTGAATGGCGATTCATTCCTGGTATGGCTTATTGGCGAGCTATCTTATACCAAGGCAACTTAGCAGAAAGATCAGTAAAAAATAAGTAAAACATATTACTTGATTCCCCCGACCGTGCAAAACTTTGGTTAAGTATTGCGTGGTGTCTTGCTAAGCAGAAACAAATCCGGCCCGAACATACATACGGCTAAGCAATTTGTGTCGTATAATTTTGTGTGAATCTTGCATAGAGCAGCATTTATGCACGTGTTTGGAACTGTATAATTATTTTTTGAATGAGGATGGATAAATGCAAAACAGAATTGTTGGCTTCATTGTTTTCATGGTCTTAGGTTTATCATTGGTCATTATCCCGACTGCCGGTGCAGAAGAATGGGATGGCAGCCGCAGGAGAAGACCCGCCGAGACAAACGGTGTGACAAGTCAGATGGGTATCGTCTCCGGCCAAATTAATGAAATCCTTGATAATGATGATACCTTTATCCTGCGTGTTGACCAGGGTGGTTATGACACATGGGCAGCCATAAAAAAACCTGAAGACAGTGCAACAATCGACCAGTTGCAGGTCGGCAATTCAATAACCCTGCAGTCCGGTGTTATAATGAAAAATTATTACTTAAAAGGCGTGGGACGTGACTTCGACCGGATTGTCTTTTCTCCGGGGGTTAATCAGGATACACGCACAAGAGAAAGACGCTCAAGAGAAAGAAGCGCAAGATGATTAACTCAATATAAATGATACAGAGATTGATATAACAAAATAAGGAAGGGGAGCCTTAAGGTCGTTATGGAAAAGCAAATGAAAAGTATCGGGATAGTCAGTTTTTTCTTTTTTACAGTATTGATTTTGGGTGTACTGATAACACCGGTTGACACCGAAGCAGCCCTAACAGACCCGGACTGTATGACATGTCATGCAACAGTTGCCGCAGACATGCGGTTGGCACACCATGTTCTCGGCATAGCAGATTGTTTTTTATGCCATAATGCAGGCACCGCCAATCCCACCTGTCTAACCTGCCATGGCACCGATTTTGCTCATTTCAATGAACACCAGGTGGACGAGGTTGCCGGTTGTGCTTCCTGTCATGAAGACTTAAACGGCATGTTCAGCGGCATTGAGGCAACCCACGCCCCGATGACAGGAGAACTCCCCTGTTTTACCTGTCATCTTAGCGCTAGAACTGATGTGGTGGCCACCATTGATGCCGGCATTCTCGCCGGTTCTGCCGATACCGGTGCGAATTGTGAATCCTGTCATGCTGCCCATGATTTTACCGATAATCACATGATAAGTGAGACAGCGGGCTGTGCCTCCTGCCATGATGACCTTGACGGCACCGAGGCTGGCATCGAGACGGTGCATGATACGATGCGAAACGGCGCCGGATCGTGTGCCACCTGTCACAACAGCGCTGATGCCACGACCCAGGGTTTTATCAATGACGGCGTTGCCAATGCGCTCCAGTGCTCCTCCTGTCATACGCCCCATGATTTTGCCGCTAACCATACCATAAGCGAGACCGCAGGCTGCGCCTCCTGTCACGAGGATTTAAACGGCACCGAGGCTGGCATCGAGACGGTGCATGATACGATGCGAAACGGCGCCGGATCGTGTGCCACCTGCCACAACAGTGCTGATGCCACGACCTTGGGTTTTATCAATGACGGAGTTGCCAATGCGCTCCAGTGCTCCTCCTGTCATACGCCCCATGATTTTGCCGCTAACCATACAATCAGTGAGACCGCAGG
>CAMYKS010000032.1:14890-46322 GCA_947259115.1 uncultured Desulfobulbaceae bacterium | reverse complement strand
TAGTCCAGGAGCTCTCATGAAACGCCTGGGCCAACGTTATGTGCAATATATAAACCGTACCTACCAACGGAGTGGAACTCTTTGGGAGGGCCGTTTCCGTTCTTGCATTGCACAGCAAGAAAACTATTTGCTCATATGTCAGCGATACATAGAACTTAAACCTGTACGGGCCGGGATTGTTAATCATCCCGGTAAATATCGTTGGTCAAGCTATCGAGCCAATGCGCAGGGAGAGAAAGATGCGCTGTTAAGCCAACATTCCTTTTATGTGTGCCTTGGTCAAACAAAAGAAGAAAGGCAGGAAGCATATCGTGAATTATTTCGATATGGGAAAACCGGGGACAGACCACGGTTTAGCGATTTTAACTGCTTATCGCATACTTAATAATAAAACCGTGGTCTGTCCCCCGTTTTCACCCCGTTTTCACACCCTGTTTTCACATTTTACTCAAAGAGTCAGGTGTTTTACTAATGATTTTCTGTGGTTGACCGGTTATTGGTTTCTGGGTAACCATGCCATGTGCCATAATACGAATTGACTTCCAGGGTGATGTGATATACAGTATGTGATATATAATTGGAGGTTGGTATGGCCAGTAAACGTACGATTATCACTTTGCCGGAAGAGGATAAGGCCTGGCTGGAAGGCTACAGCAAGACCAGGAACATATCCATGGCAGAAGCTATCCGCCAGGGAATCCGTAAACTGAAAGAATCCATGCAACAGGATAATTACAGAAATGTGCTCAACCAGACAAAGGGCATGTGGCAGGCAGGCGACGGTCTTGTGTACCAGAAGAAGATCCGTTCGGAATGGGATGACCGTTAATGGAAAATTTGCTTGATTCGGTCATACTCATTGACCACCTGAACTCCATTGAACCGGCTACAGAGTATCTTGCCGGTCTCGTCCCGGAGAGGCAGGCTATCTCAGTTGTGACAAGGGCTGAAATACTTGTAGGGGTAAGTGATGAAGAGTCCGGGATAGTGAAGGCCCTTCTGGACCAGTACAGCATTTTGTCAATTGACAGGGAAACAGCAGACCTGGCAGCGGAACTGCGGAAAATACACGGCTGGAAGCTGCCCGATGCCTTTCAGGCAGCCCTGTGTGTCCAGCATGGCCTGAAATTGGTTACCCGGAACACAAAGGATTTTGTGCCCGGGAAGCATAATTTTGTGGTTGTTCCTTATATAATTTAGCTCCCGGGACCTTAAATAGTATTCTGAAGCAGGCGAGGTTGAAGTGATGCGGTATCTAATAGTTGTTGAAGAGACAGATACAGGGTTTTCAGCATATTCTCCAGATCTTGCAGGATGTGTCGCTACCGGAATCTCAAAAGAAGACGTGGAAACAAATATGAAGGAAGCTATCGAATTTCACCTGGAAGGTCTTCGGGAAGAAGGTATTGCCATACCGGTCCCGCATAGTTATTCGCAATATCTTGAGGTTTCTGCCTGAGTTTTATTACATCTGGTTCTCCATAGGAGTTTTAACAAAGGGCTGTCCAGCATGGGCGGCCCTTTGTTAAAAGTGAAATCGGGGACAGACCACTGAAATCGGGGTCAGACCACGGTTTTCCGCATCAACAAAACCGTGGTCTGTCCCCGATTTAGATTTACGATTTAGACTCCTGCCATTCTGCTTATGATTTTCTACCGTTGACCGTTGTCCTGCATTTGGCTAATTATCCCTTATGCCAAGACGTTAGTCCAGGAGCTCTCATGAAACGCCTGGGCCAACGTTATGTGCAATATATAAACCGTACCTACCAACGGAGTGGAACTCTTTGGGAGGGCCGTTTCCGCTCTTGCATTGCACAGCAAGAAAACTATTTGCTCATATGTCAGCGATACATTGAACTTAATCCTGTACGGGCCGGGATTGTTAATCATCCCGGTAAATATCGTTGGTCCAGTTACCGAGCCAATGCGCAGGGAGAGAAAGATGCGCTGTTAAGCCAACATTCCTTTTATGTGAGCCTTGGCCAAACAAGGGAAGAAAGGCAGGAAGCATATCGTGAATTATTTCGATATGAGTTGGATCCTGAAGAAATTGATGAAATTCGTCACGCCACAAATGGTAATTATGCTCTGGGAAGTGAGCGTTTTAAGGAAGAAATATCCCAGGTATTAGGACGCCGAGTGACGCCAGGCAAATCCGGCAGACCAAATAAATAGGGGACAGACCACGGTTTTTTCAAAAACCGTGGTCTGTCCCCTATTTATTTTTTGTTAATAATATATCTGCGACGCTCAGTATTTAAACGACAGTTCATTGACTTTATGGTGAATGGTTATTATAGTGGTTATATAAATGACTACCATGGAGGTCGCTATGCAAACGGTTGAAAACTTTGTTCCTATTACACAGGCTAAATCAAAGCTTCTTGATATGGTTCGCTCTATCCATGACCGGGATGATTCCTTTGCCATTACCAAAAACGGCGTTCCTGAGGCAGTAATGATAAGTATGAAAAAATTTGAGGGGTTACTTGAAACCATAGAGATCCTCGCTGACCAGGAGGCTATGATTCAGTTGCGGGATTCAATGGCAGACGTCAAACGAGGACGGACAGTTGATGCAGATGAGGTTCTTTAATGGTTTATACAGTCAAATTCGCCAAGACTGTTGCAGATAAGGTTTCTACTCTTCATCCGGATATAAATAAACAGCTCAGATCGGCTATAAAGAATATATCAAAAGAGCCATACTCAGGAAAAGAACTGCAGGAAGAACTCTCCGGTTTTCTGAACTATAGGTTTCTGAGATACCGGATTATCTATCGGGTTAATGACATTGATAAAACCATCTTAGTTTATATGTTCGGTCATCGCAGAGATGTTTATGAACTTCTTTCAAAGTTAGTCAGTAATCAGCAAAAATAGTTGATTATACTCCCGTATTTGTAATGAAGGGCTGAGTGGCGCTAGTTTGAGGATAAATATTATTTCTTGTAGGCGTCATCGTGGGGCCCGAGAAGGACAAATTTTATAGTTTGGTCTGAAGTTTTCTTGCAGTCAGAACATGCAACAACTGAATCATCACCTTTTTTGCGACACACATCGCAGAATAAATAGATAATGATGAAATTTCGTTTCACCGGGCTGGAATAGAAACCTTGCCAGTTGCCTTTCAAGGGTTCACCAAAAGCGATTGGGTTTTCAAGAATCATATCTACTTTTTTTTGAACCAGTTTTTTTATGGAGGCATGTTTTTTTACAGCCTTCAGGAAAGCTGCTTCGAATCTGGCCTCTATCATTCTCCAAAAACCTCTTTATAGGAGTGCCACTCTGCTGTTCCATCTTGCAGTTTGAGTTGGGCATCCTGCATGGCCTTTTCAAAGGCAGGATGCGCAAGGATTTTTTCAATATTTTCCCCTTCGACCCGCCGTTTTAATGACAACAGGTATTGTGTGACCATTTCTGCTACAGAAGTACGATTTTCAGCTGCAAACACCTTGGCAAAATCGGCAATATCCTGATCTAGGCTTACATTTAAACGAGTTTTAGGCATGACTAGACCTCCTTTGTTTCTAATATACACACAACAGGAACACAAGTCAATTGATATGTAAAAGGGACTATGTTTTTTACTGCATTTCGCTTATCTAAAATTTTCACCCTTTATGTTGTCCTGTCATTTTGCTAGTAGGAGAAAAACAGAGTATAGAGAATTTAATGGGTAAGAATTGGAATTAAGCATAATGGGTCCAAATACTTAGGATATGGACAGTATTTATTTCTGAATTTACTGAGTAAACTAGCCGGTGCTGTATGTTGATGCGGCGGGAATAGAATCCTTTCAGGTTGCCCAGAAGTTTTTCATATCGGGGGGGGGTGCAAAAGGGTCACCCTGTAATAGTTCAAGAAGTTTCCGGGCCTGGGTTGATAGGCCGGATTGTTTTAGTTAGCAGATGTTATCAGGGGCAGACCACGTTTTTTGCTGTTTATCTAATATTAACTTCGTTGTGCGTACTCTCATTTTACTTATAATTTTCTAACGTTGACCGTTTATTTTTACCTGGCTGACTATAAAATAAACCTGTTTCCATTCTCTATCTTGACATTGCATCAATTATAGCATGTTATATGCTATGTAAGTAAATATGTATTGAGGGGTATTGATATGGGAACAACAAAGTCGGCAACAGCCAGGGCGCTTATTGATCCGAAAGTAAAAAAAGAGGCAGAGACAATTCTAAAATAGCTTGGTTTGTCAGTTTCAAATGCCTATGAACTTTTTTATCGGCAGGTGATCGCAAACAGGGGCCTCCCCTTTGAGTTGAAGGTGCCCAACGAAGCGACCATGAAGGCGATTGAGGATTCCCGGCAGGGCAAGGGCAAGAAGTTTGCCACCGAGGAAGAGCTGTTTGAGGATCTCGGAATTTAATCTGTGAGGTCAATAAGAAGAGATACTCAATTTAAGAGGGATGCGAAGCGCTTGCTGAAGCGCGGCAAAGATCTTGAAAAGTTGAAAAAGGTTATTCGATTGCTGGTCAATGCTGACAAACTGGAACAGAAGTACCAGGACCATCAACTGAAAGGTCTTGTGAAAGACTGCCGCAAGTGCCACATTGAGCCGGACGGGCTATTAATATATCGGATAGATGGGCATGAGCTTTGCCTGGTTCGAACGGGTTCACATGCTGATTTGTTTAAGTGAACGTTAAATGCATGAAAAAAACCAAAAGGGCTGCCCCCAAGGGGGGTGGCCCTTTTGGTTTGATGGAGAATGCAGAATTTTTATGAAGAGTAAAGAGTGAAGAGTGAAAAATAAGTTAGTAGTGGCCAGTTTTCAATCTATTTTAAACGTGAAACTGCTTCCTGGTATACTTCTTTATCCCGCCGGGGGCCGACGGCCAAGACATATACAACAATTTTGTTTTGGATGACCTGGTAAACTACGCGGTAATCTCCAATACGAAGTTTTCTGAACATTCCAAGATTGCCGGATAAGGGACTGCCGAATTTGAGTGGTTCAGTGGTGAGTTTTTTGTCAATTGCCTTGACAATGCGGCGGGCCGCCCCATGCCCTACACTGGTGAGGTCCACATTTACCTCCGGGTGATAAAGTACTTGCCATTTCATTTGGCAAACTTGTCAAATACCTGCTCATGGGAGAGCGCTTCTTCCGGTTTGAAAGTCTTAGACCTGGCCAAAGCAAGAGCCCCAAGGCGTAGATCCTCAATTTCCTCCATGAGCTCTTCATAGGCATCCATGGATAACAAAACTGCCTTTGGGGCATTGTTGCGCAGGATGATCAGCCTGTCTGCCAGACCTTTTTCCAGAGCATCAATGGTTGCCGCAGTCTTTTTCGAAAGGTCTGTAGCTGATAAGTATTCTTCTGAATGCATAGTACCACCTCTCCATCTGATAATTATTCATATAATAATCAGATTTTGTGTTATGGTCAAGTAAAAGGTGATCAAATTCTTTTGCTGATGTCAGCGCAAATTGTACCCATTAACTACATGTATGATTAGTCCTGGTGTCAGACTTAAGTCTGACACCTATGAAACACCTAAACACCTTATGAAACACCTAAACACCTAAACACCTACATGGTGCTATTTGGTATACAGTACATTCTGTGTAATTTTCAGTTCTTGCTCTGTTATGCTGTCTCTCATGAATAGCCTATAAGCATTTGCCCTTTCTTTCATAGTATCACCAAGGGCCAGGTAGTTATCGTCAAAATCAACCAGTTGATCAAATTCGCCTTTTGACTTACAGGCACAACTGGACCATCTGTAATCAGCCGGATCATCAACCATAGCAGCACGTACTGGATTAAGTTCGATGTATCTGCAGCATGCAAGCAAATACTCTGGTGATTCAACTATGTATGATTTAAAACGTCCCTCCCATAAACTCCCGGTACGGTTTAACTGTTTATTAGTAAATTTGGTTTGTCGGCCTGCCAGGTACTTCAACAATAAACTGATGTTCTGGGGTGTGTCGCCGGGGGCAATGAGAAGATGAACATGATTGTCCATAAGACAGTAAGCATAAACCTTGCAATCAAGTTTTTTTTTGAAATATGTGAGGTTTGCCATGTAATATGAAAAATCATTTTCAGTTAGAAATATCTTTTTGCGGTTATGGCCGCGTTGGACGATATGGTGCGGTGTGTGTGGTAAGAATTCCCGTAATGGTCTTGACATGGGCTTTTGATATCCCTTTGAGTTTATGCAGTCAATAATAGAAAAATCTTAGCTTTATGGTTGGTTTGTATCTCTTTTGGTGCTATTGGTGCTCCTGGTATTCTTGGTGTCAGACTTAAGTCTGACACCAGTGTGACACCAATGACACCAGTGGACGGCGGCGGCAATTATTCCTGGACTAACTATTCCTTTGTTTCGAGGGGTAAGTTAGGAAAGGTCCGAAACCTGTTGAATGTTTGACACCAGTGTGACAAGGAAAGGTCCGAAACCTATTGAATGTTTATTGTTATGTGTTATTTTATAGCTATAATTATAAACATACTATGGGTGCCAGTTATGAAAACTGTACAGATGACATTGGACGATGACCTGGTTAAGGCTGTGGATGAAGTTATAAAACAACAGAAAACAACCCGCTCTGAATTCACCAGGAAGGCATTGCGGAATGCATTAAGACAATTTCGGGATGAGCAGCTGGAAAAGGCACACAGGATCGGGTATGAAAAGAAACCGGTTGCCCCGGAGGAATCCAGTCCCTGGGAAGATGAACAGCAGTGGGGTGATGCATGAAGAGAGGGGAGGTGCGGTGGTACAAGTTTAAAGAGCCTGATAAAAAGAGGCCTGTGCTCATCTTAACCCGTAATTCCATTCTCGAATACCTGGGAGAAGTTACTGTTGCGCCTGTTACTTCAATTATCAGGGAAATACCGAGTGAGGTGTTTCTTTCAGAGCAGGACGGCATGCCCAGGGGCTGTGCGATCAACTGCGATCATATCCAGACTATTGCAAAGGGCAGGCTCGGCAGTCTCATAGCGACACTCAGCAACGAGAAATTGGCTAAAGTCCGTGATGCAATAACTTTTGCCCTGGATTTATGAATATAAAAAACAGGCAAAAGGTCAAAGGTGCAGGGTGTAGGAGTGAGCAAAAAAAACCGTGGTCTGTCCCGGTTTAATTCTGCTGAAAAAGTGTCCGCGATCAAATGGAATGGGTGTCCGGCATCAAATGGAATCACTGTCCGGGATCAAATGGAATGGGTGTCCGGGATGGACTGGAATACGCATTTTGGTTTTGACAATATGCTCTGGATGCTATAAACTAGTCTTAGACTAGTCTAAGGGAGGTCGATTATGGAAAAAGTCGGTGCATATGAAGCGAAGACCCATTTGCCTAAATTACTGAAACTCGTAGCCAGGGGGGAAAAGATCATAATTACTAAGCATGGAGTTCCTGTTGCAACTTTACAGGCTCCTGGTTCTGCCAGGAACATCCCTGTCAGAGAAGTAATAAAGCAGATCCGGAAATTTCGCAGTAAACATTCTCTTAATGGTTTGAGTCTGAAGGAGATGATTGCTGAAGGGCGGAAATAATGGCTGATTTTGTTGTGGATAACTCGGTGGTCATGTCCTGGTGCTTTGCGGATGAAGGGGGTGATTATGGTGACCGGATTTTAAGCAGACTTGAATCCGCAGAAGCTTTGGTGCCTTCTGTCTGGCCTTTAGAAGTGGGTAATGTCTTGCTAGTTGCGGAGAGAAGAAAGCGTTTGGCTGAGGCTGATACTGTTCGTTTTCTTGCCTTGCTGAGCGGTTTGCCAATTATTGTAGAACAGGAAACACCTGATAGAATGATGAGAGAAATTGTTGCTTTGGCCAGGGAGCACTCTTTATCGACGTATGACGCCTCTTATCTTGATCTTGCAATGAGAAGGGGATTGTCAATTGCAACCATTGATACAGGCTTGATCAAAGCTGCACAGAAAAGCAAGGTAATTGTTGTTTAATAACGGGACAGACCACGCTTTTTGGTGCTGTCCCCTATTTGTGTTGCTAGCCCGAAGTCTCCTTTCAGTTAGTAATGATGCAGAAATGGAAAAGTTTCAGGTTTTGGGGATGAAAGTAACTTGAGGCAGACCTTTCAAATCCCCATCAGAAGTTATGAGTCTGCAGTTGTTACCTAGCACAGTTGCATAGACGATGGCATCTGCCATGGCTAAATTGTGAAGTAAGGATAAATCTGCAGCCTGCAGAGCAAGGTTCTCATCAAATGGAATTATCTCGGAATCCTTCATGTGGCCGAAGGCAAGAAGCGCTTTCTCTTCGCCGACCTCCCGTTTCAGTATTTTATAGACTTCGTAGAGAATAATTGCTGGAACAAACAATTCTTTTTTGTTGTTCAGGAACTTCTGGTATTTGTCAGCCAGAATTCCATCCGAAAACCATTCCAGCCAGCCGCAGGAATCAACAATAAGCATTAGAACCTGTCCTTTTTATCCCGGTAATCGTCCACCTTCGCGCCAGCAGCGATGCCGCGCAATGCTTTTAAAGGGCGCTGCGGCATCATGATCAACATGCCGTCCTTTTCAATAACAGTGAGTTTTTGTTTCGGCTGAAGCTTCAAATGTTCCCTTGCCTGCTTGGGTATGACAACCTGGAACTTGCTCGAGATCGTGGTGTGCATATTTTCTCCTTTTTGTGTATCGATATTAAAAAGGTAAGAAAAAATAGATTGTTTGTCAATTGTAAATGTGAAAGAGGGGACAAACTACGTTTTTCATTGCGTTTCGCTTATCTAAAATTTTCACCCGTGAAACGTTTGGAATATATTCATTTTGCAACTACTATTTAAGCAAGTCGTGATCTGTCCCCTATTTGTAGTAATAAGCGAGAAGCGAGGTGAGGAAAAGGGAATAATAATAGGAACGAATTGACATTATGCAATACAAGTGATATCATTACATCATTAATGATAAAAGGATGTAACTTTGAGGTGAAGGGCATGATCAGAACACAGGTTCAGTTTACTGAGGAACAGTACAGGAAATTGAAAGAGATTTCGCAAAGTAACCACAAATCTCTTGCAGCCATAATCAGGCAGGCAGTTGATCAACTGCTGCTTACCAGGAAGCCCGACCGTACAGCCTTGTATCGTCATGGCGTTTCAATTGTAGGAAAGTATAGGGCTGATAAAACAGACATTTCCATAGAACATGATAAATATCTGGAAGAGGCATTTGACCAGTGATAGTGTTTGTCGATACCTCGGCATTGTTTGGACTATTGGCTCGTAATGACCAGGTGCATGGGCAGGCAAAGCGGAATTTTGCATATTTTGCCGAACATGAGGCACAACTTGTAACCAGCTCATATGTCCTGGTTGAAACACTTGCCCTTCTGCAAAACCGTATCGGACTGCGGGCAGTGTCGGATTTCCAGTTGAAACTCCTGCCGCTTTTTGATGTAATCTGGGTGGATGCGGAGTGGCATAACAGGGCCATGCAAAGGCTGCTTTCCCATGGCAAAAGAAAGATGTCACTGGTGGATTGCCTGAGTTTTGAAATTATGGAGTCCCTTGATATCAAGCTGGCATATTCTTTTGATAAACATTTTGCTGAATGCGGTTTTATATTGGCAGAATATTAGGTAATGGAGGGGAAGTTGTTTGAGAGTTTTTTAATAGCACAGGCGACACGAAAACAAGTTGTGTTTCCATGGGGATAATGACAAAGTTAGTTGTTGAAATAAGAAAAGGTTACTACATTATAAAAATATTGTTGGGCTTTTTGGTTTAAGAGCTTTTTCCCGTGAATTTTATGCAGAGAGGTGCAAGGATGAAAAAACTTTTATTTGTATTTCTGCTGATTTTTCTCATCATTCCCCTGGTGAGCCAGGCCGGGGTGCCGGGCTTTATGAAGGAGCGCATGGGTACTTTAAGCGGCCAGGTGGTGACCCAGGAAGGAAAACCGGTGCCCGGCGGTGTGATTTCCTTTTTTGATACGAAAAAGGGCATCCCGCCACTTATTGCCGACATGCACCGCATCCCGGACATGGTGGGCAGGATGGGGCCGGACGGCAAATTCAGCACAAAGCTTTTACCCGGAACCTACTATATGGGCGCGCTGATCATAACCGATCCGGGCCGGGGCCCGGGGCCGCCCCGTGAAGGTGAGACCTTTTATTTTGTCAGGGATGACAAGGCAAACCTGCGTGAATTCACCCTTGGCACCAAGGAGGTAAAGGATGCGGGCCAGGTAATCGGTGCCCTGCCAGGCACCTTCCCGGTTGCCAAGAACCTGGTGACCATGGAAGGCAGGCTCCTGAAGGAAGATAAAAAACCCTTTGCAGGCGGGGTTGTCCTGGTCAAGACTGACATGAACCAGGCCAGGCCTGACTTTGTCTCCGGTCGCACCGGTGAGGACGGCAGGTTTTTGCTGAAGCTGCCGGCTGATACTGGGTATTATCTCCTGGGCCGTGAACGGGCTGTGGGACGCCCTGTGCCGGGCACCTATGTCGGCACCTACGGCTCTAAAACTCCGATCAGTGAGGGAGGTTCCCTGCCCATCGGTGGTGCACGGCCGGCCCAGCCTGCCAGCGGTATGCCGCAAATGGAGGGGGCCAATCTCGGTCCTGGAGAAGAACTTCCAACTGCAGTTAAGGGCAAGGCCGGAGAAACCCTGACAGGCCTCGATATTTTGATGTTCAAGGTGCCGGTACCTGGTGAGCAGCGTGAAAAGCTGCAGGGCACCCTGGGCTTCGGGGATGAATTCAAGCAGAAGATGGATAAAGTTGTGCCTGTTGAGTCTGCACCTGCAATGGAGAAATGATGGTTATCGTTTAATACAAAAAAATGCTGTTAGCATTAAAAAGGGCTGCCGGAATTATCTCCGGCAGCCCTTTTTTTATGTTCATGGCTATGCTGCCACTTTGTGGTCAGCAAAACTTAATAAATACAAAAAAATGACAATTAACGTCAATTTGCAATGGCATGGGTTCATTATACAAGTCCTGCATGGAAAAAGTCCGATTACAGAATTACATCTTTCAATTCGTGAATTGATCATTCATCAAACAATAAACCCCTAATTTTCATATATTTACACTTTATTTTGCCATAACGTTCCCTGCTGTTCTTTTCCTGTTATTGCAAAATGTATCTCTGTTCATATTTATCCTTAAAAAGGCGTGAAAATTGCAAGTATTACCTGGAGGCCTTTGTTCCAGTGAAGTACATGGGTGCTTTACCGAAGCACATGAAAGTAAAAGAGTACTCGATGAATAACGTGAGGACGAGGAAATGAAAAAGCAGATCTGTTTATTTATTGCAGTTCTGGCCCTGGTTTTTATGTCGCATTCTGTAGTTTCTGCCAATGACCCGCCGCATAATCCTGATTCCGATGTTGACTGTGGAGATTGTCACGGCGAGGCCCTGTTCTCCACCGATCCCGGCTCCATGACGCCGGAGCAGTTGAAAGACGCCTACAACAATATGTGCAAGCGCTGCCATACATCGGCGGCCGGCTCTTATCACGGCACCGCAGCACCTGTTGTCGGGGCCCATAACGACACCATAGTCCAGGGAAGCTTTACATTTGATACAAGCTGTATCGACTGTCATCATCCCCATTACCAGTCGGACCAGTTCTGGTATGGCAGAAAGTATTACGGTTCGGAATATCGCCTCTTCACCGGCCAGGGTTCGGTCACCTCCACCCTTACCAATCCCACGCGCACGGTCATCACCTACAATCCAGCAACCCTTTCCCCCAAATCCGGCAGCAGCTGGGATACTTCCGGGCCTCCGGACAATGACGTCGAGGTCGGGCTGGCAAACCTGGCGGCTAAAACAACCAGCGGCAGGGGAGCAGCGTTTCTGCCCAATACGGCAAGCCCCTATAACAGCCATATGATTGAGTCCATTGATACGGCTGCCAAGACAATCACGGTAAAGGGGACGGTCAGTTCCGTGGCAACAGCGGGATTTGCCATAGCATACGGCCAGGTGGTCAAGCGCGATCTTCCCCTTGCAACTGCAAGCGGAAATACAGTCATCCTGCTTGACAGGACCGGGCAGTATTCATACGCTCATAGCGACGGTTTGGGAGCCGGAGGCAAGGATTCCACGGTGACCGGCATCTGCCAGGTGTGCCACACCCAGACCGGCCATTGGCGCAATACCCCGGACGCCGCAAGAGACAATCATTTTTCCGGCGAAAACTGCATGAACTGCCACCAGCATCTCACCGGCTTCAAGCCTAATTTTGTTGATCATTATGATCTAGCCACCCCGTATGTCACCGACTATACCGGCGGCAGCGAGGAGACCTGTGTTTCCTGTCACGTCTCTCCCGGCACCTACAATGTTGACCGGGACTATATAACCTACGTGCATAACTTCACCTGCGAGAACTGCCATGTAGACTTTGACAGCCCACCTACCTTGAAGGTGGGCCCGAACGGCAACGGTGATGCGCAACTGACCGACGGCTCCAACACCTGTTCCGACTGCCACGGCACAACCGGCGGCTATAATTACAGTGTGGATTTTGAGAACGCCCATGACGTTAAAGACCATGACGGGCTGGTCGGCAAGACCGGAACCACCATAGTCAGCAACTGCAACTACTGCCATACTGGTGATATCATCAACCTGGACGCAACTCCGGATGTGCATAACGACAACTGCTTCAACTGCCATACCAATACGGGCAACGACGGCCAGCTGCACGGGGGCAATACCGGATCAAGCTACAACGGCGTGGTTTCCGTTGGTACGGCTGCCGGGCATACCGTCGGCACCACCAGCAACTGCTCCGAGTGCCATGCGACCCGGGCCTCAGATTTTTCCAGCCATGACCACAGCAACGCCACCTATCACGAGGTGGGCGGCTCTGTACGCACCGATTCCACAGTAGCCCAGGGAGCGGGCGATACCTCCCAGAATTCAGCCCAGCTCTGTTCCGCCTGCCACAACACCAACGGCGGCGGCCTGACCGGTTGGGATGACATCTACGTAGAACACAACAGCGACTGCAACACCTGTCATAATGCCACCCGCGATACCTCAGCCAGCGGCGCCAACACCATCGGCGCCACCATCCAGACCGTAATCGGCGCCAACGGCAATCCGACCAACTGTTCCGCCTGCCACCGCGACAAGAGTACCACCTTTGCCGCTGCGGGTTCCGTGCACGGCGACCACAAGCAGGAAGGCTGGGTGCGCGGCGCCGGTACCAGTTGCGTAGGCTGTCATGACCAGGATAACAACGATGACCATACCCAGTATATTACTGTTATTCATAAGAACAACTGTGCGCTGTGCCACACCAACCCGGGCACAGGCAATTATACGCTCAAGGCCGGCTCTTCTGCCGAGAACCACCGGGTGCCTGAAGACGGTGCGGAAAATCTGTGCACCACCTGTCATAGCCTATACAATACGGACTTTGACGGCGGCCACCAGAGTGAAGACCACCAGTCACAGGCTAATAACGATGTGGTGACCGGTTCAAGCAACTGCGCCACCACCTGCCATACCATCGATGTGGTGAACCTGGATGCCACGCCTGATGTGCATAACGACGACTGCGCGCTCTGCCATACCAATACGGGCAGTGACGGCAGACTGACTTCCGGCGCCAAGGGCGATGCCACAGGCCATACCATCGATTCCACCAGTGAATGTGTTGACTGCCATGCGGCGTTCGCTACCGACTTCCAGGGAGAGCACGGCGGCGGCTTCAACCATACCGGCGTGGTGACCTACCCGAACTGTACTACCACCTGTCATCCGAATAGCGTAGCACTGACAATCACAGCAACTCATACGGACTGTACCGTCTGCCATACCAACACCGGCTCCAACGGTACCCTCATATCAGGAACCAATGGCGATGGTACCGGCCACGTGGTCGGCAGCACCAGCTCCTGCGCTGACTGTCACAACGCCTATAACGGCAACTTCTGGGTCGCACATGACAGCTGGGCCCATCTGACCACTAGCAGTGCCGACGCTCTGGTCGGAAACGCATCATGTACTACAACCTGTCATGACGGTTCATCGGCAAACAATATCGTACTCAGTCCCAGTACCCATAATATGAACTGTGGTGCATGCCATACACATATTAACAGCAACGGGACATTGCGATCAGGGACAAATGGTGATGCCTCTGGCCACGCGCTTGACTCCACCAGTTCCTGTCAAGACTGTCATGATATATCCCAGGGTGGCCCGGGCGGTGACTTTGACGGCGGCTCCCACAGCGATTACGACCATTCTGGCATGGTGGGTACCAGCAACGGAACCCCGGTGGCCAACTGCAACGGCTGCCATGACGGCACCACGGGTCCGAATATCGTAACTAATACCCATGCTGCCTGTACTAATTGCCACAGCAATACCGGCGCCAGCGGAACGCTCATTATTGGTGCTAACGGCTACGGTACTGCCGCAGCCCATACCCTGGGTTCGACCAGTTCCTGTGCTGATTGCCATAATGCACACAACACCAGCTTTGAGTCCCATATCCACTCCGATGCCACCAACCACAAGACCGGCGGCTCCGGTACCACGATTACCCAAGGCGTCGGCGATGTGTCCCAGGAAGCCGGGACCCTGTGCTCCGTCTGCCACCAGGATAAAAACGGCGGTGCCACCACCCTGACCAGTTGGGATGAAATTGCCTATGAGCATGACCTGGACGGCACCAAGGACGGCGTGGGCTCCTGTGTTTATTGTCACAACGCTACCAGGGATGTGTGCAGCGACGGCAGTAAATGTACCCAGAGCGGTACCACGATCCAGGATGTCATAGCTGTGGGCGGAGACCCAACCAACTGTGCGGCATGCCATGAGTCAAAAGTAGACGCCACATCTTCCAATGCAGCGCACGGCGGTCATGATGATACCCACTTTGCCTGGACTGCAAGCTGCGGTACGGCAGCTTGTCATGATCAGGCCAGCAATCCCGGTGTGGCCAACGATATCCACGGAGACGGCACGAGCGCTACCTGCACCATGTGTCACAATACGGCGGGCGGTGGAACCGGCACGGCCAAGACCGGTGGTGCTGCCAACGGTGTCGACGCTGATGCCCGATCCGGTATCGGTGCAGCACCACATGCAGCCGTTGAATGTACGACCTGCCATGATATTGCCGACGCAGATGTCAATGCTGCCTCACTCGGCGGCATTCATCACGATAACAAGACAGACGGCGTAGTTGTAGAAGCTGACTGTACAAGTAAATGCCATAATGCAAGTGGTCAGGAGGGTGATCATACAGCCCGCATTTCCAGCCCTGCCGACAGCTGTGCTACCTGCCATACCAATACAGCGGGTGGTGGCGCCGGAACAGGTGCACCCATTGATCCCGGAGATGACAAGATGCATGACAAATGCACCTCTTGTCATGGCATAGCTGCAACACCAGGCGCCGATGGTTTTCTGCTTACTAAAGCAGCAGCAGATACCCATGAACCTGACTGGGTTACGGCAATGCCGGACGGAGGGGCCGGTACGAATAATGGCGGCGGACTCTGTACAGACTGTCATGGCACGTATTTTAACAGCCATACCCATAGCCACAGTTTCATAGCAGACGTTTCCTGTGCCACCTGTCACGGCAATCCTACGCCTGTCACCTCCAACGCCAGTGATGCGGTTGCCACGCCGTTTATTGGAACAGGCGAGGTCCATGCAACTTCGACGTGTGCTACCTGTCATGACCTTGATGCGACACCGACAGGTGCCCTGATAGATTCTGCAATTGGTCAATCCGGAGCTACCGGTTGTGTAGATTGTCATATAGGAGGTGGTGATACCTGGATTTCTATCCACACTGCGGATGCTGTTGCCGGCCTTATTCATATAGGCGGCCGTGTAGGCAGTGATCCTGCTTGCGCCAGCTGTCACGGTAACCCGACTCCCGGCACCTCCAATGCCAGTGACGCCCAGACGACCCCATATACTGTGGCCGGGGACGTTCATGCCGGAGGCTGCGGTCTATGCCATACCGGAGCCAATGACGGTGCTTTACAGCCCGGTCCGTTTACCAATGCAGATACCATTATCAATGGTGACTGTACGGCATGTCATGCTGACACCTCTACCTGGATCGCTATTCATACAGGTGCCGGCGGCATGAGTCACAGCACCCGGGTAGATGCTCTGGCCAGCTGTACAATTTCCTGTCATACGGCAACGGCAGGCGGACCTGCCGGTCTGATGCCGGTCAATTCTGCATCATCACGTGCAGGAGATATGGTTCATGATGCCTGTTCAGCATGTCATACCGCAGCCGGCGCCTTAAACAGCGGCAATACCACCTACGGCAACCAGCCGATCGCCAAGGGTAATTGCGGCACCTGCCATACTGCCGGATACTTTGACAGTCATGTCCATGGGACGGCTGCAGGATATATCAGCCATGTGGTGACCTACGAGGCTGATGGTCTTGACGGTGTGCCGGGAACTGCTGCCGACAACGATACCTCGCAGTCAACTCCGCAGGGTTGTGCAGATTGCCATGATGATAATAGCGGTACACTGGCCAGCTGGGCCGATATTTATTTCGAGCATACGAGCTCCTGTACAATTTGCCATAGCTATACTGACGACGGTAACGGCACCCCATTGGAAGCTGATGTCAATGCTTCAATGGGCAGCCGTACAACAGCAACCTGTGATACGTGCCATGAGCCCAAGACCCCGGATGTCGACCACGGCGGCCATGCTGCAGATTTCGGTAGTGATGCTGCCTGTACAACATGCCATACCGTTGGGACCGGTGTGCTTATCAATATCCATGGTGACGGTACGGCATCTACTTGCACCCTATGTCATAGTGGATCCCCTACCCGTGATAATGAAATGCTTGGTGCTGCCACAAATGGTATTGACGGCGATGCCAGACTGGCCAATGGTACAGCTGCAGCAGGCAGCTGGGCATCTAAAACCTGTCTGACCTGCCACCCGGCAGACGGTAACAGCGGTGCCTTTAATACAACGGCTGCAGCGCATCATGTCAGTGCCAATAATTATGTGGCAAACGGCAACTGTACCCAGTGCCACACTGATCCGAGGACCGTTGCCAATAATACTGATTTGCCCTACGCCGGCATGCCACTGCAGTTGAGCTGCAGCCGCTGCCATGTTGATGTGACCGGCAGTACGGTTGAAATCGTCAGCATCACACCAGGTGTGGCAGGCTCAACTGCTAATGGCCTCCAGACAGGCAATGTTCGGACCGCCTTGTCATCACATACCTTCACCATTACATCTGGTACGGGCTACGGCAAGATCGTCAATTACGGCGCCTGTCTGTATTGCCATGGTACTACCGGGCAGGGTGCCGGCAGAGCTACGACCGGTCCTGTGCCGTTCCACGCCCAGGTGACCTATGCCAATATTGGCGGGGAAATTGCCGACGGCCAGGCTGAATTCCGCATCGGAGATGTCGATACCGGTGACGGCGGCACAGGTGACTCTGCTTTCTACGGGCACGGCCGCGGCCGATTCAACTTGAAGCATGCAGAATTCTCCATCCATGACCATTACCTGCAGGGACAGGTGGCATGGCAAAATAATTACGGCGGGGACACCGGTACCTGGAGTGATATTAACGCCCCCGAGGCATATGCATTTGTAGGAATTAAATCCAAGAATGGAGATAACCTGGCAGGCACCTACTATGTTCCCGTATTTGACACCAGCTTCATCAGCAACACCCACTGTTCAGGATCCTGTGACACAGTAACCATAGATATCTCGAAAAATGGAACCGAGTGGAACGGCAGGGTATTGGGTATTGCAGCTTCAAGCAACAACACTTCCGCCCAAATGACAGTCATCCATGGCGGTGTGGCAACAGCCTTGTCTTGCAGCAGCGGCAGCTGTACAGGCTCTCTTGATTATTCCGGCTACCCTGCCAATGTCCGGTGGAATGCCTCTGATGACAACTATGTCTGGATAGTCTCCGATCAAGGCGGCTGGGCCAAAGCCAACCCGCGGGGCACACCGCCGTAATGGAAGAATAATAGCGACGCATCTTGCAACTGACATAGTGGGGAAGTATTATTGAGCAATACTTCCCTTTTATGTTTTTGATCTGCGAAACCTTTAACTCCAGAGACAAGGTGAATCATGAAAAGGATATTTTTGCTGATACTGTCAGTAAGCCTTTTGTCGTCTTTTTCTATTGCAGAAACTGAAAGAACGATTGACCCTACAAGGTTTGAGGTCGTGCGTAATTTAGCATATGTAAAAGGTGAACAAGTGAAGTTTACCGGCAAGGCTGTTTCTTATTATCCTTCAGGGAACATTAAAGAAGAAACGCAATACCTCGCGGGCAAAAAAACAGGGAAAGAGCGATCCTGGCATGAAAACGGCCGCATGAAAAAGAAAGAAAACTGGGTTGGGGGCCGGAAAGAAGGATATACATTTTCCTGGTTTGACAGTGGCCGGAAAAAATTGGAGGCGAATTTTGTCGATAACAGACGCCAGGGGGCAAGTTTTATGTGGCATGAAAATGGCAAGAAGAGCTATGAGATGCATTACAGGAATGGAAAATTCCACGGTTCATTTGCTGCCTGGTATGAGGATGGACAGCAGAAGCTTGTGGAAAACTACCAGGACGGGAAACTGCACGGACTTCATTCTGCTTGGTATGGAAATGGCAAAAAAAGTGAAGAGGTACTGTACAAAGAGGGCAAGAGAAACGGGCTGACTACACTTTGGTATAAAAGTGGCCGCAAGAAAACCGAACAGGCCTGGGAAGATGGTGTCTTGGTAAATGAAGTCGTGTTTGCAGATACAGCCCTGGAAAACTAACTTCCAGTAAATGTATGATAAGGTCACAGGAGAAATACCTCTTCATGGAGGTATTTTTTTTGTAAAAATAACATGATAGTTATGCTACTATTTTCATGTTAACTATAGGGTGACAGGTTTTTTACAACCAATAAATGGAAACATAAAGATGAAAAGAAGAATATTCCGGCTCCTGTTTATCAGTGGACTTGCAATGGTACTTTCCTGTGCGTCGGCCTCAGGCTTTGATAATAACCATGTGCGGAGAATGTTGGAAACAGGGGAGTGTGCCGGTTGTGATTTGACCAATGCTGAATTTGCCGGCATTGATCTCAACGATGCTAAACTGGCAGGAACCGATTTTACCGGCGCCAAGCTGCAGGGCGTCAATTTTACGGGAGCAGATCTCTCCGGGGCCAGGTTTGTTGCAGCAGATCTTTCCGATGTTGTATTCAACAACGCCAACCTTTCCTATGCGATATTCAAGGATGTCACATTCAACAAGGGAGCCCAGTTCATAGGTGCCGATCTCTCCCATGCCATTATGGCAGGTGTCAGTCTCATCGAAGTATCATTGAATGATGCAAAGCTTATTGAGACCAGCCTGAAATGGACGGAGCTCAGAAATGCCGACCTGTCCCATGCCGATCTCACCCGCTGCAGCCTTAAGGGATCTATGCTCTCCGGGGTTATTTTTGAGGGCACACAATTAATAGATACGGATTTTTCCAAGGCTGATTTCGGGGTGGATGCCAAGCTTGGCAAGGCAAAAATCATTGGCGGCAAATTTGAATCAGCCAGGCTCATTGGGGCAAACATGGTAAATGCTGATTTGAGAAATGCGAACATGATGCGGGCAGACCTGTCAAAGGCTGTTTTGCTGAAGGTTGACTTTTCCGCAGCCAGGATGCGGGAGGTAAATTTCTCTAAGGCGCAGCTGCTTGATGTCACCCTGGAGAACGCGAGCCTGTACAACAGTTATTTTATCGGGGCTGAACTGCTCAATGTTAAATTTAACCGGGCGAATCTGCAGAAGGCAAAACTCATTGAGGCAAAGCTTGACGGGACTGACTTTATTGAAGCTGATTTGAAGGATGCATTATTTACCAATGCTTCCATGCAGCGGGCAAATCTGAGTGGGGCGCGACTCTGGAACACAGGCCTCAAAAAAGCCAACCTGGCAGGGGCGGATTTCAGCGGCGCCAGGTTCAAAAAAGTGGATATGTCAGGTGCCAACCTGGAGGGAGCATTGTTAAACGATGTCATCTGGGAAGATGCTGAAAAGCAGCAAAGAAAAAAACAGGAGCCCTGGAAGCCGTTAAGAGATACTAAGCAATTTTAGATAAGTTTCAATGGCAGGACTCAGCAGCAGTACGCCATAAAACGATTCATTATTTCTCCTCAACATCCTATAGGAATCTTCGTTTCAAATGCAAAGAAACTTCCTGGCCGGCCTGTTCTTTTTAATTATATGTCTTCTCATTCCAGCCTCTGAGACACAGGCGGGAGAAGTCACCCTTGAGATCTCCACCACCACGGGTATCAAAGGGAGTATTGTCACCGCCGGTTTCAGGATTACCAATAAAGGGACGGATCCGGCCTTCCGGATTTCGCTTCTGGGCAGTTTCCAGAAAGAGCAGCAGAATGTTTTTATCGCTGAGCGCTTAGGACCGGGGCAAGGGGCTGAATCATCTGCCAGTTTTGCTGTTCCTGCAGGTCTGCAGGGCTCCTATCCGCTTTTTATCACGGTTTCCTATGAGCATGCTGACGGTATACCTGTATCAAGCGCTTCCATTGCAAATGTTGTCATGGGTGAACAAGGGAAAAGTGCGCTTGCAGTAAAAGCAGTTCTGGAAGAAAAAGCAGGCAGCGGAGAAATCTCCATTCACCTCAAAACAGATGATCCCGCCCTTGAACATGTTACCGTTACAGGCCATGGTCCAGGTGACCTTGCAATAGAGCCACCTGTGCAGGAAATCAGGTTGGAGAATGGCACAGGACGGGCGCAATTCAATGTTACGAATATAAGCGGCAGTGAGGGCAGTGTGTACGGGGTGTTCTTTGCCGCCCAATATGAGCTGCAGGGCCTTAATCACCTTGCAACTTCTGATATTGCCGTGCCGGTCAAAGGTGCTGGGGCTGTTATTACTCCTGTTACTGCATCATTGAACACGTGGTTCTACGGGTTTGCTCTTATCGTAACTGCAGTCTGTCTTATTATTCTCATAATCAGCAGAAGTGCCAGGCAATGGCTTTTCAGCCTGCGGAGTGTTCCCCATCTGCTGGATATTTTCGTGCTGGCATCAGTGGAAATTTTCATTTTTTCCAAATTTGACCTGGCATCACTCTTTACTGCAACGATAACCACGGGCGGTGATACAGCCTCCCATTATTATACCCTGGAATACCTGCGCCACACCTTGCTGCCCTCCGGCAAGGTCAGCGGCTGGACCATGGGCAACTATGGTGGATTTCCCATCCTGCAGTTCTACTTTCCCCTGCCTTTTTTGATCATGTGCCTGCTGGATCTGGTCATGCCGCTGCAGGTCGCCTTCAAGCTCGTGACAATGATGGGTACGGCGCTGCTTCCGCTTGCAGCCTTCACCATGCTGCGCTTGCTGCGCTGTCCCTTTCCCGGCCCGGGAATCGGGGCGGTACTCATGCTGCCGTTTCTCTTTAACGGGGCCAACTCCATGTGGGGCGGCAATATCCTGAGCACCCTGGCAGGAGAATTCTCCTACAGCTTCAGCATGGCCCTGTCGCTCATCCTGATCGGTAGCCTGTATCGCGGTGCCACAGAAAACAAATGGATCATCCGCAACGCTATTCTGGTTTTCCTGGTGGGTTTCAGCCATGGCTACACCCTGCTGTTTGCCGAGGCCATGTCATTGTTTCTGTTGCTTACCCCCTATGGGTTTTCCCGGCGTTTACTCTACCTTTTCAGGGTCTATGCGCTCGGCTTCTGCCTCCTTGCCTTCTGGCTCGTGCCGCTCCTTGTTTTTACAAAATACACCACCGCGTACCACCTGGTCTGGACCATTAACTCATTAAAGGAAGTGGTGCCGGATATCCTTCTGCCTGGGGTGATTGCCGGTATTGCGGGAAGCATTATTCTTCTGGCCACAGGAATCATACACTACAGGGATAAGGGGAAGGAAATTCTTGTGTCCCTTGCCTATCTCTGGTTCGGCCTGGGCGTTGCAGTAATCTTTTTTGTGGCTGCACCGCGCATCGGTGTCGTGGATATACGCTACGTGCCCTATGGCCAATTAATGGTCAGTCTCATGGGTGCTCTTTTTTTGGGTTGGGCCGCAAAATATATGTTGAAGCGCTGGGGCCTGAGCTGGCTGTTGCTCATTGTCGTGAGCGCCGCTGTCATGCACTGGACGGACAGCCGTGTTGGACCTGTTTCAGGTTGGTTCAAGTGGAATTATGAAGGGTTTGAGGCCAAAAAAACATGGCCGGTTTTTGACCGGGTCAACAAGGCGCTTGCCGGCGATTTTCAGGACCCGCGGGTTGTATTCGAGCATTCGCAGGACCATAATGCCTTCGGGTCTTCCCGGGCTTTTGAATCCCTGCCGCTCTTTGCGGGCAGAGCCACCCTTGAAGGCCTTTACATGCAGGCGTCCATTACCGCACCCTTTGTATTTTACATCCAGAGCCTGGTCTCGCGGCAAAGCTCACAGCCCTTTCCCCAGTATAGCTATACGAATATGGACCTGAACCGGGCCCGGGAGTATCTCAAGCTTTTCAATGTAGGGGAACTCATCCTGAAAAGCAGCCCGGCTAAAGGGGCTGTCAGGCAGATTTCCGATTATTCAAGGGTGGAAACCATAGGGCAGTATGAACTCTGGAAGTTGACCACAAATACTGACAGATATATTGAAGTGCTGCAGTTTGAGCCCTTTGTTTACCGGGGTAAAGAGCCATGGAAACAAATTGCGCACAAGTGGTTCACCCATGACGATTTGCTGGATATCCACCTGGTGTCTGATGCAGAGTCTATGGATAATAAAGGTTCTCCACTTACACGGACAGCCCGGTCTCTTGAAGATTTATCCAGGCATGAAATTGACATTTCTGCCTGTACTGTGCAGGAAACCATTAAGGCCCAGGAGATTTTTCTGCAAACAAGTTGCCCTGGAAAGCCGCACCTGGTTAAGGTTTCATACCACCCAAACTGGCATGTTGAGGGGGCGGACAGAATTTATCTGACATCGCCTTCATTTATGCTCATTTATCCGAAGGAAAACAAGGTGAGGCTTTTTTACGGGCCTGGTCCCTGGGACAGGACTGGACAACTGCTGACCCTGTTTGGACTGGTTGTATTGCTGTTGAACATACCGATTCCCGGGAAAAATACGAGGACTGCCTGGTCCATGCTGGAAAAGCGTCTGGGGTTACCGACTTTTGAAAATGTGCGTTTTTCAATTGATCCAAGTCCCTTTGCCCGGAGAATAACCATGATGGGCATTTTCATGATAGCCGTCATCATGGTTGCTGCAGTTTCTTATAGAACATACGTCAATGAACCGTACCGGGCCTACAACCGAAGTATCCGCTACAAGGACGCCGGTCGGTATGACCGGGCGCGGTCAGGGTTTCAGCGTTTCATGCGGACATATCCTTTGTCCAGCCTGGCCCAGGAGTCATCGTACTATATAGGCATAACCTATTTTCTTGAGAAAAAGGACACAGAGGCGCTTAAGTCGTTTGAGGATTTCCTGAAACGCTATCCCCGGGGAAACAGGGTGGCTGAAGTGGAATACCATATGGGCTTAATCCTCCTGCGCAGCGGCAAGCTGGAAGATGGCAGGCGCAAAATGCAGCAGCTGATCGGCAGGCATCCGGGGACGCAATGGGCCGCTTATGCAAAGGAACGCTTGCAGGAGCATGGTTTTACTCCTTCCGGCGAACAGGTCGACATTGATATATTCAACCTGCAACAGTATATGGGGCGCGCTATTACTTACTTCAACCTGGATATGCTGGATGAGGCCAAACCGATCCTCCTGCAGATCAGTCAACGGTTTCCTGATTTCGAGGGTGCACCACAGGCTCTGGCGGCATTGGCCCTCTGCTATTACAAGGAGGGCGACTGTGCCGACACGATCAAGTATTATAAGAGGCTGGTTGAACGGTATCCTGACCACAAGCTGGCAGCAGAGGCCTATTTTCATCTTGGTGTTTGTTATGAGAGAACCGGGAACACTATTCTTGCCGAGAACGCTTACAGAAAGGTTGTTGAAATTGATCCTGGCGGGGCCTTTGGCAAACAGGCGAAAAGTAAGATCGGGCAATAGGCATATGCTTATTTCAAGGTTAAGCGGATGATAAATCCTGGGACATATCCATCCGGCAGGTCGGTTTTTTCTTCTTTTCCCGGCATCGCAGCGTTACTTATTATTGCTGTGCTTTTGTATACCGCTGTCTTTTCCACAGTTTCAATCCTGGGATTCAGGAATTTCGGCATGTCCGCCTTTGATATCGGCATCCATGCCCAGGCCATATGGAAGCTGGCAAGCGGCCGGGGTCTTTTCAATACGGTGCGCGGCCTCTCAATCTGGGGCGACCACTGCTGGTTTGTCATGCTGCTCTATATGCCACTGTATTGGCTTATCCCCAGGGTGGAGGCCTTGCTGGTTCTGCAATCCTTTGCCCTTGCTGCAGGAGCTTTCCCCCTTGCAGCAATTATCCTGAGGCGCGGGGGAGGGCGGACTGCAGCACTATTATTTGCTCTGGCCTGGTTGTTGTCGCCCGCCCTGCAGAACATGAACCTGGAAAATTTCCATCCTGAAGTTTTGGCAGCACCGTTTTTACTCTGGTCGGTGGAAAGAGCTGATGCCGGGAAATGGAAGGGATACTGGTTTGCAATAGTGGCGGCGCTGCTCTGCAAAGAGGATGTGGCATTGACAACCTTTATGCTCGGTTTTTGGGTCCTTTTCAGGAACTGGCGGGTTGGTGCCCTTACCATGCTCATCAGTCTGGCCTGGTTTTTTCTCTGCATGAAGGTCTTTTTGCCCTATTTTAATGATGAGGGTTTTTTCCGTTTTCAGGGGGGGTACTGGTTCAGTAGTTTTTGGCAGCACAAGTTTGAATTTGCTTACTATTGGGAAACCTTTACCCAGGCCAGGGTGGGAATGTATGCCTGGAAGCTTGGCCTGCCGCTGCTTTTTCTTTTTTTACTCAACCCTCTTCTTGCCGCTGCCTCACTCCCCGCCTTTCTGGTCAATGTCCTGAGTGGAAATGATTATCTTATCTCCATTGAATACCACTATAATTTCCAGACCCTTCCGGTGCTTTTTGGAGCTTCTGCCATCAGTTTCTGTATGGTGAAGCAGAAAACGGAAAATAAGCCGGTTGTCAGTTGGGGACTCGTCCTGGGTGTCCTGTGTGCATCTCTATGGGCCAATCAACAGTGGAGCTATCTGCCGCTGAAAAACGTTAAAGAACGGGTATCAAATCAGTACAGCTTTTTCAAGGAATCCGGGGCGGACGAGCGTTTTCAGCAGTTTGTAGAGTTAATGCCCGCCGACCCTGATGTACCTGTATCGGTTTCCCATAACCTGCTGCCAAACCTGGCCAACAGGAATGAGGTTTATATGTTTCCAAACCCCTTTAAGGCTCAATACTGGGGGATAAAGGGGGAGAACCTTCCACCGCCGGATGCCATTGAAATGTTGCTGCTTGATACCAACGCCATCGGCAGTGGAAATATGGGAATATTCCAGCGGCTTATCGAAACAGGGGAATATCTGCTGGTAAAACAGGAGGGGGCTTTTATGCTGGCCCGGAAAGCAGGAAAGGGGGCCGGGACTCCAATCATCGACCCCATGGACATGGAGCCTCCCCCTGAAAACATACGATTACTGGTGTACCTGCATGATGCGGCTGTGCAATCCCTTACACCCCTGTGGGGGAAAGCTGCTGACATTGATCTGTCAACCACGGAAATGCATATACCCCTTACAGCGGGCAGACTGAACAGCGTTGAGGGACTCGATCTCGGTGCACATGACAACCTGCGCCTGTTTTTCTCAGGTGCATGGGATGCCCAGGGGAAGCAGCAGGTTGTTTTCCGGCTGCAGGCTGATGATGGGTGCCGCCTCTACATTGACGGCAAGCTTGTCATTGACTATGAGGGTGTGCATGCCTTTGGCCAGCAGGTTGAGAGCCCTCCCATGCAACTTGGCCCGGGTCGTCATGTTGTTATGTTGGATTACTTCGAATGGGGCGGTGAGGCAGGTGTGCAGGTAGAATGGGCGCCCCTTGGCGGCCAATTTCAGGTATTGCAGGCCGGACAGAAGCTGCCGTAGAAGAGGGGACAGGAGGCTGAAGGTCGAAGGCTGAAGACTGAAGGGAAAACTTAAATTAAAAGGCAACTGAAGCAATGGTGTAAAATATATCTGTCACAGGTGACCTTCTTAAAACCTTAGATTTGCTGTGCAGTCCCATGTTGATCATGTTTTTCTTATGGAGTGGTATCGTTCTGCTTGTCCCGACAAATATTACGTATTCCAACCGTATCTGAAACAAGGTACCGGGGCCTTTGCCGGACTTCAACGAGGATTCGGCCGAGATACTCGCCGACAATACCCAGGAAGATGAAAAGTACCCCGAACAGAAAGGAAAGGACGGATATCGCAGAAGCCCAGCCGGGAACCGCTGAATCGCTAAAGAGTTTCACCCCGATTGCATAAAGAATTTCAGCAAAGGCGATACAGCTTGTTATCACTCCGATAAATATGGTCAAACGCAGGGGTACGATGGAAAAGGACGTGATGCCGTTCCAGGCCAGTTTAAACATTTTCTGCAAAGAATATTTACTGGTGCCGCTGAAGCGTTCCCGGCAGGTGTAAGGAAGCGTGGTGGTTCTGTACCCCACCCATTGCACAATGCCGCGGAAGAAAAGGCCTTCCTCGTTAAACTGGAGGATATCTTCGACGACCCGGCGATCCAGAAGCCGGAAATCAGCCATGCCACTTTGGATCTTAACCCCGCTCAGATAGGAGAATATTTTGTAATACAGTTTTGATGTAATTTTTTTGAAAAAAGACAGGGTAGGCGGATCAATTCTCCTGGTATGCACGATCATATTGCCCCGGCGCCATTCATTGAAAAGCTCCGGCAGCATTGTAACCGGATGCTGCAGGTCTCCGTCCATTGTTATGACCGCATCCCCCTTTGCGTTTGCCAGGCCTGCGAGCAGGGCATACTGGTGGCCGAAATTTCTTGACAGGCGAACTCCTCTGACAAAGTCATGCTCCCGGTGAAGCGCTTCGATCATCTCCCAGGTGGAGTCGGTGGAGCCGTCATCCGCAAAGAGTATTTCCGGAGCCACATCCAGGGAGACAAGGACCTCATTAAGTTCCTTGATGAGTTGGGGCAGGTTCGAAGCTTCGTTGTAAGCTGGTATGATTATTGAAAGCAAGGGGCGCTGGTGTGTGCTTTTTTCTGCTGTGCTGCTACTCATAGCTTCTCCAGAGAAATTACAGTATCCGGGTTGTTCGGGTTTATGCATCCCAGGCTGCGCAGCATTCCCCTAAACCTTAAAGGTACAATAATTACAGGAATAAACCGTAAAACGAAAGAAAATTATAGGTAACAGTTTACTATTATTGTTTTTTTAGGTTTTATGGTAGGTGAATTTGAATGCCGGATTACAATCGTTGACCATAATTATATGATTCAAAAAAACAACTTCACCTCCATCCTTATTTCGCTCATCATCCTTTCGGCTGCGAGCCTGTTGGCATATTCAAATTCATTCAGCGGTCCCTTTCTGTTCGATGACTACCATAATATAATCGGTAATGAGCATGTAAAGATTTCTGATCTTTCATTTGCAAGCTTGAAGAATGCTGCAGTTGAGGGCCCTTCCAAATATCGCTGGCTGCCGAAAATATCCTTTGGGCTTAACTATTATTTTGCCGGAAAAAGTTCTGCCGGGTATCACGCTGATACAGGTTTACGAGGGCACGGTTTTGTTGAACCCGATGTCCGGGGCTACCACCTGGTGAATCTCCTTATCCATATTGCTGCATCTTTTTGCCTCTACTTCCTCTTCAGGGCTACACTTTTCGTATATTGCTCTGATAAAAAACTTAGGCGGGCAAACGAGGTCGCGCTCCTGGGTGCCTTACTCTGGGCCGTACATCCTGTGCAAACAGGTGCTGTGACATATATTGTCCAGCGCATGACCAGCATGGAGGCGCTTTTTTTCCTCAGTTCCCTGTTGTTTTATGCCTGGGGCCGCCAACGCGGCGTAGGTGTATTCCGGAAGATTGCTTTTTTTCTGCTCAGCCTGGGGTGCGGATTCCTGGCTGTTGTCAGCAAGGAAAATGCGGCAATCCTTCCCGTAATAATAATGGGGTATGAATTTTACTTTTTAGGTGGGTTTCGATTTTCCCGCAGTTATAAGAACCCCATGGTTATTTCAGTGCTTGCTGTGCTGCTGGTATATTGCCTGGGCTGGTTCTATCTGGGAACCAATCCGTTTGCATATATTCTGCAGGGTTATGGCGCCAGGGACTTTACCCTGGTTGAACGGTTGCTTACCCAGCCCCGTGTTATTATTCATTACCTGTCACTCATGGTTCTACCTTTGCCGTCAAGGCTGAACCTGGCGTATGATTATCCGGTTTCAACTGCTTTGATAGCACCGCCCCAGACTATTGCGGCAATACTCGGAATTGCAGCGCTTGTCTTTCTGATATTATTTCTTTTCAAGCATAACAGGCTGCTTTCCTTCGCCGTTTTTTGGTTTCTGCTAAACCTGGCAATTGAGTCCTCCATTATCCCGCTTGAAATTATCTTTGAGCATCGCATCTACCTGCCATCAGCCTTTCTTTTTCTGGCCCTGATTGTCCAGGGGTATCAATTTGCTGAACGCCGCATCATATTCAGCCGCTCTGTTTTTGTTATTCTGGTATTGCTGCTCATGCTTTTTACCTGGCAGCGGAACCAGACGTGGTCAACACGGGAAAATGTCTGGGCGGACGTAACTTTAAAATCTCCCGGTTTAACGCGTGGCCATATGGGCCTGTATGTGGCATATAGGGCACAGGGCAGGGATGATGAGGCCCTTGAGGCCCTCAGAAAAGCCATAGATGTCGGGCCGGATGAATTCAGTCCGTTATTCAATCTCGCCAATTTTCATAAGGACAAAAAACAGCACAAACAGGCTCTGCAGGTACTGAATGCTATGTTGAAAAGGGAAAACCTGCGCACTGCCCCGGCATATCATCTTCGTGCATCCATATATTTCGACATAATGAATTATCAGGCTGCGACAGCAGACGCCTTGAAGGCCCTGGAGGTAGATTCCGGGCATTTAAATGCCATGCTGGTGCTGGGTTCATCCTATTTCAGGGTGAATAATTTCCAGCTGGCGGCACAGTATTTTGAACAAGCGCAGGAGATAGAACCGGAAACCTATTCGATTTCTTTTAATCTGGGTACAACGTACTACAACCTGGGTGAATACGATAAGGCAATCCTGAACTACAAAAGGGCGCTACTCTTTATGCCCAACAATCCTGATATCCACTACAACCTGGGGATGGTCTACGGCGCCAAGGGCATGGTAAAAGAGATGCAGCAAGAATTTGAGCTGAGTAAGCGCTTGAAGGGACAAGCAAAATAATGCTGTCCATTTATGTAAACTGAAAATCAAAAAAAATTCCCGACCTATTTCTACAATGCGAACCGTGCAGTAAATTCAGTTAACATTATGGGTTTTGTCGCCAATTTGTGACAATTGTTGTCATTGAATAAAAAAAATGCATATAATCAATTATTTATTAATGTGACAATTATTGTTTGTGGTGCCGTAATTTGTCATTCCAGGCACTGTTTTGGGGGAACTTTGTTGTTTTTTGATCAATTTTTCATGCGGTCGTATTCGAGGATATTTACGTGTTAATGCATTTTCCTCTTAATCAGTTTTGCCCTTATTCTGTAAGTATTCCGGTTGTATATATACAATTTATTGTTTGCTTTTTCATTTATTGCTTCCCAGCTTCTTTTAAAAAATGGTCCCTTTTAAAAAAAAAATCAATAAGGAGCCTTTTTTTTTATAGGCACGATAATTGCATATTCCTAAAGTGAAGTGGTGAATTGGCGTTCCCACGGGGTTGTTTTCACTTTGGGGGGCAACAGCTTATTTTTTATTCTTGGGCCAGAATAAAATTAATAATTCCCTAACCAGGTCGCTGTTGCCCCTCAACTTTTCCTAACGATTATATATTTTCTTGCCATAGTAGCTGTGAGTCACAGCCGTGAGTCACATTTGTATGTCCTGCTCCATTCCCTGCTCTAAATAGTATGCGCAATAGTAGTATTTGTATCCTGTGTGATAATGACTTGCATAGGCAGTGGGACAAAGTCTCTGCAACATCAGCTGCACGAAGTGCGCTCAAGCTGACGACATGGAAATAGTTGACATGGAAGAGATTAAAACTATAATGGAACATAAACGGTTAAAAAATCGAGAGCAGCCGGCTCGACTTTTACGGCATTTTTTATGCGTGCCGGAATTTTTTTGTTTTCTGAATAAACGAAGATCGGAAGAGCGGTGTTCACGATCAGAAAACAGAAACAAATATTCAACATAATTAAGGAGGGGAATTATGAAGAAAAGAGCATTTCAGTTTCTGATCGGTTTGAGTTGTCTTGCATTATATGCCGGCATGGCTGCAGCCCATTGTGAAATACCGTGCGGCATATATGATGATCAGGCCCGCATAACCATGCTCCTTGAGCACATCACTACAATCGAGAAATCAATGAACCAGATCATGGCCATTGAAAAGGAAAAAGCCCATAACCCGAACCAGCTTATCCGCTGGGTGATGAACAAGGAGCAGCATGCCGACGAATTTCAGGATATTGTTACCCAGTACTTTATGACCCAGCGTATCAAGTTTGATGCGAAAAAGTATGACAAGAAGCTGGGGTTGCTCCACCAAATGCTGGTTTATGCCATGAAATGCAAGCAGACCACCGACCTGAACAACGCAGTTGAACTGAAAAGAGCGGTCAAGGAATTTGAGCAGCTCTATTTTGCGAAATAATCACTGAACTTTTTTAAAGGGCGGAAAGGAATGGGGTAAATGGGAAGGCATCATTTATTGATGCCTTCCCATTTTTGCAGAACAACAAGCCTTCGGGGAGTTGCCTAACTATTTATTGGTGCCTTTGGTGCTTCTTCTCACCGAGTAAAAAATACTAAAGCTAAGTGTTTTAAAAAAATGCGCGTCTACCAGATGAGTATACTGATTGACGCGCACTTTTATTGGAGCAGCCCTAGGCAAAGCTGAACGTATTAGTAATGTCGAGCGCTACAAACCTGCTTGTAGAAGTATGAAATAATTCTTGCGAATTATTTTTTCTTCTTAGCTGCCGCTTTCTTTTTCGGGGCTGCCTTCTTTGCAGTGGTCTTCTTAGCTGCCGCTTTCTTTTTCGGGGCTGCCTTTTTAGCAGTGGCTTTCTTGGCTGCCGCTTTCTTTTTCGGGGCTGCCTTTTTAGCAGTGGTCTTCTTGGCTGCCACTTTCTTTTTGGGGGCTGCCTTCTTGGCAGTGATCTTCTTTGCTGCCGCTTTCTTTTTCGGGGCTGCCTTCTTGGCAGTTGTTTTCTTTGCTGCCGCTTTCTTTTTCGGGGCTGCCTTCTTGGCAGTTGTTTTC
>CAMYKS010000032.1:0-14854 GCA_947259115.1 uncultured Desulfobulbaceae bacterium | reverse complement strand
CGGGGCTGCCTTCTTGGCAGTTGTTTTCTTTGCTGCCGCTTTCTTTTTCGGGGCTGCCTTCTTGGCAGTTGTTTTCTTTGCTGCCGCTTTCTTTTTCGGAGCTGCCTTCTTTGCTGCAGGTTTTTTTGCTGTCGCCATTGTTCTCATCTCCTCTTTAATGAATAAATCGGTTGACAGATAGCGCTCCCCGGTGGAAGGCAGAACCACTACGACCTGCTTTCCTTCATTTTCTGGCCGTGCCGCTACCTGCATTGCTGCCCAAACTGCTGCACCTGATGATATCCCACAGAGAATCCCTTCAAGCTTGGCAACCTGGCGGGCTGTCTCAAAAGCATTCTCATTTGTGACCGCAACAACTTCATCTATGATCTCGGTATTCAGAACATCGGGAATAAATCCGGCGCCGATTCCCTGGATTTTATGGGGGCCGGGTTTGCCGCCGGCAAGGATCGGAGAATCTGCCGGTTCCACGGCCACAGCCTTAAAAGAAGGCCGGCGCGACTTGATGACTTCTGCAACACCGGTGATGGTGCCGCCGGTTCCAACACCTGAAATCAGGATATCAACCTGACCGCCGGTATCGGACCAGATCTCCTCCGCCGTAGTCTTGCGGTGGATTTCAGGATTAGCTGGATTGGCAAACTGATTGGGCATGTATGCCTTGGGGTTGTGGGCCAGAATATCTTGGGCTTTTGCAATGGCTCCTTTCATGCCCTCAGGGCCTGGAGTGAGAAAAAGTTCAGCTCCAAGGTGCCTCAAAAGAGCCCTGCGTTCAAGGCTCATCGTTTCGGGCATGGTGAGGATCAAGCGGTATTTTTTGGCAGCACAGACAAAGGCCAGGGCTATGCCTGTATTGCCGCTTGTCGGTTCAACAATGGTGGTGTGGGGATCGATCAGGCCCTGGTTCTCCGCAGCTTCGATCATGGAGACGCCGATGCGGTCCTTGACACTGGCTAAAGGATTCTGGAACTCGAGCTTTGCAAGGATAGTTGCATGCAACCCCTGGTTGATCCTCTTCAATCTGACAAGAGGCGTTTTTCCTACAATCTGCGAGATATCCGCATTAATCCTTGCCATAATCATTTCCCCTTTTTCTGCATTTTCTTTCTGCCGTTGCCGGCATAAATAAGCTCAGGGCGTTTGAGAAGAACTCTGGTATCAGACGGTACACTCTCAGTTATCCAGTTGTTACCGCCGATTACCGACCGTGCACCAATGACGGTCTCTCCTCCCAAAATTGTTGTATTAGAATATATTATTACATCATGTTCAATAGTTGGATGTCTTTTTTTGTATCTAAACTGATCTCCGGCATCTTTGGGCAATGATAAGGCACCAAGGGTAACACCCTGGTAAAGCCTTACGTGGTGCCCGATTTCGGTTGTTTCCCCGATGACAACGCCGGTGCCGTGGTCAATAAAAAAACTTTCACCGATGGTGGCGCCGGGGTGTATATCGATGCCTGTGAGGCTGTGGGCGTGCTCTGTCATGATGCGAGGAATGACAGGCACTTTATGTTTATGAAGCAGGTTGGCCAGCCTGTATATGGTAATTGCCAGGAGTCCCGGATAGCTGAAAATGATCTCGTCATAGCCTTTGGCAGCAGGGTCACCCTCATAGGCGGCCCTGATATCGGTGTCCAGGAGTTTTTTGATTGTCGGCAACTTCTGCACAACCTTCAAAGCAATTTCATGGCCCTGCTCAGAGCAGTTGGTGCAGGGCAGGTTGAGGCGAAAGCAGTCATGCTGGAAGGCAGAGATTATCTGACGGGACAGGTTTTCCAGGAGACAGGTGGTTTCCTGGCCCAGGTAGTACTCCAGATTGGCCTGCGCCAGGGTTGACTGGGTGAAATAGCCGGGAAAAAGGATGCGTCTGGCCTGCTGGATCAATTTTACCACCGATTCATTGGATGGGATCGGTATGGGCTCAACATGGCTGAACGAATTCTTGTCATCCATGAGCTTCATTAATTTCTTAACCACAGCAGGAATCTTTTCGTAGAGCGGAGTGGCCGGTTCAATGGCAGTGTCGCACTGGTGGTAGGTCTCGAGAAATTTTGCACTCTTTTTCTTTTTCATTTTTTGTCCCCTTTGCCGATGAGGAATATTCCATAAGTGGCGCGCCAGTCAGGCAGAAAGCTGACAATATGCCCCAGGGTATCGTGGTGATGGGTGTTGATTGCCACCTCTTTGAGGACCTTGCAGCCATGGTCCCTGGTGAATTTGCGAAAGTCTTTCAAGGTAATGACCCGAATGTTCGGGGTATTATACCATTCATAGGGCAGCTGTTCATTTTTGGGCGCCATTCCGGTCAGCAGCACCTGCATCCGGATGGACCAGTGGCTGAAGTTCGGGAAGCTGACGATCACCTTGCGGCCCACTGAAAGCAGAGATTCCAGAAGTCTTTCCGGATAATAGACCTGCTGCAGAGTCTGACTTAAAATTATATAATCAAACGTTGCTTCCTGGTAATCAAGCACCTCTTCATTGATATCTCCCTGCAGCACCGAAAGGCCTTTGGCAATGCACAGTTCAACTTTTGATTCACGATTTTCTATGCCGGTGCCGGCGACTCCCTTATGCTGCTTGAGATAGTAGAGCAGGTCTCCTTCGCCGCAGCCGAGATCCAATATCCTGGAGCCCGGCTTGATCCAGGAGGCAATCACCTGGAGATCAAAACGCTTGAGGCCCTGGGGTTCTATTTGCGTTATTTGATTCATTAGATATACTCATAACAACTAGTTACGATACTTATGTATAAAAATAAACTATTTTTTCTGCAATTCGTTAAAATTTCGGTCCAAAAAGCCTTTTATGAGTGCGGATAAACGTTCATTGGGCAGGAGAAAGGCGTCATGTCCCCAGTCTGCCTCAATTTCGCAGAAACTCACATCAAGATTATTCTTTTTCATGGCCTTGACCATGGCTTTTGACTGGTAAGTCGGGTAGAGCCAGTCCGAGGTAAAAGAGATGACCAGGAAACTGGCCTTGGCCTTGGCAAAGGCTTCGGCCTCAGAACCGCTGCCGTGTTGCCTCCGCAGATCAAAATAATCAGCAGCTTTGGTGATATAAAGAAATGAATTAGCATCAAAACGGTCAACAAACTTCTGCCCCTGGTAGCGCAAGTAGCTTTCCACCTGGAAGTCCGCATCAAAGTTGAAGGAAAAGTCGCTTTTATTCTGCAGGCGCCTACCGAATTTGCGACGCATTGCTTCATCAGACAGATAGGTCACGTGCCCTACCATCCTGGCCAGGGCCAGGCCCAAGTTGGGTTTTGTAGAGTCGTAGTATTTACCCTTGCTCCAGTTTGGATCTGCCATGATAGCCTGGCGGGCCACCTCGTTAAAGGCGATGGCCAAGGCGGAATGCCGGGTGGTGCTGGCAAGTGGGATGGCGGAAATAACCATATCCGGGTAACGCACTGCCCATTCAAGAACCTGCATGCCGCCGATGGAGCCGCCCACAACTGAGAGGATTTGTTTTATGCCAAGGTGGTCCAGCAGCGCTTTTTGGGCTTTAACCATGTCACCGATTGTGACGACCGGAAAATCAAAGCCGTAAGGCTCACCGCTGGCCGGGTTTATAGAGGATGGTCCGGTTGACCCCATGCAACTGCCGATGATGTTCGGGCAGATAACAAAATATTTATCCGTGTCAATGCCTTTGCCAGGGCCGACCATAATTTCCCACCAGCCGGGTTTCCGGTCATCTTCTGAGTAATACCCGGCCACATGCGAATCTCCGGATAGTGCATGCAGGATAAGGACTACATTGGACCTGTCCGTGTTGAGAGTGCCCAGCGTCTCATAGGCAATGGTTACAGGGCCCAGACGTGCATTGCCCTCCAGGAGCATGTCGTCCGGCGGCTCAGCAAAGGTGAAATATTTTTTTTCCACCAGGCCGACGGAAACACCGTCCTTGTCATGTTCAATGTATTCACTCATGATTATAAAAGATAGGGGCCGAGGGGCCAAGGAGTCAAGGGTTCAAGGGTGGACTTATAACTTTGCCTCATGTAATTTTGACTTGTGTCTCTATTTTTCAGTAATAGCCTGCGATAACTTTGCAACTTTTCCCTATTTATTACAAATGTTTTTCACCATGAACCCTATAATGTTCCGCTCTAATATCAAATAATAATGTGGCTCTTAATGAAACTCAGCTGTCATCTTCCTGGACTCCCGCCTTCGCGGGAGTGACGCTGTCTTTTTACAAAGTCATTCCCGCGAAGGCAGGAGGTAAGCACCCTTTCAGGGCATAAACGACCAGAGGGAGACTCCGATCCAGCACCCATGGGCCGGTCAAAGAGTGAAAAGGTGCCTTTAGTTGAGTTTTCTATAGAGCCACTAGCAGTAATGATAAAAGGTCATACTTTTCTTGTTCTTTATGTAGTCACCCTTGAACCCTTGACCCCTTGGACCCTTGAACCCTATAAATCAGACATACGATCAAATATTTCTTGTGAAAAAAGGTATATAAAGTGGAAGGCCGAGAACTATAAACTATCCAACGCCTGTCCCAGATCATCACATATATCCTCAACCGCTTCAATACCTACGGACAATCGCAACAGGTCCGCATGGATCGACAGTTTCTGGCGTGTCGGTTCATCAAAGGAAAGATACTGGGAAGAGTAGGGGTGGATGATCAGGGTCTTGCAGTCGCCAAGGTTTGCCAGGTGGTAGATCATTTTCAGATTGTTGATGAACCTGAAACTGGTTTCCTGGTTCCCAAGGCCGAAGGCCATCAGGCCGCAAAAACCCTTGGAGCCAAACTGTTTTTTTGCAGTTTCATGGGATGGGCTTTCCTCAAGGCCCGGATAGTTGAGCCAGGCGAGTTCTTTGCGGCCCTGCAGGTATCTGGCTACAGCCACAGCGTTTTGCATATGCCTTTCCATACGCAGTGCCAGGGTGTCAAGCCCGATCATGGTCAGATAGGAATGAAGTGGTGCCTGGGTGGTGCCGAAATTTATGTGGTGTTCACGCCATACTTTATCCAGGAAAGCAAGGGGGCCCTTGCGGTCAATGAAGGGTTTAAGGTCAGGGAAGCGCCCTGAATCAGCCCAGTTAAATGTGCCGCTGTCAATAACAACTCCGCCTGTGGCATCGCCGTGGCCGCTGAGATACTTTGTGGTAGAGTGAATTACCACGTCGGCGCCAAGCTCAATGGGGCGGCAGAGGTAGGGTGTTGCCATGGTGTTGTCCACCATCAAAGGCAAACCGTACCGGTGGGCGATCTCGGCTGCGGCAGCAAGATCCGGTATATCCATTTTCGGGTTGCCGATGGTTTCAAGCCAGATAAACCTGGTTTTATCATTGATCGCGCTTTCAATGGCTTCCATGTCGGTTGATTCCACAAACCTGGCAGTTATATTGTACTTTTTGAAAATATTGGCAAAAAGTACGTAGCTGGACATGAAAAGAGAGTTACCCGTAACAAATTCATCTCCTGCACGCAGCAGGGCGAGACAGGCATTGGTTATGGCAGCCATGCCTGAAGACATGACCACAGATCCCTGCCCCCCCTCAAGGTCGGCCAGCTTCTGCTCAAGAACCTTGTTTGTCGGGTTGGTCAGCCGCATGTAAATATGGTCAGTGGTTTTGCCGCCAAAGGTCTGACTGAGGTTTTCAGCTGTCGGGTGATTATGGGACGCTGTCTGAAAAATGGGGGGCAGGGTGGAGCCTTCCCATTTATCCGGACTTTGTCCGGCATGAATAACCCTGGTGTTGAAGTGCTGGTTTTTATTCGAAGCCATGATAAGTACCCTTATGTTTATGATGTTACGTGGTTTTTACGAATACTTAGGTGAAGGTAATTTCCTGCACAGCTCATAGTTCTACAGGTTGCATCACTTCATTACGATAATCGCCTCCTGATGCTACTCAGGCAATTCGAAATGTAATGGCAAATTACAGTTGAGCAAGAACAAAATATAACGAAGCATATTGAGATAATGAAAACCCCATACCGTCCGTCTTGTATTTACGTGTTAGACAAGTACTAAACTCCGTGATTCCCTAAATTATACCTGAATTGTTCAAGGGTTTGTCAATCACATTCTTAATGATTTATTTGAAAATCGTATATAATTATAATGTTAAATTGAAAAGTTGGAAAAATAAAGACGGGCAGGAATCAGCTCTCGGCATGCAATCTGGCCACTGGTCAGGAGCCAGATAAGTAACACAGAGTTAAAAACACGCAGAAAATACTATCTGAAGTGTTTATGGGTCGTCGCATGGTTGTTTTCAGTTAGAGATTTGGAGGTTGCTTGCTGAGAGCTGATTCCTGCCCGTCTGTTACATTATTATTTATAATATCTATTACAATAAAGATTTTAATACTTCGCATTCTCTGCAAATTTTCATTTTTTCCTGCCAGTTCTGCTGTACTTCTCCCTCACAAATAGTGCCGTTTATAAACCAGCATAATTTCCCAGCTTGAAATTCCCAGGCTGGACATTGCAATTTACGCTTGCGCGGGCACTTTTTGACGGTCCAGCATGCCTTGGCGTTGCTGGCAGTACCTTTTTTTCTGGCAAGAAGAAAGAAAATCTGGCGTTCCACATGGGCAGGTACTGTGCGCCAGCCCTGTTCGTAACTGTGCACCGCCTTTATTGAAGAGCCCAGGAGTTCGGCAAGCCCTTTTTGTGTTTTTTCAAGTATTTTGCGCGCACGCAAAAACTCTTTATCATCCATGTTTGGAGCCCCTCCAGAGTTATGCCAGTCGAAAACAGGGCCAATGTACCACAATGTGGTACAGGATATCAACCCATAAATTTTAAAAAAAGAAAAAAAGTTTCCGCCCAATGTGGGGCGAGGTTTGAGGCGTTTAACCCGTCATTTTTCAAAGTGTTAGGAATTATCCCGGGGGGTGGAATTGGTGAAGCCGGAGGCAAGCCTGGAATTAATTTTTTTGAAATTCAAATGGCAGCAAAGGCGCGATATAAGGTCAGGCCCCTGACAAGTAAATTGTAAAAATAAACTCAGCAGGGTATGTTTTGAACACATGAAACATTCGAGCATTGCCCGGTAATATTTAATTAGAGGAGATAAACATGAAGGTGTTTATAACTGGAGGTACTGGGTTTTTGGGAGCAGCTTTAAGCCAGGGGCTTCTGGCTGAAGGCCATTCTGTAACTATCCTTTCCCGTTCCTCTCATCACCGGAATCTCATGCCCGGGGCGGCATATTGCGAGGGAAACCCGACAAAGAAAGGGGCCTGGCAGAATGAGGTCTGCAAACATGATGTGGTGATCAACCTTGCAGGAGCTTCAATTTTCCGGACCTGGAGTGAGAAGAACAGGGAGGCTATCCGCAGCAGCCGCATTCTCACCACGCGCAATCTGGTCGATGCAATTGGCCAGGCCCCAAAAAATATAACATTGCTCAGCGGCTCTGCCGTCGGTTATTACGGTTTCAGGGCTGATGAAGAGCTTGATGAAAACTCCTCGCCGGGTGATGATTTTCTGGCAGAGGTGGTCCAGGCCTGGGAGACAGAGGCAAAAATGGCAGAGCAGTTCGGGGCCCGGGTTGTCCTCTGCCGTATCGGCGTGATACTGGGGAGAGATGGCGGGGCTTTGAGCAAAATGCTTTCTGTTTTCAAGTGGGGTTTGGGAAGTCCCCTGGGCTCCGGATCACAATGGTTTTCATGGATCTCCCTCCATGACCTGGTCAATATTTTTATATACCTGATGGCAAACAAAAACATCTCAGGGCCGGTCAACTGCACCTCCCCACATGCGGTGACCAACAGGGAAATGACAAAGGCCCTTGGCAAGGCATTGCACCGGCCCACTATTCTGCCGCCGGTTCCGGCCTTTGTGATCAAAGGTGCGCTGGGTGAATTCAGTGATGTGTTTGTTAAAGGACAGAGAGTCGTACCACGCAAACTGCTTGATGAAGGGTTTGTTTTTGCATACCCGGAAATAAGGGAAGCGTTTGCTCACCTGGTTTAACTAGTGTCGCGATAAAAATAAGCGCAGGCATATATTTGATATTCCGAGCATTATTTTTTGAGCATGACGCAGAGATACGACAAAAAGGCCATTTATGGACAGGCACTAACTAATTTATTGGATAGGTTGCTTTGTTTTTTTTACTGCCTGTTAAAACTTCAATTCTAGTTGCAAATTTTCAGTCAAAATTCTGGCAAGATAGTTTAATTTCTATGGATCATAAAAAAAACGACTGGCACAGGCTGGAACCTGAAACGGTATTTGAAAGACTGCAGACCTCTCCACAGGGTTTGACTGCAGCTGAGTACATGCAGCGCCTGAAAACGTTTGGTTACAACGAATTAAAAATTGCCAGGCCAAGCGTTCTTATACGGTTCCTGAGGCAATTTCATAATCCCCTGGTCTATATACTGATGGCCGCAGCCGCAGTAACAACTTTTCTGTCTTTTTGGGGCAAGGAAATGTGGGCCGATACCATTGTCATCATCGGGGTTGTGGTCCTGAACGCAATTCTGGGATTTATCCAGGAAGGCAAGGCGGAGAGGGCCCTGGAAGCACTGCAGGGGATGATAGTTACCGAAACCAGAGTTCTGCGTGGCAACAAGGAACAGGTTGTTCCATCCCGCGACATAGTACCAGGCGATATAGTGCTGTTGGACGAGGGAGACAGAATACCTGCAGACCTGCGTCTTTTTTCAGCTCGAAATGTCTATGCCGATGAATCAGCCCTGACCGGTGAGTCTACTCCTGTTAGCAAGAACAGCGATGCGCAGGATAAGGATAACATTCAGCTTGGCGACCGTAAATGCATGGCCTACAGCGGCACGTTCCTCACCAGGGGCACTGCTAAAGGTATAGTGGTCGCAACCGGCGAACAGACAGAATTCGGGAAAATCGCTGTTCTGGTAAAAACAACCGACATGGTTGAAACTCCCCTGCAGAAAAAGGTCGGAGAATTTACCCACACCCTGATTATTGCAATAATCGGCATTGGCAGCGTCAATTTTTTTCTTGGTTATATTTTCGGATATGAACCTGTATACAGTTTCCTGGCTTCTGTATCTTTGATAGTTGCTGCCATACCGGAAATGCTCCCAATGATCATTACTGCCACACTGGCACTTTCAGCTTCTGTTATGGCAGCCAACAAGGCTCTCACCCGCAGGCTGCCGGCAGCCGAAACCCTGGGATCAACGACCGTCATATGTTCAGACAAGACAGGCACCCTGACAAAAAACGAAATGACCGTTCAGAAGGTATATTCCGGTGGCAAAATTTATAATGTTGTGGGCATCGGCTATGAACCCAAAGGACATTATATACTTGACGGTAGCAGGATCGAGTACCAGGACATGAGCTATTCCCTGCGGGAAACCATGCTTGTCGGGTATTTGTGCAACTCCTCAAAACTGACGGAAGTTGGCGGGTTTTACCACATCATCGGTGATCCAACCGAGGGCGCTCTTATTGTTTCCGCCATGAAAGGAGGGGAGCTGGAAACTCTGAAACTGCTGGATGTCATCCCCTTCAGCTCGGAATCGATGTTTATGGCCACCCTGCATGAAAATGTTGAGGAAAACATCATATTCGTTAAGGGATCGCCTGAAAAAATTCTCTCCCTCTGTTCCAAGCAGCTTTATAATGACCGTTGCGGACCATTGCAGAAGGAAGAGATTACTGTGGCTGCTGAAGATATGGCCGGCAATGCCCTGCGGGTCCTCGGCATGGCCCATAAAATAGTACCAAAAGATAAAACCACCCTGGCAGCAGAAGATATACAGGATTTAACCTTCCTGGGCCTGAAAGGGATGATCGACCCGCCGCGTCCGGAAGTGATAGAGGCAGTGGCAATGTGCAAGCAGGCCGGGATCAGACCTGTAATGATAACCGGCGACCACGGCCTGACAGCACTGGCCATTGCCAGGGAACTCGGCATTGTCCCAAAGGATCATTCCAGCCTGCTAACCGGGGATCAGATCGACGAACTGACAGACGATGATCTGTACGAGCTGGTGGAATCCGTCTCTGTTTATGCCAGGGTGGCCCCTGAGCACAAGCTGAGGATTGCCAGACAATTCCAGAGACGGGGACACATAGTAGCCATGACCGGTGACGGGGTGAATGATGCCCCGGCACTGAAAGCAGCTGATATCGGGGTTGCCATGGGATCAGGTACCGAGGTGAGTAAGGAAGCCTCAGACATGATTCTTACAGATGACAATTTTGCCACCATCGTCAAAGCTGTTGAGGAGGGCCGTCATACCTGGAACAACCTGGAAAGGGCAATCCTGTATACCCTGCCCACAAATGCCGGGCAGGCTTTTTTGGTCATGGGCGCAGTGCTCATGGCTCCTTTCATACCGATATTTGCTGCCCGGCTGCCCCTTGAACCGGTGCAAATCCTGTGGGTCAACCTGCTTGATTCAGTCTTTCTCACCATGCCTCTCATTATGGAAAAAAGAGCCCTTGGATTGCTGTTGGGCCCTCCCCGTGAACATGGTAAAAAAATTGTAGATGCCCTTTTTATTCAGCGGGTCGTTATCATGGGCACAATCATTGCCGCCTGCGGTTTTGGTATATATTATTATTTCGGAAATGCAGCAGTATCAGGAAATGAAATAATTAACCCGCTTCTGCTTACCCAGGCACAAACAGCTGCATTCTGGGCAGTGCTCATGGCTCATTTTGGCTTTGTTTTCAGTGCTCGTGCGGTTCACCAGTCAGCCTTTACTTTCAGTCCCTTTTCGAATAAATGGCTCTGGTTAGGAGTGATGGCCAGCTTAACTACCAGGCTGCTCCCTACTTTTTTTCCGGCTGCAAATGGACTGTTTAAAACTGCACCATTCCCAATGGAGTGGTGGCCCTATATATTGATCTGCCTGCTGCCAGGTTTCATAGGACTGGAAATAGACAAGTTTATTAGAAGAATAAAATCTTAACATTGCTCTATTGGGCCTTTCCTAGTATTGTATCGACCTTTTTTTACTAAACAATGGATGGTGATTATACTAAAAAATAGTTTCAGGAGAAAGACATGGCATCAGACGTTAATGATATTACAATCCAATATGAAGAAGACGGGGTAGTGCTCGTCAAGGAACTGGACAAGGAGATACTTTCCAAAGGAGCCTGGGCTACCGTGATGTTTCGCTATCAGCAATGGGATAAGCGCAAAAATGAGTATGGTTCTGACAGCTATGCCATCAGGAGGTATCAGAAGGTCCATGGCGAGTTTATGCAGAAATCAAAATTCAACATTTCCAGCAATAAACAGGCGGAAAAGATTGTTGAAGCCCTGCAGAGATGGTTGAAAGAGAAATAGGCTCAGAGGCATTTATGCCCTTCAGGGTACAAAGGCTTAGAGGCACAGAGGTGCTGAGGCGCAGAGGTAGAGAGGCACAAAGGCACAAAGGCACAAAGCACAGAGGATTTAAACGTGAAAAAACACTTGAAGCACAGTGGCACAAAGGGATAAGGTGAAAATTTATCGTGATTTGATAGTGTGGCAAAAGGCGATGAGGCTTGTTACTGAGATATATAAACACACTAAATCATTTCCAGAAGATGAGCGTTATGGCTTGACAGCACAACTTCGAAGATGCTCTATATCATTACCTTCAAACATAGCAGAGGGCTATGGCCGAAACTCAACGCAAGATTATATTCGTTATTTACGTATAGCCAATAGTTCATTGTTTGAACTGCAAACCCAATTGGAAATTGCCTTAAATCTTGGTTTTTTGACAGATAAAAGGTTTTCATTATTATTTGAATTGAGTAGAGAAATTGAGCGAATGTTAAGCAGTCTTATTAAAAAAATTAATCCTAAATAACTTTTTGATTTAGTCTCTTTTTATTATACTTGTGCCTCTGTGCCTTATAATCTCTGTGCCTTTACGCCTCAGTGCCTTTAATTTAAAAGGAATCAACCGTGTCCATCCACATATATAACACCCGTACAGCAAACAAGACCGAGCTCAAACCGCTGACAGATAACCATGTCAAGATGTATGTCTGCGGCATCACCGCTTATGACTACTGTCATGTCGGCCATGCCCGCTCTGCGCTGGCCTTTGATATGATATACCGCTATCTCCTGTACCGGGGCTATAAGGTCACCTATGTGAGAAATTTCACGGATATTGATGACAAGATCATCAACAGGGCCCGGGAGCAGGGGACAACCACCGAGGAACTGTCAGAACGGTTTATCCGCATGTTCCATGGGGACATGGCGCAGCTTGGAGTGGCATCTCCGACTGTGGAGCCAAAAGCAACCGAGCATGTCCAGGAGATCATCGACATGATCCAGGGTCTTGTGGATGAAGGTATGGCCTACCAGGTGGATGGCGATGTGTACTATGCGGTTGAGAAGTTTAGCGATTATGGCATTCTTTCCAAAAGGACTCTTGATGATATGCAGGCAGGTGCCCGCGTTGAGGTGAATGAAAAGAAGCGCAACCCCATGGATTTTGCCCTCTGGAAGTCGAGCAAGCCCGGCGAGCCCACCTGGGACAGCCCCTGGGGGCTTGGTCGGCCCGGCTGGCATATAGAGTGCTCTGCCATGAGTAAGAAATTCCTGGGCGAGTCGTTTGATATCCACGGCGGCGGCAAGGACCTCATCTTTCCCCATCATGAAAACGAAATTGCCCAGAGTATGGGAGCCACGGGCAGCCCTTTTGTGAACATCTGGGTGCACCACGGTTTTGTCACAATCAAGGATGAAAAAATGTCTAAATCCCTGGGGAATTTTCTCACCATCAGGGATGTACTGGAACGCTTCAGTCCTGAAGGGCTGCGGCTGTTTGTCTTTTCCACCCATTACAGGAGTCCGCTCCATTATTCGGAAGCGGCAATCCAGGATGCTGAAGCAGGCCTGGAACGGCTTTACGATTGCCTTGCCGAGATTGCCCAGCTGCCTGAGGCAGGTGATGCGGGCAAAAGCACAATGATTTCAAAAAAGGATGCAGCTAAACTGGAAAGCCTTGCAGAACGCTTCCAGAAGGCAATGGACAATGATTTCAACACGGCCCAGGCCATTGCCCAGCTTTTTGATACTGTAAAGATACTCAATAAAATTATCAGGGCCTTGCCCGGTCTACCCTGTCAGCAGGATCTTGATGTGCTGCGGACTACCGCGAATACTATGAGGGAACTTGGAGCCGTCATGGGCCTGCTAATTGAGGACCCGCTTGCACACACCCGGTCCAGACAGAATGCATTTGTGGAAAAACTCGACCTGGACCAGGGAGAAATTGAACAATTGATCGAGGAAAGAAATACGGCGCGCCAGAATAAAGACTGGGCCAGGGGGGATGCCATACGAGACGAACTGCTTGCCAGGGGGATTGAGTTGAAGGATAGCCCTGGGGGAACGACGTGGAAGGTGAAGGGATAAAAGACGAAGTAAAGGGCTGAAGGAGACAAGGGGCCAAGGAGACAGGGAGACAAGGGGCCAAGGAGATAAGGAGATAAAGGGGGCCAGTGAGGAGCAACTGTCAATGCCTGTTTTGTTAAAAACTAAGAGCAGCATTATCATACACAGACATAATTAAATGTTTGCAAGTTGGATGAGGAAGATTTACTAAAAGAGCTTACCCTTTTACCTTTATCATTTAACCTTTAATAAAAAATATCTGTTTCTTTAAAGGAGGTATAAAATGGTACGTTCTCCTGCTGTGGCCGGACAGTTCTATCCTGGAAGTGAAGCCTCTCTTGTAAAAACGCTTCAGGCCCTTGTTCCTGAAATTCAACCTGAGAAAAGAAAGCAGGCACTGGCAGTTGTGTCGCCCCATGCGGGATACGTTTATTCCGGAGGTGTGGCCGGTGAGACAATCGGCCGGGTACAGGTGCCGGAAAATGTTGTTATACTCGGCCCCAACCATACGGGTCATGGTGCCCCGTTGGCATTGATGGGCCATGGGTCCTGGAGCATGCCCATGGGTGATGTGCCGGTCAACGAAGAATTTGCAGCACTAATCGCCAAAAGCTCACCGCACATTGAAGTAGATGACGCAGCCCACCGCTTTGAGCATTCCCTTGAGGTACAGGTGCCTTTCCTGCAGTACCTGCAGAAGAACCTCGCCATTGCGCCAATCGTGGTGTCGCATGTACCCTATGCCACCTGTGCTGCAGTGGGGCAGGGCCTAGCTGAGGCAATTAAAAGCTTTGCCAGGCCCGTTCTCATTGTTGCCAGCACGGATATGACCCATTACGAATCCAGGCGGTCGGCAAGCGCTAAGGACAGCCAGGCTCTTGATCGCATTAAAGCCCTCGATCCTGAAGGACTCTACAATACCGTTGTCGGGCAGAGGATCTCCATGTGCGGCATCATGCCGACAACCGTGGCACTGGTTGCCGCACTGACCTTAGGGGCGAAGAAGGCAGAGCTCATACGCTATACCGATTCCGGCGAGACCTCAGGTGACACGGATCAGGTGGTGGGGTATGCGGGACTGGTGATTACATAAGGCGCAAGGTGGAAAAGGCGCAGAGGCACAGAGGCACAGAGGCACAAAGGCACAGAGGTATAGAGGCGCAGAGGTGCTGAGGTAACATTGAAAAATTATCGTGATTTGATAGTGTGGCAAAAGTCGATGAGGCTTGTTACTGAGATATATAAACACACTAAATCATTTCCAGAGGATGAGCGCTATGGCTTGACAGCACAACTTCGAAGATGCTCAATATCTTTACCTTCAAATATAGCAGAGGGCTATGGCAGAAATTCAACGCAAGATTATATTCGTTATTTACGTATAGCCAATGGTTCATTATTTGAACTGCAAACCCAACTGGAAATTGCCTTGAATCTTGGTTTTTTGACAGATAAAAGGTTTTTATTATTATATGAATTGAGTAGAGAAATAGAGCGAATGTTGTGCAGCCTTATTAAAAA
>CAMYKS010000031.1:48935-173336 GCA_947259115.1 uncultured Desulfobulbaceae bacterium | reverse complement strand
GATGAAGAACATTACTATTCTATTGCTTCCTATAATTATTGGCATATATTTGTGACGATTTTGTTACGCAAGGCCAATAACTTTTTTTAACAGAAATTTCAAAATAAATATCAGCTGGCAAACTGACCTCACAAAGGACAATGCCCCTATATTATAGTAAAAATCTCACATTAATCAATTAGGTGACTTTTGGCCTTTTAATAGGTATATTAATTTTAAATTAAATACACGATTTTCTCTTTTTTTTACAAACCAGGCAAAAAGAGGGGAAATAACAGGTTATGGCTAATCAGCAAAGAAAGAACTTTGTCTGGCAATGGTATCTATTTTTTTAATATAGGGGTAGACAATTTTAAAAAAATGAACCTCTTGGGCATCAATATCTATTCTGATATATGCCACGGATTCTCACAATGTATGAACACCTGAAAAGAATCAAGTTTGTCGAGGTTGATTCAGAATATCTGAGAAAGCAAGTACATAAACTTCGTTATGATGTCTATGTCTCTGAGTTCGGCTTTGAAAAAAAAGAGGATCACCCTTCAGGCCTGGAAGAGGATATCTATGATCCCCATTCCATTGAATTGGCGGCAATTGAACAGATCGATGAGAATACGCAAAAAGTAATCGGCACGATCAGGCTGATTCTCCATTCCGAACTGGGATTTCCAACAGAAAATGTAGCCTGTATCAAATTTAAGGGAACCAAACCCCCGAAAGAAAAAATTGCTGAAATTTCTCGGCTGACTGTCTGTAAAGATTATCGCCGCCGGGAATTGGATGGTCTTCATGGTGTGGAGTCTTATATCAGAGTATATGAGGGCGGACTCTTATCCACCAATGAATTAGGCAGAAAAGACCATTTAAGGGTGCAGCCTTACATTATAATGGGGCTTTATAAAAAAATGTATCAGGTCAGCAAAAGACTCGGCATCACCCACTGGTACCTGATAACCGAGAAAAAACTCTGGTATGCATTAAAACGATTTAATTTTATTTTCCACCAGATTGGTGAGCCGGTATACTATTTTGGCATGAGAATTCCATACCTCGGAATAATTGATGAAATAGAAGAAAATCTTTTCAGTAAGAATTTTGATTTTGCTAAGGATTTTCTTGTGGATCTGGATAAACAGTTTTGGCCCCGGGAGTTGCGAAAAAAGGAATTTCATGTATAATTTTGAGAACTTCATAATGGAAGTTACTAAATCATTGCCAAAACATCCCAGATCAGACATACGTGATAACCAACTACCTCACCATAGATGTGGAAGACTATTTCCAGGTCTCTGCCTTTGAAAAAAACATCTCCCCCGATGCCTGGCCCCGATTTGAAACACGGGTAAATAAAAACACCGAAAATATTCTTGCTGCCCTTGATGTTTATAATGTAAAGGCAACTTTTTTTATCGTCGGTTGGATTGCTGAAAAATACCCTGCTCTTGTTAAGGAGATAGGGCTAAGGGGCCACGAAATCGGCTGCCATAGTTACAAGCACCAGAGAATTCAGACCCTGACAAGAGAAGAGTTCAAAGAAGATACAAAAAGATCAAAGGCAATTCTTGAGGACATCACCGGGAAGCGGGTGATCGGCTACCGGGCCCCCAGTTATTCAATTACAAAAAAGACGATCTGGGCCCTTGACATACTTGCCGAGCTGGGCTTTGAATATGACTCCAGCATCTTCCCGATCTTCCATGACACCTATGGGATTCCGGATGCGCCGAGGTTTACTTACAGGCACGACGGTCTGGAACTGACCGAATATCCAATATCCACCGCCCTGATCCTGGGCCGCAAGGTTCCCGTAGCCGGGGGAGGGTACTTCAGACTGTTTCCCTACTGGTTTACCAGAATGGCATTAAAGAGTATCAACAACAAGGAAAAACAACCATTTGTCTTTTACCTGCATCCCTGGGAAATTGATCCGGGCCAGCCAAGAATGAAAAATATTTCATTGCTTTCCCGCTTCAGGCATTATAACAACCTTTCCAAGACAAATACCCGTTTGCATAAGTTATTATCAGACTTTCAGTTTGGTCCTTTTCACGGAGAGCAATAATTATTATGAAGATCATGTCCATCGCCGGTGCACGCCCCAACTTTATGAAACTGGCATCCATAGCAAAGGCCGCCGAAGCCCATAACCTGAAAGCAGCTGCAAGAGGGCATGACAAGCCCGATATCCATCATATAATTGTGCATACGGGGCAGCATTATGATGAGAAAATGTCAAAGGCTTTTTTTGATGAACTGGGAATCCCCAAGCCGGATATTAACCTGGAAGTAGGTTCCGGTTCCCATGCCGGCCAGACAGCGGAAATAATGAAGCGTTTTGAAGAGGTGCTTGTTAGGGAATTGCCTGATGCTCTCCTGGTGGTAGGAGATGTAAATTCCACCATAGCATGCACGCTGGTCGCTGCAAAAATTGAATATCCTCCAAGCCATCATCGCAAAAGACCGGTAATTGTCCATGTTGAGGCTGGCCTGAGGTCTTTTGACAGGGATATGCCCGAGGAAGTCAACCGCATTCTTACGGATTCATTGAGTGATCTTCTTTTCGTAACCGAATCAAGCGGAGTCCGGAATTTACAAAAAGAGGGGATTGGTGCTGAAAAGGTGCATCTTGTCGGCAATGTCATGATTGACACCTTGATCGACCATGTTGATAAAGCAAAAAAATCAAAAATTAAGGAGTTTCTTGCTATAAACAAACAATATGGCCTGGTTACCCTGCACCGGCCATCGAATGTAGATAGTTTACAGAGCCTGGAACCGATATTACAGGCACTTCATACCATATCCCAGGATATCCCCCTGTATTTCCCCGTGCATCCCCGGACCTTGAATAAAATTTACCAGTTTGGCTTGACAGATATATGCAACTGGCGATTCATGCAGGAAAAACCTTCTGCAAAAGCCGGTTCTTCATTGTATATACTGCCGCCGCAGGGCTACCTCGATTTTTTGAACCTGACAGCAGAAGCGGCAATAGTTATCACTGATTCAGGGGGAATTCAGGAGGAAGCAACCTTTTTAGGCGTTCCCTGCGTTACACTGCGGGAAAACACTGAACGCCCTGTGACGGTAACTGAAGGAACGAACTATCTCATTGGAACCGATCCCCGGAAAATCCTCACAACCGTTCATGCTATACTGGCAGGGCAAAAAAAGGATGCAAAAATTCCTCAGTTCTGGGACGGCAAAGCCGGAGCAAGAATTATTGATGTTATCCTTGCAGAAGTGCACTGACCTGAGCAAATGCAAATCATAGCCGCCTCCAGGGCAGACAAAAAATGGGATGCATTTGTCAAAAGTCATCGGCACGGTTCGCCTTTCCACCTCTTTGCCTGGCATGATGCCGTAGTAAATACCTTTGGCCACAAGCCCTTTTATTATGTTGCAGCAAAGGATGGGAATATCTGTGGGGTTCTGCCAGTATTCCAGCTGAAAAGCATGCTGTTCGGCAACATCATTTCTTCAGTTCCCTTTGCCGCGTATGGCGGAATTCTTGCTGATTCCGAAGAGTCATTTCAACTGCTTCTGCAAAAAGCCAAGGACATAACCAGGGATCTAAACGGTGACTATTTAGAGCTGAAATTCTTTCATCCCCAGGAGTGCGGATTGCTTGAATCCGGTATACACTATGCCTTTATCAAGGAACTTTCTGCAGTACATGATGAAAATATGAAGACCATCCCCAGAAAGCAGCGGGCCATGGTCAGAAAGGGCATAAAATCAGGCCTGACTGCCCATGCAGGTGGGCAATACCTTGATGATTTCTACCGCGTCTTTGCCCGCAATGTCCACCAGCTGGGCACGCCGGTATACCCCAAAAAATGGTTCCAGGCCTTGCTTCATGCATTCGGGCCTGATGCAGAAATCATGATTATTAAATATGGGGATGCGGTTGTGTCCGGAGTGCTGAGTATATTTTACAAGGATACTATTCTTCCCTACTATGCCGGTTCCTTGCTGGAGTACAGGCAATATGCTCCCAATGACTATCAGTACTGGGAGCTTATGCGCCGGGCTGTGGAGCGAGGATGCCGCTATTTTGATTTCGGCAGAAGCAAAAAGGATTCAGGGCACTTCAGTTTTAAAAAACACTGGGGTTTCGAACCGCAGCCCCTGCACTACCAGTTTTATCTGCATAAACTTTCTGCGCTTCCTGAAATTAATCCTCGAAATCCCAAATACAGGAGAAAGATAGAGGCCTGGAAGAAACTGCCTCATGGGGTTACGAAAATTCTCGGCCCGCAGATCGTAAAGTACATTCCATGAATATTCTCTACCTGGCACATAGAATTCCCTATCCACCGAACAAAGGGGACAAGATACGATCCTTTAATGAAATAAAGTATCTTGCTGAAAATCATACCGTAGACCTGATCTGCCTGGCTGACGATCCTGAAGACCTGCAGTATAAAGAAGCCTTGCTGAAGTATTGCCGGAAGGTTTTTGTGCAGCTCATATCACCATTGTCGAGTAAAATAAGAGGTATTGTCGGGTTTTGCGGCGGGAAATCGATTTCAGTTGCCTACTTCTACCGGAAGGCGGTGCAGGATTCATGCAATCAATGGCTTGAAACGGGCAATTATGATGCAGTTATGTGCTTCTCGTCACCAATGGCTGAATATATTTTTAAATCAGAACTGTTTAATCCGGCAGGGCAGGGCAGCGTCGTGAAAAGACCGAAGCTGATCATGGATTTCTGTGATGTCGATTCGGATAAGTGGCTGCAGTACTCTGAAGAGGCGAGTTTTCCTATGAAGCATATATATAAGGCGGAAAATATCCGTTTGCAGGATTATGAAAGAGCGGTGTATCGGTCTTTTGATGCTTCTTTCCTGGTGTCCGAGCAGGAAAAGTTATTATTTCTCAAAGTATGCCCTGAAGCTCAAAACCTGGCAGCTATTCTCAACGGTGTAGATGCTGAATATTTTTCCCCTGACGCCGGTCCGAAGCTTCCGGAACAAAACAAAGGCCCGGCCCTTGTTTTCACCGGCGCCATGGACTATCATGCAAACATTGACGGTGTTTGCTGGTTTTGCCGAGAAGTTTTTCCTCTTCTTAAGGAAGAATTCCCAAGTTTGGATTTCTATATTGTCGGACGAAATCCGACTCAGGCAGTTAAGGAGCTTGATATTTTGCAAAATGTTCATGTTGTTGGTGATGTTGCAGACATCCGCCCCTGGTATCAAAAAGCCGATGTATGTGTCGTGCCGCTGCGGCTGGCCAGAGGTGTGCAAAATAAGGTTCTGGAAGCAATGGCAATGGGACGTGCTGTAGTATCAACTTCCAAGGCCAATGACGGCATTGAAGCAACAGATTCGGAGCATATCATGGTTGCTGATTCTGCGGTTGATATTGCTGATACCATAACAATGCTGCTGAAAGATCAGGCCAGAAGAGAAAAGCTTGGGAAAAATGCCCGGAATTTTGTATTGAGAAATTATGACTGGCATGAAAACATGAAAACACTTGAGGTTTTGCTGTCATGATAAATTTTTTGCGAAAACAGTTCATCAATAAAACTTCTATCCCAAGAGTAACCTTCCTTGAAAATATTACACATTCTAGACCATAGCCTGCCGCTGCACAGCGGTTATACATTCCGGAGCCAGTCAATTTTCCGGGCCCAGAAGAAACTCGGCTGGGAGCCGGTGGTGGTGACATCACCAAAACATGAAGAAAACTGGAAAGGCGATTGGCAGCCGCATGAAACCATTGGAGACTTCCGCTATTACCGCAGTGGCAAAGTCCCAAAAGGGTTTCCTTTTTTTGCTGAGCGCCAGATGATGAAAGTTGTTGAAAAGAGAATCCTTGAGGTGGCAGAACAGGAAAAACCTGACATCATTCATGCGCACTCCCCGGTACTTAACGGTTTTCCAGCACTCTGGGCCAGCCGTAAATTAGATATACCGATGGTATATGAAATCCGGGCCTTCTGGGAAGATGCTGCCGTGGATCACGGCACCTATAGTGAAGGCTCCTGGAAATACAAACTTACCAAAATCCTGGAAACAAGAGTCTGTCGCCAGGCCGATCATGTTGGGGTTTTATGCCATGGCCTGAAAAATGACCTTATTCAGCGGGGGATTCCGGCAGAAAAAATTACGCCTGTTTTCAATGGTGTTAACCCGGATGATTTCAAGAACGTTCCTCCTGATGTCGAATCTTTTGAACAATGGGGTTTGAAAGATAAAACGGTCATCGGTTTTATCGGCTCCTTCTACCGCTACGAAGGGCTGGACCTCCTTGTCAATGCCTTTGCCAGGATAGCAGCAAAACGCGATGATGCAATTCTGTTGCTTGTCGGCGGCGGTGAAATGGATAATGCATTGAGAAAGCTTGCTGCTGATCTGGGATTGGCAGACAGGGTTCTCATGCCCGGACGTATCCCCCATGAAAGGGTGCCGGGGGTATATGCCATGATCGATATTCTGGCCTACCCCCGTTATCCCATGCGCCTGACTGACCTGGTGACCCCCTTGAAACCCCTTGAAGCCATGGCAATGGGCAAGGCCCTTGTCGCCAGCGATGTGGGGGGACACAAAGAACTTATTCGCGACAACGAAACAGGCATACTTTTCAAGGCAGGTGATCTCGGGGAACTCACTGAATCTCTCGATAGAGTTCTTGCAGAAACTGACCTTCGGGGTCAGCTTGAAGAACAGGGGAGGTTATGGGTAAAAGAAAACAAGACATGGGACAAGACCACGGAAGTGTATGTTGATATATATCAGTCAGTCCGGAAAAGTTGACGAGGGGCCGCATTCTTTTGACAGTCAGAGCATAAGAATAAACTCCCATGAAGAAACATTTCAACCTTGCCCGTAATTTACTTGCACTTGTAACCCTCTTAAGTTTAATCGGCGGCAGCTACATAGCTTTTACGTTTATTGCCAAAAACTATGCTCTACCTCCCCGGCTTTTCATGTTCAAAATATTAAAAAAGGCGGGTATGGAATCAAACGTGATTACCCGAGCCTTAACCCCGCCTTCATTACGGCCTGAAGGTCTGGTTTTTCCTGCACTGGACAAACCCGGCTGGCAGGGGCATGGAGCCCGTGAAGACCGTAAACCTGCACCGGTAAATTATGATTCTGCAGGTAGGCCTGTTCCGCTTTCCTGGATCAAGAATAAAGACATAGCAATATCCCCTGACGGTGCCTCTCGCATCGTGCCGGTTCAAAACTCTGAAGAATTGCTGCATGCCGTACGCCAGGCTCTTCCCGGTGACATTGTAACCTTGAATCCTGGTACGTACGCAATCAAAAGGAGAGGTATTTATGTTGCTTCCGGCGGTACTCTCAAGCAACCAATAACTGTCAGGGCAGAGCGCTTGGGTGATGTGTTTCTTGAACTGGACACACTTGAAGGTTTTGTAGTCAACTCCCCATACTGGATTTTTGAAAATCTGGACATAAAAGGCGTATGCAATAATGACGATGACTGCGAACACGCCTTCCACCTTGTTGGGGAAGGCCATGGTTTTGTTCTGCGAAACAGCCGTATCCACGAATTCAGCAGCCCGTTTAAAGCAAACAGGTTCAGAATTGATGATGCACCCAGGATAGGCCCTGAGGGAGTTCTATTGGAGGGCAACAGTTTTTACAACACACGGGCCCGGCAGACAAGTAAACCGGTTACTTTCATTGATGTGGTTGGCAGTAATCATTTCATTTTAAGCAATAATCTGATTGCTGATTTCCAAAAGGCACATGAGGACCATATTAGTTATGGTGCACAGATCAAAGGAAATTCCACCCATGGGGTTTTTGAAAAAAACCTGGTAGTCTGTGAGTATGAAACAACCGGTGGGGTGCGGGTAGGACTTTCCTTCGGCGGAGGGGGCACCGACAGAAAATTTCTGGAACCCGGTGATGTTTATGAGCACTCTAAAGGTATTGTCCGTAATAATATTGTCATGTTTTGCAGTGATGTCGGCCTCTATTTAAACAAAGCCCACGAAACGCAGGTGTTCAATAATACTTTTTATGCAACGAATGGAATTGATGTACGATTTCCTGAAAGTACTGCATTGATAGTTAATAACCTTCTTTCGGGTAACATATGGAGCCGTAATGGAGGAACAAGTATACGCAGAAATAACCTTATCAGAGATATCAACGGTTGGCCTCTGTCTTTCAGGCAGGGTTTTAAAGACTGGTTTTTTGATCCTGCGGGCGCTGATTTTGGGCTGAAGAACGGCGAGAAAATTGTCAACAAAGGGGAGGCAGCAAGTCTTCTATGGGAGGATTTCTGTGGAAATCAGCGCAACGGTTTGCCCGATATCGGGGCTATAGAATATGGAACAATCAAACCCTGCCGCCCCTTAGGTGAAAGAGAGTAGGGTGCCATCATAAAAGTTGATATTGTCCGCCGATAAGCGAGAACACGTGCCTCAGTTATTCCCGCAATCTTGTTGCCTTTTATTGTAACGTTTTCAATATGTTTGGCGGATATTTTTTTAAATGACCATTGTGCAGGATATGAAAACAGTGTATTTTAAAAGCAGATTAATATGCATTTGTTTACAGCAGTAGTTCTATTTAATCAAAAAAAAGAATGGACCAATTAGAGCAACCGGGGGCAGGTATTTTGAGCAAGTACGAAATTGGCCAAACAGCGTAGACCCAGACCGAACAGAACGAACATCAACTCAATAAAACACAACAACGATAAACCTGCATGAAACCCCGTATTGTTGTTTTCTCTACCTTATTCCCAAATCCCGCTCAACCCAATGCAGGAGTATTTATTCGTGAACGCATGTTTCGCGTGGGCAAGAAAATTCCCATTGTCGTGGTGGCTCCTTCTCCCTGGTTTCCGCTGCAAGGTTTACTGCGTCGGTTCCGTCCCCATTTCAGACCTGGCGCCCCTGCTTACGAAGAGATGATGGGGGTTCAAGTGTTTCGGCCCCGATTTATTTGTATTCCCGGTGTATTCAAATTCCTGGACGGATTTTTTATGGCGCTTGGAAGTTTAGGAATAATGCGGCAGTTGAAAAGTGCATTCCGGTTTAACGTTATTGATTCTCACTTTGGCTATCCGGACGGGTATGCTGCAACTTTATTGGGGAAATGGCTTAAAGTGCCTGTTACCATTACCCTGCGTGGCACGGAAGTACCCCATGCAAAGGAAAAATTGCGACGCGTTTTTTTAGTAAAGGCGCTGCGGCACGCCACCCGGGTGTTCTCTGTTTCTTCTTCTCTGAAAAAACATGCGGTCGGTTTGGGAATTGCTGAAAATAAAATACGGGTTGTCGGCAACGGTGTAGACCTTGAAAAATTTTACCCTGTTGCTAAAAAGCAGGCAAAAGAAAAAATGGCAATCCCACATACGTCAAAAGTTCTGATTACAGTGGGCGCCCTTGTCGAGCGCAAAGGTTTTCATCGGGTGCTGGAGATTTTGCCCTCCATTGTCAAGCGTCATCCTGACACCCTGTATCTGATAGTAGGAGGTTCCAGTGCTGAAGGGGATTGGACTGAGCGCTTGCAGCAGCAGGTGGAAGAGCAGGGCTTAAACAGCCATGTGCGGTTTTTAGGTCCCAGACCACCGGATGAACTGAAAAACATCCTGTCTGCTGCAGATCTTTTTGTGCTGCCCACCCGCAACGAAGGCTGGGCCAATGTACTTCTGGAGGCCATGGCCTGCGGGCTTCCCGTTGTGACAACAGATGTGGGTGGTAATGCGGAAGTGGTATGCAGTCAGGAGTTGGGCCTCATTGTACCTTACGGAGATTCAAAAAAGTTGCTCAGTGCTGTTGAGTTTGCATTAACAAAAAACTGGGACCAGCAGTATATTCTGGATTATGCTCGGGCAAACAGCTGGGAGAACAGGGTTAATATCCTATTCGATGAATTTGAGAAAATTGTTAATAATGATAAATTCACATAAGCTTTCTCAGTCAACAACAGGGCTAAATAAAATCAATAAATTTTAAAACAATACCAGTAAGCGAAGCGCTTTTTGCGAGGCAGATAATAATTAGGATTTTTGAATGTATAGCTTAGAACAGTTGACATATAAAGTGGACATATATCATTTCGGAAGGGCAACTTTCCCCCATTTCTGTCATCTCGAACGGCCATCAGGCCGGAGAGATCTTAACCCGCATTTTTTACGAGTCGAGGCGCCGGATAGACAACATGAAATATTCGGATTAAAGATTTCTCACATTCGTTCGAAATGACAGCCTGTGTTTGAGATGGCAATAAGAAATGAAAAATTTTGTATCCGCTAACACGGTGAAATTTTGGAACCTATTCCTGCTAAAACTGTAGGCAAATTTATTTATCCACTGCATGAAAGATACATGTCTCACCCGACCTTCCATTACAACACAAAGATAGACACGAGCGCTTTATGAATCTGGGTCAAAAAATCCGTAGCGGTACAAAATGGTTGTTTCTGGGCAACGTTGGGTCCCGAATTCTCGAGTTCGGCTTCGGTGTTGCCCTGGCGCGCCTGCTCGTTCCGGCAGATTTCGGCATGGTTGCAACCGTTGCAGCGCTTACGGGTTTCGCTGGACTGGTATTAAGCGGGGGAATGGGACAAGCTCTGATTCGGGCTAAAGAGGTGGATCAAGACGACTTCAATGCGGTCTTTTCCCTCCAGCTCGGCGTTGGTATCCTCCTCTATGTCGGGTTTTTCGTAACCGCTCCATGGTTTGCGGATTTCTTCGGCAACCCACTCTACACCGATTTGATCCGGGTTGCGGGCTTGGTATTCTTGATGCGGCCTTTTGCCTTTATGCGCAACGCATGGCTCAACCGTGAGATGGATTTCAAGAAACGATCCGTAGTCGGAGTTGCCGCTGGGCTCTTTGTTGGAATATCGGGAACCATCATGGCGTGGGCAGGCTTTGGAGTGTGGAGTCTTACCCTGTCAGGCGTGTTTGGCGGCTTATTCAGAAACTTGCTATTGGAACGCATCACCCCCCTTCGAATCCGTTTGAATCTTGACCTTGCCCTGATGCGTAAACATAGCAGCTATGGCTTCAAGATCACGGCGATCGACTTCATCAGCTATCTGACCAGGGAAAGCATGAACCTGATCCTCAGCAAGGGGGCCGGGCCTGCTTTCCTGGGCCTTTTTCGCAAGTCGGACAGTCTTTCTCGCATGCCGAACTGGGTAATAGTACGCGCTACAATGGAACCTGTTTTCAGGGCCCTGAGCAAGGTGCAGGACGACCTGAACCAATCCAAATACATCTTCTACCGGACGATCACCCTGTTCATGGCCTACACGACCCCCCTCTACGTAATGATGTGGTGGGTTGCTGAGCCATTCATCGGTTTCGTTTACGGCGCGAAGTGGTTGCCCGCCGCCGCTCCGCTGCAGATCCTGCTCTGTGCGGGCCTGTTCTTCAACGTCCTGCACCCATGTAACCGGTTACTCGATGCCCAAAACCGCCTCACGCAGAGACTCGTGGCGCAGATTGTCTCATTGGCCGTTATCGCAGGGGCCTGTGTCGTCGGACTACGGTGGGGTCTGGAAGGCGTTGCCTGGGGTATACTTGGTAGTCATGTTTTCTCAACATTTTACTCCTACTTTTTAGTGTACAGAACCATTCCAACACGATTCACCGAGTTGTTAAAGGCTGCAGCGCCGGGTTTATCATTAAGCGCTCTTCTATTCATTGTTCTTTTGTTGCTGAATATTTTGCTTGGAGACACCAGAACCGGGAACCCCGCACTATATCTCTTGATAATGACGATTTCCGGTTCCACATTCTACGTTTCAGCTTTTCTTTTGCTTCCCATTTCTTCCTTACGAAGCGAAGCAGACCGATGGCGCCAGAAGTTGAATGGGGGATTGTCCTTTGTGTTCAAAACTTTCACGTAATTCCTGCTCAAGTATAAATATTTCTGCGACGCCGGATCTTACAATTGTTCCATCCGACGTCAGCCAATTGCGGGTCTAAGAATATTGTCGTCATAAGAAAGCTGCGACGATTGACACCCGCACCTGAATGGAGGGAGTGCCTCCGGAAAGTATGGGTAGCAGATTTCCCGTCCTGTCGGAAATGCTGTGTGAGCTAGGAGCCTGTCGGAGAATTACCAATTTACTGCAAAAGCGAGAGAATCGGCTCAAATTTCCGTAAATTTTTTTTAAATAGCGCTGCTATTCGCATCAATTTTCCAAAAATTTGATCTCAATTCCTCATTTTTTCGTTACGATTATAATTCTCCGACAGGCTCCTAGAGTAAAACAACTTTCATACTGGTACAAATCGTGGGCCGGTCAACAGGAGGATTGCAAAAAAATACCGTTGCCCCTGGCATCGACAATGGTGTTATTGACTTTTTCTGATAAAGCTGAAGTTATCTGGCATGGACTATTAAACGGCAACTCATGGTGCATTACCTGATTGTTCAGAGAAGGTCCAGTATTTGTTGCCGAGAAAGTTTAGAGTCATGACGATGATGATGCTGGCGAACCAGACAAGAATATAGGGGAAAAGTAACAAGTCGACGAATATATATAAAATAGCTGTGCTCAATATCAAGCAGATAATGTTTAAGATGGTGAAACGGTAGGCTTGTTTAAATGTGCCGGCTTTTGCTTTAAACGTCCAGATTTTATTTAAAATGAAACTGTTAATCATGCCGGCGAGATAACCAACGATATTAGCAATGGCGCCATCCATTTTGAAATGAGTGTTCAGCAAAGCAGATAGTTTTTCACTCGGCTCGGCATAATTATAGAATACATAAAACACCACAAAACTGACTGCAACGTTGGAGACACCTACGACACAAAATCGAATAAATTGATTGACTGTCTCCAGTTCGACTCGCTCTCTGAGTGCTTCGTGGATGATATGGTTCATGACGGTAGCAATGCAACGTTGCTGAATTAAGTGTTTGGGTTTTCTGAAGTGGTCAGGCCAATGGATTCGCTAACAAGAAAATGATGCCGATCACAAACTTCTAAAAAAATATGGCCGATGTATGCGTCCAAAATGCCGGGAAAGATAAAAAACACACCCCTTCTATCAAGTTGTTTTATCATAATCTGATATGCAATGAAACTGATGCTATATTTTTATAAATAGCTTCTTTTTATATAACCAATAACAAATGTACCATTGAATAAATAAAACTATGCATGCAGTGATAAACTGTGGTGCCATTTCACCAATAAAGCTGAATAGTCCCTCCGTAAAAGGACTTACGATATGCTCTAACCATTCTGTACCGCCTGTTTGGCTGAACAGATAAATAAAAATTGGATTCATTCCCACGATGGCGAAAAATATCGGTACCTTTTGAATTTTTTTAACTTCAACCAGCCAATAGAATAAAGCCAGTGCTATTAAGCAGCAACCTCCACTGACGATTACAAATGAACCAGTAGCAATTCTTTTAATGATAGGGGTGATCGGATTCAATGCAACCCCTATTACGACGCCAATTATACCAGCGATGAATAAAGTTTTGATTTTTTGTAAATCAACCCGTTCGCTTTTGATAATAAGACCAGCTAAAACTCCCCACATAGTGTGAGCTGTGGTTGGAACAGCATTAAATGCTACCCAATGCCCATCGGATAACTTCCCCATTATCAACATATCGAACCAGGCACCAAAATTTTTATCTGGAACAAAGGGTTGATTAAACCCTTGAACCGGCCAATAACGATAGAGTAACTCTGTAAAAACCAGTAAACCAATTGTAAAAATCAGCTGAGTTTGCATAGGTTTTCGCATCATCAGAAATGCAATCAAGTACGTTACGGAAAGTTGAGCCAGAACATTCCAAAATTCAAAAGTTATCTTGCCGGGCCGGATGCAATACAATGCCCAACCTAAAAAAAGCAAAACAAGCGAACGCCAGATTGCATGCTTTAAGGTTTGCGTCCAACTGTCGCCCCGTTCCCAACGTTTAGCATAGGAGAAAGGCATTGCAACCCCGACAATAAACATAAAAAAAGGCTGCACCAAATCCCAGGGCCTTAAACCCTCCCATTGCTGGTGTTGGAATAATTTAATAAAATTGAAAACAATTGAACCTTCGATAGTTGGATCAGATAATAGTTTATAAAAGGTTATTTCAGAGATCAGCAGGAACATGGTTAAGCCTCTGAAAAAGTCAAGCGACAAAAGTCGTTCCTGCCATAAGGTGTTTTCTTCTAAATGCATATTGAGATAAATAATTGTTTTTTTATGTTCTGAAAATATGGATGGCCGTTGCAAACTACTCCTAACCCTGACATAAAATATCCGATAATGATTTTTTACGGATAAACTGTCAATAAAATATCCTGACGGGCAACTTATAGCAATTGGAAAGATCTCAAATTATTATCAAAAACGCCATCCATTTCACTACCGACAGAATATTTGCACATACAATCATCAGCATCACCAGTGGTAGCAACAATGCAAGAGTCATCGTTGCCGAGAAGTCCATTCAGAAACGCAGAAACCAAATGTTTGAACATATTTGGTATCTGTCATCTTTGACTTTAGAAATAATACAATCAATGGCTGCTGCCTTGGAACTAATGTTGTATGCGAACCGGGTCGGGGTGAGCGCCAGATTATGGGACATGGTTTTGCAGAAATTCTTCCCGGCATTCCATCTAAAGTGGATTTTTTAAAGATAATCAACCCTATGATGATGGCAGAAGTCTCCTGTTGGTAGCTTATCTGTTTGCAGCACGAGGAGCCACCGGTTGCGGTGCATTAGGTCTTTTTACAATAAAAAAGACTGCTGGATTGGTGTACGGATTTTGTCATGATTTTGCGGTGGTTCAAAATGTCGTGAATTCGCTTATCCATGCCTGCTATCTTGGTGATTGGCAGGATTTTATGTTGACAGGCTTTCCGGAGATACTGTAGTAGTTAAATGGATGTCAGGATCCGGGGCAGTCTGAGATGGCTGCCCTGATTTTTGGCGCGACTGGAAAAAGCGATTACTTATCTCCTCACCTGGCAGGAGACAAGGACTCGGACGTTGAGGCCGGCCGGGCCGCAGGCGTAAGATACAATCACAGGCAACTCCAAGGAAGAGTACGGGTGAACTGGAGTTTTCCATGCTTCATGCTGTCAGTATTTTGGTTGAGGCAGGTTCTCGTCTGTCCAGCAACGATCGGCGTACCTGCGGAAGATTTTTGCCCAACTACTGAATTTTTTAGCTTTTGGTGAGTTCATGAGTTCAACCATAACCAACACTATGCCGGCAATCGAGCACCCAACCCTGTCGATTGTTATCCCTGCATTGAATGAGCAGGGCAATTTGTCTAAACTCTACATGGAGCTCAATGGAGTGTTGTTTTCCCTTGATATGTCGTGGGAAATAATTTTTGTTGATGATGGCAGTACTGATAACACATGGAATGATATCAACTCCCTCCATAATGAAGATCCACGAGTCCGTGGCGTTCGGTTGTCCCGCAATTTCGGTCATCAACACGCATTGTTAGCGGGTTTAAACAATGCTGTCGGCGACGCCGTCATTTCCATGGATGCTGATCTGCAGCATCCTCCTGAAGTCATCACCCTCCTTGTCGACGAATGGCGCAAAGGCTACAAGATTGTGAAAACCGTGCGTATTGATGAGCAAAATATTTCTGCATTTAAAAAAGTAACGTCCAAACTTTATTATCGTTTGTTTTCATATCTCAGTGGAGTAGACATACAAAGTGGGATGGCTGATTTTAGGCTCCTGGATCGCCAGGCGCTTGATGACATTTTGCAGTTTAAGGAGGAAGGCTTGTTCCTCAGAGGGATTGTCCAGTGGGTTGGATACCCGAGTTCGATTATAAAATTCAACTGTCGCAGCCGTTTAAGTGGTCAGACTAAGTATACCCTGCGCAAAATGCTCAAGTTCGCTTGGCATGGGATCAGTTCATTTTCACTAGTGCCTTTACGCATCGGTATCCTAATCGGCCTTATTTCCTCAAGCTTGGCTTTTGTTAGCGTCTTTTACGCGATAATAAGCAAGTTGGTAATGGGGTCTGCCGTTCCCGGTTGGGCTTCTTCAGTCGCGATCATCTCGTTTTTGTTTGGCGTGCTGTTCGTATTTTTGGCTATCTTGGGAGAATACTTAGGTAGAATTATGGAGGAAGTACGAGGACGCCCAAGGTTTATCGTAAGCGAAAAACTATACGCCGCTAAATCCGTAAATGCAGAAGATGAAATAACGGCGTCGGCAAACAGTGCTTAGCTAGTTTTATTGTTTTTATCTTTTGCTGCAAGGTCCGGCCTTTGGCCAGCTTGGTGCCAGCTTCTTCTGGGTTACTTGGGGTCTGAATCTTGACCTTAGCGGATGCATCGTGCCAAGGTGTCTCCTATGAGGATATGTTAAGTCTATGGCTGAATGTAAGCTCATTGTGCATGCCGATGACTTCGGTCTGTCTGAAAAAGTAAACGAGGGCATTGTAGAGGCGCACCGCAATGGAATACTCACTTCCACTTCAATAATGTCTGTCGGAGCAGCTTTTGACCATGCAATTCAGCTATCCCGGTCTGCGCCAAGCCTCGATATAGGAATCCATCTAACCCTGGTGGAGGAAGAGCCACTATCAAAGAAAGAAGATATAAAAACATTGCTCAATAGCAACGGACGCTTCTATGATCATGCAGTATCATTTGTCAAGAGATATTTGCTTGGGAAAGTCTCTCTCGACGAGGTTAAGCTGGAATTCGAGGCTCAAATCCAGAAGGTGCTGGATCACTCTATTGAGGTTAGCCATCTCGATAGTCATCAGCATATTCACATGTTGCCGGGTATTCGAAGCCTAGTCGGCAAACTGGCCAAGAAATATCTCATACCGGCTATTCGCTACCCCAGGGAGCGCTTCAAGCCTTATATGTTTTGCGACAAGAATGGAGCTGGTCGCTTGATGCAACTTCTTGCACTAAACGCTTTCTGCACCATAGCAAACACGTCGGATGCCAAGCGGCCAGATCACTTTTCAGGGTTCTACTTTGGTGGTAATGTAACTGAAGAGAATTTATGGAAAATCTTACTAAATCTTCCTGCCAGCGGAACCATTGAGCTGATGTGCCATCCAGGGAATTGCGACATGGATTGCCGCTATGACCATTGGAACTACCACTGGAAAGGCGAACTCAGTGCCTTGAAGAAGCAGGATGTAAAAGATTTTCTGGAGCGTAAGGGCATCGAATTGATATCATACGCAAATCTAGAAAAATAAATGAAAGGATGATACCCTGTAATTATGAATTATAAGGCCTTTCATTGAATATACGTTAAAATCAAGAAACGAACTTTTGAGGTTGCCTTTTGAAATTGTTACTCAACAAACCATTAGATCAGTCCTTGTCCGAGGCCTGGAGTAAAGTCGATCCTGCTTACAAGAGGGCGTTTTTTATAGTCCTGGGTGTTAATCTGCTAGCCTTCGGTTTTGAGATGACCAATCTGACGTTGCACCATGACGACGTGAGTCACATCTTTATACAAAGCACTATACTCGGACATTACCTGGGCCGTTTTGGTTTCGGTTGGCTGCATTATTATGGCCAGAACGCCTATATTATGCCGTTCCTGCAGATGGTCGAAGGAATTATGCTGATGTCTGCCTTCGGGATGCTTGTATCTAAATTCTGGGGTGCACGCAAGGTTCTGGACATAGTTTTAATATCTTCCGTACTGTGTGTCTTCCCATATATGGCCCAGCTTTACCAATATAACACCTCGATAGCCGCCTTCTCTATGGCCCACTTTTTGGCCGCAGCCGCTGTTATCTTGTCAACCAGGGCGACTTTCCTTCATGTGGGGATGGCTTCATTGCTGTATGTGGCCGCCTTTTCGATTTATCAAAGCGTGATCGCAAATGCTGCGACTATCTTTTGTGTTTGGGGCCTGAGTAAGATTCTCTTTGAGAACGAGGGTGTATCGTCCTTTATAAAGTCAATGGCTAAGCCTGCAGCAGCAGCGTTTGGTTCCGTTGTCGCTGGCGGCCTTATCTACGTGGCGATAGTGTCGACCATGGATCTGAAATTTGATTCCTACCAGTCAGCAGGCCAGGCCTTCAGCCTCAAAGGTGGAAGGAGTTTTTCATACGCCATATCTGAAGTGGTGCAGGGAACTCGGAGTTTTTTCTTTTGGCCGCAACACTATTTTCCGGCTTACTTAAAAATAATTCAGTTGTTATTTTTAGTCATTTCAGGTTTTTTTTGTCTTTGGTTGCCTAAAGGCCCTATGGCAAAGGCCAGTGCAGTGTTGATACTGGCGCTGGCCCTCTTCATGCCAAGAATACTGCAGCTGCTCCACCCTGAAGGCAATTATCACAACCTTACGCTTACTGGATACGCCGTACTCATTGCCGGATTCGTCATGATTATCAATAGGGCAGGGCAGGTGCTTGTCAGAAATCTGTCGATCCTGCTGACACTTTTCCTTATTGCAGGCTACACCCTGCAATCTAACTGGATTTCAACCGTTAATCACCTGAATATGCTGGCGCATTATACGACAATGACCCAGATCCTGACGCGCATAAAATCCCTTCCGAGTGAAAAATGGGACGGGATGAACGTTGCAGTTGTCGGCAACTTAAACATGAGTTCGTCTTACCCCTTTAGAGGTGCCACCGGTGTGGCAACGAAGTTTATAAATGCGCCGCATATGCAGCACCTTGCGCGCTTGATGAGGGAGGACATCAATTTTGTGGCTGCTGGTCAGGCTATGCCGAAAGTCATGGAGTACTCGGGAGAAAATGCACAGTGGCCACACTCCAGCAGCGTAGGTATTGTGGATGGTATGGGAGTGGTGGTGCTGTCAAAAGACAAAGTTAAAACATCTGCAAATGCTGGAGTTGGTGCGGAAAGCGACTAATTCACAATGTGTTCAATGAGTAGTATTCTAACAAAAATTGCATGGCTCTGTCTCATCTCTAGTCCCGGCTTAGAACAAGCCAGAAACTTAAGCACATTAAATCATCGTCCGAGATGTGATAAAATGGTTTTGCCAGATGAGGACGAACTTCATTAATGTCTTTTGGGTCGGCGGACAAAACCGGCTTCATGAGGATTTGCTTGAGTCCATTCTTTTTTATTGCTTCACGGTAGCTGTCAATCCTTAAACGGTTGGGCACGCCCTTCTGACTGTACATCATTGCATAAAGCATTTCCGGCCAGGTCAAGAAATCAAGAGGGTTGACCATATGTAAACCATGGCTTCTCAGATCGACCAGGTGCACCGCCACACCTTCGGGTAGCAAAGCATTGCGCATATCGGCAAAAGTCTCATTAAGGTCATTGACATGTTCAAGGACTGCTCTCGAAATAATTAAATCGGCCTTCTCTTTTAAACCTGATAATCCTCGAGGATGGACCAAATACGTGATGCGGTCTGCATCGAAACCGGAGGAAGGATCACCAGCTATTTTAAAGCACGATTCGGCTCGCTTTTTCTTTTCATCTGGTAAACTATTGATGAGATGATAGAGGACTGTAGTATTCTTTTCCGAAAGTGAGAGCATCGGAAAACGATCAACGCAGGTGACCCGTTCTGCTCCATGGGCAATCATGAGTACTGCAACTGCCGGCACATCGCCTGGACCATATTCCAATACATTCTTGCCGGCAAGATAGCTTTCTATATTGTTAGTGTCAGCCGGTATCAATTCAAAATATTCTGCAAAACAGTTATTAAAATAAGAGGCGATTTGCTCAACGGATTCCTCTTCCGATCCCCGCCCTGTTTGCCTGGTTAGTTTGATGTAGAGGCTGGGAGCCAGACGTGCAATCTGATTTGTAGTCAGAGCTTTTATGATACGTTTAAGATGGGCTGCAGGATTATTTCTGTACACAAGCTGTTACCACAATAATAGTTTTTGTTGAGTGGATGTTACATTGGACATCCGGCTCATATTCTCGTTTACATCGAAACTGAATATGACAGCATAAAAAGGCTTCGTTTTATTGGGGGTGACCCGAACCTTCAATTTTTCCGACGGGTTATCCTCTGGCACAAAAGCCTTCACGTTTGCTGCCCACCAATTTGTATACGATGGGTCAGTAATGCTTTCTTCCGAAATAGGTTTGTCGCTCCAGATGATGTGGTATCGGAAAGCATCTTGTGGGGCGGTCCATGATAACTCGATATGTTTCCCTGTTTTAGTTGCTCTGAGATCGATGATTGGTGCAGGAGGATCCATATCGGGTTTTTCATTCTCTCTGACAAATTGTACCCAGCGTCCCTGGAAACGACGACCATTCCAGTTTTTTATTCTCGCTGGTGCCTTTTGTCCTCCATTAATACCCTGGTCAATATATCTATTCATGTGGTCTAAAAATTTTACAGTGCCTGTATGCCAATAATACCAGGCCTGTGGATCTGCCATGTTTTGGGCCGTATGGCTTGATTCACCTGTCTGCCCCTTATCCGCATTGATGCCATAGCTGAAGTTGGAATACAGGTAGTTCCATTCCATCAATCCCGACAGGTAGTTAAAGGCTTCCGCATAAGCTTGCCAGTTGTTTTCCTTGACCTCTTCCATAAAGCTGATTATTGCTCTGGATAAATAGCCAACCCAGGAAGCACGATCTCCTTTTCCTTCTCTCACAGATCCGGTCAGAGGGCTTTGTTCGGGGCGGAGCCATTGATTCAGATATTTCCTGAACCCGGAAATAATACTTAAGTCCCCGGTTACCCTGTATGCCTGCAGTGCATGAGCCAGGGCATGGGCGGTTGCTCTTGTCTGCTTGCTTGTATAAGGATCGAGATGATTTAATCGAGTTTTGCGAAACTCGGCAACAAATTTATACCAGTCCTTTATCCAGGGGTTGCCTGTAAAATAATATGCTTCTTCGACATGATAGAACCAGCCATGCGCGTCATCTCTTGGTTTTGCGTCCATATTTGTAATTCCAAGAAATGGCGCAGCAAAATGTCTGTCGAAGTTTCCCCCTTTGATCTTTCGCCAGCTTTTCCCTGCATAAGGATTTTCCGTTAATTGCAGGCGTTGCCCATCTTTCTCAAAATCATAATGTGCCATCCATTGCGGACGGACATTCAGTTCACCAATGGCAAATTGTTCAGCAAAATAGTAGTCGACAGGATTTTCAGTAGCAATGAATGACTCTACGCTGTAAGGCCAGCCGCCCCCCTGCGAGGCCCCCCATTTGCGATTAATATCGAGCAGGAACTGATTCCAGCCAAAATTGTATTGGGTGGATTTTTCCACGTTATAATCTTTCTTTTTATACTTGGGGGAGCGGAGGTCTCGGCCGGGCATTTTTTGATCAATCGGAATAAGCCCACCCAAATCAAGGGTTGACCGGGTCCTTGTGTACCAAGCAGTCGGCAGGTTTGCAACGGGACATTGCTGGAAAGTTCTGGCCAGGTTGACAAGATCCTCGTCACGCTCGTCCGCGCCATGGAACACCAACATCATTTCTTTGTACACATGTTGCATATCCTGGAGCCAGTACAAGCCGGTATCAGTAAAACGCGGCGTGATTCCCTCCTTCTGACGCCATTGCGAACTCCATCTCGGAAAGAGCTGAATTTGCAGCTTGTTATTTCCATCGATCTCCATGCCGTTTGGCCACATCTGCCAGAAATGGCGGCCAATCGCGGCCACACCCTTACTTGAATCCCTGACATCAAGCACCCCCCCGGCAACCTGTCCGGAACCAAGCACTTGGTTATTTCTCAGGTCGTAAATGTGGAATTTGTCATGGAATTCCTGAGCTAAGTAAAGCCCGGTCTCTATCTTTCGTTCATACATCCTTCCATTTTCGAGGCCGACTCGAACAGTTATGGGATCTCTCAAACGTAACCGGAAGTCCAAATTCATTTCTTCAAAATATAGCGGCCAGGAAAATACCACGTTTTTTGCCGAATTCTGAAGCTGATAGTCTATTTTTACATAAGGTTTGTCAGAGTATGCATAAATCCGCACCGCAAATCCGTGCGTATGATTTTCCGGACTATTATAAATTGTCGGCGCTTCTGCTCTTATCACAACCCGCATCGGCCCTTTTTCTTCGACCGTGAAGCTGATATCGGTGCGTGAAGAATCCTGTTGATTATCTCCTGGCATGCGGCCAATGAATACGCCTCCATTCCGGGGGTCGGATTGAATAATTTTTTCTGATTCATTAAAAACGCTGTTCTTATCAAGATCAAGCCATGCTTCGTCTATGATATTGAATGTTTCCTTGTTGACTGTAAATTTCAAAGGACCGGTAGTGATTGTAATTTGCTTTTCCGTCTCTTCAACAGTTAACGAAGTTGCGGCCCGGGTCCCGGCGCCGTCATCCTTAAGATAATAGGTAGTTCTTCCAGAACCGGTGGCTGAAAAAGCTGAGAGTGATGGTTGAAAGTGGACAAGGAGGTGACGGATACTGTTTCCCCTGGCCCACCAGCGATTCAGTACCTCAAACTGGGCAGGCATATCATCTCCCTCGGCATCAACTAAGCGAAATTTTTCAGTTCCCTGATATTTCCCGAATGGTAACGGGATGACTGCGGACACGGGGTACCCCTCAGCGCCGACACCCGCAGTTTCCTTTACATTGACGGGAACATTGAGGATGCCGCTGTCGGTAAAAAAACGTATTTCTTTTAATTTTTCTTTATGGATATCTTTCTGAATGGCCGCCGCCGAACCTCTTACCTGGCCATTGTTTTTTATCAGGAAGTCATCGCCTTGATCTTTGATTTTTTTCTTTGTTGCGGGCTGTTGCTTTTTTTGAATATTACGATTTGCTTTCTTCCTGTCTGCAGAAGCATTTTTGCCGTCCTGCTGTACGGATTTTTTCTCAGACAAGGGATCCGGCGCTTCTGGTTGTGACGCCTCTTCGGCAACTATTTTTTTCTCAAGAGCATGAATCCGGTTCTTTAATTTTTTAACATCGGGATGTTTATCCGTATATCGCAACTGCAGTTGCGAAAGCTTATGCTGAAGTTTTTCCAGTTGAGCCGAAGATGTTTCAGCAAGACCGTAATAAGGGGCGCTGCCGAGGACCACACAAAGGAGAAGAAAATATCTTACTGACCTTGAGAATAAAGTTGTTTTTCTCATAATAAATTCAAGGTTGACCTTATTCTGCAAAAAGTGATTTGAAGAGGTCTAATAACAGTGGACACTCTTTTAAGAATGAAATAACATTCTTGGCGGAAGAGTTCAATGACTACAAATCGGAGAAAGAGATATACACGGGAGTTTATAGAACCGGTTCCAGAATAATATGGCAGCCTGAGTTCAAGTTTTGGTTAGAAATGAGATGATATCGGGAGAGGATAATATTTGGGATTTCTGAGAGTTAATTTTACCGAACCGTCCTTTGCAAAACATTTTAATATTTATAAAGAGTCGTTTAAAAAAAAATTACACAACTGCATTAAGTAGATTAGCAAGAACAGTAATTACACTCCAATAATGCAAATTTGAAAATTGGTTACCTGTTTAATTAGCTTATGAATTTAGGAAATCGTATAATCAACAGGATAAAGCTTTTGGTTAGTCCACCTCCTGTCCGTGAAAGAATTGTAGTCAGAACGATTGCTAGTGATGAACGCAGACAATCACCTCCGTGTTTCCTGATAGGAGTCTACAGGTCAGGGACTACGCTCCTGCGCTTCGTTCTTGATAGTCATAGCAATATAGCTGTACCGCCTGAAACCAATTTCTTATATGAGATGGCCGATTTATACCGTTCTGAATGGGTAAGAAAGGGTCTGGCTGGTGCTGGTGTGGATGAGGAAGGATTAAGGAACCTGTTAAAGGGTTTCTCTGCCGGTATTCTAGATAATTACGCCGCTGCAAAGGAGAAAGGCAGATGGATCGATAAAACTCCGGCATATATCGATATTCTGGATTTTCTCGACTTTCTCTATGGTAAAGAATGTAAATACATAATGCTCTACAGGAACGGGTTGGATGTAGCGAACTCTCTTGCCGGTATGTATGAAAGAAATGATCTCGGTGGACCTGCAAAAATATTTGCGGACAATGAGGCCGGTTCTCCCAGGGTAATTTTTGCAAAGTACTGGGCTGCACAGTGTGAAAAAATGCTCAGCTATGAAGAAACTCATTCCGGGCAGTGTCATCGGATCCAATATGAAAGTTTTGTATCAGAACCTCAAAAATACCTTCCCCTTCTTTTTGAATTCATAGGTGAACCCTGGGAGCCTGATGTTTTGAAATTCAATGACAGGCAACATGACTTCGGCCTCCAGGATTCCTATATCGCTGCGACAAGTACATTCACCCCAAGGACCAAAACTTACAAAAACTGGAATAAAGCAGAGCTTTCCGAAGCAATGCTTTTTGCATCAGAGACAATCAGAAAACTCGGATATGAAGTTGAGATATAACTTTTTTGAGTGTCCTAATCCGGCCCGTTTTGAGATATGAAAAAAGAAAATCCTTCATGGAAATCTTTTTTATTTAAACCAAGATTGCCTTGGAAATTTAAAAAACTATATCTGGAATATAAAGGACTTTATCAGGCATATAAATTATTCCCTGAATATCTCTATTATAATTTTATTAATTTTTTTAAAATCAATCAAAAAAATAAGCCTACGATATTTGTTAATTTTGAAAAAGAAAATACCTCAAACTCCAGAGATCTTTATACTGCATTAAATGCCTTTTCCATGGCCGGATTTAATGTAAATTTCTTCAGAAAAATCAGATTTAAAGATTATGTCGGTTTAGATCCTTATGTGCGTTTAATCTATTCAATAGAAAACATAAAGATGGTAAATAAAATTCCCCAGGAATCTAAAGACATTGTTTATATGTCTGATACAAATCATAAAAGTGATCTTAAGAAGAAATGGAAAAAAACAATTGATGTGGAATACGATATCTCGTTAGATTGTAATACAATAAAGAAACCAATATTTTTCCCTTTTCCAATGCATCCCCTTGTTTATAAATTAAACTTGCATGAAAATGTAAATAAACTTCGAGAGACTGAAAGAAAGGTCAGAATATTTTTTGCAGGGGCCATATATCATAAATGGTATTTTGAATTGGCTGATTCAATAAAGGATATATTAATACGTCCAGAAGTTATTGATACAATAATTAAAGATCTTAATGGCAATAAAATACTAATAAAAAATAAAGAAAGTTTTAATACTATTTTTAACAATAACTATATAAATAAATGCGTAATTATAGATACAGATGATTTCAAAATAAATATAAAAAACTGGCTGAGTACTCTGTCAAAAAGTGATTTCTTTTTATGCCCCCCCGGTGACTGGCCGATGTGCCATAATATAATTGAAGCCATGGCTGTTGGAACAATTCCAATCACTAACTATGCAAACTGGCTGAATCCGAGCCTGAAAGACATGGAAAACTGCATCACATTTAATACAAAAAAAGATTTAATAAAAAAAATTAAACTTGTTTTTGAAATGGATCAAGAAAAAATTATGCAAATGAAAAAAAATGTTATTTCATATTATGAAAATTACTACAATCCATTACATTTTATAAATAGTAACATATTGAATGAAGAAGATTATATAAAAATGATCATTATTGCCGTTGGAAAGAAATTTTATAAAAGCTATTTACCCAAAATAAATAAAAATTCAATCATTATCCAATAAACAATTGTACCCTATCTCTGCAGGGCGAGCGCCTGAAAATCCTTAGCCAAGTTTGCTGACATAGGTTTGTTCAGCTTAAGCGAAAAAGATTAATTCCCCTTACCCCAGAGCCAACTTCGTGCAGGGACATTCAATGGTGAGTTATCACTTATAGGAGGCTGATTATTTGCTTCAGTCCATGAAAGTTTATAATTTGTTTTCCGCTCCCAGATCAACTGTAAAGCACTTGAGGTTGCGTTGATTACCAGTAGTTCAATGTGACCACTACAGCTTAGATTGGCAATACGAAGATGTGGATTCGTTGCTGAAGGGCAGGGAATTCGCTGTGTTATGTCAACTGCCTCAGGATCAGCCCCGAGCAAGGAAGGCGGTAAGCCAAGCTCCATATCTTCAATTTTGATAATGCCTTCAGCCAGAAACTGTCGATATGAAGCATCCTGTCTCAGAGTACAAAGATGGTACAACGCGTCTACCCATTCAACCAATGAAAAATACCGCGGTTTTGAGTCCGCCCAGTATTCCAAAATATCGCTGTTGCTAACAGCATCAACCGCATTGTTAAGTAGATCGGCTAAATCCTCATCAGGAAAACAACGCCAGAGCCTTGTTAAATCCATGATATTAACCGGATGATAGTTAATATCATAGTGCGGCATGGCTAAATGTCTCTCAATAAAGCCGCCCGGCATCACTAATCGTGGGTAAATATGTTTTATTCTGCTGTGGAGTTGCGGTATGATATATTTCCATGTCAAACGTTTAAAGGCTCGTATTGGTAATGGTAACTGTTCAGCCTTATGGGTCGGTAATAATGTCAGGTTGATTGCTGAATAAAGCAGCCGATAAAGCATCTCGGCTGGCCGTAGTGCCAGCAAACTGCGTGTGGCATCTAGGGCAGAGTTAACTTGCTCAGTGTACTGGTTATCAGCAGTAACCTGCCGATATTGTTCCAGGGTGACTATTGTATCTAAATGGGTATTCAAAATAAGTTTGTTGGTAGGAGATTTTCCGAGGGTACGTCTGGGAATCCAGGTGGAACCAGTTTGTTTGCATAGTGCTCTCATCATATCAGCACTATCTTCCAGAGAATCATGCAGAAACCATAACCCAAGATCCGTTTTGTCAGTTTGTTGTGATATAAAGTATGCTGCCCGTTCCAGTGACTTTTTTATTATCTCGTCGGAATACTCTTTTAATGCAGCTTCCAACAGGAGCATAGCTCCATTATGAAAACGATAATGAGACTCCATTAAATCCGTCCACTCTCCGTGATACCAGCCTCCATCTTCAGACTGTCGAGCAATTATGGAGAATATGATCTGACGTTTTAATAAGCCGTATAGTATCTTGCCTGTCGCAAGCTCAAGGCCACTTAATGTAATATAAATACCGTAAGCATCGAGCTCAGAACAAATTTTCCACTTGCGAGGCCATATAAAACGGTTTGTATAAACGTGACCATGAACAAGATACAAGTAAACATCAGCGGTTGTCTGGTAAGTGGTTTGTGAAGTCCAAAAAAATATCGACTGTTTCTCCAATACAAGGGGCTGTCCAAGTTCTTGCAGAATATTGGCATGATCTGTGTCAAAACACCATATAGCCAAGTCAAGATGCCTGTTGGCAGGGATTTTTACTTCGACAACCAACTCATCTGATGAGGTTTTAAATCCCACTATTGGCGCAGGTTCTTCCGCAAGAATTCGTTCAAATGAGTCAAATGTTCTCAATACCGGAACCTGAGGTATCCAGTAACTGGATATTGATGCTTCGTTGGCTTGAACTATCCATCCTCCAGAAGGACAGGATAAAAGTTGATGGCCTCCACGAATGACAAAGCGAACGGTACGGGTTTGACAGGCAGTGGATCTAAAAAAACAGCATGAAGCTCCTGCAGCATCAGGGAATCTGTCTAAAATCAATGTGCTCTGGTCAGACAATTGCCAACGTTTTCTGTCAAAATGACTTGAGAGTAGTACTGGTTCAGGTTCGTTGCTGCGACTGGGCTCAAAAAATTCTTGAACATCATATGACTGAATTGCTAAGTATTCATCATTTTTTTGTATGAAATTCATTCCCGACTCACTTGAAGTATGTATATGATGAGAATCACCAGCTTGCAAATTTAGGTGCTCTCAAACTTATAAACAAAACATGCGTATATCATGCTTATGTTGCTCAGCAACAATTGCTTTACTTTCTTCATCTGCTCGATCTGAGCTGATGTTTTTCAAAGATATAGTTATTTTTTTTGTAATGATGACAGTAAAAGAAAATTAACTCATGTAACCTACCACACCCTGAGGAGGCGGGCATTTCGGCCACATTGAAAACTGGCAATTTTCTTAAAAAACATTAACAACATTGAATGCCATCCATCCCGGCCGTAGGCAGCGCCCTATTGTGGCATGTCCTCGTTGCGGTATTTATACGTATTAATTATACTTTATCACAAATATTAAACTCAAAATGTATAAAGCAAATTGACAAAGTGTTTTTTAGCATAATTGTCTTTTAAGATCTAAGCAGCCTCGGTTTTTTGGCTTTAAGCAAGTATACAAATTCAATCCAGCTCATATAAATCAGTCCAGCTCTCTTTCTCCACCCACTCCGGCTGCTCACTCTTGTTAAAAATATGGTTGCCGATTACCAGGTAATCCATCTCGGTCCGCATGAAACAGCGGTATGCGTCCTCTGGGTTACATACGATTGGCTCACCACGAACATTGAAGCTCGTGTTTACTAAAAGCCCATAACCAGTCTTTTGCTTGAAAGCATTAATCAGATGCCAATATTTGCTGTTTTCCTCCCTATCGACAGTCTGGATGCGTGCAGAGTAATCGATATGAGTAACAGCAGGTATATCTGAACGCAAATGATAAAGACGCTGAAAAACATCTTTGGGTTCAGTCGAATCTTTTTGCTCTTCTGGTGGGGGATTACACCTCTTTTTCTTTACTGGCGCAACGAGGAGCATATAGGGGGATGCTCCTTGTAGCTCAAAGTAATCTGCTACATCTTCAACTAGAACAGATGGTGCAAATGGCCTGAACCCTTCTCGGTATTTAATTTTCAGATTAAGTTTTTTCTGCATTTCCGGGTCACGCGGATCACCAAGAATACTTCTATTGCCCAGAGCCCGGGGACCATACTCCATTCTGCCCTGCATCCAGCCGACAATCTGCCCTTTTGCCAGGATGTCGGCTACTAGAGATATCAACTTATCAAAATTATCAAAATGTCTGTTCGGTGCTTGATATTTACGGCACAGCCTGACGACGTCAAGGTCTGTGAATTGAGGCCCCAAATAAGCCCCATGCATCAAATCACCATCTTCTTTATTTTCCTGTCGCTGTGCCTTGTTTCCTATATAATGGGCGGCTAATGCTGCTCCTATAGCGCCGCCTGCATCACCTGCCGCCGGCTGTATCCAGAGATTATCAATAATTTCTGATCGAAGAAGTTTCCCATTGGCAACACAGTTGAGAGCTACTCCGCCTGCCATGACCAGATTCTTAACTTTGGTCAGCTCAACAGTTGTGCGGGCTAATCGTAGTATGACCTCCTCGGTTACCTGTTGAATGGCAAGGGCAATATCCATATAAATCTGAGTAAGTTCCGTTTCGGGTTCTCTTCTAGGTACTTTAAAAAGAGTATGCCATTTTTTATCATTACTCATCTGTAGGCCAGTGGCATAATCAAAATAGTCCATATTCAGCAAGATAGAGCCATCACTCCGCATATCCACTAAATGTTCTAAGATTAATTTTTTAAAATGCGTAACTCTCTCCTCGGTGCCATGTGCACCATAAGGAGCCAGGCCCATCAACTTATATTCCCCGCTGTTAACCCTAAAGCCACAATAGTAGGTAAAGGCTGAATACAATAGGCCAACCGAATGCGGGAATGGAAGTTCTTTTAATATCGTTATATTATTGCCATCACCAACACCGATAGTTGTCGTAGCCCATTCACCCACCCCATCAATGGTAAGAATGGCTGCTTTGTTAAATGGAGATGGATAAAAGGCGCTAGCTGCATGAGAGAGATGATGTTCCGGGAAATAGAGGGGGGGGCGTCTTGTAAGAGAACCACCAGAAAGTTTGGCCAGTTCATCCCACAACATTTTTTTCATGAAAAGTTTTTCCTTTATCCAAACAGGAATAGCAGCAAGAAAACTGCGTAGACCTTTAGGAGCAAAGGCGTGATATGTTTCTAGCAGCCTTTCAAATTTGATATAGGGTTTATCGTAGAAAGATATGGCATTCAGATCTGCAACAGAAAGGTCTGCCTCAGATAAAACATATTCAATAGCATTAACAGGGAAAGACTGGTCATGTTTTTTCCGTGTGAACCGTTCTTCATGAGCCGCAGCCAATATTTCTCCGTCCTTTAACAGAGCTGCAGCAGAGTCGTGGTAGTATGCCGATATGCCGAGGATAAAATTTTGCATATGATCTTGGTTTTAGAACAGGGTGTAAATAAAGGGTGCAATTGCACTGCCACTTGTCAGAACGATTAAAATACCAAAGAGCAGCAAAGTGATAATAATGGGTAGTAGCCAGAATTTCTTTCTGACTTGTAAAAAACCCCATAAATCCTTTAATAATTCCATATGTGTCCTTTATTCAGTAAGGTTTTTCAATATCTTCCTTTGTATAAGAATGATTTCTGTCAACCAGCACAGAATCAGTGCTTTGCTTCCAGATAGAAAGTTTCATTGGATCAGCTCCGAAAACTTTCCTGATCAATCCTATTGGAGTCACTACGACAAAAAATACGAGAGTAAGGAGTACTTTTGAAACTACACCGCCTAAAATATGAGAGAAGCCAAACCATATCCTTGCCAGGGGTTTAAAGAGAGACGGCCAGGTCATGACAAGGACCAGCACTGTCATTGCAGCTACTGTTAACCAGTTGGGACGCTTGATATACTCAATAATGAGCAGGATAAGGACCAAAGCGAGTCCAGTATCCTTTGCTTGATTATTATTATTGGGGGTAGACATGTTTTGGATAAATAACAGTTTCTGCTTTTTATTAGTTATCGGCTCGACTAGTTGAGAAGAATTCCCAATCTACTGCAAAAGCGAGAGAATCGGTTCAAATTTCCGTGAATTTTCTTTAAATAGCGCTGCTATTCGCATCAATTTCCCGAAAATTTGATCTCAATTCCTCAATTTTTCTTTACGATTATAATTTCCCGACAGGCTCCTGGCTCCTCATTTAAATATACTTAAAAAGTCTATCTCTATGGTGTATTCGGAATACTTTGACAAACCCATTTTAGTTGGTGATCTTTTTATTTTTTGTGTCATTTTTTTAATGTTGCCAAACAAATTAATTCAACAGTGGTTATCCGCCAGGACAACAAAACTGGCTGCTCAGCCAATAGTGCTTGTCGCTTATTGCTTTATCATGTCACGACGCTGATCATTTTTTAAAATCCAACCAAGACGCTCCAGTTCATCGACAATCAAGACCGCCATGCGCTCATGGACCATGGCACTGGGATGTGAATCGATACGGCTCACGTGACGTGAGCTAGCCGGCACCATACTCCAGGCATCCTTTAAGGTGATTGCATTGATATTTGCAGCCTCCAATTCCTCAAAAAAACAAGCATCACTACCGCTGCTTTTCGCCACCAGGAAATGAATACCCTGCTCTCGTAGCGTATTGGCAATACGCTCCAAAGCTGTTTTGGACGATTTCCATCCAGTTTTATTTGTAATGCATGGAGCTGTTTGTGTGGATTTATTGCGACTTTCTGCAATCGAATGCATCCTGGTGAACATATTGGTCACCTGGAACAGAAATGACAGGCTTTTTAATCGATCAAGAGCCATGGGTAAAGATGAAGGCCAAGTCGGATAGCGACGCCATGTTGTCAGATTCGGATCAAAAATTGCGTCGATGTCGTTTCCAACATATGTCAAAACTACAATTTTCGGGCTATACTTTAAGCCCTCAAGTTCTAACCAAATTTGTTCCTGCTCGGTGTTATAGCCATTAACTCCCGCGTTAATAACTTCCCATTGACGATCTGTGCGTTTCTTTAGCAACGACTCCATGTGGTCTGAAAAGGTTTGCCCTTGGTCGACACCCCACCCGAACGTGACCGAATCTCCCAGTGATAATATTCGGCTTTCGCCGACTGGATTTGTGTATGGAATTTCTCGATCACGCAACCCATTCCTATTAAGAATGACCTGCTTTTCACCCAACTCATAACTGACCCCTCTCGGATGCTCATAGCCTAATTGGGGATGATCAACCATACCTTGCATGTGATACGGCAATTCATGAAAGAAACGAATCCCCCAGGGATTGAAAAAACGAAGTGAAATTTCCACCAGAAATATGACAATGATTGACGAAACGACAAAAGTATAAAAATTTCCTGCTATGAATAAAATACGCTCATTGGCAAAAAAATGTATCCACAATTGAATTAATAAGAAGAATGCAAGGCTTACTAGCAATATCGCGTATTGATAACTGTAACGATGAAAAATATCTTGCTGGTCGCTAACATGAAATGTACCCCAAACAAAAAGTGCTAAAACTATTATAAAGAAAAATTTGTTAATTATTATGATAAAAGATTGCGGTTTAAAGTTTGTTTTATTCATTATAACGTCCCGACAATATGCTAATTGGAAGGACCGTTTACCGTCCCGTCGTCGTATATACTCTGACCATCAATGGTCCTGCTGCATAAATCCTCAACCAACAGGTGGTCCAAACCAGGCGGAGGTGGGGCGGTATCATCCACCGTCAGCGTCGAGCACTTGCAGGATTAAATTATTGTTGACCGTCGCTGACCTCCACACGCAAAGTCACGCTTCCGCTGCCCACTACATCCGCTTGATAGTTAGTAGAACGGGGTCGGGCAGGGTGGGGTCATCCAGAGCTCCCCGCCATCGCTTACAATCGTCCACTGATAGCTCAAGGTCTGTGGCCCATCATCCGGGTCGTTCGCCAGCACGGATAGATCGCTGGTTTTCGTGTCCAGAATAGTGGCCGGTACAACCTCTACAGAGACAATCCACGGTGGAATGTTAAAATTAACCTCCGCTCAAATCTTCCACCCACACATCATCGAAGTAGGCCGAAGAGTTCTTCCAGGCGTGGAACCCGAAGGTGCCGTATCCATGGTCGCTGTCTGTAACCTGAAAGATGCGCACACCGTCGATCCAGATTTCTATCTGATCACCCTGGACCACGATCTCCACCTGATAATTCTGATAACGGACGTAGGGTACATCGTCGGCTGCCAGCAGGGTGAACACCCCCCCGGTATTCTTGACCAGACGCCGTTGGTTGCGCTTTTGGTCCCAGGTGAATCGGTAGTAGTTGTAGGAATCAGCGGTCCGGAACATTACACCCATGGTGTCAATATCAGACGTACGCATGGTGAACTGGAGACGGTAGTCCGTCCATGCCATCCCGCCGTCATAGGATATGTAAGTTGCGAGATGGGCCAGATCATCATCCGCTCCGCCGTCATGAATGAAACTGTGCTGCGCCAGTTGCTGTCCATATAATGTCCCGACTACACGCCATCTGGATGGGGCGTTTATTGTACCATCGTCGTATATGCTCCAACCAGCAAGGCTTCCGCTGCTGAAATCCTCAACCAACAGGTCAACACCAGGCGGAGGCGGATTGGCATCATCCACTGTCAGCGTAACTTCATCGCTGATCATTGACTCGCCGTCGCTGACTTCTACACGCAAGGTCACGCTTTGACTGCCTACAATATCATCTGGATAATAGATCGGGTCGGGTAGCGTATCGTCATTAAATGCCCCGCCACCGTTCATGATCGTCCACTGATAGCTCAAGGCCGAGGGGCCGCCGTCCGGATCGTTCGCCACCACCAGCAGGTCGCTGGTTTCAGTGTCAAGAATAGTGGCCGGCACAGCATCTAGAGTGCTGATCACAGGCGGCAGGTTGGCAGGCGGCGCATCGGCGTCGAGCACCTGCAGGATCAAATTGCTGCTGGCCGTCGCATCACCGTCGCTCACTTCAATATGCAGGGTCACGCTTTCGGTGGCTGAAACATCCACAGGAGAATAAACCGGGTTCGGCAGCGTGGCGTCATCCAGCGACCCGCCGCCGTTTACTATCGTCCACTGGTAGCTCAAAGCCGAAGGACCGCTATCCGGATCGTTCGCCACCACCAGCAGGTCGCTGGTTTCCGTGTCCAGAATGCTGGCCGGCACAGCATCTACCGAGACGATCTGCGGCGGAATGTTAAATGTGCCTCCGCTCAAATCCTCCACCCGTACATCATCGAAGTAGGCTGAAGAGTTCTTCCAGGTGTGGAAACCGAAAGTGCCGTAACCGTGATCGCTGTCTGTTACGTGAAAGATGCGCACGCCATCGATCCAGACTTCTATCTGATCGCCCTGGACTATGACCTCCACCTGGTAGTTCTGGTATCGAACGTAGGGCACAGTGTCGGCTGCCAGCAGGGTGAACACTCCCCCGGTATTCTTGACCAGGCGCCGCTGGTTGCGCTTCTGGTCCCAGGTAAAACGATAGTAGTTGCCGGAATCCGCGATCCGGAACATTACACCCATGGTGTCAATGTCACCAGCCGTGCGCATGCTGAACTGGAGACGGTAATCCGTCCATCCCATGCCGCCGTCATAGGACAGGTAGGTGCCGAGATGGGGTAGGTCATTATCCGCCCCGCCGTCATGAATGGAACTGTTCTGTACCAGTTCATGTCCGTATATGGTTCCTAAGGCACGCCATTTGGATGGGGCGATTACCGTGCCGTCGTCGTGTATGCTCCAACCAGCAAGGCTCCCGCTGCTGAAATCCTCAACCAACAGGTCCACACCAGGCGGCGGCGGGTCGGCATCATCCACTGTCAGCGTAATTTCATCGCTGATCATTGACTCACCGTCGCTGACCTCCACACGCAAGGTCACGCTTTGGCTGCCCACAATATCCTCTGGATAGTAGACCGGGTCGGGCAGGGTGTCGTCATCCAGCACCCCGCCGCCGCTCACGATCGTCCACTGATAGCTCAAGGCCGAGGGGCCGGGCTCCAAATCGAGAGCCACTACCTCCAGCAGGCTGGTCCCGTTATCCGGGATGACCGATGGGGTGGCTGTGAGGGAGGAGATAACCAGGGCTGGCCCGCTCACATCTATGATGCTGGAGTGAACGAATGCGGCATGATCCGCATCATCTGCTACACCCCAAATCCTGTGCACGATCTCTGAAATGCGAAACCCGGTTCGGGCCACAATCTCATCGGGGTCTCGTCCTACATCAAGGGCATTATACAGATCATCAATGGTCTTGCCTGACCCCAAAGTGACATTGAGCACGAGATATTCACCCGGATTAATACCATTTTGTGTGTAGTTCAAAATATCTGAGGGATCCGGTCCTACGGAAAAATCCTCGGTGAAATATGTGTCGAATCCGTTCATCAGCTCCATCTCTGTACGGTTACCGGGGATTGCCATGTGGACGCCGGTGGACTGCTCCCAAATGGTAACCCCGGCAACCAGGTCGGTATAGTTCCCGTAGTCGAAATAAATGAACTTCATCGAGGCGTCTCCGACTGGTATGGTGTTTTCAGGAGGAATTAAATTTGTAAATTTGAAGAGCACGTCGTTGGCCGGCGTATAATAATTCTCAGATACTTCAACAAAGGTTTCCCGGCCAGCTGCATTGTTTAATGGTATGGTGGGTATTCCCCAAACCTGGTTATCAAAATCATACAGTACGGCAGAACCTGTAATAGGTAATGTAGTGGTAGTTGTAGTAGTTGTAATAGTTGTTGTTGTGGTGGTGGAAGTAGTAGTTGTAGTTGTTGTAGTGGTTTCAGTGTCATTACAATCAGGTATACCATCGCTATCTGAATCTACATCTGACACACCACAGCCACATATTCCAGGTTCTGTTTTATTGGGATCTGCAGGGCAGCTGTCACAGGCATCACCGACTCCATCGGAGTCTGAATCAGACTGATCATCATATGTATCAGGGCATACATCACAGGCATCACCCACTCCATCGGAGTCGGAATCAGACTGATCATCAGCCGTTGCAGGGCAAACATCACAAACATCGCCGACTCCATCGGAGTCGGAATCAGATTGATCAGAATTTGCAATTCCTAGACAATTATCTACATCGTCACATATTCGGTCATTATCAACATCATCGGTGCAATCTATTGGTAAATCAATAAATTCAAAGGCCCCAATGTCCCATGGAGCATTTGTATCCCTGTCTGTGCCAATTATATCATCCTGCCAGCCTACACTCAAATCTGCGTCAAGGTCTATTCCTGCTCCATATAAAACAGAGTTTTCATCCGTGATTGTATAATCGCCGCCATCCGGATCCGTAAAATCAGAACCATCTGTTGACAGTGTTACGCATGACCCCGAAGTGGCCGGGCAGCCGGTAGTATCAGGGCCGGTGGTCGCATTATTTGTTCCAGTCCAGTGTTCTCCATACCAATTGTCAGTGTTGTTGTATGCCGCGCAATTATAGCAGGCTATCGGGGAATCTGATTCAAAAAATCCATAGTTGCTGTTTGCTACAACAGTATTGTATATCACCATTTCATTAAAGGCCCCCAGGTAGAGCGCCTTCGATTGTACAACTCCCGGATCACTTAAATTAAAGCCATACACGACACTATTAAAAAGAATAACGCTTTGGTAAATATTAAAAAAGCGCATGCCCCACACATCATCATTGCCGCTTGAAGTTAGATTTGCCCCTACAAGCCTTAAATAACCCAAGACAATCTCACCATATCCAGCGCTATTATAGGCATAAATACCACAGGCATTGTCGTAATCATTATTTGTAACTTGAATCTGCACTCCATACACTTCGACAAAATTTTCAGCAATTACAATACCCCTTGTATTGTTAGCCGCTGCATTTACTTCTATCCTGTAGTGCGAGGTAGAATATGTGGCGCCCGTGTTTCTGTCTTCGGGATCCACTTGCAGTATTACCCGATTATCGGTATCTGTATGCCAGCCATTAATTGCAACCGGGCCATCTGCCGAATCTCCACCTTTAAGATGGAAGTACATATCTGCGCCATTTGCCCATCCTGAGATATCCGCATCAAAAGCAGCTTCCGCTGCTGCTAAAGAACAAAAAGCATTGTTGTCATCGGTCCCTTCCTCTGTGCCACAATCTGCCGTGTTGGCTGAAGATAAATCAACATATACATGACAGTCTGATGTCCCGGTGCAATTGACCAGTGCGGATGCAGGATGTGCGAGAAAAAGAGTAGCAAAATAAATTAGCAGTAGAGATATAAATTTCTTCATTTACTCACCTATAATACCTGTTTGTTTATTCTCCACAAATCCCCTTATCTCTTCCCACTGGAAAGTAAGATACGAGTTATTGTCAAAAAGATTTCTTACCGGACCCGGAAGATTCCCGTCTGCCAGGCTGAATTTATGCTCACGCTTTAAATAGACAGCCGGTTCCCCAGTATCGGGGTCAGGTTCTCCTGTGAAGTCGTAATAAGAATCCTGATATTTGAGAGCATCTTCGTAGTCCAGGCCATATATAACCACAGTTGTCATGGCAGAGGTCGGGTCCTGCACTGACGGCGGGGTACTGCACTGGGCTGCCTTGTATATTGCAACAATATCAAATGGCCTTGTTCGTGCTTCATATTCCTGTAGTTCTTCAGCACTGAGCTTATTAATGTCGCTCTGCTGCCAAGCACTCATCCAATGCTCTTTCCGCATTATCTTCATACAGACATCTGCGTGCGCAATACCTGTAAAGAGAAATATTCCTAAAAATGTCAGTATAAACTTCTTCATATCTTTCTCCTTCCTGCAGCACCTGATAAATATACTAGCCCTGTGCCAAAAAAACAATTTTGTCTGAATAAGTAAAAAGCGTTGCATTCGCTAGTCCAACAATATCCAATATTAAAGCACACATTGCAAATACTGCCAACAATTTATTCTTCATAATCTCCTTTTACCCACCCTGGATATGGTTAAAATTCGTAAAAAAACTGTATATATACCCTTTAATTGTATGCAGAGATAGTTCCGTCAGTCACTCATTTAAACGTATCGGTTTATAACGTTGATTTACCAAAAGCGTCCCACATGAAAATATCGTATTTTGTCAGTTTTTCCGGCAAATTCTTCCGAAATTCTGCAAAGCGCAAATAAGGAGGAGAGGTTTGGGACTCTATTTACTTGTCAGGGATAACTGCAGATTGCCAACACCTGACATCTGATCTGGAAAATTTCAATTTTCCCTTTACATGGCCAATATTAACATCATTCATTGGTGGGAAGAACCAAGATAATTACAGAGATTTATGATGGTCATGGAGCCAAATAACAAAAAAAAAATCAAACGAAGACCTGTTTTGTGATATTTATAATTTGTTTGAGCGTTGTAATTTAAGCGAATTTTTTGAGAAGCACGACTCTTAACTCCTTTATTGTAGGAATTTTTTATTCTCTCTTAGGGTAAATACCCCGCTGCTTGCAGCGTTAGTTTGAGGAATCTCCTTGTTGAGATACCCCGTGGCTTGCCCGAATATTTCATGAACAGTTTTGAAAAATAAATTTAAATATCTGTTTTTGTGATTTAAATTTTATATTTCTAGTGTATTTGTCCGGTTACAGTTTGTACCAAGTGACTGATGAATAGATTTTTTTCAAAACTGTTCACCCTTCGGGCAAGCCGATACATCCGTATAGCCTGCAGTGTTAGGCGTTTCGCATACTAAAGTATAGCTCAAAAGACTTACACTTTGTCTATCCGGCGTCTCGACTCGTGAAAAATGCGGGCTAGCCGCGGGGAGTTTCAATTGTTTTTAAAACTATGAGACAGCAGTGATCCCGAATTAATTATTGTTTCTTAATAATTTAAAGGATCCGTTATGCTGTAATAAGTTTTTTTCCAGTAAAAACAAATCCATTAAATCAAAAGGTTGTAATATACAAGAATTGGCGATTAAATAGATCGAGGAATTTGCTCAATTCATCTCTGGATTCATAGTTTCAAGAAAGATATAATGATAAAGTGAATTTGGAGATGTATCTTTACAGAAATTTTTTTTTGGAGACATTAGCAATGATTATCAGGGCCAGGGCTCCCCTCAGACTTGGATTGGCCGGCGGCGGCACAGATGTTTCACCCTACTGTGACATATATGGTGGTCTTGTTCTGAATGCGACCATTGACAAATATGCGTATACCACCATAAAGCCGGCAGATAACGGCAGAGTTGAATTCATTGCTGCGGATCGTCAGGAAAACTGGAAGGGGGAAGCCTTGCCAAAGTTTGACTTTGATGGCAAACTCGATCTCCACAAAGGTGTTTACAATCGAATTGTCCAAGAATTTAACCAGGGCGCTCCACTGCCGCTTACCCTCATAACCTATACCGATGCGCCTCCGGGTTCAGGCCTTGGTTCTTCCTCAACATTAGTGGTATCCATGGTCAAGGCTTTTGTGGAATGGTTGAACCTCCCTCTTGGTGAGTATGATATTGCGCACCTGGCATATGAGATTGAAAGATTTGATGTTAACCTGTCCGGGGGGCGTCAGGATCAGTATGCCGCCACTTTTGGCGGTTTTAATTTTATGGAATTCAATCGTGATGAGCGGGTTGTCGTCAATCCGCTAAGGATCAAAAACTGGATCATTTCAGAACTGGAAGCATCATTGCTCCTTTATTTTGGTGGCGTTTCACGGCAGTCTGCCGAAATCATTGATGAGCAGGTGGATAATGTAAAACGCAAGGAGAGCAAATCCATTGAGGCAATGCACGCTTTGAAGACAGAAGCGATGCAAATGAAAGAAAGCCTGCTTAAAGGAGATTTTGATAACCTCGTAGATTCTATGTGGGCTGGTTGGGAAGCAAAGAAACGCATGGCCAGGAGCATTACAAATCCCCGTATTGAAGAAAGTTATGAAATTGCCCTGAAGGCTGGAATGAAAGCGGGAAAGATATCAGGTGCGGGAGGCGGAGGTTTTATGATGCTTCTGGTAGATCCGGGAAAGCGCATGGATGTGATTCGGGCACTTGATAAGACTGAAGGGGAGATTTACACGTGTCATTTTACAAAGTACGGGACTCAGGGATGGAAGATATATTAAAAACCAATATTCGTAACGAAATTAAGGAAACCGCCGATACCATCGGCGCCATGATAGCGGATGATGATCTGATTGAACGAATAAGTGAAGTGGTGTCTGTATGTGTTAGGGCGTTGAGTAAGGGTAATAAGGTTCTGTTCGCCGGCAATGGTGGGAGTGCTGCTGATTGTCAGCATCTGGCAGGCGAGCTTGTCAGCCGCTTCCATTATGACCGTCCGGGGTTGCCGGGTGTTGCCTTAACGACTGATACGTCCATCCTTACCGCAATAGGTAATGATTATGGCTATGAGCGTGTTTTTGCACGCCAGATCGAGGCATTGGGTTTGCCCGGGGACGTTTTTTTTGCTATTTCCACCTCCGGCCGCTCCCCGAATATTCTGGAGGCCGTCCGTGCAGCCAGGCAAAAGAATATGGTTATCGTGGGGATGACAGGGCGAAATGGCAGAGACCTTGCCGGAATGTGCGATCATTGTCTCTCCACACCGTCCGACTCCACGCCGAAGATCCAGGAGGGGCACATCCTCATGGGACACATTATCTGTCAGCTTATAGAGGCGGAGATTTTTCCGAAAGAATAATGGAGGTAATCATCTTAGCTGGAGGTTTTGGAACTCGCTTACAAAGTGTCGTGCCCGATCTTCCAAAACCCATGGCTACAATTCAAGGGCGGCCTTTTCTGGCTATTTTGCTGGATGATCTCATCACAGCCGGATTTACATCGGCGATACTGGCTGTCGGATACCGGTATGAGGCTGTTCGTGATTACTTCGGAGAAAAGTATAAGTCTTTATCCCTGGCATACTCCATTGAAACCGAGCCTCTGGGGACCGGCGGCGCCATCTCTTTGGCACTGAAGCAAATTGCCGGACCACAGTGTTTTGTGGTGAATGGTGACACCTTTCTGGAGCTCGACTACAAAGCCATGCTGGCAGGCCATTCAGAAGAAAAATCCATTCTCACCGTAGCTGTCCTGGAAGTAACGGACGCCAGCCGCTACGGTGCTCTTGACATTGAGGCAAACAGGATCCGGGGTTTTTTTGAAAAGGGGCGCTCCGGTCCCGGTATAATCAACGGCGGGGTATATCTTCTGTCCCGTGATCTCTTCAGCCGCTACAATTTCCCCGCCGCCTTCTCATTCGAAACTGATCTCTTAATGGTTCATGTGCATGAACTCAGGCCGCTTGCTTTTCCAACGGCAGGATTTTTCATCGATATAGGAGTACCTGAAGATTACCTCAGAGCACAAAATCTGCTCGCCTCTCCGCCACTGATATAATCTGCCAGGGATGAATACATTTAATAACAAGGCAATTTTTCTTGACCGGGACGGTGTCATCAACGTTGAGAAAAACTACGTTCACCTGGTTGAAGATTTTGAATTCATAGAGGGAATTTTTGAGCTCTGCGCACTTGTTCAAAGGCTTAATTTCAGAATTGTTATCATAACGAACCAGGCCGGGATCGGCAGAGGCTATTACACAATAGACGACTTTGACCGCTTGACAAAATGGATGCTTGCTCAATTTCGAGCTCGCGGTATACGCATTGAAAAAGTCTATTATTGCCCCTATCACCCCTCTGCCGGAGTTGGAAAATATCGCAAAAATTCTTCTGATCGAAAACCGAATCCGGGAATGATCCTGAAAGCCAAGAGAGAGTTTGACCTTGATCTGTCAAAATCCATATTAGTTGGGGATAAAGATTCTGATCTTGAGGCCGGGCGGACCGCCGGTGTTATGTGGAACCTAAAACTCTGTCTAGGAGGGGATGTTCCTGACAGAGATGCACTCATGTTCACCAATCTTTCGGATATCGCCGAGTGGATAAAACATTCATTTGGTGCAGATGGAAGATAAGCCATTTGCCCTAGCCACCCATTCTTTTCAGAACAAACATGCGGTCTTCATGTCCAAAAGCTAATCGCTAGAGTGTTTGTCTCATTATTAATTGCTAAGATTTCTCGCTACGCTCGAGGTAAGCGACCAAAGGGAGACTCCGAATGACACTTGCCCGTTTATATGACAAAATTTGCCGAAGGGGTCATCTCGAACAGCTATCGGCTGGAGAGATCTTAAAGATTTCTACATGATTTCGAAATGACGCTTTCAGTTTATATGACATGAGATTCCAAAAGTATGGAAAGCATTCCAGCTGCATTTTATAAAAAAGCATTTAAGGAAATGAATTGAATAACAGAATTTCTTGAGAACTGTTATTCGTCCACCGTGTACCCGGTTTACAGCTCGGCACCCCTGCGTATTGTTAAGAGTCTGTTACCGTCTATGTTATGATATTCTTTTACAATTCCATCAGGCCAACGAACGGTGATCGATTTCGCTTGGGGATGAGTTCCAAGTCCAAAATAAAGTCGATAATGCCCCTGCGAAAAAAAAGACCCTTCGTTACTGCCGACTTCTTGCTTTTGAGCGCCATCTGAAGTGATGACGGTGACTTGGGCCCCGATTGCCTGCCGATTGTGTTTGCCTCCGACTAATTTGATCTGCAGCCAGTGCGCCGCAGGACCGACGTTTCGGTAGGTTAGTGGATCAAAGCGGGAGGGAAGTTTACGTTTTTTTGAAAATTGCCACCAATGTTTGAAGGTAGGATTATCATTGAGTGCCATCAAGACATCGAGTCGGCCGTCATTGTCAAGATCAAACCAGTTGCAGACAGCTGCGTGGTATTGTTCCGGGTGAAACTCGAGCAGCTTTGTGCGCTTGAATTTATGGTCCTTTTGCTGCCGGAAAAGACCGTACGGAACAAAATGCAAGTCCGGCAGACCATCGTTGTCGTAATCCACCCAGTTGGCGGTGACGCTGCTGACAGGCAACCCTACGAGAGCAGGATCCAGAGGAGAGAACTTTCCGCCCTGGTTGACTAAAAGAATGTTCCCTCGCTTGGAGGCTGAAAAGGCATCTATATCCCCGTCCGCATCATAATCCGCGAGAGAAATTTTTCCATCGAATAAATTCTTTTCCGAATAGCCGATTTTTTCGATTCCAGCGGCTGAGCGCCGCAGAATGATTTCCTGGGCAAAGCGGCCTTCCTCATTGCGATATAAGAAGAAACCTTCGTCCTGGAAAGCTAGAAGGTCAGCGTCTCCATCATCGTCCACATCGAACCAGGCAAAGCTGCCGATCTGTTGGCCGGGAAGACCCAGCCCGACTCGTTGCGCGACGTCGTGCAGCAAACCGTTGGCATCCTGACGATAGAGTTGCTTTGGGTATATTCCCTCGACATGCTCGCGGTCGTAGCAGTTAATGAAAAGATCCAAGAAATCATCATGGTTGAAGTCAAGCCAGCTTGCATGCCGGCCGGAACAACCCTTTTTCTCTATCCCGATTTCAGAGGCGATATCGGTGAACTTTCCTTCATCGCGACTTGCCAGCAGCTCATCTTCGCTTTTCCTCTGGATTTCCTCCGAGTGAATTCGCAAAGTACCACCGAGAGCACCCCGGTTGATAAAGACATCTACAACGCCGTCGCCATTATAATCTGCCCAGGCCAAGGCGTGCCTGTCTTTCATGGCGAGTTCGAAAGTGTTGGTGCGCGGTGAAATTTTTCCAAGACCAACGTAAATCTGTTGCAACGATATCGAGTCGCTGAACTGGAATATTATTGGAAGACCTTGCCCGCCTGGTTTCATGCGCAGGAATCCATCGCTATTCGGAGAAAATTTGATTACCGTCTCAGCCGCCGCAGATGTCTGGTCCTTTTTTTGGATAGAAAATCCCTCGTTCTTTCGGATATCAACGGGATCATTAACTCTCATGGACCCAGACCATTTATCTAATTCACTGAGCTTGTGGGAGCGAATTACGAACTGAGTGCCGATCCAGTAAATGTAAATTCCGGATTTGTCGATGGTGGGTGCTGTGAAGGAGAGTTCGGCAAGTGGAAATTCAGGACTCTGGTCAAGACCCCAATCAGACAGAACGTCGCGATAAACGCCTTTTTCTTCGGCAATGAGAAGCGACTGCCGGAAATGATGGTTAGAGGTGTAAATATCCAAGCGGTCATCCCCGTTTGCATCGACTATCCCGATGTCGAAAAAACGGTCCGTTTGAATTAAAGGCATGGGATGTTCCACAAACCAGTCGTCCTGTGAGCTTAAGATTCTGGTGGTGGCAAGAGCACCGATCAGCGCCATCAGGATAAGAAAAATAAAAATTCCGCTTTTCCAATTCATCAAAGACTCCATTATCTCCCTACATAACCACCAGAGTCGATGTTGAAGACCCCACATGGTTGGGTAAGTGAATGCAAGTGAAATTGCTGTTCAAACAGTCGTATTTTGCTCCTTGATTGAAGCTCCCCGCAGGCGCTTGAGTATACGAAGTTCAGGTGGCAGTTGTGCCTGCCTCCGGCAGTACGATCAGGTTTGATGACCGAACTGTTATCACCCTGTTAAATCATTGCTTTTGAGCTTAATGGGAGAACCAAAAAGAAAAGCAATTTTAAACTGTCTTCTTTTGCAAAATCAAAAAAATGTAATAATTAAAATCCTGACAATCAATAAAAATTTAAGTGCTTGATATTATGATAACTTAAAAAGGATGTGCTGCCCAACATTATAAAGCATTATCAGGATATTTTGTATTTAATAGCCGGCGGACCAAGCTCAAAAGGGAAGGACAGAGCGGTTGAAGCGGTTGGCCGAAGAATCGGAGATTATAGTTCCTTCCGGTGACTCTGAAAAGCTGCTTAATGCGGTAAATGTGCATTCAAATAATACTGGGACAAGTAAAATAATATTGAGTATGTTAAAGCGAACAGCTGGGATTCCCGGGTTGATATTCTTATGGAAGAATTTGAAAAAATTTTCAACAATGGTAAATTTATAAAGAGTAAGTAAAAAAAATTTTGCGCGGAGCAGCCAAAATTCATATCGAACGAATCAAGTCATGTCATTTTTAACTAACCCACCCTGTCGTTTCGAGTTGCAACCCTTTGCAATTCGGCCCCAATTAGTCATTCGGAGTCTGCCTGTGATTATTTATACCCTTCGAGCACCTGAAAGGGTGCTTACCTTGACCGCAGGAGGAAATCTTAATAAGATCTCTCCGGCTTAACGATCGTTCGAGATGATTGGGTGAAAAGAAGAGCGGCTGTTAGAAACAGGCAATTGGAAATGATAAATTCTGTAACCTAATAATATGGCAAAACATTGAAACCTCTTCCTGCTAAAGCAGTCAATAAATTCATATACCCGCTGCATGAAAAAATCATGCAGCGCCCGACCTTTTCTTACCTGAGGGAATTGGAGCAAAGTCAATGGCTGCCGCGGGAGAAGATTGAGCAGCTGCAACTGCGCAAACTGAAGCAACTGCTGATTGTTGCCCGGGATCATTGTCCCTGGCATCGGGATAATATCGAACAGGCCGGGCTGGATTTACACCCTGACTCAGAATTGACCTTCCCGGATCTGCGGAAGCTCCCGTTGCTTGACAAAAAAACTGCGCAAGAGCACGGGGATTGCATGGCCTGGAAGGGAGTACCCGGAGGAGCGCATCTCTATAATACCGGCGGCTCCAGCGGATCACCGCTGATTTTCTATTTCGGGAGATGGCGGCAGGCGTCCGATGCAGCAGGGCGGATGCGGGCGCGGCAATGGTTTGGTGTCGAGGTTGGCGCCCCGGAAGTATATCTGTGGGGGGCGCCGGTGGAACTCAATAAAACCGACAAGATTAAAACTTTTCGCGATAGATTGGTGAACCACCTGTTTTTAAATGCCTTTGAGATGTCCGTCACCAATATGGAGAAATACACTGCAGCAATTGGCACATTTAACCCTGAATGTATCTATGGTTATGCCAGCAGTATTTCCCTGCTGGCTTCATTTATAAAAGACCAGGGAAGAAAAATCAGATTGCCCAGGTTGAAGGTAGTATGCACCACCGGTGAGCCTCTCTATGATGACCAGCGTGAACTGATTCAATCTGTTTTCGGGGTGCCGGCCGCCAATGAATACGGCAGCCGTGACATCGGATTTACGGCCCATGAATCTCCGCATGGACAGATGCTGTTGATGAGTGAGAGCATTATCATGGAAATTCTCGACGCGGATGGTAATCCTGTCCAACCGGGTCAAAGCGGTGAGGCGGTTATGACAGGTTTGTGTTCTGATGCTCAACCGTTGATCCGTTACCGCACAGGAGACGTGGTGCGCCTGTCAAAACAGGAGTGCAGGGAAGGGCGGGGACTGCATGTTATTGACAAAGTTTTAGGTAGGACCACGGATTTTGTGGTTAAGGCGGATGGCACGGTAATGCATGCTCTTGCCGTGATCTATGTCTTGCGGGCAGTGCAGGGGGTTGGAGAATTCAAGTTTATTCAGCAATCAGTCGATTTTGTTGAAGTACTCGTTGTGCCCAATCAGCTTTGGACTGACGACGCTGAACATACAATAAAAAAAGGCTTAAAAAGCCGGCTGGGTGAAAATGTCGAGGTGAAGGTAAACCTGATGGATGAAATTCCCCCAGAGGCTTCCGGTAAATACCGCTACGTGGTAAGCAATGTTCCTTTGCCTTCAGGGGTGAGTTTTTCGCATACGAATGCATAGATGGTCTAATAGATAGTTAGAAATATAATTAAATACCATCTTAAGGGCTATATTTCATATACCAATCAGGGGTAATTTCGAATTAACCCAATGATGTCATTCGGAGTCTCTCTTTGGTCGCTTACCTCGAACGAATGTGAGAAATCTTAAAGCCCTTTAATTTTTAAAGAAAGATCTCTCCGGTTTGGCAACCGTTCGAGATGACACTGAGAATGAAGAATCTTGGTAAAGTATGAAAAAAGTTGTCATTTCGACCTGCCCCCTGTCATTTCGACTGAAGGGGGAAATCTTAAAACCTATCACAACCTGATGACTGAAAAAGCATATTACGTCTATCTGCTTACTAACTGGAATAATAGGGTCATGTATGTGGGCATCACTAATGACCTTGAGTGTCGGATTTATGAACATAAAGAAAAGGCATTGAAGGGTTTTACCCAAAAATATAATGTAAACAAGTTAGTATGTTATAAACAAACTTCAGATATTGCCGCAGCGCTTAATCGGGAGAAAGAAATCAAGAAATGGCGCAGAGAAAAGAAAAATAGACTGGTGGAAAATGATAATCCCTTATGGCGTGACTTAAGCGAAGATTTTTCCTGAAATTGCCAAGGTTTTTAATATTGTTTTTCCCGAAATACTGAGTTTCTGTCATTACGAGGAGCTTGCGGCAAGAAATCTAAAAAGTTTCCCAATATTATGATGTGTCAAGATTTCTCACTTCGTTCGAAATGACATACGGGTTAAATCAGACTTTTTACAATTTCATCAATTAATCGTACCTGACAATTCGAAAATGGATGCACAAAAATTAATCACATTGCCCCTGCGCTACAAACCATGGATCCCTCTCCATTTGCGATTGGTATTAAAAGATTTTACTCAATCCGGAAAGCAACCCAGGCTTGACCACAAAACACACCTCAAGGCGGCTATTGACTGGTTATGTCGTGCGCAGGATATATATGGAGACGGCGGCGTGTCGGCAGGCTGGAGCTTTGAGGATGATTGGCTGCCCAGTTATCCGGAGACAACCGGTTATATTATCGAAACATTCCTGGCGGCCGCCGGGATCCTGGATAAGAAGGATCTGGTTGAACGCGCCAATCGCATGATTGACTGGGAATTATCCCTGCAAATGGAAGATGGCGCTTTTCCCGGACATTTCGGGGAGCCCGGCAGCCATCCGGTCATTTTCAATGTCGGACAAATCATGCACGGAATGGTTGCCGGTTACTTGCAATTAAAGCGCCAGGAATGTCTTGAGGCGGCAGGCAGGGCAGGGTATTGGCTGCTTAACCAGCAGGACGAAGACGGCTGCTGGCGAAAATATGAACATAATGATGTGCCGCACGTTTACAATACCCGGGCAACCTGGGCTTTGCTCAGCACTGCACTGTTGGTTGACGATGACAGATTAATACAGGCCGCCACCAGAAATCTTGATTGGGCTTTGAGTCAGCAGACGTCCTGTGGTTGGTATAAAACCAATGCTTTTACACCTGATAAAAACCCCTTTACACATACCATTGCCTATGCTATTCGTGGTTTCCTCGAAAGTGGTGTGTTGCTCAACGAAGACCGTTATATCAATTCTGCATTAAATGCTGCCCGCGGCATGGCAGAGGTACTCAGACATGATGGTTGGCTGGCCGGCACCTATGGCGACGGATGGAAGCCGACATCGAATTACTGCTGCCTGACCGGTGTGGCGCAAATGAGCTTGAACTGGGCTCGCTTAGCCCAGGATTGTGGAGCCCATGATTTACAGGAACCAGCGCAGCGCGCTTTGGATTATTTGAAATCCCAGCAGAATCTAAATGACAGGAACGATGCAGTGCGAGGCGCCATAGCCGGTTCATCTCCCATATGGGGGGATTATTCCCGCTTTGAGTTCCCTAACTGGGCCACCAAGTTTTACGCAGATGCGCTCATGATGGATTTGATCAATGAACCGATTCCACCGGTTCCAACGCGATTTAATAACCAGGAAAAAACTCCTCATGTCTAACCTTAAAGTCATGATCTTATGCGGTCGCTCTCCGCGGCATCTTTATGTGGCGAACTCACTGTGTTCCGCTTCTAACCCAGTGGCCATTGTGCAGGAAGTGGGGAGCCAGTTGACCGCAAAAAAAGTATTCAAGTTGCTGCGTCCTGACAATTTCTTTCGCAAGGTCTGGCGCTGGCTCAGAGACCGGAAGCGTTATGTAGGCGGCGGCGAAGCAAAGTTTTTTTTCGGTTCAACTGAAGGGAAGCTTGACCGGCAAGACCTGGTCGTCGAAGTACCACATATTAATCATCCTGATGTTGTTGCACTTGCAGATAAACTCCAGCCGGATGTCGTAGCTGTCTTTGGAACCTCGTTAATCAGGGGAGATCTCCTGAATAAAGGCAGGCTGGGGATTGTCAACCTGCACGGCGGTCTATCACCCCATTATCGCGGTGCTGACTGTAGCTTCTGGGCCCTTTATAACCAGGAACCGGACCAGGTGGGCTGCACCCTGCACTATATCGCCCCGGGAATTGATACCGGTGACCTGATCGCACATATTTCGCCGGAAGTTCATGAAGGTGATGATGAGCTTACCTTGTTCTGGCGGGCAGTACAGGACAGCGCCGAGGTTTATGCTCAATTTTTTGACAGGGTAGAGAGGGGTGAAAAAGTCGGCCAGCCTCAGACTGATAAAGGCAGTCTCTACCAGGTTAAAGACAGGGGGCTGAAACATGAGCAGCAACTGGAAAAACTGCTGCGGAATGGTTTGCTGCAGGGTGTCAATCTGCCATTGCGCGTGAAGTGGTTTGTAAAAGATGTGTGAGGCAAGCTGCCAAAGGGAGACTCAGAATGACAAAATTGTGGTTAACTAGCTTAAAAATCAGCAGATAATTCTCATGAAAGACAGCTTCCGAAGAAGAATGATTGATAAAAGCGAAGCAACCGTTGTGATAAGGATTGTTACCGGCATATATAGTAAAGCATGTGCATAATACTCAGGCAACTGCCATTCCAATAAATGCAGAAAAACCGGATGAATAAGATACATCCCGAAACTTGCTTCCGCGATTATGGCAATATATTTATTTTGCTTAAGCTTGGAGCCGTTTCTTCTGGCCAGTAAAAATATACATAGCGATATGGGAAACACCAACGGCCCGGTGCTGGTCATTATCAGATTATCCTCCACTATGGCAAAAGAAATCATAAAATAATAATTGAGTAATGTTCCTGTTAATAAGATGCCGGCTATGATAAATGGAATTAAACCGGTTTTTAGGGGAATGAGGTCACTGTATCTCTCCAGGTAATATCCGCCAAGAAAATATCCCACATACCAGGGAAAAGCTTTCAGCCATTCCATTTCCGCATCCCAGAGATTCGAAGCCACATTGGAAATTCCGTTTAATAGAAAAAATACGAATATCAGGCCCAAAAGGATGCTTAAATCTGTAGACGCAGGTTTGTCGCCTTTGACAAATATGTTCAGAAAAGGCGCAAAGAGCATAAGACAGGTAAACATCGCCAGGTACCAAAGGTGAGCAGCGGCACCGCCGGTAACAAACAGTTCATTGATAAGGCTTGAATCTGCTATGTTTTCATTTATACCGCGAGACAGCAGGTTTAATCCTGCATAAAAAAGATTCCACACGACTAACGCAGGCAGCAGTCTGGCAGCCCTTTTTTTGTAGAACTCGCCAATTGTTATATCCCTTCCGAGGAGAAGAGCACCGGAGATCATCACAAAAAGGGGAATGGCAAAGCGGGATGCTGAATTCAGCAGATTGGCCAGCCACCAGTCGAGCAGCCCGAGTGCACCAAATTTTGCATAGAAAGGGGTTGTAGAATGTATTGTAATCACCGCAAGAATAGCAGCAACCCGCAGATAATCAAGCCAGTGCTTTCTCATAATTTACTAATCCTGCTCCGGATTGATGTTATGTAAAAAACATCTCTTCTTGCAATATCTGGTTTTGGGGACAGATTTGCAATCTGTCCCCGTGCAATATCACCATGAGGCATAAAAATTATCATTTCAAACACCCCAATCAGGTCATTCTGAGTCTTCCTTTGGTCGTTTACCTCGAACGAATGTGAGAAATCTAAATAAAGATCTCTCCGGCCTGACGGCCGATCGAGATGACAGGAGGATAGGCGTCTGACGGCCGATCAAGTTTATATCAAACATGTACTTCCTGTCACAATTTCACAATCTTCACAACTTCTCCCTGCCGGTCCGAGTCGTCAGCATATTTATAATGCCAGATTTCCTTGCCAGGGTGTTGTTTTAGCGGGTTAGTGTTTGCAAAGGGCAGTCTTCCTTTCCTGTCCCGTTCAGGCGGATCTTGGTTATATTCGACCGTCCGTCCCTTAGTGCACCGGCCCATGGAGTCCTTTTCAAGAACTATGAGTCCATCCCTGTTGAACTCGGTTTTGCCACCTTCACTATAGCGGATCCAGCCGGCAAGTTCATTCTCTCTGTTGTAATGGTAGACATCGCGCCAGAATTTAGGGGTGATCAGTCTTTGGTCAACGAAATTAACCCGGAAGGAATGAGATACGATACTCGGAAAAAAAATAGTGCTGAGTACAGTTGCATTCAGGTTTTTTATCAGCGCATACTCATATTCTGTTAGACGCTTTACAAGTGATTCTGATCCGTTTCTGATTGGGGTTATGTCAATGGAGTAATCCTGCTGTTTTTTGATGATGCCGAAGTTGTCCAGCCGACTGAGTTCTTTTGTAAAAGTTGCCTTGTTCTTTTCATTTTCTGCATCAAAAAGGTACGTTATGTCTGAATGATAGATATTAAGAAATTCAGGGTCTTCAATAAAGTTGTTCAAGCCGTGCAGCACAAGTTTGTTGATGGAAATTTTTTTGTCACGTTGTCTTTTTGTTAAGAGCTTTTCCCTATCCTTCTTTTGTATATTTAGCTTTTTCTTAAGCTTTTTTTTCTCTGCTCCTTCTTTGCCTGTCAATTCTTTTTCCGTTGCATTAATCGCTCTTTCCGCCTTACTGTATTCGTCAGCTATGGTATTCATAAAAGCAATATCCTTCTGGCTGAAAAGGCTTTTAAGAATATTTGCCTGCCGGGATGTTGCTTCTGGAGCCATAAGTTTGAAAAAGCCATTCCAGTCAGTAACTGCAATGGTGCTTTTTCCCATGCCGTAACCGATTTCCAGGATTCGTCCCTCTTCATTATAGGTTCTTGCCTCGTTATCAAGGGAGAATGATGTAATAAATGCCGGAGCGGAATAATATTTCCCACTTTTAACAAAAACTCCAATATCAATCCTGTTTGACTTAAATTTATTATCCTTAGTTATTCTCTGCTGTTCATGAAAAGGGATTTTAATCTCCACTATGGATCCTGAATCATTGACTGGTTGAATGGTTATTTCTTTAGGATCACCCTGAAGCACTTTCCAGTGAAAGGATAGATCCTGACCATTCAAATCAATACTTTCTTCAGCGCTTACAACCATTCTGTGCCAAAAGGATCGCCCCCTGAATATTCTTGCAATGGCGCAGGGGGTGTCGGCAAGTTTTATTGATTTCCCGGGAGAGAAAAAATCCTCTCCATTAAACGGTTCATCTTCTTCGATGACTTTAAGCTTTACAAGGGGAGGGATTTCGTCAATTTGCAACTTATGCGCAATTTCCACCATCTTTAAAGTATCTACACGGATAGCGGCAGTTGGATGGGCTTTACCCGTCAGGTAGTTCTTCCAACTGCCTACCGCAGCATACCGGAGAATCATCTGAATTGTGGGCATTAAAAAGCCGGTTTCAACAAGCCTCTCCTTCACCTCCGGACGGAAGGCTGCCAGAGTTTGAGCAACAGCATTCATATATTTTCGGTCTGTTCCTGATGAACCTTTTGAAGCAATAAGATACGGACTGTTTAATGGAAAAACATCACCACCATCATCACCACTCATATAATCACGATGGGTGGGATATATGTATAAATTATTATGCGTGTATTGCCTGTATAAGAAATCCAGACCTTTAGAATTGGTATAATATGAGCGAATATTACTTCCTCCGTTGTATAAACCGGCTGATGTTGAGGAATTACCGAACACAACATGCGGGATAAGAATTTGTTGAGCTGCATAATGTCTTTTCAGTATTCTATCTTCTTTCGAATATGTTATTTTTTGTAATTGGGGATAGTCTTCAATTTTTAGGCGGGAGTGATCGTTGTCACGGTTGTCATAATAATCGCCCACATTTCCTGCTGCAGTTCCTTCTGCATACCATTGGCGCAGGAGATCCCCGACCTTTCCTTCGAGCATGGTCACCGGCCTTCGTCGGAGGTCTTCCAGTGATTGTGGTGGAATATTTTCCACGTTGGCTGCATGAAGCAAACCGCTGCCACATAAAAATGAACTGCAGAGTAATACAGAAACAAGCAAGAATATTTTTAAAGGTGGGATTAACTGTATAAGCATTATTATTCCGGTATCTATTTCAACGGTAATTATTCTTCAAGATCTGTCATCTCGAAAGGCCGGAGAGATCTTTAAGGTTTTTCCCTCAAGCAGAATAAAATCTCTTTATAGTTCATTCACGACTTTTCAAGTAATCTTCAAGAAGTTTCTTCACATGCTGCACCGGAATGGCATACGTTATGCCGCTTGGATCTGTAATAGCATTTTCCTTGGTGCCCTGGACAAAGACTTTGTTGATGGTGCCGATAACCTCGCCGGTGTTCATATCATACAGGGGACTGCCGCTGTTTCCGGGATAGGCCGTGGCATCCAGTTGAAATATTGGATATGGAGACTGGAGGCGACTGGCCAGTTTTTTGTCCAAAGGCCGAATGGCGTTGGAAGGAAGGGCAATGGGCGTAATTGCCGATATCATGCCCCGGTGTGTGGAGGCGTAGAGACCGAGAACCGCTCCAATGGGATATCCTGTGAATGCATAGATTTCTCCCTCTTTTACTTTAGAATCATCTCCCGGGATTATGGGAGGCAGAGTTTTGCCTGCAAAGGAAAGGAGACAAAGATCATGATCCTCATCAATGGCGGCAACAGTTGCCTCAAGAACTACAGCATCCTGACCCTGCCCGATAAACAATGCCAGGAATTCTTTATGCTGTGTATCCAGTTTTTCAGGTATGGCATGGGCATTTGTTATTACATGTTTTCCGTCCAGTACGGCAAATCCAGTTGCAAATACTATTGCCGGCGGCCGACGCATCTTTTTGTATGTACCGATACCCACAACACTTTCTTTAATCCTGGCAATAGTTTCGGGCAGGCCGGCCGTTTTTTCCTCCGCCCTTATGCCATCCTCAGGAATAAGACTCAACAAAACAAAAACCGTTGCCAGGGAAATTAATAAGTGCTTCATAAGCAGTTCATGTCTATTTTCGGTATTTATGCCAGCCACAGATTCACAAGTTAACATACCACTGAAAGAGCTTTCATGCCACTGGAACGCTTTTGTAATCTGAGATATAAAACATTCGAATTTTTGATTCTCGCGAGGAACGAGTATGCCCCTGGCATCCATGAGAAAGCGCTCCAGCGTTACAATAAAATGTTACCTTCGGAAGTGTCGAATAGCCGGAGCATAATCCTCCTGCGTTTGCACCGCGCAGTTTCATCGGTCCTGGGATGGCTTGACAAGCTGGTTTGTAAAATTTCAGGTAAATGGTGCATTGCTTGGTTTTGTGAATAATTTTGAGACGTTTGGGGCCTGATATCTTGTTGATTGGTCCAGTTTCTTGTTGACAGGCCATCCGAAGATACATTATTTGTTCTCTTCTAAGTCAAAAATCGGAACGGCTTACCAAATCGTCCCGATTTTCTGGGCGGGCTGAAAAAACGACTCCCTCACCTACGTGCGGTTGCCCCTCGGTCACAGTTGTAAAATTTAATTCTCATCACAGGCGGTTATTTCATGCTAGGTGCAATACTATGTTCAAGATTCTATCACCGGCCGGTATTTCTGGTCGGGGCCGGGCGGTCCGGAACTGTTGCTCTGTTCAGGGCGTTGGGCGCTCATCCCGAGGTGTTTTCGATTCCGGGGGGAGAAATCCCAATATTGATGTCCATAGGAAGAGCGGCATATCTTCTCGAGCACGGGGAGGAAAAAGAGTATTTTCTGGAGCAGACCAAGGTTCCCAAACAATACTTTTACTCAAAGTTAAAGCGAATTTGCTTCGAGAGCTCCGCAGGGCCATATTATGGTTACCGTACGTTGATTAAAGCAATAATGAAAAGTCCTTCAGCATACCTGGGGAAAAGATACTGGTGTGTAAAGACCTTTCCTGGTCAGGAGGCTGCCCTGGGGCTGTTGAGTCTTTATCCACAGGCCAAGTTCGTATACCTGGTCCGCAGTGGCATTAATGTGGTTCACTCAAGAACAAAATTTCAACATTTTCGCGATAGGGAGTTTGCAGAACATTGCCAGAGCTGGTCGTCTGCAGCTGAACGATTTGAGTATCTGCAGAATTTTGAAGCGGCAGTTTTAGTTCAGCAAGAAGAGTTGGTCGATGTCCCGGAGCGGATTATCCGAAAAATTTGTGCCCATCTGGATATCGCTTCAGATGTTGGGCCTGCTAAATTTTTAAAGAACACGCTCGTACATTCTTTATCGGACGAAGAGACCCGTGAGAGTGTGGACGTAAAGAAAATTATGGATTCACGTGCTCCCGTTCACGAAACCTGGACAAAGGAGCAGCAGAAAATATTCAAGGATATTTGTGGTAAGACCATGGAAAAGTTGAAATATGAGATTCCCTTTTAAGTTGATCTACTAGCTGAAGATTGATGGCCATAGCGGTACGATTCATGTTCTACCGGATAACAGCAATGTAAATCTCAGGAAAAGAATATCAGGATGATTATTTTCAACTTTCGCAAATATATTTTTATAAAGCTCTAGGCCTCACCCGCCACCATATCTTACCCAAATCTCTAAAATGGACTTTCTCTGGATATTCTTACCTTTTTTCCTGCTCGGCGCCGGTGTTACCCTCTTTGCCGTTGTGCATCGCCGCACCTTATGGGCGCTCTGGCGTGAACCGGTGCTCAGCCAACCTGTGCTCATCATCGAGAGCGATGATTGGGGACCGGCACCCACCAGTGATGTGCAGGTCCTCGAACGTCTGGTGCGGCTTTTGTCCCATCATAGGGATCATGTCGGACAACCGGCCATAATGACCATGGGTGTGGTGTTGGCCATTCCCGACGGTGCCCGAATACGTGACAACGGTTTGCTCAAATACCACCGGCAGACCCTCGCGGATGAACGTTTTGAACTGCTGAGGCAGACACTTTTAACCGGCGTTCGGCAAAGCGTGTTCAGCCTGCAGCTTCACGGCATGGAGCATTTCTGGCCCGAGAGTGTCATGGCTGCGGCACAGGGCAATGCCAACGTGTGCAGCTGGCTCACCGGCGATACGCCGTTAGGCGAGCAACTGCCGGCTGCTTTGCAGAGCCGCTGGTGTGACTCCAGTATACTTCCGGCCAGTGAACTTGATGCTGTTACTGTACGCCAGGCGGCGTACGAAGAGGCAGTAATTTTTTCCAGGATATTCGGTCAAATACCCGCAGTTGCAGTGCCGCCCACCTTCATCTGGAATGATGCAGTGGAAGACGGCTGGGCCCAGGCCGGTGTGCGAGTGGTGATCAGTCCCGGTCAGCGTCAGGATGGGCGTGATGGAAATGGTCGACCAGTCGGACCGGCGCCGAATAAACCGGGTGGCCTGCATCTGAACGGTATGCGCGGTCGGCACGGTTTGATGTACCTCATCCGCAACGTTTGGTTCGAACCGCTGCGCGGTCATACTGCCAAGCAGGCCGTCGATACCCTGGCACGTCAGGTAGCGCTGGGCAGGCCGGTGCTGTTCGAGACACACCGCAGTAATTTTATCGGCGAGAGTCCTGAAGTTGAACGCGCCTTTGCTGAACTGGATGGTTTGCTCAGAGGCGCCCTGCAGCGTTTTCCCCTGCTGCGCTTCTGTGCCAGTGAACAACTGGCGGAATGCTTGAGCACCAGGGACGTCCGGTGGATTGAGCGCAGTTTCCGGCTGCGGTTCACGGTATTCTTACGACGGATGCTGGCCCACCAGTATTTGCATCGCCTGGCTGTATTAACCGGCGCCTTTTTTATCGCCCGCGTAGGGCTGCGCCTGAGCACCCGCTGGCAGACGACATAACACACCAATGAATAAACCAAAATTTTCCGTCATCATTCCCGTTTACAACGGCGCCGCCACCCTGGCGCGGGCGCTGGATTCGGTCCTGGCCCAGAGTTATCCGGCACACGAGATCATTGTGGTGGATGACGGTTCAACGGACCGCACGTCCATTGTCGCTTCAGACTATGCTGATCAAGTGCACTACGTCTACCAACCCAACGCCGGAGTTTCGGCGGCACGCAACTTCGGGGCCCAGGTCGCCGCCGGCGACTGGTTGGCCTATCTCGATGCGGACGACTGGTTTTATCCAGACCGTTTGCGCCTGCACGCGGAATGGATTGCCGAGGACCCAACGCTGGATTTTCTCACCGGTGACCAGGAATACCGGCGGCCAGACGGGACACTGATTCGTCGCTCCATGTCTTCCACCGTTGCCGGGCTCCGATTGCTGGCGCGAGCCGGTGGGCAGAACCGGGTGCTGATGTCGCAGGATGACCTGGCCGATTTTGTCGAGGACCACTTCGGAGATACACCTACCTTGAGCCTGCCACGCCAGACCTTTCTGAACTTAGGCGGTTATCCCACCAGTTTCAGGGTTTGCGAGGATGTAAATCTGCTCATTCGCCTGGTGGCACGCAGCCAGCGCATTGGCGTGGTCTGCCAGCCGCTGGCTGTGTATTGCGTGTACGGGGACAGCGCCACGCGGAGTGATCCTGTTGACGCTCAACGCCAGACCGTGAAGGCCCTGCTGCCCTTACGCGACGAGCTCCGCAATGCTCCACTATCCCTGCGCCAAGGATTGGATCGTGGTGTTAACAGAGCTCGGCGGGATCTGGCCACTTCGCTGCTGCGTCATGGAGCCCGTCTGAAGGCAGTGCAAGCGGTTCTGCCGTCTTTTTTTGAACAGCCGGGCTGGAAGACCCTGTGCGATGTACTCTCTATTGCCCGCGGTCTGAAACAGGGAGATCGACAGAATGCCTGAAAAAAAGAACTCACTGCTCCGTTACCTGGTCATCACGGAAAAATTTCCACCACGCAAGGGCGGCTCAAATACAACTTTTGACGCCGTGTACCGTCGCCTGGGCGACCGCACCACCCATATAATTGCCAACGCCCAACCTGGTGATCGAGAGTTCGATGCCGGCCACCCTAATTCCGTGCATCGCCTCAACCTGAATAGGCAACGCTGGATTCGCCCTGAATCCCTGGGTATCTATGCTAAGCTGTTAATTAAGAGCCTAAGGCTTGTCTTCAGCCACCGGTTTGATGCGGTACATGCGGGCCGGGTCCTCTCCGAGGGGTTGGTGGGGCTTCTGGTGGCACGGCTGGGCAGACTGCCACTGGTGATCTGGGCCCACGGCGAAGAGATCACCTCCTGGCGTCAACCGCTCAAGTTACGGGTAATGACTTTTACATTCCGCCATGCGGATCGGATTCTCGCCAACAGTGAGTTCACCCGCGATGAACTGCTTAAGCTGGGTGTGGCTGCTGAGAGGGTTAAACTTATATACCCCGGGGTAGATGTTGGCATCTTCCGTCCCGGCTTGCCGGTGGAGGATTTACGCGCCTCGCTGGGCTTGGATGATACACAGCGTCTCGTCCTCTCGGTGGGCCGGCTGGCCCGTCGCAAGAGTTTTGACCAGGTGGTGCGTGCCCTGACCCGACTGGTGGAAGAGGGTGTTGATGTGCATTATGCTATTATCGGTATAGGCGAGGATGAGTCGTATCTTAAGCAGCTGGCGGAGGAGACTGGTGTATCTGATCGCGTGCATCTGCTGGGGCACGTGTCCATGGAGGATTTGCCCCGCTGGTATTGTGCCGCCGATCTGTTTGCCATGCCCAACCGCAATGTGGATAATGACACGGAAGGATTTGGCAAGGTCTACATAGAGGCTGCGGCCTGCGGCCGGCCGGCTATTGCTGGTTTGGTGGGCGGTACGGGCGCGGCGGTGTTGGATGGCATTACCGGCCTCCAGGTTGATGGCGCATCGCTGGAGGCGGTGACCAATGGACTGCGCCGGTTGCTGAGCGATGCGGAGTTGGCAAGGCGTCTGGGAGAACAGGGCCGCAAGCGAGCGGTGGAAAGCTTTTCCTGGGAACAGGTGGCACAGCAGAAAGACGTCGTGTTCCGGGAGATGCAGAATAAAAGAGCCTGATGCCTGCTTGTCGGGACAGCAAGCAGCCGTGCAAAGGAATGAAACAATGACAGGAAAGCCTCAGTGTTTTGAGAGAGAGAAAATGTTTCACTTACTCTCAAGTTTGTTATTATATTCTGTCCAAGAGGCTAAAAGTCGTTTGAGCAGATAAGTGACCGAAAAGGGAGACTTCGATACTTTAGTATGCGAAACGCCTAACACTGCAGGCTATACGGATGTATCGGCTTGCCCGAGGGGTGAACAGTTTTGAAAAAAATCTATTCAGTCACGTGGTACAAACTGTAACCGGACAAATACACTTGAAATATAAAATTTAAGTCACAAAAACAAATAGTTAAACTAATTTTTCAAAATTGTTCATGAAATATTCGGGCTAAAGGTACTTAGAGTAAGATGACACCAGCACGAATAAAATTTATACCTTAAAAAAAGAATGTCTGCCGGACAATCGAGGGGAAAAGCCGGACTTTTAAGATGTCATGCAGATAATGGGCTGCTTAACCGCAGCTTCTGTATATTCAGCGATTACTGTAATCTGTTATTTATTGTCTTTTAAATCCATATATTCTATCTTAAATAACAATTATATGTCTATTTCAGGCATAATAAAGTCTAACTGTCTTATTAATATCAAATCAATTGCAATAAAATCAGGATATCCTGTTATTGGGTAACCTTCTAAGATGAAAGAACTCTCATTTGCCGATAGCAGGAAAGGTGGTTAAGGGGCAATAATTTCCGTTTTGAAAAAATAGGTTAACTGAGTATATCAATTTGCCATAACAAAGCATTAGCATAAGATAATTTAAATGATCATTTCGCACAGTCACAAATTCATTTTTATCAAGCCGTTAAAGACTGCAGGCACCAGCGTTGAAGCAGCTTTATCACAGTATTGTTCCAACAACGACATTGTCACTTCATTGAATGATTTTTGGTTCAATCGCGACAAAAATGGGGAGTGGGTCCATAAGGCTATGAATGACGAAGGCTTCCATCAACATGACGATGCCCAAACTATAAAAAATAGAATTCCGCCAGAAACATGGGATAGTTATTTAAAGTTCAGCATGACAAGGAATCCGTGGGATAGGGCATTATCATATTTTTCCTGGAAACAAAGGCGGTTTCCGGAGCTCCGTCCAAAAAAGAGTTTTTATCATTATCTGGGCATACCTTACAATGAGCTGCAAAAAACCAAAGAAATATTCAGTCAGTTTTTGAAAAAAGATCTGCCTAACAATGACCAATTTTATCTTATCAACGGAAAGCTCTGTGTCGACCACATTATTCGCTATGAACATATGGTTGAAGACTTTGAACAACTCTGCAAATTGATAGGATTGCCGCCAATCAAAATTCCTCATCTAAAGGCAGGAATCCGACGCGGAAAGGAACACTACTCCAAATATTACAATGAAGAGAGTCAATCCCTGGTGGCTTCCAAGCACATGAATGACATTAAACTCTTCAATTATACATTCGAGCAGGTTTGAATGCATTCCCCACAATATTCATTCTCGTATTTCCTCCACCAAAACAAATAGTCTACTACTGATATTTCACGTTATATATCCCTCCTTCTTGAGATAGAGCAGGATATCCTCGGCAGCCTCGTCAGGCGACATATCACTCGTATCTATGACCAGTTCCGGATTTTGTGGAATTTCATATGGGTCGTCTATTCCGGTAAATCCTTTTATCATGCCGGCCCGGGCCTTGGCATACAGCCCTTTCCTGTCCCTTTTTTCACAGACTTCAAGGGGTGTGGCAATATGTATTTCGATATAACCCCCGGATTTTGCAATCAACAGACGATTATGGAGCCGGGATTTGGCTATGGCTGCTATCGGTGCACAGATAGCCACACCACCGTTCTTAGTGATCTCACTGGCCACAAAGCCGATGCGGATGATGTTCAACTCGCGATCTCTTTTGGAAAATCCGAGCTCGCTGGACAAGTTCCTGCGGACAATATCTCCATCCAGCAGGGTAACAGGTCGGTCACCCATCTGCATAAACCGGCTCATCAGCACCTTGGCAATGGTTGATTTGCCGGACCCTGACAATCCGGTCAGGAAAATGGTCAATCCCTGTCTGCATCTTGGAGGATATGCCTTTTTCAACACCTTGACAACCTCTGGAGGGGAAAACCAGGTCGGGATGTCAAGGTTGAAGGCAAGTCTTCTTCTGAGTTCGGTGGCAGAAAGTTCAAGGGACTGCATTTCGTCCTCGCTGCACTGGTCAACAGGAACATATTGAACCTTGTTGGGCAAATAGACCATTTTTTTAAAGGCAACCATTTTGACCCCGGTGGCATCCTCGTGCTTGGCTACATATTCCTGGGCAGCACCGGACGCATAAAAAAGATCACGCCCTGTAGAGGCAAAGGGGTCGGCATGGTCGGCAGATACCATGAAATGGGTGCAGCCGTAGTTTTTTCTGATTATTGCATGCCAGAGAGCCTCCTTAGGGCCGGCCATCCGCATTGCCAGGGGAAGCAAGCCAAAGATGACCGAATCATCGGGGAATGTTTTCATGATCGCCTCAAAGCAGCGCACCCTGGCATAATGATCGATGTCGCCAGGATGGGTCAACCCGACAATGGGATGCATGAATATATTGACCTTGTTTTGCCGTGCGGCCAGAAGCGCCATTTCCTTATGGGCACTATGCAGCGGCTTGTAAGTATCAAAGGCCATGATGCGCCGCCAGCCCATGCGCTGAAAAAAGGCCCTGCTGTCAACAGGATTCAGGCGCAGCATTTTATAATCATAATGCACCGGCTGCTCCAGTCCGATAAGCTTGCCCCCGAGGCAATACGTCTTGTCCGAATCCAACATTTCTTCGACGCTGGGATGAATGGTGCTTTCCGTCCCGTAGATCTGCCTGGCCTCCTTGAGCTTATCGGGCTGCCATATATCGGATACAGTGATTATGGCAAGCAGGAAACCCTCCATATCCCGCAGGGCGATGGGTTGTTCAAGGCTGATATTCTTTGCCGTTTCCTCCGAAATATCCAGATATACCGGAATAGGCCAGCACAGCCCATTGGGCAAAACTTCTTTATCCACAACAGATTCGTATTCCGCCTGGGTCATGAAGCCCTGCAGGGGAGAAAACCCCCCGTTCAAAATAAGCTCCAGGTCAAAAAGTTGTCTTGGGGTCAGATCTATTGAAAAATAATTTATCGATTGCTTTTTGAGACTGTCAGCCAAATCTTGCGGACAATAGAGATTAACCAGCTTTCCTCCATGCGGCTCAATAAGATGTCCCATCTGTGATTTTTCTCCTGGTAAAATATGTTTTTAAAAATAAAAAAAAATTTGAAACGATAACCGGATGTTAATTTATATCATTTATTTGAAATATAAAACTAGTTATATGAAATCCTGGCAGAGCTTTCTCTGCTGCTGCATATACTGAGAGACTACATAAAACCTTTAGAGAATTTTGCCCATAATATAAAAATTCATTTGTTGCAGTTCAATGAGCAACTTGTTTTTGATTGACAGTGCATCCAATGATTAATTATAAATGTAAGATTTTGGGGAGCTTAAATATGGCTGCCCCCGATTTTTGCAAATGATCTGAATATGATTAGTTATCGCCCCCCCCCCATTACCAACTTATAAGTTATTCATTATCTACTAAAAAAAATACATGAAGATTTTTGGAATCGGACTTTCAAAAACAGGAACATCAAGCCTTGCCCGTGCCCTTGAGTTGTTGGGCTGCAGGACAAAGGATTACCTGGGTATTGAAACCTATGCTCGCGGGGACCTGAACTCTATTGACAGGAAGGTTATGGCTGAATACGACGCCTTTACCGACACCCCGATTCCAAGTTTTTATAAAGAATTGGATAGGGAGTATCCCAATTCTAAATTCATTTTAACTGTCAGAGAAACAAACGGTTGGCTGAAGTCATGCAAAAAACAATTCACCCAAAAGCTTGATGACAAGCAGAATGAAGCACATAAAGAGCTATTCATGGACTTATACGGTTGTAGTGTGTTCGATGAGCAGCTTTTCAAAAAAGGCTATAACAAATTTGTCGATTCAGTGCTTGATTATTTCCAGAACAGGCCGCATGACCTCCTGATTCTTGATATTATAGCAGGTGATGGCTGGGAGAAACTCTGTCCTTTTCTTGACAAACCAATACCCGATATTGCTTTTCCAAAAGCCAACGTGACGCAGATCAGGTGGATGGACATCCAGGACATTGTTGCTATTGCACGTCATGCAGGTGAGGAGTTATTAACAGCTTATTGTGTTAAACATGGCAATAAGAATCTTTTGCCGAGGAAAAAGTCCCCCGGAACTTCATTTTTTTCATCAATCCTGGCCAGGTGTCGTTATACAATATGTAACAACCCGCAGAATTTAGCGGCAATCCAAGCCTATAGAAGGATAGTGGACGGACTGACCGCCATCAGCCCAACTATTCCTGTGATATCTCCACATAGCCCTGACATACCTTTCTTGGAGCGCCGCAAGTTGAACCACTTCTGGCTGGTAGACCCCCTTGAAAATGAAGAGGCGTTTTTAGCCGGTGATAATAACTTTACGATAAACATTGCGCTCATTGAGGATAATAAACCCTATATGGGAGTCGTGCATGCCCCATTGACTGGTACCCTTTTCTACGGGACTTTGGGCAAAGGGGCGTTTTGCAGTGAATCCGGGGCGGAACTTCGGCAGCTTAAACAAATTAAAACAGGCAGTTTTGAGTCATCTGAGATGCAATTTAACATGCAGGGTGCATCGCATAGGCAGAGAAAAAATGTTGGAAATGTTACTAACACGGCCTTATTGATGTGTAGCATTGCAGATGGGAAGTCGGAGCCTATGAAGACTATTGAAAAGTCAATGGAGTGGCAGACTGCTGCAGCCCATGCAATCGCTGGAGCAGTTGGCCTGAAAGTTAAGGATTGTGATACAAAACAAGACCTTACCTACAATAAAAAATCATTTACAAATAGTTGTATTGCCATAGTATAAACAATGCAAAGATCTTCTTTAACAGTTAGCATCTGTACAAATTAACAAGAAAACATGTCAATAATTTGAGCAATATCCTTAGATTAGGGAGGACATTGAATCAATTAACCATGGAAAAATTGATTTGTATAAGATAACTGATTTGTATATGATAGTATATGCGTGTGTAATCGGCCACGCATCGAAGCTGAATGAAAATTCCTATTACTTGTTGGTGTGACGAAGTTTCCTTTAAGCCTGCGGGGAAGATGCCTTACGCATTTCGCGCTTAGAAAAATTATGGTCCAGGAATTTCCCCTCGAATCCTTTCTATAAACCTATATAAACTTGCCTGATGATTTCTCAACATCCACTAATCATTTATAAAAATAATTTAGCAAGACCGGCAGCATGGATACTCAACTGATATCCGTTATTATGCCTTGTTATAATGCCCGTGAATTTGTTGAACAAGCTGTACAATCCGTACTCGAACAAAAGCATGTGTCGGTTGAACTTATCGTGGTTGATGACGGGTCCGATGATGACAGCCCGCAAGTCCTTGAAAGTCTAGCGGCAAGATATCCCCAGCAAATAAAATTTTTTACACAGGAAAACCAGGGACCTTACCCGGCGCGCAACTTGGGTTTAAAGCAGGCTAAAGGTAACTTCATCGCATTTCTTGATGCTGATGATTACTGGGAAAAAGACTGTTTGAGCAGCCTAGCAGACGTTATCGAAAAACAGCGAGCTGATATTGCATATTGCGGCTGGCAGAATGTCGGCCGCCAAAAGGGCACTGAGCCATATATCCCGCCAGTCTATGAAGAAGGTGACATCAGTGAAGCTTTTCTCAGCAATTGCCCATGGCCAATCCATGCCGCTCTGACCCGACGTTCTGTCCTTGAACGCGTAGGTGGATTTTCAGAGCGCTATTTTACCTCTATGGATTACGACCTGTGGCTGCGTTTATCTGCAGTCACGCATAACATTGTTCAGGTCGGAAGGGTACTGGCTTATTACCGTTGGCACGACACCGGGCAAATTTCTGCTGTCAAATGGCGTCAAGTTCTCGATTCCTGGCGAGTACGCCGAGACTTTATTCATAACAACCCCGGGTGCGTCAAACATATAAATAAAACCACCAGACGCAGGTTGCGGCATCAATTTTTATATGAAAAAGCATTTGAAGCATACTGGCAGCGGGATTTGGTTTCAGCTCAAAAGCTGTTCCGTGTTTTGCTTTGGAGCGGTTACTGGAAACCTGGAGAATTAAAATATATACTTCCATCATTACTGCCGGAAAAAATCTATTTTCGTCTTTTGAATAATTCGGATGGTCAGTGAAATGGCTGAAAACCGTTTTCTTATACTTATGTACCATATGATTTCAACACCGCGCAGTGACTCAGAAATAAAATACGCCTGTACTCCAGGGTTATTTGAGAAACATATGCGGTTTATTCGACAAAACTGCAATGCAGTTTCACTTGACGATATAGTTACGCATCATATACAACGTATTCCGTTACCTGAAAATAGCGTTGTGATAACGATTGATGACGGGTTTGAGGATAATTTTATCAACGGCTATCCAATATTACAAAAATATTCCATCCCATCTACAATATTCCTAACTGCCGGTATGTTGGGCGAAAAAAACTCTTGGATGAGTTCCCGGGGATTTCCCGAGCGCAAGCTTTTATCCTGGTATCAAATTAAGCAAATGCAAGATCTCGTTGGTTTTGGGGCGCACACATTAAATCATGTTTGCCTTCCAGAAATTGGCCGGGACACGGCTCGCAAGGAAATCTCCGAGTCCAAAGCGATTATTGAGGAGAATTTAGGTGCAGAAGTGAAGCACTTTGCTTACCCTTATGGGTTGTTAAATGAGCAAGTTGTAAAACTTGTTAAAGAAGCAGGATTTAAATCTGCATGTACCACGCGTTCCGGATTTAACAACAGCAGTACTGATATGCTTAAACTCAGACGCATTGAAATCTTCGGCAATGATTCATTATGGAAAGTAAAACAAAAACTTAAGTTTGGCACTAATGAAGCAAGCGTTTTCCAGCCCTTGAAATATTATGCATCTCGGGTTGTCAGTCGAATTGCTGGGAACCAACATCAGTAAAATGAATAAACTTAACTGAAAACCGGATGCTGATCACGAAATGCTACTAAGCTGTTTTTACCAATTTTAGCTTAATCATTTTATATTGATGAAGATCTATTGGGTGTCCTTTTGGTGTCATACAAACTTAACAGATGATGAGTTAACATTAATGTCACAATCGAAAGAAGTGCAAAAATTTATTATGCTGAGTTATGCTCGCTGTGGCAGCAACATGTTAAAAGCAATGCTGAATGAGCATCCCCAAATAACGTGCTTTGGAGAAATTTTTAATCCCGCCTACGGAAAAGGGTATTTAAAATGGGTTAATAAATCTTTTCTGAGGCGCTTATCTCATAAGTATTTAAGAGATTACAGCATAGAAAACTTTCTTAATGACATCTGTACGATTCAAACTACAGGTGATCCCCAGGCTGTCGGATATAAAATTATGTACCCGGGACAGTTCGAGAGATATCCAAATTTTCGGGACCACTGGAAAATTAATGAATTCAAAATAATAAGGTTAACCAGGCATAATTTGCTCAGAAGATATCTTTCCTCAAAGATTGCAAATAAAGAATCTCGTTGGAGTTCAAGCAACTACAGGGGGCGACAGATTAGTATCACGTTAGATCTGGACGATCTTAAACGGTCTATTAATTGTTTGGAATCTATTGATTGTCAAATAGATACCTTGGCTCAGGAGTTTCAATACCTCAATGTCAGCCATGAGCAAATTGTGTTAAATCGCAAGAGTTCACTGCAAAATATTTTTGAATTTCTTGGTGTCGACATAAATCAGACTGAGAAAATAGAGCCAAGAACCGTTAAGCAAAATCCCGGGGAATTAAATATGCTGATCGAGAATTATGACGAAGTTCGGGATGCTCTTGCGGGTGGTCAATATGAGAGGTTTTTAGAAGAATGATACGGTTGATCATTTAGGCTAAGATTTTTACTTAAAAACAATGTGATGGTAAGCTGCCTGATACTGGCATTTTGTTTTATTGGAATAGAGTCAAGGGGATTAAAGATACATGATGGAAAATCATCTTAAAAAAATTATCGCCTATTGATAATGTTTCTGAATTTACCAGCTCGTATAGTCAATAGGATTTTACGGATAATCAGCCCGCTTTCCAACCGTAATGGGATTGAGTCATGACCATAGACAATGAAGCATCCACTCTTTACCTGCCATGTTTTTTTTATAGGAGCCTACAGGTCTGGAACTACGCTCCTTGTCTTTGCGTGCGACAGTCACAGCAATGTACCCGTTTCGCCAGAAACTCATTTTCTCAATGAGCTAATGTAGATATGACATTCGGTTATGAACAGTATGAATGGGTCCAGAAACACCGGGATATGGAGCTGGCGGATAACTCGTTCTGCAAATTTAAGACAGAAATTAAGCCAGCATAAAGGACTCCAATGGATATCAGTGTCGTTATATGTACATATAACAGAAGTAGGCATCTGAACAATATACTGAACAGCCTTGTTGAACAGGAAGTTTCTGAAGAACTGCTATGGGAAATAGTGGTTATAGACAATAACTCGGTAGATGATACAAAAGATGTTGTTAAAGGTTTTGAATTAAAAACACCTATCCCGGTGAAATATTTTACTGAAGAAAAACAAGGTTTATCCCATGCAAGAAACCGTGGGATAGTCGAATCAAAGGGAAAGTATGTTGCTTTTACAGATGATGATGCCATAGCAGGAAAAAATTGGGTTGCGTCTTTACATCAGGGTCTTGTGAAATATGGCTGCGAGTGCGTTGGCGGAAAAATATTTCTGAAGACTGATAAAGAACTTCCAGGGTGGTTAAGTAAGGAACTATGGGGGTTCCTTGGCTACCTTGATTACGGGGACGAAGAGATAAATTTTGATAACGTGCGTTACCCGTTTGGGGGCAATATGGTATTTGCCAGGGATTTCTTTGCCAAGACAGGCTACTTTAATCCGAACTATGGAAGGACGGGGAACAAAGATTTTGGTGGTGATGAGTATGAACTCTTTACCCGGTTTCTCGCTTCAGGTGGCAAAGGGATGTATATACCTGCAGCAATCGTCTATCATGTTATTGGGCCGGAAAAATTGCAGAAACAATATTTCAGGAAGCTTCATTTCAGGGCTGGTGAGCAAAAAGCACTGAATGAATCTGTTGAATACAAGCGGACAGTATATGGCATCCCGTTATTTATTTTTCCTCAGCTTTTCAGAAGTACAGTTAAGTATATCTTAAAACCGACAATGAGAATGCAAATGAATGTCTGGTGGATCATTGGATTCATCAGGGGAAGAAGAGATATTTATTCACTGAAGAAATAACATACTATATACATTTATAACGTCCTGATGTCATCCATCGATATTTCAGTAATAATCTGCACCCATAATCGGGCCTTTCTACTTCCCGAAGTTCTGAATTCACTCGAGAAGACGGAAATGCCGGAAAATATAGAGATTGAATTGGTAATTGTCGATAATGCCTGTAGCGACAATTCTTTCCAGGTGATCACCGAGCACGTCAAAAAGAGCAAATTCAAAATACACCCCTTGAAAGAACCGAAACAGGGTAAGACCTTTGCCTTGAATACCGCTATCAATAACGCTGCAGGAGACTTGCTGGCATTTGTTGATGACGACCATATTGTCAGTCCCGGCTATTTCAAGGCGATCCGCTCTGCGGCGGCGAACTATCCCGATTGTAATATTTTCTGCGGCAGGATAACGCCGAACTGGGACGGGACAGAACCCCCGTGGATTCATGATGACACCAGGTACCCTATACGTCCGTTTCCGATTCCGAATTTTAATATGGGAGACAGTGTTCTTGAAGTTCAGCTTGACAAGGGGATGTTCATTCCCGGCGCCGGGAACCTGGTCATAAAAAGGTCTGTTTTTAAGAATGTCGGCCTTTTCAGTGAAGAGTTCGGCCCTAAAGGGCATAACCTGCAGGGAGGGGAGGATCTCGAATTTATCAGGCGGGCACTCAAACATGGGGAACGTCTCATGTATATACCTGAAATTCTGCAGTACCATCATGTGGATAAGAATAAATTAACCCTCAATTATTTGATCAAAAAGGCCTATTACCGATCAATGGCGGCGTACCAACTGAGTGACAAAATATCTTCAGGTGCCATCCCTCGGTATTTTTACAGGATGGCTGCCGCACATCTGTTGAAATCAATCTTTTGTCTCCAGCAGTCTGCCCGGCGTTATTATCTTGTAAAGCTGGCCTCCGTTATGGGGGAAATACAAGGGCATAAAAAAGGGCACCGGAATGAGTAAACAAGAATCAAGAGATAATGCGACTTTCATGGTGAAGGTGCGAAAGACCCTTGCTTATTATGGGAAAAGGCTTTTGTGGCGTTGGCGGGATCTGGTATACCCGCTGCTGCAACCGGAATTTAAGCGCCCGGTATTTGTGGTAGGTTGTTCACGGTCCGGCACCACGGCGGTTTATAATGTTCTTGGAATGGCGCCGGAACTGGCTACCATGCGCAAGGAATCCCATGATTTTTGGAATATGCTACACCCTATGGAGGAAAATAACTGGAATTCCCACATTCTCACCGAAAAAGATGTTACCGGGAAGGATAGGCGGGAGGTGCCGAAATTTTTCTACCGCTATCTTGGTGCAAAAAGATTCCTGGACAAGGCCAATCAGAACTGCTTCAGGATACCCTATCTGCACGCCATGTTTCCCAATGCCTTTTTCGTCTTCATTAGACGTGACGGCAGGGACAATATAAATTCCATGATCCACGGCTGGGGACGCCCGGATGAATACGGCGCCTGGTCGCACGATCTGCCGGCCAGGGTGGAAATTGACAACGGCAGGTACAACCGCTGGTGTTTCTTCCTTTTCAGCGGTTGGCGGGATTTTACCTCAAAATCTATTGAGGAGGTATGCGCGGTACAATGGATCGAGGCAAACAGGGCGGTTTTGAACGCTAAGAAAATAATACCGGCAGACCAGTGGGTGGAAATAGTCTACGAAGATCTCCTGAATAAGCCCGTAGAAACATTCCGCAGGGCATTTACCCAATTAGATATGAGCTATACGGATGAAATTCGGAAACATTGTGAAAACCTTTCTGCAAAACCCTATAATGCATTCTCCCGGCCGCGTCTGGACAAATGGAAGGAGGAGAACAGGGAGCGCATTGAAAGGATAATGCCGATAATCAGCGGAATAATGGAAGGCATGGGGTACGGGAACAGCGCGGATGGCTAACAGAGAACAAGCAAAAAATAGAATTTCTTCAAAAAAAGTATAATGAATTCTCCGTACAATAAAATAAGGAATCTCAAATAAACTACTATGCGCGCCACCATTTTATTTATAATTGTATTCAGTCTCCTGCCCATTTGTTTCACTCAGCCATGGATAGGAATCCTGACTTTCTCATGGCTGGGCTACATGAATCCACACAAGTTTTCCTGGGGAGCTGCAACAGATTTTCCATTTGCCCAGATAGTTGCAATCGCTGTCCTTGCAGGGTACCTGTTCACCGAGGACAAGGACAAGTTTCACATGGAAAGGGAAACGGTGTTCATCCTTATTCTTTGGATATTGTTTACTATAACATCATTTACCGCTTTCAATCCTTCTGTATCATGGTTGATGTGGCAAAAGACCTCTAAAGTTCTGTTAATGGCGCTTATAACGCTTCCTCTGATCAATAATAAAGACAAGCTGCGCTACCTGGTTCTGGTCATAGCATTTTCCCTGGGCCTACTCGGCCTGAAGGGCGCCATTTTTACCATACTCACAGGTGGAGTGCATAATGTCAGGGGGCCGGATAATTCTTTCATAGGTGGGGAGGGGGATTTTGCCCTTGCCTTAAACATGACTCTGCCGCTTTTGTTTTTTCAGGCCAGAAACGAAAGTAAAAAATGGCTGAAGTTTTCACTTTATGCCTGTTTTCTGGGCAGTATAATTTCAGTTATTTTTACTTTCCGACGCGGCGGCTTTCTCGCCCTGGCAGTTGTTGTTATTTTACTCCTGTTGAAATCCCAAAGACGATTTATTGCCGGTATTCTTGTTGCTGCAGCTATTTTCAGCGCTCCATTTTTCATAGCTGACAAGTGGTTTGACCGAATGGAAACAATAGAAACATTTGAAGAAGATGCTTCTGCAATGGGTAGGATCAATGCCTGGAAAATGGCCTGGAATATTGCTAAGGACAGACCCCTGACCGGAGGAGGTTTTGATACTTACCTGACCGTTTACAGGATAAAATATATGCCATATCCCGGCGCAATAATGGCCGGTGATGTTCACAGCATATATTTTGAGGTGCTGCAAGAACATGGATTTATCGCATTCGGTTTCTTTATGGCTCTCCTGCTCTCAACTCTCGCATCCATGCAGAAACTTAAACGGCAATTTAAAAACATCAAGAGCTGCAGCTGGATCTGCAACTATGCCGACATGATCCAGGTAAGCATTTTGGCGTATATGGCAGGAGGAGTATTTCTCGGCCGTGCCTATTTCGACCTGTTCTACCACCTGGTGATCATAGGGGTGCTTGTAAAGGTTTTTGCACAAAGGGAATTAGAAAAGATCAATCAGGGCGAGTTGCCGGCCTGATGACTGCAGAAGTGAGAAATCCCTGTAAAGTCCTGCACCTGGTCCAGGGGCTCGATGTGGGAGGGTTGGAATACATGGTTGTGGCCTTGGTGAATCAATTGAACAGGAAGAAATTCCTCCCTTCCGTCTGTTGTTTTGATACACTTGGCGAGCTGCATAACAATCTCCTTAACGACACAAAAACCACCTTGCTCAAAAGGAAGCCGGGCATAGATCTTTTCTACCCCTTCAAGCTTGCAGCGTTGCTGAAGAAAGATAAAATTGATATTATCCACCTCCATAACTCGACAGCATTTTTTTACGGTGTCCTGGCAGGGAAGATAGCCGGGGTAGGGCGCATCATTTATACGGAGCATGCGCGGGACGTTGCCCCGAATATTAAAGTCAGGATAATGGATAAAATCCTCTCATACCTGACTGACCGGATAGTGGTGGTGGCGGAATTCCTCAAACTGAACTTGGTGCATAAAGAATGGATAGATCCCAAAATTATTACGACAATTTACAACGGTATAGACGGTGAACCATTCACCACTGAGTTTGATCGTCAAGAGATTACCAGGGAATTGAACATATCGGCGGCAGCAAAAATAATCGGTATAGTGGCGCGACTGGATCCCATCAAGAACCATAGATGCCTGATTAAAGCCATGAAAAAGGTTTCAGCCCTTTATCCAAATGTTGTCCTGATAGTAATAGGTGACGGCACCTTGCGGCAGGAGCTTGAAGAGCTTGTCTCTGAAGAACAACTGCAGAACAATATACTCTTTCTTGGAACCAGGAATGATATCCCACGGCTCCTTTCAGTGCTTGACATTTTTGTTCTGTGTTCTCTCAGTGAAGGACTGCCCCTGACCATCCTGGAAGCCATGGCTGCAGGAAAACCAATCGTGGCAACAAGTGTTGGCGGCATTCCTGAGATTATTCAAGATAATACTGACGGCATAATAATCCGGAGTGATGATTCAGATGAACTTGCTGCTGCTATTTCAGAGTTGATCCGTGACAAAAAGAAACGTCATGATATGGGTGTGAAAGCGAGAATGAAGTTCGAGGAAAGATTTACTGTCAGGTCTATGGTGCAGAGCTATGAGAAACTGTATGAACCCCTTGCCTGAGAGTCTTCCATTTTTTTATAAATAAAATACCATGTGCGGCATCTGCGGAATCTATAACAGGAACGGTGCACCGGTAGATCGAAATTTGCTGGGGCGCATGAATAATACCATGATCCATCGCGGTCCCGATGGCAGTGGTATTTATATTGACAACTCCATCGGCCTGGGGCACCGGCGCCTGGCCATTATCGATCTGCATACCGGCGAACAGCCCATGTCCACAGATGATGGTGTTCTGCACGTGGTGTTCAATGGTGAGATTTACAATTTTCTTGAACTGCGAAAAGAGCTGGAAAGTTGCGGCCATCTGTTTCGTACTAAAAGTGATACCGAGGTATTGCTGCATGGCTATCGGCAATGGGGTGAACATTTTGTTGCGCGTCTGCGCGGCATGTTTGCCATAGCTCTGTGGGACGCAAACAAGCGCAAGCTGCTGCTGATCCGCGACCGGGTCGGCAAAAAACCTTTATACTACTTCAGCAACGATAACAGGCTGGTCTTCGGCTCGGAGCTGAAAGCCCTGCTGGCCGACCCTTCGATTCCAAGGGAAATTGACCCGAACGCCCTGGATGCTTATTGCAGCCTTGGTTACGTGCCCTCACCACTGAGTATATTTAAAGGGATTCGCAAGTTGGAGCCGGCCCACATGGCGGTCTGCACACCGGGCACATTTACGCAGCAGGCGTATTGGGATGTTGACATGAACAATGCCCCTGAAAACATTGAAGAGGGCAGGGCCGTAGCAGAATTGCAGGAAGTGTTTGATGAAGCGGTGCGTCTGCGCATGATCAGCGATGTCCCGCTGGGAGCGTTCCTGAGCGGCGGCGTGGATTCCAGTGCAGTCGTAGCTTCCATGTCTTTGCAGGGTGGTACGCCAATTAAGACCGCTGCCATAGGTTTTGATGACAAGCGGTTCAATGAACTGGAATATGCAGCTGTAGTGGCAAAACGCTACCATACCGACCATACGGAGTTTGTTGTCAGGCCGGATGCCCTGGATATAATTGAAAAGATGGTGTGGCATTTTGATGAACCATTTGCCGATTCATCTGCTTTACCTACCTGGTATGTATCCAAAATGGCCCGGCAGAAAGTTACGGTGGCTCTCTCCGGAGACGGCGGTGACGAAACCTTTGCCGGATATGTGCAGCGCTATTCCATGAACCGGCTTGAAAGCAATATCAGAAAGCTGCTTCCATACTTTTTGCGCCGCGGAATTCTTGGTCCATTGGCCTCCATATATCCCAGGGCGGATTTCATGCCGCGCCCCCTCAGGCTTAAAATGTTTTTGACCAATCTTTCTCTGCAACATGAGCAGGCCTACTTCCGGGACATGTCTTTTTATTTCAAACCGGAGGCAAAAAGACTCCTGTACACACCTGATTTTGCTGCCCAGACCGATGGTGTTGGTCCGCAGCATTTTATTACTTCGCATTTTGCCAGAAACCATAATCCTGATCCCACGACCCGGGTGCAGTATGTGGATATTAAAAGTTATTTGCCGGAAGATATTCTGGTCAAGGTGGATCGCATGAGCATGGCGCACTCACTGGAGGTGAGGGCGCCGATCCTGGATCACAAGGTGATGGAATATGCGGCCCGCCTGCCGTCGAACCTGAAACTGCATGGGAGTGAATCGAAATATATTCTAAAGAAAATGAATGGGGACCGGCTGCCGCATGAAATACTCCATCGTAAAAAGCAGGGATTCAGCGTGCCCCTTGATAGCTGGTTGCGTGGCGAACTCAAGGAGTTGGCCCATGATGCCCTGTTTGCTTCGGGGTCCGGGTTAAGCGAATATTTTAATAAACAATATGTTCAAGGATTATGGAACAGGCACCAAAAAATGCAGGAAAACAATGGCACACCATTGTGGGGTTTAATGATGTTCGGGTTGTGGCGACGGCTTCTAACATAACGCAAAGCAGCCCTGGAAATTTAATATAAGGATTGGTGCTGCGATTTTTTAACCTGAGCCGCAAGGTATCTGCAATTGTTGTCCTGGTGGTTTTGTTGAGGCATAAAACAGGCGGAATCCCTGAAATCATCTTCTGATTTAATTGCCAGCCCTCAGCTTTTTATACAATGCTTCTGCCTTATCCCTATCTTGAAATGCTTTACCGGCAGCAAGACTCTTTTTTACCGCGCGCAATGCATCCTGCTTTTTGTCCTGCCCCTCTAATGCCAGGGCCAGATGATAATAATACTGGGCAGTTGTCGGCGAATTGGCAATTGCATGCCGGAATTCCAGGGCGGCGGCATAGTAGTGCCCCTGCTTGTAATGCACCCAGCCTAGCGTGTCGGTAATATATGGATCGGTGGGATCTTTTTCTTTGGCAATCTGGGCCAGATTCATTGCCTCATCCAGAGTATCCGGATTGCCATCGTTTGCCAGCAGCCAGGCGAGATTGTTCGCTGCTGCAGGGAATCCGGGAGAGAGCTCCAGAACCCTTCTGTACGAATCTTTTGCCCCTTCAGTGTTACCTGTTATTTCAAGGAGGCCGGCCAGAACCATCTGTGATGCAGGGTCAACACTTTTACTGTGAGCAAGGTCCCTATAGCGGTTGGCAATTTCCGCATCAAGGTCTCCAAGCTGCTTTAAAATAATGGCTTCCATCATGTAAGCCGACGGGGTATCGGGAGCTATTTCCTGTACCTGCCGAAATGCGGTGAGCGCTTCTTCAAGCCTGCCATTATTAAAGAGCAAAGTCCCGTAGAGTAATAATAACTTTGGTGACAATGGGGTTGCCTCGATCTGATCATCAAGGAGAGATATGGCCCTGGTTTGATGGTTTTGTACGATCAGTATATTCACCAACGCTTCCAGGGCCAGAGTATAGCCTTTGTTTACAGAAACAGCTTTTTGCAGGGTCTTCCTGGCATTGCCGTAGTCCTCCACAGCCATTTGGCTGAGACCAAGATACTGCAGTATCTCAAAATCATTTGGTTTGACACTATCCAAATTTTTGTAGAATTCCAGGGCCTGAGGGTATGACTCCGTCATGTAAAGTAATTTTCCATACAGAATTGCTGCAGCATAACTGCCCGACTTCATCCTTAAGGCAATTTTTACTTCAACCAAAGCCTGCTCAAACTCTCCCTTACTATATAAAAGATGTGCCAGCAGCAACCTGTAGTCCGGATTGCCGGGCGCTTGATCAACCGCTTTTTCAATGGCGTTCAAGGCCCTGTCAATTTCATGCAGTTTGAAATAGGCCCTGGCCGTGTAAAATAAAACTTCGCTCCATTGCGGGTTTTGCAGCGCGAGTTTTTCAAGCAGTGCAATTGCTTCATTAATGCTGTCTTCTTTTTCAAGCAAAAGTTTGGCTTTTACGAAATTGGCGTACATATGCTCAGGATATTTAGCAATAACCTGTTCCACCTGTTCTCCGGCCAAAGCATACTTTTTGCTGTTGAAGTAATGATCCGCCAGAACTGCCCGGTAATCATCGGGTTTAGCGGCAACGCTGACGGCCTTTACAAAAGAAGACTCTGCTTTTTGCAGTTCACCATGTTTTTCATAAAACCGTGCCTCTATGACATGGACTTCAGGGTCCCGTGGATCTTTTTCAATTGCTTTTTGGAGGCTTGTGGCCGCCCCTGTAAGATCGTTTTTGAGTTCCTGGATTTTAGCCATCTCAAGATGCGGCAGTGGCGAATTTGGAAAAGTTGCCAACATCTTCTGCAGAGTCTTTTCCGCTTCACTCAGGTTGTTGGTGGCAATCCAATAAATTGTCAGAGCTCTGTAAGCCGCTTCATTTTTCGGATTTATTTCCAGGGCCTTTTCAATTGATTCCACTGCATTGTCATAGTTTTTTTTGGCCAGATATATGTTGGCTTTTGCCAAATATACCCTGTCGAGGTCTGGATCAAGTTTATGGGCTTTTTCAATGTACGTTTCGGCCTCATTCAAATGTTTTGCCTGCAGTTCCATGTTCGCGGCAAGTATCAATGCATTAACGTAGTCAGGGTCCAGGTCCAGGGCTTTCTTCAGTCTTTTTCGGCTTTCATCCAATTCATTGCCCTGGAACAGCATTTCCGCAGCCTTGGTTATGGCATCGACATTTAAAGGATCAACCTGGGATGCCATTTCCAGGTGGCGGTAGGCGTTGACTGCATCATCTATTCCTATATACGCCAGGCCCAACTGGTAATGGGCCTCTGATAAACGCGGATCAAGCTGCAAGGCATTTCTTAATTCAATAATTGCAGCCTTGTAGTCCCCAACCTGTAAAAGGTTTACCCCTTTGTCATAATGGGCGGGGGCCAGGTCCTCAGGTCTGGTACAGCCGGCTGCTCCCAATAGGGAAAAGAGGAGAATGAGCGTTAGAGCTGATACAGACACTGCTTTTATGCGGTGGAGGAGAAATCTAAATATGTTCATTAGCAGTGAAAGCCTTTCATTTTAGTTAAGTGAACTCTAGAATGTTTTCGGTAAATTCCATGATCAGTTTACTATAAAGATTTTTCTTTTGCATAAGAATAGAAATTAATTGAACGGATGCTTTGCTACAGTGCAGGGAAGGTAGATATTGCCCCATTACAATAAAGGCTCGAAAAAGGCTCGAAGATTTTAAAAGGGTCAGGGGGCGAAATTTTTCAAGCGCAGAGAGCCGGGAAAGACACAATGTGTTTTGAGCACAAATAAGAGAGGCAGGATCATTAGCAATTGATCCTGCCCGGAGAATGGAGAAAGAGAAGATTTATTATTGCAGTTTTTTGCGCCTTCGTGTTGCGCCTGCAATACCTGCTAAACCAGTGCCAAGCAGCAGCATGGTAGTGGGTTCGGGAGTAGGGAGCGGGGCGGGACTTGGTCCGCCGCCACCGGTGAGATGCACCGATAAACTGTTGCCGCCGTAAATTCCTATGGCCTGGACATGCATGCCAATATCCACAGAGCCATTTTCAAGGGCGGTAATTAAATCGTCGTATTTATAAAGAGTGTTGGTATTTTCCATCGGTTTATACATAAAACTAATATCGAGCTGTTCAACCGGGTTGCCCTCATGATCAGATGCCTCCTCGTTGATACCCCAAGTGGGTGATGGGTTCTCGGGGACGTAAGCACCGGATGCCTCAAAATTTATTGGATTTCCGGCAGGCAGATCGTCATTCGTTTTAGTGCTTATTACATAATCAGTTCCTGTGTAATTTGTAATCGTTGGACTTGCATAATCAAGAAGATGAGGCAAAGGTTCGTCATCAAAATAGATACTTGTCACTACCATAGGAGTAGTTGTTCCGGTTTCATTATAATTATGAAAACTGAATGTTACAGAAAATTCACCTTCATCAATAACTTCGACATATAGCTGGCTGCTCAGAGCGTCTTTGATGGTTTGGGAAGGGGCAGGATCGTTATTTATCACACTGAAATAGAATGTTGGGGGGCTCACAGCAGCCAGGAGGGCTGATGGGACCGCTACAAATATCAGTGAGGCAATCAATAATGGTAATAAATTTTTGTTTTTCATAATATCCTAAATTGAGCTAAAGACGCAATGCATCGTATCAGTATAAATAATAAGCAATAAATGTGCCAGAAATCAAACTAAAGGGCAATATAAATTATATTAATAAATTTCAGCATGTTATTAAAAATTTATTGTCAAAATGGAAGCTGTTCTTTGAGGGTATGCGAAAAATTCCGGCAAACCGAATTCCGCATTCCAGGAATCCGGAATTTTCAGGGGGCGTTTAAAAAATGTTTTGAACAGGTAGAATGAAAATAAATACCAACAGAGAAATTGATGCGAATAGCAGCGCTATTTAAAGAAAATTTACGGAAATTTGAGCCGATTCTCTCGCTTTTGCAGTAGATTAGTAATTCTCTGACAGGCTCCTAGGATATGCTTGCCAAAGAAAAGTGAAACGGGTATACAAAAATACCTCTTATTAAAAGAGCTAGGAGTAACTCTCTATATTCATTTGATTATTTTAAACTGAAAAATGGGCCCGGAATGTTTAAATTGCATATTTAAAATACACGAATGGCCTGTCGGCAACATCAATAATTTTTCCCATGAGGAAACTTCTACCAAGGATCCCAAAATGAAGAGTCGATTATCTTTTCCAGGCAGCGTAATTGTTTGTATGTTCATTCTTTTTCTGCTTCTCAGTTGCTCCAGTGCGGATGAGAAAAAAAACGCCCACTATCAGAAGGGTATGGAATACCATGAGAAGGGAGATACGGGCGCTGCAATCCTTGAATTTAAAAATGCCGTGCAGATTGATCCCAAATTTGCCGATGCCCGCTATCAATTGGGGCTTGCATATCTTAACAGCAGTGATCTGAAAGGTGCGTTCGGTCAATTCAAACGGGTTACCGACCTAGATCCGCATAATCTCGACGCCCAGGTTAAAACCGCTGAATTTTACTTTCTGGCAAAGCAATGGGCTGACAGCCAAAAGCATGTCGATACAATCCTGGCACTGGAGCCGACAAATATTGATGCTTTAATCCTGAAAGCAAACCTCGCGCTGCAGGAAGGCAATGCCGAACTTGCCCATGCATCAATCAACCTGGCCTTGCAATTTAACCCGGATTCGGACCGCCTCTACCTCATTAAGGCAAACCTTCTGGCCCAGCAGCAGAATTTTCACCAGGCTGAAAAAGCCCTGCTCAAGGCGAAAGAATTGGCACCGGATAAACTGCAAAACTATCAGGCTCTTCTCAGCTTCTATAAAAGTCAGTCCGATTTGACCAAGAGTGAAACACTGCTCAAAGAAATGGTTGAAAAGTTTCCTGAAATGCCTGAACCCCACCTGGTAATGGCTGAACTGTATCTCAGCCAGGGAGATACCCAAAAAGCAGAAGAAAGCATTAAAAAAGCCGTTGCAGTGTCTCCAGACAACTCCAGCCTTTATATTATTCTAGGGAATTTCTACCAGAGCCTCAGACGTACTGATGAGGCTGAAGCTACTTATAAACTGGCACTTACAAAGGCAGAAAACCCTGATGATATCAAGGCGGTTATAGCTGACTTCTACATTGAACAGAGAAAGCTTGCGGAGGCAGAAAAGGCAGTTAATGAAATACTGCAGGGCAACAAAAAGCATGCCCAGGCAAACCTGGTAAAGGCTAAACTGTTTCTCATGGAGGGCAAGAGTTCCGAAGCCCTGGTAATCCTCGATGTATTGCTTGAGGAAAATCCAAAATGGGGAAAAGCGTATTATTATAAGGCGTTTGCCCATTTTGACCGCATGGAGCTGGAAATGCTTAACACTTCAATTAATGAAGCGGTCAAACTGTTGCCCAACGACGCAAAAGTTCATATCTTAAAGGCGCGGCAGCTTTTTCTGCAGGGAGATTTTCCAGGTGCCATGGAGGAATCCAAAACCGCCCTCAGGTTTATGCCTAATAATTTTACCGCAGCCCTGGTCCTCGGTCAGTCCCAGTTTGCAGCAAAAGAGTATACCGCGGCCTTAAAAACAGCCAATGCACTCCTGCAATACATGCCTGAGAACACTGAGGTCCTGCAACTGAAAGGCAGGACCCAAATGGCATTGGAGCAAACTGACCAGGCTGTTGAAACCTTTGAGTATATTCTTGAGAATGCACCTGGAAGTACGCCGGCCCTGGCTTCCCTTGTGGAAATCTATTTCAGTAGAGAGGAGAAGGAAAAGGCGCTTCAGCGCGTGCAGAAGCAGGTCGACATCACCCCTGAAAATGCTGGGAATCTGATGCTCCTCGGCAATCTTTACATGCGGGAAAACAGGCTGGAGGAAGCTTTGTCGCTGTTCAGAAAAACCCAAGAGCTTGTGCCGCAAGCGCCCCAGCCCTATTTGCTGAGTGCGCGTCTTCTTGCTCACCTGGGAAAAGGCGAGGAGGCCATGGCTGAATACCGGGAACTGATAGCCCAAAAGCCGACATTTCTGCCTCCGCTTTTGGGTCTTGCTACCCTTCAGGAACAGGCTGGAGACTTTATTAAAGCCAAAGAATCCTATATGAAAATTCTTGCTATTGCCCCGAATAATGTTGTGGCTGCCAATAATCTGGCCTGGCTCATTGCCAATGAAGAAAACGGGGACCTGGGGGAAGCCATGCGCTTAGGCCTGATAGCCAAGGAGAAGTATCCTGAAGACCCCCATATCTCCAACACCCTCGGGTGGATCCACTATAAAAGAAAGTCATATGACCTGGCACTTTCCCAGTTTGAACAGGCAGTCAATGCCCGCCCGGACCAGCCTACATTTCGCTATTACCTGGTTTTAGCCCTGCGGGCCAAGGGCAGAATGACCGAGGCCAAGGAGGAACTAAGCAAGTGCCTGGAACAAAATGCAGAATTTCCGGAACGTGAGAAAGCTGAAAAACTGCTGCAGAACTGGATCTAAAACAGGCAAAAGTCTGCAATGACAAAATTTATCGATCCCGTTACGCTGGGTTTGCAGCCGCGGACAACTCTAGAAGAAATTAATCCCGATACCCTGGCCATTGTCATTAACCGTAAGAGCAGGATCATTATGGCTGACGGCAGGAAAATCCATGCCAAGGCCATAAAGATCATAGAAGCACGACCAGGATGGAAGGTTATGCTGAAGACGTCTGCGCCTGTATGCGGCAAGACATTGCAATACCTTGCAGGTCAAGGGATTGAGGTTGTTAAGGGGTTAGGCTGTTAAGAGTTCTCAGGCGCAGATAATTTTCGATTTAGGGGGCACAATTGATCAAAATCTACAGCTCACTGTGCTCCATGCCCTGTGTCGGCGGCGGTTACAGATACACGATGGTGTTGGTTTGCCCCATAAACTGCTTACGAATCGGGTGAAGGATAAGGATGTTCGTGTATAAAAACCTAATGAGCGGATTATGCCATGCCAGCAGCACGAAAGATAAAAAAGGTTTTTAAGAGCAAACAAACCATGGAAGGGGCAGGAGTGCATCTGAAGCGGGCTTTCGGGTTCAGCGAGGTGGGGCTATTTGATCCATTTCTTCTCCTGGATGATTTTCGTTCCGGCAACCCGGATCACTACAGTAAAGGATTTCCCTGGCACCCGCATCGGGGCATAGAGACGATCACCTATATTTTGCAGGGCAGGGTTGAACACGGTGACAGCCTCGGCAATAGAGGTGTCATCGATTCGGGCGATGTGCAGTGGATGACGGCCGGAAGCGGCATTATCCACCAGGAAATGCCGAAAGGGGACGCAGGCGGGCGCATGGATGGTTTCCAACTCTGGGCCAACCTGCCTGCCGCTGAAAAGATGATGTCTCCGCGTTACAGGGATGTAAAATCAGATAAAATCCCTGTTATAACCATGGAGAACGGTGGGCAGATAAGGATAATCTGCGGGAAGGTCAACGATGTCCAGGGTCCGGTGCGTGACATAATGATCGACCCCGAATATCTTGATATTACCCTGCCGGCCCATATTAGGTATGAACATCCCACCAAGCCGGGCCACACTGTTTTTGCATATGTGATTGCAGGCCGGGGCTACTTTTGTTCGGCAAGAAAGCCTTTCACTTACGAAACAGAAGGCCGGAACTATTTTGACATGGAGACGGATCCTGTGGCCGACAACGGCACACTTCTTCTGTTTGAGGACGGCGATTCCGTGCATATTGAAACAGAGAATAATTCGATCCGCTTTCTGCTTATTGCAGGAAAGCCGCTGGGGCAGCCCATAGCATGGCACGGTCCCATTGTTATGAATACCCAGGAAGAACTGCGCCTGGCCTTTGAAGAGTACCGCGAGGGCACTTTTTTGAAAAACAGGCGGGAAAAATAGGGTTCAAGGATACTGGGAGCCCAGGGTTCAACGTTTTGCTTAACCAGCGACGAGGACAAAATAACTACTGGGGGTACCAGAGTAGCTGCAAACCAAAACGTGTATGAAGGGGTATTTTTCATTAAAACTCTTACTGGGCTGTTATCGTGACCGGTATGTGTTGTTCCTGTTTTATTGATGATAATATTTTTCAATTACAGATAATGGGCCGGAATAAGCCTGACAGGGTACATTGAAGAGGTACGGCTGTTTCATACTCATGGAACATGAGGAAATGTTCTTTAAGGGGTAAACCAAGAAACTGAAACTTATCTCTAATGCGGGTTTTAGTATCGCTTTTAGACAGTTAAAAAAATTTCAGTCTATAAACAGGGGATACAGAATTTATTTGCCAAATTGTATAGATAACACTCTGTATTTACTTAAACATAATAAGCTTAACATAATATATGTTATGCGACATTGTTGCATATAGCCCGTGTTTTTGTCGTGGCCTGCTGAAACAGCATGATAATTTCGTATATAAAGGTATATTGGCACCCTATTTACTTGAACTTTCCGCAGCTTGATGCGGTCATCTCCTAACCCTTGGATCATTTTTTGGGAAAATTATAATGAACAGAGAAATTTATCAGGAACCTTTGGTAAGCCGCTACACCAGCCGTGAAATGCAGGAGCTTTTTTCGGAGCGCACCCGTATACAAACATGGCGGCGTTGCTGGATTGCCCTGGCAGAGGCCCAGAATGAACTTGGTCTTTCCGAAATTGTCACCCTGGAAATGATCAAGGAACTGAAGGAACACGCTTCAGACATTGATTTTGATCTGGCTGCAGCCAAAGAAAAGGAAATAAGGCATGATGTCATGGCCCATGTCTTTGCCTATGGCCGAAAATGTCCAAATGCCGAGCCCATCATTCACCTCGGAGCCACATCGCAGTATGTAGTCTGCAATACCGACCTGATCCTGCAGAAAAAGGCCCTGCAGCTGGTAAAAAACAGTTTGGTGAACGTTATTGCCAATCTTGCTAGCTTTGCCAGTAAGTATAAAGACTTAGCAACTCTCGGTTATACCCATTACCAACCGGCGCAGCCCACTACTGTCGGCAAACGCACAACTCTCTATATCCAGGATCTGTTCCTTGACCTTGATTATCTGGAGAATCTTGAAAAACAGATCAAGGCCCGCGGTGCCAAAGGCACAGTGGGCACACAGGCCACATTCCTGGAGTTGTTCAAGGGCGACCATGAAAAGGTCAGGCAGCTGGATAAACTGGTGGCTGCCAAGCTTGGCTTTGGCCAATACTTTCCTGTCACCGGCCAGACCTACCCGCGGAAGCTTGATATGAAGACAGTGGAGACCCTGGCGGGTATCGGAGCCTCGGCCCATAAATTCGCAGTGGACATGCGGCTGCTTTCCAACCTTAAAGTCCAGGAGGAGCCCTTTGCTCAGAAGCAGGTGGGCAGCTCTGCCATGGCCTATAAGCGCAATCCCATGCGCTCTGAACGCATGACAGGCCTGGCCCGTAAACTTATGGGGTTGGCTGCTGATTTTTCCGCAACCTATGCAAATCAATGGTTTGAGAGGACGCTTGATGATTCGGCAATCCGCCGCATGGACATCCCCCAGGCCTTTCTCCTGACCGATTCCATATTAAAGCTTTACATTAATATATCTTCGGATATGGTTGTATTTCCTAAGCAAATAGAAAAATACTTGCTGCAGGAATTACCCTTTATGGCCACGGAGAAAATTCTAATGGCAGGGGTTGAAAAAGGTAAAAGCAGACAGGAGTTGCATGAAATCATTAAAGTGCATTCCCTGGCAGCCGGAAAAGTTGTCAAAGAAGATGGCAAAGACAATGATTTACTGCAAAGACTTGCGGCTGACGATGGAATCCCGTTTGCCTTGTCAGAACTGGAAGGCATGATAAGCAATTTCCAGCAATTCACCGGCAGAGCCAAAGAACAGACGGAAGAATACTTAAATGAGGTTGTCTTCCCCCGTCTCAAGCCTTATAAAAGTATATTGGGTAAAGTCGACGCCGAGCTTTCTGTATAGGTACTCACTCCAAATACATAAGATATTGTTGGTATACTATATTTATGGTAAATGGGATTGGCATAAATAAAGCCATGGCAGCTGATGTTGCAAAGCAGACACAGTGCTCTGTGTTGCGGATTGAAATCTCCCCGGAACGGATTCACTTCTTAAAGTTTATTTTAGAAGGATATGACGGCCTGGCTTTACAATCTACCATAGATGCCGGACAAGGCATTGTGGAATTACGCTATCCTCCTGAAATTGAATGCGATTTAAAAGAGTTGCTCCACAGTATCGGGCCACAAATAGTGAAAAATATTGCTTAGGACTTCATACCATGAAGCGTTTTATTTCTATCCCATTATTGGTATTTTTGTTTTTCTTTTTGCAGGCATTCATCTCACATGCGGCAGCCGAGAATGAACAAATAATAAAACCCGAAGAAAGCGGTAAAGTTTTCAGCCTCTCGGAATGTGTCACAATAGCCTTGACTACTAGTCCGCAGATGCTCTATTCAAAGGCTGATATCCTTGAAAAGGAACATTCTTTTGAAAGCAGCAAAAAGGACCTCTATCCATCCCTGTTCTTTAATTATGGCTACAGATACGCCCCCGATGCCTATGAACCATTTGGTACAGAAGATTACTTCAGTTATTCATTTTCCATTGAGCAGCCCGTATATCGCGGTCGTTCTCTTGTGACCGGCGTCGAACTCAGTGAACTTGACCTTGAATCATCCAAGGCCGGTATGGCCCGGACTGAAAATGACATTATTCTCGCAGTACATGAGGCGTACTATAATCTTTTAAAGGCAAGGAAGTTCGAGGAAGTTGCCAGACAGTCTTTAGAAGAACGAAAAGCCCACCTCAAGGATTCCAAAGCCTTTTATAAGGCCGGCCTGATACCTAAGAACGACATGCTGCAAAGCGAGGTGCAGTTAGCCGGAGCTGAAATTGAGCTTCTCAGGGCCATGAATTTATCCATCATGGCTTTGGCGAGGCTTAATACCCTTTTGCGAAGGCCTGTGGACACAAATATTGAGTTGGAGGATGTTCTCAAGTTTGAACCCAGTAAAATTTCCTGGGAACATTCCATTGAGCAGGCCCAAAAATATCGCCCTGAACTGAAACAGAGTGAGATAGCCATTGAACAGGCTGATAAAAACATAATTCTTACCAGGGCCCCCTACCTTCCTGCCGTATCGGTCTCTGCCAACTATTTAAAACAGGGAGATGATCCCCTTGCCCGGGATTATCCGCTTGGGACAAGCGAGGAAAAAACCGCTCTAGCCACCCTTGAATGGCGTTTCTGGGCCTGGGGCCAGAGCAAGGATGAAATGGCAGCGGCCAGGTACAATATGAAAAAGGCCCAGGAAAACCAGACAGAACTCCTTGACAATATTATCCTGCAGGTCAGAGAGGCCTATGTTGACACCCTGGAAGCTGAGTACGATATAGCGGTAACTGAGAAGGCCATTGAACAGGCGGAAGAGGACTTCCGTATCAATCAGTCCAGGTACCAGGCACAACTCAGCACCACTACCAATGTTCTGGACGCCCAGACACGCCTGACCAGGGCCAGGATTAATTATTTCAATGCCCTGTATAACTACCGCATATCCCTTATGAGACTGGCCTGGTCCACTGGTACCCTGCTATAGGAATAATAATAACATCCCTATAAACAGGAAGTTCAAGACACAGGATCGAAAAAAGCAGCACCGCAACAATAGAAAATTATAAAAAAATCAAAATATAAAAGTCGGCGCTGACGTTTTATTTATTAGATGAATATCGAAAAACTAGCATACATAGAAACATTCGGCTGCCAGATGAATGAGCGTGACTCTGAGATCATGGGACAGATGCTCGGTAACCTGCATTACAGCCCAACCACGGACATGAAGCAGGCGGATGTTATAGTCATCAATACCTGTTCCATCCGTGATAAAGCCGAGCAGAAAGTCTACAGTCTTCTTGGCAGATTAAAGAAACTCAAGAAAAAGAAACCCTCCCTGATTATCTCTGTTGCAGGGTGTGTTGCCCAGCAGGAAGGTAAACGGCTGCAGGACAGAATGGAGCATGTCGATATAGTGATCGGGCCGCAGCAGATTTACAGGCTGCCGGAGCTTGTAAGCAAAGCTGCTCAGAAAGGCAAACTGCAGATGGCAGTTGAGCTTTCTGCAGGTTTTGTAATTCCCCGGTATTCACCCCCCTCCCCTGCCGGAATATCTTATAAAAGTGAAAAGGTGGCCTCCTCACCGGCCTTTAAAAAATTTGTCACTATCATGCAGGGCTGCAACAACTTCTGCACCTACTGCGTGGTGCCGTACACCCGGGGCCGGGAAACCAGCAGGGTTGCAGAGGACATTATTGCTGAAATATCAAACCTGGCAGAACAGGGCGTCAGAGAGGTGACCCTTCTTGGCCAGAATGTCAATTCGTACGGCAAAATTTCAGACGGAAGTCTGCAGCACATTTCTTTTCCCGAGCTTTTGAAAAGAGTTTCAACAATAGATGGGATTAAAAGAATTCGCTTCACCACCTCTCATCCCAAAGACCTTTCTGCCGAACTCATCGAATGCTTTGCCACCATTGAAAAACTCTGCCCGCATTTTCACCTGCCTGTGCAATCGGGCTCGAACCGCATCCTGAAAAAAATGAACAGAAAGTATACAATTGAAAAATACCTGGACAGAGTTGCAAGTCTCAGAAAGGTCCGCCCGGATATAAGCCTGACTACAGATATTATTGTAGGTTTTCCCGGTGAAACCGATGAGGATTTCCAGGCAACCCTGCAGCTGCTTGACCGGGTACGCTACCATGGGGCCTTTTCCTTTAAATATTCTGACCGGCCCCAGACCAAGGCCATTGCCTTTGACGACAAGGTAGAGGAGCAGGTAAAGTCGGAAAGACTCAGGATTTTGCAGGAAAGACAAAATGACATCTGCCTGCAGCGTAACAGAGAATATGAAGGCTCCGTTCAACTTGTTATGGTTGAGGGGGAAAGCAAAAATGCTGCCGGCCAGTGGAGCGGCCGCACAATGAGCAATATAATTGTTAATTTTGACAGCCCTGCCCTTTCTCCCGGCCGGGAAGTTCACGTAAAAATTACAGAGGGACTCCTGCATTCATTGCGGGGAGTTATGATTTAATCTGTTCAATTTGATGAGAGTATTTTAGGGAATTAGCATGATTGTCAGCCTCGCAGAAAACGCTCCGCCGACAGGTATTGCACTTGTGATCAAAAGATTCTAAGGGCCCTGTGACTGCCGGAATAATTTAGAGGGAATATTATGATTGACCTGCACACACATTCGATTTTTTCCGATGGGGAACTTGTCCCTGCCGAGCACCTCAGGCGTGTTGAAAATATGGCTTACCAAGCGGTTGCCATTACCGATCATGCCGATTCTTCAAACCTTGATTTTATCATCCCCAGGATTGTTAAAGTTGCTGCTGATTTAAACCGCTTTTCCCGGACAAGGCTCATTCCCGGCATTGAGCTTACCCATATACCACCGCAGATGTTTACTGAGCTTGTGGCCCAATCAAGGAAACTTGGAGCCGAAATAGTCGTTGGCCATGGCGAAACAGTCATGGAGCCGGTCAAAGCCGGTACTAACCTGGCGGCAATCAAGGCAGGTGTGGACATCCTGGCCCATCCTGGTTTTATCACTAAAGAAGAGGCGCAGCTGGCAGCTGAAAAAGGTGTTTATCTTGAACTCACCGGCAGGAAGGGACATTCATTAACCAATGGTCATGTTGCCCGGCGTGCTCTGGATGCAGGGGCGCTTCTCGTTGTCAATGCCGATGCCCATGGACCGGATGATTTCATGAGCGCTGCAATGGCTGAAACTGTGGCGCTGGGAGCAGGGCTGGACAAAGCCCGGTATGAAAAACTGCGAAGGGATATGGAGGGGCTTGTTGCAGAGAAGTGAAAAAACAGGGTTCGAGGGGCCAAGGTAAAAGTGACTTAAGTGACTAAAGTTTAAAGTGACTAAAGTAAAAAAACAACAATTCACTTTAGCTCACTTTAGGCACTTGTAACTTTCAACTTGAAAGCTGACATCCTGTCAGCTTCTTCACTCCCCCACCAACATCCAGTAGCGGATGGCTGTTCTGCCGCTTTCCTTTTCACGCCCGCTGACAGCGACACGATTTATTCTGCGGCTTAAAGTGCTGTCATTGGCGATACTGACAAAATCATTTTTCCGGCTGGCCTCTTTCCAGCCCAATTCACTGACGTAAATACCAAGTGTGCCTGGAATATAACGCTCAGGATAGAGTAACCGCGCTCCAAAAAGTTCAGGGAGGTTATCAGTCAACTTGCCGGCAGCAGGGATTTCTTCTGTTAGCGGCAAATCCACCCTTTCCAGGATCATTTGAAGATGCGGGATGGAAGACCACTCGTTTCCGAGGATTGGCTCACGCGGTATGCTGAAGGGGTCGGTATCGCTGCTGACAGAGCCGGGATTCTGCAAAAGTATGGCTTCGTAGCCAAATGACCGGATCTCCTCAAGAAGAGTCCTGTTGTATTCACCGTAGGGCACTGCAAAAAATCGTGGCCGTTCTTTAAGCTCTTCAGACAGTATCCGGGTGCTCACGGCCAGGTCCGCTCTGATCCAGGCCCTGTATTCATCCATATTCATCTCCGGAGACTTGAAAGCCATATGGTCATGGGTAAAGCCATGATTCTGGAAATCCACCCCTGCAGCTTTCATTTCTTTGATCTGGAGCCAGGTCATGTAATTCCAGTGTTCGTTCTCTGTGGCTTTAGCGTAGATAAATACCGTGAATGGATATCCATACTCTTTTAAAAGAGGCCAACCATTTTCGTAAACGCTTCTGTAGCCGTCATCAATGGTAATGACAACGGTTTTTTCCGGCAGCTTCGCACCTCCTTGCAGTAATGTAACCAGTTCCTCCAGTGGTATCACCCGGTAGTCATTATTCTTCAGAAATTCCAACTGCTCCCGGAAACGTTCAACGCCTATGTTGGTCGTAGGATATTTATCTTCTCCAAAACGGTGGTAGATGAGCACTGTGACGCTGCTTCCTTCTGACGGCACACTGTCTTTTTCCACAGCAAAACAAGGAGAAGCAAGAGGGAAAAAGAGAAAAAAAACAAAAAATACCAGTGTAGATCGCATGAATTGAAAACTACAGAGAAGCTTTGCCGGATTTGGCAAGGTCAAGGCTATTTAAGAGAGGGGTGGAAAATTCAGGCAGATCGAAATCCGAGAGCCTGCAGCTGTCATATTTCTGCAGATCATTGGACAGAATAACATTTTTAATATCTTCAACATATGCTGCACCCCGGGCGGAATACAAGGTGAGTCCTTCAGCCAGAATCAGGGGGTCGTCGGTATTCAGGCGCAGCTGACGCAAATAATCATAGGGCCCCAGACGGTTGAGGGTCAGTTGATATGACCGCACTGAGTCAAGAACATTCTCATAGACCTTGACCCGATGGGTTTTTCCTGCTTCACGCTGTGAGGGAATAATTCCCTTGTTTTTCCAGGTCCACATACCAAAAAGGCTGTTTCCTTCCCTGGTAAAACGTGAACTTCCCCAGGATGACTCCAGAGCTCCCTGGGCCAGAATTAAACTGGTTGGTATTGCATCAACACGTTCGAGTAATTCCTCGGCGGTTGATGTGCGGTAATCTTTACAGAGGTTCCGAATAAAGCGGATTTCGTTTGCAGCCAGGAAATCGGACCAGGAACACTGGCTCTCCGCATCAGACCTGGTATTAAAATCAATATCTTCCGGAAAACAGTTGATTTTATCCAGAATCGACTCAAGCCTGCTTCTTTTAAATAATGTTTCCTGGCGCACATATAATGCATGGGGCAGAAGAGAATTGATAAATACTCTCTTTCTGATGGAGATATCTTCTATGGTATGTAAATCAGCCGGGTAGGACCTGATGAAGAAACGTGAAACCTCCTGAGGGGGTTCAATTTCCCACAAGCCGTATTGCTTGAGATTATCAATTAATTTAGCCGTTTCCCCCTGTTTTTCTGCTTGCAAAACAGGCTTTTTCAGCCTTTTTTCCATGAGAACTACAGGAGGTTTTGGTGCAGGTGTTTGTGACGTAACCTGATATGAAATTCCCAGGGTGCTGATAACGGCCACGAGTACTGCCAGAGCAGCTATTAAACCCAAATATACTGCCCAATTATGCACCTGATGATTGCCGAAGCGCATCATGTGCGAAGACTCATGCACGTTGTCTGATTTACTGAGATTCGAGGAAGGGGTATTCATATGATTCCCATTAATGCCTTAACTGTCAATGGTGCTGAAGGGGGTCCATATAAATAAAAAAATGATAAATTGCAAGTTTAGAATAAAAAATCAAAACGCATATTACTTACTTTTTAGAAATGATGACAGGGAAAACTAGTTTTTTTTCTTTAGATCGAAGAGGCCAAGTTGCGCTTTTGTCTTCTTCTCTTCTGTAGCTGGCTCCTCTTTTCCCATGCCTTTTGCCTGAATGGGGGCCTGTTCAGATTCAGGAGATTGCGGCGGATTTTCTTTTGTTTCTCTCTCCTTCGTCTCAGTCCCGCTATTATCCTGTTGATCCAACACTTTCACTGTTAATTCTGAAATCCGTCTCACGGTTCGAGTGGCCAATCTCTTGCCAAGCGCTCCCCCGCCTTTAATGAGGTATTCATCAAATTCCAGGCGTTGGGAATTTATTTTTGAGCGCTTTGTTGGAACAAAATCAATACGGACGCGGGCTCCTTCACCGGTCTGCAGGAACTGGATCCAGGATTTCTTATGGGCCGGGAACAGGCGGTACTCCTTGTCCATGATAAATTTTGGAGTTGTAAACCTTTTGACATAGGTCAGGCTCGAGGAGCCATCCCGGTAAAGCAGATTAAATATCGTCTTACCCTTTACTTTGCCGGCCCAGTAAATATCATGGTCGACAAATACCTTATCCGGCGCCTTGATAGCCTTGTAACGCCCGTCACGGTGGATAAGCAGGATCTTGTCATACTCCGAACAGGCAATGGTCATGTCACAGTCCGTTTTCACATGGTAGCCCAAAAGCCCTGTTTCCCTGTGGTACCCGACTGTGAGGTTGGAAAGGGCAACCTTTCTTGCCTTAACTTCGGTAAAAGCCTCAATTGTGGTTCTACGGGGATAATGACGGCCATACTTTTTGAGGAGATTATCCAGATATGTAATTGTAAACCCGGTAATATCTTTAAGTTTTTTCTGAACCTCTTTGATGGAAATCTTTATTTCCTTTATTTCCTTGCGCTGCCGATCGATGTCAAAACGGGATATACGTTTAATGCGGATCTCAAGTAAGCGCTCAATATCTTCCTGGCCGACCGGCCTGATCAGTTTGTCCGCAAACGCGTCAAGCCCTTTTTTTACTGTAGTAATAATAGCCTTGGAGGTTTTGCATTCCTCTATTTTCTTATAGATGCGCTCTTCGATGAAAATCTGTTCCAGTGTCCTGGCATGCAGTTTATCCTGAAGACGGCCCAGCTCTATCTGCAGTTCCTTTTCAAGGTCTTTGACAAGTTTTTCAGTGTTGTACTGAAGCACCTCTTCAACTGAAATATTGACCGGCTGGTTGTTCTGGATGACTGTGAGGTTGGGGCTGATCGACACCTCGCAGTCGGTAAAGGCATAAAGGGCCTTGATCGTATCCTTGGCATAGATGCCCCGGGCCAGTTTGATCTCAATCTCAACCTTCTCGGCCGTGTAATCATTAATAGAATGTATTTTTATCTTGCCGCTTTTGTCCGCCTTCTCAATGGAGTCAATAATGGATGAGGTGGTGGTCGAATGGGGAATTTCCTCGATGACAATGGTTTTTTCATTCTTCTCAATAATTTTGGCCCTGCACTTGAGACGACCGTTGCCGTTGTTATAGCCGGAGACATCAAGCATGCCGCCCTTCTGAAAGTCCGGATACAGTGTTACTGGCTGGCCTTTGAGGATTTTTTTCTGGGCCCGCAGGAGTTCGCGGAAATTATGGGGCATAATCTTGGTCGCCATGCCCACAGCAATTCCTTCTGCGCCCAGCAGCAGCAACATCGGAATCTTGGCAGGCAGGGTAACCGGTTCCTGCATCCTGCCGTCGTAAGAGGGTTGAAACTCTGTCAGATCCTTGTTGAACAGGGCCTCTTTGGCAAGTGGTGTAAGACGACATTCTATATAACGGGCAGCCGATGCATGGTCACCGGTAAAGATATTGCCGAAGTTCCCCTGGCGTTCTATAAGGAGTTCCTTGTTTGCCAGGTTTACCAGGGCGGCAAAAATTGAGGCATCACCATGGGGATGCAGCTTCATGGTCTCGCCGACCACGTTGGCCACCTTCTGGAACCGGCCGTCATCCATATTATGCAACGTCTGCAGGATGCGGCGCTGTACCGGCTTCAGGCCGTCACTCATGTCCGGAATGGCACGCTCTTTGATTACATAAGAGGTATACTCCATGAAATTTTCATCAAAGAGCTTATGGAGTTTTCCAAGATCAGCAATATCTTCCATGGAGTGGTCAATCAAGTAGATTTTTATAGCATGCCCTGTGAGGAATTCGAAAAAAAATGCTTATCCGGCCAGGTTATTTTCTCATTTTATACGAGGTTATTCATTATATAATCTCTACGCTCCGGGGTATTTTTCCCCATGTAGAAATTAAGTACTTTGGGAACTTCGGAGAGCCGATCGATATTCACCTGGCGTAAACGCATATCATTACCAATAAACTGTTTGAACTCTGCAGGGGAAATTTCCCCCAACCCTTTGAAGCGGGTCATTTCCACAGCCTGTTTCTTGCCAAGCTTTTTAGCGGCATTTTCCTTTTCTTTTTCGCTGTAGCAGTAAATGGTCTGCTTCTTGTTGCGCACCCTGAAAATCGGAGTTTCAAGGATATAGATATGACCGAGTTTCACCAGCGGCTCAAAATAATGCAGAAAAAAAGTCAATAGCAGATTTCTGATATGCAGCCCGTCAACGTCTGCATCAGTGGCGAGTATAACTTTATCATACCGCAGGTTACCGACCGATTCCTCAATATTGAGGGCCTGCATCATACTGTACATTTCGTCATTTTTATAGAGCAACGGCAAGCTTTGTCCCAGGACATTCAACGGTTTGCCTTTTAGTGAAAAAACGGCCTGCCGCATGGGATCCCTGGAACTGACTATCGAACCCGCTGCCGACTGGCCTTCAGTGATAAAAAGCATATTCTCATCGCCGGGAGGTGAAGGCTTGTCCTTCCTGGGATGGTATTTGCAGTCCTTGAGGTTCGGGATCTTGAGAGCAACTTTTTTGGCCTTGGCCCGGGCCTCTTTCCTTACATGCTGCATCTCCTTGCGAACCCTTTCATTCTGCTGAATTTTTTCCAGCATCCGCTCGGCAGCCTCGGAGTTTTTATAGAGAAAGGCACTGACGGCGTCTTTTACCTCATTCACTATCCAGGAGCGAATATCAGTATTGCCCAGCTTGTTCTTTGTCTGTGACTCAAAAACAGGGTCTTTAATTTTTACAGCCAGAGCGCCGACCACGCCTTCCCGGACGTCTTTGCCGGAAAATTTCTTGTTGGAAAACTCATTCACACCCTTGAGGATTCCCTCACGAAAGGCTGAGAGGTGGGTGCCTCCCTCACTTGTGTAGGTTCCGTTCACAAAGGAAAAATAGCTGTCACCGTAGTTAGTGGTATGACAGAAACAAAATTCAAGGGTATTATCTTTTGTATAGATAGGTTCATATATCTGGCTGCCGTTTATTTCCTCTGCCAGAAGATCCTGCAGACCGTTGGCGGAAAAAAATCTCTCCTCGTTGAAATAAAGGTTAAGGCCGGAATTAAGGTAGGCATAGCGCCACAACCGTTTCCTTACATACTGTTTATCATAGGCAAACTCACCAAACAGTTTTTCGTCCGGCATAAATTCGATCAGGGTGCCGTTGCGCTCCTTGCTCGTCCCCTTGTTCTCTTTTTTGAGAATACCGGCTGCAAATTCAGCCATGGAATATTTGCCGTCCCTGAAGGACGTGACCCGAAACATTTTTGACAGGGCATTCACCGCCTTGGTTCCCACGCCGTTCAACCCCACAGAAAACTGGAAGACATCGGTGTTGTATTTGGCACCGGTGTTTATCACCGAGACACATTCCACCAGTTTGCCAAGGGGAATGCCGCGGCCATAGTCCCTTATCGATGTAAAGCCATTATCCTCGATGGCGATATCAATTCTTTTACCGGCTCCCATGATATATTCATCCACGCCATTATCTATTACCTCTTTGAGAAGGATATAGATGCCGTCATCCTGATGGGAACCGTCGCCAAGACGGCCAATGTACATTCCAGGACGCAGACGGATATGTTCAAGGGAACTTAAGGTTTTTATCTTGCTTTCATCGTAAACGTGTGCTGCCTGTGCCATGCCGATTTCACTGTTCGATGTTAAATTTCTGAAATTCCGTCCTATTGCCTCTTTGGTGTCATTTGGTCGTGCTGTTTGTCCATTATACAATATATAGACAAATTTTTTTATATATACACAATATAGGGTATACCTTCAACAAAAAAAAACGACCATAGGTTTAATTGGAATAAATTGATAAATTCCTGTTATAGTTAATAAACTAAAAAGTTCAGGTCCATTAATCCCGTGCGATTTTCAAAATGTCAGCGATAAAAGGTCTTCAACAGGTTGTCTTAACAATAGCGGGTTCCGATCCTTCCGGTGGGGCCGGCATACAGGCAGATCTGAAAACATTCACCGCTATCGGCGTTTACGGTGGAGCGGTAATCAGTTCCCTGACCGTACAAAACACCCAGGGTGTTTTTGGCGTTCAGGCCGTTGATCCCGCATTTGTCAAAGACCAGATTTACCGTGTCCTGAGCGATCTCAACGTAAGTCATATCAAGATAGGTATGCTCGGTTCTGCTGCGGTCTCTGAAAGCATTTGTGATGCACTGGCAGATTTCAGCGGCGAAATTATCTACGATCCTGTCCTCGTATCATCCAGTGGCCGGCAACTCATCGATCAGGGGGGGTATGATGCCGTACGGGCACACCTGCTTGGTATCTGCACGGTTCTCACTCCCAATCTCCCGGAACTTTTCCTGCTGACGAAAAAGAACTGCACCCATAAGGATTCACTCCTTGCAGCTGCTGAAACAGTATTGCAGCAGTATGGGAAATTGCGCTCCGTGATTATTACGGGTGGGCATTTCAGACCGGAAGAAAAGAGTATATCCGATTATCTGGTTACCGCTCCAGGCGCCTCACGGAATGTAGGTTATAAAGAAATTTCTCACCCGAGAATTGCCAGCCATAATACCCATGGAACAGGCTGTACATTTTCTGCAGCCTTTACAGCGTATCATTTATTGACTGGAGATGATTCAGAGGCTTTTCAAAGGGCAACCGATTATATGGCTGCCATTATCAAAAAAAGTGCCCCTTTCAAGATAGGACACGGTACAGGCCCTCTCATGCACCACCTCAAATAATAAAAAGAACCCCCTCCCCTACTCCATCATTCTTATATTGCCGCAATCAGGACAGATCCAAGTGGGACCGTTGGTCATGCCCCACTTATTTTCCTCAAGACAGGGAGCACAAATCTGAAAACCACATGGACAGTTCCAGCAGAATAACTGTTTTTTTTGGCAACAGTGACACTTAAATTCCTTTTTCCCACGCCGCCGGGATCTTTTCTTTTCAATTTCCATGATCAGCAAAAATTTGATTAAGTTAACATACTGCAGAAAATTAGGTCAGTTCCCCGACCATTATCATGCCTCCAGTTCCGCCGCCATCCAATTCAGATATTCTGCGTTTCCCTTTATTATAGGTGTGGCAAGTATTTCCGGAACCTCATATGGGTGCATACTTTGAATGGCAGCCTCCAGTTCCGCAAAAAGATCACTTCTGCTCTTTATCAGACATAGGTATTCCTGGGCCGAATCCAGTTTTCCCTGCCATTGGAAATAACTCGTCAGGGGACCCACAATCTGGACGCAGGCTGCAATGTGCTTTTCCACGAGATTCCTGGCAATTTTTTCAGCATCAGCTCTGTGCTCAACAGTTGTTAAAATCTGTATATACTCTGTCATGGGTGCTTTCCTCTATTTTCATGTATGATTTTTTCCCGCCTACCACGTCAAAAAGATCTCTATAATAAGCTGTACATGCAAAGCAGACCATAGTAAATGTTCATGCAGCCGTAAAAAAGTACAATAATCCGCAATGGGGTTAAATTATTTCAGCTGCTTACATTTGCCATGCCGGGTCATGGAGAGTTTTGCGAGGCCTGAAAAATGAGTAAACTGTAAACTTTTACATTCTGACACCCCATGGAATCAATTACTGTTGAAAGTTATGCCGGAAGCAGGGCAGAGGAACAGCCTCTCCGCTTTTATATCGGCCTGCGGAAAATTGAAATACAGTCCATAGAAAAACGCTGGCTGACTCCCGAATGCAGGTGTTTCAAAGTTTTAGGGGATGACGCATGTTTATATGTTCTGCAATACGACAATGATAAGGATACATGGAGCCTGTTGAATATAGACATACCATGAGGCAACAGATTATTGCTCTGCTCAGTAAAGAAGAGCTGACAGTTCGTGATCTTTCACAGGCCATGAGCATTCCGGAAAAGGAAGTCCTGGATCATCTGGTTCATATTGAGCGGTCTGCGCAGCGTTTAGGGAAAAAACTCACGGTCACGCCGTACAAATGTATTTCATGCGGCTTTGTATTTGAGAAGCGGACCCGTCTCTCCAAGCCGGGCCGTTGTCCGAACTGCAAAAATTCGCATATACAAACAGCCGGTTACACTATAAGGTAAGTAAATTTCAAAATTATGTGAGGCCTGGACTGCATATTAATTTTTGTCATTATCTGAAAATACCTATGAACCATTCAATAATCAGCACAAACCATGAATTACTGTAATTACTGCCCCGGATATTGCTGTTACAGGCTCAAAGGCTCGGTCCTGTTAATTGATGCTGAGGATATAAACCGTCTTGCCCGGTATTTTTCAATTACAGATGGAGAGGCCCGCAAGCGCTTCATGGAAAACCGCCATACCTTCAAAGTAAAAGACGACGGTTCCTGTATCTTTCAGGCTCGGGACAAAATGATCAAAAGGTGCACGGTCCACGAGGCCCGCCCCAGGCAGTGCAGGATGTTCCCCTATAACAGCCCCTGCCCCTACCTGGAAAGAGAGGATTTGCTTGCAGAAATCCAGCCCCGCCTTGAGGCAGGCCTGAAAAATCACTGGCTTAAAAAATCTTTTTCCCAAAACCCTTGAGCAAATCCCTATGTTCACCTATCAGAAGAGCGGGCGCTACTTTGCCCAGATTGTCGAAGGGATTGAAGAGCTTGGCGGAAATGAACTGCAGGAACTCGGGGCAAGGGATATTAAGCCGGTTTACAGGGGATTTTATTTTTCTGCCGACAGGGCAACTCTCTACCGGATCAATTACTGTTCCAGGCTTCTGAGCAGAATATTGGCACCTCTTCTCCGCTTTGACTGCCACTCGGACAGATATTTGTACAAAACAGCCAGTAATATTAACTGGCCATCCCTTATCGACCTGAACTCCACCTTTGCCGTAAAGGCCAATGTCTCCCACAGCAAAATTACCCACTCCCAGTTTGCTTCACTGCGTCTCAAGGATGCAATTGTTGACGTGTTCAGGAAAAAAACAGGCAAGCGGCCCAATGTAGACACCAGGGAACCGGATGTACTGTTCAACCTGCATATTCAGAACAATAAGGCAACCATCTATCTTGACACCTCGGGCGCTTCCCTGCACAGGCGGGGATATCGACAGGAATCCGTCACAGCTCCCATGGGGGAGATTGTTGCTGCCGCGATTATCCGTTTAAGCGGCTGGAATGGAGACAGGCCGCTGGTTGATCCCATGTGCGGTTCAGGTACCCTGCTGTGCGAGGCAATGATGCATTACTGCAGGATTCCCACAGGATACCTGCGAAAAAAATTTGGTTTTGTAAGGCTGCCCGATTTCGATGCACAGACCTGGGTTTCGGTTAAAGAGGAGGAGGACAGGCGTATCCGTGATCTGCCCCCCGGCCTTATCAGTGGCAGTGACAAGTCGGGTGCGGCAGTTGCTGCGGCAAAGAAAAATATCAGATGTTTTGCACAAGGAGCCAATATCACACTTTCTGTAAAGCCCATTCAGGAGATCAAAGCGCTGCAGAATTCTGCTATTATCTGCAATCCGCCCTATGGGATACGACTTGAAGCAGATGAAAACATAAAAGATTTTATGAAGCAGCTTGGCGATTTCCTAAAACAACGCTGTCAGGGTTCTGATGCCTTTCTGTATTTCGGCAATCGCGAATTGATAAAAAGTATCGGCCTGAAGCCAAGCTGGAAAAAGATTCTTGTCAGCGGCGGACTGGACGGACGCCTGGTCAAATACAGTGTGTATTGAAAAACAGCATTGAGAAAAGCTTGGGAAAACTGCTTTCTCACCGCAGGATATACCCGATGGCTTATGGAACAAATAAGCAAACTGCCGCATAAAGATGCAATTCCCGGCCCAAGTCTTTTAAAAAATATTCCGGCCATCAATGCACTGCCGGCATTTTATTTAACTGCACATAAGAGTCTTATAACTCTATGACCGGCTACTTGTTGGAGGGGGATATATGACTACTGTGATATAATTTTGCCAGTCTCTAAGGATTGGCCTGTTTCTTTAGCAATTTTTAAAAGAGCACCACAAGAAGTAAAAAAAAAATAGAAATTTTTTTCTTTATTTTTTTTGAAAAATTATCTTATTATGAATTTTCAGGCCCATTAAATGATTAATGATTAAGGAGCCATAATGTCAGCTGATCCATATCAGAGTGAAAGAAGAAAATACGAACGTTACAATGTGCCCCAGCTGGCAATTGCTGTCCCCAAGAGGCAGACCTCACAGGTAGCAAGAATCATTAATATAAGCAAAGGCGGCATGGCAGTGCGTTACCTTGACCAGAATGACTGGCTGGGAAACGCAAATGCCGTAGATATACTTGTCAACAGCAACTTCTTCATGACCAATATTCCCATTGAGAATGTCTGTGATTTCAAAGTGGAAAATGAGGTTTCTTTCAGTATCATCAGTGAACGCCAATGCTGCCTGCAGTTTGGCATCCTCTCTTCTGAGCAGGAGTTGCTTATCAATGATTTTATCTTGACGTATTCGGCCGGCAATTCTTGAAATCATTCCATCCCTTCAAGCCCCACGCAGTTTAAAGCCATACAAGCCCTTGCTTATGCACAACAGTTCTAATAGTATTGTTCTGGCTGAAATAACGGAGCCATATCTTTTATATTCATCTCTATATATAGGCTAAAAGAAAATATATATTTTATTGCTCCCCTGAATCCTTTTAAACTTTAGGCATTTATAAACTTCAGTCACTTTAGTTCACTTTAAACTTTAGTCACTTCAAAAATATAGGTAAAAAAATAACTATGCTTTTAGCAATTGATGTTGGTAACTCCCAAACCGTTTGCGGTATATTCAGTGATGCTGACCTGCATTGTCATTGGCGTCTGAAAACAGACCGGGAAAAAACAGCCGATGAACTGGCAGCACGCTTTATGCCACTCTTTGCCATGCAGGATATCCAGTTCAAGGACATTAGCGGAGTGATAATTGCCAGCGTAGTCCCTACCCAGCAACAGGCCTGGCTGGAATTTTCCACCAGATATACGGATTGCTCTCCCATGCTGGTCAATGACCAATTACCTGTTACCGGTATAAAAATAATAACGGATAATCCCGAGGAAGTCGGTGCGGACAGGATTGTCAATGCAGTGGCGGCATTTGAACTATACAGCAAAAGCACTATTGTGGTTGACTTCGGTACAGCCATAACATTCGACTGTATATCTGCCAAAGGAGAATACCTGGGTGGCGCCATCATGCCCGGCATGAGTATTTCACTTGATGCGCTGGCGCGCCGTACTGCCAAACTGCCAAGGATTGATATCTCAATTCCACCCCGTAAGGCAATCGGTTCAAACACGGTTGATGCCATCAAGTCCGGCCTTCTTTATGGGTATGGCGCCATGGTGGACGGCCTCATAAAAAAACTCTCGGCAGAATTTATCGAAACACCAGGGGTAATTGCCACAGGAGGCATGTCCGAACTGATCAGCGCCTATACGGAATCCATCCAGACTGTAGATCCCATGTTAACCCTCAAAGGCCTCTGTATCCTGCATGAGAAAAACAGTTAAAGAATCTACGCGAAATAAAAAACGGTCGGTTGTTTTCCCGCCGGCCCTCCTTAAAGGCGACACTATTGGTCTGGTCGCCCCTGCCGGTCCACTCATCGATAAAAGCAATTTCAGCGCCGGTGTGCGTATTCTTGAAAAAAAAGGTTTCAGACTCAAATACAACCGGCGTCTTTTAAATACCAGAGGCTATCTTGCCGGATCGGACCGGGCCCGGGCCGATGATTTCAACATGTTATGGTCTGATCCTGAAGTAAAGGCCCTGGTTGCAGCAAGGGGCGGATACGGCTGCCTGCGAATGCTTGATATGCTCGACATGAAGCTGATACGGAAAACCCCCAAGATCCTTATCGGCTTCAGCGACCTGACAGTTCTTTTAACAGCAATCTACAAAAAAACAGGCCTTGTAACCTACCATGGCCCTGTTGTAACAACCCTTGCCGGCATTGATAGAAAATCGCAAAAAAGTTTTTTCAACACACTGACAAATAGTACACTTACCCCTATTGCAGCAGCTAAACTCAAAATACTGAAAGATGGTAACGCCAAGGGTATTTTACTCGGGGGCAACCTGACAACCCTGGTTCATATGCTCGCAACATCATATGAAATCCCTTGGAATGAGGCAATTTTGTTTATTGAGGATATTGGTGAATTCCCTTACCGCCTGGACCGCCTCCTTACCCATTTGAACCAGGCGGGGAGACTGCAAAAGATCAAGGGTCTTATTCTGGGGACCTTCAGTGCTGATGATAGAAAGGAAAATAGAGCCATGCAGAGCGCTGTGCACAAAAGAATAATGGAACTTCTGAAGGATGCTGACATTCCGGTCTGGGCAAATTTCCCTGTCGGCCACAGCCGCCGCAACCTGACTCTGCCCGTAGGTCTTGAAGCTGAAATGAATAGCAGCAACGGTACTTTGCGATTTATCCAGTAACTTTACGAGCCCGCTCTTGGTGTTTACCGGGTATACTTGTTTCCCGCATCAAGTTGCGTTCATTCGGTCCGAATCATTTCTCACCCGAATCAATACGGGCTAAGCTATTTTATTAAACGGTTCGGCCACCATCTCCGTATTATCTCTTCGGCACAGCGCTTTGATTCATTAAGGAGTTCAGTTTTCTGCGTCACCATTTGGCCATCTGCCTGCCAGGCTGCAAAATCTACAACCATTTTTTTTTCAAGCAGAATGTTGAGACTTTTTTGAAATTTATTCCCCTGATGCAACCACTCCACCGGCAGGATCCCGACCGAACAGCCCCCGCTCAAGGCTTCGTAAACCATGGATATTGAGTCAGCCGTAACCCAGACAGTATTATGTAAAGCATACTGGTCCTCCACCCATCCGGCAGGTGTGTTTTCTGACCTGTAAAATGTGAGCTGTGGGTTGGAAACAGCCATATCCTCTAGTTCTCTGCAGGTATCTTCAGGGGTACGTGGCGAGGAAGAAACCGTCCACTGCATGGAAAGATTATTGTTGATAATAGTCTGAACCTGCCCTGCAACTGTCCGGCTGTTCCACCTATGGCTTTTTTTATCCAGTCCCCCGACAAGGATCAATCCCCTGTCAGGTATGTGTCTTTCCTCAAATACCACTGGATTAGGTGGCCCCAGGGTGACAAACACATTTTCCCGGGATGGAGGTTCATCGTGCACCGGTATACAGCAGAGATCAAATTTACTCCGAAGTGAAGCATCCGGGCTCATACAGGTAACGACACGTACTTTTTTACCTGAAATTTTTTGCCGCAAGTCCTTTTCAAGGAGCATGGGCGTATGCGTGTGCGTCCCGGTACCGATAATAAGGTCAACGGGAGAGGTAAAATTCTCACCCTGCAGACTGTGGGAAGATGACAGGAGATATGCGGCCCAGTTTTTACAATACGCAGACCGGGAGACCGGTACCTTTTTATGGACTACATTGGTAGCAGTTATTTCAGCCAGGGCCTGCAGGATACCATGGGTCTGTTTCTCATGCCCCAGGCGTCCGTCAAAGTAGGCAATAATGGAAAGTGGCTTCATTCTTTACCTGCTGCTTCTCATTTGAAATCGACTTAAACTGTATATTGTACCAGTCGAGATGGTGGATAGGCAAAGTATAAATTTATAATTGGCGGGCAGAAAAAGGCAGCAGCCAAAAACATAAAAAAGCTGCGGTTGTTCCTGTGATTTTTAGCCCGTAAATGCCGATTAGGCAACATCTGTGAGCTGATCCAGGTTGTCCCTGGCAAATCCTATGGAAGGATCAAGTGACAGGGCAAGTTCAAAATATTTGATGGCCTCTTCATTTTTTTCAAGCCTGCGATAATTTACCCCCAGATTGGCATAATCAATAGCCGAGGCAGGATTCAACTCAATGGTCTTGCTGAAATGGGAAACTGCATTTTCATATTCCTCCAGCTTGAAATGACAGAAGCCCAGCAGATTATGAATATCAGGCCTTGTATTATCGACCCCGGCACCCTTTTCAAGGACAGCAATTGCTTCCCTGTAGCGCTCAAGATCCTTGAGGCAACTGCCGATATAGGAATATATATAGGGCAGATCCTCTGCACTGGGGTTCAGGTCAAGTGCCCTGTTGAAATGGATCAGGGCTTCATCCCGCCGCTCAAGATCAAGAAGATTACGGCCCATATAAAATTCAATGAAGTAGGCATCAGGCAGCAGTTTCTGCATGTTGAGAAGATGGGCGTTGGACTCTATGGGGTCTTCGACCAGTTCGGCCATGAGCTTGGCTGCAAAAAGACCGGCATTTCTGCTTGTGGCTCTCTCCCGGAAATGTGCGCCGGGTATGATGGTGTAGATTGTGGGCATTTTCAGCTGCGGATGCATGGTATTGACAATGAAAACTTCCATATCGAGATTTTCAAGGGCTGCCAGGCAGCTCTCAACTTCGGTCTTCATATTGTCGTTTGTAAGGTCGGGAATCTCCTGCAGGTCTATCTCAGGGCCGCTCAAAAGGTAATCCACTTCCTCCATGGCCAGCGGCTTGGGCAGGCCGCTGGCCACGTAGTTTGCATGGGTATTGAAGTCTCCTGCAAGCTGGGCCACTTCAGTGAGTGCCCGAATAAGGGCCTTTTCCGGATTCGGGGTGGTGCCGGCGGTCCAGACGATCTCACTCATGACAGGAAATGTTGACGGATCAATACAAAGTGCACTGATGGTCGGCACCCCGGTATCAAGGGTGAAATCATTCAGGTAAATCTCAATACCATTTCTGGTGAATTTCTCAATCAACTCACGTGAAACCGGATCTTTGGCAGAATCGGGCCTGATGCGACCCACCTGCCTTTTCTCTTGGCTGACAACGGCGCAGACATGGCGCTCTATTATCTCACAAATCCCCTGGGATATGGACTCTTCATAGGAGTTGCCGTTTGAGGGCCCGTTAAATTCGTTGATGGCATAAAACCAGGAAAACGGCATAAGTACCTCTTCCTGTCTGTTCAGGTTGGTGGCCCAGGTCCATTTGATAGGGATATCGGCCAGAAGTTTGGCAAGCATCTCCTCGCCCGTGGTCTCATCATGAACAGACTGCAGCAGCCGTTTGAGTGGCAGCAGGTTATAACCTTCTGCTTTAAGTTGCGGATAGGTGCCGGTTATAAAATTGTCGGGATTCTTTATAAAACTGAAAAAACTGAACCGTTCACCCAGTTCCATGCAGGCACTTGCCTCTGATTGCTCCGGAGTACTGCCTTTACCCATCTGTTTTTTATTGCCGATAACTTCCCGGGCGTCTTTTCCTGTGATGCTGAAATAGATGGGGATATCAAGCCGTCCGTTGTCAATGCGGCGCACCTCTTTTAAAATATCAAGATCAACTTCTGCAAGGCGCTCCTTGAAACGCTTGACAGTCTCCTCAGGAGTAAATACCTTGTCCTGGTCGTAGGTATATGTCTTGTAACAGTCCTGTAAACGAATAGGTTTGGGTTCCATTTCTTCCTCTCAAAAAAGAAAATTATGTTGAAAGTGTATCACAGTAGTCATTGCCAAAATGCAATTGTGCAAAATCGCCGTGGATTGCACCACATTGTGGTATGCAATTCTATTTTGGAAAGCAACCTTTTTACACCATGGAAACTATCTCGGCCACCTTTTTTTCCCAAAGTTGGCCATAGCCGGTCAGATTTGCGCTTCTGGAATTTTCGCCCGATATGGCAAGTTCGATATGAAGACGTTCCGTAGGCATGAGGTAGCCCAGCCTTTCAGGCCATTCGATGACAGTCAGGCCGTTGCCGTAAAAATATTCTGCAAACCCCAGCGACTCCACCTCACCCTCATCTGCAAGCCTGTAGAGATCCATATGATATAGAGGGATTCTTCCTATATATTCATGCAGGAGACTGAACGTGGGGCTGGTGACATATATGCGCGGCTCAACTCCCAGGCCCCGGGCAATGGCCTGGGTTAAAGCCGTCTTCCCTGCCCCTAGAGGGCCCTCGAGGGTGATGACATCCCCGGGCTCGACAATGTTGCCAAGAACTGATCCCAACGCTTCGGTTCGCTCTAAAGATGAAAGTTCAAGAGAATGCATAAAGGTTTTTCAAAACAAAAATACAGTAGTTTATTCTAATGGGAGTGTGACCGATACGGTTGTTCCTTTTCCTTGGGTACTGGCAAACCTTACGGCCCCCTTATGTTCATCTATGATTTTGTAGGCCAAGGCAAGCCCCAAACCGGTACCATCAGGTTTTGTAGTGAAATATGGATCAAGCACCTTGTCAAGATCATCCGGAGGTATGCCGCTGCCGGTGTCCTGCACGTCAATTACAAGCATTTTTTCTGTTTTGTCATGACGCACAGATACCTGCAATTCCTTCCCGGAGGTTGATAGTTCCATGGCCTGCAAACCGTTGAGATAGAGGTTGAGCAGTACCTGGTTTATTTTGTCCTTATCAACTGCAATATCCGGAAGGTGCGCCTCAACATCCAATGAAATTTTAACCCCCAAAGCCTGGGCATCGCTGCTGATCAGCTTCAGTGACAACTCGACAATCTCGCCGAGATTCACAGGTTCTTTGCGAAGAGCGGTTGGCCGGGCATAGTTCAGGAGTTCGGTGATGCTCCTGTTCAATCGTTCAGCTTCCTGCACCATAAGGTCTGCGGCCTCGTGCTCCTGGCTGCCTTCCTTGAACTTTGAACCGAGAAGCGTTGCAAACCCCTTGATGGAGCTTAACGGGTTCCTTACTTCATGGGCAACACCGGCGGCCATCTTGCCAAGTGCCACCAGTCGATCATGGCGCTGTATTTCTTTTTGCAGCCTTTTGAGTTCAGACAGGTCATACATGAGCAAAACCCGGCCCATGAAAACCGAGTATTGATTATAGACCGGCAAAGAACTCAGGTGGAGCGAATACTGGACATTATCACCACCTGTCAAAATCAGGTCCCTGTCTATCATCTCATCTCTTTGCTCCTGCTGGGCAAAAAACCGGGCAACTTCCAGAGGCAGCACGTTTTCCGGTTTTCCGTTGCGAACTGATTCGGCGCTCCTGCCGGTCATGGCAACGGCTGTAGAGTTGAATGTCCTTATCATTCCTTCCTGATCCGTGGCAATAATGCCAACAGGTAATCTGGAAATCAAAAGGCCGGTAAAAGCCTGGACCCTGTTGAGGGCCTCCTGGGAGACACTGTAACTCTGGGCCGCCATGAGTGAAATCCAGCCCCCCAGACCGATGAGGAGCAGGGTTATTGACATGAATATCATCTGGAAACGGTATCTCCTGATGGTATTCTCCAGCTCCGTCATATCAAGGCCGACAAGAATGAACTGCGGGTGTGTGTCAGACCCGAGCGCTGACAGGTGCAAGCTGTCCGGCGGCGCATCTCCCTGGGAGAGTTCGCCGGGCTTGAGAGGATACTGGCGCTTGAACTGCTGGCGCCATTTCTTTAAGCCTCCCCGGCCCCGAAAAGGTTTAAACGGCCCAAGAACCTCAAACACCTTGTGCCTGGTATCCTGCAAGCTTACTATATGAAATGTGCCGTTCGGGTCGGCCTGGTTTAAAATGGCAATGTCACGCTTGATGGTTGCGCCTATTTTTTCCGGGTCGCTATGCACAAGGACCTTTCCCGATACATCTATTACGGCAAGATAATGAATATCAGGTGACTCAGAAGCCTGTTCAATGAGACGCTGTGTCTGGGCAGCCCCACCGGCATCGGGCACATTCATACCCATCATGCCGCCCACCATGCCGGTCATCATGGAGGCACGCATACCTGCTTCAACAAAACGGATTATTGCCTCACCCTTGCGAAACAAGCCCTCAGTTAGCATGCCCCGCTCACGCTTGATATTGTTTGCCGCAAATATGACAATAATAAGGGAAAGCAAACCAATGGCCGCTGCGAGAAGCCAGGGTGAAACAAACAGCAGTCTGGTTTTTTTAAATAAACGGTCCTTCATTTTCATGTTCAATATAGTAAGGCAATATTGTGCAGAAACAAGACGTTAATCTTTAAAGCTCTGCGCTTGGAGACTGCACACGTCTTTTAGCATAAACCGGAGTTAATTTTTTTGCGGCTGGAATATGATGGATGCAATGCGTTTGTAAACCAGCTCCTTGCCGCGAAGCGTATACTTATAGCAGCTTGCAATAATGGTCAATGCCTCTCCGGCATCTCGACTGGTGAAATATACAGGCTGAGGCTGAACTATCTATAATATTATCTTCAGAATAAGGGAACCAGCCAATAAATCATATCTGTTGGAGCTATTCTTTAAATAGCGCTGCTATTCGCATCAATTTCCCGAAAATTTGATCTCAATTCCTCAATTTTTCGTTACGATTATAATTCCCCGACAGGCTCCTAGCCTAATGGTAATAATAGTCACATAAGCTTATATCTAAATTTATTGATTGGCCGTCATGTTTAATAGTAAACTCACCGTTGACATTCGCTTTAAAAGTGATTGACCCTACTGCGCGAAACCCTTGGGGAATTGTTGCGGTATTTGATTTTCCATCACCGATCAACTCATTATTTTCGCCGGTTATAACCTCAATTATTTCCACATCATACCAGCCAATTATATTGCGCTGCTTTATCAACCGTTGGGCCTCATCATCTATAGTCCCTGTTTGAGGTGGATTCCGTAGGGCCAAATGTTCGGCACAATGAAACAGAATACCTAAAGAATCATCATTGACAAATTCTTGCATCATTTGTCTTGTCGTGAGATTTGTATATTTTCTTTCAAATTGCTCTCCAGCAACAAAAAAATGACCATGAAAAGTATCCAGCCTGAACAAGTATTTTATGAGCCCTCTATCAAGCATTTCATTGAGCAGTTTCAAGGTCGTTTCAATAAATTTTCCCTGAATTTCAGTCGTTTCATTATCGCAGAGATTTATGTATTTATCATTTTCATGCCTTATGAAATAATCCAATCTATTATTTTCAAAATACTCCACTTCATACAGTTCTTCCATTTGATCCAAAGTATAAAACCAGCCCTCGGGATATTCCACCCATGACCCTGCTAAAAGAATTTCTTTGCATGAATTATTCTTTGGAGTGAATGTGGTACCTGCTTGACAGGGCAATATGATGAAAGTCTGCAATGCAGCTATTATGGCAGCAACCATTATCTTGAACTTATTATTCAGCATTCCTTTAACTCCTGCAAAGGCAAAGAAAACCTATAAGTTACGATACTGAATAGAGATAACCTCCCGGTGCAGGTTACAGTAATGGTTATATTAACAAAATATGTAAGATGAGGCTTAATGTCAATGCTATGGGTGATATTAAGTCATTCCTTTAGGGTCGTTGTGGACTTGGCCAAAACAGGATGTCTCGATTTTGTTTTTTTGCAAGGAAGGATGGTTAAACCAAAAGACTGAAGATATGTAAACCCTCAAAGGGCATAAATACTCAGGCATCATGTTCAGGCTTTTGCTCTGATATGGCCTTTTTAAATGCCGCTGCGTGCACATCCCCTGCATAATGCAGCGGACTTTTACCTGATATGGGATCAAAAGCACTCGGGTCGGCATAGCAGATATACTGGACTTCCCGGGCCAGGGTGGAGATTGCCTTATCAAGAGGCAACCCAATTATCCTGGCCAGAACATCCCAGGTTGCCCCACACGGGGCACCCCTTTTTACCTCAATGGAGGCAACCCTGCCATTTTCCACTTCAACACTGTATTCAGGCAAACCAAACTGTCTGCCGTAAACACCTGCAGCCTGCAGGCGGCCAAGCCCGCATCAGGTAAAAGGCGTCATCGCCTCTGCGTGTTTCTTGCCGGAGGCAATAAGCGGAATGTTTTTCTTCCTGCAAACCCGGGCAAGATGTGATGACAGGTCAGGGTGTTTCAGGAAATCCAAGACAAGATCCGCAGAGAAATCTTCCGCTATATAGTGTTCCGGATCATCAATAAACTCAGGCAGAGTCTCTTCAATATTATAACGTTTGCTGATTTTCAATCCGGACCCATGTTCGGTGATGCCCTGGATCTTCTTTTCTCCTGAGCCATGTTCTTCAAATACCACTATTGTAAACATGCCAATGTTATCCTTTCTGCTTGGTGTTGAAAAAATCCCATATCTGTGCAGCCAGTTCCGGACCTATTCCCGGAACCGATGCAAATTCCTCGGGCGCAGCCTTTTTGATCTTAGCCATGCTTCCCAGGGTTTTCAGTAAAGTTTTTCTGCGTGCAGGACCGATTCCCGGCACATGGTCGAGTTCCGAGGCAAGGGTGCTTTTGCGGCGCAGCCTGCGATGAAAGGTAATACCGAACCTGTGGGATTCATCCCGTATCTGCATCAGGAAGAAAAGCACGGGCGAATGGCGCACCAGGCTGATCGGGTTTTTCCTGCCGGGCCGGTAGATCTTATCGGTCCTGTTCTCCTTGTCCTTGGCAATGGACACCAGTTCCACCTTACTCTGCAACCCCTTTTCCAGCAATACATCCCTGGCAACATTAAGGTGCCCCTTGCCCCCATCAATAACCAGCAGGTCAGGGAGTGTTTTCTGTTTGTCATCCACGGCAAAACGCCTGGCCAAAACCTCTGCCATCATGCGGTAATCATCCGGTTCGTGAGCGCCGCTGATAGAGTAATGCCTGTACTCCTTTGGAGCTTTTTCACCGTCCATAAAGCAGACAAGGGAGCCCACAGGCTGCTTGCCGCCTATATTGGAAATATCCAGACATTCTACTCTGGCAGGGAAAGATCGAAGGTGGAGTTTGGTCTGCAGGTTTCTGGCCAGTTCCTGCCAGCTTCTTTCTCTGTTTACCTGATCAATATGGATCTGCCTGGCATTTGCTGCTGCCATGTGCAGCAGTTTTAATCCCTGGCCGCGTTTAGGAACCCGCAGCTGGACACCCTTGCCGCGCATGTCGCCCAGCCACTCAACAAGAAAAGCATGGTCCGCAACCTGAAAAGGCAGTAACAGCTCATCCGGAACCCTTTGTTCCCGGGTGTAGTATTGTCTCAGGACTTCTCTTAACACCTCGCTGTCATCGCCGATGGGATCGAGGAGGAAAAACACCTGCTGTCCGCAAACTATACCCTGCCTGACATTCATCACAGCGATACCAACTCCGGCACCCTTCCGTACATAGCCGAAAACATCCTGATCCCTGTCAAGATTACTGACCACCACCTGTTTCTCAAGGGTTTTTGCCAGAGCCTGCAGATTATCACGGACAAGGGCCGCCTTTTCAAATTCAAGGGTTTCTGCGGCCCGCTGCATTTCAGTTTCCAATTGAGCCCGCAGCTGCCTGTTCCTGCCCTCCAGGACCATGAGAATAGTTGTAACCATTCTACTGTACTGTTCTTTTCCAACCTTGCCGCTGCAGGGGGCCAGACAATGCCCCATCTGGTAGTTCAGGCAAGGACGCCCCCTCTTTTTTAAGTTCCTGCCCTTGCATCTGCGCAATGGGAACAGCCTTTTAATAATGTTCAACGTATTGCGCATGGCCCCGGCTGAGGAATATGGGCCAAAATACCTGCTGCCGTCCTTGATACGACGGCGGGTCACAAACACCCTGGGCCACTCTTCGCCCAGAGTTACCTTGATGCGGGGGTAACTCTTGTCATCCTTTAAGTCGATATTAAATCTTGGCCGGTGTTTCTTGATCAGTGAGGCCTCAAGGATAAAGGCCTCCTTTTCCGTACGGGTAAGGATCGTTTCAACTGCAGCAACCCTGCTGAGCAGCAAAGCCGTCTTCGGCGAAATTTTGGGATTCACCCTCTGGTAGGAAGATACTCTTTTGCGCAGATTTTTTGCCTTGCCCACATAGAGGATCTGTCCCTGCCGGTTCTTCATGAGATATACACCAGGACCCGTGGGTACGGAGCGAAGAAAATCTGCAGTCAAAGGTCCGGAGGCTGTTTTGCTGCTTTTGGAAGCAGGCGCCAATTTATTATTACTTTCTTGGGTTGCCATGTATTATCAGTATAAACTATTTTGTCGCATAATGTGTCCGGGCAGAAAAAATACACCACGAAATTCATAAATTTCGTAGAATTGTAATTGTTGTGCATCGCCCTGCAGCAGCAGAATACGTCTTCAGGTCACCGGGAATCTATCGGGGCAAAGATGACGTTTTCTTCCTCGGGCCTTCTCGTTCATACCCTTTTTTCAGAACTGTTCATGAAATATTCAGGCTAAACGTTCACTATCCCTCTTCAGCATTGCCAACGGATTAAATTTATGCCATCATAGACAGGTATAACGGGTCTTATAATCAGGTATATTGAGAGCGCAGCTAATCCACTTTGGAATGATAAAATCAGGTTTGCCGCAGCACGTATCAGATTTCCACAAGGAATATACAGCATACAGGCAGGACCAGAAAGAGTAAAAAATGAAACTGGTAACAGCTGAGCAGATGCGTGGTCTGGATAACGGAGCTATTAACACCTTCAGGGTTCCCTCCCTTGAATTGATGGAAAATGCCGGCTGCAGGACCGTTGAAGTAATGCTGGACAAATTTGGCGAGCCGCAGGGCAGGAAGGTGGCAATTTTCGTCGGCCCCGGCAACAATGGCGGTGACGGCCTGGTCATTGCCAGGCTTCTTGCAGCCAGAATGGCACACCCGACAGTTTTTCTCCTCATCTCTGCTGACAAAATCAAAGGTGATTCAGCCGTCAACTATAAAAGGCTTTCTGAGTTCCCTGTGGAAATTATTGCGGCAGCAGATGGAACAGGCCTGCATGGGGCGCCGGCCCTTCTTTCTGATTGCTGGGCTCTGGTGGATGCCATGTTCGGCACCGGACTTGCCAGGGAAGTCTCAGGGGTTTTTGGTTCTGCCATAGATCTGATAAATGAAGCACCCTGCCCCGTGGTCGCAGTGGATATTGCTTCCGGGCTCAACGCTGACAGCGGCAGAATTTTGGGCAGTTGCGTAGAGGCGGATATTACGGTGACCTTCGGTCTGGCAAAGATCGGCCAGGTGATCTACCCCGGGCGCCAATACACCGGCATACTTGAAGTCGCGGATATAGGCATTCCTGAACGGGCTGTAGCCGGGGCGGATATCCGCATGGAACTTCTGGGAAAAGAAGCAGGTAAATGGCTGCCGCCAAGGGTTCCACAGGCCCACAAGGGCACATATGGGCATTTACTCATTATAGCCGGATCCACAGGCAAAACAGGCGCAGCCCTTCTCTGCAGCCTGGGAGCGTTGCGCTCCGGTACCGGTCTGGTTTCCCTCTGTGTGCCCTATGACCTGAACCACATCTTTGAAGCTAACCTGTTGGAGGCCATGACAATACCCCTGCAGTCAGCAGCCAAGGGCATCCTCTCCATTGATGATTACAGGGTTATTCAGGATGCGCTTTACAGCAAACAGGCGCTGGCCATTGGTCCCGGTATCGGCACTGCAGAAGAAACAGCCGAACTCATGACAAGGCTCTATGCAGAAATAGAAATACCCCTGCTTGTTGATGCCGACGGCCTCAATATTCTGGCACTTGACACAGGCCTTCTCAAAAACGCTCCGGGACCGCGAATCCTCACCCCGCATCCCGGTGAAATGGCCCGGCTTACAGGCCATAGCAGCAGGCATATACAGGAAAACCGACTTGAAATAACCCGGGATTTTGCTGCTGAATACAATGTGCATGTGATTTTAAAAGGAGCAGATACCCTGGTGTGTGATCCTGAAGGCAATATTGCCGTTAATCCCAGCGGTAATCCCGGCATGGCATGCGGCGGTATGGGTGATGTGCTCACCGGTATCATCGGTGGCTTTCTGGCCCAGGGACTTTCTCCCTGGCAGGCAAGCTGCCTTGGGGTCTATGGTCATGGCCTGGCAGCCGACCGGCTGGCAGAAGAGACCGGTTGCGGCTACCTGGCTTCTGAAGTAGCACATGAAATACCTTATGTGCTTGAAGACCTAAGGACTTTTTAAAAAAATCTTATAAATAAATTCATTACATATCTACAATAAACTCCAGGAGAAACCACTCATGTTGACAGCAAAAGATATCATGACAACAAACGTTATCACCGTCCGGAAGGATACCTCTGTAAATGAGCTTGCTGAAGTTCTCTGGAAGAACAAGATCAGCGGAGCACCAGTCCTGGATTACGAAGGGAACGTAGTCTCCGTGGTAACGGAAAGCGATCTCATCGACCAGAACAAAAAAGTGCATATCCCCACCATGATAAGCATACTCGATTCGGTGATTTTTCTTGAAAGCTCCAAAAAAACTGAAAAGGAAATCAAGAAAATGGCAGGCAATACGGTCCAGGACATTTGTGCCATGGATTTAGTATCAGTGACAGAGGATGTTGGACTGGATGAGATTGCCACCATCATGTCTGAGAAAAAAGTTCACACCCTGCCGGTCATGAAAGACGGGGAACTGGTGGGCATCATCGGCAAAAGCGACATCATCCGCTCCATGGCAATTCAAACCGGCAACAATTCTTAAAGGCTTATTGTTATAATGTCTTAAATATCTCCAGATGATATTTGAGATGATAGAACCGAATAAATTCTGAAACGGCGGGAATCTGGCAACCGATATATTCCCTTCTTTGATAAAATTTTAGGCCGGGAGGTATAGCTATGCATGCGAGGGTGATATTGGGAAAAGTTAAGCTTCATAAGCAGGATGAAGCAATAAATATTTATAAGGAAAATGTAGCACCGGTAGCAGAAAAACAAAAAGGGTTCAAGGGTATGAACCTATTAACTGACCCGGACACCAACAAATTTATTTCAATCACTTATTGGGAAACTGAAAATGATATGGTTGCCGGAGAATCCAGTGGGTATCTCCAGGAGCAGTTGAATAAAATCGCAGTCCTTTTTGTCGGCCCTCCTACAATACAGCACTATACCGTTTCTCTTTAATGATGAGTGAGCACGAAAAAATAAATTACATCGAATTTCCGGCAAAAAATATAGAAACTGCTAAAGCCTTTTTTGCCGAAGTCTTCGGTTGGTCCTTTGTGGATTACGGACCTGAATATGCAGCTTTTGCCGATCAAGGTGTTGACGGTGGCTTTTTTCAGTCCGATTTGTCTGCTTCCACTGAAAACGGAAGCGCTCTTGTCGTTTTTTACAGTAAAGACCTGGAGCAAACTCTGGCAAAGATAGAGGCTGCCGGCGGTTCTGTCATTAAGCCGATATTTTCATTTCCCGGTGGCCGCCGCTTTCACTTTGGTGACCCCAATGGCAATGAGTATGCAGTGTGGTCAGACGTAAATCCATAGCAGCCCAGCAAATATAACATACTGAAGATGACATCAAACAAATGGCCAGCGTAGCTGGAACGTTAAATTAAAGGGGGCTAAGCCAAGGGAGGAAAACAGGAAATACCTGGTTATTGGGCCCGGTGGACTGCGAAAAAATACAATTTGACACAGGGTATTACCTTGGTTATACTCAAATAATGAAAACAGCAATTTCTATTCCGGACAAATTATTTCGTAAAGTTGATCAATATGCCCAAAAACACGGTTACTCCCGCAGCGAGCTATTTGCTAAGGCTGTTGCTCAATATCTCGAAATGCACCCTTCTGACCACATCACCAAACAACTTGATGAAATTTATTCATCCGAACCTGCAGAATTGAATAAAACCCTTTCAAACATGCAATTGAGTTCGATAAAAAAAGAAGAATGGTAAAAAAGCGAGGGGAAATTTGGTGGGCCGCACTTCCGGAGCCTGTTGGTTCAGGACCTGGTTACAAAAGACCTGTACTCATTGTCCAATCAGACGACTTTAATAAAAGCAAGATCAATACAATTATTGCAGTCGTAATCACATCAAATATCCGTTTGGCAGCAGCCCCGGGAAACGTATTCCTCTCCCCTGAAAATTCAAAGTTACCAAAGGAAAGCGTTGTTAACGTTTCTCAAATTATCACCATTGATAAATCATTTTTGTCCAAAAAGGTTCACACCATTTCCCGAGAAATAATAGACCAAGTTGATGAGGGATTGAAACTGGTGCTTAAGTTATAAGCCTTTTCTTTTCACTTTTTACTGGCAGTAATTTCTGCAAGTATTTTGAGCTATTATTTTCCAGAGGTTACCAAATTGAGTCAAGTATTTAACAAATAAAATCAATATCATAACAAGAATATCAGCCTGTTTCATACTCATACATACTCCATGAAACCGTTTTGTGATTGGCTGAGTCCCGACGTTCGGGACATAAAAAAAGGAGACCAGCATATGCAGGCACGCGGACCTCTCATGATAGAGCACAGGCTCATTGAACGAATGATCAACAAAATTCAGGATATGGCGGCGCAGGGAGAGCAAACCAGGGAAATAGACCCATTGTTTATTGACATTGCTGTTGACTTTATCCGGACCTATGCAGACCGCACTCACCACGGGAAGGAAGAAGACATTTTGTTTCGTGAATTGAAGAACAAAGAACTGTCAGATGTTGACAGAAAAGTCATGGATGAATTAATTGCAGAACATATTTTCGGACGGAGCACCACGAAGGCTTTAGTCGAGGCGAATGTACTCTATCGAAATGGTGATGCCTCTGCCCTTGGAGACGTTGTGAGATGTTTAAACACGCTCGTGGAATTTTATCCAAAGCATATTGCAAAAGAGGACAAAGTTTTCTTCCCGGCTTCCCGGGCATACTTTTCTGAAGCAGAGGACCAGGCAATGCTTGCCGAGTTTCTGGATTTTGATCAAAAAATGATTCATGAGAAATATACGTCTGTCGTCGCTGAACTGGAAAAGTAACTTGGAACCATAAACAATTGCCTATAGCGGATTTTCAGGAAAATTATTCTCCAATTTGTCACGCCCACTTCACTTTAAAAAGGCAAGACATGAATGAAACACTGAAAACTGTCGGGCGTGCTTGAACATGAGTCCGCTTGGGGTAAGGCGCAGAGAGAAACGGATTGGAGCGTTGAGTGGAAGTATGTGGGAACCTTCGGGGATGAGCGGCTTGAACGCCGTGGTACCAATGTCCACCAGACACCCCAGGCCGGACCTTAACCGGGAAACCGCTTAAAAAAGCTTCATCTGTTTTGAGGCTGCTTTTTTCTTTCTCGGCTTCTTGCTTACTCTCTGCTCGTAAAGTAAAACAGGAATTTCCGCTATAAATTGAGATACTGGTCGGTTCTGGTAGCTGCCGAAAATGGGCCGTGTTGCGGCACAAGTCAGAATGAGCGAGTCCTGGGCCCGTGTCATCCCTACATAGAACAGGCGTCTCTCCTCGTGGACGGAGGTGGGTGCTGCAAAAATATTTTTATCGTCTTCCTGCCCACCCTTGGATAAACGGCAGGGAAATATCCCTTCCTCCATTCCTGTGATAAAGACAACGGGAAACTCAAGGCCTTTGGCACCATGCATGGTCATAAGGGAAATCGCCTCGGCTTTCTCATCATACACTGTTGCTGACTCATTCTTTTTTAAGTAAGCCGCAAATTCCTGCAGATCAGAGCCGAATGAACCGGCAAGCTCCAGAAACCGTTTGGCGGCAGCTGTTTTAGCATTAATTCGCAGGTATTTCGTGATGGCGGCTGCCGGACCCGAAAGCCCCTTTTCGTCAACCTCATTCCGAAAAGCGAGTAAATGCCGCTGCACATCCTTGATTCTATCCTTTGCCGCTTTCGGCATTTTTATTTCTGCTGCCCGCATAAAAAAATCAGGGCATCCTCCCAGCGGCAACTGATTTTCCAGTAATGACAGGGTGTTTTCACCAACCCCGGGAAAGGTCCGCAACAGCTGGAGATAGACCTCGGTTTCAATACCATCCGGCTCTGATTCCGTCGCAGCCCTGATCCAGTAATAAAGCGGCCTTATATCCCGGTGCATGAAAAAGGGTCTGGCATTTACAATCTGGAACGGGATACCCCTGCGTTCAAGTGCTTCACGCAGGTATTCCGCCTGCTGCGACAGACGATAGAGTATGGCAAAATCCGCGAAACTTCTTGCAGCTTCAGACTTGTCTGCAGAGCCACGCCCTGAATCAATGGAGAAATGACTGATCCCGCCCATCAATTCCTCTATGCGCTGGACAATAAACTCAGCCTCAGCCAGGGGTGATACTGCCTGATACAGTTCAATGCTTCCAGGTTCAGGGTGTTCCGGGATGAGCCTGCTGCAATGATTTGTCCCAGAGTTATGATTCTTTGCAATAACAGCGGCAGCAGCTTTGAGGATTTTCTCGGCTGACCGGTAATTTCTTGTCAGGGATATGGTTTCTGCACCGAATTCACTTATGAAACGGTGGAAAAATTCCGGATTGCTGCCACGGAAGCCATAAATTGCCTGGTCAGGATCGCCGATTGCAAAGACGGAACTCTTTTGGGCCAAAATCCGTACAAGTTCAAACTGGGCCCTGTTCAAGTCCTGGAATTCATCAATAAATAGGTATTTTAGGGCTGCGTGAGTTTTTTGCAGTAGAGCCCTGTTGTTTTTCAGGCGCAAGACAACCTCTGGAATGACTCCACTGAGATCAATACCATGTCTCTTATCAAGTTCCTTGAGATAGGCGGAAGCACGGGGCGTGATTTCCCGGGCTCCATTCTCCCCTGCCCCGGTGGCAATCCGCTGGTAATGCGACTCGATGTCTTGTTTTATTTCCTTGAAATCCTTTGGCGACAAAGCATGGAACAGCCTCTTTAAAATTTTATCGCGCCGGTCGTCGGCAACAACTGTCAGCTCCTTGTCATTTTCCCGCAGTAGCTGGAGGCAGAAGGCATGAAAGGTTCCGACAAAGAGCTGCTCAATATTTATTCCAGGCAGAGAGGCCAGCCGTTCTCGCATTTCCTCGGCAGCACGGTTTGTAAAGGTTATTGCCGTGATCTCCCGGGCATTGACTCCGGCTTTTTTCAGCAGCCTTTCTATCCTGGCAACAAGGGTATACGTTTTCCCTGTACCCGGTCCTGCGGTAACTACAATATGGTGGGCCCTTGATGTAACAGCCTCCAGCTGTTCTTTGTTAAGGCTTTTTGGTGCAGACGGGGTATTTTTATCCTTTTGGGACGCAGCGAATTTGAGCAGTGAAGGCTTAGGTTGAGTATCTCTTTTTTTTTTCGGCCGATCAGTTTTAAAAAGAGAGAACTGGCCGATCAGCCTTTTTAATTCTCCCTCGTCAAAAACCTTTATGATCCCGAACTCTCCGTCAAAACCGGCCTTTCGGATGACCTTGCCCTTGCGAATACGATTCACCGCCTCTCCCAGGACGGGGGAATACCGCTGGCTGATCTCAGCCACCGATACATTGAGCAGGAGATTGAATTCGGAATCAAACAGCCTGATAAGCTTGGCATACTCATGCATTACTGTCTTCGTGGTAGACCCCCGGGAGAATATTTCACCCAACACCTCGGCCAGGGGAATGAGACTGTAAAATTGTGGAGAATTTGGAGGGTAATGCGGAGTTTCCCGGTCAGCAAGCTCCATCACCCTGTGCATGACTCCAATGGTAAGCGGTTTAGAACAGACCGGGCAGATTGAGCCAATTTTCCGGGTTTCTTGCGGCCTCAAATTAATGGAGCATTTGCGATGGCCGTCGTGGTGGTATTTGCCCTCTTCCGGGAAAAATTCAACGGTTCCCTGGAACCCTCCAAGGGCTGGATTTTTCAGGGCATCCCGCATGGAATAAAAATTAAATCCGCAGGTGAAAAGATTTGCCTCCCTGCCAAGTTTTCCGGGAGAATGACAATCTGAGTTTGAAATAAGGCTGAAACGGTCCAGGGCCGATACCAGGCGGTTCATATCAGGGTCAGAGGACAGGCCGGTCTCAAGGGCAAAAATATATTTGCTCAAATCGCCGAAACAGTCGTCAATGGAATCAAATCCTGACTTGGAACCGAACAATGAAAACCAGGGGGTCCAGATATGTGCAGGCACCAGGAAACCATCCGGGGCCAGCTCCAGCACTATTTCTAGCAGATCACGGGCATCGAGCCCGAGGATGGGCCTGCCGTCCGATTCGATATTGCCTATACCTGCCAGTCGTGCATTTATTCTTGAAGCAGAGACAAAATCAGGGACAAAAAGAATATTGTGAATTTTTCTTACAATGGAGTGTCTTTTATAAATTGAACTGATTTCCGCAGTGAGGACAAAACGGCAGGATTGTGCTTTTTCAGTCGAAACAGCCTCAAAAATCCGGGGAATGTCACCATCCTTGAGCTTGAAAAATCCAGGCTCAGCAGGTTGCAGACTTTCCCGCAACTGCCGGAACCAGCCGGGGTGGGTAAAATCACCTGTGCCAATTACATCGATCCCTTTTACAGCACTCCAGGCAGCCAATCCGGCCAGGTTGCTTGATTTGCTCGTAGCCCTGGAAAAAGGCGAATGGATATGTAGATCAGCTATGTACCTCACAGCTTCAGCAGATGAGTCAGGTATCTACCGGTTTCCTGGGAAAGGATATTTCCGGGAAGACAAAAGCTCTGCTATTCCTCCTTTTCCTGTTGTTCTTTTTTGGTCACCAAGGGGTATGAATCAAAGAGAAACATGGAAAGTTCGGCATTAAACCATTTACCTGAATTGAATTTTATAAATGTTATTTTTCCTTTTTCATAAAGAATATTATCTTTGTTCCTGACCGAGACATAACTGTAGTCAAAGTATATTGTCGCTGTTTTACCCTCCTGCATGACGCCGTATATCTTGCCTAGATTGAGATCGGCTATCAGGCCCAAAAATTTTTGACTGATATCGGTGCGAACATAGAATTCAATGGCAGGTTTCACTTCTTTTGGAGTAAGCACCTGAGAGGTTATGAACCGTGGTTTTTGCTCTCCTTCCTGGAGTTCTGTCTTAAATTCCGCCTCGATCTCTTCCTCAATTATAAAATCACCCTCTTCCAAGGGCTCCTGTGCATATGATCCCTGCACAAGAGCAAAGAAGAAAATTAGGCAAAAACAAGCAACAAACAGCTTATTAAACATTTTGTCCTCCTGATAATCGTACACTTGAAGTTTCCCGCTGCTATTTGCGCAGACCCGGCATAATTATGCGCAGAAATCTCTTTAAGTAAGGAGTTTATGTAGCAGTTTCCCTAGGAGCCTGTCGGAGAATTACCAATCTACCGCAAAAGCGAGAGAATCGGCTCAAATTTCCGTAAATTTTCTTTAAATAGCGCTGCTATTCGCATCAACTTTCCAAAAATTTGAACTCAATTCCTCATTTTTTCGTTACGATTATAATTTTCCGACAGGCTCCTAGAGCCACTTTCTTTTATAGTTTTGCAGGCCATTCTGCAAGGTATAATATTGTCCCTGCAGAGAATAAGCCATTTAGTTCTACCGGTCACTTCCGTAACTCCACTGATTTTACCTGAATTGCTCAATGGCATTTCAAACACCTGTTACCCTGCATGCAAATGGATACTTAATTTAAAATAGTTTATACTCAGAAGTTATACAATACTGGGTGAAATTATTGCCAAGGGGAGTTAACTTTTTTATAAAACTTACAATTATGAGCCGTAATCGCATTTTCAGAAAAATTAGCCCCAAAAAAAATGCTCCCTGCATTTTATTGCTGGCTTTATCTCTGATAGTCACCGCTCATGTCCAGGCTGATTTTGAAGATGGCCTGTTCGCCTCTCATAAGGGAGATTATGTAAGCGCATTTCGTGAATTCAGAAGCCTGGCTGAAAAAGGACATACCAAAGCCCAGCTGCATCTGGGTATTATGTACGAAATGGGCCTGGGGGTAAAACAGGATTACCCTGAAGCCGCAAAATGGTACCAAAAGGCAGCTATTCAAGGAGACAGAGAAGCCCAGAAGAAAATTGTGGAAATGCGTAAAAAAGGTCTCAGCAGCGCTTCTCTACCGCCAGTACCTGATAATTTTAAGGGCAACATCACTGATCCTCAGACACAGCACGACCTTGGAGTCATGTATTTTAAAGGCGTTGGCGTACAGAAAAATTATGCAACTGCCTATCGCTGGTTCTATATGGCTGCCAACCAGGGGCATGCCAGGGCTCAGAATAACCTGGCAGTCATGCTTTCCAAGGGAAACGGAGTCAGGCAAAATAACCAGGAGGCCTATGTCTGGTTTTTGAAGGCTGCGGAACAGGGTTTGGCTGACTCGCAGTTCAATCTGGGTATATTGTTATCCCATGGTAAGGCACAGGGTATGCCCCGGCATTTTATACTTGCCTATATGTGGTTTGAGATTGCTGCCCAAAACGGTATCCTGGAGTCGAGAAACAGCCAGGTGCGGCTGGCAAAACAAATGCAGGACAAGCAGATCGACGAGGCTAAACTTCAAGCCCGCAAGTGGCTTTCAAAACACAGCCCGCGTAAGTAAAATCCTTTCCGAACCTGTTTAAGTCACCTATTTGCACAACCCAAAGAAGTTTTTCATGTCTGAAAACAACTGCGTAAATTTTCTGCCAGCTCTTCAGGGGGTGTGATGATCAATTCCGACTGCAGCAGTTTCTGGAGGAAATAGTCATCGTTGCGGTAATTGGCATACAGATTCTGCCGGGTGATGATCTTAAGGAGTGCTCGGAAACTCCCATCTTCCCTGCCTTGGCGGACAGAATAGAGGGCATAATTGTAACTGAGGTGACCGAGTGTCTCATAATACGCCAGGACCTTTGCAATACCGGATGACAAATTGTTGAGATCATCGTCTGATAGCGCATCAAGATCACCCAGGTCATCATGGATTGCCATGACTTCATTGTTGCCCAATGGCGAAAAGGGCGTGAGCCACTGCCACCCCCCTGTTTTCCCGATATAGCGGGGTCCGCCCTTCTCCTCTGCAGCAAGGTCATCAAAATAGGATGTACCGTTCTCTTCTTGCCAACTGCTTAAAGCTTTGAGCATTCTCGCCTGATATGAATAAGGAACTGGTGTTGCAATCATCTGCAGATGTGGATGTACAAGACTGGCGCCCGCGGGAAACAGATAATTTGCAGTCACAGCCGCGTAGGCAACCTCCGGGTCCTTTGCATAGGCAATGTGAATGAACTTCCGGGCTGCCAGAAAACCGTTTTGCAGCAAATCCGGAGTGAATTCGGAAAGCTCCAGAAAATGCGCATCACAGAGCCGGATAACCGGGTGATAGGTGCCGAGGGAAAACAGGTTGGGAAAAAGGAGTGCCTCACCAACCCTGATCCGCCCTTCACTTGAAAAATCAGGCGTGAAACGCGGGGTGCTCTTGTGCACGGCTTCACCGCAGAAAAAGCAGGTCTTTGCCGTGTCCTCCACAAGACGCTCTATGAGTTCCCGGTCACAGCTGCCGAAAAAAATCTGGGCTTTATCCTTAAGTCCCGGGTTGAAGACGCTGGTATCCCCCAGGAGTGGGTCCTTGCGGATCTGGAGGGTCTGGACGTCCTCGGCAAAATCTTTCATGGGATTTAAAAAACGAACGTCCGATGCAATACTGTCAAACGATATCCTGCCCATAACAACCTCCCTTTACGTGCTATAACTGTTTGTGAAAACGGATTATATTACGCAACAACAAAAATGTTTTCCGGTTACAGAATATATAATAATATTTAACATAAAAGCCCCGCCATATTTGGTTCAGGGCTTAACATTTCAAATGGTTTCTTACCTAATGATTTACAGCTCAGGTTATTATGTGGTTTTCCTGGTGAGGTCCGAGAGGAGTATACTGAATCGTCCCAATATCTCCCTTTGCTCTTCATTGGCAACTTCATGTAATTGTTTATTGATGTCTTGTAATTCCTGAATAGTATAATACCATCCCTGCCGGAGGTTATTTATATCCGTCGCCAACGCCTGAAAGTAATCCTTCTGCCGTAACGTGACTTTTTTATCCAAATCACCATAGCCCATTTCAGTGATATACTTCCTCAGCCTGGGGAGCGGTCCAGCCATTCTGTGGGAGAAATTTATTCCAAAAAAATACACAGCAATACTGCCAATAACTACTGAGAACAGCAGTACCGCCAATGAAAGTTTTATCACGTCAGACAACCTGATGCCCTGGGTCGCTCCAAAAGACATGATCCCTTTTGTACTGACTGAAAGCGGTAGAGCAATATTGGAAAACACTTCAAAGGTAATGGTTAATAAAACGAGAGAAACGAGCAAAACAACTGCCATAAGGAAAATAATTTTAAGTATAAGACCATATTGGAATTTAGGATCAACAACCAGTTGCCGGCGCTGCATAAGACTTGTAGTATCCATTTCCATCTCCCTGAAAAATAGGATTATCAAAACGAAAAAAAGCAGGGATTGCTTCCTGCCATCCCCTGCCCTTCAGCAATTTCTTTTCCAAGAGTAATAATACATCTGTTTCTTCTTGCCATGCCTTGTTTCGATATTAGATATATTCTCTTTTAATAAATGCAATACTTGTACCACCAGCAACTCTTTCTAATTTATTTATAAAAACAATGAATTATGCCAATATAACCCAGAACGAAAAGCCCCAATTGTGCGCTTTACCGGAAATTTCATTCCGAAAATCCGGAAAGCACTCTGCTCTCCCGGGATAGACAAGAGACAACAAAACTCCAGAATTTGTCAGGAGTGGTTCTTGATTTTGCAACAATGTTGATTTGTGGGCGCCCAAAATAAAAGAAATGTCAGAGCAATGTTGATGAGGTAAGCCAACACCGGCTTGAATGCTATCTGGAGAGATAAAGACCTATTTTTTTATCTTCCTGCAGGATATGCTCCTTTAGCCAGTTTGTCAGCATTTTCATGACAGAGGTGCTGAGTACCTGTTTTCCTTCTTTGATGTCATTATATATATTCATGACCTCCAATGAAAACATGTCATGGATGGCCTGATGGCTTGTCAAATCCGGATAATTGATACTTTTCATATATGTTTCCTCTGTCTGGAAATGGAAACGGGTATACTCCCACATGGCTTCTACAGCCTTGTTCGTCTTAGCAGTAAGATTCTCACTGCTGCTGTGGTATAAGGCATCATGCAGATCATTGATCGTATCAATCCAGATCTTGTGTTGTGCGTCAATTTCCTCCACACCAATACTGAAGGTGTTATCCCATGTGATATGAGCCATTTTTTCACCTGCAAAGGAATTGGTATTAAACTCTTTATTATTCCATTTAACCCAAAAATAAACTTGCGCCAATAATAATAAAAGAATCACCTTTAGATAATGCAAATTATTTGTGGTAAAAAAATCGATTTCGGGGATGACCGAGCAATGATTTGTATACCAGAATGAACATTGGGTTTTTCCTCGTAATTACGAAACAGTTATTCTTGCTTCTCTACTTACATCCGGTGTTAATGTTTTCAAGAGAGTTGTCGGCCTTCATATGACCGTAATGCCCCACCCCTTACTTTGTTTTTTTCTCAGTATGTTGAAAATGACCGTTCAGCGTGGTCCAAAATCGCTGCAGGAAATTTGCAGAGTTGCTATATGAGTTCGATTTAAATATCCTTGTAAGTGGCCTGGAAGCAAAATTAAGTAAAGAATCCGGGCCCTGAGGACCCGGCTTTGACTCGCCTCTTGAAGAGGCTGCTGCCGCGTACAACTTATTTATTTTTTAGGCACAAAGGGACA
>CAMYKS010000031.1:0-48833 GCA_947259115.1 uncultured Desulfobulbaceae bacterium | reverse complement strand
CTCTGTGCCTTTTGCACTAGCCTCTTCAAGATTAAGGCTGAGCCCACTGTCTCTGACCTGGCCCTGAGGACCAGGTTTTCTGTACTGAAATAAATTAGGAGGAGAGCATGAAACGAAAATTAGTTTTGTTACTGGTATTTTTCTTAACAATTTCTTTTATGAGTAACGCCTATGCTGAACCATATAGTAATAAGAATTTTCCGTCAGATGAAATTTTAAAGAAAGCAGCACAAGGTATGGTTTCGTATAATGTAGGACTAGATAAAATAGATATTCTTGGAAACTTTAAGGCTGAAGACGGCAGGTACATTATTTATTTTAATATCTATCATCTTCGTCGAAAAGAACTGACCCCATTTAATTTAATGAAGTTGGATACAGATGTTTGGATTATAAGCAGTCAAGAATTTGGGGTAAGTATACTGCAAAAATAAATATGATGCCTTTTATCAAAACGTGTGAATAATTCTTGGTGGGCCAGGGCTGGAATAGCCCCAAAAACAACTGAAAAGGGCTTCAGGAAAAACCAAGAAACCTTGATTTTACTGGTCGGGACGAGAGGATTTGAGGGATATAAAAAAACTGTCAGGGTAGCTGAACCTGCATTATTTGTAAATTTCAGCTTTTCTATCTCTCAATTATGTTGTCCTGAACATTCATTGTTAAGTCCATTTATGACAAACAGCCTGCCATGTATGAAGTAAACAACTATTGGGAGATTGCGGGAACAGCCATATTCTTCTTTTGACATGTACAGTCCAGCATTATCCCTCAAGAAGTCCTTTCAAATTCTGTAATCGCGACCATCATGGCCGCAAATTCCGGGTTGGCTTTTTCCAACGGCTCCTCTCCCTCGGCAGCATCCACAGCATAGATCGGCTCTTCAAGAACAACGCAGGCATGGGACACTTTTTCATTTTCAGGAATAATAAAGGCTGTAAAGCAGTCCGGGGAACTCTTTTCCTGCAATGTACGGATACCCTGGATATGAGCGGTTGTGTCAAATTCAGAATGGGCGGCAAACACCCGCTTGGGAAAAGGATCTTTTGCATCGTATCCGTCGAGCAGATCATCAATTTCCTTGATCAAACGCGCCAGCTCCTGGGCTCCGTCCATATCCATGCGGTCATACCGAAAGGGATTTCTGCCGATCAAAGGTTTGTCCTTATCGAGCAGGTCGGCCAGAAAAGTTCGCAGCAGACGTTCTCTCATTTCGCCTTTCAAGCCAAGAGCGCCGCCTGCCAGGTCCAATGCGGCGGAAAAAAGATACAGCTTCCCTGTGATCTTCGGCTTGGTGCAGGCCATGAATAAACTCAAGGCGCCGCCGGTCGATAAGCCGCCGATGGACACGTTATCAGCCTTTGCAGCGGCAGTGTTGATACCAAAACGCACGTTTGCTTTCCATTCCTCCAGTTCAACGCCCTCCATGCCTTTCGGATTCTTCAGACCGTGGCAGTGCAGCAGGGGCAGGTAAACGTTGTAGCCGAGGTTGGCATAAAAATGGTTTGCAATTGGCAAGAGAAAGTATGGCGAGTCGGTCAGGCCGTGGACCAGAACAATGGCCTTGCCGGTTGGGGTTTCATGCTCCATTACCCTGGGGTGACAGCCGTCACGGATGCCATCGGGTTTAAAGTAAGGAAATTTTTCATAGTACGCCGGCCAGCTGTCGGGCTGATCTTTGTTGTCTAACGAACTCATGATGATTTTTCCTTTTAGTGAGTGTTTTATTCTCAATATTATCACTTTAAAACGGTCAAAATATTATACTGCAAGACCTGACATCTGCACATCTAATAGAAAACAAACCTCAATCACGGTAAGAGGTATCGAATCGAAGATGGGTTTTAGGGCCTGCAATTTTTAACCCGGCGCTGGGTAGTGGAACTTTTACCCGGACACCACCTTTGATAATAGTTGGATGATCTTCCTCCATCATGGTATCCGATTTCTCTGGTTCGAGTTTTTCAGATCTCCAGGAATACCATCCATCAAATCCCTTTTTAGGTGGAGGGTCTTTCTTGACATCTACAACCAGTGTATCAGACCAGAGTGGAACTTCTTCCAGATGGTCATCAAACCATAAAAACCCTTCACGTGAATCCACTGCATGAAGGGCTAAAGTGACGGAGAAACGAGAGGTGTTTTCGCCTGCTCCAGATTTTTCAGGTACCAGGAAAGAAGTGTATAAATGGATAGGTCCCGGACCTTTTGGAGCAAATTCAATGGGACAGAGATTACGTACTGTTTGTTCATGCATCAAAACAGGTAACCCTCTAATTGCGACAGAAACATTAACGAAGAATGTTGGTTTCTTCATCGTTTTAATGACATTTTTATCAATACGTATATCACACAGACACATTTCAACTTTTACGGTTCCAAAGAGAAAGCGCAACAGGTTTTGATACCCTTCTTCAGAACTTACAATACCATATCTTCCACTGTGACTTCGGTGCACATAGGCACGGTTACAGCCTTTAACATATGCTTTGTCAATCTGAACCAGGCCGTCGCTCAGAGGACCTACAGCGCGGCGCGACATGCCATGAGCAACTTCGTAGTCATGGGCGTTTGTCCCTACAAGACAAAAGATGTTCTCAGGTGGAAAGTCGCCCTGTAATTCACGTGGGTCAAATTTTTTTGGCTTTTTTTTCTTCGGGTTTGCCGTAAGGTATTCGTACATTCTGTCCGGCCCGAAATCATCGCCGTTGTTCCACCCAATCGTATCACGAATCCACTCAAGTGCAGCACCGCCGATCACATCAAAATGAATGCCGCCATGCGGAGTCCCGAAGGTAAAAAGTTTTGCGACATGATTTTTAGCCGAATCACCTTCTTCCGGATAATATTTTTGAATCAATGACCGGCAAATCAAGCCGCCCATAGAATGTGCAATAAGATAGACATATTCAGCTTTGGTTTCCTTTTTTATTCTTTCAATGAGTTTGGCTAAACCTTCAGCCGCCTGTTCAATTTCCAGACGGACGTTTGATTTTTTAGAAAAAGTTTCGGAAGTCGGATCGTAATATCTGTATATCCATATCGTTCTTTTTTTTTGTTCTTTATTCAGCCCCGGTGGCAGTCCCTGTTTTCCATAATGATACGCATCTGTATATTGCAGGCGCGAGTCTGTTAACATTCTTATCAATGGACTCTCAAATCCGAAAAATTGGGCTTTCCCTTTTGGCCCCACGCGTACATGCGTTGATCCAACATTAAAACCGTGAAACGGATCATCAACTGTTTCTTCCACAGCACCCTGTGTTCCTGCGTATCCCCGGACATAGATGATCGGATAGATATTCATAGTTGTCTCCTTATTTGTAAATTTAGATTTTTGGCTGCTTGATCAAACTTGCTACCAGAGTCTTGCTATTGATTTATGGCATTTTTTATTTGCCCAGTATCTCGAATGTACTTCAGGGTCCCAGTCCGCCAGATTGATTGCCACATCTTCGACGAGGTCTGAGCACATTATTGGTTTTACCGGCCAAGAAACCAGATCATCTTTCTCCCAGAGGTTGATCCAACGGGGGGTGGGTGGTTTTAAGGTATGCCCTTTTATTTCACTCTTTAATCCATATAATTCTGGAGAAATTGCTTTTTTCTCAGCTAGTTGCTCAACCAACAGGTCTTTGCCGATAATATCTATTCTGTTATTGTCTACTCTTCGAGTAAAATATTCTTTATTGTATCAAGTTTCTTTTTTTCTACGTCAAAGAGATTTTTAACACCCTTATCGATTAGTATAGTGTGTTCTTTGGAAATCTTGAAGCTTGTAGGTATTTCATTGAGTTGCGCCTTTAGGCCATCATCACTGATGCTGTCAAATGTGAAATGCAGAAATTCAAACCTTAAATCTTTTCTTCCCTTGAGATCTTTTCTTTCCTCGAGGCTCTTTTGGAATTCAATTATTTCTGCTATTTGCAGTTCCCGGGTGGCCTGCATAAGGGTGTCAAAGGTCTTCATGAAATTAAAGTCGATCAAATAACTGAACAGGTTTTTCGTTCTGGCATCATAGGAACCTGGATCCACCCCTTTTGGTTTAACGTAAGCATCCACGAGGATGACAATGACAGATTTATATCGATCTACAAGGGGTAGTTTCAGATTTTTTAAACTCTCAAGCCCTAAATTATCTTTATTCCCACCATCAAAAATATGGACGTATTTTTTGCCATCGTCAGCACTGTAGTTCCTTAATGTCGCGTAGTTGAATACGCCCGGGAAAGCTGCGGAGGCCATCACAGCATTTGAAATCCAGTATCTGCTGATATCGGAATTCAACTCTTCCTCAAAGTCTTCTCTGGTGAAAGTATATGCTTTCCCGAAATCTTCCCCATCTGTCGCATTTGTGGCGTTGATTATAAGGTAGGGTCTTTCAGGATTCAGGTCCCGGAACCTCAGTTCTCTTTTAAGAGAAAATATCCTGAAAAGGTTGGCGGAAAAAGTTTGGGCCATGATATCGCTTCTGTCAAATGCTGTGAGCCAGTATCGGGGAACATTGGTGGGGTAAAACCATCTGCCAAACCATCGTATCTGAAAGTTCCGGGACATCAATTTCTTGACTTTTCCTTCTTCCCAGATTTTGTTTGACCTGCCAGGTGCCTGAGTGTAATTGTAGAGACGAAGTATTTTCTCTCTGTCTTTTTTTATGTTCGATAGGACACTGGTTAACTGTTCCCGTTCGAGATCACTCATTGTTCCTCTAAAGCTGACTAACTTATTAACAGAATCGTATATTACTTTTGAACCTAACTCAGCAGGCAGGGATGACACTTCCAGTGTTCCAGAGATCCTGACAGAGATTCTTTCCTCGCTGTCCTTTGTAATACAATAATATGCTGCGGGCAGGGAACTCCCTGAAACGGAGGAAATAACGTCAACTTCTTTTAACAGGTCAATATTATGAAAAAAATCCTGTAACCTGAACATAACCGAAGTAGAAAAATAAGCAGCCCTGCTGCCGCCTCCCGACAGTGCAAGCAGCACCAGCACCTTTTCATTCCCCCGGGGCTCTGTAATTTCAAAAGTGGCCCGTTCCAATGAAGAAGGATGTTTTGCCTTGAGTTCTTTATTGTTATAGGACCATAAGGCACAACCGTTAAAAAGAAAAATACTAGCAGAGAAGAACAGTATAACTCGCAGTGTTTTCATAAGGTGATGGTGATAAGTAATTGCTTTTTCAGTCCGCACCAAAAATTCAGGGCGTTTCTATGAAATTGCCTCAGCTCGTCGGCCTAAAATGAACCAATAATCACAAAGGGGTCATCCATTTGACTCATGTTGTGTTGGAAAATAAGTCTATCCTGGTTTTTAGTATTGTGCCCCCGTATTACTAGATGGAATTGGAATTCTTGGTATATGAAAACCCCTCTCTGGAAATAGAGGTCGATCCCGGACAGTTTGGATAACTGCCAATGAATTTAAGAATAGGAATAATAAGGTGTAAAAAATAGAGCCGAGAAAACATCCAAAGCTTGATCATAATTCCTCCTATGCGAGAAATTAAGCCCTAACCACACAAGCCATATTGCCTTTATCGCGCCTGGGCCATTAAGCGTAAATTGACAAGATATTACTGGTAATTATGTAGAACTATATAGTTCATCAATTACAAAATTTATACTCTTTGTCAATTGTAAACCACAATGTGAATTTTTACTTTTATGTATTGTGCAAATTTTTTCTATGACTTACGACTTAACAGTCAAGAATAAAATTTGTCTGTTAAAATATTATGTAAATAGTATTTATGTTGGCTTGAAACGCTGTCGTTTGGTGAGGGAACACACAGGGAACACAGGGGCCTCAGATCGCCTCATGAAGGAGATATCCATGAAATCCATAATCAAAGCCGAAATCTATCGCGATGGTGAATTTTACTGTGCTCGCTGCAACGATTTTGATATCTTCAGCCAGGGCAAAACACTTGATAAACTTGTAAAAAACCTCAAAGAGGCCATTCAACTTCACTTTGAAGATGACCCTGCCAGCGCTGCTGATTTCAGTCCTCATCCTTCCCTCTTCACGATGATGGATCTGGGTGAGGTGCATGTCTAAAAAACTCCCTGTTGTATCAGCAAAAAGCTCATTTCTTTTCTCAAATCTTTAGGGCAATTCCATTGCACGGCAACGCGGCAGTCATGTCCGTTTAGAAAAGACTACACCGGCCGGCATCCACAAAATAACCATCCCAAACCATGATTCTGTTGCAAAAGGTACTTTGCACGACATCCTTTCAAAAGTCTCCATTTGGAACCAGGTCTCCAAAGAAGACCTGATCGAAAAACTTCATTAGGGTGGACTGTGCCCACCGTATTAAAACCTTGGCCCCTCAAATCATCAATTATCGGTTATGTCCCCCTGGCAATTGCACTTTTGGTCATTCCCCACCCCAAAGAGTTTATATCTTGGTGGGCACAGCCCACCCTACATTTTGCATTCAGTTATTCGATGTGGTGTATTTCTCACTACTCACTTCCTTACAATACATAGGCCAAATTTTTCCCCAAAACCTCAACCATTGTTTTTCAAAGCAAAAAGCATGTTTTCACTACTCGTTGTCCATATTTGTTTGATTTGTCGGGTAACAAGGCGACCCGACAATTGGCACATGCTTCAACCAACCTACCTGGCTTCCCCTTGACATCGGTACCATCAGGCAGTACCATATATCTATGAACAGCAAACAGAGGAAAACTCTTTGCTCGATTTTTCAAAAAGTTACCCCGGAAGGTCTTGAATGGCGTTCCGTAGCTTCCCTCATCAAAGCACTGGGAGGTGATATCACCTATGGAGATGGCTCCAGAGACCGGATTGATCTTAATAATGAATCCGTTAATATCCATAGTCCACATCCTCAAAAAGAACTTCCCCGGTATGCTGTCAGGCTCATCAAAGAGTTGCTGGAAAGAACAGGAGACAAGCCATGAACACAGTTACTTACAAAAAATATATTGCCCGGATTGAACCGGACCTCGAAGACGGTATCCTTGTCGGCAGGGTCATCAATACCCGCGACATCATCGGCTTTCACGGTCAGACTATTGCCGAGGCAATCGAAAGCTTCCACGCAGCAATTGACGAATACCTCGAGGACTGCCGAAAAAGAGGTATCGAGCCCAACAAACCCTATTCCGGCAAATTTAATCTCCGTGTTCCGCCGAGTCTTCACGGCGAAGTTGTGGCCGCTGCTGCCAGAACCGGCAAGAGTCTTAATCAGTGGGTGATAGATGCCCTTGATCATGCTGTCCACCAGGTTTAATAGTTTTGGACTTCTCTGCGCTTCGTGCGAGTTCTTGTTTTTCTTTTTTCATTCGCTATTGCAGTCACGCCCGACCCCTCTCCTTCCACGTAAATGTTGGGTTTGTCGGGTAGCGAGGCGACCCGATAATCGGCACATGCTTCAACCCAATCTACCTGGCTCATTAGATGTTTCGTCTTTTCGTTTTATTTATTGGAGGGCACAGCCCACCCTACTTGGCTAAAATTATACCGGGGCCACCTCCAGATGAAATGTGTGAAAAATTCTTGACACTATCTTTGAAACGTTGCCGTTTGGTGAGGGAACACATAGGGAACACAGACACAAAAAAGGGGCTAACCAACATTGGCTAACCCCTTGGTATTACTGGTCGGGACGAGAGGATTTGAACCTCCGGCCCCCTGAACCCCATTCAGGTGCGCTACCAGACTGCGCTACGTCCCGACCTATTTTTTGAGAATGGTGTCAAACTTAAGTCTGACACCATTAAACTAAAACGGGCTGCATTATGCTTCTTTGCTGAGCCCTTGTCAATTTCTTAATTCTACTTTTTTTCCAACATCTCCTTCATCTGCTGCAGGTCGCTCTTGAGTTCCGCCAGCATTGTGCGTGCCTTGGTTCCGGGAGCCTTCGGCTGCGGGCTGCTCTTTATCTCTTCTTTCTTCTCTGTCAGATGTTTTCTGGCCCCGGGAACTGTATAGCCGTCTTCATAGAGAAGCTTTTTTATGGTCAGTATGTTTTCAACATCAACCCGCCTGTAGAGTCTCTGCTTTGATGATGCCCGCTGGGGCCGGATTACCTTGAATTCCGATTCCCAGTAGCGCAGGACATGCGGCTCCACCCCGGTAATTATTTTCACCTCGCCGATCTTGAAATAAAGCTTATCAGGGATGCTTCCCGGACCTAAGGGCGCTGATAAGGCTTTTTTCTTTGCATGCTGACGGGTTGTTTTATCCACTGCCCTAACTGTTGATCTTCATCCGTAACCCTTTACTCGGCTTGAAGTTGACCATACTTCTGCTGGAAATCTCCATGGCCTCACCGGTTCTGGGGTTACGGCCCCTGCGGGGTGATTTTTTTCTGACACCCAGGGTGCCGAAATGTACGAGCTTGATCGATTCACCATTTATAAGCGTTGATTTCATGGTGGAAAAAACAGTATCGATTATTTCTTCCGCACTGCGCTGGGAAAAGCCCAATTTTTCATTTATGGCCTTTGCCAGGTCTTTGCGGGTGATATTTGATCGTTTCATTGTATTAGTATGCTCTATGCTATTTGTTTAAGGTTATTGGATCATCCTGCATCACGCAATCTGCCCTGAAAACGATCTTCCAGCATCTTGATGAGGCGCTGATGCACCTTGTTCACGGTTTTGTCATCCAGGGTCTGCTCCACGGAACGATAGGTTAAGGAGAGGGCGACACTCTTAAGCCCCGACCCTATGGCATCTCCGCGGTATACATCAAAAATATCCGCCGATTCAACAAGTGCTTCGTCGGCATGAAGAACAGCTGTGAGCAGTTCACCGGATGCAACTGCCTCCGGCACTATAAGGGCAATATCCCGGTTAACGGCAGGAAATTTTGGCAGCTGCTTAAATGATTTCGGTGTTGGTTCACGTTTTGTTATCAGGTCAAGATCAAGATCAAAAAAGAAAACATCCTGCTTGACGCCAAAACTTTTCAGTACTTCCGTATCAATTTGCCCGATGTAGCCTAAAAGGGTCTCCCCTGCCCGGTAAATTACATACGAATCAGGCTGGATATAACCCGGAGCAGTGGTGCTCTCATTTTTAAACTCCACACTGACAGCCTTTGTAAGCCGTACTTCCTGCAGGATTGCTTCTACCATGCCCTTGCAGTCGTATATGTCGACCTGGGTGTTGCCAAAATGCAGAAGAGAGGCTCCGGGATGCCTGGACCCGCTTATTACACCGGCCAGTCGAACATTCTCGCTTGGAAGCGGTGCATCTGCTACGGGGTGAAATACCTTGCCGATCTCAAAAAGCTTTACATCATTATTTTGACGGCTGGTATTTCTGGCAATATTTTGCAGTAAGCTCGGCAGCATCATGGTACGCATAATCTTCTGATCCTCGGAAAGAGGATTGAGCAGCGTTACCGCGGTTCTGACCGGATCATCACTTTTCAGCTGCAACCGGTCAAAATAGGTTTCATCAACAAAGCTATAGTTTATCGCTTCAAAAAAGCCCTGGGAAACAAGCATTGCAGCCAGTTTTTTGCGCAACTCCAGGCCCGGCTGCTGTTCAGGGAAACTCATGGGGACAATGGGCATGGTAATAGGTATTTCATCATAGCCCTGCAGCCTGGCAACCTCTTCTATAAGGTCAACTTCCCTTTCCAGGTCTATGCGGAAACTTGGCGGTGTAACCAGCAGAGTATCTGCATCTGCCCGGCTTACTGTAAGCTCAATGCTTTCAAGGCAGCGGGCAACTTCCGTGGCGTCAAGCTGCAGACCCAAAAGGTCATTGGTGCGGCTGACGCGCAGGGTAATTGTCTCAGGCGGCTTAATTCCGGCAACACAATCATAGCCGTTCGGTACGACTTCGGCCCCGGTCAGTTCAACCAGAAGCTGTACTGCCCTTTCCATGGCAATGGGAGCAACTTCAGGATCCACACCTCTTTCAAAGCGATAGGAGGCCTCGGTGCCCAGGTTCAACTGTCTTGCAGTGCGGCGAATGGAGAGAGGATTAAAACAGGCACTTTCGAGCAGAATATCCCTGGTGGAGTCGCTAACTTCAGAATTCTCACCACCCATGACACCAGCCACTGCCACCGGCTTTTCAGCATCACAGATAAGAAGCACTTTGTCGTCAAGCTGCCTTTTTTCACCATCAAGGGTGACAATATCTTCATTGGCCCTGGCCCTGCGTACAACAATCTTGCCGCCTCCCAACCTGTGAAAATCAAAGGCATGCAGCGGCTGACCATACTCAAGCATGACCAGATTAGTTATATCCACTACATTATTGATGGGCCGCAAACCAACGGAAAGAAGTCTTTTTCGCAGCCACCAGGGTGATGGGCCTATGGTGGCATTTTTCAGAAGCCTTGCCGCATAACGGGGGCAGTCTTCAGGGTCGAGAACTTCAACGGAGAACGGGACTTCCTCACCGGTCAGTAACGGCAGATCGTTTTTAACGGGGAGATCCATTTTCTGATTGGTGAAACCTGCAACCTCTCTGGCAATACCAATGACACTGGTGCAGTCAGGGCGATTCGGTGTCAGGTCCACCTCGATGAGTGTATCCAGCAGTGTAAGGGCTTCAGGGAGCGATTGCCCAGGAGTCGCAGTGTCCGGCAGTTCCATAATGCCGGCATGATCTTCGCTAATACCGAGATCCTTTTCAGAGCCAAGCATGCCGGAGGATTCCTGGCCGCGGATAGAAGCTTTTTTGACCTTCATGCCTCCGGGGAGAACAGTTCCCGGTAATGCGATGGGAGTCAAAAGACCCGGTCTGGCATTGGGGGCTCCGCATACCACCTGGAATGTATCTTCACCAACTGTAACATCACATAGAGTAAGACGGTCGGCATCCGGATGGGGTTTGACATTGACGATCTTTGCCACTTTTACTGCATCCAGTTCCCGGTACAACTCATCAACACTATCCACCTCGAGACCGAGCATGGTCAGCTTGTCCGCCAGTGCATCCACAGGCATGTCAAGGTCGATATATTCTTTTAACCAGTTCAGGGTGAATTTCATGGATCGTAAGTAAAAACGTAAAAAAATTTAAAATTGATTGAGGAAGCGCAGATCGTTTTCGTAAAATAACCTGATATCATCAATACCGTATTTAAGCATGGCTATTCTTTCCATTCCCAGACCAAAGGCAAAGCCGCTGAACTCCTCGGGATCATAATCGACCATCTTAAACACTTCAGGGTCAATCATGCCGGCGCCCAGTATTTCAAGCCAGCCGGTCTGCTTGCAGACACGGCAGCCCTCTCCCCGGCAGATAACACAACCGATGTCAACCTCAGCACTGGGCTCGGTAAAGGGAAAGAAACTCGGCCTGAAACGGAGCCTGATATCCTTTTCGTCAAACATTTTCTGGCAGAATACCGTTAAAACTCCCTTCAGATCGGCAAAGGAAACCTTGCGGTCAACCAGAAAACCTTCCACCTGATGAAACATGGGAGTATGGGTGATGTCTGAATCACAACGGTAGACCTTGCCGGGAGCAATAATCCGCAGAGGCGGTTTTTCCATCTCCATGGCACGGATCTGCATGGGAGAGGTATGGGTGCGCAGCAGGATGGAATCATTAATATAAAATGTATCGTGCATATCCCTGGCAGGATGGTGCTGCGGGATATTGAGGGCCTCAAAGTTGTAAAAATCAAGCTCGACGTCCGGACCTTCGGCAACTGCAAAGCCCAGGTCGACGAAAATTGAGCAGACCTCATCCATGATCTGGGTCACCGGGTGCAACCGCCCAAAAGGCGCAATGCGTCCCGGAAGGCTCAAATCATCCCGGCCCCCGGTTGCACCGGTGTCACTGCCAACCAGCTCGGATTTCTTGGCATTGAACTTCTGCTCAAGTTCCTCTTTGATCTCGTTGGCAAGTTTACCCAGGCGCGGGCGTTCTTCTGCAGAGACTTGTCCAAGCCGGCGCAGGAGGCCAGTAAACAAACCCTTGCGCCCCAGGTAGCGTACCCGGACTTCTTCCAAGTCCTTCTGGTTTTCAAGGGTTGCAAGCTTTGTTTCTGCTTCAGTCTGGAGTTGGCGTAGTTCTTGCTCCATGATCGCGGTTATTCAGCAGGTCAAATAATTACTGGACTGCAAGCTTGACCACCTGGGAGAATCCGTTGGGATCAAGTATGGCCATATTGGAAAGAACCTTACGGTCCAATTCAACTTCAGCCTTTTTCAGTCCACCCATCAACTTGCTGTAGCTGGTACCATTCTGTTTTGCAGCAGCACTGATGCGGGTTATCCAAAGTCTGCGGAAGTCGCGTTTTTTATTCCTGCGATCACGGTAGGCGTAGCTCAGAGCCCGGTCGACAGCTTCGGTAGCTGTTTTGAACAGCCTGTGACGACCGCCTCTGAATCCCTTGGCCAATTTAAGGACTTTATTTCTTCTGCGGCGTGCCTTGAATCCGCGTGTTACACGTGCCATGTATATACCTCTTTCTATTTTATCAAATTAACAATTAATTAATGCAAACTACATGTAGGGTAAAATTCTTTTGATTCCCTTAACGTTTGATTCATCAACCAGGCCAGTTTGTCGCAGGCCCCGTTTTCTCTTGGTGGACTTCTTGGTGAGAATATGACTGGCAAAGGCTTTGCTTCTCACAATTTTTCCAGAACCGGTGGCCTTAAAACGCTTTGCCGCACCGCGATTTGTTTTCATTTTTGGCATGACAGCACTCTCCTAAAATCTATAATATTTATGAGCTATATTGATTAACGTATTATTTTTTCGTTATTTTTTCAATGAAAAGATTTAAAGGTTTTTCCCTGGCTTCTGTTGGCCTAGGAAAAACTCCTTGGCGGACATCGGGTCTGCAATTTCCAGATATTTAAAGCCCCGTTTATGACCGTGATACCTTTTACAAGCAGCAACTCCTTCCGGCAGCGCATATGGTTTTACAATGTTTTTATGCCTTGGGGGCAACAAACATGACCATCTGCCTTCCCTCCATTGTGGGATGCTGGACAATTGTTGCCTCTTCACCGAGAGCTTCTGCAATTTTGTTCAGCACTTCAACACCCTGGCTATGGGCATATACAATTTCTCTGCCCCTGAAACGCAGGGTGATTTTTACCTTGTTTTTATTTGCCAGGAACTTCTTTATATTTTTTATCTTGAAATTCAGGTCATGCTCTTCTGTTTTGGGTCTGAACTTTATTTCCTTGACCTCAACAACAGTCTGCTTTTTTCGAGCCTCAGCCTGCTTTTTACTCTGTTCATAGCGGAACTTATCATAGTTCATTATCCGGCAGACAGGAGGATCGGAGGTATCAGAAATTTCAACAAGGTCTAATCCTTCGTCATCTGCCTTTTCAAGAGCTTCACGGCTGGACATTACTCCAAGCTGTGTACCATCCGACCCGATCAACCGTACCTGATCGTGCCGAATATCTTCATTCATCCTGGCTTTCACTTCGCGTTTTCTTTCTGGTGCCCTGCTTCTCCTTTTAATACCCTACCTCCTTACGTACAATTTAATAATAACATCCAGGCTCAGCGTTCCTGTAATCTACCCCAGCACCGCCTTACATTCATCCTTAATTTTTGTCGCAAAATCCTTAACGGGCATGGGAGGTAAGTTCTTACCGCTTCTCTCCCGCACTGTAACTGTGTTTGATTCAGCTTCACGGTCGCCTATTACCAGCATATATGGGATTTTTGCCAGCTGCGCTTCCCGTATTTTATAATTCAGCTTCTCGTTCCGCAGGTCCTTCTCAATTCTGACACCGGATTGGCGCAGTTCCTGATAGAGCTTTTCGCAATATTCACTCTGGGCATCGGTAATGTTCATGATGCGCGCCTGTACCGGAGCCAACCAGAGGGGAAAAGCGCCGGCATAATTTTCGATCAACACTCCGATGAACCGTTCTAAAGAGCCCATCAAAGCCCTGTGGATCATGATCGGCTGGTGCTCCCGGCCGTCTTCACCTATATAGCTGACCCCGAAACGTTCCGGGAGGTTAAAATCCACCTGTATGGTGGAGCACTGCCAGGAACGGCCCAGGACATCTTTAATTTTTATATCAATTTTAGGGCCGTAAAAAACACCCTCGCCCGGATCTATCTGATATGCAAGTCCCCTCTTCTCCAGGGCCTGCTTCAGGGCATCGGTTGCCTTCTGCCAGTGCTCTTCGCTGCCAACATATTTTTCAGGACGGGTGGACAGGTAAATATCATACTGGTCAAACCCGAATGTTTCCAGAATATTTAAGTTAAGGTCGAGAATATTAAAAATTTCATCTTCCAGCTGGTCAGGTCGGCAAAAAATATGGGCATCGTCCTGGGTAAACCCCCTGACCCGAAGCAGTCCGTGCAGAACACCGGTCCTCTCATAACGGTAAACTGTTCCCAGTTCACACCAGCGGATAGGAAACTCCCGGTAGCTGCGCATCTGTGACTTGTATATTTCGATATGAAAAGGGCAGTTCATCGGCTTCAACTGATACTGCACTTCATCTATAGCCATGGAGGAATACATGTTCTCGCTGTAAAAATCGAGATGCCCGCTTGTCTTCCACATATCAAGCTTTGCTATATGCGGTGTATAGAGCAATTCATAATCATACTTGTAATGCTCTTCCTTCCAGTAGTCTTCAATAAGCTTGCGAAGCAGTGCTCCCTTGGGCTGCCAGAGAATGAGGCCCGGGCCAACCTGGTCGCTGATGGTAAATAGAGAGAGCTCCTTGCCAAGTTTCCTGTGGTCTCGTTTCTTGGCCTCTTCAAGATCATTGAGGTATTTCTTAAGCTTCTTCTTATCGGCAAAGGCTGTACCATAGATGCGCTGCAGCATCTGGTTGTGCTCGTCGCCCCGCCAGTAGGCACCGGCCACCTTGATAAGCTTGTACACCTGCAGCCAGCTGCTGTTTGGAACATGGGGGCCGCGGCACAGGTCAACAAAGTTATCAAGCTGGTACAGGCTTACGGTATCGCCTTCAATCTCTTTAAGGAGTTCAACCTTGTATTTTTCACCCTTCTCTTCAAAAAGCGCAACAGCTTCGGCCTTTGATACCACTTTTCTTTCAAAGGAGACCCCGCTTCTCACGGTTTCCAGCATCTTTTCTTCTATGCTGTCAAAGTCATCCGGTGTAAACGGAGCTTCACGGTCAAAATCATAGTAAAAACCGTCTTCAATTGCAGGACCGATGGCAACCTTCAGGTCGGGGCCGTAAAGATCCAGAACCGCTTTGGCCATGAGATGCGCGGTACTGTGGCGCACTATATCAAGACCTTCATCACTAGAGACTAACACAGGGCGCAGTTCAATTTTTTTCTGCCCCAGACTGTCAAGCCTCGTTGAAAGATCTACGAGGTTCTCGCCAATAGCAACCGCAACAGTCTGTTTCCGCTGTTTATTGGAGAGCAGTTCAGAAAGAGCATCGGCAACAGATGCTTCACCTCCAAACTGCTTGGCGTCTCCCTCAGGAAGTATGACTGTTATTTCAGACATGTATTCAAACCGTAATTTTTTATTGTTGCAGTATTTCCCGGCCAATAATCCATTATCCGGAGTTGACCGGAGACATTTCAGGATCACAACAGATCCCGGATAAAAGTAAAAAGGCTTCGCCAGGTACAAGCCTTTGTGGCACAACCACCACAGCGAAGCCTACGCTTAATTTTATTACCTGCTAAGGAGATTTGGTAGGCGCGGGCGGTTTCGAACCGCCGACTTCTTCCGCGTCAGGGAAGCGCTCTCCCACTGAGCTACGCGCCTACATAATCGACCAGATGTATCGGTAATTTTTTTTAAACAAGCAAACCGGTGTTTAAAATTTTTTATCGGCCCAGCTAAAACGCAAACCAAATACCAGCAATTGCCTCTCCTGTCAAGGAAATATCACAGAAAAGGACAAAATATATACCTGTTGATATTTCGTTATTGGTTTGTCCCATGAAAGGGCTTAGGTTGCTGCCACATACAATATAATCATGTCATAAGGCACAAAGTTACAAAGGCATTTATGCCCTTCAGGGTGCAGAGGCACTGAGGCACAAAGGCACAACGTTATAAAGGCATTTATTCCCTTTTAGGGTACAAAGTGATCTTCAGACAAGTAAATGCAAGTTATTGAGAATGCAGAATTTAGTCATATAATTATTATCGAGTTTTCAAACTCTTGTAACTTTAAAGAATAAATACTCTGTGCCTCTATGCCTCTTAATCACTTTGATTCCCGGCGTGATTCAATAGCTCTGGCCAGGGTCACCTCATCGGCATATTTTATATCCATTCCCATGGGGATGCCGCAGGCAAGCCTCGTAACCTTCACCTGTTCCGAATGCAGGATCCTGCCAAGATAGGATGCCGTCGCCTCGCCGGGAACCGTTGAACTGGTGGCAATTAATACTTCTGCTATTTTATGACGCCGAATGCGGTCAATGAGTTCATTTATCTTGATTTCTTCAGGTCCGATGCCGTCCATGGGTGCCAACACTCCGTGGAGGATATGGTAGAGCCCCTGGTAGGCTCCTGTTTTTTCAATGGCTAAAAGATCATCCGGTCCTTCCACCACACAGACCACCTCTTGAGTCCGGTTTGGATCGGAGCAGATCTTGCATGGATCTGTTTCTGAGAAAATAAAGCAACCGGAGCAGAGCTTGACGGCAGTGTGCAGTTCGGCAAGATGGGCAGCAAGCGTTCTGGCTTCCTCTGAGGGTTTTCGCATGATATGCATGGCAAGGCGACTTGCTGTTTTTTTGCCGATGCCCGGCAGCCTGTTTAAATCCTGGATTAATCTTTCCAGTGCTGGTGGAACAACCTGCATTTTTTCTCTCCAGCAATTAAAAAATTCCAGGAATACTTATACCGCCGGTGAGTTTCCGCATCTCTGCCTGGGCCATATCCTGGGCCTTCTTGATGCCTTCGTTCACAGCTGAAACAATAAGATCCTGCAGCATGGTCTGGTCTTCAGGATTGATGACCTCCTTATCAATCTGGACAGACAAAAGTTCATTTTTACCATTTAGCGTTACTGAAACCATACCACCGCCAACAGAAGCGGTGACCGTCCTGCCGGCCAACTCATTTTGAACCTGGCCCATCTTTTCCTGCATCTGCTGAGCCCGTTTCATTATTTCATTCATATCCATTTTGTAACACCCTGTGTATTTGAAGTGACTAAAGTTGTAAGTGAGCTAAAGTGACTAAAGTTAAAGAGAAAAGGCACAAAGGCACATAGTTAAACAAATCTTCAATCTTCAATTTGTCAAATTTTCAATATAAACTACCCTCGACCCCTTGGAACCTTGGCCCCTTGGAACCTTTATCTTTTCCCCTCGACCCCTTGGCCCCTTGGCCCCTCAGACCCTTTATCTTTTACCCTCGACCCCTTGGAACCTCATCTTCTCTACCTACTCCGCGGCCCTGTCCTGATATTTACCACCCTGCCGTCAAGGACTTCGGTGGCCATCTGCACAAGCGGGTCGTTTGCCAGGGCCCGCCGTTCTTCCTGGGGGCCGGTTCCATCCTGGTTAATAATGCCCTGGGAATCCGCCCCTTTGATCGTGATGCCGATCTTGAATTCCTTCTGGAAGAAGTCCTGGGAAAACTCAGTGAGGAATTTAATGTTTTCCTTGGTCTGCAGCATCTTGCAATCTGAAGGATCGTCAAACTTCAAAATAAGATCCGTACCTTCTTCACGGACACTGGAGCAGAGACGCAGGGTGTGGGCCATCCACTTCTTTCTGTCCATGACATATTGAATGAATTCATCCCAGTTTTTTCGCACCTCCCTGGTGGGAGGCTGGCTAACAGGTTCTTCTGTCCCCTCTTCAGTGGTTGGCTGAGAAGCCGTTTTCGTTTCAACAGGCTCTTCTTTAAGCGGCTTTTCAATTTTAACGTCCCCGGAAACTTCTTTTTTCTGTTGCTTTGGCTTCGGGGGTCTTGCAACAGCGGTTTCTTTTTTTACCGTGTCACTTATTGTTTTCCCTTGCACAATAGGCTTTTGAACCGAAGCCCGGGGTGGGGTTTCTTTTTGTATTGGTGCAGCAACGCTGCCGGACTGCATGGTTTCCAGTTTACCCAACAGTTCCGTCACCGGTATGACATTGCCTGCCTCAGAAGCCCGGATCAAGGCCATTTCAAGTGCCAGACGGGGATGGGAGGAATACTGCATCTCCTCAGCACCCTTCAAAAGCATGTTAAAATAAAGCTGCAGGGATTCGACCGTATGGAGTCCGGCAGTCTTACGCATCTCATCAAATTCCTGATCAGGCACATCGATGAGCTTTTCAGGGTTTGCGCTGATACGGCATATTAAAAGTGCCCTGAAATAATAGAGCAGATCATTGGCAAGTCTCTTCAGGTCAATGCCGTACGAGGTAACATCGTCCAGTAATTTTAGGCCTCCGGCAAGATCACCCTCTAAAATTGCCGCTGCCATGGAACTGATAACCTGGCTGTCAACCAGGCCAAGAACCTGGATAACATCTTCATCGCTTATCTCGTCTCCGCCAAAGGAAAAAATCTGGTCCAGCAGGCTGAGACCGTCCCGGACGCTTCCCCCAGCCTCCCTGACAATAATATTTAAGGCCCAATCAGATATATTGACCTTCTCTTCTTTGGCAATTTTGCTGAAAAATTCAAACAATTCACGGGATGCCACCTTCTGCAGTTCGTACCGCTGGCAGCGGGACAGGATGGTGATGGGGATTTTATGCAGTTCCGTGGTGGCAAACATGAAAAAGACATGTTCAGGCGGCTCTTCCAGGGTCTTCAGCAGGGCATTGAATGCCTCTGTGGTGAGCATATGGACTTCGTCTATAATTATGATCTTATATCTGCTCTTGGTGGGAAAGAAGCGGATATTTTCTTTCAGCTCCCTGATTTCCTGGATGCCGCGGTTGGAAGCGCCGTCAATTTCATGGATGTCAATTGCGTTGCCGCCTGTAATCTCGGTGCAATGCTCGCATTTGTTGCAAGGGACTTTTGTCGGACCTTCCTGACAATTAAGGGCCTTGGCAACCAAACGGGCAAGGGTTGTCTTGCCGACACCCCGAACGCCGCTGAAAATTATGGCATGGGGAACACGGTTGCGCTCAATACCGTTCTGGATTGTCCTGACAACCGATTGTTGTCCGACAACATCCTCAAATGTCTGGGGCCGCCATTTTCTTGCTAATACTAAATATGACATGGGCTGAAAAAAGGATAGCCAGGTATTCTGCAACACACAAAGTTTCTCACTACCGTTGCTTCCTCCCGGATCTGGCGGGGTTCGCGAGTCTTTGTTGCGCAGAACCTGGCTATCACACTTAAGACTTCCTTAAAGAATGGCGGAGAGGGTGAGATTCGAACTCACGGTACTCTCGTACACACGCGTTCCAGGCGTGCACCTTAAGCCACTCGGTCACCTCTCCACCCACCCTGGTTACTCTCGCCGCTGGTTAATACCCTTTTCGTAAAAAATATACAAATAAAAATATCAATATTTTTGCACTCTAACCATTCCGAGTGCTAATTTCAACTTGATGATGCCGAAGATGAATCCGGTCAGCGCCACAACTTATGTATTGTTGAAACCACCATCCACCTCAAACTCTTCACTTTCATCCAGAAATACTATTTTCAGAAATCTGCCGTCACCCATATGGAGAATAATATCTTTTGGTGTTCCGACAAACTGCGAAATTTCAAGTTTATCTCCCCGTTTGTCATTTACGGTGCCAAACATATCGGGGTCATCGTCATTTTGATCTTCTTTTTCAATAATAAGTTTGTAATAGATCTTCTTGAATATCTTGTTGTCCCAGACAATTTCCCCCCACCCAGTAAGTTCCTGCCTTAAATCATCGCTCATTTCAACCTCCATGTTCAGGTAAAACACTTGTAATAATATTAATGATACAACGAATATAAAATAGCGGTGCGGGTGGAATTTGGGGCAGCATGTTTTCAATCTATCACGAACGTTCCACCCTGCTCAGAGAACATTTACAGAATAAACTGCAAACAAAAAACCTAAAAATTATAACATAAATTCTTAAGGGGCCCAAATTAAACTCAAGGATATTCTCTTAATATCAGGGAGGGGGTTAAATTGAATACCTGCAGTCATATTCAGCGTCGCGCTTCAGTGAAGCGCAGCGCATTGAAGCGGCCGATTGAAAGCATACTGATGTGGTTTGCGGCAATTTAACTACTCGTTCGACCACTTTATTTGAAACTCGATTTCTTCCTGGCCTTCTTCTCTTTCGTGCTCGATACTGTAAGTTGCACGAACGGGAACGTAAATTCTTTCACCGGCGATTTGTATTGCAAACTGCTCACCTTTTTCGAGCGAATCTGCAAGACGGCGAAGTTTTGAAATAAAATCTGATATTGGATAACTTTTCTCAATATCTCTTTCTGTTTTCTTGCTCATATTCTTCACCTTTAATGTAATAACAATGTGTCACGGCTGTTCAACCTGCGGGTAAATAAGAGGATAACTAAAAAGAGTGCTCTGCCTTTAAGAGTGTTTACCTGAGAGATGGTTGTTAACTAGTGTCTGTCCAGAAATGAAGATTTTTGCCGGAGATTAAGGATCGCTCGCGATAAAAATAAGCGCAGGCATATATTTGATATTCCGAGCATTATTTTTTGAGCATGACGCAGAGATACGACAAAAAGGCCATTTATGGACAGGCATTAACTATGTTTTCCAAAGTTATGACTACATTTCCCTTTTTGTGTCCTTTTTCAACATACCGAAAAGCCTCGGCAGTATGTTCCAGCGGATAGCACCTGTCTATTACCGGTTTTAACTTTCCCGCCTCAATAAGCTCTTTGAAAAAATCCAGATCTTCAACACTTTCACCCGCTACCCCGCCCTTAACTTTCTTGCCGCCAGTTATTGAGGTCCATATTATTTGGACAAGCTCTGTCAGGTCCATTACCACCGGAAGAAAAATTCCCTTTTGCTTCAGCGATTTCTTGCAGCATGAAAATGAAGTCTTGCCCACAGTATCAAGAATAAGGTCATAGGTCTCACCGTTCTTGCTATAATCCTCTTGTGTGTAATCAATGACCTTATCGGCTCCCAGGGATTTTACCATTTCTAAATTCGTGGTGCTGCATACCCCGGTAACTTCTGCTCCAAAGTGCTTGGCAAGTTGCACCGCATAGGTACCTATAGCTCCTGAAGCACCATAAATAAGTATTTTATGTCCGGCCTGTATATTCCCCTTGTTTCTAAGATAAAACAACGCGGTACTGGCCCCCAGAAAAACGGCTGCTGCTTCCTCCCAGGTTAGGTTGGCCGGTTTCATCGTCAGCACTCCATCTTCCGGCACGCATGTATACTCGGCATGGGCCCCAAAAGTGGTTCCAGGTGTTCCAAAAACCTGGTCACCTCCTTTAAATCGTTTTACTTCTTTACCAACCGTCTCGATTTCTCCGGCCAGATCAATCCCTAATATATTTATTCTTGGTTTGAATACTCCAAACATGAATAGTCGCGCGGGGAGCTGAAACACTCCAGGGACAAATGTGAAATTACGCACGTTACAGTCCGTGGATGTCACTGTTGTCGCACGAACTTTTATCAATACCTCATTGTCTTTAGGAACGGGTTTTTCCACCTCTTTGAGCTGCAGTTCATCCGGTGGTCCGAATTTTGTGTGTAAAATCGCTTTAATGTGTGTTCCTCTTCTGTTGTTTTATTCAACCATCATCAGAATGATTTATGACAATACATCCTGCAAATAATGGGTATATGTCCAGGTCGGGATCGATCCCTGTTTTCTTGTCGGGTTCCTGGAAAAATCAGCCCTTTGGGTAGCTGGCTATATTGGGTTTAATAGCCCTGCCAAGCCAATCAATACATTTCCCCAGGTGACGCATGTTGGCCAGGCCTTCTTTATCTTCAGTCACCTCTCCTTTATTGAGGCCATAGCCCATATTCCAGTAAGTTGAGCCGGGAATGATCATCCTTGACATCTGGAACATATGATTGATGGTGTCATATACATGGGTGGCTCCGCCTCTTCTAACCGCCACTACCGCAGCCCCTATTTTTCCAGAAAAAGCGTGATTGTTGGCATACGCTACATAACCCGCCCTTTCAATCAAGGCCTTCATATCTGCAGATACAGCGGCAAAATAGGTTGGGGAGCCTAATATCATAGCATCAGCCTTTAACATTTTTGCAAAGATGTCGTTAAATTTATCTTTTTTAACGGAGCATTCATTATCTTTATTTTCAAAGCATTTCTGGCAGGCGATACAACCGCGAATAGCAGTTCCGCCAACTTTTACAAGCTCTGTTTCCCATCCGGCGTCATGCAGTTCGCTTAGTACATCCTTAAGGAGTAATTCGGTATTGCCACCCTTCCGTGGGCTTCCGTTTATTGCTATTGCGTACATGATGATCTCCTTTTTATTTTACAAGGTTTTATGTTGTAAATGTCATGGGTCTGAAACGCTTATTGATATTAGGAAAAATATCACACTACCCAACAAAACCATATTTAAAACTCTGGAAACATTAAATAGCTTCACTAAATTCTGATCCTGTATATTTTTATACTTTCCAGTCAGAATGTAATGCATAAAAACAACTGTCCGGTATCTAAGCCAAAACCAATGTGGTTTTCCAGCCCTTTCATATTCTACCGGGTTTGTCTTTTTGAGCTGTATTGCCAAGTAGCCATTCAAAATGAATACGACAACCAGACAAACTATACAGAGGCTCCACAGCCATGCTATTGTTTTCATATCCTGGGGTATACCATATTTGTAGTTGGAGGTGAACCATATGGCCGGTAAAAATCATGAGGCATGTGCTGTTTTCAGGTAACGGCCGGGTAACACTCTGTGGCACTTGACTTAATTGTTTATAACCTGTTATAATTAATAGAGTTTTTTGACTTATTGAATAGAACCTCTCCAGGGAGAAGTGCCCGATGCAAGAGGTTGTTATGAAATTACCATATAGGCCTCCAGGGGATTGCCATCCCATCTGGAGGCTTTTGTTTTTTTGAGCAGAGGCAAATAGCTTTCATTTTAACTGCACCTGAGACATCATGATACCTTTCAGCCTTCATATCATATCTATCATAATGGTACTCATTGGTACATGCTTCATGATCTTCTCCATTATTACCAGCCTGAAAGTTAACAGGGTCGTTACCCCTGAAATCAGATCAAAATGGGTTTTGATTACCAGCCTCATGGTCACCTTTCTCCTCGGCTACAGTACTTTTCTCTTCCTCCAGTTTAAAAATATTGAGACTTATTTTGAAATGATTGGTGCCATAGTCTTTTTGGGCGGGGCTGTGTTCGTTTTCATAGTAATGCTGCTTATACAGAACACCCTGGCCGTAATGAACAGAACATCCCGGGAACTGGCTGATAAAGTCATTGAACACGAAGAGGTCAGCGAAGAGCTCAGCCAGTCAAGGGCGACCCTGGAATCCATTTTTAACAATGCTATTCCGCTCTGCATTACGGACAAGAATTATCAGATATTACGGGCCAATGAGGCTTACTATGAGGTTTTTGGAGGCACGCCTGGGCAGCTTTCCGGACAGAATTGTTTTGATTCACGTCCCGGCCGGAGTTGTCATACTGAAGATTGCCCTCTTGCCAAGATAATGCAGGGTGAGAACGAGGTTGTCTGCGACACTGTTAAACAGAATGATTCCGGCAGGGAAAGAACATTCATTGTTACAGCCCGACCATTCCTGGACGCGGATAATAATATAATCGGCATTGTAGAGAGCTTTCAGGATATAAGCGACCGCAAATTTGCTGAGGAAATCAAAGAGGAACTCATTGAAGAACTGCAGGCTGCCTTGGACGAAGTTAACCTGTTGAGCGGCTTTCTGCCTATCTGCGCTTCATGCAAAAAGATACGGGATGACAAAGGCTACTGGAATCAAATTGAATCCTATTTAAAGCGTCATTCCGGTGTGGAGTTCAGCCATGGCATCTGTCCGGAATGCGCCGAGCAGCTTTATCCCGATTACTACAAAAGAATTTCCGAGAAGGAAAACCCGTCATAATATATCAATGGCAACCCGGCAAGTGAAGTGTAAGCCGACAGATCCTCATTTATTTCAGTAGAGAAAACCTGGTCCTCAGGGCCAGGTCAGAGACAGTGGGCTTAGCCTGAATCTTGAATAGGCTAGTGCAAAAGGCACAGAGGCACAAAGTTTTTAAAGCGAACTTGATACTTTTCATAAGAATACAAAGAACTCTGTCCCTTTGTGCCTAAAAAATAAATAAGTTGTACGCGGCAGCAGCCTCTTCAAGAGGCGAGTCAAAGCCGGGTCCTCAGGGCCCGGATTCTTTACTTATGGGTTGGGTGTCATCTTCCAAACCTTTATCTTTACTGCACGGAACAAGGAATAATTGCCTATTGCCCCAATAGACCAGTAATCCCAGAACAACATAGCTGACAAGTGACGGAATCAGCCAGTCCAACCCGCGGAAATACATCAAAACAGTAAACACCAATGAAATGAGTGCGATGAAGATAAAAATCGCTTGCCTGTATTTTGTATCAGTATCGACTATGAATTTTCCGCCGCAGCCGGGACAAAACCTGAAACTACTGAAGATGCCTTGATGGGGAAGATCTTTAAGACGAATTTCTATCCTGCAATGGGGACAAGTCTGCATCGGGGATTCCACAAATCTCAAATTATTATTGTGCAGCACACCTGCCATTACTATTAATTCAAGTGGTTGTTAATCAAACTCATCGTTTTGGCTGAATTAGGTATAAAACCACTTTAATTAATCGGCCTTTCACTGGCCCCTTTGTATACATAAAACTATATAATATTAATAAAAAAGTGGCGGAGAGGGTGGGATTCGAACCCACGTGCCGGCTACTAACCGACAACCCGATTTCGAGTCGGGCCCGTTACGACCACTTCGGTACCTCTCCTTAATATAAAAAACATTGTAAAAAACTATCCCCTTTTCTTTTTGAAAAACGAGGTTAAGAGTTCGGCACATTCGTCAGCCAGCAGCCCGCCTTCAACTTGCATTTGATGGTTCAGTTTGGAGTCGCCACCAATCTGGTACCGGGAAACCACACCCCCTGCTTTGGGATCCGATGCACCGTATACCAGGCGGCCTATTCTGGCATGTATCATCGCACCTGCACACATGACGCACGGCTCAATGGTGACATACATGGTTGTCTTAAGCAGCCTGTAGTTCTCAAGATTCTTTCCTGCTATCCGCATGGCAGCCATCTCCGCATGGCCGGCAGGGTCATGGTCAGCAATGGAGCTGTTGCCTGCTGTCCCGATAATTGCGCCTGAAACATCGACAATAACTGCCCCCACAGGCACCTCGCCCCTCTCCCCGGCTTTTCGTGCCTCCTGCAGGGCCAGTTTCATTAAATGGATATCTTTTTCAGAAAATATATTCATTGTACGTTAATTTTTGTCGGCAACTGAAATGCGTCGCAGACGGTTTGGGCTTTACACGTTGGCCGAGCATGCAAAAAAATCGAACACCCTAAAATATTAGTCAAGTGAGTTATATCTTTTTCTCACATACAGACAGTAGATTATTTCACATATCTGTACTATTATAATATGTATTGGACAAAAAACATTACCATAAAGGAGGTTTTAAATGGACAAGTATGTTTGTACGGTATGCGGCTATGTTTATGATCCGGCTTTGGGAGATCCTGATAGCGGTATTGCAGCAGGAACTTCGTTTAATGATCTGCCGGACGACTGGGTATGCCCGGTTTGTGGGGCTGATAAGAGTCAGTTTGAGCTTGAAGCATAAATGAAACAATATATCATCATTGGCAACGGCGTTGCCGGCACAACCGCTGCTGACCATATCCGCCGCCATGATGCAGACGGGGAGATAACCATTGTAACGGATGAGGATCTCCCCTTTTACTATAGGGTCAGGCTGCCTGATTTACTCGGGGGCGAAGTCGTAGAGTCCCAGCTGATTGCTAAAAAGATTGAGTGGTATGATGAGAAAAGAATCTCGCTCAAACTTGCCTGTAGAATAACCGAAGCCAATGGTGGCGACAAACAGCTTCTCACTGCCGATGGTGCAACTCTTGCCTACGACAGGCTACTGCTGGCCAATGGCAGCCACCCTTTTGTGCCACCCATCAAAGGCTCTGACATGCAGGGAGTCTTTGCCCTGCACACTGTAAATGACGTCAGGCAGATCTCTGAAGCCGCAGAAAAAATCAGCAATGTTGTGCTTATTGGAGGCGGGCTGCTCGGTCTTGAAGCAGCCAACGCCCTGCACACGCTGGGAAAAAAAATAACCGTGGTTGAATTTTTTCCCCGGCTGCTGCCGCGTCAGCTTGATAATGATGGGGCGGCAAGGCTGCTCCGTTTTTTTGAAAACAGGAAATTCACATTCAGATTGGGGGCTGTAACCAGGGAAATTGCCGGTGCTGCAGGAGTTGAGCAGGTTATCCTGGAAAGCGGCGACATTCTGCCGGCAGAGATGGTGATAATTTCAGCAGGGGTGCGGCCCAATTTGGAACTGGCCGGAATGCTTGGCGTTAAAACTGACAGGGGAGTACTTGTCGACAAATATATGCAAACCAATCAGCCGGGCATTTATGCAGCAGGTGATGTCATTGAATTTGACGGGAAAACCTACGGCATCTGGCCCGCGGCCATGGAACAGGGGAAAATAGCCGGCATCAATATAGCAGGTGGAAAAACACCATATGCAGGGACCACCCTTGCAACCACCCTTAAAGTGGCGGGCATTGATCTCGCCTCAGCCGGGGAAATCGATGAGGAAAACAGGTACCAAACAAAGATTGTTGCAACTGATGCCATCTACAAAAAAGTCGTCATTGAAAATAACAGGGTGATAGGCTGCATCATGCTTGGTGACAGGAAAAATTTCAATCGCATCAACAAGGCAATATCGACCGGGGAAGATATCCTCGACGAACTTGACTCTCTGCTCCAGGCCTGATCATCCCTCTGTTCTTTTCTGTTTCAGGGCATAGTTGGCCGCCTCCCAGCCTGCAACACATCCCTCTCCAACAGCTTTTGCCATCTGGTATGGATGACCGGCAATATCTCCAGCAGCGTAGACTCCGGGTATATTCGTCTGTTGCTTTTTATTGCAGTCAATATGGGTAAAAGTTTCCGAATCAAGCTGCACTCCAATGGTGGTGGCCAACTCAAGTGCACCCTTTGCCCCCAACTCAATAAAGATGCCTTCAACATCAAGGTTCGCAGCGTTTTCAAGCTGCACAGCTTCCACACTGTTTTCACCTTGTATTTCAGAAACCCAGGTATCCTGGTGTATGGTAACCTTGCTTTCGGACAGTTTTTTTTGCAATTCCTCTGACACGACAAGCTCCCTGGTCACCAGGTGGACTTCAGAGGCGTATCCCAACAGGGTCAGGGCACCATCCACTGCCGCACTTTCATTGCCGACCACGGCGACTTTTGCGTTGCGGTAGAAATTGGCATCACAGTCCACGCAATAACTCACCCCTTTGCCGGCCAGCTCCTTCTCCCCTTTTACTTTCAATTTTTTTCTTGAGGTACCGGTGGCAAAAATCAGGCTTCTTGTTTTAATGGTTTTGCCGCTTTCCACCTCCACGGCAAATGTATCTGAAGCATGATCAATCTGCAGAACATCTTCAGGCGCATACTCGGCACCAAAACGTTTGATCTGGTCAATTCCCACTGCCAGGAGTTCGGCTCCTTCCTTAACTCCATCAACACACAGGTAGTTTTCTACATGGGCCTTGAAGAGGCTGCTCCTTTCAGGCCGTCCCAGAACAAGGACCGTTGCCTTTTTGCGCACTGCGTTTATCGCTGCCTGAAGCCCGGCCGGGCCTGCACCGATGATAACCACATCAAATAATTCTTCCGCCATTATTGTCACTCCCATATGTTTCTATTTATTTTTAAATGACCTTTTTCAAAAAAAATTATTGTCTGTATCGACAGAGAAAAAAATATCGGCTATAGTAGCGAGCTTTTGCAATAATTTCTCCCATCCCAGTCAAGGATTACGGGGAATCAAGCCCAATCGTATAATTTGTAATAGAGAAAGACTTTAATCATAAGGTTTGTATTGAACAAGTTTCATTATTATAAATATATGGAACACGCATCTGACAACCCGACAAATGCCCAACAACCTGACGCCGGAACATGATCAGCAAGTGATTTCACCCGGCTCACTTTTTGCAATACTATGCCACAACTTTCAGAAGACCAAAGAATCGTCATAACCGGTGTGGGGCTGGCATCTCCCAATGCCGACAACCTGCAGGATTATCGCAGCAATCTCCTGGCAGGTCAAAGTGGTATTAGCGAAATGGAACTTCGTTATATCGGTAAGGTACCGGCAGGCTTATGTACGTTCCCGGAGACTAAATACCGCAAAAAGAAGGAAAACAAGCGCGGCACCAGGGCAGGATGCCTGGGAGTGTACGTGGCAAATGAAGCCATGCAGGATGCTGGTCTTGATGGCTTTTCCCAATACGCTCAAAACAGAACCGGCGTCTATATCGGCTTAACAGAGCATGGCACGGTTGAAACGGAAAACGAAATTTATAATTTGAGTCAGTTTGAGTACAATACCGACTTTTGGAGTCACCACCATAACCCGCGCACGGTTCTCAATAACCCGGCCGGGGAAATAACCATGAATCTGGGGATCAGCGGGCCGCATTACTCCATCGGCGGCGCCTGTGCAGCAGGCAACGCCGCCGTGATCCAGGGGGCCCAAATGCTTAAACTCGGCGAGGTCGACATGGCCCTAGCCGGAGGCATTTCTGAAAGCACCGGTTCATTCGGGATTTTTGCAAGCTTTAAGGCGGAAGGAGCCCTTGGTGTGCATCAGGATCCCACAAAGGCATGCAGGCCTTTTGATACCGGGCGCAATGGTATTGTGGTATCTGAAGGTGCCTGCGTTTTTGTGATGGAGCGGCTTGATAAGGCCTTAGCCAGGAATTGCCGCATTTACGGAGAGCTTGTCGGCTATGCCATGAATTCGGATGCCAGGGATTTTGTGCTGCCCTATGGTCCGAGACAGGCGGAATGCATGCAGTTGGCCCTTGACCGGGCCGGTCTGAAACCGGAAGATATCGATATTATCAATACCCATGCCACAGGGACCAAGCAGGGTGATATAGAAGAATGCAACGCTATACGCTCCCTTTTTAAAAACTGTCCGCACACCTATGTAAATAACACAAAAAGCATAATAGGACATGCAATGGGTGCGGCCGGAGTACTGGAACTGGCAGGGAATCTGCCTGCCTTCGCAGATAACCAGGTGCACCCCACCATCAACGTTGATACACTTGACCCTGAGTGCGCCCTGCCCAATCTCGTGACCAATGAACCGAGGCAACTTGAAACAGTCAAAACCATACTGAATAATTCTTTCGGCATGGTTGGCATAAACTCCGTGGTTATCGTCAAAAAAATGACTTCCACCTGATTAACAGGTGGATAAAACGGCTGAAATTACAATTTTATAGAAGATTCAATTGAAAGAATAAAACTAATCATTTATAATATATGATTCTTAAGGAGATATTTAATGACAATCGATGAAATAAAAAATGTGGTTCTGGAGATTATCCAGGACATAGATGATGAAGCTGATCTAGAGAACCTGAACTCCGGTGAAGCGCTGCGGGATCAGTTGGACCTTGATTCCATGGATTTCCTTGACATCGTCATGGAACTGCGTAAACGCTATCAGATTCAAATTCCCGAGGCGGACTACCCCCAACTCGCCACTCTGGACAGTTGCGTCAACTATCTCACCCCCCGCCTGAAAGCCGCTTAAAAGGTCGGTGAGACGTTATCCCCTATTGATCATCGGCGGTGGCCTGTCTGGATTGGCAGCCGGTATCCGCTTCGCCCGTTTTGGTCAAAAAGTTCTCATCCTGGAAAAACATGTAAAAGCCGGTGGCCTCAATTCCTATTATCATCGCCGCGGCAGACTTTTTGAAACCGGCTTGCATGCCATTACCAACTATGCCCCGCCTGCAGATAAGCATGCACCTTTAAACCGCCTGCTGCGCCAGTTAAAAATTCCGCGCCGGACTTTAAAACTGCGGCAGCAGTTCTCTTCGGAAATCCTTTTTCCAGAACGTTCAAGCCTCTGTTTTTCTAACGACTTCAGCACGCTGCAGTCGCAGGTGGCAGAAAATTTTCCCGATTCTGTCCAGCCGTTTGCAGCAATGATTGCTGCGCTTGATGCATACGACCCTTTTACCCCGCGTCCAAAAATCTCCGCCAGAGAATTTGTCTCATCATTTCTGCACGATACGCTGCTGGTTGAAATGCTTTTCTGTCCCTTGATGTTTTATGGCAGCAGCGATGAGGATGATATGGATATCAGCCAATTCGTAATTATCTTCCGCGCTATCTATCAGGAGGGTTTTTTCAGGCCTCAAGGAACAATTAAAGATCTCCTGGGATTGTTAGTAACGCAGTATAAGAATTTTGGAGGTGAATTGGAATTTTCCACCGGGGTAAAGGAAATTCTCACGGAAAATGATGCAATTATTGGTGTACGGACAGCATCAGGTGAAGAAATCGGCTGTGATTATCTCATTTCAACAGCGGGATATCCTGAGACGAAAAGACTTTTTGCCACTCCCGATACAGCTGCTAAATTTTCAACTGCAACTGAAGATAAAACGTCAGGTCGCCTGAGCTTCACTGAATCAATTTATCTGCTGGACAAACCTGCACTCAAACCAATTACAGAAACCAGAACGATAATTTTTTATAATCTGTCAGAACAATTTACCTATCATCGTCCCGAAAAAGCTGTAGGTCTCAACAGTGGGGTCATCTGTTTCCCGGAAAACTTTGAGGGCGGGCAAAATTCAGATTATATCCAGCTGCGGGTGACCCATCTGGCAAATTATGATGCCTGGCGACATGCTTACGATGCCGACGATAAATCACTGTATGCAGCCATGAAAAAAGAATGGTCGGAGCGCTCAAAGGAAGTTGTCTGTAAAATTATTGGGAATTACCAAAAAAACATTGTATATGAAGACACTTTCACACCTGTGACAATTGAACGGTATACTTCCCGGACACAGGGAGCGGTTTACGGCAGCCCTGAAAAAATAAAGGACGGCAGGACAAACTATGAGAATCTTTATATAGCCGGAACCGATCAGGGATATCTGGGGATAGTGGGATCCATGCTAAGTGGAGTTACCATGGTCAACCACCACATTCTCAACAAGATTTAATCGTATTTTTATATAAAAAAAATAGTAATTCGTTATGCTGCATAAATCTATTACCGGCGCAGGTGACCGTTACAACGTTGTGGTTATCGGTTCAGGCCTTGGTGGTCTTACCACTGCGAACCGTCTTGCCAGAAGCGGCCACTCCGTTCTTCTGCTTGAGCATCACCACCAACTTGGCGGCCTGGCAACATGGTTTAAACGTAAAGGGCACATCTTTGATGTCTCCCTGCACGGTTTCCCCCACGGCATGGTGAAAACCTGCCGTAAATACTGGAACCGGGAGATCATGGAGTCAATCGTACAGCTGAAAAATATCGTTTTTGACAACCCCCAGTTTTCCCTTACCACGACATTTGACCGGAATGACTTCACCGGCATCCTTATAAATAAGTTCAAAATCTCCCAGGAAACAATTGATAATTTTTTCAATACAGTTGCCGCTATGAACTTTTATGACGACCAAAGCATGTCCACCAGGGAGCTGTTTGAAACATTCTTTCCCGGCCGTGACGATGTCCACCGGTTGCTCATGGAACCCATAACCTACGCCAACGGCTCCACCCTTGAAGACCCTGCCATCACCTATGGCATTGTGTTTTCAAATTTCATGAACAAGGGGGTCTTTACCTTCAAGGGGGGAACAGACCACCTCATCGGTATGATGGCGGACGAACTGGTAAAAAACGGGGTAACCATCTGCAAGAGCTCCAGGGTGGACCGGATTGTCACTGAGGCAGGCAGGGTTCGAGGTGTCCAGGTGGGTGATCGTTTTATCGAAGCGGACAGCGTGGTGTCAAACAGTGGTATTCTCAATACAATCTATGATCTGGCAGGCAAAGATGCCTTTCCGGCTGAATTTCTCGACAAGGTAAAAACAGTGCGGGTCAACACCTCAAGCTGCCAGGTATATATCGGCATAAAGAAAGATGCGGCGATCGATGATATCGGCGACCTGCTTTTTGTTTCCACTTCCGAGAAATTCTCCTCGGATGAGCTGCTGGATATGCATACCAGGAGCAGAACATTTTCACTCTACTACCCCAAAACCAGGCCGGGCCATAACCGCTACACAGTCGTTGCCTCGATGAACGGCAGGTTTGATGACTGGGACAGGCTGGATGAAAGTGAATATGAGACAGAAAAACAAGCCATGATCGAAAGGACCCTGGTTCACCTTGAAGATTATATCCCGGGTGTCAGGCAGAAAATAGACTGGCTTGAGGCGGCAACTCCAAAAACCATCCATCGCTATACCCTGCATACCAAGGGAACCTCGTTTGGAACAAAATTTGAAGGGTTGGATATTTCCCGTTCCATTTTCAAGGCGGTGCCCGGACTTTTCCATGTCGGGTCAGTGGGAATTATCATGTCCGGCTGGCTCGGGGCCATTAATTACGGTGTCATTGTGGCTAATGATGTTGATGGATACATCCGTGGCATGTAAATCCAACTATGTTACATTGCCCATGTGTAATCAATTTTCCCCTCTTGGCAATTATAAAAAACTTAGAAATTCAACCATCACCAGGTAAAGTTTATGACCGACTTTCATGGAAGAAAAGCTGTGATTTCCGGAGCAACAAAAGGTATCGGCAAGTCCATAGCAAAAGCCTTCCTTGAAGCGGGTGCAACCGTAATCGGTGTTTATGGTTCAGACCGCAATGCAGCCGACACATTCATAGAGGATTGGCAGGCAGATGCTTGCTTTCAGGAAAACAGGCTTTTATTGTACCCCTGTGACGTATCCGATGAATCCTCGGTGCTCCAATTCTTTGCCGAAGTCGAAGAAAAATTCGATACCATTGACATCCTGGTGAATAATGCCGGTATCCGGAGGGATTCAGTGCTTGCCATGATGCATGCCGAGGACTGGCAACGGGTGATAGACGTCAATCTGACAGGCACATTCAATATGTCCAAGCAGGCTGTACTGCTCATGTTGAAGCAGAAATACGGCAGAATAATTAATATAACCTCTCCCATGGCCCATATGGGCTTTGAAGGACAGGCAAATTATGCGGCCTCCAAGGCAGGCCAGATCGGCATGATGCGCTCACTGGCCAAGGAAACCGCAAAACGCAGGATTACAGTCAACTGTATTTCACCCGGCTTTATCGATACCGAGCTGCTTGAGGGGCTTACTCCAGATCAATTGGATAAATACAAAAAGATGGTGCCCATGAAACGGTTCGGCAAAACCGAGGAGGTTGCTGCTGCCGTGCTGTTCCTGGCCGGAGAGAAGGCAGCATATATCAGCGGAGCGGTCCTGGAGGTAACAGGTGGGCTCTAATCCCGAAATTTTAGAGGCAATTCCGCATCGCCCCCCTTTCCTTTGGGTCGATTCGATCATATCATTTGATTCTAAGGCAATTGTTACGGAAAAATTCATCGCCCCGGATCTTGATTTTTTTAAGGGACATTATCCCGATTATCCGATAATGCCCGGGGTGTTGCTCTGCGAAGCTGTTTTTCAGACAGGGGCCCTGTTCATGGCTAAGATCCTGCAGGAATCCGGGCACACCCATGAGACTGGAAAAAAAGCACCGGTACTTACCAGGATTAAAGGGGCAAAGTTTAAAAGAGAGGTTAAACCCGGCGATACGATCAGAATGCATGTCTCCCTTGATGAAAACATCGGCAATGCCTGGTTTTTTAAAGGCAAGGTGGTTGTTGACGACAGGATAGCAGTTAAAGTGGATTTCGGCTGCGCTATTACAGAAACAGAACCGGAGAAAGCCTGAGAGAGTTATGGCCTTTTCAGCGTGTTGACATGTACAATAAAAACTATATAGTATTGTCCGACTTGCGATAATTTCAATGGCCAATATGGAAGAGACAGCCCCTTCCCTATTCGGCCGTCACAACTAATTTATCATTTGTTCTTCATAAGGAAATATATCCGTGCAAGATTTAAGCATTATCCAAATGATCATAGATGCCGGTCCGATGGTGAAGTTTGTTATGCTCATGCTCCTTGTCTTTTCACTGGTATCCTGGACCATTATAATTATGAAGCATTTATCGTATAGAAAGGCCCTGGCTGAAGCGGCATTCTTCCTGGACACCTTCTGGAAGAGCAAGAACCTTGCCGATGCCTATAAAACGGCCAAGGAAATACCAAACTGTCCCGAGGCATCCATTTTCATGCTCGGGTTTAATGAACTGCAGAAACTCGGGCGCAGCCGAGGGGGAGCAAAGCAGGCTACTGAAGACACCTTGGAAATGCAGCTGGCCAGCATGGATAACCTGAAAAGATCGCTGCGCAAGGCGGAAAGTAAACAGATGGCCCGTCTGGGCAGGTATTTGTCCTTCCTGGCAACCACAGGAAGTGCCACGCCCTTTATTGGTCTTTTCGGTACGGTCTGGGGCATTATGACTTCGTTCCAGGATATCGGCAGACGCGGCTCGGCATCGCTAGCCGTAGTCGCCCCCGGGATCTCAGAGGCTCTGGTTGCTACTGCAGCAGGGCTAGCCGTAGCAATTCCGGCGGTTATCTTTTATAATTACTATTCCAATAAGCTTGCTGACCTGGAAAATAACATGCAGGGCTTCTCTGCCGATTTCCTGAACCTGGTGGAACGGGACCTGCTGTCAAGGGTGTAATTATCTGTGTGAGGATTCTAAGCCATGGCATTCGGCAGTACCAACGGCTCTAAAAGACTGGTTTCCGAGATCAATGTCACGCCGCTCGTTGACGTGATGCTCGTGCTGCTTATCATATTCATGGTAACCGCTCCCATGATGAGCCAGGGCGTTGACGTCGACCTGCCGGAAACCACCGCCAAACCCTTACGCCAGAAAGAAGAGCCGCTCCTGGTGACCATCAAGAAGGATGGCCAGATTTTTTTTAATAATATCAAGTTGGAACAGACCCTGCTCAAACAGCAGCTAAGCGCCCTGTCAAAGGCTGACCATGAAAAACCCATATATCTAAAAGCAGACAAACTGGTGCCCTACGGGCTTGTCGTCTCGGTCATGGCGGATATTAAGGACTCCGGTTTTGATAAGCTTGGGATGATAACCCAGCCGGCTGACAAGAAGAAGCCATGAAACTTCTTGGTACAAACGGTGATATGACTCCGATCAGTATGTTTTCCGGCGAATTTCAAAAACCCTTTAATTTATCCATTGTCCTGCATATTCTTGTCCTGGCTATTGCCATGCTGGCTCCGACCTTCTTCGACCGGCAGCCAAAACTGCCGGAAATATATACGGTGAACCTGTTCAGCGCCACTGAGGTAGCGGAACTTGAAGCTCCTGCCGTTAAAGCTCCCACACCGAAAGCTGCTGCAAAACCGGCTGTCAGGCAGATAGAACCGGTAATCAAGAAACCTGTAGTTTCCATGCAACCGTCCAAACCCGAGGCTGCGCCCATTGCAAAATCAGCCCCTGCCAAACCAGTCTCTCTGAAACCACTCAAGATGAAGGTAAAGGTCGGCAAGACCAAGGAAGAGGAAGCCCTTGACAAGGCGAAACTATCCCGGGTCGTGGATCGCCTCAAGGCAAGCGCCGCCCAAAAAGAGGCCAGGGAAGCGGCGGATTTGGCGAAAAAAATGGCCCGGGAAGAGGCGGATGTGGCTAAAAAAGATGCGGTCAGCAAGCTGGCCGAAGCCCTGAAAACAACGACTGCCGCCACAACAGGCACCGCAGTAACCGCAGCTGCTAAAACCACTGCAGACCCAAAATCTGCAGGAGCCTCCGGTCCCAGGGGAACCGGCATAGAACCTGATTTTTACATGAAACAGTATCTTTCGGCTGTGCATCAGAAAATAGAAGAACACTGGATCCTGCCGACCTTGCAGAATTGGGATAATTCTCTTGTCGCAGTATTGTCCATCACCATCAGGAAAGACGGGGTGATAACCGAAAGTTTCTTTGAACAGAAGTCGAAGAATATCTATTTCAACCAGTTTGTTTTAAAAACGGTAAAGGATGCCTCGCCGCTGCCGCCATTCCCTGATCAGTTGAAGGAAAATACCTTTGAGATCGGGCTTCGATTTTCACCTGAAGGGTTGAATTAACACATTTACTTAAAAGACGTTATGAATCTTCGAAAAATAATATGTATGAGTGTATTGGCGCTGTTTGCAGGCTTATTCTACTCCTCCGTGGCCCAGGCAAAGGTTTACCTTGATATAACATCCCCGGAATTTCGCAAGGTGCCCTTTGCTGTTCCCTATTTCTCCAATAAAAATAATCCCGGCACCATAGAAAAAACCGATCAGGACATGGCGGCTTTACTTGCACAGGGACTTGAATTTCACGGCTTTATTTCCGTGGTTTCTCCTGAAAAATACGACGGTTCCAGGGACACCGACTGGCTCAAGCTGGGGGTTGATTTTAGCATTATCACCGACTACCAGGTCTCAGGGGATACCATAACGTTTGAGTTCAGACTGCTTGATATTGCCGAGGGCAGAATGCTTGCCGGCAAGCGCTACAAAGGCTCTCCGGACATACGGGATAAAATAATTCTGCGGTTCTGTGACGAGGTTATATTCCAGCTCACCGGTGAACGGGGCGTCAGCCTTTCAAATATTGCATACTCTTCAGAAGTGCCGGGTGACTTCAAGGAAATTTTTGTCGCTGATGTTCTGGGTAGAAATATCAAACAGATAACCAGGCATAAAAACCTGGCGGTCTCTCCCAAATTTTCCCCAGATGGCAAACTGCTGGCCTATACGTCCTATCACCCTATTAATCCGAACCTCTATATCACCGACTGGCAGGTAGCAAAAACCACCAGGGCCATCTCCCGCCGTCCAGGCCTGAACCTTGCTCCCGCCTGGTCACCTGACGGTGAAACCATGGTCATTACTCTGAGTAAAGACGGCAATCCCGACCTGTACCTGATAAATAACGAGGGAGCCATTCTCGACAGGCTCACACAGAACACCGGGATTAATGTGTCCCCTGCCTGGTCTCCGGATGGCCGGCATATTACCTTTGTCTCTGACCGCAGCGGCAACCCACAGATTTATATCATGAATGTGAAGACAAAATCCGTCAGACGTATTACCTTTCAGGGGAGCGACAATACAGAGCCCAGCTGGTCACCAGATGGTGAATGGATTGCTTACTCCGGTCTGTATGAGGGACGCTACCATATTTTCACTATAAAGCCTGAAGGAGGCCAGCCTCTGCAGCTGACGTGGCACAGGAATGATCATGAGTCACCTTCATGGTCCCCGGATTCAAGACAGATAGTATTTACCCGGCGCCTTAATAATGACAAGGATATCTGTACGGTCTTCAGAAACGGCACAGGTCTTCGGACCCTGTTCAAACTTGAGGGCCACCAGTCTTCACCCGAATGGTCAACAAGGATGGAATAATATAATTTTAAGGTTTTTAAAATACCCGGGTGCCGGTGATGTCAGGCCCCAGTCTGAAAGAAAATTGAACTGATAATAGTATATAATCATAATCAAAATATAATAATGAGGATATCCATGAAACGAGCTGTTTTATACTCCATAGTGCTTCTCGGTTTCTCAACCCTTCTGGTCCAGTGTGTTGCCACCCAGCAGGACGTGGAATACACCAATGTCAAAGTGCGTAAAATGGACACCAAAGTTGATGATATTAATAAAGAAATTGATGAACTGAAAAAACAGACCGTGCAGGATGTGCAGGCCCGCCAGGCGGCAACCGGCGATCGCCTCGATTATCAGCAGTCTGAAATACTCCGGCTGCAGGCAGAAATTGAAGAAAACAATTTTGTCGTCCGGCAGGTGAAGGAAGAAAACAAAGAGCTCAAAAAACTGCTCTTGAACCGCATGGACACATCGGAACAAAGCAGGTTGGGAGATATCAACAGTCTCAATGAACGTATGGCCCTGGCTGAAGAACAACTGCTCAAAGCCCTGGAACGTGTAACCTTTGCCGAGAATGAAATCAGGGCGATCAAGGAGGCCCGCAGCCGGGAAGCATCACAACGGGCCATGGATGCTGCCCAACGGGCAAGAGAGGCGGAGAAAAAGGCGAGAACTGCAACTGTTGCACAGAAAAGCAGCAGAGTGGCGCGGGAAATTAAACCCGAAACGTTTAAAGTTGATGTCAGCCGCCAGAATATTACCGAATCTTCAGCAGAAGAAATGGAGGCCGAAAGAGTTGCAGCGAAGCCTGTGGTGAAAACTACTGTGCCTCCGCCCCCACCTCCTCCCCAAGTATCAGGTACGTATGAAGAAGGAATGGATCTATTCAAGCAGAAAAAATACAGGGAGGCCTATAATAATTTTGCAGATTATCTGGAAAATAACCCATCGGGACCCCAGGCTGTAAATGCCCGCTACTATGTCGCAGAAAGCCTTTATGAGGAGAAGGATTATGAGCTGGCTATCCTGGAATTCCAAAAGGTGATCGTCGAGCATCCCAAGCATTCCCTTGCTCCCAAGGCCCTGTACAAACAGGGACTCTCCTTTGAAAAGATAGGTGATCCGGAAACAGCCCGCATTGTCTATAATAAGCTTGTTGACACCTATCCCGGAGGTGCTGAAACCGCATCTGCAAAGTCCAGGCTTGAATCATTAAAGAAATAGCCCAGCTTAGCAGGCTGACCACATATCCCCGCCTCTGGAATGATGAATAATCATGTAAGGATCATTTTCCCCCAGGAAAAACTATGCCTGGCATGCTGAAGGCAATTTTCAGCGTACGTATGTTGAGAACCCTGCTGATGGGATTCTCCTGTGGTCTGCCACTTCTGCTTACCATATCTCTTCTACAGGCCTGGATGAAGGAAGAAGGGGTCGACCTGACTGTTATAGGCTTAATGGCACTTGTCGGCCTTCCCTATACCGTCAAATTCCTCTGGGCCCCCTTTCTGGACCGATTTACCCTACCCTTTTTAGGGCGTCGTCGTGGCTGGATGCTTGTTTCCCAGATTATGCTCGTACTGGTAATCTGCTGGCTCGGACTGACATCTCCCACCAATAACCCCTGGCTTGTAGCATTTGTGGCATTTCTTGTTACTTTTTTCAGTGCCTCCCAGGATATTATCGTTGATGCTTACCGGCGGGAAGATCTCCCGGATGAAGAATTGGGGCTCGGCTCCTCGTTGTATATTAACGGATATCGCATAGGAATGTTATTAGCCTCAGGAGGCGGCCTGATCATGGCTGACCACATGTCGTTCTCCTCTGTGTACATGATCTTGGGAGCCTGCATGGTACCGGGTATCATTACAACCATCCTTTCACCTGAGCCGGAAACTCCGGCCGGCACACCAAAAACCATGCAGGAGGCAGTTCTTCTCCCGTTAAAAGAATATTTCAGCCGTAGCGGGGCCTGGTGGATTCTGGGATTTATTTTTCTCTATAAAATTGGAGACACAATGGCCAGTGCCATGACCACTCCCTTTTACCTTGATATCGGTTTTTCGAAAACAGAGATCGGCGCTGTTGTCAAGCTTTTCGGCTTCTGGGCCACAATTGTCGGAAGCCTTGTGGGTGGTATCATGATGCTGCGCCTGGGGATCAACCGGTCTCTCTGGGTATTCGGAATTTTGCAGGCAGTTTCCACTGCTGGATTTGCCCTATTGGCGACTATAGGCCACAACATTATGGCCTTATCGGGTGTTATTGCCTTTGAGAATTTGAGCGCAGGCATGGGGACTGCAGCCTACGTTGCCTTCATGGCCAGCGTCACCAATAAAAAATTCACTGCCACCCAATATGCACTTCTCAGCAGCCTCATGGGAATACCCAGGGTTCTGGCATCAGCACCAACGGGTTTTCTTGCTAAACATATGGGCTGGCTCAGCTTTTTCGTAATGTGCACCCTGATTGCAATTCCGGGTATGCTGCTTCTCCTGCGGGTTGCACCCTGGAACAAGAAAAAATCTGCTGTTTTACAGTAACATTGTTGTAATAATGAAAATCCGTCTTGATAAACTGCTGCTGGAAAAAAATCTGGCCCCGACCCGGCAGAAGGCACAGGCCCTGATCGCAGCCGGTCAGGTGTTGGTGAATAACAGGCTGGCCGATAAGGCTGGAACAATGGTGGAAGATTCCGTTACTGTCGAAGTTAAGGTATCATGCCCTTATGTGAGCAGGGGTGGCTATAAACTAGAGGCCGGTCTTGATTTTTTCAGCATTAATCCGGCAGGGCTTGTCTGTCTTGATATTGGGGCCTCCACCGGTGGCTTTACCGACTGTTTATTAAAAAACGGCGCCGCTAAAGTATATGCAGTTGATGTCGGCTACGGCCAACTGGCCTGGGAGCTGCGCCAGGATCCCCGGGTCGTGGTGATGGAACGCACCAATGCCCGCTATCTTACATCTGAAAACTTTGAGGATATGCTTGACTTTGCTGTTATGGATGCCGCCTTTATTTCCCTTAAACTGCTCATCCCGCCTTTGCTGCCATTATTCAGGAAACAGATTTCAATTCTTGCCCTGATAAAACCGCAATTTGAGGTGGGACGCGGCAAGATCGGCAAAGGAGGAGTTGTACGTGATACTGCTCTGCATCAGGAAGTTATAGAGGATATAATAGTTTTTTGTAAAACGCTGGGATTGCAGAACCGAGGTGTGACGCCCTCCCCCATCCTTGGGCCCAAGGGCAACAAGGAGTTTCTCATACACCTGGTTGCAGATGTAGAATTTGCATAATTTAAAATTTTTAAAATTATCCAATGTCCAAAGTCATACTAATTTTACTGCTGCTCCTGACAGTCCACGCAAGCGTACTTGCCGAAAATCCTGCACTAATGGAGGAGTGTGAAATTATCATTGATGATTTTGCAGATGGTATTAAACCAGGCTGGAGGTCAAAATCCTTCAAAGGCACAACAGAATATACCTGGACCATGGAAGGCAACAGGACATTTATCAAAGCAGAAAGTAATGGTACGGCATCCGGATTGTATTACAAGATAGAGTATGATCCACAGCAATACCCATATATCACCTGGCAATGGAAGGTGGACAACATTATTGCCGGGGGTGATTCATTGCAGAAATCAGGAGATGATTACGGAGCCCGGTTATATGTTGTCTTCCCCTCCTTTTTCTTTTGGAACACCAAGGCAATTAATTATATCTGGGCCAATAAACTGCCAAAGGACCAGGCTGTGCCAAACCCTTATACTGCAAATGATATCATGATAAGTGTTGAAAGCGGTTCAGCAGAAACCGGCAAATGGATAACGGAAACGAGAAATATTTATGAAGATTACAAGCGCTTCTTTGGTAAAGAGCCGCCAAAGGTCGGCGCCATTGCAATCATGACAGATACCGATAATACCGGGGAAAGTGTCACAGCAGGTTACGGGCCCATAGCAGCCTGCAGCCGTGATCCAAGAAAATAGAGTTTTAAATTGTTTTTTCACCGAGAACTGATTTGACTTGACGTCCTGATGATGCTATAAATCTTTGCAATTAACACCATTGAAACCGTCTGGTATCGAGCAGACGGATTAACCTACAAATAAAACATTCAGGAAGAATTTGATTATGAAAACCTCTACTTTACAAAGGCTATTTCTTGGTTCTGTCTTTGCCCTGATTATTTTGTTACTTCCCGAAGTCGGACTTGCAGCAGAGTATGTCAGTGTAAAAAAAGACGGTGTGAACATCCGTTCGGGGCCCAACACAAAAAGCAAGGTGATCTGGCAGGTTTTTAAAAGCTTTCCACTTGAAGTTTTAAAACGCGAGGGCAAATGGGCCAATGTCATTGATTTTGAGGGTGATAAAGGCTGGATTTATGAAACCCTTATTTCCAGTAAGAAAACTGTCATCGTTAACGTGGAAACCGCCAATATGCGCACAGGTTCAAGTAAGGATGATCCCATTGTCGCCACGGTCAAAAAAGGTGTGGTCTTTGAACCGCTGGAAATGAATGGCGATTGGATGAAGCTCCGTTATAAAAATGAAATTACCGGCTGGATGCATAAATCTCTTCTTTGGCCCACTGATCCCCTGTAAAGAGAACAGGCAAGCCTCTTTTCTTTCATGAGGATTGAACGTGTGCATCTCTTGAAGCACAGGCTTTTTTTCATCTTATATCTATGGCTCAGGTGGAAAAATTCACCGGTAGGCGGACAATGGAACCGGCCTTGTTTTTAAAGAGAAGGTAGCTGTTTTCCAGGCCGAAGAGAAAGATATCCCTGGTAATTTTTACATCCTTGCGGCAGTAGCTCGCTATTTCATCTATTTTCCCCTCTTTATACCACTGGAGAGCCTGCAGGCCGCTGGCTGACTTTTTTACCCCCAGGGTATGCTCAGCCAAGCGATCAAGGCTCAAGCGGTATCCCAGCCGGTTAGTAATCACCTCCATGATATCCAATGTCGGCAGTGATGCCAGGTTGAATACCGTATATGCTGAAAGCACCTTGTTGTCAAAGCGCTTATTGTTGAATCCTACCACCAGGTCAAATGCCTGCAGATCTCGAATAAGATCAGGGATATCCTTCTCAATATAGGTTTTAAAACTGTCGGATACCGAATCATAGAGAACCGCCACAGAGATGCCCATCCTGTCAGCCCTGTGCCAGCCGCCGACTTCAGCTGCACTCCGCTTTGTCTCAACATCAAAGACGCCATAACGAGCCGGCGCCTCCTTTTTTGCTATTTTCTTTTCAGGTCCCAAGACTCTGAACTCTTCTGGTGCAATTTTCACACTGTGTTCGCCTGCAGTATGATTATGGCTCTTTTTCAACAGAGAAGCGAGTATCTCCAGGGCAGACTGCTTGTCTATGGGCCGGTTGCCTGAACCGCATTTGGGCGAATGGACACAGGATGGGCAACCGAGTTCACAGGGACAGTCAACTATGGTTTTCCGGGTCAGGTAGAGCAACTCGTCAATCTTCTCAAATGCCTTGCGGGCCAATCCCACCCCGCCGGGATAGCCGTCATAGATAAAGACGGCTGCCCTGGAAAGCTGTTCATGGAATTGGTGGGCAATGCCCCCCACATCATTGCGGTCGCAGAGCACCAGCAGGGGGAAGATGGAAATAGCTCCATGCTCCAGGGCATGGATACCACCCATGAAATGATACTGCTCGCGCTCAATACGCTTCTGCACAGTTTCCGGAATTTCAATCCAGAGGCCTTCTGTTTCAAAGACCAGGGGTGGGAGATCAAGCTGCTCCGTACTGATGAGTTTCTGCCCTGCCACAAGCCGCCTCTGAAAACCGGTCACCGTATCGGTAACCCGGAGATAGCCGAAGGAGACGCGAAAATTGTACATTTCGGTTGTATGGTAAATTTTCAAAATTTCCGTAGTCTTGCAGCCCATGGTCCGGGTAAAATAGTTGACCTTCTTCCTGACAGCGCTCACCTCATGGGTATCCAGGTCCAGGTCGTTTATGAGCCATGTCCTGCCGCGGTGCAGGTAGACTGCCCCCGGATGGCATTCCTTGAAACAGCGCATGAAATCTATTTCACCAAGCGCGCTGCCGTCGGAAGTATTGCGGATAACAAATGTCTGGCCGCTGCCACGCAGATCTAAATCCCGGTGCGGATATTTTCTGGCCCCGACCCAGTAATTTCCGTCTGCCGTCAGAAGCAGTGACGCTTCTTCTGCAAGTTCTTCCACCACTTCACGCACGGCAGCATCGCCCACAAGGAGTTCATCTGTCTTTATTGGTTGTTCCGCTGCAGCACAGATAAGATGGCTCCGCATTATTGTTTTGTTCGAGGGATTCAAAACCGTTGATTCGACCTCACGACTGAAAAAATCCCTGGGGTTCCGCATGAAATGTTGATCCAGGCTGTCTTCAAGGGCGACCAGGATAATAAGTGACTCACTCTGTTTGCGCCCCACTCTGCCTCCACGCTGCCAGGTTGTCATGACGGTGCCCGGGTAGCCGACCAGGATGCAGATATCCAGATCCCCAATATCTATGCCCAGTTCAAGGGCACTGGTTGCAATGACGCCAAGCAATGATCCATTCGACAGCCTGGCTTCAATCTCCCGCCGCTCCTCGGGCAGGTATCCGGCCCGGTAGGAAGTCAGCTTGTCGGATAATTTACCTAACCGTTGTTGTGTCCAGATGGAAACCAGTTCTGTCAGCTTTCTTGATTGCGTGTAGACAATAGTGCGCAGACCCCTTTTGAGGCTTGCCTCAATTAATTGGCTGGCAGCAGTTGCAGCGCTGTCCAGTGGGTTGATGAAAACAAAATTACGTTTTGCCCGCGGCGCTCCGGATTCACTGATGACCGTAGCCTCAGCCCCGAGAAGATCACGGGCTAATTCGTCTGGATTGGCCACGGTGGCGGACGAGAGGATGAACTGCGGCACGGCGCCGTAATAAGCGCCTATACGTTTCAGACGCCGCAAAACCCAGGCCATGTGGGAGCCGAAAATTCCCCTGTAGGTATGAACCTCGTCCAGGATAACATGGGTCAGCCGGGCAAAAAAACCGGACCAGATGGAATGATATCCCAGCATGGAAAGATGCAGCATATCCGGGTTGCTGATGAGAATGTTCGGCGGACGTTGACGGAGTTTTTTCCGCTGATACGCTGTTGTGTCACCGTCATAGATTGCTGCTACGGGAATTAACTCCTGCGGCAGCAAGGCGGCCAGTTCCTCAATTGCCCGCAGCTGGTCCTGGGCCAGGGCCTTTAAGGGGAAGAGATACAGAGCCGTGGAGTCAGGCGCCCGCATGGTCTGCTCAAACACCGGTAGATTATAAATCAGGCTTTTGCCGCTGGCCGTGGGCGTCGATACAATAACATTCTCTCCCCTGCGCACTGCATCGGTGGCGCTCACCTGGTGCTGATACAGTTGCTCTATGCCCATGTGTTTGAGAGCTTCTTCCAGGGCTCTGGGCCAGTCGATTCTGTTTTTCCCGAAAACAGCAGAATGTTCAGCCAGCTCTTCATGGTGCACCACCTGCGGACCTAAACGGGGAGAGGATTTAAGGGCTGTGAGATATTCAGCCACAGATCCTTTGTTCTTTAAATTATGCATGTGCTAAATAGTATACTCTGTAAATTTCTCAGAAATGCAGCGTATTTTGAATTGAATCACTTTCGGATTATATAGTAAGTATAACTTTTCTATACTATTATGTATTTATATAACTGACAATGCCTCCAAGAGTATATGAAGTTCATGTAAAGTATATACAAGCATCAATTTAAGTGGTTGAAATTATGAAAGTTTGGATAATCGGGTTCTTGTTTGGGGGATTTTTGGGTTTTACCATTGCCACACTGGCATTTTTGCTGGAACTGACAACATATGAAAAAGACTCTAAACGGTCTTTACTCCACGCTATTCAACTACTACTAATAATTGTTTTTGGCTGGGTTGCCTGGAAAGCTGAAGGAGTCCAGGCCCTGGTTGGGTATATTCTCGGCTCTTTTTATATTGTGAGGTTAATAGTACTCCCCAATAAAGCAAAGATACAGTAAACCCATTTCAACTGAGAGAATCGCTTCCGTAAAACCAGTTTGCCCGGCCGACCCTCCTTGGAGTTTTTATCGGGGCGTTAAAGTGGCGCATAAATGAACAAAAACATAAAAATCGATTTTGACAATTTTGCCATGTCATTAATGCAATGCTTGATGCTATGGCCAGAGTCGTGTATGACCAGTAACTATCATATAAACTACATATGGAGCGGCTAAAAAAACCGCCACGGAGAACGAATTGACCTTTACGATAAAATTAAAAAGTCTTTTGATGCAAGCGTCCCAAAATTCAACAAGAATGAACACTCGAAGTGAGTTACTGCAATTATAAGGAATAATCCATGATATCTATCGCTACATTGGGTCCGGAGGGGTCATCTTCATGGCAGGCCGCCAGGGAGTTTGATCCTGATGCCGCAATAAAGCTTTTTCCTAACACACCGGCAGTCATCAAGGCGTTTAGGGAAAAGCAGACAGATCTTGCCCTGATCCCTGTGTACAATACCAGGGAAGGCGAGAGTCTCGAGTACTTCCGCATAATGGAAAAGCTCAGCAAGGCGCACTGGATTGACAATGTGGTTCTGCCCATCCATCTTTCACTCGGCGCCATTGATGATATACACCAGCTTTCCATGCTCATTGGCAAAAGTTTCAGTTTCAGACAGTGCGATGAATATATAACAAATAATTATCCTTTGCTGCCGCAGTTGGCTGTCACGGATCTGCAGCAGGCAATTAATGATGTCAAAAAACAGAACGATCTTGATCGCGGCTTTGTTGCCACAGAAGAATTTCTCGTGGCAAACGGCCTGGTAATCAGGGAAAGAGAGCTGGCACCCCATAACCAGACCCGGTTTGCCGTTATCAGCTCAACCCCTGCCGAGCCAACAAAGTATGATGCCACTGCCCTGCTGACCCTGCCACTTAATGATAGGGTCGGTCTTCTTGTTGATATTCTGGGGGAATTCACCCGGCGCGGTATCAACATCATTGACATGCGGACAGAAAGCGACATCAAGACCCAGAAACTGCAGATATATATTGAAGCGGAAGGCCATATCAAGGATAAGAACCTTGCGGTTGCAGTAAAATCAATAAGCGAAGATATCATCCAGGAACCCGGTTCTTTTCAGATCCTGGGCAGTTTTCCAAGGGTTGATATGCGCACCAAGCACATATCATCTTTTGGCTTTATCGGCACCGGGGACATGAGCACATGGTTTGCTGATCGACTGGAGAGTGAAGGGTACAAATCCCTGCTCACGGGCCGCACAACTGAACTTACTCCAGAGAATATGATCCCCCAGGTTGATGTGGTGGCCATATGTGTGCCCATAAGTGCCACAACTGATGCCGTTGAGAAATACGGACCGCTCCTTAAGGACGGACAGGCCCTGCTAATCCTGGCCGGAGTGGCGGAAAATGCCTTGGATGCAGCCCTGGCAAAAACCCGGCCCGGCGTCGAGGTAATGCTGGTCCATAACCTCTGGGGACCCCAGGCTAAAACCATGAAAGACAAGAACGCCACTGTGGTGCGGACAAGGCGCAGCGGGCTGTTTTGCAGTGAATTCGAGGCATTTTTGTACAAGCACGGTGCCCTTATCAACCAGGACAGCCCGTCCCAGCATGACCTTTTGATGGGTGTCGGCCAGAAACTGCCCACAACGGTTTCCGTGGCTCTTGCCATGACGTTGAAGGATAACCGGATACCCCAGGACGAGATCGGTACCCACTCCACTCTCACATCCCTGTACGGCATTCTGGCCATGGCCCGTGTGCATACCCAGAATCCCAGAACCTATGCCGAGATTATGGCCACCACAGGTGACGGACGTAAAATTGTCAAGAGCTTTGCGGAAAACCTGATCAAGCTGATGGATATGGCCAATGATGGAAAAATTGACGAGCTTTGTACGATCATAAATGAAAACAAACTATACCTGACCGATGGCTTTTTAAAGGCCAGGATGAAGCAATCCCTTGCCGTTGATGAAACCCTGAGCAAGATTATCAGGACATGATCTTAAGCAGTTATATTCCTGAATTCGTGAATTGACATTTTTACTTTTATGCTTACTCTAAATTAATGGAAAAAATCCCTGAAAAAAAGAAAAGTGAACATCCTGTCATTGTTCTCATAATATTTGTACTTCTCCTGATACCGATTATTATTCTCTTTGGCGGCAAACCATACACTTGAAATGTATCGCAGCCGCTGTCCCAGTTAGGAGCAGACCAAACCAATTCAACGCCAAAGTAGTTTGCCCATAACTTCTCTGACGTGCATTCCCTGGAGGATACACATGTTTAATTCCTGTAAAAAATACCTTGATGAAATCCATTACTGCCCCCATTGCAAAGTGAAGCTTTCATGCTGCAGTACTCCGCCTATTCATGTTGGAGACGGCCTGGGTTGGGGAACTGAGGCCTACTTTATCTGCTTAAATGATGAATGCTCCCTTTTTAAGAACGGTTGGGAGCATATAGAGGCGCAGTTTGGCCACCGGGCATCCTACCGTTACATGCTTTTGCCGGGCAACAAGGAAGGCACACCAATGATGGTCGGCAGCCCTGACGCCTTCAAGGGCTGCATAATTGATCCGGAAAGCATCAAGCTGCAGGATGAACGCTATGCCAATGAAAAAGAAGCTGTTGCTAAACTGGATACCTGCGTGGCTGAAAAGAACCTCGCACCTGTTATGCTGCTTATTCTCGATGATGCGGCTGACCGCAAAAACCGTGAGCGGGCGGCGGATCTGCTGGTCGAGCTCAATGACCTGTCCTGCATAGATTCTATCCGCAACCATACTTTCAGGGAGGACAGCCTGGCAAGCAAGTTAAACCTGGCCATTAACCAGCTTCTTAAAGCAAACTTTAAAAAAGAGTGTCCTGACTGTACTGAAATCATCAAGGCCCAGGCCCTAAAATGCCAGCACTGCGGTAAAGAGTTCTAAAAGACTTGATAAAATAAGGCCCATCTATTATAAGAAATGCCTTGCTCTATGGTGAGCGTAGCTCAGCTGGTGGTAGCACCGGGTTGTGGCCTCGGAGGTCGTGGGTTCAAGTCCCATCGCTCACCCCAGAAAATAATAAAGGGATTCAGGCACTTGCTCTGAGTCCCTTTTTTTATTTGTGCGCCCGGCCGGGCGCACAAATAAAAAAAGGCAGAGCCATTCCTGGCCCTGCCCGAATAAATATTGAAATTATAAATTACGAGTGAACTTCTCCTCTTTTAATAAGGATGCAGATGCCACCAGTAAAGAAAGATAATAAGCCCAAAGAA
>CAMYKS010000030.1 GCA_947259115.1 uncultured Desulfobulbaceae bacterium | reverse complement strand
GTTGTATGATTCCTCAAAGGAGACAAGGTCGCCGTTGGCCAACCGCAGCTTATCCCTGTCATCCTGGTTATGACAGTCAAGGCACCATCTCTGTTCGCTGGCATGGTTGAACATCTCAGAAATTTCAACATGCTCGTCTTCCAATTCTCTTCTTTCCGGGTTGACGTCCATATCGGAATGGCAGTCTGAGCAGGGAAATATACCCTCTGAAAAGGGTGGGGGAGGTACAAAGAATTCTGGGGTATCATAACTCTTGGGAGTATCGGTGACGGCGTTGTTTACCGGATGCTTGGGCGTGTCACTGCTTATAGCTTGACTGTTTAAGGACAGAAAAGATACCAGCAAAGCAGAAATGAATACTGTTATGAATTTATAATGATTGCCCATCGCTATACTCCATGTTGAAGACAAAGATAAGTTTCATGAAAGATTAAATTACTGAGCCTGATCCACAGTTGGCTGTAATATAATGATTGCTTGTATCCAGTCTTACCTGCAAAGTTATTCTTTTGTAAAGCCAATTATTGGTTATTGCTGTTCATAGGATTTTGACAGCAGGAAGACCACGATACTCAAACCTATGAAAAGAAGAAAAAGATAGGCGGACACATTTCTTCTCATCGCCAGCTTGTTAAAAGAATCATTTATCTCGCTCTCAATTATTTCAAGTTTCTGTGCGTAATCGCTTGATTTTATCCTGACCGCATCAACATCAATTGAGTGGAAAAGGGCGCGGAATTCAGCATGATTTCTGAAAAATGCCTTTTCCTGTCTCTCAGTTGCAATGCCAAGCAACTTGAGACGTTTCATGTCCTTATCAATGGTATTCAACTTGCTTTCCACCATGAACAGGGCCTGTTTCATTTCCTTGGCGCGTTCGTAGGTGTGGCACTGGGAGCAGAGCTGCTCGTTGATTATATCCATGCTTGCCTGCTGGATATTGTGTGAACCGTGACAGGTAACGCAGCTTGGTCCCTCTGCCGTGGCAATAAAGGTTTCACCGTGGCCGCTTTTGAGATAATTGTCCAGGATGGCGATGTGGCATGTACCGCAGAATTCAGGGATGTCAACATCTTTGGGTGAGCCTTTAAAGCCGCGCTGGTGCATCATGGACATGCTGGCATCTTCGGGTGCGCCGCCATGGCAGTCGTGGCATGATATATTGTTTTTTGCATGCCAGCTTTCTTTCCACTGCCTGGTGACCTCATGCATTTCAGGTCCCATGTTATCCGAGGTGTGACACTGGATGCAGGCACTGGTCTCCCCTTTGGCGATGGACCAGGGTGAAAGCATGAACTCTCTCTCAAAGGTCTCACGGTAGCCGGCCTGGGAAAGACCTGCTGAGACAATTGCGATTAAAACCACTACTGGAATGATAACGTATCTCATCATGAATACATCCCCCAGATTGTAAGTATGGCCCACAGTGCCAGAACGATTAAGCCAAGGCTTAAAAGCATAGGCCTCCTGCTAATATTTCTTTCTGCTTCCTTTGCATCAAAAAACGGCCAGAACAGCAGGACCACAGAGAAGATAACCAGCAGGCTGATGCCCAACAAGTCATTCGGTATGGTTTTAATCAGCTGATATGGGGCCAGGAAATACCAGGCCGGTCTGATGGTTTCAGGGGTCATCAGGGGATTTGCCGGCATATTGCTTTCCGGTGGCAGGAAAAGGTTCGGCCAGAAGGTCATGATGAAAAAGATAATGCTAAAATAGAGCATTACCATGAACAGACGTTTTAAGGAAAAGTGAGGAAAGCACGGTTGACCTTTCAGATGTGCCTCCCTGTAAAAATCTTCATGGGAAGTTTTGCTGCTTTCCGGTTCTACAATGGCAGAGGTTGATATTCCCTGGCGCCGGACCAGCAGCACATGCAGCCCGATCAATCCGCTGATGATCACCGGCAGTATGACAACATGAAAGGAAAAGTATCTGGAAAGAGTAATCCCGGTGACAAACTCACCACCGCGCATATAGGAAGAAATCCCTTCGCCGATAATCGGCAGGAAGGCAGGTATTGTCGAGGTAACCGTGGTCTGCCAGAAGCCTGTCTGGTGCCAGGGCAACAGTTGTCCGGTAATGCTTGTCAGGAGCACCAGGAAGAGCATGAGACAGCCGGAAATCCAGGTGACTTCCCTGGGCCTTTTATAGCTGACCCTCAAGAATACATGGACCATATGGATGATGATTACGCCGATAATTATATTGGAGCCGATATTGTGTATCAGGCGGAAGAGCCAACCGTAGGGAATCTCGTTGGTCATGGTCTGGACGCTCTGGAAAGCATGATCAGGGTGGGGTACATAGTAAAGAAGCAGCATGATGCCGGTGATGACCTGTACAATAAAAGCGATGAGGGCTACAAAACCTAAAGTGTTCAGGAAACTGGCACCTTTGGGTGTCTTGTATGACCGCAAGTGTCTATCGGTCAGTTCTTCGAGACCAATTCTAACTTCTATCCAGTGTTTAATTTTTCCCCACATTATATGACCCCGTGATAATTTATCAAAATAATAGCATTTTCTTTAGCCAATGGTTATCTGCTTTGAACTGATTTTAAGCGGATACCTATGCAAAGATTTTGTGGCAGGACCGGTGAGTACTTTACCCTCCAGGTCAAATTCTCCTGCATGACATGGGCATACAAGTTTACGATTAAAACTGTCATAGCCGACCAGGCAGCCCAGATGGGTACATACCCTTGAGAGGGCAATGAAGCCGCTGCCCCGCCGGTTGATAATGACCAGGGGGATTTCGTTATAGATTACCTCTTTGGCGGTGCCGGGTGGGATCTGGTCTTTATCAAGGGTCACCTGGGCATCTTTGGCGTTGCTCTTTGGCGGGATAAGAAACTTTGAAGCAGGGTACACAAAAGATATCAGGGTAGTTGTGCCGAGGAGAGCAAGCGATGATTTCAGTAATTGCCGTCTTTCCATATTTACCCCCTCTTGGAGCTATTATGTATTTGAAGATTTATTCTCATACAGTTTCAGTTTCTTGGCAAAATTATCCAAGGTGCTTTCCAGCTACTTATACTCCAGCGACGGAGTCACCTTGTTGATGAAATAGAAAAGTACAAAGGGTGTTGCTGCAACGGTCATTGCACCAAAGAGACCCTCTTTAAATGTTTCCATGCTGTGGGGAATGATGGGCAGGTGATAATGCATATAGCCTGCAAAGGATAAGGAGAAAGCCTGGCCGCCTATGACGACGTTCCAACGCATCATGAATACGCCGAAGAGAACGAAAATAAGTGCAAAGAAAACCCGCCTGATCGTAAGCCCCGGTACAAGCAGCATGATAAAGGGTACCAGGTTGCCAAGGGTGTATTGCAGAAGAAAGATGTTTATGAAATCCTTACCGTACATGACGGAGCGCAGAATATCCCATGACTTCATGGCAGTATAGCCGCGGAAGATGAGGTCCAGCAGCTCGAGGGTAATGGCTGCCACCAGAAATCCCAGGAGATAGCGCGAGGTCTTGGTGATGACATCCAGTTCAGCGCCGGCTAACATTTTAACCGATTCATCGCCTTTACCCTTGGCAATGATGGTGCTCCATTTTTTCCATTCCATGATGATGATATAGGTGAGCATACAGAGCGCGATGCCGGAAACAATGGCTGACATGATAAAGATGACCGGCATGAGCGGTGACATCCACAGGGCATTGGCCTTGACAGAACCGAAGATGAAACCGGCATAGCCGTGCAGGAAGCAGGCAATCGGGATGCCGATTGCGGCAAGAATTTTTACCGCTTTTTTATCCTTGGCAACGGCCTCGTCACTGGTATCAAAGGCGCCAAGGGTAAGAACAATATAGAGGTAATACATGATACGGTCTTTAGCCCCTTCTTTGCCTTTCAGGGTATTAACCTGATCAACAAAGAACTGGCGGTAAACAAACCATATTTCGCTTAAAACGATAACGGCATAGGTCGAAAATACAATGCCGAAGGCGGCAATGGCCGAGGTAAAATGGGGTGTGAACATAACATTTATACCCCTGAGCGGCTGCTGCAGATGAAACTGCAGCGGCATCATGGCCACAGGCAGCAGGGCAAGGGAAAAGACAAGTGAAAATCGGGCCATGTTTTTCAGATCCTGCTGACCGAAGACATGATAGAGGGAGGAAAGGACAAAAGCCCCAGCAACAAGGCCGGTCATATACGGATACATGACGATCTGGATGGACCAGTAAATGAACTCGTTGGGATACGTAAAGAGTTCCTTTGTCGTCCATTCAAGGCCGTGGACGGCCAGGTGTTCTCCTCCTTGGGCTACTATATTCTCGACCGACATTTCTATTACCTCACATTGGTATCCAGGCCGATATAGTAGACCTGGGGTTTTGTGCCATATTCATCTTTCAGGACTGAAACACGCTGGTTCATGATTATTTTGGTAACCGGATCGTTGGGATCCTTCAGGTTGCCGATCAGGCGGGCTTCAAACGGACAGTTCTGCACACAGGCGGTCTTCATGCCTTTTATTATACGGTGATAGCAGAAGGTGCATTTTTCAGCTACCTTATGAACAGGATGGAAAAAACGCATACCGTACGGACATGCCATGATGCAGTAGCCGCAGCCTATGCACCATTTGCGGTCAACAAGTACCACTCCATCCAGGGTCTGGTAAGTTGCCCCAACCGGGCAAACCTGGACACAGGCCGGCTTTTTGCACTGGTTGCAGAGTTTGGATACAAAGAACCCCTTGGCGATCTGATCAGCAGGGATCTCGTTTTCATGTATCGATGTATCAGTATAACCATCGCGGCCGCCGAACGGTGATTCGATATGCGACTGGCCGTTCTTCATAAGGACATAACGCTCCACCCATGTCCTGGTAATGGGCGGGTCATAGGGAACTTCATTTTCATTCTTGCAGGCCTTGACGCAGAGACCGCAGCCCACGCATTTTTGAGTGTCTACCAGGAAAACCCAGCGCACATTTGCATCGCCCACCGAGGCCTTTACCTGGGCCGGGCTCAGCATCTTAAAGGCTGATAGCGGCAGCGTTGAGGCCAGGGTAGCTTTGAAAGTATTTTTTAATAAATCTCGCCGAGAGCAACTCATTACATATTCTCCAAATCGGGGTTATGCGGATTATGGCAATCAACGCAATTTTCACCGGGATTATGATCTTGGGGGTCAATGCCGGGGAGCTCGGAACGCTGGCTGGTGGGGTAGGGCAGATAGGTGTGGCACCTGAGGCACTGGGCCCTGCTGGTATCTATTGCCAGGGTTTCCGGGTTGTCGGGATGGTCGATGGCAGGCCCGTGGCAGTTTTCACATTGTATAACTTCATGGGGTGAGTCGAGAATGGAGGCTGCATTTTCTTCGTGGCACTCCTGGCAGTATTCCCTGCCGCGGTATTTTACCTTGAAGTTCTTCCAGTCTTCAACATTTGAAAGACGATGGAAGTTATAGGTAAAGTTTCCTCCCTCTTGAACTCCAAAATCAGCCGGCACCATGAAGTGTCTCACTACCAAGAGCAGGGCAACTCCTATGATGACTACGAACAGAGGTCGCAATACATGATTTTTCATTTACGCTGTTTGCCTCCTTTTTGAGAGGAATATTGCTGTCTCCGCAACCTGGTATACTCTGGCACTTGAAACCATGACATTAGGATGAAATGGCCCGGCAACTGTTCCAGTCTGTAATGAAATAGACCATTAAACCTTTGAATTTCAGTTGGCTGCAGGATGTTTTTATTAATAATTGCAACGCTATATAATGTTTTTTGTTGGGCGGTAAAATAAATTTTATGTTACTTTGTGGTAATTACTATTGACATAGTTTGTAATATATGGCAACTGGTTTTGTACCACAATGTGGTATTGAAATATGGAGGTGGAATATAAATGCCTCCAATGAATTGTGCAACCAGTAAATGCAATTTTTTTATTTTTTTTAAATCAATATAAAAAAACAAATAATCAAACAGTCAGAATAGAGCATGGGTGACAGGCAAGGCGCATTAGAGGGACAGCTGAAATCCTTGACCGAACAGGTCGGGTTTCTTCAAAAAACTGTAGATGAACTATCTGCCAGGCTGCTTAGTTTGGAGAACGGAGAGGCACCGCAGGAAAAACGGCGCCTGGTTCAGGAAGCAAGTGCTGTGCAACAGGTAAAGGTACCCCAGGATGGGGTCCTGAAAAAAGCCGGGACAGGCGCGCTGCTGCCCAGGGTAGCCACTGTCTGCTTTGCCCTTGTTGTTGCCCTTATCCTCAGAACCATAACGGATAATGAGATAATTAATGCCAAGTTTGGCTCGATGCTGGGCATGGGGTACGCCGCCGCACTTATTATCGGCGGCTGGTGGCTTTACGGACGGAAAAGCCGTCTGGCGCCTGTCTTTCCCGCTTGCGGCCTGCTGCTGCTTTTCTCAATAGTGCTGGAAACCCATGCCCGCTTTGAGTCGCTTTCAGCTGTGTCGGCTTATTTAATTTTATTCATGGCCGGTGCAGTTGTAGTAGCCCTCGGTCTGCGTTACCGGGCCTCCTCGCAACTCTGTATCGCCGCCCTGGGAAGTGGACTTGTAGGCATGTCCATTGACTTTCCATATCCACTTTATCCAATGCTGGCTCTCATCGTGATCGGAGGTTGCGTTGCAGCCTTTATAGCTTTGCGAAAAAAATTATGCCCGTCTTTGCGTTGGACGACCCTGGGATTGACTTTTGTTTTCTGGCTTTTCTGGGCATTTAAATTAAATGTTCCTGCTGCCTGTGATGAACCTACGGCAGCTCTCCTTTATCTGAACTGGTTTTTTCCCCTCCTTTTTGTTTTCTGGGCATTTTTTACTGTCACTAATATACACCGGATGGCTACGGATAATGAAGAGTTGGGATTCTTTGAAAGTTTGTTGCCGAGCATAACAGGTGTAGGTGCCTTTCTGGCCTCCTGGTCAGTAGCAATACCATGGTTTCGCAGCACGTTATGGCTGGGTATTGCCGGAGTGCTTGCCGCTCTGCTTCATATTGGAGTGGCCGGCTGGCTGGCATCACGCAACAGGGAAGGGGCCACCGGCAGTACTACCTATACCTTTGCGGGGGTAATACTATTCAGCTTAGGGGTGGCGGCAACCTTTTCAAACATTTTATGGTCGGTTCCGGTTTTATCCGTGTCAGCCTACCTGCTGGCCAGGATAGCCAACAAGTGGCAAAGCGGCGGCATCCGCTGCACATCCTACCTGTTCCAGCTGGCGGCAGGCCTCGTTGCCGTGGTTAGTGGCGTTGTGGCAGCTGATATGGCATCTCCCCTTGCCGGCGGCCTGGTCATCGGTACCCTGATGAGCATGAGTTTTCTGCAGTATCGCTGGTGCAGGAGCCATGCTCCCCCCGGCATGCACTCAGCCTTTTTTTCCTGGCTCGACAGGAAGGACTTCAGTGCGGTCATCCTGCTCCTCACAGGGTTGATCAGCGGTTTTTTCCTACTGCGTTTGGGGCTTTATCAGGTATTGACCAGGAGCACTGCTGATTTTGAATATATGTTCCGCGGGGCCCAGACGGTTTTCATTAATCTCGGAGCCGTATTTCTCCTCTTGTTTGCGAGCAGCAGGAAAAATAACGAAATTCTCACCGTGGCCATCGTGGTCGGTCTGCTCGGCATGCTGAAGTCCTTTGTTTTTGACCTTTTCGGCATTAAAGGAATGCCGCTGGTTTTCAGTGTATTTTCATCCGGTGTTGTTGCTGCTGTTGGTTCGGTTGTTTCCACACGCTGGCAGGGGAAAAAGGAAAAAATAATACCTGATGGTAATGCAGTGCCGGCAGAACAGGAACAGTGAGCGTTCATAGCCCTCATGGGGAGTTTACCCGGAGAGCTTCACAACCTGGATACTGGGGTTATGACTCACCACCGCTGATCTTGTAGAGCAGATAGTGGTATGAACTTATGGCTGCCAAAAGCAACAGAAAAATCAATGATATCTTGATGGCGGTCCTCTGATATTTTGTTACCTGTCCTGCAAGATCAACCCTGTTTTTAAAAGGCTCGACAAGGGCTGTTGAAAGGCCGAAGAAAGCGGCCGGGATCAGTGTGAAGTAGAGGGCAAATCCTATATAATGATACTCAGGTTTCAGTATGCAGAAAGGACAGTTGTGGTAAGGCATTGCATAGATGTAAGAGGAAAAGACGCTGATTATTGCAACTGTTGCCACTCCTAAAAACCAGAGCCAGCCCGCGGAAAAAACTACTGCCAGGGGCAGCAGCCAGCGCTTCAGAAGAATAATGCCAACGGCTGCCAAAACAATAATAGAGCCATAATAGAGAAACAGCAGGCCGGTCTGGGAAAAGCCTACAATCAGGTTACGGCCGGTTTCTGCTGAAGAGCCGAAAACCACGGCGCAGCAGGAAGTGATGATATCAGGTGACAGAAAAGCAATATATAAAGTCTGCAGTGTGATATCAGCGAAGAGCAGGGGAAGGATCAGCAGCAGATATATATATTTGATTTTGACCAGGGGATAGGTTTCAGAGCTGATATCCAATTTATGCAGAACAATCCAGAAACCGTATAGAAAAACCCCGGCGATCTTTACCAGCAGGGCTGGCATACCGAAATTGTTTGCCAGCAGGGCTCCTGTGGCACACATGGCCCCGACAATTACCTGACAAAAGGTATCAGCGGCAAGGACAAAAAGTACTAGGGTGAGGATTTGAAAACCAAGGCCGTATGCAACCAGGGTCGAGGCTAACCATATCTCATTCTCCAGCGTGATCTGCAGGTTTGTGTCACTGGAGGGATTCCAGTGGCGCAGTACTCGAATTGCTGTGCGGCAGGCAAAAACACCAAGAACTAAAATGATCAGGCCTGCCAGGGTAAGGCCCAAGCTCCAGGAGTTAAGGAACATGGATACGTCCGTCCTTTATGTTGATAATTTTATCTATGGCCGGATGCTCTGAAACCAGGGTGTCATGGGAGGCAATTATGATTGTTTTACCTTCCTTTTTGAGATCAGCCATGATTTGCATGAATTCCATGCTGAGGCGGCTGTCAAGATGCGCGGTTGGTTCATCTGCCAGGATAATGGGCTGGTTGTTGATTAAGGCTCTGGCTATGGCAACACGCTGCATTTCTCCACCGGATATCTGTCCGGCCGGGAAGCTTTCCCTATGGCTTATGGATAAATGCTCCATAAGCTTTCGCGCTCTTGCTTTTCTTTCAGGCGGTGAAATGCCAAGGGGTAAAAGGGGAAGGGTAATGTTATCAAGAACAGAGAGACGGGGCAGGAGATTGAATTGTTGAAAAATAAAACCGATGGTTTCGCGTCTGTGGATGGTCAGAAATCTGTCGGGCATGCGTGAGAGTTGTTTCCCGGCAATGGCGGCACTGCCGCTTGTTGGTGGAAAAACGCAGCCCATAATTGCCAACAGGGTGGACTTGCCCGAACCACTGGCACCCTGGAGGCAGATCATGGTCTGCTCCTCGATCCGCAGGCTGACATCGGAGAGCGCCGTCACCTCGTTGGGCTTTCCCTGGTTGTATATTTTGGTTGTGTCTTTCAGTTCGATAAGCATGGTTTTATGAGCTGTCAGGAATAAGTCTTAAGTTACAAGTTACAAGTACCCCGCAAGGGGGCATAAATGCCTAAAGTGAGCTAAAGTTGAAAAACAAGTAAAGGCCCGATGCCTGGGTTATTGATAAAAAACTTTAGTCACTATCACCTTCTCCCTTGAACCCTTTTATTCTCTCCCCCTCGACCCCTTGGCCCCTTGAAACCTTGAACCCTTAAACTACCGTATCGCCGAATCAGGCGGCACAGTTGAACAGCGCCAGGCAGGGATAACCGTAGCTCCAAGGTAGGGCAGCACGGAAAAGGTAAATATCAGCAAAAGATCCGCCAGGGTTACTGTCGGCAAGAGCTTGAAAGGTGGATGAATGACAGACCACCCCACCATGACCGGTTTTAAGAGTGATGCGTCAAAAAAAGCCACATGGATATATGCCGCCGTACACCCAATGATAAAGGCAAGGGCTGAAACCAGGGTGCTTTCCCAGAAACGCACTGCCAGTATATCTCCTGTTTCCCAGCCAAGGATCTTGAGTATGCCGATCTCCCTTTTTTCCTCAGGAGATAAACCCGATGCCTTATCCCAGGCAAGAATGGCAAAGGCGACCAGGGCGGTTAAAAGACAAATTGAGGCAAAACCGCTGCGCCAACTGAAAACCACCTGATAGGTTTTCTGGATCTGGGATTTGGTAAGGACCCTGGTATCGGGCAGCAGCCCGGCAATTTTTTTGGCAATGGTTTCAATTTCAGTGGGATTTGCCACATAGACGCAGAGATCCGTTACATGGGATGTCGGGATGGCAAAGAGATCCCTGGCATCGTCGACATTCATGACGATCAGATCGTTGGTCAGAAGATCTGTCTGCTTACTGAAAATACCGACGACTTGAAAAGATTTCAGGGAAAGGTCGGGCCGGAAGAGAGAAAAGACGCGGCGATCTCCAAGCTCGAGAATATCCTGAACCGAGCCGCCCAGTACAGCAGTTCCTGTTTCTGTTTTTTTGGGGAAATGTCCGTCGCTCAAGGTAAGGTTGAGCTTGCTGCCATTGGGCATGGCGTTGTGATCCAGGGCCAGAACAGTGAAATTGGCAAGTGTTGACTCATCAAAATAGTATCCCCAGACCCTGGGAATAATTGCCCGGATGCCATATATGGAATTCAGTTTTTTTATATAGGTCTGTGGTATTGCTTCCTGTCTACCGGCGGACATCTTCTGTATTGTAATTTCAGGCGTATTTTCCAGAACCGCATCCGCAGAACTTGTCAATGCGCCGGTTAACATTTGAAAGGAACCCAGCAGAAAGATCACCAGGGAAAATACCATCATGATGCCAAGATTTTTCAGTTTTCTGCGCCACAGGGATGAGAGTGCAAAATCGAGGGTGTTAAGCTGTTTTTCCAAACCTTTCGGGATCATGGCCATACAGTTTTATCGAATGAATGAATTTGCCGGTGCCTGCCAGAAGGAACCGGTTGGGAAGTGTTCAATGGCCCCGGGATGGTCCATAAAAGGAGCCATGGGATCACTCACTGCAGGGTGCCTGGTATATCGTGCTTCCGTGGCAACACAGAGGTCAGTGAGGCCGAGCCCTGCAACTGCAATTGTCTGGACTGCCCGGTCATCCTTAAGGATATTGCCCAGGTGTTTTGCATGTAAATAAAGTGCTCCATCTAAAAAGATGAGCAGCAGGAGAAAAATAAAGAGTCGATGGGAAGGCCGCATGTTGTTTTTGCATTCGGGGATTAAGCAACAGTAATTACAGAGAGCAGAAATTTCAGTCCACTTATCGCATCCTCTGACCTGCCCGCAATGACTCAATAAGCTCAGGGGTGATATTGTCAAATATAAGGATTTCTTTGCCGTGATGGTCCTTGCTGAATGATTCCGCTGCCTCTCTGGCTGCAAATGGAATGAGTTCGTGGCCCATGGGCCCGTATACATCACTGCCGACCACATAGAAAGCCTCTTTTGCAGACAACCAGTCAAGGGAATAGTAATCCTTTACATAAATATCCCTTATTGTCTCCCGGGATTTGCCGCCATAGCGCTCGGGATTGAAATAAAAGACCATCATGTCCTTGACGCCGTCAAAAAACTGCGTCTGCTCAAGGTTGTCATAATGTACCTGGGCCAGCCAGTTGGGATATTTGGCCACGAACATGCCGCAGACTGTGCAGCGGACCTGGTCTGGTATGGTGTTTGTTACCTCAGTGTCGGCAATACCGCTTGTGGTAAATACAACAAGCTGGAGAAAAGTCAACAGCAGCAGGATTCGACTGATTTTTATCATTTTTTCACCATAATGAGACAATTACTGTATAAATTTATGCAGCAGTTCGTTCAGTTCTGCTTCACTCACCCCACCTAACAGGGCTGCCAACAGCTTATGTTCAGGGGATAGAACCAGGGTGAGCGGCTGCACTTTGACGTTGTACTGCTTGGCGATTTTGCCTTGCGGATCGTATATTACAGGGAAATCAACGTCGAGATCCCGGACAAAGGTTTCAACTTCTTCCGCATTGGTTCCATTATTATTGATGTAGACAATTTCAAGGCCCATTTGCCTGTACTTGTCATAAAACATGTTAAAAATAGGAGTGTCCGCTTTGCAGTAAGGACAGTTGACCAGAAAAAAACGCATTATAACAGGTTTGCCCTTTTTGGAGGCCAGGGAGAAAGCTCTGCCTTCAAGATCTATGCCGGAAAAAGAAGCAATGGTATCACCAACACGGATGGCTTTAGTGCTTCCTCCTGAACAGGAGTTTAACAGGAAGGCGGCAGTAACCGTAAGTAAAGCATAAATAAGTATTTTAGTTTTCATGACAAGCAGCAGTTTCAAATCGTTCAGGATGTTTTTTAAAAAAGAGGCCCACCTCTCATATTTTTCAGATATTGATAAAATTGTAAACGATACGGTTGCATTCGGCAAGACAGAGTCTTATTAAGAAACATATTGTGTAAATATAATTTCATCGTAAGGGAAGAAAAATAATCAATGAAAAAACTTGCTACAAAAAGGGTTGCAGAGTATCTTCGTCAATTTGTTGATTGCATCCGGGAAAGATAAACTGCGTGGGAAAGTTATACCTTTTTTGCTAATAACTAATTGGGATTTTTATAAATTTTAATCGTAACAAGGGAGGATTTTTATTATGCGTTCGTTCCGTAATGTCTGCATTGTGCTCATAGCACTTCTGTTTAGCTTCAGTGCCATGGCCCAGGCTGAAGTTGTAAAGGGTGCGTCGAAAACCCTTAAACTTGAGGCTAAGCCTGTCGATATGGCCGTTTCCGCTGACGGCAAGTATACTTTTATCCTTGCAGAGGGTGGAAAGGTTCTTATTTACGACAGTTCCGGTGCTCTCAAAGATACATTGAAGGTAAGTGATTCTGTAGTAAAGATCGGTGCTTCACCAAAAGGTGATTTCCTGCTGCTTGCAGACAGCAAAGAGAATACCCTTGAAGTTCTCAATATCAGTTTTGTTGTTGATATCGACATTTCCGGTCTGCCATTTAAGGGTCCTGCCGACGCCAAGGTCGCCATCGCAGTGTTCAGTGACTACCAATGACCTTACTGTGCAAAGGTTGAACCTTTACTCGAGCAGGTGCTCGAGCAGTATCCGAATGACGTCAAACTGGTTTTCAAAAATTTTCCCCTGGAAAGAATCCACAAGTTTGCCAAGAATGCGGCAATTGCTGTCTTAGCGGCTAACCAGCAGGGCAAATTCTGGGAGTATCATGATGAGCTCTTCAAGAATTACAACAAGCTCAACGATGCGAAGTTTGATGAAATAGCCCAGTCTCTTGAATTGAACATGGAACAGTTTAAGCAGGATATGCAGAATCCGGCAATTGCGGCAATAGTCCAGCGTGACCTAAAAGATGGTGTGGCAGCCGGAGTTCGAGGCACGCCGTCCATTTTTGTCAATGGCCGTTCGCTGAAACAGAGAAGCCTGCCCGGTTTCAAGCAGGTCATAGATGACGAGCTTGCGAAGAAATAATAGGCCTTGATGTTTTCATGGTTAGCTGCTGCACGGGGAACCTCTTATGAAAAGCTTCCGTAAGGAACTCTGGTTCAATGTTCCCACAAGGCGCGCCTTTATAAACATCACGGGCCAGGTGGATGAATGTTTACGTGAAAGCGGGGTGCGTCAAGGATTGGCTTTAGTCAATGCCATGCACATAACAGCCTCGGTATTTATAAATGATGATGAGTCGGGCCTGCATCATGACTATGAGGTCTGGCTTGAAAAGCTCGCGCCCCATGAGCCTGTTTCGCAATACCGCCACAACGGCTACGAGGATAACGCCGACGCCCACTTGAAAAGGCAGGTTATGGGGCGGGAAGTTGTTGTGGCGATCACTGATGGTAAACTTGACTTTGGCACCTGGGAGCAGATCTTTTACGGTGAGTTCGACGGTGGCCGTAAAAAAAGGGTCCTGGTCAAAATCATCGGCGAATAACTTTTATTTCGATAAGGTATCTATTTTAAAGGACTCAAGCCGATGCATTTTCATGATGCAGTCTGTCAGCTTGGGTCCTTTTTATTTTTTGGGGAGATATGAGTGTGGGACTCTTTGAAATAATAGCCATCCTGCTCACCCTTTCCGCATTTTTCAGCTTTATCAATTATCGTTTTCTGCGTCTGCCCAATACCATCGGATTGATGCTGATCGGTCTGCTTTTTTCCCTTGCTTTGATTGTCGTCAGCTGGTTTTTCCCCGGGTCAAAGCAATGGGCGGTGGCGCTCCTTGTGCAGATAGATTTTAATGAAACCCTCCTGCACGGCATGCTCAGTTTTCTGCTTTTTGCCGGCGCTCTGCATGTAAACATGAGTGACCTGCGCCAGCAGTACAGGATTATCATAGGCCTGGCAACCGCCGGTATACTCCTTTCAACTTTTATTGTCGGCATCTTAAGCTGGGGAATGCTCTCCCTTCTGGGGTTCAATATAGCATGGATTTATTGCCTCCTCTTTGGGGCCCTGATATCGCCGACAGATCCCATAGCAGTCCTGGGAATTCTTAAAAAAGCCGGTACGCCGAAAACCCTGGAAACGAAGATTGTCGGGGAATCACTTTTCAATGACGGTGTTGGAGTGGTCATATTCCTCATTCTTCTTGAAATGGCAGGCAGCGGCCATGACATCGGTGTCGGCAGGATTTTTACGCTCTTTGTGCAGGAAGCAATTGGTGGTGGATTACTTGGCTTTGGTGCAGGGATGCTAGCCTACTGGATGCTGAAACAGGTGGATAATTACCAGGTCGAAATCCTCATTACCCTGGGCTTGGTTACCGGTGGTTATGCCCTGGCGGATGCCCTGCATCTTTCCGCTCCCATTGCCATAGTAGTCGCCGGGCTGCTCATAGGTAATCATGGCAGGAGCTTTGCCATGTCGGAAGATACCCGCCAGAACCTGGACACCTTCTGGGAGTTGGCTGACGAGGTTTTGAATGCTGTTCTTTTTCTGCTTATCGGACTTGAGGTCATGGTTTTAAGTTACAGCTGGATGAGTTTTACCGGCGCTCTACTGGCAATTGCTATTGTGCTGTCTGCCAGGCTGATAAGCGTCTCAATACCCATTTATCTATTAAGGCGTGTTCGGTCCTTTAGTCCCAATGTTATAAAGATTCTCACCTGGGGCGGCCTGCGTGGAGGCATCTCCATAGCCCTTGCCTTGTCATTGCCGGTCGGCGCAGAGCGCGATGTGCTGCTGGCAATAACGTACGGAGTTGTTGTTTTTTCAATTCTTGTCCAGGGATTGACCATCAGCCCCTATTTGAAAATGTTGGAGAGAAAATAATATGGTATGCAATACCTATTGAAAAATACCAAGTTGGAAGTATGGTAAAAATGAACCATGCTAATCTGTCCGAGCGGTTCAGTAGCAGCATTAAGGACGAAAAACAAAAGAATAATTCACATGTTCAGAAATTGAGTGAAAAAGGGTGATAACTCTATGATAATGGGCAGAATTTTAATACTGTTTGTTTTTTTTGCTCTATTGAGCGGTTCACTTATCCTTACTGCATCCTCGGGTAAGGCCGGAGAAACGGGTAGAAAATTATTGATGGCGACAACGACCAGCACTGATAATACCAGTTTGCTGGACTATCTCATGCCGTCATTTACAACAAAGACCGGGATAGGTATTCAGTGGATATCCACCGGTACGGGCAAGGCATTGAAGCTCGGTGAAAACTGTGATGTCGATGTTCTTCTCGTTCATGCCCCACAGGCTGAAATAGCTTTCGTTAATAAAGGATATGGCATGGAGCGCCGAAAAATAATGTACAATGATTTTGTACTGATCGGGCCGTCCGAGGATCCGGCAAATATCAAAGGCAGACGGGTTTCCGAGGCCATGCAGGCAATCGGTTCCTCGGCTGATGCCTTTGTCAGCCGGGGCGACAACTCCGGGACCAATAAAAAGGAACGGACTCTCTGGAAACTGGCCCATATGCCGATACCTGATCAGGAAACCTGGTATAAACAAAGCGGCCAGGGTATGCTGGCAACCATACATGTCGCAGCGGAACTCAAGGGCTATACCCTGACCGATCGCGGCACCTATATAAAGTACGAATCTGTGGCGGATAACATGCCTGCACTCAATATACTTGTTGAGGGAGATGAGGTCCTGTTGAACCAGTACAGTGTAATCCCGGTCAATCCAAAACATTGTTCGGGTGTAAAATATAAAGATGCAAAGGCTTTGTCAGCATGGCTGGCAGGGCCTGAAGCCCAGGGCTTGATCAGGGAATTCAAGCTCCTCGGCAAACATCTCTTCATCCCTAATGCAGATCAGGAATAGGAATGGATTTTATTCAAGAGGGTTTTACCCAGGCCTATACATTATTGCGCAGCCTTGATCCGGCAACGTATTCAGCCATCAGTTCCACGCTGCGAGCTTCAGGTCTGGCAATGGCAGCCAGTCTGCTGCTGGGTATTCCCCTTGGTTACCTGCTGGGATATTTTGATTTCAGGTTTAAGAAACAGATCCGCATTATTGTTGATACTCTCCTGGCATTACCCACTGTATTCATCGGGCTTGTCATCTACGCTCTGCTCTCCAGAAACGGTCCTTTCGGTGAGGCGGGGCTGCTTTTTACCATACCGGGCATTGCAATCGGCCAGACGCTCCTGTCCCTGCCCATTATCATTGCCCTGACCGCAACCGCTGTCGAGGCGGCAGACCGTAATTTACACATAACCCTCATGTCATTGGGGGCAAACAGCAGAAAGATAGCTGCAAGCACCTTATGGGAAGTGCGTTTGGGCATCCTAGCTGCCGCAGTGACTGCCACGGGCCGGGTCTTAACCGAGGTCGGGATCTCCCTGATGGTTGGTGGAAATATCAAATGGCACACCAGGACCATAACCACGGCAATTGCCCTGGAAACAAGCAAGGGGGAATTCGGCATGGGCATAGCCCTGGGCCTGGTATTGCTCCTGATTGCCCTGACGGTCAATATTTCCCTGGCAGGGTTACGCAGGAGAATCTGAAATGTCCGTATATCAGCTCAAGGATATTGATCACTATTATGGAGACAAGCAGGTGCTTTCCATAGAAAATGTCACTATCCCGGCCGCCTCCATAACCGGTCTTGTAGGACCAAACGGCAGCGGCAAGTCAACGTTGCTTAAGCTTCTGGCTTTTCTGGAGGAAGCGACCTATGGTGCAATACTGTTTAATGGACAAAAAGTTGTTCCTTTGTCTGACAAGGTCCGTTTCAAGGTGACTCTGCTGGCCCAGGAACCCTACCTCATGCGGCGTTCAGTTTTTGATAACGTTGCCTATGGCTTAAAAATCAGGCGCGATACGAAAAACCTTAAAGCACGTGTTGGGGAAGCGTTAGCCCAGGTGGGGCTGGATCCGCAAAGTTTCAGCAGGAGAAAATGGTCAGCATTATCCGGGGGAGAGACGCAACGTGTTGCCCTGGCCGCACGCTTGATCCTTAAGCCTGAAGTGCTGCTGCTGGACGAGCCCACCGCCAGTGTTGATTCACACAGTGCCCGCCTTATTAAACAAGCTTCACTTAAGGCCAGGGAAGAGTGGGGTACAACTCTGGTGGTAGCAACCCATGACTGGCAGTGGCTGTATGAAACCTGTGACACGGTCCTGCATCTCCTGCATGGCCGACTTTTTAAAGGCGGCTTGGGTTGTACTGTCTACGGCCCCTGGCGCATTGGCCAAAGGGATTTGCTGCAGAAAGAACTTGAAGACGGACAGGTCCTGGTTGTGCCAAGACCTGAAGAGGGGAAGGAGATGGCGGTCATTAACCCCTCAAAGTTGAAAATTACCTTGCCGGGCCGGGACCCTTTGCTGAAGTGGAATATCGATACTCTGTACGGTATTGTTACACGGCTTTTTCTTGAAAGAAACGGTGATACGGTTCAAACAGCTATAAAAGTAGCAGAACTGGTCATCACCATTCGTTTGCAGCGGGACAAGGTCGAAAAGCTCAAACTCAGCCCGGGTCAAAAAGTGAGCATCGCCTATGATCCCCGGGATATCGAATGGTTCTGACAGCAGTTTAATTATAAACCTTAAACCACCAGCTAAGCTGGTGAGTTCCAGCTATGCTATGCATGTAGGGTAGTGATAAATGAGGAGAGGTCCGCATATAACTTATTCCAATATACTAAATTTATTTTATGAACGTTCATTTTTGCTTGCCCAAAAACGAACCAAAAAAGGCAGCCGTCCACTTGGCCCGCTGAAGCGGGCTACCCTGCGCTGCTCGCAAAAAACGGGCGACATCGGAAAGTCGCTGACGCTCCGCCGAGTCGCTTATCCGTTTCGCTGACGCTCCGCCGAGTCGCTTATCCGTTCTTTGCTGTGCTGCTCAGCGGCGTGAAATGGCGTTAAAAACACTTACAGCGTGCAAAACAGTAACCCCCTTTTAGGGGTGGTTGTTAAATTCAGTAGTGAGCGCCGGGCCCTCATGGCCCGGATTCTTTATTTCCAACTAGTCCGCATTTTTCACGAGTCGAGACGCCGGATAGACAAAGTGTAAGTCGTTTGAGTAGATAAGTGACCGAAAAGGGAGACTTCGATACTTTAGTATGCGAAACGGATCACACTGCGGTCTATACGGATGTATTGGCTTGCCCGAAGGGTGAACAGTTTTGAAAAAAATCTATTCAGTCACCTGGTACAAACTGTAACCGGGCATATATACTGGAAAAATAAGTTTAAATCACAAAACAGATATTTAAACTAATTTTTCAAAACTGTTCATGAAATATTCGGGCTAGAATATGCCGAGCAGGTGAAAGCCGTCTCGGAAGAGAAACCCTGCGAAGATAATCAAGACAATTCCTAGCAACCGCATGGTGTAAATATATTTATTGCCCAGCAGGAAAGAGCGTGACTTGCCCACCAGTATGGCTAGAACGATTTTAGACCCGACAAGAAGTATATAAAAACTGCCAATAAAAGCCAGAGCAGCAGGCAGGCTCTGGTCCATGGCCTTGATAGTTGTCGGGCCGCCCACAGAGATCCAAAACAGATACGGGTGTGGGCTTAATGCATTAACGAAAATGCCTTTCTGCAGGGATTTTTGTGTATTGGCCTGTTCGTTAAGATCCACCCCCACGGTTTTCATATTTCCAATTCCCAGGTACAGGAGAAAGCAGGCGCCGATAATTGATATGAAACCGAGGACTTGATCAAAATGCGAAAGATTTACCAGTATAATAAGGCTGAAAATTATGATCGGCAGATCTGTCAGGATGGGCGCAAGGGCAACTCTGATGCCTGCCTTTATATCATGCTGCAGAGTTTCAGAAATGACCAGCGCCAGCAGAGGTCCGGGAGCAAAACCCGCTGAAAGTCCCAGTATGGTTCCTGCAGTTAGAAAAGAGACCATTTTATGTGGCTTGCTGATAGAAAGTATATAATATAGAGTAACCTTATTTTGTTGCTGCTGATTTTGCAATCCCGGCCAGGGCCTTTTCTATTTTCAACAGGACTTCTTCACAACCGGTGATAGTATGCCTTCTCTCCAAATATCTTGGATCATTATACGATATCCAGACATTGGCCTTGTCATCTTCCCATATCAGCGCTTTCTGGGGTAAGTCAATGGCAACACTTTGTCGACATTTCATAAGAGGGCTTCCTACTTTTGGATTGCCGAATAGTATGAGTTCCGTGTTGCGCAGTTCGATGCCTGCCTTGGCAGCACCTTCGGAATGTTTTATTCGGTTAAATATTTTCATTCCTTTTTCCTGTAAGATGATCTCCATGCGATCGGCGGTTTCTTGTACATTAAAGGTGCTTTGAACATTGATCATTCCATCTGATGCCGCTGCGGGAACAGCAATAAACAAGGTTACCAATACGCTGAGAATTGCTTTCTTCATTTTTTCCTCCTTGCGTTTATTCAGTGTGAAGACTCAGCTCAAACGACTTACACTTTTTCTATCCGGCGTCTCGACTCGTGAAAAATGCGGACTAAATGGTATTTCCACATGAGCGCCTTACTTGGTAGTCATTGATATGTTTGACCATTATGTTTCAGCCAGCCGGCCACATGACGTCCTTTGGGATCATGATGCGTCCAGTGAATGACGCCTCCTTTTGAGTTCCACTCGTATTCACCGTTGAAGGCGATGGTATCGCCATTTTTGATGGAGGGAAGCCGGGGTGCAAGATCAATATTATGGGCAATAAGGACTGTCTGGCCGGAGTGGAGCCTTAAGATAAAGCGCTGATGGCGGCCCCCGACGTTATCATCCGGCAATATCTTGATGACAACACCGGTTCCCTCTACTTGAATATCGCTTTTTTGTTCTGCAAAAGCACGGGCCAGAACCGTATCATTTTGCTTTGCTGGTCCGGTGGAATCATTGGGGAGGCTGAAATACCACCATCCAATATAGAGGGCAACGAACAGGGCAATTACAACGGGTAGCTTTTTCATGGGCCTAGTATAATCTTATTACCAGTAAGCAGTTGAGCAACCGGCAACGCTTTGCTCCTTTGCAAAACATGTCCAGATGCTCACTGTTTGCCATAAGGACCTCCAATGAGACTTGGGAGCCATGGCCCCCTCCCAACTCTAAAGTTCCATAGCGTCCGGGTGAGCCTGAGAGCCTTTGTTGTCAGCCCATTGCTCTACAGTTTTCTACTCCGGAGTAGAATTCATTTGGATCACTGCCTCAAATGCTGTGGGTCTTTTAGTGGAAAATTTGCCAAACCATTTATCATAAATCGGCAGTATCTGTTTTGATCGATAAAGATGGGATATCACACGATCTGCAACAAGACGGAAGTCTGCATCATTTCTTCGTACAGCCAAAGCAAAAGGTTCGTATGAAAACAGGTTCGGAAGAATGGCAAATTTATCAGGATTATCAGCTGACAAAGCCAAACCGATGAGCACAACCTGGTCAGAGGCAAAGGCATCAATTTTCCCTTTTTCCAAGGCATTAAGTCCTTCGGACGTTGAATCCACCAGGACAATGTTGACATCAGTTTTTGTGTCTTGAAAGAGTTCTTTCATCGAATCAACCGTTGTTGTGCCTTTCACAACTCCAATTTTTTTCCCGTCAAAATTATTCATGATTTTCGTATCCTTCAAGGTCATCATTGAAGCACCGGTAACAAAGGTAAGTTGTGTGAAATCGACAACTTCACTACGGGATAGGGTTTTTGTGGTTGAACCGCATAATATGTCGATTGTGTTGTCAGACAATGCTGCAAATCGTTCTGCAGCGGTCACAGGGACATATTTTACCTTTATGTCCCGACCAATTTTATTTTCTATGCCAGCAACAATATGTTGACAGACGTCAATGGAGTAACCTTCGGGTTTGCCGTTTTTTCCCAAAAAAGACATGGGGGGCTGTGACTCGCGATAGCCGATTTTTATTACTCCGGACTTTTTAATCTGCTGCAGTGTTCCGCTTAACTCTTGAGCTGCTAAGGGGGTGGTTAAAAATACGACCAGTAAAATGCTTGCCAGCATGCTTCTCATGTTTGGTGCCTCCAAATGTAAGTTTGATTAATGATACGCTGTATAGATTTTTTTGTATTGAATTGTTCTAATTCGACAATTAATCCGTCAGTTTTTTTTGATTAAACACCGGAATAGATCATCTCGATCCATTGATCGCCCTTGAAAAGTCCGTCTCCCCAGGCAGCCTCAAGATCGGCCAGGGGTTTTGCAGCAACAGCCTCCTGGGCGCTTTTTCCTGACGCTTTAAGTTTTCTCAACCGTTCATAAACTGTAAAGAGCATCCGGCGGTAACTTGCCAACTGTTTAATATCTCCAACGGGTCCGTGACCAGCGATGATTTTTGTGTTCTCATCAGCCAGCGACAATACCAGGTCCACTGCTTTAATCATACCCTTGAGGGAACCACCGTGGGTAACATCGATAAATGGGTAAATACCGTTGAAAAAGAAATCACCGGCGTGGATGACATTGGCCGTCTTAAAATAAATAAAACTGTCTCCATCGGTATGGGCATTGGGTACATGTATGGCGCGGATGGTGTCGCCGTTAAGATGAAAGCTGATATCCTCAGAAAAAGTCACGACAGGTAAACCCACCGGGGAAATACCCGGTCGCTGCATGGAAAATTCCTTGATATAGGAGCCTGTGCTCAAGCGTTCACGTACATTATCGTGGGAAAAAATCACGGTGCCGCCTGCGCCCAGTTTCTCGTTTCCGCCCGTATGGTCGCCGTGGTAATGGGTATTGATCAGAAACCTGGGATAATTGCCGCCCACTGATTTGATGGCCTCTACAATTTTTTCAGTCATGGGAGCGAACTGGTCGTCAATCAGGAATGTTCCATCCCCACCGATAAACAAACCAATGTTACCGCCTTCTCCGCCAATCATGTAAATCTGCTCAGTGATCGGCATAGGGATGATTTTTTCATCCTCAGCCAGTCCGGTGGTGGCAAACGCCATGAAACCAGCTGCTACAATGCATGAAATTGATATAATTTTACCAATCATTCCAAACCTCCTTGTTTAGTTAATTCCAGTGCAAAACGAGAATAGTAAATTATTTTATATTTGTACAAGTGAATTCTTTCATAAAAATACGATCACTTGATGAGAGAGTTTTTCATTGAAGGTGTGGACATTGGAGACGTTTACTGCGTAGGGCCCGCCTAACGGGAAATGTCTTTTTTGACCAGGTAAAGTAAGAACCTGAGGAGCTGATGCCTTTGCAGTCTTCACCTGCCGTTCGGTTGTAAGTGGTAATGGATTGTTGCCATGAGGAGAGGCTGTTTGAAGAAGAATGATATTTCCGGTAAAAATCAAGTTAATAACGCAGTCATTTTTTGTAAAAGGCATGTGCGTTTTTCAGAGCATCTTTTCTCCACAAGAACATATCAAATTTTGCCTTTAGGGTGGAAGGGATGGAAAGCATGTGGAATTCTCCGGAAACCGGATATCAATTATATTGGGGTAATATACAGTAAGGCATTTAAGCGGTTATAAATTTCTTGTCAAGCCTATTTCATTAGAATATAACAATATTTAAATGAAATAGGCAAATTGAACTTGCTGCTGATTATTTGACGGACAGTTCAATGACAGGTAAAAAATCGGTTGGGTGTGTAGATATCAGGAAACCATATAATAACTTGTTAGAATGCATATAGGGTAAGTTTAAAAATGAAAATTTTTTTAAGTTGGTCAGGAAAACAAAGCAAGCATATCGCCAGCCTACTCAAAGACTGGATTCCAGACGTTCTTCAAGAAGTTCAGCCCTGGATGTCAGAACATGATATTAAGGCCGGCTCCAGATGGAGTAAAGAATTAGGTGAACAGCTCTCTGTATGCGACTTTGGCATTTTGACGATTACCCAGCAGAACCAGAGCGCGCCATGGTTATTATTTGAAGCAGGGAGTCTAGCAAAGACTTTTGATGAGGCCAGAGTCATACCATACTTAATTGGTCTGAAACCTACTGATTTAGAATTCCCGCTTGCTCAGTTTCAATCCGTGGAGGTCACAAAAGAAGGCACTTTAAAACTTATTCAAGCACTTAATTCGGTCTTAAAAAAACCTGTATCAAGTGAAGAACCAGGGTCAGGCTTGACATTTGAGTATTCTTCGTGATAGTTTGACAGAATGGCACGCAAACCCCGCATTCATTATCCCGGCGCTTTTTATCACGTTATCCTACGTGGCAACGGTGGCCAGAAAATTTTTTATTCCACGGCAGATCGCACTAAGTTCTATTTGCTCCTTCAGGAAGGAATTGAAAGGTTTGGGCATCGTATCCACTGTTTCTGTTTAATGACTAACCATATTCACCTTGTTGTCCAGGTTAGTGCCGTCCCCCTCTCTAAAATCATGCAGAATATTACATTTCGTTACACACGGCATATCAATGCACGCAAGAAGCGAATCGGACATCTATTCCAGGGCCGCTATAAGTCAATATTGATAGATGCAGATACGTATCTTCTGGAATTAGTCCGTTATATCCATAACAACCCGCTCCGGGCAAAGATTACGAAAACAGCTGATCAGTATAAATTCAGCAGCCACCATGCCTATCTTGGCAAAGAAAATCTAACCTGGTTGACTACTGACCTGGTTCTGGGTCAATTTGCTGAAAAGAAAAAAAGAGCGATAAAATTATATCATGATTTTGTTCTGAAAGGAGGGGATGAAGATCACCGGCAGGAATTTTACCAGGGAACGGCTGAAGGACGCATTTTAGGAGATGATCATTTCTGCGAGAATGTGCTTGCCAAAGCTGCAGAAAAATATAATAGAAAATTATCGTTGAAAGATGTAATTGCAGCTGTGTGCAGAACTTATAACATTACAAACGAGACAATCGCTGCTCCCGGAAAGTCAAAACCTGCTTCTGAAGCAAGGGCTGTTGCTGCCTTACTTGTCCAGGAAAACGATAGCCTCAAGCTCACCGCACTTGGAGATTTTTTGAACCGTGATCTGGCGACCCTGAGTCAGGCTGCCAACAGGCTACGGAAGCGAGTAGCAAAAGATAATATGCTTTTGTCAAAGATAAAATTGATCAGAAACATGTTGCAATGAATACTCAAATGTCAAGCCTGACCCGTTTACCTTACCGCTCGTTTACCGCTTTTGTTCTTTCCACTCATCAGGTAAATGCCTTGATCATGCGGGCCTGGAGGCTATACGCCTGCTGACTATGTAAGGTCCGTCTCCGCCGGTATGACCCTCATCTACATAACGGTCGTCATAGTAATGTTGATCTTTTATTGATGCAAAAAGCTGGAAAAACCGTTTTTATATTATCAGTTATGCCAGGGCTGTATACAGCATTTCAAAAATGGTCATCCCCTTTTCGAGTGCTTCCTTATCATCCTGAGTAGACTTGCGTATCCCCAATAGGATCTCTTCCAAACCTTTTGCCTCAGCCGGAGTATACTTGTCGTCCTTCATATCGATGTCATGGACAATCCTGGCTATTTTTTTGAGCCTTTTTCCCTTGAGATCTAGTGTGCTGAGAAGCACTTCAAAGGTACACATGTCGCCTACGTGCGTCACTTCTCCATTCTGCACATCATAGCTTATCGTATTGTTCCCAAGCCGGTCCAAATCCTCCTCACTGACAAACTCGAATTGGGCGCCTGAGTCGATGAATTTCTTTACGAGCCAGGCGGTTGCCATCCGGTCCACGAAGGGATTGGGGCGGGTGACCCACGTTCTCCCCTTGTAATCATTTATTTTTCGTGGAGTAATGGCGGTGGGGCCTTGCCGGTGGTCACTCCGGGTAATTTCATCAAGATTTTTCTGCAGACCCCGGATTTCTGCATATAAGGCATTCCCAGCCTCTGAAGAAAAAAAATCCCGTTTTTTCACTTCCTTGTACTCTTTCAAACAACATTTGAATTTTGATTTAAGTTGGCCAGCCCTTTCCAGTAAACTTCCTTTTTGGACGCTGTTAACTTTTATTTTAAGATTTCGTAACGATTTTCTTGTAACTTTATAATCTTTTTCTCGCTGGTGGTTAAAAAGGGCGGCCAGGTCATTATCTTCCATGTTTTCGACATGCTCTGTCTTGATCATTGCTGCTTCACCGCCAAGAGACGAAACCTCTGAAACGAGCCTGTCCAAAAAATCATAATGGTCTTGACTGAAAGGCAGCAGATATGCCGATCCTTTAAATTGAACAGCTCCGGCCCTGTTAAGCTTCCGCCAGATTTTCATTCTGTTATTCACTGGCTTGGATGGAACTTTGTATATAAATAAAAGCCAGCCGAAATATACAGTTTCTTTTTTACTCAAAGATTGCCGCATTATGTATCCTCATACCAGCAAAACCGTTACGCATTTCTAGTCATGAAACAGGTCACATCACCAAATTCACAGCATGGCACAGGTATCTGTGTTTCATTATTGTCGCTGTAATCGGCATAAATGCCTCCTTCGGCAAAAGCAACTGCAACCCACACGTCATCCCATTTCTGGAGCAAGGCTTTACTGTCAATACTTTTAAACATCCGTTCCTCTGCAAACGCAACCGAGACAAACAATTTTTCTATACTATTCAAAATTTTCATGGAAAACCTCCTTTGCGTGAAGCAATATTTGTAACGTTTGTTCCATAATGTAACACACGTTACAAATATAGTCAAGTTGCCAAATACGGAGCAGCCCTGCGAAAAAGCACCCCTGAATTCAAATAACAGTTGTCATTTCAGCTTTTACAATCACGCTTAACAGGATATTGCACCTGCTGGTGCCTCAAATTTCAAACCTTTTTAAGGATAGTATGTCAGATACTCCTCTGACTATATGGGTTTGCCCTGAAAAAAACTTCAGGCTAGTTTATTTTGCGAACGGTTTCAGGCATGACATCGTGATATTCCTGCCCCAAAAGTCACGATATTTATAAAGAATCTTCCCTCTCAGGGGTTGTAGCAATCAGGTATAGTAAAAAAACAGTTTGCTGTTAGCAGTTATCGGCCGGCAGATAAAATTTAAAGAACTGAGGGTTCACTAACGGTAACGGGGTCAGGCATGCGTTATTTCGTTATCCGTGCAGTAATAACATTAGAGATAAAAGTGATTATTACTTAGCTGAAATAATAAAGCAAAAGACAAACAACGCAATAACGCATGCCTGACCCCAACATATCCATCGATTCCGCCACAAAGGAAATGCCAAAAATGCGGCTTGGCGTTGTATTGATCGAGTTATGCCGCCGAATGATATTAGAGGGACAAAGAGGGACGCTGTTTAACTGTTGACTTTGCAGCCTAGATGTGCAAAAAAATAAACCTTCATTAAACAATAAAAAAAGTTCTCAAAACCAAAAACCCCACTGGTGATGCAGGTCTTTGTGCCTCAAAAACTAAAAAAATGAGGAACCAATGAAGTCTAAATCAAATAAATCCATTTGCAAAATATGCGGCTCCGATTTTGCACGTTCAGGTATGACCAGGCATATCAAAAGTTGCCTGGGAAAACATTTCAAAGCAAAAACAAAAGGGAAAGCAAAGCGACTCTATTATCTACATATTTATGCCTTTTACAATCCAGATTATTTTCTTCATATACTTATATCCGAAAATGCTCGTCTTGAAGATCTGGATAATTTTCTCAGAGACATTTGGGTTGAGTGTTGCGGCCACATGAGCTCATTTATGCGCCCTGGCCAACATCAAGAAATTGGTATGAAAAATAAAATAAACGAAATTTTTGAGCCTGGGTTAACGTTTTCATATATGTATGATTTCGGAGACACAACAGAACTATCAATTAAAAATATTGAAATTTTTAACGGGGCCATTAAGTCAAAGAAAAAAATTCAGCTAATTTCTCGCAATAGCCCGCCATTAGTTGCATGCGATGAATGTAACAAAAATATGGCAGAAATAATTTGTGCTCAGTGCCAATGGGATGGAACAGGTTGGCTATGTAAAAAATGTGCTAAAAATCATGAGTGTGGAGATGAAATGTTTCTTCCTGTTGTCAACTCACCAAGGACTGGGGTTTGTGGTTATACTGGAGATTAATAGAAAAAATACGGCACAACCAAGCACTACCTTTGGGTTACAAAAGTGTAAAGGGCCGGAACTCAAGAAATAGCTTGAAATGAATATTAGATTTCAGGTTTAAAATGTTTTACTGCTTTTGGTATGAAAAAGGAGCCACCGAATAATATCAGCGAGACAAGACTCTTCCAGCCCCACAGTTTTTCCCACTGCCCGGTGCTCCAGACTTCAGTTATGGTGGCAAAAAAGAATGTCATGACAAAGCCGCCGGCAAGTATGCCGAAAAATGTGCCCCAGAAGTATTGGGCAAATGATACCCGCGTCAGGGCCATACCGAAATTCATAGGGGTGTAGGGGAAGAAAAGCAGGCGCAGGTAGAGGGTTACGGCAAAACCGTTATCAGCTATTTTCTTGTCGTACTTTTCTAGGCGGTCACCTATTAGAGAGGCGGCAAAGTCGCGCCCGAGGTAGCGGCCTATGAAAAAAGCGGCGGCAGCTCCAAGCATGGCCCCGGTGATATTATAGAGAAAACCCCAAAAAGCGCCGAAAAGCATGGCCCCGATCCCTGTAAAGAGCGTTGCAGGCAAAAAAAGGCAGACACCTACGGCATAGCTCAGTATAAAAAGCAGAGGAGCGAAGGGACCACTTCTGGCAAAGAGGTCTTTTAAGGCCTGGGGATGAAGATATTCCTTAAGGGGAGTGAAACGGAAAAGCAGGATGACTGCTATGATGAAAATGACAAAAAAAAGAGCCTTTATTTTCGGGGTAGAACCTTTTTTGCCGGTGTTCATTCAGCTTTCGTCGCCTTGAAGAGTGCACCCACCGTAAACTGTGAAGTCCTGAAACCTGTTTCACCCGCAGACTCAACGTGCGAAAAGCCCACCTGCTCCATTAAACTCAGCTGATCCCGCACCGGGATCGTCCCGCCTATTCATTGCGACCAGGCTTCCGGGCTGTTGCTAAGTTTATCCGGCAACTCCTTTTCCAGGACAACATCGGCAAACTGCAGTTTGCCGCCGTTTTTAAGCACTCTGAAAATTTCCTCAAAAAGTTCCTGCTTGCATGGGGACAGATTGATAACCCCATTTGAAATGACGATGTCAAATGTATTAGCGTTGAAAGGGATTTTTTCTGAAGAAATGTGGCTAACCTCTATGTCACTCATGCCTGACTCAGCTAAATTCTTCCGGGCCCGTTCAACCATTTCCCTGGTTAAATCTATACCGCAGATCCTGCCGGTCTTCCCCGCTAAGCGCCCGGCAACATATAAATCAAACCCTGCACCACTGCCGATATCAAGCACAGTATTTCCAGGTTGGATTTCCCCAAGGGAAAAAGGATTTCCGACCCCGCAAAAAGATTGTAAAAGGGACGGGCTCGCTTCATTGATAAAAACCGGATCATAGCCTAATGCTTCTGCACCGGCTCTGCCAGTGGGATAGGCAAATTTTCCCTCGGAGGATATGGCCACCTCTGCATATTTGCTCCTGATGGCATCCTTTATCTTCTGGGGATCCGGTGGGGATGAATCACCTGATCCATTGGGGATGATGCATTCTTGCCGACGACCGCCGGCTTCTCCAGAGGGCGGTCAGCCCTTTACAACTTTGTTCTTTTTCAGAAAATCAAACATGGAAGTGCCTTTACTGTCAAATACTGTTTACTGGGCTATCTGCGGCCGGATTGAAAATTCTACATTGTAGTATAGTCTTGAAATTAACATAAACAGTCAATTGGGACAATACATTATAAGGAAAACGAACTGAATTAGCGCTTTTCATGGCCACAAGAAATGATAGATTTAGCAGGCCACTGTGATGGTTGCTGTCAAAGGTGCGAATTTGCTGTTACTTAAGCAATAGGGAGTATACCATTACCGTAATATCATTTCTGCCGGGCTGATCTACCATTGCTGTTTTATTGAGCCATAGATGTGGCTTCCCGATAACAACGCTCTCCATTCTGTTTAACAAGGTCTACAAGCATACTGTCAAGATGGCCGTTGTTTACAAATGTCTCCAGAATGGCCAATATCTTCTCTAATGAGAGACTTTTTCGATACGGACGATTCTGTGCCAGTGCCTGAAAGATGTCGGAAACAGCTATTATTCGCGCTTCAATTCCCATTTCATCTGTTGTCGGATGAAATGGATACCCGTCACCATGAAGAGTCTCATGGTGATAAGCTGCCCATTTTGCTATTTCCTCCAGGCCAGGTATACGTCGTAATATCTCAAAGGTCTCAAAACTGTGCTGTTCAATTATAGCTCTATCGTGATTATCAAGGGGGCCGGGCTTATCAAGAATTTCGTCCGGTACACGCAGTTTCCCGAGGTCATGGAGCAGGGCGGCAGCTCCAATCTTTGCACAGGTGTCAACGGAAAGGCCATACATTTCGCCAAGGTATCGGGCAAGACCCGCAACGCCCTCGGAATGTTCCACAGTAAATTTACTTTTAGCATCTACAATTCGGGAGAAAATATGAGCCAGTTGTTTAAGCTCTTCAAGGCTTATAGACGTCTGCAAATCCTGAGAACCCATGTCTGCAATAAAATGAATAAGGTGCCGTTGTTCCATACCCAACCAGAAAGCATGGTTTGAAGATACAGCCATGAAAGCATCCACCAACTGAGGATCAAAAAAAGAATCGCGTTTGCTGCTGACAAACTCTCTGAGGTCATTTATTTTAAGCAGGATATCCTTTTCATCGTGGGCTGCAGACTGAGTATCCACCCGGTCTACTAAATAGATCAAGTTTGCAAAGAGAGATAGTTTAGGTGGAAGATTCATGTGTTTTAAATCTTCCCAGTGCGTGTGGTGATAAAGAATCGGTCCGGCCATATGGGCCAGCGGGGCAAAATCTTTTAGCAAATCATGGCCAACCCGGCAGTGCTCCCGGGCTTCGCTCCAGTCAACTTTATTCACTAATTGCTGGTGCACGCGTGATGAAGAAACGCCGCAATCGTGTAATAAACCAAGTTCAAACAGGTCATTGATTGACTTGACATCCAGGTCAAGCTTATGACCGCACAGCATGGCCATATAACCAACACGTTTTCCATGGTGGACTTCATCAATCCCAACAAGGTCTAAAGCGTTTGATAGAGCATAAATGGTTTGGCGGAGATCAACCTGAAACCGACCGTCCTCTAATCCCATGCTTTTTTCTTCATTCATAGAAGCAGTCTCCAGTGTTTCTTTAAAACGACCATTTATTATTCTGTGCCGCGCCTATATCTGTTATCAATAATATACCTACAGATAGTAATCGTATAGTAATCGTATTTTTTTGCACATTGAAAAAAATGATTTCTGTAAATATCCTTGATTTCAAACTGCAGGTCTATCATACTGTCATGTATTATCATTTATAATTAATTTCTTAAGGGGAAAACGATCATGTTGATATTGATGCGAAATACTCTCATCCTCCTGTTATCCTGTTTTGTCCTCTACGGATGCGCGGTAAACCCTGTAACCGGCAAAAACGAGCTCTCCCTGGTCTCCGAGTCCCAGGAAATTAATATCGGCAAGGAAAACTACGGCCCCAGCATACAGATGCAGGGCGGCGACTATACTGTGAACCGGGAATTGTCAGTCTATGTTACCGAGATAGGGGAGAAATTAGCCGCTGTAAGCGACCGGCAACTGCCCTATGAATTTACTGTGCTTAACAATTCCACCCCCAATGCCTGGGCCTTGCCTGGTGGTAAAATTGCGGTCAACCGGGGTCTCATATTGGAGTTGGACAACGAGGCCGAGCTGGCTGCAGTATTGGGACATGAAATAGTTCATGCTGCAGCCCGGCACAGTGCGCAGCAGATGGAAAGGGGCATGATGCTCCAGGGGGCTCTCATGGCAACGGGTGTTGCTATGGGAGGCTATGATTATGGCAATCTTGTTGTTGAAGGGGCCAAGGTGGCTGCAGGCCTGATCCACACAAAATATGGCAGGGATGCTGAACTGGAAGCCGATTATTACGGCATGCAATACATGTCCCGTGCCGGCTACGACCCCATGGCTGCGGTGGGACTGCAGGAAACCTTTGTGCGGCTGAATGAAAAGCAGGCGCATAACTGGCTGAGCGGTCTCTTTGCCAGTCATCCTCCTTCAGCCGAACGGGTTGAAACCAACCGTACCACTGCTGCAACTCTGCCGAAAGGAGGGCGTCTCGGCAAAGCTGAATTTGATGAGCGCATAGCTATCCTTGTGCAGGATAAGCCTGGCTATGAGTTTTATTCCAAGGGTCGGGAGTCCCTGGAAAAAGGAGATTCAGGAAAAGCCATGGATTTTGCAAACCGGGCCATCCGCATAGAACCGAAGGAAGGCCATTTTTATGCCCTGCGTGGAGATGTGTTTCATAAAAATGGCAGGTATTACGATGCCTTGGGCGATTACAATACAGCCATTACATATAATGGTGAATATTTTTATTATTATCTCCAGCGCGGCCTGACGAGGAAGAAGTTGAATCAGGTAAACGACGCCTATGCTGACCTGCAGACGAGCACCAAGCTGCTGCCGACAGCTACGGCATATAACAGCATGGGGGAACTGGAGTTGACTGCAGGCTCACGCGATAGGGCACAACAGTACTTTCAGGCAGCTGCCGCATCTGATTCCCCGGTAGGCAGACAGGCCAGGACCTCGCTCCTGCGTATGGATTTCCCAAACTACGCCGGCGAATATATACACATCCAGACCGGTTTAAGTCAGCAGGGCTATGTTCTGGCCAAGGTCAGCAATCAGGCCCCCCTGGGCATCAAAAACCTGCAGTTGTCCATCCAATATCCTGATTCTTCCGGCAGGACACGCCAGACAACACGCAGGCTCTCTTCAATGATTCCGGCTGGAAAGGCATATACCACCAACCTCGAACTGGGACCCTATGCTAATGCTGCCGTGCTTAATTCCATTCGCATCCAGATAATAGATGCAGATTTAGTGGAAAAATAAAAGGAGGAGAATCATATGAAAGTGCTTATTCCGTTTTATTCCCTGTATGGTCACGTTTATAAAATGGCTCAGGCTGTTGCCGAAGGTGCAGCCCAGGTAGAAGGGGCTGAAGCAATATTACGCAGGGTTCCGGAAACCCTGCCTGCCGAAGTTCTTGAAAAAATGGGTGCTGTTGAGGCCCAGCAAACCATGTCACAGGTGCCGGTCTGCACTGTGGAGGAACTGGCTGAAGCGGATGCCATCATCTTTGGAACGCCGACACGTTTCGGGAATATGTGCGGCCAGATGCGCCAGTTCCTGGATTCTACCGGCAAGTTGTGGTTGGCAGGCGCCCTGGTAGGCAAAGTCGGCAGTGTCTTTGTAAGTACTGCCACCCAACATGGCGGCCAGGAGTCAACCATTCTCAGTTTTCATATATCGCTGCTTCATCAGGGAATGGTAGTGGTGGGGCTGCCCTATGCCTTCCAGGGACAGATGCGTATCGATGAAATCACCGGTGGTTCACCATACGGTGCCTCGACAATTGCAGGAGGGCAGGGAGAGAGAATGCCCAGTACCAATGAGTTGGATGGAGCCCGTTTTCAGGGCAAGCATGTTGCAACAATCGCCAAAAAACTGGCATAGGGTACCTACCCGGAGTCGTCACTTACCCGGAGTCGGCATTTATACCCTGTGGTTAAGGGTGTTTATACCCTGTAGTTAAGGGTACTTACCTGCCGCGGTAGGATATTAATTTTTTATAAAGGGAGGCAAAAATGTCTGAGTTAATGGATATCATCCGGTCAAGGAGAAGCATTCGGCGTTACCAGGAGAAGGATATCCCGGAGGATTTATTGAATAAGCTGTTTGAGGCCGCACGCTGGGCGCCATCCTGGGCCAACACCCAGTGCTGGAATTTTGTTGTGGTAAAAGACAGGGCAATCAAGAAAAGAATCCAGGAAAACGTCTCGTCCCGCAATCCCTCATCGCTGGCAATTGCCAATGCTCCTGTTCTTCTGGTTGTTTGCGGCCAATTAAAAAAATCCGGCTATTACAACGACGAGTTTCCAACCAAATTTGGCGACTGGTTCATGTATGACCTGGGCCTGGCAACCCAGAATCTTTGTCTGGCAGCCCATGAATCAGGACTGGGAACGGTCATTGTCGGCCTCTTTGACCATGACAAGGTAGGAGAGATAATAAAATTGCCCGCAGAGCATGAGGTTCTGGTACTCATTCCTTTAGGGTACCCGGATCATGAACCATCCCCGCCGAAACGGCGGGAAATACAAGAATTTGTCTATAACGATTCATTTTAGTCTGTAGTCCTGTCCCCTATTGTTCACGGGTGGAGATACAGGTAAAACCTTGCTCATAATGCACTTCTGGGCAGGGCTATTATTTTGATGGATGCTCGAGTAGTATTGGATCTAGAACTTATAAAAAGGCCAGACTAACTCGACAAGTACAATTGACATGAAAGCAACTACACTGACTGGCAAAACGGCATTTTTTGTGTGGTAGTTGAAATCAATTATGCGCAGGGCCCAGCAGGAGGCGCTCAAAATCAAAGCACATGAAAACAGCAGCAGATAGCCGTTATCCCGCATGAGATTGTTGCCCATGGCTGCATAGAAAACAATATTGAGAATGGATATAAAAATGATCAAAAACTGGCTCACTCTGACCAATATCTTGCTGAGTGCATAGGTGATTTTATAGAGTCCTAAATTTTCAAACATGGAGGAAGAAAGCAGCAGGGTAATGGACCCAAGGATTCCAAAGGCGAGAAAGAGTGCCTGGTTTCGGGCGATAAAATTTACTATGAATTCATAGGAAATGGTATCTTCAACACCATATATCCAATGGTTGAGGATAATGATCAACGCGGTTAAAGCGAAATCTTTTATTAAGCCGCCCATGGCATTTATATTTTTGAAGTAACGATTGGACTCATAACTGCTGAGTCTTATTAAAATAACTATCAGGAATAATCATCCAGAAAACCAATGGCCCGGTCGATTTTATGAATATAGGCAAATCCCTGGCCTTTTTTATCCAACTTGCCTGCCTTGATGATTGCTTCAAATACCTCATCGGTTATACTATCCTTGGTAACAATCAAAATTATTTCCTTTTCAGGAACAATTAGCTTTGACAGGACACCGAGTTTCTGTCGCACACCCGTCCCGCGCCCGTAATAATAGGTTGCCCCGGGTGCGCCCGCTTTTAGTGCGGCAGCAACTACTTTTTCCGCTCTTCCTCTTTGCACTATACAGGTGATAAGACTGAGATCATTCATGATATTCTGCTCCTTGATGCTTCAACCCTCTGAAAGTAGATGATATTGAACGGTTTGAAGTTACAGCATTAATTAATCAGTGTTACTGTTTTGTAAGCAATAATAATGCCTAAATATTGGGTATCTTTTTTTATATATGGCATGCATATATACATACATAAACATATCAGTATTATAACGAGATTAATACAAAAAAAACCGTAATCATAAATTAATACCCCTGTATCGCATGTGCTGGAAGTGTTTTTCAGTATTGACAAGACCTGAAATTGCATTTTATGTAATAACCATATGATAAAGCAAAATGGTTCAAAAAGACAAATGAGTACAGCATGATCGTTTTTGACTTGGCATGTGTCTGCGGCGCCGCATTTGAAGGTTGGTTCCATGATCGGAGAGACTTTGAAAACCAGCTGTCAGCTTCTTATATAGCGTGTCCCAGCTGCGGCAGCAGGGAGATACGAAAAATTCTCTCTCCCATATGTTTCCAATCATCCGGCAGTGAAGTGGATACTCTTTTAAGTAAGGGCTATTCGGATTCAGTATCCCGGGAAGATGCTGCGAATGCCCTTGAAACATTACAGAAATTTGTTGCAGAAAACTTTGAGAATGTTGGAGCCGATCTGGCAAAGGAATCCCTTAAAATGCACTATGGTGTGGCCGAGCCCCGCAATATCCGGGGTGTGGCCTCCGAGTCTGAAGAAAAAAAACTAAAGGAAGAGGGTATCAATCTCCTGAAAATACCCATGCCGCATAAAACTGACAACACAAATTGAGTTCATCCACTCCCGCGGCAGCCTGAAAATACTTGCTTGGCTTAATTTGCAGAGTGTTTGATCTCCTTGAACTGTTTCAGCCTGTAATAGGTTTCCCTCTCACGTTCCCCCAGATACTGTGTTATTGATTTGATCTGGCTTTTCAGTTTGAGCAGAATGCGTTCCTCAAGAACCCTGACTCTCCTGGTTGTCTGGATTATCTCCCTGCTTAAACGTTGCAGTTTGTTGTCATATTCTGCAATATCCAGGATGGCATCCACAATTTTTTCAAACCGCCATGTTGCTTCTTCCATGTTAGCGGTAGTGGCGCGGAAGTCATAATTTCTGGCATGTATATGCCGCACAGCAGAGTCCCGGGGAGAAATCTCCTTATATTCCAGGCCCCAGAGTTTCCTGGTTGCAACTTCTATTCCAAATTCCCTGGCTGTCACTTCACTGATGGAATCAATTACAGCTTCACCTGCATGGCCTAAACTGAAAAACAACTCGACAATACCTTCGCCATAGAGTTGCCGGATGGCTTTACGTGACTCGAGATAAGGGGTCGAGGTTTTAAGAAACTCAATGATAAGCGCCTGGCGCCTGGACTTGAGAATCCCTATGGAGTTGGTGACAGAAGAAGATTTTTCCTTGAGGAGAAGAAGGTTTGTTCTTGTTGGATGGATCATATGCCTATGCCTCCGCCTTTTGTTTCAGCAAAGCATCAGGGGCAAGGTTGAATTTTTCAAGAATCTCCAGGCCTTTATCCAGGGTTTGATATATGGAGCGGGCCAGCCCTTCCTGGTGGACAAATTCGTTTTCAAATTGAGTAGCAAAATCAAGGAGCAAGCGGTCCCCTTCAGACATGCCCTCTCTACCGACAATAGCCTCAAGCTTTTTCAATTCCCTGCCCTTGGCATAATTCTTATACAGCTGGTTTGCCAGGTCTCTATGGTCATCCCGGGTCCTTCCCGCACCTATACCTTTCTGCATCAGCCGGGATAGACTCGGCAGCACGTCAATGGGCGGGAATATTCCCTGCTGGTGTAATTCACGGCTTAATACTATCTGTCCTTCGGTGATATATCCGGTCAGGTCGGGAATGGGGTGCGTGATGTCATCTTCCGGCATGGTAATTACAGGGATCATGGTTATTGATCCCTGTGAATCCTTGATGCGGCCGGCCCGTTCATAGAGAGAAGCCAGGTCTGAATACATATAGCCCGGATAACCGCGGCGTCCAGGGAGTTCCTTTCTGGCATTGGATATCTCGCGCAGGGCATCGCAATAGTTAGTCATGTCCGTAATCAGAACAAGAATATCCATGTCATGGTCAAATGCCAGATATTCAGCCACTGTCAGAGCAAAACGGGGAGCCATCAAGCGTTCCATTACAGGATCATCGGCCATGTTGATGATAGCAGCAAATTCAGACTCGATATTTTGCAGGGCTTCAAGGTAAAAAGAATATTCATGGAAGGTGAGCCCCAGGGCGACAAAAATGACGGCAAATCCTTTAGAGCTTTCCCGCAGCCTGGCGTTTTGTAGTATCTGTGCCACCAGTTCTTTGGCCGGCATGCCGGCACAGGAAAAAATTGGAAGTTTCTGGCCCTTTACCAGGGTGTTGAGGCCGTCAATGGCGGAGATCCCTGTTTCAATAAACTCTTGAGGCCGAAGCCTGGCAACCGGATTGATGGGGTAGCCCCTGGCAGGGCGCCATTTTGATGCATAAAACATGGGCAAACCGTCAAGGGGTTCAAAGGAGCCATTGAATCTTCTGCCGAGGATATCCCTGGAAAGGGGAACCTGGCGAATCGTATCACTAAAGACAATTTCCATGTTTTCCGCGTTAAGCCCTCTTGTTTCACCAAAGAGCTGGATAAGGATATTGCCTTTGACAATCTCAAGAATTTCCCCCTCAAGGACAATATCATGCGGTCCGATGACCTTGACCACTTCTCCAATGCGTGCCGCATGGACATTTTCCACATACAGAAGCTGGCCGGCTATTTTTGAGGTGGTTTTATATTTATGTTCAGAGAGTCTCATTTTCGGGCTTCCCTTTAGTGCGATCCTGACCCTTGAGGAATTGGTCAGTAAAGCTGCGGATGATATCCATTGTTTTTTGAGGGCTACAGAATGCATCTGCGGTATAGGCATTCTGGGCCAGAAAACCGGAACGGATTTTTTCAGCCACAGTCATCACCAGGCGGTCTTCTTCCTGCAAGCCATCAATGCCGACAATTTCCATAATTTCCTTGAGGGCTTCCTCCTTGTGCATAATTTCACGGCAAAGGATGCGCAGGACTTCCCAGTCCCTGGAAACATTCTTTGCAAAGTAATCTGCAAGGGTATTCTGGTACAACGAGTAACTCTGCATCCAGTTGATTGCAGGAAAATGCCTGCTGTTTGCCAGTCCAGTGTCGAGCATCAGGAAGGCCCCGGAGGTTCTCAGGAGAGCCTGGGTCACAGGTTCGGTAAAATCCCCACCCGGTGGGGAAACGGAAAGAATCATGCTGAGGGAGCCGATGTCTCCGGAAAGGGTTTCCACCACTCCTGCCCGTTCAACAAACGAGGAGAGACGGGAAGCCAGGTAGGTAGGATATCCTTCTTCGCCGGGCATCTCTTCCAATGAGGAGGATATTTCACGAAGTGCTTCAGCCCAGCGGGAAATGGAATCAGCCAGAAGCAGGACGTGGAAGCCGAGGTCGCGATAATACTCTCCCAGGGTGACAGCTGTATAAATGGATGCTTCCCGGGCAGCAACAGGCATGTTTGAGGTATTGACCACAAGAACAGTTCTGTCCATTAAGGGGGATTTGCTGCGTGGATCAACAAGTTCAAGAAATTCTTCGATCAGTTCCGACATCTCGTTGCCACGTTCACCGCAGCCTGCATAAATGACGATATCAACATCTGCATGTTTGGCGATGGTCTGTTCCAGAATTGTCTTGCCGGTACCGAACCCCCCGGGTATTATAGAAGTTCCTCCCCGTGCCAGGGGAAAAAGGAAGTCTATTATGCGCTGTCCTGTAATGACCGGCCCCTGGGGGTTGATTTTTTTTCTGTAAGGCCGCGGCACCCGCATGGGCCAGCTGTGATAGCCGAAAATCCTGCTGCCATCTTCCAGGCTGCATAAAGGCTCCTCAAGGGTAATTGCGCCCTGGGCCATACTTTCCACCCTGCCTTTTTTATCAGGTGGAATTATAATTGGATGCTGGAAAGCACCCTCATCAATGTAACCGATTTTGACACCGCCTGAGACAGTGTCACCTTTGTTGACCAGCGGGGTAAAGGACCACTGTTTCTTGAGGTCAAGAGAGGATTCCAGGTGGATAGGATGAATAAAGGATCCTGTTTTAGCGGCAAGAATATCAAGTGGTCTCTGCAGGCCGTCAAACATGACGGACAGCAGGCCGGGCCCAAGTGTTGTGGTAAGTGAGGCACCATGCCCCTGTACAGGTTCATCAAGGCCCAGTCCACTCGGGTCCTCATATACCTGCAGAACAGTCCCTTCCTTTTCGAGCCTTACGACTTCCCCGGTCAGGTTGTGGAGGCCCACTGACACCCTTTCAAAAAGGGTCAGACCTGAAAGGTCTGTGCGGACGGTTGCACCTGAAATTGAAGTGATTTTTCCGGAAATTCCTGGTTTCATATGTTCAGTTGTATGTGATAGCCAATGGCTTTGCGTAAAAGGCGCACAGCATAATCCTCTCTTTTGGCTTCTGTTTTCAAGGGCGGCGGCATGATGACGAAAACCAGGTTCAGGCCTCTTTCCATCTCACGCAACCTGTTATCAATACTTTCGCTTACAAGCCGTTCATCAATGACAAAGAGGCCATATTCGGTTTTTGGGATAAACTGTTCCAAAAGAGGCTCCAGTTCTTCACTTGTGCAGACATGCTGTTCAAAACCGGCCAGCCTGAAACCATACATGGCATCTTTTGCTGTAAAGAAAATAATCCGTTTATTCATGCGACTAAATTTTCCCGTACAGGCTCATCATCCAAAAGAGTGGTGTTGAGAACCATACTGATATTTCTGGTATAGCGATACTGTTCCCATAGATAAAAAAGGATATCACCGACCACTGTTCGCTGCAAAGACCTGCTTTTTAACTTTTGTGTTATGAGGCTCAGCAGGGTGATTTCCAGTTTCTGCATATCAGATGCGACCTCAGCGGGCACCTGCAAACGCAGAAATTTTATAACCGGGGACAGATCTTTACGAAAGTATGCTCTTTTGAAGCGCTCCGCCGGGATCGTTCCCCCAGGGGTAATTGTCGGTTCTACTTCGCTTTGCCAGCGCAGGTTTTTGGCCAGGGACATGGAATTGTGCAAATCAACCATGTGACGGAAAAATGTCTGCATCTGGTCTGGTTGTTTTTGCGCTAGAATCGAGTGGAAGAAACAATCCCTTATAAAGATTTCAAGACCAGTGATACCTTTTTTTTCATAAAGCTCAGCTAACCCTTTAAAAAGATCAGAATAGGTGTTGAGGCGTAATTCAAGCTGTGACAATATCGCAGTAAATTCCAAGTTTCCGGTGAGAATTGCCTGTATGTCGTCATGCAGGAGGCTGTTATGCAGCTCTTGCCTGATACGTTCGATATCTTTATTGCGGGACAAATAGCGGAGACAGATAATGAGGATGTTTATTTCATGAAAGATGAAATAGGGGCTGAAAATTTTACGAAGAAATGGGTTCATTTTACTGTAAACCCAATAGTATTCATGCCGCAAAAAGCGCCAGATGCCAGGGGCTGCATATTTCTTCAGGTAGGGGTAAAATGGAGTGTCGTGCAAACTCTCCAGCGCGTCGCTGCCGGTCATGAGAAACTCCCAGTTGCTAAAGAGAGCCCCCTTTTTACCCAGCAGGCGCGCCACGAGATATTCTGCAGGATACTCACATTCATGCAGTGATTTCAGAAGACCCTGTTTTCTCATAACGTTTTTCAAGTACTGCAATTATTTTAGGGAGAATATGGAGCCATTTTCTCTCCAGTCTTTTTTCAAATGTATTGGCAACAGTAATTTTTCCTTCTGCTGCAGTGGCAGTTATGCCGCCGCTGATGGTTGGGTCCGGCTGCACAATGTCTGCAGCAAAAAACCTTGCTGCCAATCCCATGTCAGCGGGATTAACAACGACTTTTTCCCATTGCCTGGCCGGCAATTCAGCCGCCAGGCATGCAAATACCGTTTCGTATCTCTGGTTTCTCAACCCGGGCAGCAGCTTGACAGCAGTATTCAGTAATGCCTGATCCAATTTTTGGTAGGTAAAAAGTTTTTGCTCCCGGGCCTTGATTTCGGTTTCTGCAAAAATTGAGCGCCTGGATTTTCGGCAGGCGGAATCAAGCTGCACAGCATGGTTTTTGGTGATATCGGTAATTGCTTCATCAACCTGCTGGCGCAATGTGCCTGCCTCGTTTTTTGTTGCCTGCCAAATATCATCTATCTGCTTCTGCTCATTTTTTTTCAGGCTGTCTAAAAGTTCCTGGAGGCCCAAATCCTATCCTCCGAGCAGAATGATTACAGCAACAACAAAACCAAGAATTACCATGGTTTCCGGAATCGCCACCAGTATGATGATCGTTCCGGAAAGCTCCGGTTTTTCTGCCAGGCTTCCTGCCCCGGCGGCCCCGATTTTAGATTGGGCCCAGGCGGTGGCAAGGGCCGGCAAGCCAATTGCCAGAGCTGCTGCAAAAGCTATCAGTATTTTGTCCATATTGTACCTCCTATGCATTCATTTGCGTGTCATGATGACTCACTTATTTGGGCTCCCATGCAGTTTGTCATGGGGCTCACTGTCTTGCTGTGGAATATCCTTTTCAGCTTCATTTTTCTGATTGGAGGAAAAAGGCCTGTATTTTCTGCCTCCTAGCTCAATAAATTTGTCAAAAAATTCAACATAATGGAGACGCAGAGAATGAATAGATGAAGAAAAGACTCCAATTGTAATGCCGATAAGGTGAATGATTCCCCCGACGATTAAGCCTAGAATAATATCGCCGGTTAAGCCGGAAAGCTGGTTGGCAATATTGGCCAGCAGAACCGAGGTGAGACCGATCGCCATAATCCTGGCATAGGAGATAATATTGCCGATATTTTTAAGGAGTTCCAGGGGAGCAAGGAGTCCGCCGGAGAAGAGGAGCAGAGGACAGAGAATGAGGATACTGATAATTAAGGGTCGTGTCAGTAATTCAGGGAAAAAGCCGATAAAGGTTATGATCAGGGCTACAATGAGGAATATAAAAATTATATGTAAAAGTTTTACCAGGGCCTCTTTTTTTGTATGACGCCGCAAGGCACTGACAAACCCCAGGGCAAGACCCAAAGTGACATGGGCCAGGCCGATTGCCATGGCAAAATAAAGCATGGGGATAATGTTTTTCTGACGGTCAATGAACACCGGCTTCATTCCCAGCACCGTGTGACCGAAATCTCCAAAGAATTCTCCGTACAGAAAGCCGAAGACAATGGCGTACAGAGAGCAGAATCTCAAAATTCTGGCTCCATCCTGGAATAAGGGATTTTTCCTGACCAGGCGTGTTGCCAGGCTGGAAAGAAAAAGAAGTATGAGCCCGTAGCCTGTATCGCCGAGAATTAACCCGAAAAACAGCGGAAAAAAAAGGCCGATGAACAGGGTAGGGTCATAGGAGGTATAAGAGGGGAGGGGCAGCAGACGGGTAAAATTTTCGAATGGTTTAAAGTATTGCGGGTTCTGCAGGACCACTGGGACCCGTTCTAGGTCCTCGGTGCGGATATCAATTTCCTCAAGCACCACACGTCCGGCAAAATTCTTCTGCAGGGCTCCACTCAGGGAAGCGACCTTTTCAGCCGGCATCCAGCCGTAAATAAAGAAACACATTGCTGTTTCAAAGGAAAAAGCTGAGGCCTGGATGATGGAAAGCTGTTCGCGTACCCAAGCAAGGGCAGCTTTATACATTGGACCCCAACGTTGGGCGAATTGGGCAAGGTTCGTATCAACTGCCTGCAGGTTCGCTTCACTTTCCTGTATCTGCCCCTGAAGATATTCCACTTTTCTGACAAAGGTCATGTTTTGTATCGATTCCGGGAAAGTGAACTCGGGCATTTTCTTTTGGCTCAAAAGAGACCGGATATCTCCTGATGAATCTTTCGTTGCAGCAATAAGTCCAACCAGTGCCCCATCTTCCGAGGCAATCGTGAGAAGTTCACAGGATGCATCGGCAAGGCAATTCAGGCTGCCTTTCAGGATATCCACTGACTTCTCGTCCTTTAGGGTGATGCCGATATAATCCAGATCCGGGGTTAACTGAATTTTATCCAGCAAGGTTGAGACGGTAGCCAGAAAAACTTTATAGCCGCTGAATTCCAGAAGGTCGTGCTGAATTGCCTCCCGTTTTTCACAGAGTGCCTGGCACATTGCAAGATGGTCATCCAGAGTCCTGCTGACAGTATCAATGATTGGCCGGGGAGAAAGAAAGCTCTCCCTGAATGTTTCGCCCGGTAAACATTGAAAGAGGTTGTTTAATTTGTTTTCAAGTTCCTGCAGAAAAATCTTTTCAAAGAGAGCCTTTTCGTCAGGCAGGAGAGAGTGGATCTCACGCTTATGTATATCATCCACAAAGCCAACGGCAGAGGGTTCAATATGCAGATTCCCCTTTTTGCGAACCAGTGAAAGTGTTTCCCCCAGCAGCTGGCGGGGGCCGACAATTTCAACCTTTGACATCCTGACAATCACTGTTTTTTCACCTGTGCTCTTCCGGCAAAATTTCCGGCAGAAATTCCCTCACAACATCCTGCAGGATATCATCGGGAATATTCTCCAGGTGTTCTGCCAGCCTATGTACAACTGCAATTTCTTTTCTTGCTTTAATTTCGCACTCAGTGGATGTTGTCTCAAGTGCTTGAGCGTATTCCTCTTCCAATTGCTGTTTTTTTGCTTCAAGTTCCTGACTCAGTGAAATACGGACAGACTCCAGCCATTCCGCGGCTTTTTTTCTCTCGGATTCGATGGATTGGTGGATTTCGGATTCGACCTTGATTACGGCTTGCAACAGATCTTTTTCCATAAAGAACCTCTTGCAATACAAGTGGAGAGGACCCGTAAAAAAGGAACAGGAGCCCGGGAAAGCATATAAAGCCCTCCACTTTAAGTTGGCAGCACATAAAACTGTGCCGAAGATGAAAAGTTATATATTTCTATATACCAGATAACAAAGGAAAAAACCAGAAAAGATTTTGTGGGGAAAGAGGAGAAGAAGGGCGAGAGATTTGTTCGGTTACGCAAAGAAGGGTCCAGCTTTCATACAGACCCCCTGTAATTAATCACATTCGGAAATGTCATCCCGCAGTTTGCGGTCAATGAAATCACACTCTTTCGGGGAGAGATCAAAGCGAATTTCAGCATCACTTATTATCTGCCCCCTGTTTTTTTCGGGATGGGATTTAAGCATTTCACTGATCCAGCATAACGTTTTTTTCATCTTGTCGCCGGCTGGCAGTATTTCGTCTACTGAGGACATGTTCACCCTCCCATGGTGTACTTTAATAATTATTCATGAACCCACCACCTTGGTGGTGGACCCGGATAGGTTCAACCGATCCGGCGAGAAATTGAACGGGATAATTTAAAAAACGAATCGCAGAATATCGAACAAGGAACCGCAGAATGTCGAAGGAGTTAAAAAGTTCAGCAACTGGACTTCCTTCTTTTCTCCGAAAGTTACTTGACCTTAGAGAAGATAACTCATGAAAGTTATATAGTCTTTCCTGTTGTGTAATTTCATCATTCAAAATTTCTTGTTCGATATTCAATATTCAAACCAGGAAGTAGTTCGCCCTCTTTTAGGGGGCTTCATGAGGTCTCCCGATCTGCGGGAGAAGATTCAATTGATTCTGCGGGGCTCATCTCGGCAGCGGTTTTAACACTATGCCGCCAAGGGGCGGCAGGGTTACCTTTACATGATAGGGGGCAAACCCAAAAGGTTCATGGATAGTATCCAACTGTTCGCTGTTCGAGACATTGCTGCCGCCAAATGTTTGAGAATCAGAATTGAAAATTTCCTCATAAGACCCCCCTGCCGGGACTCCCATCTTATAATTGGATATTACCTGGGGCGTAAAATTGAAGACACAGACAAGGTGCTCGCCATGGTCAAAACCAAAACGGGCAAAACTGATGACGGAATTGTCAACATCATTAAAATCAAGCCATTTAAAACCGTCATAGGAAAAATCAACCTGCCACAGGGACGGGTTGTCCAGGTAGGTATGGTTCAATGCCTGGACATAGTCCTGCAGCTGTTTATGCAGTGCATTGTGTTCCGGCAAATGCCATTCAAGACTTGTTTTGCAATACCATTCAGACCACTGGCCGAATTCACTGCCCATGAAGAGAAGCTTTTTGCCGGGATGACACCATTGCATAAGGAGAAAGAGGCGCAGGTTGGCAAACTGCTGCCAAAGGTCACCCGGCATTTTAGCCAACAGGGAACCCTTGCCGTGCACAACTTCATCATGGGAAATGGGAAGAATAAAGTTTTCTGAAAATGCATAGTACAGAGAAAAGGTGAGGGCGTTGTGGTGGTATTTCCTGTACAGGGGATCTTTGCTTATATAGCTTAAGGTGTCGTTCATCCAGCCCATGTTCCACTTAAAGCCGAACCCGAGGCCGCCAACGTCTGCCGGTTTTGACACCCCGAAAAAACTGGTGGATTCCTCAGCTATTATCATAACGTTGGGATAATGATCATAGATGATGCTGTTAAGGTGGCGCAGAAATTCAACGGCGTCAATATTCTCCCTGCCGCCATAACAGTTGGGGACCCACTCGCCTTCTTTACGTGAATAATCGAGATAGAGCATGGATGCAACGGCATCGACCCGCAGGCCGTCGATATGATACTTGTCAAACCAGAACAGGGCGTTGGCAATGAGAAAATTGCTGACCTCTTTCCTGCCGTAATTAAAAACCAGGGTGCCCCACTCAGGATGGGACCCCTGACGGGGATCCTCGTGTTCATATAGGGCTGTACCGTCAAAACGTGCAAGACTATGGGCGTCTGTCGGAAAATGCGCCGGTACCCAGTCGAGTAAAACGCCTATATCATTTTGATGGCAGAGGTCAATAAGGTACATGAGTTCGTCCGGGGTGCCATATCTGCTGGTAACACTGTAATAGGCAGTTACCTGGTAGCCCCACGATTCGTCCAGAGGATGCTCCATAATCGGCATCAATTCAATATGGGTAAATCCCAACTCCTTAACATAGGGAACAAGTGAATCTGCTATTTCCCTGTAGGTCAGGAACCGTTCGGGATCATCCGGATCTCGGCGCCAGGAACCGAGGTGGATCTCGTATATTGATATGGGTTGATCATAGGGTGCATTGCTTCTCCTTTTTTCAAGCCATTCACTGTCACTCCAGGCATAGTGATCCAAAGAGCACACAGCAGAGGCCGTTTTGGGCCGAATTTCGCCGAAAAACTGGAGTGGATCAGACTTAACCAGCAAATCACCATATTGGGTCCTGATCTCAAATTTGTAGAGTTCTTTATCTGCTATTCCCGGGATAAAAAGTTCCCAGATTCCAGAATTTTCAAGGCTGCGCATCTGGTGCACCCTGCCGTCCCAGGAGTTGAAATTGCCGATGACACTTACTCTGCGGGCGCCGGGGGCCCAAACCCTGAATATGGTGCCTTCAATTCCATCAATGGTTGTTGGGTGGGCGCCGAGTTTATCATAAAGTCTGTAATGGGTTCCGCTGTTGAAAAGATAGCGGTCCATATCGCCTAACTGCGGCAGGAAACAATAAGGATCTGCAGTGGTTTGGATAGTTTTGTCGTAATATTGAACTTCTAAATGGTATGCAAACGGCTCGGAATACTCAGGCAGCACTATTTCAAACAACCCTTCCTGCCGCATCTTATACATATACTGTTTAGTGTCGCCTATGACAATCTGGACAGACTCAGCGGCCGGCTGCAGGGTCCGAACCAGTGCCGCCTTCGGTTTCTGTTCAATAAAATGAAGACCCAAAACCTGAAAAGGGTCATGGTGGTCAGAAGCAATGACCCGGTCAATCTGTGTACTGATATAATTTGACATTTCTCTTTTTAAGACAGATTATAGTAAAAGAACATATGTAATCTGCGGATTTATTTAAATTTCTAAAGGAGTTTATATATATATTCAATTTTACGCCAGACAACAATCTTATTATTTGCGAGAAATTACTTAAATAATTCCTCCTGCTTTGCAATTTGTATTTGTCATGGTAGCCTGCAGGTAGATTGCTGACTGTGACGTGCAGAATTAAAGAACCCAAAGTGCTTGCAATTTCTGTAAATTTCTTTAAAAAACCAGATCCTGCCCGATTAGGAGATACATAGAGAGAATATTGACATGGAAAGTCTACAGGGAAGTTTTCTGATATCAACCGCAAAGATGCCCGACCCGCGTTTTCGGGAAAAACTTATATACATGTGTGGACATACGGAAGAGGGTGCCATAGGCCTGGTGGTCAACAATCCTCTCCCCGATATTCGACTTGATGAAATTCTAAAGAGCGCTGATATCCTCGTGCCTGATATTGAATTGCCTCCGGTTTACCTGGGGGGGCCGGTTGAAATGGAATCAGGATTTATTTTGTATACAGCAGATTATCAGGCCCAAAGCCAGTTGCAGGTCAGTGCAACTGTATGCCTGTCCAGTGACCCTAAAATATTGCAGGATATTGCCCTCAATACCGGGCCCGGAAAATATCTCTTTCTCCTTGGATATGCCGGTTGGGGGCCGGGACAGCTTGAAAATGAATTAGCCGATAACGGTTGGTTGATGCTCCCTGCTGAAGACGATGTAATTTTCAATACACCTGATCCCATGAAATGGAAAATTGCGGCTCAGAAGTTCGGCATTGACATCACCACCTATGGAGATGTGGTCGGAAGTGCCTGATCTGATTATATTATATGTTTCGGTAAGCCTGTTTTGTGAGAGTACATTCGGGCCTGTGCGCCCGGATTGGTATACAAATACATGACACCCGGGCTATACCGAATTATTGAGCATACTGCTGATACAGGTTTTGAAGTCCGGGGCAGCACGAAAGAGCAGGTATTTGAGTCGGCGGCCAGGGCTTTTTTTGACATCATGTGGCAGATAGATGCTCATCAGGAAAACGAGCCTGCGGTCATCGAAGTTGCGGGCCATGACCTGGAGGAGCTTCTGGTTAATTTCCTGGAGGAATTTCTCTATCTTTATGATGCAAAAGGTTTGGTCTGCGTAGGTGTACAGGTTGAAACAGTCCTTAAAAACAAGGTTCGGGTAAAGGCCTGGCTGCAGAAATTTAATGCAGCCGGCGACCAGGAATTGCTGGGCGTAAAAGCCGTTACCTATCATCAGCTTTTTATCGGTAAAAAAAATGACACATGGACTGCCCGGATATTTTTAGATATCTAGTTTTGCAGCAGGAGGCATCATGCAGGAGCTGACCATCCATAATCTCAGGCAGGTCGATAAGTACCGCTGGCTTTTGCCTAAGCAGGGCAAAATGCACACCGATGGCATGCTTTTTTTAGACAGAAACCTCCTTGAGCACATAAAACATGATAAAAGTATAAGCCAGGTAGCAAATGTCGCCTGCCTTCCGGGTATTGTCGGTCGCAGCCTTGCAATGCCGGATATGCATCAGGGATATGGTTTTCCCATCGGAGGAGTTGCTGCCTTTGATCCTGATCAGGGTGTGGTTTCTCCGGGTGGTGTGGGATATGATATTAATTGCGGCGTGCGTCTCTTGCGCACCTCTCTTGTAAGGGATGAGATAGAAAACGATATTGTAAACCTTGTGGAAAACCTCTTTGCCAATATACCTTCCGGTGTAGGGTCGAAGCGGACCAATCTGAAGCTTGGCAAAAAAGAGCTGAAGAACGTTCTGGAAAAAGGAGCGCAATGGGCCGTAAAAAATGGCTATGGCTGGCAGGATGACCTGCTGCACATTGAAGAATCCGGATGTCTTGGCTGGGCTGATCCTGAAATGGTCTCTGCGCGTGCCCTTGACCGTGGCCAGGGACAGCTTGGCACCCTGGGCTCCGGTAATCACTTTGTTGAAATCGGCTTTGTTGATACTATTTTTGAGGAGGAACTGGCAAGGGGCATAGGTCTTTTCAAGGGCCAGGTCACCGTCATCATCCATACGGGGTCACGGGGGCTTGGACACCAGGTATGCGGCGATTATATCCGTCTCCTGCAGAATGCTTCACGAAAATACAATTTTGACCTGCCGGACCGGGAATTATGCTGTGTTCCAGTCCATTCACCCGAAGGGAAACAATATCTGGCAGCCATGGCTGCTGCGGCAAATTTCGCCTTTGCCAACAGGCAGCTTATAACCGATGAGGTCAGGCGCACCTTTGAGCAGGTTTTCGGCCTTGGTGCGCATAAAATGGGCCTGCAACTGGTCTACGATGTCTGTCACAATATTGCAAAGTTTGAAACCCATGAGGTCCATGGCAGCCAGCGTCAGGTTGTTGTACATCGCAAAGGAGCCACCCGGGCCTTCCCGGCCCATCATCCCAAGGTGCCCGAGGCTTACCGGGAAACCGGACAGCCGGTGCTCATTCCGGGTGATATGGGGCGCTATTCCTATGTGCTTGTCGGCACGGACAGAGCGCTGCAGGAAACCTTTGGTTCCACCTGTCACGGCGCCGGCAGGCTGATGAGCCGGCATGCAGCGAAAAAAGCAGCAAAGGGACATAATGTTACTGCAGAGCTTGCTGAAATGGGTGTGATTGTTAAGGGGGCGGGCCGGGCCACCCTGGTTGAAGAAATTCCTCAGGCTTACAAGGATGTGGAGGATGTGGTACGTGTTGTCCATGAGGCGGGACTGGCACGTAAAGTAGCAAGGCTTAGGCCGCTTGGGGTGATTAAGGGATAATTTTATTTCAGTACAGAAAACCTGGTCCTCAGGGCCAGGTCAGAGACAGTGGGCTCAGCCTTAATCTTGAAGAGGCTAGTGCAAAAGGCACAGA
>CAMYKS010000029.1 GCA_947259115.1 uncultured Desulfobulbaceae bacterium | reverse complement strand
CTATATCATCAATACGGAAATCTCTGTCCCGGAGCGCTTTTCAGGCCTGGCAACATTGGCCCTGATTTTTGGTGTTGCAGTCCTTGCGGGTTTTGCTGCCAACTATTTCCAGGTCACGGTCCTGGAGTGGACAGGGCAGAATATAATGCACAGGCTGCGGCAGCAGATATATAAACATATGCTGGGACTTGACCTTGCATTTTTTCATGAAAATCCCAGCGGCAAGCTTGTAACACGGCTGACCAACGATGTGCAGAATATGCACGAGATGTTCACCTCGGTCATTGTCACCCTTTTTAATGATGCCATACGAATAATAGGCATCCTGGTCCTGCTTTTCTGGCTCAATTGGCGTCTTGCCTTGCTCATGGGTCTGCTGCTGCCAATGGTCCTTGTATCCACCATCTTGTTCAGCAAATTGGCCCGTAATGCATTTCGGGAGATCAGGACGAACCTGGCGAAAATTAATGCTTATCTGCAGGAGGCTGTTTCCGGGATAAGTCTTATCCAGCTGTTCCAGAGAGAAAAGGATGCTGAGAGTAATTTTGTTACCTTGAACCGGTCTTATTTCCATTCCACCTTGCAGCAGATTAAAATATTCGGTGTATTCATGCCCCTGCTTGATATCCTTGCGGCAACGGCAACAGGCGTTATTATCTGGTACGGAGGTATCCTGGTTCTCAAGGGAGAAATGACCATCGGCATACTGGTGGCCTTCATCTCCTATATGCGCCTTTTCTTTCAGCCGCTGCGGGAACTGTCACAGAAATTTTCCATTGTGCAATCAGCCATGGCTTCAGCCGAAAGAATTTTTCAGCTCCTTGATACAAAGAGCATGCTGCCTGTTGTGGCGGCACCCCTTGTACCGCAATCAGTAAGCGGCTCCCTGGAGTTTAGCAAGGTAACCTTTGGATACGATCCTGGCAAACCGGTTATTCACAACCTTTCCATGCAGGTTAAAGCAGGTGAAACCGTTGCAATTGTCGGTGCCACCGGCTCCGGAAAGTCGACGCTCGTAAACCTGCTGGAGCGTATGTATGACCCGGATCAGGGCAGCATCCTGCTGGATGGCCATGATTTGCGGGAACTGGATCCGGAATGGCTGCGTAATACCTTAGGGCTCGTTATGCAGGAGATCTACCTGTTTCCGGGCACCATAATGGAAAACATCCTCCTTGATTCTGATATGGAAGAACGGGACCTTACTGCAATACTGAAACAGGCCCAGCTTCATGAACTCGTAGGCCGCCTTGAGCAAGGGCTGCAAACCAGGATCGGTGAAGGCAACCTGGACCTGTCTACAGGACAGCGGCAACTGCTGGCTCTGGCCCGGGTTATGGTGCGGGACCCTGAGATTCTTGTACTGGATGAGGCCACAGCCAATGTGGATTCAGAAACAGAAAGACTGGTTGAGCGGGCCATTGATGCAACCTTATCACAGAGGACAAGCATCGTTATTGCCCACCGGCTTTCAACCATCCGCCGGGCCGACAGGATAATTGTCATGGATTCGGGGCAGATTCTGGAGGAAGGAAGCCATGACAGGTTGATGGCTGATAAAGGCTTTTACTACCGGCTGCAGAATCTGCAATATATTGAGTGGGACCAGGATGTTCATGTTCCTTGAGTCCCTTTCTGTCTTAAAGCTTTGAGAATTTTCTCGATAAAAGCGACGATTTTTTCCTGGTGTGAACCGGGCCAGTAAATCCTGTCACACTGCTGACAGACGTGAAACGATTCGTAATGTTTTCTGGTCAGCGGCTCCAGGCGGTTCAGGATGGCTTCTTTGTTTACGGGCACCAGTATGCCGTTGCAGGGGATACATCTGCTCAACGGTTTTATCCTGCTCTTGAGATCATAAAGGCACATAACTTCAATGAGTTGCTCCGTGGGGTTCTGCGCCCTGACCAGATATCCGTGTATGACCAGCTTTCTTTTTAACAGCGATGTATCCCGGGTCAGGAGAATACGTTTTTGGGAATGGGCTCTTTCAACCAGTTCAGCATCCCTGGTATTACTTCCATATTCACAATCAAAACCGAGGGTCCTCAGATGAAATGCCAGTTTCCCGACATTAACATCAGCCACAAATGAAATCCTTTCCAGGGGGGCCGGTCTCAGGGGAGTTGACACTAAAGGATTTACGGGCGGGGTTAAGGGGCTTGCTTCCACAATATCCTTATGCCGCAGGATATAATCAAAACCGACTTCAGTGTCGTTCACTGTAAGCTTCCCAACAATTGGATGGGGAACGCCAAGAGACTCAATGATATCTTTAATGGAAGCCTTGCGGTTGAAATGATACAAAAAGGATGGCCCGGCACCATGCTCTTTTTTAAGCATTTTTCTGAGATAATTATGAAAATAGAAGACAGCAGTTGCCATGAGCAAAAATAAGAAGGATTCCTGATAAACTGCTTGCTATTCTGTTAAAAACTTAATAGTTATTTTATAGTATTCAGGCAAAAGAACTTTCATTACTCTATCCAATTTTGAATAAATAAAGCAATTGTACCAAGTGAATTTTCAAGTTGAAAAGAATTTTACATTTGGTGAAACAGTATGGCAACAAGCGACAGACGGATAATCCAGCGTGTTCCAGTGGACTTCAGAGTGGATTTCATCCATGCGGGTGATTACATGATTTCCTGCAGCAAGGACATTTCTATGGATGGTATGTTCATCAATACAAAATCTCCAGCCCCGGTGGGTACACATGTGAACCTGATATTTCCTGCTGAAGGCACCCATGAAGTGGAGGTTTCCGCACTCGTTGTCTGGAACAGGGAAAAGAGCAGCTACCAGAAACAGGGAATGGGCGTCCAGTTTCTTTCTCCTCTTCCACAGACTGTCAAAAAGAACTTTCTCAAAAATATTGACAGGATTGTGATTTTGAGCGAAAAGGGGATTTCCGCTTAAGAAACAGGTCCATTTATCCCAGGTCTTCTTTTTTTAGGACAGCCGCAAGGCGTCCTATGCCAAACGTTCGGCCAATTTTTCCATCACCGTTGAAAAATTTCCTTTCAGGATAACTGCTGCAATATGCTTGAGCGCAGGCTCTTTATTGATCTCAATTATCTTGCCCCCTCTGTTAAGCACCGTGAATGGTATGTGTGCTGCCGGTTGCACCCGGCATGATGTGCCGGCAACGAGCAGCAGGTCAGCAGAGGCCAGCATCTGTTCTGTTTGGGTCAGAACGGTGTCAGGGATACGTTCGTCATAAAAAACAATATCCGGCTTCAGTATGGCACCGCAGGATGAACAACGGGGCGGCAGAGAATTGTCGTGCACAAAAGCAAGATCATAGCTGTCACCACACGAAAGGCAGGAGAATGTCCCAAGCGAACCATGGAATTCAACCACATTTTTACTGCCGCCCTTTTGGTGCAGGCTGTCAATATTCTGGGTGATGATTCCTGTCAGCAGTCCTTGCTGCTCAAGAGTGGCAAGGGCTTTGTGGCCTTTGTTCGGTTTGGCATCGACTACGTCTAAAAGACCGGCAAGCATACGCCAGACCTTTTCGGGATCAGCAATGAATGCGCCCAGGGTGCCGTATTCAATCGGGTCGAAGCGGGACCAGAGGCCGTTCTTTCCATGGAAGTCAGGAATGCCGCTTTCAGTGCTTACACCGGCACCGGTGAGTGCCACTCCGTTGCATGATTCCTGCAGCAAGCAGATGGTTTTGTCAAAGAGGTCTTCTGTCATGATACGGTTTTCAGTTTAACTTTCTTCTGCGGCGCTCCTTGATACCGCTTATCTTGTTACAGAACCGCTTGATCACGGTGAAATAAAGTTCGCCTGCACTGGCAATGATGGTGTTATGCGAGGCGCCCGGCACAACCTGGAATTCTTTTGCCCGGGCCGGACACTGGGCCTGGAGAATGGCGGCAGAGTTTACCGGGATAATTTCGTCATACTGGCCGTGGATGATGAGGGTCGGCTTGGTAAAGGAGGAAATTTTGCGCACATTGCGAAAACCGTCCTCTTCAGAAATTCCCAATCCGGCCGCATCAACTCCAAGGGTCATGAGCAGGGGCAGGGTGGTGGCAAAGCCGCTTTCAATTATGAGTCCGGCTATATCATCGGCATGGCTGGAAGCCAGTTCAAGCGCAGCAGCGGAGCCGAGGGAACGGCCCATAATTAACAGCGGCCCCGTGTGTTCTGCTGCTGAGAGCCAATGCTTTACAGCATCAAATATACGATGTGAGTCCTGCATCATTGCGGTCACTTGAGGGGTGCCGGAACTTCTGCCGTACCCCCTGTAATCCACGGCCAGAAAATTCATACCGCATTTAGTATAATGGGGGCCAATGGCATCATAATCACTGACAATTTCACCGTTGCCATGGAAAAAAAGAATGTTCGGCTCCTCCTTGCCGGCCAGATGAAATCGTGCATGCACCCGGACCCCCTCAGCAACGGTTATGTCGTTTTCCACTACATGGGGCGGGGAAGAAACGTTGCCTGTTTCACGACGCGGATGAAATAATTTTTGCAGCACTTCCGGCTGGTCAAGTTTGCTGTAATTATAGGTTGCTTCTGTCATATTGTTCTCCAATAAAGGCTCAAATGAAAAAATGAGCCAGGATATTTAATAATTGATGTTTCACTTTTTTCCCCTATCTACGGTGCCGGCAATTATTTTTTCCTGTAAATATTTATAAATGTGGCCGGGTTGTTTATACTCTAACTTTAAAAAGTATTTGCTACAATTTCATAATTATTTGCTGCCCATGAAAAAGATCTGGCAAAATATTCTCCTGCGATACACAATAGGAGATATAAGTTTTTTCATTCTCCGGCTTGTAACAATTCTGGGCGGTTTGGTCTGGCTCAGCGTGGCGCCTCTCTCCCCGGCTGAATCAACCAGGCTTATCAAGGCGCTCATCGCTTTTTCCGCCTACAGTTTACTCATCTATCTTCTTATACTGGGCAGTATTGCCCGGCTGGCCACAATATATGTCATTTCCCTTGTGCTGGATCTTCTTTTTGTTTTTACACTTGTCAACCTGCAGCCGGATTTCAGCAACAGTTTCTTCCTCGGTTATTATATGCTCACCGCCCTGCACTCCTTTTATTTCGGTGTTGGTTTCGGTCTCACTGTAGCCATTATTTCCTGCGTCCTCTATTACCTGAACATTTATACGTTATTGGGTTATATCCATTGGACTGACCTGGGACTCCGCATGGTATTTCTTTTCCCCATAGCAATTCCCCTGGGACTGCTGTCGCAAAATCTGCGCCGAAAATCCAGTGAGATCGAACGCCTTAACCGGGAGCTTGAGCATTCTCTGGAAAGTCTTACCCGCATGCAGGGAAAACTTGTAGAACAGGAAAAACTCTCCGCCCTCGGGCGGTTCACCGCAGATGTGGCGCATGAGATCAGGAATCCCCTGACAGCCCTGGGCGGTATTGCCCGGCGTCTTGATAAGATTCTGCCGGGCGGCACCAAGGAAAAGAAATACAGTGATTTGATAATATCGGAAGCTACGAGGCTGGAGTCCATACTAAGGGATGTTTTGACCTATTCGGAGAAAAGCGAAAATCATTTTGAAAGGTGTGATTTAAACAAATCCGTAGCTGAGGCAGCTCCTTTTTTCTGTGATACCTGCCAGGAAAAAAATATAAAACTTGTTGAAAACTATGCAGAAAAACTGCCGCACACATATCTGCATGCCAAACATGTGAAACAGGCAGTCGGTAATATTATACTGAACGCTATTGAGGCCATGCCCGACGGTGGTACTCTTACAATCACCACCGCTTTTGAGGAGGAGAACAGTATCAATTGGCTGACAATTGAAATAGGCGATACCGGCAAAGGGATACCCCAGGATTCACTGGAGTATATCTTTGAACCCTTTCATTCGACCAAGAAAACAGGCATCGGCACCGGACTCGGATTGCCTATTTCACGTAAAATCATGGAAGAGCACCGCGGCTTTATCAGGGTTTTTTCCAAACCGGACAAGGGCAGCATGTTTAAATTTTTCTTTCCCTACCAAAGCGAAGAAGAGGACAAGAAAATACCGTGCTGGGAATTTATCGGCTGCGGCATAGAAAAGGATACAGCCAGGCTCTGCCCCGCCTACCCACATTTTGGCAGAATATGCTACGGAGTAGCCGGGACCCAGTGCGAACAAGGAATTTCCGGCATCTATGCAGGGAAGATAGAAGAATGCGCCAAGTGCCCCTTTTATCAGGAATTGCAGAAAAAGACAGGTTTCGAGGGTCCGAGGGGTCAAGGGTAAAAACTCAAAAGAAAAACCGTAAAGATGGCAGCAGATTGCTGATAGACTTACATAATTTTAGCTTGCTAAACATTTTTGGCGCCAAATAAAAATTTTAGACTGACGGAATGCACTTTAGGCCTTAATTTATTTAGAACCCTTGGCCCCTTGAAACCTTGAAACCTCGCCCCCTTAGCCCCTTAAAAATTATGCCCGCATACCTCTGGACAGGACAGAAAAAATGCTACGCTACGGACGGCCGGGTGGTCCCCTGCCGGAACTCGGGCCAGGATGGCGAGTTTCAAACCGGCATTACGTGGCCTGTTGAACGGTTTGTTGTGAGCGGGGAACATGTCCTTGATACACTCACCGGTCTGCAATGGCTCAAAAATGCCAATCCCGCAGAATTCCCCCGTACATGGCAGGAAGCGCTTGATTATATTTTTAGGATGAACCGGGAAGAAAGAGGGGGGCGTGCAGACTGGCGATTGCCCAACCGCAGGGAACTCAGAAGCCTCATGGCATTTGAGACGCGCAAACCTGCCCTGCCTGCAGATCACCCGTTTGAAAATGTTTTTCTGGGCTGGTACTGGACTTCAACCACGGCAGCAATCCAACCCGCATATGCCTGGTATGTGCATATGGAAGGTGCGCGCATGTTCTTTGGCCGCAAGGATCAGTATTATCTTGTCTGGCCGGTATGCGGCCTGGACAGAGGAGTTTTACCCGCAACCGGGCAAAAGTCTTGTTATGACACCGCGGGTAACGAGATCCCATGCCCGGGCAGTGGTCAGGACGGTGAACTGCGGAAGGGTTCAGCCTGGCCCATACCCCGCTTTGATGTGCAACAGTCTATGGTGCTGGACAAACTCACCGGTCTCTATTGGCTGCAGAATGCAGACATCAGTTCCAAAACCATGAACTGGCAAGAGGCCCTGCATTATGTGAAAACCCTTGAGCTGCCCCTGCCTGAAAGGTTGATGCACTGGAGGCTGCCCACCATCAATGAACTGGAGTCACTGGTTGACTGTTCCCGGCATACACCAGCCCTGCCGCCCAATCATCCTTTTGAGAATGTCCGGGATGTCTACTGGTCGTCTACAACCAGCTTTTTTGAAACGGACTGGGCCTGGGCCTTGTATTTCAATAAAGGAGCCACCGGCGTCGGCTTCAAGCATGAAGCAGGCTTTCACCTCTGGCCGGTGGCTTCAAAAGTCAAGTAAGTGGCGAATTTTTTTATTCAGCCTTAAAAAAGGCGTTGGCGTTGGCACCGCATACCGGGCATTTTTCCGGTGCTTCTTTTTCATGGGTATGGCCGCATACAGAGCAGATGTAGTAATCACACTCCTCCATGTTGTCCATGTCATCCAGCGCCTTCTGATACAGGGCTGCATGTTCCTGTTCAACCTCATTGGCATAGGAAAAGGACCGTGCTGCCGACTTGTGGCCTTCTGCTTCTGCGGTCTTGATCATATCTGGGTACATGTTGTTGAATTCGTGGGTTTCACCGGCCAGGCCTTCCTCAAGGTTTTCCCTGGTGGTCCGGATGCCGCCCATTGCCCGGAGGTGGGCATGGGCATGGACAGTTTCCGCCGCCGCAGCTGCCCTGAAAAGTTTTGCAGCCTGCAGGTAGCCATCTCTTTCAGCCTGCTTGGCAAAAGCAAGATATTTCCTGTTGGCCTGTGATTCCCCTGCAAACGCCTCAGCCAGATTCTCTTCTGTCGTACTCATGGTTTCCTCCTTGTGTTTTTGGGTTATCTTTACACCGTTTAATTAATCAATAACTCTTTTTATTAAATTTTAAACTCTTATGCATTATTGGGGCGTAGTGGAATGCTGCTGAAAAAAGCAAGCCGCTACTCCAGTAAACAGTATTCCCGAATTACATCCACCCTGTATACTTCACCATAGTTACTAAAACCTTGCAAAATCTTTCATGAAATATGCAGGCAGATTCCTTTTACCCAGGCATAAAGTAGTTTTAATTGTATTATGATAATAATTCTCAAAAACTCTGGCAAGTCCTTTCGGCAGGCCCAATGTTTTTTATAATTTTCTGGTATTTACAAAAGCAATGATACGGCGTGTTACAATTAACCCCGATGGCCCTGGAAAAATGTAGGATGAATATGCATAGAAAGCAGCATCTTGTAAAGTCCGTTCACGTAATTAATGGGGCTACCGGCTTAATTGTAATATTACTCTGGCGGAAAAAAGTTTGTGAATTATATTATTATAATAAAACTCCATTAAATGAGGAGAAAGAATATTTTGCTGCAGCTCTTTACCTGGAGAGTCGTTGTTTTTTTCTTTTTTTGGTTGTTCCTGCAAGTGCTGGTAAGCAATGCAGCAGGCATTGACAACTATGAAGAGGCACGCCGTAAAATGGTAAAGGCCATTGAGTCGGATGTCCGTGAAACCAGTTTATACATTAACAAAAAGAGCCTTGATCCACGGGTCATGTCTGTCATGGGCAGGGTTGAACGGCACAAGTTTGTGCCTTCTGCCGAACAGTCGAGGGCCTATGCCAATCAGCCTTTACCCATAGGTCACGGGCAGACCATTTCCCAACCCTACATTGTTGCCTTGATGACCGACCTCATCAGCGTTGACCCCGAAGACAAGGTGCTCGAGATAGGGACAGGTTCAGGGTATCAGACTGCAGTTTTGGCTGAAATGGGAGCTGAGGTATTCAGCATTGAGATCATAGGGCCTCTGGCAAGCAAGGCAGCGAAGCGTTTGCAGGAATCAGGCTATGACCGGGTGAAGACCCGCCAGGGTGACGGGTATTACGGTTGGGAAGAGGAGGCTCCTTTTGATGCCATTATGGTAACAGCAGCAGCAGGCCATATCCCGCCGCCCCTCATCCGGCAGCTGAAACCCGGCGGTGTCATGGTGATACCGGTGGGCAGCAGATTCATGGTGCAGCAGTTGGTCCTGGTTACCAAGGACGGCGCCGGTGCCTTAACGACCCGGCAGATACTGCCTGTCAGATTTGTGCCGCTTACAGGAGAGCATTGAAGGGGAGTCGATAAGCAATTTCTGATCATATTTTTCCTGCAGGATTGAAAAATACCCGTCCATGGACAAAAAAGCTGCAAACAACCAGCAGGACCTTGCCCCACCCCGTCTCACAATATTGCTTGTGTCTGCAATGGCGCTCTCCTATGAAATTCTCCTGATGCGGCTTTTTTCCATTGTCCAGTATCACCATTTTGCCTATATGGTAATAAGCCTGTCCCTGCTGGGATATGGCGCCAGCGGCACCTTTCTGGTGTTTTTCAGGCAGCGGTTTCTGCACCGTTTTTCCCTGACTCTGATTGCCAACATACTGCTCTTTGGTATTGCAGTCATAGCCTGTTATTTAGGGGGCCAGCACCTCCTCTTCAATCCCGATGAGATGTTCTGGGACAACAGGCAATGGCTCAAACTTTTTGCTCTCTATCTTTTCCTGGCCCTGCCTTTTTTTTTCGCGGCAAACTGCATAGCCCTGACATTTTCTAAATACCGGCTGAAGATAGCGGCAATCTATGCTGCCGATCTTTTCGGGGCAGGCCTGGGCTCCATTTTTGTAATTGGGCTGCTCTTTGTTGTTTTTCCCGGCAAGCTGCTGCTGCTCCTTGGCAGCATGATTTTTGTCATTGGAGTGGTGGCATGGCTGGAACTTCGCCTGCAACCAACGTGGCCCACGTTTTGCTTCATCGGGGCCGCAGTAGTTTTGTTTCTGCTGCCGGCAGCCTGGACCAACCTTGCAATCTCTCCCTATAAAGGGTTGAGCCAGCAATTGCGCATCAAAGGCAGCACCATTGTTGAGGAGCAGTCGAGCCCCCTGGCCTGGCTGGCGGTTGTTAAGAGCGACCTTGTGCCACTGAGGTATGCGCCGGGCTTGAGCCTTAGTGCAGAGTCGGAACCTCCTGCGCAGATAGGAATATTTATGGATGGGGATTCCATGAATGTCATTACCCGTTTTGCCGATGATATTTCCGAACTTGCCTATCTTGATAAACTTACCACGGCTCTGCCGTATCATCTGCTGCAGCCGCAGGATGTCCTGATTTTTGGTGCCGGAGCCGGGTCTGATATTCTGCAGGCCCTGTACTTTAATGCAGGCAGCATTGATGCTGTGGAACTTAACCCACAGGTTGTAAAGCTGGTGCGGGAGCGGCCGCAATTCTCCGGTAATCTCTTTGACCGGGAAAACGTTCATGTGCATATAGGTGAGGCACGAAGCTTTGTTTCTGGCAGTTCAAAGAAATTCGACCTTGTTCAGCTGCCCATGCTCGAATCGTTCAGCGGCTCGGCAGCGGGGCTTTATAGCCTGAATGAAAATTACCTGTATACTGTTGAGGCATTACAGGAGTATATCAAGCACCTCAACCCTGCAGGCTATCTGAGTATGAGCCGCTGGGTAAAGCTGCCGCCGCGTGACACCTTGAAACTTTTTGCTACGGCAGCAGAAGCACTTAAGAACTTAGGTATACAGCATCCCGAAGCTCATCTTGTCATGATCCGCAGCTGGCAATCTGCTTCTCTGCTTGTCAAAAAATCCCCTCTCAGCCTGGAAGAGATCGGCCTGGTGAAGGAGTTCTGCCATGAACGGTTCTTTGACCTTGTGTATTACCCCGGTATGCAGCAGCAGGAAGCCAACCGGTTTAATATCATGCGCCGGCCCTATTTTTATGATGGTGCACTAAAGCTGCTCGGGAATGATTCAGCCCGCTTCATGGAAAGGTATAAATTCAATATAAAACCGAGCACGGATGACAAACCCTATTTCGCCAATTTTTTCAAATGGCAGACCCTGCCGGAGATACTGAACCTCAAAGGGCAGGGCGGCATGGTGCTTCTTGAGTCAGGATACCTGATCCTTGTTCTTACCCTGTTTCAGGCAACTGCTGCCAGCCTTGTGCTCATACTTTTACCCGTAACTGTTAAACCCCATGCACCTGACCAAGAAGCAATCTGGAGCCGATCCAGGATAGTTGTGTATTTTTTTGCCATCGGCCTGGGTTTTCTTTTCCTTGAAATTGCCTTTATACAGAAATTCATCCTCTACCTGGGGCATCCTCTTTATGCTGCAGCGGTTGTCCTGGCAGTCTTTCTGGTTTTTGCCGGCATGGGCAGCCAGTTCGGACAGGCGAAGCGGATTGGCGTGATCTGGCCAGTCATAATAATCCTGGGACTGGGGATGGGCGATTTGATCTTTGCAAATCTACTGTTCAGTGTACTCAACTGGTTTCCGGGCTTTATAAAAGTACTCATCGCCATATTGATGCTGGGGCCGCTGGCCTTTTGTATGGGAATGCCATTCCCCCTGGCACTGACTGATGTGGGTGCTGCAGCACCGGATTTGATTCCCTGGGCCTGGGCCGTGAACGGCTGTGCCTCAGTTGTTGCAGCCGTACTGGCCACCCTGCTGGCTATTCATTTCGGCTTTACTGCAGTAGTATTGACAGCCCTTGTCCTCTATGGACTTGCTGCAGCCACCTTTCCAGCCGGGAAGAAACTGAGAGGTGGAAGAAGTGTCACCGGATAGTGTATATTTGCTCATAAACCGTATAATAAAAAGCTCCGGGGGCTGTCCCCTTGGCTCGTTATTTATTATGATCAGGCACGCAGAACCAGGCAGCCGTTATTCAATTTATGCTGACCGCATGGATCATATGGCCTGTAAATAGCTCCTTACTACCAATTTAAGATGTCACAGAATTCCGCCAATACAAACGAAGCTTGTGCCATTACTGAAGTGAAAGGCCTGACTAAGCGTTTCGGCAAACTCACAGCTCTTGATTCACTGAGCTTCAAGGTATGCAGAGGTGACATTCTTGGCCTCCTGGGACCCAATGGGGCCGGCAAAACGACTGCCATACATTGTATGCTGGGACTGGTTACACCCAGCAGCGGTTCCATCCGGATCATGGGGCTTGATGTTGCACGTCAGCGCCGTAAAATCCTGGCGCAGGTCAATTTTTCCTCAGCCTATACCGCACTGCCCTCAAACCTGACAGTCAGGGAAAATCTCATTGTCTTTGCTCGGCTCTACGGCCTTAAATCAGCCAGGCAAAAAATTCATACCCTTCTGGAGCTTTTTGAGATAGAGGAAACAATTGACCGGCTCACCGGCAGCCTGTCATCAGGGCAGTTGACCCGCTTGAACCTGTGCAAGGCCTTTTTAAATGACCCGGAAATCCTTTTTCTTGATGAACCCACCGCAAGCCTGGATCCCGATATCGCCGCCAAGGTAAGGGAACGACTGCAGGAGCTGCAGCGGCAGCGGGGACTTACCATGATTTACACCTCGCATAATATGCAGGAAGTTGAACAGATGTGCGACCGGGTAATTTTCCTGGCAAAGGGGCGTATCGTCATGCAGGGGGCCCCTGCCGAGATTATCAAGCAGTCAGAAAGCCGGTCCCTGGAAGACCTTTTCATCGCCATAGCGAGGAACGGCCACCTTTACCGGACTGTGGACAACCGGGAGGATGAACCATGTGGCTCAGAATAAGCGCCATTGTCATGCGCTATTTTTTTCTGCACCGGCGCAGCGTTGCCAGGGTTATGGAAATATTCTTCTGGCCGGTAATGAACCTGATTGTCTGGGGATTTGTGACCAGCTACCTGAAGGAGCTGGCTTTACCCAAAACAGTACTTTTTCTGCTCGGCAGCGTCATCCTATGGGATGTGCTTTACCGGTCGCAGCAGGGGATCACCCTGGCAATAACAGAAGAATTCTGGGTAAAGAACATAATAAATATCTTTATCAGCCCGATCAGTATTGGTGAACTCTTGTCCGCCATCTGTATCGTCGGCATCATAAAGTCTGTGGTGACCACCATTGTCCTGGGTTTTCTGGCTTATTTCTTTTACAGGTTCAATATCATGACCATAGGCCCGGGACTGGTGCTGTTTCTGGCCAATCTTTTATTATTCGGCTGGGCTGTGGGACTTTTTACCATGGCGCTCATATTCCGCTATGGCCGTGCGGGAGAGGCCCTTATCTGGGGCGTGCCGTTCTTCATCCAGCCCATTTCAGCCGTTTTTTATCCTGTTTCCGTCCTGCCGGAATGGCTGCAGAAGATAGCCTACCTTCTGCCGTCTACCTATGTTTTTGAGGGCATGCGGCAGGTGCTTGCAACCGGGGTCACAAATGTAACCATGCTGGGTATTTCCTTTGGCTTGAACCTGTTTTATCTTTTGCTGGGTTCCCTCTATTTCAGTTGGATGCTGCGTAAAGTCCGGGAAATGGGGTATCTGAGCCGGTTGCATCTGGAATAGGAAGAAGAGAAAGGATTCAAGGGTTCGAGGGGCCAAGGGGTCAAGGAATTATTTCGGTGTACTGTAATATTTGAGTAGAAGAGAATTGTGAGTTGTTTTGACTAAAATTGAAATGAATTATAATTAGCCACAGACAAAGACAGACAAAGACAGACATGATCCCTGTCGACTTGTCAGAGATCATAGTGCATCGCTGCGCGATTAAACATTTATCACCGCAGGGGGGCAAACTAATTACGTCTAAAGTTGATAAGTGATGAAGGAATTAATTTTTTTGTCTGAGTAGGGCTGTGGTCATTTTTTTGTTATTGAGGAGCTGGTAAGTTATGCCGATATACGAATTTTTCTGCAGGGATTGCAATACGATTTTCAACTTTCTGTCACGGCGCATTAATACAGGCAAAATTCCGGACTGCCCGAAATGCGGTGGGGCACTGAAAAAAATGTTGTCTTCCTTTGCCACTGTCGGCAGGGCAAAAGAGCCACTTGACGAGGATCTGCCGCCGGGTTTTGATGGGACAAGGATGGAAAGTGCGCTGGGGGAGTTGAGCCGGGAAGCGGAAAAAATGAATGAGGAGGACCCCAGGACCATGGCCCGCTTGATGCGTAGATTTTCTGAGAAAACCGGGTTGGTTCTTAACGAAAACATGGAAAAAGCACTATCCCGCCTTGAAGCAGGAGAGGATCCGGGCAGTATAGAAAAGGAGATGGGAGATCTTTTTGCAGGGGAAGGCACTCTGCCGTTTGCATTCAAACAGGCCGGGGGAGGGGCCAGACCAAAACCTCCGACGCACGATGAAACGCTCTATGAAATGGATTAGCTGCGCCAGCAGTAAAGGGTAACGATATGAAAAAGATAGATAAAACAAAAGCTGAACTTATCAGGGAACTCGAAGATACAAAAAAACTGGTGCAGGAACTCAATTCTTGCCAGGTAGAATTTGAAAAGGCCCGCGAGAAATATGAAAAACTCCTTGATTCGTCGCCTGATGCCATGCTTTTTATCAACACGCAAAATGAAATTGTCCTGGTCAATGCACAGTTTGAGAAGATTTTCGGCTACAGCCAGGAAGAAATCCTCGGTAAAAAACTGGATATTCTCCTACAGGACAAGTTCAGAAAAAAACACAGCAATATGGTCCGGAAATATTTTGAGAATCCCAATATGCGCCCCATGGGATCACATCTCGGGATATACGCTAAAAAGAAAGACGGATTCGAGTTTCCTGCAGATATAAGCCTGAGCCCATTGCAAACCGATGAAGAACTTCTTGTCATGGCAGATGTCCGGGATATTTCCAAAAGAAGGGAGGCCGAGTTGCAGATTGAATTGAACTATTACATTCAAAAGGTGACAAATTCAATGCTTAAGATCTCATTGGAGACAATGTCACTGGCAGACCAGTTCGACCGTATCCTTGATCTGATTTTGAATGTGCCGCATCTGTCTCTCCAATCAAAGGGCGCGATTTTTTTAAAGGACCCGAAAGCAGAAGTTCTTATCTTAAAAGCCCAGCACGGTTTTACAGGAGCAGACTCGTTGCCGTGTAGTGAAATACCTCTTGGGCATTGTCTGTGCGGCAAAGCAGCAGTAATGTCCAAGCTTGTCTATGCCGAGGATATGGGTGGTATTCATGAGATCCATGATGCCGACATTTTTCCGCACGGGCATTACTGCGTCCCCATTGTCTCCGGCAAAAATCTCTATGGTCTTCTTAACGTCTACATTATGGAAGGGCATAAACGCAGCAATCGCGAGGAAGATTTTTTGACTTCCGTAGCAAGCACCCTGGCAACAATTATTGATCGGGATAAGGCGGAAAAGGAAAAAAAGAATTTGCAGAGGCAGCTGGCGCATGCAGAGAAGCTGGCAGCTCTCGGCAGGTTTACCGCAAATATTGCCCACGAAATACGCAACCCACTCACCTCGGTCGGAGGATTTGCCAGAAGATTGGATAAAACAATTCCTGCAGATACAAAAGAAAAGGGTTATGCCAAAATTATTATTGCAGAGACCACCAGGCTTGAAAAGATTCTGAAAAACATCCTGAGTTTTTCCCGTGAGACAGTCCTGAACATAACAGAAAATGACCTTGATGAAATAATTGAACGGGTATTGCTGATGAACGAATTCCTCTTCAAGGAGAAATCCATTAGCGTAAAAAAATCCATTGAAGACCTGCCCAGGTTTCCCTTTGACAGTGATATGATCATCGAGGTCCTGGAGAATGTATTTTTGAACGCTGTTGATGCTATGCCCGATGGAGGAGATCTGACGGTAACAATGGAAAAAAAAGATGGTCCGGATATGCCCATGGTCAATGTGAAAATAAAGGATACGGGCGGCGGCATATCCCAAGAGCAGCTGGAAATGATCTTTGAGCCGTTCTATACAACAAAGGCAACAGAAAAGGGAACAGGCCTCGGCCTTTCCATCACCAAGAAAATTATGGAGTCCCTGGGCGGTACGGTAAAAATCGAAAGTGAGGTGGGAAAGGGGTCAGTTGTAATTTTGTCTCTGCCTTTCAGTGGATAGCAACACCAAAATTCAGATATTCAGATTACCTATCAAGGCATCCTTTCTTTTTGTTCCATCTGCATTCAGGATATATCCGGCATTCCTCACTAGTGGTAAAATTCGAGCAGTTTATCATTTCCTGACAATCCATGTCTGCTTCATCGATGTCACCGTCACAGTCATTGTCAAGATTATCATTACAGGTGGGATCGTCAAAAGGACCTTCATTATCGCATACGCTGTTGTCTGGTGAGAACTTTATGGTTACAGCATCATAATTTAGATCGAAAATATCCTTGTAGGTAAGACCTGTTATGTAAATATTTGCATTGTCATCAACATCTATGCCGTTGACTAGATCAACTGCTCCCCCATACCATGTCAAAGGACTCTGCCATACTTCATAGCATGAAGAGTCATATTTAACGGTGAGAATATCATCATTTGATCCATTCCAGGAAGAACCGGTCACATACGCGTTTCCCATGCCATCTTCGACTACACTCCTGGCGGTATCGCGCGCTCCACCGTCATAGGTTGCCCGACAGGTTTCATTCCCCGACGAGTCGTATTTGACAAGCAAATAATCATAATTGCCGCTTGCTCCGGTGCTGCTTGCTACAGCATAGACATTTTCCTGTCCTGCCTCATTTGCTGCTATGTCTTGTATATAAGGAGGTGTGAACCAGTATGTAACAAATTGACAGAATTCGTCGTATTTTACTATTTGGCGTGTGCCGGTGCTGTAAAGATATATATTGCCTCCATCTACAGCTATATCCAGGGCACCACACGCCACCGGGGTAGCACCACAGGTATTTGCAGTATTTGAACATACCACATTTCCCTGTGAATCATATTTGATAAGTAAATTGGTATGAGCCGTATCATTTAGAAAATGCGTACCTGCCACGTAAACATAGCCATTGCTGTCTGTGGCTATATTATTGCAAGTATCGTCATTCCCTCCATCATAACGTCTCTGCCATATTGTTCTTCCCTTGCTTTTATGGTATTTGGTAATATCACAGTCGTCATCACTGCCATTGAATGAATTACCGATAACATAGACATTATCGCTTGCACCAACAGCCAGACCATTGAGTTCACCACTGTAAGGCTTTGTCCACTTGATACTTCCTGAAGGATTATATTTAATAATCAGGTCATGGTCATCCAATGGTTTGGATACTGTAATATATGTATTCCCCAGTTTGTCGGCTGCTACATTTCCCCCTGCTTCCTTCAATCCTTCATCATATATCCATACATCCTCTGTGAATGTCTGAGCGTCGGCATATCCTGAAACAAAACATAGAGGTAAGAGCGCAAAAAGACTTAGTGTTACACAAGAAATATATCCCTTTTTCATAAATATCCCTTCTTTGAAATTAAGTGCGTATTGATAAATTGTCGCTTTTGCAGCCCGCGCTGAAAAACAGGGCGCAATCTTAAAACAGCCCGAATCATGACACATAAATAACCTATAATGAATTGCCGGACAGGATGTCAACGGAAAATCAGGATAGTTACCCAGAATTTCTTTAAGTCCTTATAGGCTTGCCAAAAGCGATAATTCCGGCGCCCAAGTTTTTTATTTCAGGTGTATGGTTGTTATATCTCATCATCGAAAATCCGGCCGCCGACTGTGTCAATAAGAACGCTATGACATTCTATCGTGAACCATTGGTCAAAAAGTTTTCTATCCATGTCCTTAGGCTAAGTAATTCGCCGATAGAAATTGTAAGCAATGTAATTTTGCGTCATGCTGGTCTTCCCACAAAATAACTCTATCTTGGGAAAGTTATCGATGTTGAAACAATAAGGTGAATTGAAAATCTGTATGGGTAAAAAAAGGTGGGGTATTTAAGTTCCCACCCGTACAAAAATAAGATCAAATGACTTGAACCACGCATGCATAAAATTTCATTACCTGGCTTTCCGTTGCCACTAAGAAACCTGCCTGGTAAAGAAATTATTACAATGGAAGATGGAGACATCTTAACTTTATTATTTGACTCAAACTAACTGCAAGGGTATCATCTGATTGGGCTGAGTACCTTCTTAATAAATGATAAAGCCAAACCTGTTGTGAAGCAGGGACGGAAAACCACAGGTCTTTTAGTAGATAGCTGGGTTGCCAGAATTATAGCCGAGTTACCTGTAAAAGGTGGCTCGGTTTTTTTGTTTGAGGAGAAACTGATGAAAAAATGGCAAGTAATATTCAAAACGGTTTTTTTGAGTTTTGAATTCAAGAAGCATATACAAGTAAAAAAAATTAGGCGAATTTAAACTAAAAGGACTTATTTATGCGTAATATTTTAATATTGTTGGTTATCTGTACAGGCATCTTCTGGTGGTTCCATTACGGTTCGGGATCATATGATTCAATGGAAAATAATGCTTCAGGAGAGATCGTATTCAAGAATGGCAAGGAAGAGTTCATCTTCAAAGAACTGGGGGACTTTTCCGCTGAAGTACGGGTGTTTGGCAAAACCACCTTGACCGGTGACGATGATAATATTGCCAAATATTCCTTAATTGCATCACCGTTAGGAGACAACAAACGCATTTTCAGTAAATTTATGTGTGAGATAAACAGCGTCAAAAAAGCCTCCCTGATTAATGTAATAGCCGACACTTCCTCACTGGAGCGCACAATTGCTTCCATGAATGATAAAATTGGGGATGAGCGTAACTGCCAGATCATTGGGGGGAAATCCCTGCAGCTGCAAAATATCTATGATAACGGAGTCGATATCACCAATATCCAGATCCAGTTGCTGAGAGCCCAGAAGCAGTTCAACGTGGATCCACGTAAATATGTACTGGTAAACGACCTTAAACCGATAAGCTGCAACTGATAAGTGGAGGCAGGCAGGATAATGAGGAAAATATCATTTTCATTGACGACCGTTTGCGTGTGCATTCTGCTCCTGCTGCTTATTGGCTGCAGTAACGACAAAGCGGAAAATACTGAAACCAGGCCTACATTACCTGTTGTTTCGAGGGGATTTCAGACTATCAAGATCCCTTCCGGACCTGAGGCCATTCTCTCGGAGCATCGGAACAGGATGTGGTATTCCTGGATGTATCGCAACACGGTGGAGGCCTATCTTGCCAGCCAGGCGCAAACCAATCCATGCCCGCCTTCTGCTGAATCCTATCTTGACCTGATCAGCCAGATAGAAAGCGGTGTTAACAAAAATCCAAACTGGCCGGGCCTGGAAAGCGAGGGGAGATCGCTCGCTGAAGCCGGCTGCAGGGATTCGCTTGTCAACCTCTGGTATGGGATCAGCCTGTTCAAAAACGACAAGGTGGACGAGGCGGAACCGATTATTGCAAGTGCTCTGCAGCAGATTGAGGCATCGGATTTACCCTCGATAAACAGGTTTTTCGGCGCCCGGGCCATGCTGGAAATTTATCACTACAGGCTCGGCGACCTGCGCTGCAAGTGCAACAAGTATTTAAAAATCCTGTTTTCATCCCTGGCAGCCGCCCTGGACAAAAAGGAGTTCTTTGGACCGGAGATGCCCATCAGCTACCACCTGCTTTATGCATTCAGGTGGGGCATGAACTATGAGGATACTTGGGAGGACATGCTTGACGCCCTAAAGGATAATGAGAACATAGACCCGTATCTCACCCACTTGGTGCAGGGGGAATTTGCCATACTGGAAGCCTGGCGTTCCCGGGGGGGCAGTTGGGCTAAGGATGTGACCGCCGAGGGATGGGAAGGCTTCAAAAAAAATCTGGCCACGGCCCGGGAACACCTTACCAAAGCATGGAAGCTGAATCCCGGTTACCCGGAGGCACCGGCCCTGATGATCAGGGTAGCCCAGGCCGGCCAGGCCGGCGAAGGCGAGACCGAGATCACTTGGTTCAACCGGAGCGTGGCCGCGCAGATGGATTATAAGCAGGCGTACTATATTTATTTTGACTCGCTCGAACCCCGGTGGGGCGGCAGCTATCATGCGATGATTGATTTTGGCCGTACCTGCATGGAAACCAAACGTTTCGACACGGACGTACCCATGTACTACCTTGTCGCCATGCGGATGGTTGGCGGCGATCTGAAACACAATCAGTGGCGCCAGCCGTTCCGCCAGCCGGTTTTAACGGTGGAACTTGAGACGCTGTTCGAAGGTATGCTGCATGAGCCGGCACGTACAGAGGACCATGACCGGATAATCACCCAGTACGCCATTACAAATATGTGGCAGGGCGATTATGAAAAGGCGAAGGAACTACTGGCTTCCGTAACGGGGCATGTGGATCTACGCAATGGTTTTGCAGGTAAGGGGATTTCCTGGAGTGTCCGTCCGCGGGAAACCGTCGAGACCGAGTTACGCCTGTTCACCGGTCCTGACAAGGAACAGCTCATCAAGGCGGAACAGTATAACCTGGATAATAAATTTGCCATGTCCAACGAGTTGTTTGTGGAGGTAATGGACAAATATCGCGATGATCCCGAAGCCTTCGCCTACCTGCGCGACCGGGTCGGCCTGCAAATGATCGAGGCGGAACCGATGCCGGTCCACTGGACCCCGCTGCACCTGGCTGCCATGTACAGCGATGAGGCGGCGGCCAAATTTTTGTTGGATAACGGCGAACCGCTGGATACTCCAGACCGGTACGGTTTTACACCCCTGAACAGTGCCGCCAGCAATAATGCCCTGCATGTCGCATACCTGCTGCTCAGCCGCGGCGCCGACATGAACAAGCAGAACAACAGGGGCGAGACTCCGCTCTACAATGCTTGCCTGCAGGGAAATGAAGACCTGGCAAGGTTTTTGATCGAACATGGTGCGGACATACATCCAGCAGAAACCTACGGCTTTACTGCACTGCACAGCGCGGTGATCGGTAACCTGCCTGCCATAGTGGAGCTGCTGCTCGACAAAGGCGCCGACATCAACACCACGGCTGAATCGGGTTATACTCCGTTGATCACTGCCATGAGTAAAAAGTTCCCTGAAATAATCAACCTGTTGATTGAAAAGGGCGCAGACGTCAATGTAAAAGTTGAAGAAGCTGCATTCCCTCTGCTCCATTATGCTGGAGAAAACGACCTGGAAATGGTGCGTCTGCTGATAGACCATGGTGCAGATGTTAATGTGACAGCCGGGGATAACTGGACCGCGCTGGTCTTTGCAGCAAACAGCGGCAATGTCGAGATGGCGCAATTATTGATTGAGCATGGTGCCGATGTGAATGTGGCAGTGGAAGATAACTGGACCCCGCTGCATTTTGCAGCTGTCAAAAGTAATAATGCAATGGCAGCATTGCTTCTGCAGCATGACGCAGATATTGAACGCAAAGTTGCTGCCGGCGAAACACCGATACTGTTCTCTGCTGCTAATGACAATCTTGAGATGACCCGGTTATTGATCGACCATGGTGCAGATGTGAACATAGTGAAACTGGACAGTTGGGCCCCGCTGCATTTTGCGTCCTCCAACGGCAATGAGGCGATGGTGGATCTGCTCCTGCAGCATGGTGCGGCTTCTGATCTTACATTGTCAACCGGTGATACACCGCTCATGTTTGCCGCTGATAAGGGCAACTTTGCGATAGCCCGTTTACTGATTGAGCACGGTGCGGACGTCAATGCGACGAAACAGGATAATTGGACTCCGTTGCATTTTGCTGCAGCCAGCGCCAATGTCGAGATGGCACAATTTCTCCTCCAGAACAAAGCTGCGCTGGAAATTAAATCGGCTACCGGCGAAACACCTTTTATGTTTAGTGTCGGCCAGGAAAATCTAGTCATGGCCAGACTGCTGATTGAACATGGCGCAGATGTGAATGTTACAAACCCGGACAAATGGACCCCGCTGCATTATGTGGCGTACAAAGGCAATATTGAGTTCGCCCAGCTGCTTTTGCAAAACGAAGCGGACCCCGGCCTTAAACTGGCTACAGGTGAAACACCGCTGGAAGTTGCAAAAACTTATAAAAACAACGAACTTGTTGCTCTGCTTTCGGAAAAGAGCGGTAAGCTTTAATTGGACGCAGATAAATAACTAAAACCAAACAACAGGTGAGCAATGCGAAATTTACTCATTCTTCTGGCACTTGCCCTGACCCTTTTAGGCTACACCAGCTGGCAGAAAATGGCCATGGCCGATAAAGCCACGGAAGTGTCCCAGGGCAGGATTATCTTCTTTACTATGCAGGGGTGACACTCCTGCAATAGAGTACGCGGTTGGTTCAATCGTAACAAGATACCTTTCACAGAGTATGATGTAGAGAACTCATATGCTTATTACAAGATGTATGAGGATCTTGGTGGAGACGGTGTGCCGCATATCGTTATAGGCAAACATATTATCTCCGATTTTTCGCCGCAGAAAGTAATTGATGCGGCGGTGGATGTAGGGATTCTCCGAAGAAAGTGAAACAACAGGAAACAATATAACAACTAATATTGTGAATTGAAAATACCCCGAAATGGGGCTAAACAAAGGCAAGTATTGCTAACCTTGCCTCTGGTCATTCAACTCTGATTCTTTCAAAAAAAAGAGTACTTGTGCTGTTGAGGATATTCGTTGATATTCTAAATGAAATTTGATTCAAATGAAGCAATCAAAGCAACAGGAAGACAAAAGTGGGGGGAACATGTCAGACAAGTTCAAGGTTGTTTTTACAGGTGAGTTACAGGAGGGTTTTTCTTTGGAAGAGGCAAAGGCAAGTATACAACAGTCCTTTGCCTTAACTGATGCACAGATTGAGAAAATTTTCACCGGCAGACCCATAGTGCTGAAAAAAAATATTGATTATGGGGCTGCTGAAAGATTTAAAAGTCTTCTTGATAAGGCCGGGGTCATCAGCAATATTGTCGAAATTCACAAGGCCATCAATAAGGAGGCAGTCCAGGTACAGAAAAGCATGGACGACACTGGGCAGCATCCGGTCACTCCCGGCAACAAGGATATCAAGCTCGAATTGGAATCAGGAGAACATGACCTGCCTGAAACAGATAAATCCTTCCAACAGCAGGTCGTCCGACCCCCAGTGGAAAAAACAACATGTGCTGAATGCGGCAGAAGATTTGGGCGTAGCGAGATGATGCCCTATAAGGATTCCTATATCTGTGCTGAATGCAAACCGGCTTTTACCCAGAAGCTTAAAGAGGGGGTACCACTTGCAACGGAAATGATATATGCGGGATTCTGGATTCGTTTCGGTGCAAAGATTATCGACGGCATTATTCTCGGCATCGTCAATACCATAATAACCATGCTTGCTTCACCGTTTGCCGCCATAGACGCACCAGAAACTCCCGAGGACGTTCAGGCATTCATGGCCGTAAATATTATTGTCTGGCTGCTGCAGATGGCTTCGGGTATATCCTATGTGACGTTCTTTCTTGGTAAATTTGCTGCAACACCCGGCAAAATGGCCTGTAAAATCAAGGTGGTGACAGGCGAAGGGGAGAAGATCACTTATCTCAGGGCATTCGGCCGTTATTTTGCTGAAATAATAAGTGCCATAATACTAAGTATAGGATACCTCATGGCTGCCTTTGATGATGAGAAGAGAACTCTGCACGATCGGATCTGCAATACTAGAGTAATCCAAAAATAAGATATGGCTGATGTTGGCGAATTAGTAAGATGCAGCAACTGCAGTAAGCCTCTGCCTCAATTCTTTCTTGACAATGATGACCTGCTGAACTGCCCGGCTTGTGATGTCATGATCCAGGTGAAGGCTTTTCCGGCGCTGTTGCGTGCTACTGAAGGGGAAGCATCCGGCCGGGTACTGGTCCAGGAAAATGAGGCAAGCTGCTTTTATCATCCCGGCAAGAAGGCTGAAGTGCCCTGCTCATCCTGCGGTCGATTTCTATGTGGTCTGTGTGATTTAGAGATCAATGGCAACCACCTGTGCTCCTCCTGTATTACCGCGGTCAACAAGGAAAATATCTTGCCGGCCATAGATAACCGCAGGATGCTGTATGATGATCTGGCCTTTAAACTTGCAGTTTTCCCCCTGCTGATATTCTGGTTCACCATTTTTACGGCACCTGTGTCATTATATGTTGCCATCCGTTACTGGAATTATCCCACAAGTATTATTCCGCGGACAAAACTCCGTCTGGTTGCCGCCATGCTCTTGTCCGGCATCCAGGTAATCAGTTGGTCTGCGGCATTAATTTACATAATGTCATAGAAGGCAATAGTATGCAATGTGAGGAAGATTAAAGCACATGTTCGGCAAAAAACAGCATGAATATAAGCGGCTCCCGGGCCGCCAGCTTTTCAGGGTTGCCGGCTCTAGCTCTTTCTGGATGGGGAAGGACCATCTCCTGTACGTTGAAAATCACATATTCATGGAAAGCTACAAGCGTTTTTTCTATAACGATGTACAGTTGGTAACCATTCAGAGAACATCTCTCAGCAACCTGTTTACTATAATCTTCTGCCTGCTGTTGGCCCTGGCCCTGTTTGTTGCCATGCCGGTGGACAGCGCCAATATACCCGCCTGGTTCTTGGCCGGGCTTTTTACCCTGCTCCTGCTGTTCAACCTGTGGCTGGGGCCAACCTGCGCCTTTTATATTCAGACCGCAGTGCAGACAGTAAAGATCACGCCCGTGCAGAGGCTGCGAACTGCCCGTAGGGTAATTAACCTTATCCAGCCTCATATTGAACAGGTTCAGGGGCAACTTGATCAGGAGTCCATACCTTCTCCAAATAATGCTGCTCCGAAGCGACAAGCTGCTGTACGGAAATCCGCCCCTGAAGCGTCAGTTGCCGCAACAGGACATGGTGTGCTTTTTCATCAGGCTCTTTTCCTCCTGCTCATTTTTGACGGCTGCCTTACACTGCTGTTTATTTTTGCCAACAACGAGATTGTTATTTTAGGCTCAATACTGCTGGCTCTTGTCCTTATATTATGTGTGGTTGGCGCCTTGGCACAGCAAGACAAGATCAATACTCCGGAAATTCTCCGCAAGCTGACCTGGTTCGGGCTTTTCTATGTTATTGCCGGTTATGGACTGGGATATATGCTGGTAATGTTAACATTTTTCAACAGTCCGATTACTACCCAGAATCAATGGGAACTGGTGAAATTCATCGCCGGCATAAACTTTATTGATAAGCCCTGGCTTCTGGGAATATTTTCGGTTTATGCCAGTATCGCCTTTGGGCTGGGCGGGACAGGAATCGCTGTACGCGCAAAATATAATTCCGGACCGGAAGATGCAGTTTATAAGGCAGATGCCGGAACCGAACAGGAATTAGATATCAGCCATATTGATTAGATAATGAGCGATCTAGTACTGCAGCGATGCTTTAATCACAGCATGCGGGAAGCGGTGGCCCGATGTCCGGCCTGCAGCCGCTTCTATTGCCGCGAGTGCATTACTGAACATGAAGGCAAGATGCTGTGCGCCACATGTCTTTCCCAGACCAGTCAGACAGCGGTTAAACGAAGGGGAAAGATTTTCATAAACATGCTGGGCCAGGCGGTGCTTTTTGGTAGCGGTTTCGTCCTGGTCTGGAAATTCTTTCACCTGCTTGGCAGAATGCTTTTAATGCTGCCCTCCTCATTTCATGAGGGTACCGTATGGTCGGACATATTTAAGGGGTTGGGATGAAGAGGCCGGCAAGTCACCCCAGGGGAGCCATTGAACTTTTAGAGGAAGCTGTTCACCTTTTGCGCCGTGGTTCGCTGGGATCACTGGCATGTTACTATATCGGCAGCCTGCCATTTTTCATGGGCCTGCTTTACTTTTGGGCCGATATGAGTCGCAATGGCCAGGCTGAGAAATATAATACCCTTGCATCTCTGGGCCTGGCGCTTCTTTTTGTCTGGATGAAATGCCTGCACACGGTTTTTACTGACCAGCTGAAAAATAAGCTGTATCACTTGAAACCCTCTCCCTGGAGTATTAGCCGTCTCATCCGGGTAGCAGTAATGCAGACAATTGTCCAGGCCACGGGTTTTCTCCTGCTACCAGTCGCTCTCGTAATTGCCATACCGTTTGCCTGGGTGTACGCCTTTTACCAGAGTTTCACGGTACTGGGTGACAGCGGTTCCTCCTCCATACAGGAAACATGTGGAGTCACCTGGAGACAGGCCCAGTTATGGCCGGGCCAGAATCATATTCTGATCTCAGTTTTTGCACTGAGTGGCCTTGTTGTCTTCCTGAACCTGGGCGTCACACTCTATATGCTGCCGCATCTGTTAAAGAGCCTGTTCGACATTGATACGGTGTTCGTTAGAAGCGGAGTATATGTCCTTAATACGACCTTTCTGGCAGTAAACATTTCACTGACTTACCTGTGCCTTGATCCGTTAGTCAAAGCTACATATGTACTGCGCTGTTTTTATGGTGTTTCAAGACTGACGGGGGACGACCTCAAGACTGAACTGCAGGACCACTTTTTACCCGGTAAAAAACTCATTGCAGCACTTTTGCTCCTAATTTTTGTCGTGCCGGTAAATCCTGCAGCTGGGGAAGAATACCAAGGTACACTGTCACGGGACAGTTTTGAAAGTGCAACAACCATTGATCCCGGACAGCTGCAGGAATCCATAGAAGAAGTACTGCAGCAAAAACATTATACCTGGCGACTGCCGCGACAGAAGGTGGAGAGACAAGGGAAACAAGGCGGCCTGCTGCGTGACATCATAAGTTGGCTGATCAACGGAGTTAAATATTTCGGCAAGAAAATAGGCAATCTAGTGAAAACGATTTTGGAGTGGATAGGGAAAATTTTTCCAAAGCCGGTTCATGCGGACAGGAGATCCGATCCCGGGGGGACATCCAAAACGGAACTTCTGCTGGGTTTATTAATGCTTATACTGCTGACGGTTATTTTATACTGGGGGCTGAAAATCTGGCAGCAGGTCAAAAGAGAAACGCAGCCTATTGGAGTCCCAACCACGCCCGCTCTACCTGATCTGGAATCGGAGGAAATCAAGGCAGACGATCTCAAGGCCAACAACTGGCTAAAACATGCCGCGGAACTGCTTAGGCAGCAGTCCTTCCGCTTGGCACTGAGAGCCCTGTACTTTGCCATACTCGCCCACCTGGCTGAGCAGGAGATTATCATCATTGCAAAGTACAAGTCAAACCATGAATACAGAACGGAACTGAACCGGCGACTGCATGAACATACCGAGCTTGTTGGCTGTTTTGACGAGAATGTGAAGATTATCGATAGAGTCTGGTACGGCATGTACGAGCCCACTGCAGAAGAAATTGAATATTTTACCACCAACCAGGAAAGGATAATGCGTTTTGCTTGGAAATAAACGATCATATATGCTTCCCGTTCTCCTTGCGGTGGCCTTCGTGTTGTTTGCAACCGGTATATTCAGGCTATTCCTGCTCCGTTTTGAGGCCGGCGATGTTTATCCGGCATACTCTTCGTTACGATCAGATCCTTTGGGTACCAGAGCTCTGTTTGAGAGCTACGCCGGCCTCCCAGGAATTACCGTAGTCCGCAATTACCTGCCATTTGCACGTATACAGCCGGAACAGGGTTTAACTTTATTTGTCCTTGGAGCCAGGCCGGCAGAGGAAGTGCCGGAAGATGTCATGGAATCCCTTGCCCGTATTGCTGAGAAACAAGGGCGGATCATTATAGCATTCCATTCCAGGCATACAGGTGCAAGGCGGGAAACTATTGAGACTTGCACTGATGAAGAGAAACCTTCAGCCGACCTGGAGTATGATGAGGATGCGGATAAAGAAACGGCCTCCCAAGGACAGAATAATGCAGATGATTCCAGGGCCAGTAAAAAAGTAGAGGCTGGCGAAGTTTTCTACAGGACCGTTTCCATTCCTGAAGCTCTCGGGATACAGTACGGCTATGATAACAACCAGGGCATGGCCTTGCGGGTCATTTCAGGTTCCGGAACTAACAACTTCTTACCAAGTGAAATATCCTGGCATACAGGTCTTTATTTTAAAGACCTGCATGAGGATTGGCAGGTCCTTTATACCAGCAATGATAAGGCTGTTGTCATAGAAAAAGATTTCAGCGAAGGTTCCATAGTCATGATCGCGGACTCCTATCCCTTCAGCAATGAGGCCTTGCGCAATGAGGATTATGCAGGATTCTTGGCCTGGTCGGCTGGCCTTAACAGCAGGATTGTATTTGAAGAGACCCATCTCGGTGTAAGGGATCAACGGGGTATAGCCTTTTTGGTGAAAAAATACCAACTCACCTGGTTCACCTTTGGATTACTGGTAATAGCCGCACTTTTTATCTGGAAAAGGTCTGTAAGCCTGGTGCCGCCGCAGCAGGACCACGTCAGCTCGGCAGGTTTTGATTTCAGCGCTAAGCAGGATTATCTGCAGGGACTTGAGAGTCTCCTGCAACGAAATATATCTCAAAGTGACATTCTCGCTGCCTGTTTCGGGGAGTGGCAGAAAAGCGGTACTGAAACCGCAAAAGATATTTCCAGCAGGCAGGTTGATGCGGTGAAAAAACTGCTGCAAAGGGCTGCGGATAAAGAAGCTGGCAGCCTTGACCAGGCTGGAAGGTATAACGAAATATGCAAACTAATTTCAAGGGACAGACCATGAATGAAAAAAGTGAATTGTTAAAGGATGTATTATCCCGCGCCAGATATGAGGTGTCCAAGGTGATTATCGGCCAGACTGAAGTTGTAGAGCAGGCACTGATCGCGATTTTTACCAACAGCCACGCCCTGGTGGAAGGAGTGCCGGGTGTTGCCAAGACTCTTCTCGTCCGGACACTGGCCCACATATTGGGTTGTGAATTCAATAGAATCCAGTTTACCTCAGACCTGATGCCGGCTGATATCACTGGGACCCATGTGTTTAACCTCAAGGAGAACACTTTCAACCTGGTAAAGGGGCCGGTGTTCACAACTTTTCTGCTGGCCGATGAAATCAACAGGGCACCGGCAAAGACCCAGTCGGCCCTGCTTCAGGCAATGCAGGAGAGAAAGGTGACCATTGACCGGACAACCCATTTCCTGTCTCCGAACTTTACGGTTTTCGCTACCCAGAACCCAATTGAATTTGAAGGCACATATCAGCTGCCGGAAGCCCAAAAGGACAGGTTCATGTTCAAAGTAAGCATGGATGTTCCAGACAGGGAGGACGAATTGAGTTTGGCCCAGAGAATGCTTGGAGATGAGTCCCCGGAGAACATATTGGCCAGTGGGGCTGTACAGCCGGTTATTTCGGCGGAAGACCTTATCGAACTGCGAGAGGGCCTTAGGGGCATAAAGATGAGTGACGAGCTGTTGGGTTATGTCGTAGACATTGTCCGCAAGTCCAGGCAGCACAAGGCTGTTCTCGTCGGAGCCGGTCCCAGGGCCACTCAGTCCCTCGTTCTCGCCAGCAGAGCCCGTGCCACACTTAGTGACCGGGACTTTGTCACCCCAGATGATATCAAGTATATGGCCGGCCCGGTTATTTCACATAGACTCATCCTGAGACCGGAATTTGAAATTGAGGGTATGACCGTTGCCGAGGCTGTAAGTGATATCCTGCAGAATGTCGTAGTCCCGAGATGATTATTCCCAATTACAGAATTATATGCTGGGTAAGCCTAATCGTTCTAATCCTTGGGGTAAGCTCAGTGATACCCGCGGGTTGGGTTTTTGCAGGCTCACTGGCGGCTTTTACTGTTGCCCTGGCGCTGCTGGACGTGTTACTCGGTTTTAAACGGCGTGGGGATATTACCATTGACCTACCCGATGTGGTGAAACTGGCCAGAGGCAGGTTGGGTGCTGTGGAACTGCGGCTTACGAATACCGCAGAGCACGTTCGAAAATTTTCGCTTGGGCTGGCGCTCCCATGGGGCATTACTTCAGAACAACGTGAACTGGCCCTTGAAGTACAAGGAAATTATACGGCCCGACTTGAATGGCCCTGCAAATCAGCCAAGCGGGGTAACTATATGATATCAGGTTGTTTCTTCGGCATGCCGTCACCGTTGGGCTTCTGGACTATCCGGCATGTTGTTCCCTGCAGCTCCGAAATAAGGGTATATCCTAATGTGTCAGCAGAAAAAAAGAAGATGAGTGCCCTGTTTCTCAAACAACAGCGTTTCGGATTTACTGCCCAGCGCCAGATGGGCAAAGGTCAGGAGTTTGAGCATCTACGGAACTACCTGCCTAATGACTGTTACGAGGATATTTACTGGAAGGCTACGGCTAAACGGAGATTCCCCGTAACAAAGGTGTACCAGGTCGAGCGGACCCAGGAGGTATATGTGGTGTTAGACTCCTCACGGTTAAGCGAACGTCGGCATCCTACACTAAACCCTGCAGAGGCCGACAATACCATCCTTGAGAGCTATGTTACTGCGACGCTACTTTTAGCCATGGCAGCCGAACGGCAAGGAGATCTTTTCGGATTTATCGGTCATAGCAACAAGGTGCAAAGGTTTCTCCGTGCCAAAAACGGACCGGTCCACATCAACGCCTGCCGGGAGGCTATATATACCATAGAGCCTCAGACGGTTACACCGGACTATTCCGAACTGTTTACCTTCATTGCTGCCCGCTTGAGAAAAAGGGCTCTCCTGTTATTTCTAACAAACCTTGATGATCATGTACTTGGAGAGTTCTATTCCCGGAATATCCACATGTTGGCCAAAAAACACCTGGTCGTGGCAGCCATGATGCGGCCCAGGGCCAGTCAGCAGCTTTTTGCAGAACCGGATGCGGCAAACAAGGCTGATCTTTACAGGAAGCTTGCAGGTCATATGATGTGGTCAGATTTACGCGAACTTGAAAAACAGTTGCACCGCAAAGGGGTAAATCTTTTATTGATGGATCATCCCGTTATGTTTTCGCAGCTTATCAACCACTATCTCAGTATCAAGCAGCGCCAGATATTGTAACGAGAAAAATCCAGATACTGCTATTGGTACTGGTACATATGATAGTCTAAAACAATCGAGGTTGACTGGTTACAATGATAATTGATTTAAGAAAATTCATAGCCGAGGAAAGGGAATTTTGGCATAACCTTGAGTCAATTCTTGATTCCCTGGAGCGGCAACCGGATACAAAGCTGACCATTGAACAGGTGAAACAATTTCATGATCTGTATCACAGGGCATCTGCGGACTTAGCTCGCATAATGACATTTTCAGCAGAACCAGCCATCCGGCACTATCTCGAGTCCCTGGTCAGCCGGGCCTATGGTGAAATCCATGAAACAACAGAACGGCAGCAGAGATTCAATATTAGAGCATGGTTGTTTGGCACACTTCCCCAAACCTTCAGGAGGCACTTTGCCCTTTTCATGCTGTCTCTGGCAATTATGATCGGCGGCGGTATTTTCGGTGGAATTGCAGTGGGCTTGGATTCTGAAGCCAAAGAAGTGATCCTGGCATACCCTCACCTGCAGGTTGATCCCACCAAAAGGGTGGCTTTTGAAGAAGAAAGCGGAAAAAACCCCTTGGATGGGCAGAAAGTAACATTTTCCTCATATCTGATGACCCACAATATCAAGGTATCAATACTTACTATGGCCCTGGGCATGACGTTTGGAGTCGGCACAGTAATATTGCTGTTCAGCAATGGTGTCCTACTCGGTGCTGTGATTGCGGACTATATTCTGGCAGGCCAGGCCGCCTTTCTGGCTGGTTGGCTGCTTCCACACGGTGCTGTTGAGATCCCGGCCATTCTTATAGCTGGCCAGGCCGGCCTGCTGCTGGCCAGCGCCATTATCGGCTGGAAGGGGCACCAAGGCCTTACCATGAAGGCACGCCTTAAATACATCACCAGCGACCTGGTGACTCTTATCGGCGGGGTTGCTCTGATGCTGGTCTGGGCCGGTGTCATTGAGGGCTTTCTGTCACAGTACCATGAACCAGTCCTGCCCTATGAGTTCAAAATAGGATTAGGCATAATGGAGATTGCACTCCTGATCATTTTCTTTACTTGGTCGGGAGTGAAAAAGTCTCTTTGAATGTCGAGATGATTGTGACAGGAAAACACATATATCCCGGATAATGAGATTGAAACCTTGAATAAAACTAAAACCAACAGTTTGGCCATAAAGACGCCGGAAGGAGTTATCTTTTCCCTGCTCCTGGCTAGCCCGGTTACCCGCTTTCTAGCCTGGGCCATCGATTTTGCCATCATCACTTTTGCTGTCGGCCTGACCGGTAATGTCATGATGCTGTTGAACATATTCAGTGCTGATATTGCGAGAGGCTTCTACATTATAAGCTATTTCATTGTTTCAATCGGTTACGGCATTGCCCTGGAAAGATATATGCGGGGACAGACTCTAGGGAAAAGGCTCCTGGGATTGAGAGTCATGGATAGCCAGGGTCTGCATCTCAATTTTAGCCAGATTGTCATCCGCAATCTTCTGCGGTTTGTTGACAGCCTCCCCTCTTTATATCTTGTCGGTGGTGTTGTCTGCCTGCTGAGCAAACAGGCGCAGCGGCTGGGAGATATTGCCGCGGGCACCATTGTCGTGCGGTATCCGAAACTGGCAGAACCTAATCTGGATCAAATCCTGGCTGATAAATATAACTCTTTCAATCAGTATCCCCACCTTGAAGCCCGCCTGCGCCAGATGGTGACACCGGGACAGGCCAGTATTGCTTTACAGGCCCTCCTGCGTCGAAATGAACTGGAGCCAGAGTCACGGATAGGCCTGTATCGGGCTATTGCAGACAACCTGCAGTCTCTGGTGGAGTTCCCACAGGAGGTAACCGAAGGATTGTCAGATGAGCAGTATATTCGCAACTGCGTGGATGTGTTGTTTAGAGCAAAGGTTACCGATATTTAAATGAATCATTCGGTTTTTATGAATATGGTCATGTTGAATAAACATAACTGCAACTAATAGGCAGGATATTTAGCAATAATTGTTAAAGATAATATCTAGTATTGTTAACTGGAATCATCCTGACCTTGGGCTAAACAATGGCAAGGATGTTTAAGTAAACTCATTCAATGGGCATTATTCCTCTATTAGGTAATAAGAATATTTTATGATAAGCTTATTGGGCGTTTTTGTTATAGCTACTATTTTCTTTTTTCTAATAGTGGCTTTTATTTCTTATCTTTTCAAATTTGAAATAAAAAAAACATTTAAATATTCATTCTCATTTTTTTTCGGCATACCATTAATAGTGGTATTATTGATTTATTTGCTGAAGAGTCCATTACAACAAGGGAAAATAACACCCCTTGTTGATTTAGGTATTTTGTTAAATTTTTTTATTCCTCCTGAAGACTTATATATACCTCTTGCTTCTACTGAATTAATTGCCGAAACAAAAATATATAATCTGAAATTTAAAAATATATATGTTGGAAATCATGCAATTGTAATTTCTTCACCTAGGCAAGAGAAATTGGATTTTTCTGCTAAAAGTGAGATTTCTTTGTCTGTTAAAATATTTGAAAATTCTAAAATAATATCTGATAAACAATCTGAATCCACCGTGTCTCAGTTTTTTGGGCGAGAAGAATATGGTTTTTTTTATATTACTTATGATGTGCCGGATGATCTCCCTGTGAGCAAAGAACTTTCAGCAGTTATAAATATATCAGGTGACCTGGATAGTTTTCTTGAAAAGAGAGGAACGGGTTATTTGCGAGTAAAAAAATTCTCGGATGAATAATTTTTTTCTGACTGTTCTTGCTCACGACTAAACAATCCTGCAACTTATTTTGCATTTCTCACCCTTTCCAAAAAATTAAACATACATACAGTATTCTTAACTAGCCGAGTATCAATATCTGCTATCTTTTCAATCATGAATGGTTATCAAAGCATTACCATGTCCAGTGGCAATTTTTGCACTGCTTACAGGCAGGTTAAAAACGTTAGATGGCAAGGCATTTTGACTTTCAAGGCAATGCGAATAACAATCCAATCTAAGTACCTAACTCACCTTTAAAAAACAGCACCAATCATAATACTTGTGCATTTAACGATAATGATTACTATCTGATCATATGTACCACAATGTGGTATCTTTGTTCTCGGGTGAGCTGTCTGTAGTTTCTCATAAGTTCTCCTCTTTCCTTGGTCGGTTAGAAAAGCATGAGCCTAAAGCAGTTCGCCTTTCATGCCCACTCGGAAGAGTTGCACTAGGAATTTGAAATCAGGGAAATTTATATGAGAAAAAGTTATGAATTTGCAAAAATAAGTGATTATGAATTAGGTAAAGAAATTACAAAAGGAATTTTTAGAGATTTTTTTCATCCGGAAGGATTTCTTCCTAGACTTATATGGGAAATACTTAAAGATCCAACTGGAATGTTAATGGACCTACCTCTTGAAGCCATTGCAAAAAAAACAAAAGGAGATCAAATAGGTTATGATTTTACAACATTAGAAGAAGATGAGCCTTTTATCTATTTTAAGCGTAAGGATTAACCT
>CAMYKS010000028.1 GCA_947259115.1 uncultured Desulfobulbaceae bacterium | reverse complement strand
CGACAAAGACGGCATGAATTTTTGAATTACATGACACCAGTAGAGTACGAAAAGAAATTTGGCTGCAATTAAATCGTCCGTTTTATCGGGGGAACCTCACAACGCTACAAATCACCGGTTCATCCGGTGTATTTTTTGGTTAAAACAAAGAGCTAAGCAAAGACTTGATGACCCCTTTATCTTTTTCAACATCGCACCTCACTTTATCTACTGCTTTGATTACCCATACCATCGAGGTACATTGACTCAATAGTAATTGTTATAGCCTTATTTACTTCACCCCGGAAACTAGTATCCATAAGAGGATCTTCTTTTGTCTGAATTTCTTTGATTACGTTGCGAAATAAAACAGGATGACCAGTAATTAACTGATATAAATTTTCACGAAATGAGATTATAAACACAGAACCTGAATACTTACCCACAATTGATTGGCCAAAAATTAGATTAGGAGTACCAATCAATTGGCCATGTTCAATTTTTCCTGGATGAAGTCTCACGCGGATATTATTACCATTGGAAAATTCTACATATCGGATGGTTTCGTTGAAACTAGAAAAATCCTCAGCTAAAACTATAGGAACTTCGTGCTTCGTCATATTGATTTCTGGATCTATCAGTTCCAACTCTGAGATACGTTTATCAAATGAAGTTAGCGCGTACTCATAAAGCGGATGCCATTTTAAATAGTATTTGTCTCGTAATTTATTAGATTCCACAGATAAATCTGTCAGGGCTTCCCTTTTTTGGGATAATGTTCTCATAAAGTCTTCTACCCACTCTTTCGATTCCTTATCTGTCGCAGCAAAAATACTCTTATATTTTTCCGAGATAATCCGCTCAAGCTCATCAGTTTTTAACTCATTTTTTACAATGGCAGTTGTCAGAAGATTTCTGAATTTATCAGTCTTAACTCCATCTTGATGTCTCTGGTAGAGTGTAGCAATTATGCCAATTATCAGTATAGGATAAAGTATTCTTGAAACTATTTTGTGCTTTTTCGTTCTCTTGTCTGAGAAAAATTCCTCTCTGATGAAAAGGAATATCGGAAACAATAAAATTGCTATTTCAATTAAAGTTGTCAAAAAAACATTCATTAAATATGATTTCTTCTTAATTTTTAAATAATAACAAGTTGTTATCTAGTTTCTCGATATCTACAAAAAGTACAAAAATACTGCTAACGTAATTTTAGCTATATAGGTCGAAATCTAACTGGATATCATTCATTATTGACTGGATAATAAAAAACCTGATAACCTTCATGTTCATTTTTTCTGTTCATCTCAGTCAACATATTTCCACTATATTTTGCCGCACTATCAAGCAGAAACCATGGAATATCGGGATAGATTTATATTTCATTCAATTTGTTAAGTATCTTCACCATCGCCAATGTATCCAATCGGCAGTATTCCAACAAACCCCGTCGAAGCTCCGCAATCACTTCTGGATCATCACTCTTGCACATCTCGTGGTAAACCCGCATGGCCATCATGCCATCCGATACGTTGAGCCCATCATATGACAGGTCCGGCACCAAAGCAGGCAGCGCCTCTTTGATCGAATAAGAACCCCGCATTTGCCAGCGGTAAATATCCCGTTTCTTGAAAGGAACCATCAGGTCACGAATGTTTTCGATCCGGGCATTGATAGCACCTGCCAGATCAGGGAAGGCTTCCGCCAAATTTTTCAAAACTCCTTTTTCAAAGACCTGGTTGTACGTCAGAACACAGCCATCTTCCGGGATTTCCGCCAACAGCTTTTCAGCCAATTCCCGGCGGGGGTCTTTGTTTGGTTCGACCAGGTATTCGTAATGGATCGGTTCTGCGCCTTCCTTCTCCTGGATATGCAGTGAATACTGGAATGGTACCTGTTGATAGGGGCGGGTTCCGTCAAAATGTGGGATGGGAGTGGCGAAGGTTTCAAAATCGAGATGACAGAGCGGATACCAGAGGCTATCAAGAAAGTCTTTTACCCCGGCAGGGTTTATTGAATCCTCTTTGTTGATCGTGGCAATCGCCTGGAATCTTTGGGCGTCGTTCAGTTTGTCCAGCGGCAGGTCTTCTAACCTGATTATCCCGTCATTGTAGTAGTTGAACTTGTTGATCCCCCGGCCCTTGAGAGAAAATATCGAATCCTCGGGAATATGCTGCCAGCAGTAAGGGATAAACTCGCAATCATAGGGGGTTGAGCAATACGGACCGATATCAATGCCCGGTTCACTGCCTTGGAGAGCATTTCGCAAGTTAGTGACAATCTCCGGCAAATTTTCCTGGTGGGTCAGAGCCGCATCGATAACATCCTCGCTGGTGAATAACTGCTGCACATCAATATCACCCTGCCGCTCATACTGGTTATTGATATGGACTAGAAATACTTTTGAAACAGACAGGCCGGAATTGGTGACCACGTAATATTGGATCGCCGCATCATCATAGTTGGGGTCCTTGACGGAGGTGGACATCTTTACTTCATGGATCTCCCAGGCCGCCCTGGTACGCACCAGAATATCAGCCTTGATAAAGATACCGTCAAATGCAAAAGACGCTTCATATATAACCTCGGCCCCGGCTGCTATAAGTTCACGGGTTTTAGCGATCTGCCCAGTAACGGACAAACCCGAAAAGGAACTTCGGTTCCGCCCGGAAAAAGCTGTTGGGCAAGAAAGCCCACTTCATGACCAGCCTGAAATTTGGCTTCGCGGTTCGGATCGGGAGGTATTTCAAAAGCAGGAGGATTCTTGGATAGATAAAGCGCTTTCGGGCATTGAATTCCCTTGAGGATAGATGTCTTGCTCAGGCCAAAACCACTATAACTCATAACGCCTTCTCCCATGACTAAAAATTCACAAATACAATTAAATTTGCTTGTGATAATAAATGGTTCGTATTTTTTAACTTACAATTACCACAGATAAAATTAAATAGAAATAAGGCAGGAATTAGTATTTTCTAAAGCGCTGAAAAGGAAATAAGAAAATTCAAAGCTCGAACAACCTTGAATAGTCAGGCAATGACACAGTTACGGCCCTTTTTTTTAGCCCGGTATAATGCCTGGTCTGCTGCTTTTATGACTTCAGCAGTTTTACTCAGGTTGCGGCCTGGTTCAGCCGCACCTATACTGACTGTTACAGATACTGTTTTGGGATTTTTCTTTCTCGTTCTTTTTTTGGGAGTTTTTTTCGGGCGGTTTTTACCCCGCAGCCCGAATTGAGCTCCGGCAATGGACTGGCGCAGGTTTTCCAGGTACAGTATTACATCACTTTTAGATTTACCTGGAAAGACTATGGTGAACTCTTCACCTCCGTAGCGAAATGGTTTTCCACCGCCTCCAACACGACGGATATGCGATGCAACCATACAAAGAACCTGGTCGCCGACATCGTGGCCGTATCTGTCGTTAAATTTCTTGAAAAAATCAATGTCGAGCATGGCAATAGTATATCGCCGCCCGAGGGTCAGCATTGTGGTGTTGAGCGAACGCCTGGCCGGCAGGCCGGTTAATTCGTCGTGATATGCCATGGCGTATGCCGTTTCTATTACCGACAGGATTATAATTAATCCTGCTGTACTGAAATAAATAGTGGCACCGGAACCGGTATTAACAGCATGCAGAGCGGCAGCAATGGCAGCCAGAGACCAGAAAAAACCCCGAAGAACCGGTTTTGTGGAAAACAAGGTGCCAATGAAAAAGAGCAGGAAGATACCCGTATAAAGAAAGAGTACTGCTTGAGGTACATTAAACTTATCAAGAAGCGGAAGATCCACAAATTTGTGATTGAGATAATTGAAGATATCAGGGTTATCTCGAAGTAAAAAATAAAGAATTAACGGCTGGACAAGGATAAAAAGAAATCGAAAGAGGCCCGCAAAATTGAAAAGTCCACGTTCCTTTACAAGATAAAAAAGGGCCATATTTATCGGGAGAAGAAGGGCAATTGAATGAAAAATGATCTTTTCGTTTTCTGTACTGATCAGACCGCCAGGGCCGAAATAGTACAAAGCTCTTTCCGAAAGCATCAGGATGAGAATAACGAATGCCAGGCGGCTGCGGTGAAACCGCCAGCCTAGCAGCAAGCCGACCCCCAGGATGAAGTAAGGGAGTAATTTTTCTATCTGGGGCAGCCAAGGGTCCAGAAAATTCTGATGGACGCAAACAAGCGACGCAATAAACACCAGCCCGCCAGGTATAAAAAAACCAAAAAACTTTCTTAAAATTAGAAATATCCTGTTAATCGTTATTTCTTCCACAAATGTAATCCGAATTTCGAAAGATTATTGTTCAAAAGACGCTGTTACTATGGATAGTACGAGGAAATCCTGCTGATGGCAATGGCGTTATGCTGCTCATGCACAACAACCTGAAATATTTATGATTATCCTGTCGAATCGATTTGTGTTTATGCAGTTCTTAAAGTGCCAACAAAGCCTTTTGATAATAATTTCAATTATTTTCGTTATTTGTAAAAAATGGAAAAATGATTTTACATTAACATGATGGATTTCATATAATATAACATATGGGGTAAGAATTTATAGTACATCGTGATAAAGCCAATCCTGCTGTGAGGCAGGGTCGGAAAACCACGGGTCTTTCGAGATAGCCGGGTTGCCTTTTTTAGAAGGTGACCCGGCTATTTTTTTTAAAAAACGAGAAAACAAAGGAGGTGTTGCTGCTGAAAGGATATGAGTAATTCACGAGAACAACATTCACTGTATGCATCTGAAAAACAAAGAATTAAGGAGGGATACATGGTGTATGAAAATTGTAGCAAGTTGCTAATTGTATTCATTGTGCTTGCACTGTCGATTGGTTTCGGCACGGTAACGGTACAAGCAGAGGTCGACCCGTCTGAAGTGTTTGTCTCGCTTGCTCCAGGCGACTCTACGACCATTGAGAAAAATGTGACCGTCCCTGAAGTGCCGGACAGGCTTGACCTGCTCCTGATGATTGATCTTTCCGGCAGCTATAATGATGATCTGCTGAATATCACCGCTCTGGCGCCGGGTATTTTTGATGATGTCCGTGCCGGCATCCCTGACTCCCAGTTCGGCCTGACCTCCTTCATTGACTTCCCCTATAATCCCTGGGGAAGCTATAATGGCGACCCCTCTGGCTGGCTGGGTCCAGACGATTACCCCTATATGTTGGACCTGGACTTCACAACCGACAAGACGACCTGGACAGGCGCAATTGGAGCGTTAACAACTGGTAGTGGGTTTGATGAACCGGAAAGCCAGTACTATGCCCTGCAGCAGGCTGCTGGCGCTGGAATGGATCCTGCGCCTACCTGGCGGGATGATGCCACCAGCGTGCTTGCCATCACCACGGACGCTTCTTTTCACACCCCGGGGGACTCCGCATGTACAGACCCGAACCCTCCCTGTGATGGCTCACTGCTTTATCCGGACCCAACGGAACTTGATACCCTTGGTGCGCTCACAGCGGCAAATATCAAAGTGATCGCCATCAAGGCTCCGGGTGCAACTACGCAAATGGATGACCTGGCCGCTGCCACCGGCGGTTCAGTACAAGTAACATCCAGCACGAGTGAGGAGATTGCCGACGCCATCCTCGGTGCTTTTGAGGAGTTGACCTTCAACGTTACCGCAGATGCCAGTGCCTGCGATCCAGGTATCCTGGATATCAGTTATGACCCTACAAGCTACGTGGATGTTTTGGGTGGGGAAACAGTTGTTTTCCAGGAAACAGTAGCTGTCAATGCAGGTCTCACGCCAGCTGATGTCCCGGAAGATGGGATTGTCTGCTGTAATATCGATTTTTTGGCTGATGATGATGTCATCGGTACCCAGGAGCTTTGCGTTCAGGTTGCTTTTGTACCTGTTGATATTAAACCCACCTCATGCCCCAACCCGTTGAACGTTAACGAAAAAGGAAGGGGTGTCCTGCCTGTTGCCATCGTCAGTACGGAAACTTTTGACGCCACCCAGGTGGATCCCGAAAGTGTTCGCCTTGAGGGCGTTGCGCCTCTTCGCTGGGACATCGAGTATGTGACCAGACCGGTTGGCCCATTCGCAGGTGAAGGCTGCATGGACTGCACCAGGAGAGGACCGGACAGATACCCAGACCTTACTCTCAAATTCAGTAAAAGAGCTATTATTGCTGCGGTCGGTGACGTCATTAACAGGGAATGCAAGACATTGCGCCTCACCGGTGAATTGTTCAGCGGTGAACTGATAGTTGGAGAAGATAACGTAATAATCTTGAAAAATGATTAGCTGAATAATATCTATTTGACGAATAAAAAAGTAGCGCCAGTTTTGGCGCTACTTTTTTTCTTTATTTAAATAGAAAATGGCGGGTAATGACCTGACATCATGGCTAGCAGGAGATGAATCCATGTGGAAGGAGATGACTACCCGACAGCAAAGCGAAATGCCGTTCATGACGGACAAAGGCCCCTGGTAAATATCTATCTGTTGTCTCTATTCAAATTCATAAAGAACAGAAATTATTCTCGCAACGTGTAAATTACCATTGTATTCATGTTGTATCTGCGAGGATATCAGCAACGATCTCCCGTACCTGGGGATCCGGATCCTTATGCAGCCGGGCAATTTCCGTCAGGGCCTCTCTGGTGCCTATTATTCCCAGGAGGTTAGCGGCCTCACCGCGGATATAGGGAGTTGGACTGGTAAGTAGGGGAACAAGGTGGGGTATTGCCAGTATAATTTCTTCAGGTCGAAGAGTTGTCAGTTCTTCAAAAAGGACCGCCATCCCGATGCGGACCATGAATCGTTCGTCCTGGACCAGTATCCCCGTCAGAGCATAGCAGGATACATCCTGCTTGAACATGGCAACAATATTCTCCACATGTCCCATTTCAAGGAAATCTGCAATTACCTGGACAAGACCTGCCTGTTCATCTTTCTGTTTCATGGTATATGCTCTGATTCAGGCAATAGGGCTGATTATAGCTCAGCCGCTTCAGCCATTGCCAGGGTAAGCCTGCTCAGCTCTTGAGGTTCAATGATGTAGGGCGGCATGATGTAGATCAGGTTGGCAAAGGGCCGAATCCAGACTCCCTGGTCTACGAAGAATTTCTGCAGCTGAGCCACATCGACCGGTCCCTTCATTTCGATGACACCGATCCCGCCAAGCACTCGGACATCCTCCACATTCGGTAACTCAGAAGCTGGAGAGAGCTCATCCCGCAGCTGATCCTGGATGGCAAGGACCCGTTTCTCCCAGGGAGAGTCAAGCAGCAGCTTGATGCTGGCGACAGCAGCCGCACAAGCCAGGGGGTTGGCCATGAAGGTCGGGCCGTGCATGAATACGCCGGGTTCTGCACCGGAAATGGTTTCCGCCACCATGTCGGTTGCCAGGGTGGCTGCAAGGGTCATGCAGCCACCGGTCAAAGCCTTGCCAAGGCACATGATATCCGGCGATACTCCTGCATGGTCAGATGCAAAGAGCTTTCCACTGCGGCCGAAACCTGTAGCAATTTCATCAAAGATAAGCAGGATATCATCCCGGTTACAGAGTTCACGGAGGCTGCGGAGGTATTCAGGGTGATAAAAGCGCATTCCACCTGCCCCCTGGACAACGGGTTCAACTATAACCGCTGCCAGTTCGTTCCGGTGTTTTTCCATGAGCCGGCCAGTTTCAGCTATATCCTCTTCATGCCACTCTTCATCAAAACTGCATTGCGGCCTGGGAGCAAAGATCTGCTGAGGCAGGGCATGGGAAAAGATATGGTGCATGCCGGTTACCGGGTCGCACACCGACATGGCATGAAAGGTATCGCCATGGTATCCGCCCCGGATGGTGAGAAGCCGGTGTTTTTCAGGCCTGCCCTTTGCGTTCCAGAATTGCAGCGCCATTTTCAGGGCCACCTCAACGGATACCGACCCTGAGTCACAGAAAAAGACTCTGGTCAAAGGGTCAGGGACAATATCAATAAGCAACCTGGCAAGTTCGACTGCTGGTTCATGGGTCAGGCCGCCGAACATGACGTGAGACATTTTTGCTGTCTGGTCATTGATTGCTCTGTTCAGAACCGGATGTGAGTAACCGTGGATAGCCGCCCACCAGGATGACATGCCGTCAATCAGTTCCTTGCCGTCCTGCAGGCAGATGCGAACACCGGACGCGGAGGCAACAGGAAAAACAGGGAGCGGATCGACAATAGAAGTGTAAGGGTGCCAGATGTGGTGGCGATCAAACTCAAGGCTGCCCTTAAGCAAAGGAGAACCCCATGGCCGTAAAATTTCGCAGATCATCTTCGATGGCACTGCCGGAGGTCGTGAGGTAGTTGCCGACCATGGCGCCATTGGCTCCGGCCATAAAACACCGGTATTGATCTGCTCCTAACTGCTGCCGGCCACCGGCAATACGGATGATCACTTCCGGATTGATAAAGCGGAAGAGGGCGATGGTGGTCAGGACTTCTTCGATACCCAGGGGTTCCAGGTCACCCAGTGGTGTTCCGGGAATAGGTGTCAGGATATTAAGCGGTATGGAGTCGACTTTCAGCTCCCGCAACTCCAGGGCAAGGTCGATTCTGTCTGCCATGGACTCACCCATGCCGATGATGCCGCCTGAGCAGAGTGACATGCCGCTATCTCTTGCAATGTTGAGAGTTTCAACCTTTTCCTCCCAGGTGTGGGTTGTGCAAACCTTTGGGAAAAAATCACGGTTGGCTTCGAGGTTGCAGTGATATCTGATAACTCCCATTTCAGTGAGGCGGTCTGCCTTTTCCCTTGTCAACAGCCCCATGGAGCCGCACATGCGAAAAAGGGTGGTCTCTTTCATTTTCGTGTAGATTTGTTCCAGCTGGTCCAGCAAATCCTTATTGGCACTTCTGCCGCTGGTGACAAGCGACATGCGATGGACACCGTACCGGTCACTGTCAGCAGCTATCTCGAGGGCCTTGTCCATATCTATGACATCATATTCATCAATCCCGCTGTGATGCCGTGCGGACTGGGCACAGAAACGGCAGTCCTCAGAACACTTCCCGCTCCGGGCATTGATGATGGAGCAGAGGGAAAAACGAGAACCATGAAAGTGCTGCCGGATACGGTCTGCACTGTTCCAAAGCTCTTCCTTTGCCGGCTCGTCTGCAAGACGAAGGGCTGCTTCCCGGTCTATTTTTTCACCATTCAGCACCGAGGTTGCAACCTGTAAAATAAATTCACTCATGTCAGAAAATTATCGCTCGCAAAAAGGTTTGTCAACGTGCGGCGGCCCGTCGGCTATCATTTCAGCTATTGTCCGCTTGACTTTGGGAAAAAGATGGCGTTTGCTTCCCAGCAGATCCGATTCCAATTGTGATATTTTGTATAGCAGCTCGGTGCGGTCCATTACCGGTGTATCTTTTTCATCCTGATACTCATCGGCAACCATGTCCTGGCAGCGAAAACATCCGGGAAAACGCAAAGCCTTTCCATCCGGGCGGGTCATGGAAGCCGGAATGCCGTGCATGCGGCAAATCATCAAGCGATGATCATACAGGGCACAGAGTCCATCATCGTTTAAAGGACACATGAGTTGCGGACGTTCGCCGCGGGCAAAAATTTTTCCGCATTGCTCCTGGTATTGGATTGCGCGGTCTGTTATCCGATCAAGTATTTCCCGATCCAGAAGCCGTAAACCTTTCCAGAGATACGACCACTCTACGTAGGTATAGTGAAGAAAATAGCTGTCACAGCAGTTGTCCGGACAACCGGAGCAGGTCAGGCCTATTTGCCCGGCTATTTGTTCGTATTCCGACTGCATGGTGTTGTATATTTCTTCAAGCCTTGCTGAAAGTTCAGGCGGCAGGATAATTTCTTTCAGTATTTTCATCAGGCAGGTTTACTTCCGCTTTCTTTAAAATATTGCACCTGGTAGGTTTGTATTTCCAGTTTTCCTGAACGCCATTCGTCGTCTGTCAATCCGGCCTTTCGGCAGAGATGACCCAGAAAAAGAGGTGTGGCTGGAAGCTGTTTCCACACCTGCGGGAGAAAGGTTGCGCCTGCTCCGGAAGCGTGTTTCAGGATGACACCGTCAACCTGTGGGCGCAGCTTACCCATAAGGTCATCAGCATCAGCATAATTCAGAGGTTCAGGCTCTGTGAGCACACTGATATCGATCTCCAGTTCAGCCACTTCCTCGGCCTTGACCGGCGAAAATCGATGGTCGTTAAAGGCAGCATTGACAGCATGGCGCCGTACTCCGTCAATGATGGACTCCGTCCCTGCCAGGCTGCCAATGCAGCCGCGCAGCTGCCCGCGTTTGTTCAGGGTTACAAAGACAGCAAGTTGCTCCTGGAGAACCGGATCGTCAAGCTCTTCAGTGCTGACAGGAGAGGTGGGGTCAATTCCCAGGTATTCCTCTATCGTCTGGCGGGCAAGGTGGATTAATGTCTGGCCGTGGTGTTCAGTAAGCATGGTTAACTATAAATATTCTTTCTCATGAAGAGTACAAGAATAACAGAGTATTCTGTAAATGCGTACTGAAAAAGTGCAGAGGATGGAGCCGGGATGGAACTGCGAAATAGAATTTAAGAGGGCACCCCGTAATACGAGGTGCCCTGGAACTAACCGAATTTTAATGAATAAAGATCAGGCTTTTGGCATCAGGGGCTCGGGTACATTGTCACCATGGCATTCGGTGCAGTTTTCCTGAGCTGTGATGCCATACTCTGCGGACGGCGATCCGGTTTCACCCTCATAGGTACCATCGGCGACCTTGTTCATGAGAACCACGGTTTGATAGGCAATGTCGGCCGCGACCCGAGCACACCTGTCTTTTCGCTCAGCGCTCTTCAGGGCTACACCTTCCTTTTTCATCCACTTTCCTACCGAGATGTGGCACAGTGGAGATTCCGAAATGTTGGTATTTTTGATCTGAGCTTTCGGGTTGTTCGGTTTGAAGATCGGCATGTCAGCTTCGCTGTAGTAGGCCATCATATCGCGGAGAACTGCCTCTCCGTCCTTTCTGCCAAGCGCAAAGCTTGTGGCAACGCCTGCGCCCATCAGGGTACCGCACAGGGTTCCAAAGCCAACTGTTCCGCCATGGCCGAAGATGAAAGCCTCAACTGGCAGGTTCTGGTACGGCCCGCCAACCTTTTCCCGCAGAGGGGCAATGATTGCTTCGGCAACTGCGTAACAGCAGTAATGTTTGTACCAGTTGTCATAAGCGGACTGGGCAACTTTTGCAGGATCAAGTTTTACATAACCCCAAGGGGTGGGTTTCGGCCCTGAAGTTGCATTGGCATTGTTGATGAACGCAGAAGCACCTACTCCAACCACAGCAGCTCCGGCAGCCAGTTTACCTGAACCGATCAACATCTCACGCCTTGTGGGCGCAAAAACAGGTCCTTTTTCGTTTTTCATGTGTGACTCCTCCTTAATAATTTTTTTAATCTGACGACACTGTTAAGAAGTTCGTTCAATACGGTTCTGAAATAAAGAAGAAGCAGGGGGAAATCCACTTTACTTTCAATACTGCATTGAAGTGCTTTTCAAAGTGTATACCACAACGTGAGAAGGTGAGTACCACAGTATGGTTTTTCTGGAAATGTGGTATATTGTCGCACTTGGCTGGAATGATTATTATTTTTCAATAAATGAATAATAATTCCACGGGGAAGGGGTGAACGAAGCTTGAATTTACAGCTCGTTGTTTTTATACGAACTATTTCATGAAGAGGTTGTGACGTTATAAATCTGGAATGCAGAGGTGAACTCAGGAAATGATACTATATTATTATTGGAAGGAGGGCAGAAAGACCATGAAATGATATTCATGTACTGGTCTTGTGAAGGGAAAATTTATAATTTTTTGACCATTGTTAAGACTTTTTCATTGTTTCAACACAGGTCATGGCTATTTTCCTCAAAACAGAAAGACTTCTTTCAGGCTATCTGGTGTCAATATTTCCCCAGGCTCCAGGATAATGTAACCATCTGCATTGGCAATGGAGCTCAGCATGTGTGACCCCTGCTTGCCAACCTCGGTTATGCGTGGCACTTCTCCGTGTGCAAATTCGACCTTTACTCTGATAAAATTGGTACGTTTGCCATGATTGGTTATTCCGCTAGAGGTTTTAGCTGTAACTGACTTGTGTGCCATCGACTGCCCATGCATATGGGCGATGATGGGCCGCACATAATGGGTAAAACACATGAACGCCGAGACAGGGTTTCCTGGAAGGCCGAACAGCAGGATATTTTCTCTTCGGGCGGCAAAAAGAGGCTTCCCCGGCTTTTGGCGGATTCTCCAGAATAGTTCTGTAAACCCTGCTTTTTCCGCAGCCTTCTTGACGTGGTCATGTCGTCCGACAGATACACCCCCGGAGCAGAGAATAAAATCCGGTTCTTTATCAGTAACTATTTCCAACATTTCCCTGGTGTTTTCAAGGCTGTCCCCTATATGTTCACAACTTATCACCTTACCTCCGGCTTCTCTGGTCGCACTGGTAAGCATTACTTTGTTGGAATCCCGGATTTGAAAAGGCTTGATATCTTTATCATCGCTGGTAACAAGTTCCGTGCCTGTAACAATTATAGAAACTTTAGGGGTTGAAAATACGTTAAAATTCTGAATTCCGACAGCCCCAAGCATAGCCAGCTGTCTCGTACTCAGTTGTATACCCTTGCTCAGCAAGAGCTCACCAGTTTGAAATTCTTCCCCCTGGTATCGAACGTCCTGACCCTGCTCCCTGACCGAGAGAATCTGCACAGAATTATCCAGTTCCTGAGTGTCTTCAACCCTGATAACGGTGTCGACTCCATCAGGGAGAGCAGCACCGGTACTGATCCGCGCAGCCTCTCCCCTGTTTACACTTTTTGAAAAAGGAATACCCGCCTGACTTTCACCAGCAATACTAAGTGTGATAGGTTTTTCCGAGGAGGTGCTTTTTACATCCTCCCAGCGCACGGCATAACCGTCCATGGCAGAATTGGTGTAGCGAGGAGAAGGTTCGGGTGCAAGGATGTCTTCAGCCAGGTACCGCGAATAGGCATTGTTCAGATCCACAATTTCCTTCATGGGCGTGGGTAGGTTTTCCTGTACAATCAGGAAGGCCTCACTCACACTGATCATTCTATCCTCCTATGCTGGCCATTGAAGGCTCATCTCCTGAAGAGCAGAGTTCCTCTGCTTTCAGTCCGTTTTCATAGCGTTTCCCAATAGAATCTATTATTGCCCGGCCGATGGTATCATCAACTGCGCCAGAGCGAAGCATGGCCTTGATATCCAGGACACCGTTATCGTAAAGGCAGGTTTTCATGACTCCCAGAGGTGTGACCCGCAACTTGTTGCAGGTTGCGCAGAATTTACGGGAATGTCCTTCGATAATCCCAATTTTTCCGAGAAAACCTGGCAATTCAAAAATACGGGCTGTTGTCGGTTGGTCACTTTTAACCTCTTTAAGGCTAAACAAATCAGTTAAGCGCTGCTTTAACTGTCCTGTACCTCCGTTTTTAAAACCATTGCCACCGGAAAAGGGCATCTTTTCAATAAAACGAACCGTCAGTGGATACTTCTCTGCCAATCCTGCTATTTTGAGAATATTTTCATCCGTTGTTTCTTCAAGAACCACGGTATTTATTTTCAGTGGAATTTCCCGTTCAAGACATCCATGCAGTGTTGTCAGGACCCTATCAAGTTGATCTTTACGGGTTAACTGCCAGAAGTGTTTTTGGTCAAGTGTATCAAGACTGAGGTTGATCCCGCTGATACCCATCTCTTTCAACCTGTCAAGATGAGGTGCGGCAGCGACACCATTAGTTGTAACATAAAGGCTTCTGACGCCTTCAATTTCTCTTATCTTTTGCAGAAACGGGATACAATCCCGCCTGGCAAAGGGTTCTCCACCGGTAATCCTTACTTTGTCTATACCCAGGCCTGTAAAAATTCGGACGAGCCGAACCATTTCCTCGTAGCGCAATATTTCTCTGTAAGGTACAAATTGCACCCCATGTTCGGGCATGCAGTAACGACAGCGCAGGTTGCAGCGGTCGGTGATAGCCAGACGAAGATAGGTTATCGTTCTATGATGGTTGTCGATCAGGGAAACAGTCTTCCTGGTATGAGGAATGTCAGGTTGAAGGGATTTGCCGGCAGGTGTCATGTATTCTCCTTTCCAGGTACGGGAGGCTGGGCCGTTTCCCGCCCAACCCTATCGGCCGCAAACCGTATCAAAGATGTAGGTTTTTTGGCTCGGAGTTCAATCTACATGTACTCTATTTTTCCATTTATGTCTACAAATGCGAAGTTATTCTTTCGCGGAACCGGTGAGCTGGTCATAACGCTCTTCAATAATCAGGGCCGGATGAATGAGCCAGCTGACAACTGTAATACCAAGACAGAATATTCCCAGGGTCACCCCCAGTTCAACCCAGGTAGGCAGATAATCAACTATCTCTCCCATTGGTGAAGGAATCAATCCCGGCACAATAAGGCCTATCCCTTTTTCCATCCATATTGCAATGAAAAGAACTAAACATGCCGGCAGCAGGACCTTGGGACTGTTGTCGCCAGGATTAAACGCCAGGATTAACGTGGCAACTACATTGCAACCTATAGATGTCCAGATCCATGGAACCAGGGCATTGTGTCCTTCAAGGCCAAAAAACAAGTACATTGCTGATATGGAATGATGTGTTGGAAAATAAAATTCCTTGAATATTTCCGAGAACAGCATGATCAGGTTGATTATCGCTGAAACTACAATAATAAGGCGCAGCTTGTGAAAAACCTGTTTCTCAATTTTAAAGCTCGTGAAACTATGAATTGTGGCAAGCACAAGTATTATTAATGAAGGTCCTGCAGCAAAAGCCGATGCCAGAAACCTCGGCCCCATCAGAGGGTTGTTCCAGAACGGTCTGGCTGGGAGCCCCTGATAGAGAAAAGCGGTGACCATATGGATAGAGAAGGCCCAGAAAATAGAGAGAAAAACAAAAGGACGGTATTTCCTCTCATCTGCTTTCCTTCCCATGTAATGGCTATAAAGAATATACAGGGGTACAAGGGCATTTAAAAGAAGGTACCCGTTCAGTACAATGACATCCCAGGCAAGAATTGACGAAGGAAAGTTAAACAACCCGATCCCCGGGATCAAATGCCAGGCCTGCAGTGGTCCCCCCAGGTCAACTGTAATAAATGAAAGACACATGACAAGAGCCCCAACAGCCAGTCCTTCACCTATGAGTACAACCCTGTGAAAATCAGGGTCATGAAACATATATGCCGGCAGTATAAGCATTACTGCAGCGGCAGCAACACCTACCAGAAAAGTAAAATTGGAGATGTAAAATCCCCAGCTGACAATGTTGGACATTCCTGTGACTTCCAGTCCATGTCTTGCCTGATGAGAGTAGGCATAGAGGCCAAAAACCATACCGGCTATCAAAAATAACCTGAAGATCTGGAAGGGGACACCACCCTGCATGTTCCAGCGGAAGCAGTCGTAGAGAAATGAGAAAAATCCTTTTTGGGATATTTTTTCCATACCGGTCCTCTTTTGGTCAGTCAATAAAATACCAGAATTTAGGGTCGGTACCCAACTCTTCCTTCATCCTGAAGACCTTTTTATGTTTTAATACGTATCGTATTTCACTATCCGGATCCAGCAGATTGCCAAACACCCTCGCTCCAGTGGGACATGCCTCGGCGCAGGCCGGTAGCTTCCCTTCTCTGGTACGCTGCACACAAAAAGTACATTTCTCCACTTTGCCTTTTGGCCGTATACGGTTGCCCAGGTAATGCTGTTTGGTGTTTATTTCTTCCTGGGGAATTTCCGGTTTACCCCAGTTAAAGCGGCGCCCCCAGTATGGACAGGCTGCCATGCAGTAACGACAGCCGATACACCAGTCATAATCAACAACAACAATGCCGTCAGGTTCACGCCAGGTTGCCTTGGTGGGACATGCCTTAATGCAGGGTGCATTTTCACACTGAAAGCATTGAACGCCCATGTAAAATTTATTGTCAACAGGGACCTCGTGGAAATATTTTCCGTCACCAGTAGAAGGATCCAACTGGCCGGGTTCCATCTCAAACGTTCTGATATATTGTGTTTTTGATTTCCGGTCCTGGTTATTTTCTTTGACACAGGCCTTAACGCAATCCATAAATCCTTCACATCTGGTGATGTTGAAAGCATAGCCATACAGCACCTGTTCCTGGGGTGGTCGGCTGCTCATCTGTATATCAAGGTCGTATTGCAGTTTTGCCAGTTTTACGAGGCGCGCGATGGTTTCATCCTTTTCTTCCTGGGTCATCAGACGATAATGCTTCTTGAAGTATTCTTCCCATTTTAAAGAAAACTCCTCTGACGAACCGGCTTCTGCGCCGGGGACACAACCGGTCACAAGGGCTGCGCTCCCTGCCGCGGCAGCGATAGACGCTCCCTTCAGGAAGGACCTGCGGCTGGTTTGGGAATCAAGCAAGTTTTTCTTTTTCACCTGACCTTCTTTATCTTTACGGCTGACCATTACATACCCCTATTTATCAAGCGGCAGAGAGAAAGTAGCCGGCATTCGTTTTGCGAACCTTGGAGAATGCGGGTTGTGACATGTAGCACAATTATTTATTACACGCTCTCCAGCCCAATATTTCACCCGTTTTCCGTGGGCACCTCCAACCCAGTCGCTTTTCTGCCTGAAGTGGCACTTGCCACAGAGTTGATAACTGTGATCAAAATCTACTTTTGCTCCCTTTTTGCCAACGAGAAAATCTTTTTCCTTTTCATGGTGACAATCGGCACAAGATAATCCATCCTCTTCCCTGCCGTGATTTAACTTAATGTCACCATGGGTAGAAAGTGAACCGTCGCGAGCTTGCGTTTTTTTATCAGTATGACATACGCTGCATCGGAAACGGGCAATGGAGTCTTTGCGGGCCAGCAATCTGAAAGTACCTCCCTGGTAAGGTTCCTTTGCTCTAACCGTTTTCATTGGCAGGGCGTAGGCTGACTCGATTTTTGAACCATCAAACGGTTCATTGGCTTTATTGATACGATCCAGAACTGACTCGTCACTGGCGCCGGCATCAAGGCATAACAGGAGTAAAATCCCTGAAACAAAGGGAAGCAGGCTAGAACCAAATATTATTTTTTTCATAATCGTTCTATCTTCCTGTTAGTTGTTTCGCGTAAACTCTTGTACAGGTTCGGTGACCACCAGGGGCACATGACATTGACGGCAGTTTCCGCGCGATGCATGCTCAACCCTGATTTCTGCAACGGCCGCAGGGCCAGTGTGACAGGCGATGCAGTCCTCCCGTAATTGCAAACTGTGAGAAATTGCCGGAGGAGAGCCGCCGAGCTGCTGAGACCTGCCTATTGCCGGGGGGCGAATAGACAGCCAGTTGGTTTCAACGAAGAGTTCTTCCGTAAGCCGCGGCACATGGCACTGGAAGCAGGCTTCATTTTCAGGGTGGGGGGTCACAGGTGCATAGGCTTCCAGCTCTGCAACATAGCCTCCCCTCCCATGACATGATATACAGTCATAGGGCTCCGCTGCAAAAGCAGGGGGGATTTTATGAGGTATCCGGGGCGGGGAACCAGGGTACTGTCGGAGTTCATAGAATGAATTCAGGTTACGCGTACCGGCAGTTCCTGCCATTGAGGACAAGGGAGTATCGTCGTATCTGTTAAAGATTTTTTCGCCGCCTGAATCAAAGCCGTACGGAATGTCCGGTGCTGCACTTGCAGACAGGACAGAAACGGCTCCGGATAAGCAGAGTGCGGCAAAACCTGTAACAACTTTGCCAAAGAGTATATCTGCTTTTTTCATTATGCTTTCTCCAGTCTGACTGCACATTTTTTATAATCAGGCTGCTTTGAAATCGGGCAGAACGCATCAAGTGTTACCTCGTTGATCAGGTAACTCTCGTCAAAGAAAGGCACAAAGACCATTCCCCTTGGTGGAACTCCTCTGCCGTTTATTGAAGCAGGCATGGTAATCTCGCCTCTTCTGGAAATGATTTTAACCATCTCTCCGTTTACCACACCAAGATCAGCTGCATCGTCCGGGTTGATTTCTACATAGGCTGAGGGAACCGCATTGTGGAGTACCGGCACCCGCCTGGTCATGGATCCGGTGTGCCAATGCTCCACCACCCGGCCGGTATTGAGCCAGAAGTTGTACTCCTGGTCAGGCGATTCGGCTGCCGGTTCATAGGGGCGGGCCCAAATCCAGGCCCGGTTGTCTTTTTTGCCGTAAAAGTGAAAATCTTCTCCACTTGTACAGGCAGGATCATGTTTGGAGTTGAACCTCCATCTGGTCTCCTTGCCATTGACAAAGGGCCATTGCACACCTGATCGAGCCTTTAGTACTTTATAGGGCGCCATGTTATGCTTGGGAGAATCGTGAAAACGCCTGTATTCTTCCCAGATTTTACCAATATACTCGTCTTCGTCCCATGGGAACTGTTTTTCATATCCGAGTCTTCTCGCTACCTCTATAAGTTGCCAGGTATCTGACATCGCCTCACCCGGGGGGGGGACAATCTGGTCAAAATGCTGGGTGCGTCGTTCGGAGTTGCCAAACATGCCTTCCTGCTCCACCCACATGGCTGCGGGCAGAATAACATCTGCGACATCAGTTGTCGGAGTGGGGTAAACATCAGAGACAACGACAAACCGGTCTTCTTTGAGAGCACCGTCGCGATATCTTTTGAGTTTAGGCATAGTGACCATGGGGTTGGTAACCTGAATCCACATAAACTTTATGTCCCCACGATCCAGGGCGCGAAACATTTCAACCGTATGATATGTGGGCTTGGGATCGATATTGCTTAACGGCACATCCCAGATCTCGGCAGCCATTTTCCTGGCTCCCTCTTTCATGACAACTCCGTGCGGCAGTTTGTGCGTCAGGGTGCCCACCTCGCGGACAGTGCCGCAGGCACTTGGCTGCCCGGTAAGGGAGAAAGGACTGTTTCCCGGGGTGGAAATCTTGCCGACCAGAAGGTGGATGTTATAGACCAGGTTATTGATCCATGTTCCCCTGGTATGCTGATTCATGCCCATGCACCAGAAGGACGTCACTTTCTTTTTCGGATCCCCGTATACTGAGGCCAGATATCTGATGTCGTTAGCCGATACACCGGATATTTTTTCCACCCGTTCCGGTGTGTAATCTTTGAGAAATGTTTCAAATTCCTCAAAGCTTATCCCTTCAGCTTTATCTTTGAACTTAAAATGATCTTCAACGCCGTAGCCTATATTGGTCAACCCCTTGTGGAAGGAGACATGTTTGTTGACAAAGTCCTGGTTGACCCAATTATTGCGGATAATCTCATAGCAGATGGCATTGGCAACGGCCAGGTCGGTCTGAGGCTTAAAAATAATTGTTTTGTCAGCAGCCTGGCTGGTTCTGGTTGTACGGGTGGCAAAATCAATTACTTCGACATTGGTTTTACGCTTGCGGGCGGCAAGCATCCTTGAAAAGAGAACTGGATGCATTTCAGCCATGTTGTTGCCCCAGGTGACAAACACATTGGCATGTTCGATATCTTCATAGCAGCCCATTGGCTCGTCAAGGCCGAAAGAGGTCATGAACCCCGTAACTGCGCTAGCCATGCATAACCTTGCATTTGCCTCAAGATTGTTGGTACCGATGCAGCCTTTGAACAGCTTTGAAGCAACATAGCCATCGGGGATAGTCCATTGGCCGGAACCATACATGGCGACTGAATCTTTGCCATGCTTGTCGATGGTCTCTTTCATCTTAGCGGCAATAACATCCAGCGCTTCTGCGATGGGCACTTCAACCATCTCACCATTCTTACGGACCTTGGCTTTGGTAAGGCGATCTTTGCCATAAAGAGCCTGGACAGAATGGTAACCCTTAACGCAGCATAACCCCTTGTTTACACTACAGTTAGGGTCACCTTTGACGGCAACTGCCCGGTCTCCTGAAACACCGACCAGTACACCGCAACCGGTTCCACAGAAACGACAGGGTGCTTTTTGCCAGGAAATCATTCCGGTCGCCCCTTCCAGTTTTTTCCAGTTGGCAAAGCTGACACCAGGAAACAGGGATGCTGCAGTGGCAATGGCACTTGTTGCAGCTGCAGATTTAATAAATGATCTTCTATCAAGCTTCATTGTCATTTCTTTCTCCCTTATGTAATTCATCATTATAACCAAAGGTCATACTTAATGATTCCAATGATTTTATACCCTTAAGCTGTACCTGTAACTTTTCTTCGGTTTCTTTATCCGGTGTATCAGTCACAAGTATCAGAATGTCAACATTATCAGCCGGAAACGCTTCACAATATTGAAGAGCGTTCAGCTCCTGCAGCAATTTTTGTTTAGCGCCGGATTGCGGGCTGGCGATGTAGCCTAAAATAGGCATGTCCCCTCCATATTTAGTAATATTACGAACTCGATAATCAATTGTGATTAAGGGTTGTCTTTAAAGTTCCTAGCAAATTACATACCGTAATTAATAATAAACCATTGTATTTGACATGAACGGTGCTCAAACCATTAAAGCAGTGCAAGACAGCCTTTTTGATTTTCATGTAATCAAGCGGACGCTGTGAAGCCGTCCCTTGTCTGTGTTACTCTGTGGTAACGGGCAAAAGCACCGACGTTACCGTAAGGTAACGTTTCTGGTCGTTCCCATATACCCCCATAAGGATATGGTGGAATAAAAAGAATAGTTGCAAGAAACCCCCCTCTCTTGAATATATATATATTCCATAAGATGGAAGGCGGAATGGTTAACATTAAATTTTTTTCTTTTTTCGGTGGATCAGGTTTGATATATGGTGGTCGGATAAATAACAATAAGAGGATAAGTATATTAGGGTCATGACCCTAATATACTACGTCCCCAGATCACTTAAATAAAGGGTTCATGCGCGATTATTGACTTGCGTAGCAGACCTTCATGTTACCGGGAGGTAACATTTCGGTTGTGTCTGCCAAGCGTTAAAGGTATAATCAGAAGTACAAGGTATAATTACAATAATACCTGCAAGAGCTGTATTGTTAAAAACACCCTGTCTTTATAATCAGTACCAGGTGACGTTCCGGTGAACCTGACAATCAAATTCATCGTTGCCATCAGTGCGATTATTTTCCTTTCTTACGGATTCCTCTTGTTCCAGACCTCCAGCCTACAGGATGAACTGGTCATGGGGCAGGCACGACAGCAGGCCCGCATTCTCTACAAACAGATCATCCTGACACGCCAGTGGGTTTCCGATCACCAGGGCCTTTTTTTGGTTAAAACAGAGGGGGTTTCGGAAAATCCCTACCTCCACGAGTCAGTCATCAGGGCAGATGACGGAACGGTTTTCGTCAAACGCAATCCGGCAATGGTAACCCGTGAGCTCTCAGAGTATGCAACCAGGTCAGGTTTTTGCTGGTTTCGCATAACAAGCCTCCAGCCTGTCAATCCTGCAAACAAGCCGGACGAACTGGAGCGGGATGCCCTTCTGCAGTTCGAACAGGGGGTCCGTGAGATCGACGCTGTTACAGACACTCCGGACGGCAGGGTCCATAGGTATGTTGCTCCGCTCACGGTTCAGGAATCCTGCCTTTCATGCCATGCGGAGCACGGGTATGCAGTCGGAGATATACGCGGCGCATTAAGCATCAGTGTTCCTCTCAGCTGGGCCGACTCGGTTATTCGTAAAAACAATATTACAATTTTTAAATATGCTTTGTTTTCGGTGATCGCAGTTGCTCTTGCCCTGACCTTTTTGTTCAACAAACTGGTTGGACGGAGGATTGCCCGGCTTTCAAATGCTATGGACACATACCCTGAAGAGAATTATGCCGTTATTGACGATAAACATCTGGTTAACGATGAAATAGGGCGTTTAATAGGCAATTTTGGAGATTTATGCGAGCGGCTTGATAAGACCCAGAAAGACCTGGACACGAGTATGCAGCAGGCATTCTATAATGAAAAAATGGCAGCACTCGGACAACTTACTGCAGGTATTGCCCATGAAATAAACAATCCGCTTGGCGGGCTTCTCAACTGTGTTAAGACGTTGCAGGAAGAGCCGGATAATGTGGAAATACGTGCCCGGTACGTACCTCTGCTTGAAAAAGGGCTAAAGCGCATAGAGCATATCATGCGCCAGTTACTTAATTTCGGCAGGAATGCACCATTGACCTACAGTAAGGTTGATATCGACGAAATCATCAGGGAATGTTTCGAGTTGTTTGAGTACCGGCTGAAAACAATATCCGTGAACCTCGATCTGAACCTGAAGGAAAGGTATTGCATAGATGTTGAAGCGCTTCGTCAGGTCATTGTCAACACATGTTTAAACTCTCTCCAGGCCATGCCCGATGGGGGAAGTTTGTCGGTCACCACGCAGCGATCGTATACCCGGATCATCATTACTGTTAAGGACAGCGGGACAGGGATTGATCCGGCTATAATAGACAAGATATTTGACCCGTTTTATACAACCAAAGAAGTGGGGGAAGGAACAGGCCTGGGGCTTGCTGTTACCTATTCTCTCGTCAAACAGATGAAAGGGTATATTGAGGTGGATAGTGAACCTGGCCAGGGGGCCGAATTTACAATTTCACTTCCGGCCAGCCAGGACTGTATTATCCCTACAGGTCAAAATGAACCAGTGAATACCAGAGAGCAATAGCCGATGCCGAGAATACTACTCGCAGAAGATGATGAAATAATGCGGATCACTGTCCAGGATCGCCTGGAGAAGAACAGCTGGCATGTCGATGCGGTACAAAATGGCCAGGATGCTGTTGAAAAACTTGAGCAGCATAATTATCACCTGGTGATATCCGATATAAGGATGCCCGGAATCGACGGGCGGCAGCTACTGGAAATGGTACGCCGATCAGCCCCGTTTACAGACATCATTATAATGACAGCCTATGGAAGTGTCGAGGATGCAATCAACAGCATGAAGAAAGGAGCAGCCGACTATATACTCAAACCCTTTAATATTGATGACCTCGTAATCCGGGCTACCAGAATCCTTGATATGCAGAACATCAAGGCGCGTTGCTCCTCTCTTGAAGAGAACTGCAGAGAAATGCATTCGGAAATGATCGGAAACAGTCCGGCAATCAAGAGCGTCCACAACTGTATCATGCAAGTTGCCCCGACAGACTCTACAGTACTCATACAGGGGGAATCAGGGACCGGGAAGGAACTGGCTGCAGCCAGCATCCACATGAACAGCGCAAGGGCAGACAAGCCGTTTGTAAGAATAAACTGTGCTGCTATTCCTGAAGGACTTATCGAATCAGAACTCTTTGGCCATGAAAAAGGGGCCTTTACCGGTGCCCATGCGAGGAAACCGGGTAAATTTGAACTTGCAGACGGCGGGACCCTGTTGCTGGATGAGATCGGCGAACTACCCCTGCCTCTCCAGGCGAAACTGCTGAGAATATTACAGGAAAGCATATACGAAAGAGTTGGCGGGACTTGTACAATCCAGATTGATATTCGACTGCTTTGCGCTACAGCAAAAGATCTGGAAAAAGCTGTCAGCGAGGGCACCTTTCGCCAGGATCTGTATTACAGGCTCAATGTCATCCCACTTGTTATGCCTCCCCTGCGAGACAGGAAAGAAGACATACCGGTCCTGACAAACCATTTTCTTCATGAATTCAGTATCAAGCGTGGCATTGCCATGGAGATAAACGAAGAAGCAATGCAGTATCTTACCGCGTATAACTTTCCCGGAAATATTAGAGAACTTAAGAACATTATCGAGCGGGCTTGTGTGCTTGCACCGGAAGCAGTCATAAAAACATCTGACCTGCCTCCTGACCTCTCGTTGAGTACTCCAGACAAGATTAGCGGCAATGCATCCTATCTACTTGCCGATGCCGTTGCCAGAACAGAGAGGGATCTGGTCATCAAAGCCCTTGCACGATCGGCTGGAAAAAGAACAGAGGCAGCTGCATTGTTAGGAATAAGCAGAAAGAACCTCTGGGAGAAGATGAAGCAACATGATATTTCTTGACAACCCTTTGTTCCTCATTGCATACCCTCTGTCCTTCTGATAAGAATCAACCACCCTCCTTTCCTTTTTGATCAAGTATATCCTGTATCTTACCTACCAAGTCATCCATATCAAAAGGTTTCAGGATATAGTCCACAGCCTCACAGGCTAACGTCTTTGTGGTTTCATCGGTTCCGTAGGAGGTCATCATGAGCATGGCCGTATCAGGTGAATGTTTACGAATAAAACCGAGTAATCCCCATCCGTCGAGTAAAGGCATGCGAATGTCCGAAATGACCAATTGATATCGCTGCTTTTTCAGGCAGTCTACCGCTTCCCTGCCATTATGGACAGCATCAACATCCCAGTTGTCTTTCTCCAACCGGTCTTTGACCGTAATTCGCATTATTTCATCGTCTTCGGCTATCAGTATTTTTGCCATTATGGAGCACTCCATACTTTTTTCAAAGTATATACCCTTGATGGATTGAGAACTTTTTCACCCTTCAAATTTGAGATTCTGGCAGGTTGAGTTGCACCCTCGTTCGGGTGTATAAAAACAAAAGACTCCCCGAGTTATCACCCAAGGAGCCTTTTCGATCATTGTTATATTGTTGAATTTACATTTTTGCAGGCGCGTACGAAGTATTGAATTCTATTCCTTCGTTCGCCTGGGGATCATACAGCCCCTTCTTCTTTTGCTCTTCAATCCATTCTTTGCGAAGAGCATTGAGGAAGGACATCTTCTCGTCAACCAGTTTCTGGTACGGCAGACCGATCACCTGCTGCGCCTTTTCCTTGGTTGAGAAATCCGGGGACACATAATCGCCGGCATTGTACTTGGCAAGGACTGCCCTCAACTTCACCCGGGCTTCCTGGCCAATGTTGACTGCCGAACCAAGGATGCGGAGCGTCTCCTCGGGAGCGTGGAAGAAAGATCCATGGCTGGCAATTGAATAATCCCACCTCCACTGGGCATGCCGGATGTCCTGGAGAATATCTTTCATCTCAGCTTCAGTAGCTCCAAGTTCCCAGGCCTTTCCTGCCTCAAGGTGTGCTTTGGCTATTACCTCCATAGCAGTTTTACTTAGCTGGTTTTTTCTTTCCAGTTTTCGTGCGACTGTATCTTTGAGTGATTTTTCCTCATGGCTGTGACAGTTCATGCAGGTCGTACCCATATGCTCAAGGGGGCTGCCGACATTATGTGATGAATATTTCACGCCGCCTTCACGGACGTAAGGCATATGGCAATCAGCACAGGCCACATTATTCAAACCATGTGCACCGGTTTTGTAAATTTCATATCCTGGATGCTGGGCTTTCAACATTGGGGTCTTGCTTACTTTATGGGTCCAGTCAACAAAGTTGATATCATCATAATACTTTTCCATATCCTCAACACTGAAACCGTTGGCCCATGGGAAGGTGACGATGCCTGCTGTCTGTTCCTGACCATTCTTGTCGGTCCACTTCGTCTTCTTGAAATAATATTCAGAATGGCACTGGGCACAGACCAGTGATCGCATGTCCTGGTGAGTCGCATCCGCAGCTTTCAGACTGCCTTCAGCATCCAGCCCCCTCTTCAGGTATGGCCGTGTAATTGTGAGCTTCATCGTTTCATTATCATGACAGTCTGCGCACCCGACAGGATTTGCTATCTCGTTGCCAAGCCTTGCCCATTTTCCTGTAAAGTAATCCTCTTCACCTAACTTATCTATTAATCTGGGAACATCTGTTGACTTGCAGGTCCAGCATGCCGTTGGCATGGGACCGGTCTTGCCATCAACGGGCCCGCCGGTCCTCAAGGTATTAATATTATCTTCCAGGATGTAATAATGTCCGCGTGGGGCATTATAGTCCTTGGAAAAACCATAGCCGGCCCAAACCACCACCAGTGCGGGATTCTCTTTGAGCATGTCTGTTATCTTGTCACTTTTCTTTGTCTGCCGGTACGAATCATATTGGCGCTGATAATGCTTGCCCCATTCTGAACTTCTCGGCTCAAGTTTTTTGATCGGGGGGACGGTGTTGAGAGCCCTCTGCTCTGCTTTGTTCTCATTGATAGAAACTGCCAGCAGGGCCATTGGGACGATCGCTGCTACCGATATTGCTGTAAGCACTGTCGACTTTTTCAAACTTTTCATAACTCCAGGTCTCCTCCTCATTCTTTTTCCATACTTTTTCAGCCGCGGAAAGCCTGCTTCCCGACATTGACCGGTTGCCATTGATTTTTTTCTGCTTGTCTAAATCTGTATTTCCTTTACACCTAGATTGTCAGGTGTTGTTGTCAGCCCTCTGAGCCTTCCATGTGGTACATTTCTGTGACATTCCCAGCACTTTCGCTCCAACGTGTTAGTTGCACCACCTGTCCGGTATAACTCAAGCCTGGCTGTTATCTCGGAAACCATCTCTTGGTGACAGGAAATACAATTGGCCTGGATTCTCTGCTGGGCATTTTTACTTGCCCTGATGTTGTTATCGAGATAGGTGCGAAAGGTCATGGCATAGGAGTGATTGAATCCGTCCCTGGATTTTGCCAGCAACTTGTCAACGAGAGATTCCCGCGGCAAATGACAATCTACACAGGTTGCCCTTTCACGGTGTGAACTGTGCTGCCAGGTTGCGTACTGAGTATTCATCGAATGGCAATTGATGCATACTTTTGGATCTTCAGAAAAATATGACATCATTTTTGACGCTTGCACAACATAGGCGAACATGCCAACCATTCCTAAAATTGAGAACATTGATATATATTTCATCAACTTGTCAGTTTTCATAGCCACCCCCTTGAGTTGTGTAACCTACTCTATGAGTAGTTTCTTCCAGTTAAAACGCAGTCCCGAGTAGGCATGAGGGAGGGAATTATTGGGCAAAAACTACCTAATACTTATGAAGAGCAAGCTCCCACTGTTCCCATATCCATAACCAACCTTGTCTTACCAATTGTAATAGCAAGCGCCATGCCAGAATTAAAATGTCATAATATCGAAATGTTACAGGTGACGCGGTTTGCAACTTTACCGTTTGGTAACGTTTCCGTTTCATTTTAGTTACCGAACGGTAACAGAATCGTTTTGTGAGTGATTTCGTACCGCTCTCCATGATGTGAACGTAAAGAACACGTAGAGGAATTTGTACACTTAGATAAATATTGCTGTATCAAACTAAAAAAAAGCCTTTTTCTGACAATAGATAGCTGTATTTTATGAGCAACACTAGAGCAATGCTTGCAACGAAAATCATACTCGGCTCACACATAGCCTGCTCAGCTTCTCCCAGAGGGAAATGGAGTCAGTCAAAACTCAACGAAGCTGCATACTGAACCTGCCGCCTGTGGTATAATGGATATATGATGTAAACTATACCCAAGATAACCCCTTTTATTTACAGAGGGTTAATGAGTTGTGAGTGCTATGTTGAAGAAGGATTTTACCTGCCAGATACCTGTCAAAGGCAGTCAATTCACGGTCTATGACATAGGCAGACTTGCCAGTCAAGGAATGGCTGAAATAGGCTCGCTGCCTTTTTCCATAAGGGTATTGATTGAAAACCTGCTGAGGAAGCTTGACGGTCGGATAGTACATGAGGAAGACCTACTGAAAATAGTACACTGGCAAAAAAAATATGATACTCCGGTGGAAATCCCCTTTCATCCCGAACGTGTGTTGATGCAGGATTTTACAGGAGTTCCGGCTGTGGTTGACCTGGCCGCCATGCGTGATGCCATGGTCCGATTGGGAGGCGACCCAACCATAATCAATCCGCAGGTACCGGTGGATCTGATTGTTGATCATTCAGTGCAGGTGGATTATTTCGGAACCGCTGAGAGTCTGCAGCAGAATGCTGAGAAGGAATATGAAAGAAACAGTGAACGCTACAGGTTGCTGAAATGGGCTCAGAAAAGTTTTGACGGCTTTCGGGTTGTCCCGCCCTGTTCAGGGATATGCCACCAGGTCAACCTGGAATATTTAGGTCAGGCCATTATGACCAAGGACCGGGAGAAAGACCTGTTCGCTTTTCCCGATACCCTTGTCGGCACCGACTCCCACACAACCATGATTAACGGAATCGGCGTTGCCGGATGGGGTGTAGGCGGGATAGAGGCAGAGGCGGTCATGCTCGGTCAGCCGTACTACATGACAATTCCACAGGTTATTGGAGTGCGGTTGATCGGAAAGCTTGGACCGGGTGTAACATCAACCGATATGGTGCTTCACGTGACCAAGATCCTGCGCGAATATAATGTGGTAGAAAAGTTTGTAGAGTTTTTCGGACCCGGTATGAAACACTTGTCCGTTCCCGATCGGGCAACTGTTGCCAACATGGCTCCAGAATATGGAGCGACCATGGGCTTTTTCCCAATTGATGAGCAGACGGTCGACTACTTCAATATGACAAACCGTTCAGACAGGGCCGCTATAATAGATTACTGCGCTCGAGCCATGCAACTTTACTATACCGGTGAGGTTGATCCTGATTATACTGATATAGTAGAAGTTGATCTTGCCTTTGTAGAGCCATCGGTTGCGGGCCCGGCCCGACCGCAGGACATGGTTTGCCTTCGTGATCTCAAGGAAACCTTTGCTCATATTATCGGTTGTGACTATCAATGCGATACTGACGTGTGTGAAATATCAACCTTTTTTGATGAATCAGGCAGCGAAACCAGAAAAACAAGACACTGCGTTCCAATCAATCAGAGACATCTTGACATCGAAATCAGAGGCCAGAAAGAGGTGTTTGGGGACGGCAGTGTTGTCATTGCTGCTATCACTTCCTGCACAAACACTTCAAATCCATCGGTAATGCTGGGTGCGGCACTCCTGGCAAGAAATGCGGTAAAAAGGGGTCTGAAAACTCCATCCTTTGTCAAGCCATCACTGGCCCCAGGCTCAAAAGTAGTCACGGATTACCTTGAGTACTCCGGGCTCAAGCCCTTCCTGGAAAAGCTTGGTTTTCACCTCGCTGCCTACGGCTGCACAACCTGTATCGGCAACAGTGGCCCTCTTGTCCCAGAAGTGAGCAGATTAGTTGATGAACATGATCTTAATGTAGCCGCAGTGCTCTCCGGCAACCGTAATTTCGAAGCCCGCATTCACCAGAAAGTGAAATCAAATTTCCTGGCTTCTCCCATGCTGGTCATAGCATTTGCCCTGGCCGGACGAATTGATATTAATTTAGAGAAGGAGCCCATAGGGTATGACCAACATGGAAAACCGGTACTTTTAGAGGAGCTGTGGCCATCTGATCAGGAGATAAGGAAATATGTAGAACAGTATGTGCAATCCGATTTTTTTACAGAGAGGTATCGGCATATCTTTGAAGGTGATAGCTTCTGGCAGGACCTGCAGACGGCTGAAAGTGCTACCTTTGCCTGGGATAAAGGTTCGACTTATATCAGGGAGGCACCTTATTTTGTAAACATATCTCCTGGGCCGGAAAAACCTGCAAACATACAAAATGCCAGGGTCTTGCTCATGCTGGGTGATACGGTGACAACCGATCATATCTCACCGGCCGGTTCCATCCCCCAAGACTACCCGGCCGGGAAGTATCTCTCTGAACATTCGGTGATGCCGGCAGATTTTAATTCATACGGTTCCCGAAGGGGCAACCATGAAGTGATGCTACGTGGTACCTTTGGTAATATCCGGATAAAAAACAAACTGGCTGATCCTGTTGAGGGAAGCTTTACTATCAAGTTTCCGGAAAGGAAAGAAATGTTCATTTATGATGCTGCTGCGGAGTACAGAAAAGAAGGGACCCCTCTCGTTATCCTGGGCGGCAGGGAGTATGGGACCGGGTCTTCACGCGACTGGGCTGCCAAGGGTAGCCATCTCCTGGGAGTAAAGGCTGTTATCGCCAGCTCTTTTGAACGTATTCACCGGAGCAACCTGGTTGGCATGGGTGTATTACCTCTGGTCTTCATTAACGATGAGAACAGTGAGGAGCACGGGCTGGATGGAACTGAAGTTTTTTCAATTTCAGGCATTGATGATCTTGTACCGCAAAATATACTGAAAGTAACAGCCCGAAAGGAAGACGGCCGCTCCAGAGAGTTTGAGGTAATGGCCAGGCTGGATACGGAAATTGAGATCGAGTATTATAACCATGGCGGGATTCTACCTTATGTTTTGAGGAAACTGGCGGCAAGAGCTAGTTAATAAATTCCCGCCGCCTATCTGAGCCCGCTGTCACTTGCCTTTCACTCCTAGTATATGATAGTATAATTTCCATCAGTAAAGGCATCACGCCTCATGACTTACTCATTTACGATAGGAGAATTATGCCCTCAATATCACCAATTCTGGCCTGGTTTCTCGTTGGTATCGCTTTTTTTGTTTTTGAACTGGCGTTGCCGGGTTTTATTATTTTCTTTTTCGGTATCGGAGCATGGTGCACTGCACTGGCCGTTTTTCTGCTGGACCTTTCACTTTCGGCCCAGCTGGGAGTCTTTCTTGTTACTTCACTTATAACCCTGTTTTTGCTTCGGAAATATATTCAGGCTGTTTTTATCGGCACATCCCAGTCAGATGATCCCTATATCAAGGCCCAGCCGGTTTCTGATAGCGGTGTTGTGACGGAAGATATTATTCCTCCTGCCAAAGGACGGGTCAAATTTGGGGGTTCTTTCTGGAAGGCAGAGGCGGATATGCCAATCAAGACCGGCGCTACAGTTAAAATTATTGAGCAGAATAATCTTGAAGTAAAAGTTCGTCTTTTATCCGAGAATGAGGAGGAAAAATAATGGAAATGTTAACCGGTGTAGGTGTTTTAGTTGCGTTTGTTTTTGTTGTTCTTTTAAAAACAGCAGTTGTTGTTCCGCAGCGGAGTGAATATGTAATCGAACGGTTGGGGAAGTACCGTACGACTTTAAGTGCCGGTTTTCATATTCTTATCCCTTTTTTCGACAAGATTGCCTATAAACGTGTCCTCAAAGAGGAGCCCATTGATATAACAGCCCAGACCTGTATCACCTCTGATAATGTCACCATGGAAGTGGATGGAGTCCTTTATCTTCAGGTGGTTAATTCCCAACAGTCGGCCTATGGCATAGATGATTATCATTTTGCGGCCACCCAGCTGGCCCAGACCAGCCTGCGCTCTGCTATCGGTAAAATATCGCTTGATAATACTTTTGAGGCCCGCGAAACACTCAATATGCAGGTTGTCAATGCTTTGGATGAGGCGGCCCAGAACTGGGGAGTGAAGGTTTTACGCTACGAGATAAAAGATATCCAGCCGCCTCGTACAGTGCTTGAGGCAATGGAAAAACAGATGCGGGCCGAACGGGAGAAGCGGGCTGAGATTGCCCGGTCAGAAGGTGAACGTCAGGCAGTTATAAATCGGGCTGAGGGTGATAGGTCGGAAGCCATCGCCCTTTCTGAGGGTGAAAAAATGAAGCGCATTAACGAGGCTGAAGGGCGGGCCCAGGAAATCCTGAAAGTTGCAGAGGCCACTGCTGAGGGAATAATAAAAGTCGCCCAAGCCCTCTCATCTCCCGGCGGTCAGGATGCTGCAAACCTTGATGTGGCAAAGAAGTATCTTGACCAGTTTGGCAAGCTGGCCAAGGAGAATAACACCATGATTCTGCCGGGCAACCTGACGGATGTAGCATCAATGGTTGCAACAGCAATGTCGACTTTGAAACATACCGGTTCTAAGACCGCAGCCGAAGAATTATAAACCAGGTCACGGAATGATATCTGAACAGTAAGGAGCCGCATGAAGAGTGTACATGTAATTTTAGCCTGTTTGCTGTTGATTTTCGGCAATTCTGTTTTTTGGGTCCAAGCCGAAGATGTTGAGCAGAGCGGTGAAAAGTTTGCCAAACTTGACAGCATGGGACAGGAACTTCCAAAAGATGCACCAAACTGGGCAATGGTGCGGGACAATACAACCGGTATGATCTGGGAAGTCAAAACAGCGGACGGATCAATCCATGACATGAATGCCGGGTATGATTGGGACGGGGCTCAAGAAATTTTTATTGGCCAGCTGAACCAGATGCAATTCGGCGGTTTCACAGACTGGCGCCTTCCGACTACCGATGAGCTCCGATCTATAAGGGTTAAAGGATCTGAACCCTATATAAACAGGGATTTTTTTCCCAATACGGTTCCTTCATCTTATATGACCTGGCGCAAATGTGGTAGTGGGGAAATTTTTAACGAAAAGGTCAAGTTCGGGAAAACACGCAATAAAAAAACAAATCGTCAGGTTCGGGCAGTGAGAGGGGGAAACATTCAAAAGGTTGTAAAGGAGAAATAGTCAAGCCGGCAACGGTTATCGTATAATTTCAACTGACTCTGTAGAGGATTTGACGACATATATTTTGTGATTATTGTCCTCTTTGTCCAGGGGCAGAACAAAGAATCCTTTTCTTGCCGGGCTGTAACCCCTGGTGCTGGCAAACAGGCATTCGCCATCTTTGAAATTGACCTTCAGTTTCATTCCCGAGAGACATTTCACTTCATCATCACTTATTTCAGGACATCTGTAGTCCGGGTTCCCATCGAAGCATTTAACAAAAAAAACAGCTTTGAGATCATGGTGTGAGACTTCTACCCCGTCAATCTGTTCCTGGGTGGTGAAAAGATGAAATATGTCCCGGTCCTGATTGAAGTCAAAGGTGTAGCCTTTGGCCAGTTTGCCACCAATGTAATGAACTACAACCTTGTATTCTTTATCTTTCATGATACCTTCCTCTTGCCCTTCGATCATGATATTTGTGAATATTTCTCAGACCAGGACTAAAAGAATAGTAACCTATATTAGATATAATTGTAAATAGCACATTAGGTTTAGAATCAATCCACATATTCGGACATGTCTATCCCAGCATATTCTGCTGAAATGCCGGACGGCAGGAATGATTTGTTCCTGGTTATCTTACAGCTGTAAAACAGAATGATTCTGAACGTATCAAAGAGCTGACCCATGGTTCTTCACTTGCCTGTTCGGAAAAAGGTGAAAACAATTTTACGATGAACTCATGAAGCATCAGTTCTCCATTTTAGGAAACGAAAATACCATTCTGGAAATAAGTAATAAGGAATTTTACCTGGCCTGTTAACCCGGAAGGGGAATTATACATAATGTATTCTGCCTGGCATAAACAAATAATAAAAGGAGCGATTTTAGTTGCCCGTGATGGCGAGAAATGGAAAGGGGCGCATGTTTGCAAAAAGGAACAATAAAAACAATTGATTACCACCGAATCCAGCAGGGAGACTACTTGCTCATGGCTTCTATGGACGAGAGTAGTTGACTCGACAGGGTGTCATTCCCGACAGAGCGAAGCAAGCCGGATCCTGGTCACAGGAATATAAAGGATTCCTGCGTTTGCAGGAATGACAGAAATCTCCTGAAATGTACATTTCACGTCCCGCACCGTGAAGAGTGATGGTGACCAAGTGAAGAAATTACAAGCTTTTTTAACTTACCTAAAGATATTCAGCTTAAAATATATTCACCGTAAGTACTTGCAGTTGCTGGTGCGCTGAAAATTGTCTTTTTGACTTTACAACAGAACTGTAAGCCATTGATTATTCATTTATATTATATATAAATCCATTCATCTCCTGATTCAGGCAGATCAATATCCGGCTTATATAAACCGCGGCCTATCATAACCTGCTCAAGCTCCCAGTTGGTAAGAAGGGTATTTTCATTGTTATACAGATAAACTATGCATTCGTCGCACAATCCGTATTGACACTGAACCTGGTTGTTTAATGCCACCCATTCCCAGCATTTACTGATTTTATCCACCCTGACCCGGCATGGATTATTTTCATCACATTGCATGATATCCCAACAATTATACATTTTTTCGGCAACCATATTCCCCCCTGGTGATAAAATATTGCAGATAAGTCAGAGCTGGTTCAACTGCGAGAATGGACTCATCTATGTATTTAAGTATTTATACAAACGGGACTTTTGCGCAATCGGGTAAATTGTCGCACCACCCTGTAGGGCAGGCGGTGCAGTGTGTAAATTTTTCTTTGTTTATTTGTTCATGAATCAATAAAATCCTTATTCCTGCTTTTCAATACCTTTCTCCTTCATATATTTCTTAATTCTCAGTATATGATCTTTGTCGTTTCCGATCAGGTTTTTGAACACTTTGTCAACCTGAGTTTCATCCTCATGTTCAATAAATTTTTGAAAATGCAGTTCACCCGCTGAGTTCTCAATCTCCAGCGCGATACGAAAAGCCTCTTCTCTGTTGGGTGGATATTCTCTGAATTTTTCAAGGAGGTTGTTTAACCGGGCATTCACCGCTTTCAGTTTTTCCAGGCGAGGCAGAAGAAGGCTTTCAGGGTAAGCATCAACCGGTAAAAAAGTTTCGTTCAGGGCGGAGAGCAAAGAGGCATGGTTTCTTTCTTCCTGGTGCAATTTCCACCAGAAACCGGCATCTTCTGGTATGGAGCAGTGAAAAAGAGCGTACAAGCCAGCAGCATTGAGTTCCAGTTCAATGGATTCTTCGATGAGTCTTGAGAGTTTATCCATACGCACCCCTTTTCTCAATTAAACAATTCAAGCAATCATGAGATCAATTATATCGTATATGGGATTAAAAAGTAGAGCTGAAAATGGAATTTCTCGAAGATGGGTGGCATTCTCAGGACATGAACAGCACAACATGCAGTTATTGTTAGAAAAAATAGATGCTCATTATAGGAACAGGTAAAAAAAATAAGCAAAGTTTCAACGGTATATGTTGAAATCTTTTGTTTAAAATGCACACCCCAACCGGATTTGAATCCCGATTGTTAATCGGGACATGAAAGGCCGGTTTGTTATCAACAAAAAAGGCCTGCCCTGGTGAAGAGCAAGCCTTTATCTAAAATGGCGTCCCCAACCGGATTTGA
>CAMYKS010000027.1 GCA_947259115.1 uncultured Desulfobulbaceae bacterium | reverse complement strand
AACTATATCTGATGTTTAATTCACTCCATAATTCTTCGGCGGTTTCTCCAAGTTCTTCAATATTTTTATTTAACTTTTCTTTTTCAATATCTTGTAACTTAAGAGTAATAAAAAATAAAATAGAAATCGTGAAAAATATTGACAGGAGAAAATAACTAAAAGGTAAGGTAAAAAAAGTTATAACAGATATAATAATTCCCAAAATCATTGAATGATTTCTAACACGTGACCACTTAAAAACTTTACTAGTCCTACCAGGTGAAATAATATACCTACAATACTCTCCTCCTTTATGAATACAATCAGGATGGTAAATTTTTGGATAATCATCCCAAAAAAATCGATAGAAACCTTCCAAACTTCCAATTCTATTGCTGCATTGGAATGGCAACTCTTTTACTCCCGGTTTTGGTCGTACAGAAATTTCGATATTATTTGCATCTAATTTTTTACTCCACGCTGTCGCCCCCAAACTCAACTTAGGGTATATTGATGTAATCTGTAAGCCTACAGATGTTGGACTCTTAAACCCCAATATATATTGGGAAACAAAATTTTGAGATTCAATCAAGTGACGACCCGTATCTCTCGAAATATCTTTATTTCCTGTTTGTTCAACTATTATCTCTTGAAAAAGATTAGCCTGTCGCTGAGTGTACCAATAACCAGAATCATTCAATTGCAGCTTTGAAACTCCAGCATAGTCCAAAATCTTGTCGATATCGATATTTGGATAATATTTTTGTGCATAATCAATATAGGTTTTTAAAATCCGAATATTATATAATGGTGGGTCGTCATTAATGTAAAATTCATTTTGTTTCATTATGCTTAACCAATTACAATTAGTGTATTAAATTATGTTTAATTACTGTAAATAACAGTTAGCTAATAAATTTTAAATAGCTTTACCAAGCTATCAACAGGTTGAATTGTGAAAATCCTCTTTATATATCCCACCAGGCTTGATAGAGATCAAGCACCGATTAAATATAAAAAGGCATTTCTCCCTCCATTGTCTCTTGCAATATTAAACGGTCTTACCCCCAGGCATCATGAAGTAAGAGTGATAAATGATATTGTAGAGAAAATAGATTTCTACTCGAACTTTGACCTTGTAGCTATTACTGCTATGACAACCCAAATTGGACGGGCATATCAAATTGCGGATAAATTTCGAGAATTGGGAGTGAAAGTGATAATAGGTGGGATTCATGCCACAGTACTCCCTGAAGAAGCTAAAGAACATGCAGATTCTGTTGTAATAGGTGAAGCTGATAACCTCTGGGAGGATATTCTTAACGATTTTGAGAACAATCGTAATAAAGATTTTTACCAGGATACTTCTCGACCTGACCTCCAGAAACTTATCTTGCCTCGATGGGATAATATAAACTTAAATATATACCCCAAACCTCGTGGACATACATTACCGAAAATGCCTTTATTTACCACACGAGGCTGTGTGTTTAATTGTAAATTTTGTTCAGTAAGTAAATATTTTGGAAGAACTTATAGATTCAAGCCAATCTCTCATGTAATAAAAGAAATAGAATATATAGGTACAAATAATTATTTTTTTGTAGATGATAACATTGCATGTAATTCTGATTACAGTGGAGAATTATTTAAAGCTATCAGAAAAAAAAGTATTAATTGGCTTTCCCAAATTAGTACAACAGTATTAACAACTCCTGAACTAATTGATCTAGCAGCAAAGTCTGGTTGTACTTCCTTATTCATAGGTATTGAATCTATAAATAGAGAGTCGTTAAAATCAGTGAACAAAGGTTTTAATAAAATAGAAAAATATGAAGAATTATTTGCCCGTTTACGTAAATCAGGCATCAAACCATTTGTTAGCATAATTTTTGGATTAGATGAAGACACGCCTGAGCAGTTCAAATTAACAATTGATTTTTTAATGAAAAATAAAATAGGAAATGCTTATTTTTGGATTTTAACCCCTTTACCAGGCACTAAACTTTATGATGAAATGGAAAGTGAAGATAGAATTATAAGTAAAGATTGGAGCAGGTATAATTTAAGCGATGTAGTTTTTCAGCCCAAAAACTTCACACCCAATGAACTTTATGATGGTTATTGGAAGGCATTTCAAGAATTCTTTTCTTTAAAAAACATAGCTAAAAGATTGTATTACAATGTTCCAATTACCTCTCAACCATTTGATGCTTTTACTAGAAGCCTTTTCTATCAGCTTCACTATAGAAAAAAAGTAAAAATACATGACCATCCACTTTCAGGCGGAATCTATAGGATTTAAAAGTATTTTTTTAAAATATTATGAAAAAAATTATTATGACTCAAAAACAAACAAATATTACTTCGATTACAATTTCATGAAGAATAAAGAATATTTAATGGAAAGTGGCAAAGAGGCTCTCCGACTTGAAATAAAAACCAATACTTCTATAGTTGAAAAACAAGCTAAATGGGCCGGAATTAAGCCTGGTATGAGAGTTGCTGATATTGGATGTGGACCTGGTATCACAACAAGTATTCTACACAAGCTTGCTCAGCCTGAAGGCGAAACAATTGGAATTGATTTCTCAGAAAACAGATTGGAATATGCTAGAAAGAATTATACACAAAAAAAATTACACTTTATTAACCACGATGTTCGTGAACCATTAGAGGACATTGGAACTTTTGATTTTGTTTGGGTCCGATTTCTACTGGAATATTACTTGAACAATAGCGTCGAAATAGTAAAGAATCTAACTAATATTATCAAACCTGGTGGGATTCTTTGTTTAATTGATTTGGATCACAATTGCTTAAATCATTTTGGAATACCGGAGAGACTCGATAGGACAGTAAGAAAAATAATGGAACAGCTTCAAGTAAAAGCTAATTTTGATCCATATGTTGGAAGAAAACTTTATTCCTTTTTATATGATTTGAAATTCCAAAACATAGTTGTAGATGTTAAAGCACATCATAATATTTATGGCAAATTAAGCAAAAATGATGAGTTTAACTTTCTGAAAAAAATAGAAATTGCCCCACAAAAAATAAATTTTGAATTTAATGAGTATGAGGGGGGGTATGATGAATTTAAGAGTGAAACAAAAAAATGGTTTGAGGAACCGAGAAGATTTACATACACTCCGATAATTTTATGTAAGGGAACTAAGCCCTTTAGGCGCTAACTATTAAAACCATTAGGTAATGAATAAAATTTCCCTTTTGGAATATATTGTATATTGTATTCTTGAGAATTGAAGTAACCAATAAATGCGTCGACGCATTTATTATCAAAATGGGTTCCTATTTTTTCCACAAGATAATCCAATGCCTCATTAACAGGCATTGGATCTCTGTAATGTCTTCTGGATGTTAAAGCTTCAAAAACATCTGCAACTGCAATTATTTTACCACCAAAAGGAATTGCATCTTCGTTAAGACCTAAAGGGTAACCACTTCCATCAAGTTTTTCATGGTGCGATGCAGCAATCTCAGGCACTTCTTTATATATCCCTTCAAAGTTTACTCGTTGTAAAATATTTTTAGTTTTTGATGCATGGGTTTTTATATGTTCGTATTCAATATCATTAAGCCTACTATTTTTTTTCAAAATCGAGTCATCTACTCCAATTTTTCCGTAGTCATGTAATGACGCAGCCACGCGGATCATATCGGTGTAATCTGGTGGTAGCCCCAACTCTTTACATATACCTACTGCATACTCAGTAACTCTTTCAGAGTGACCAGCAGTAACAGGATCCCTAGCTTCAGTAGAAGCCACCAATGCCTGTAATATTGATTGAAATTGCTTTAGTTTTGCTTCGACAAGTCTAATATTATGTATACCAACCGCAATTTGCGGTGCAATTCCCATTAATACGTTGATATCTGTTTGAACCAGAGGTTTCTTAGTCTTTAAGTTATCTACTGCTAATACCCCCAATGATTCGCCTTCATAGACAATTGGACAACAGACAAAAGATTTCACACCAACCTTTTTAGCAAAGTCTAAACTACGATTAGAAAGGTCATCTTTAATATCATCAATATTATTTATTAAAAATGGTTTTTGTTTATGGAAACAATTAATGAATATTCCTTTTGAGCTCGATTTATCTAGATGAAAACCTGTACTCATCATGAATTTACTCAACTCATTTAATTCATAACCATAGCCAGCTCGAGAAATAAGCCTTGTCCTTTTGTCATCGGCCAGAAGAATTAAGCCTCTATCATAGTTCAGTCTTTTTTGTAGGACATTCACAACTTTTGTTAATATTCCATCTAAATCACTCTCATTACTTAAAGCTTGTCCAATTTCATTAATTAATAATGAGTTTTCATAAATCAAATTAACCTGGTCAATCAATGTATCTGACGACCCACTTAAATTATGCACAGCATTTTTTAATTCATCGACTTCTATGGATTTAGATTGCACATGAATTATCAAAAATAATGATATAAATATTGACATTATTAAGGATGATACAATTGGAGAAAAAACAAATGGTAACAACAAGGAAATACACAAAAAAACAATTCCAGCAATGAAACGACGTTTCCTCCAAAGTTCTGATCGTGACTCTTGCCAGGAAACTATGTATCGACATGATTTTCCACCCTCAAATATACACTCGGGATGTTCAATTTGAGGAAGAGAGTAGTTAAACAAGATTGAAATCCCTTCCCAAAAACCTTGACGGTTTTCACATTGGTATGGTTCTTCCTGCGCTCCCTCGTTAGGACTTACTTGGATTTCAACTTTATTGGGACCAATTGTTTTTACTTCATATGATGATGATTTAGTTAATTTAGATGCATACTTGCCTATAAGTTCATAAGCATTTTCTGGTCCTATTAAACCCAGAACATACCGCCTCATCATTCCTAAAGCGCCTGGTGATGAAGCATACTTTCCTGCTTCACGAGCTATATTTTGATTATTGGTTTTCTCTCGCAGTAACTCATGAAATCTATTAATTTGTTTTTGTGTAAACCAGTGCCCCTCATCTTCTGCCTGGTAACTTTCAATTCCCGCATATTTCAAAAGCTCATCAATATTTATATAGCTATACTGACTCTTAATAAGCATTAAATAGCTGTATAAAATACGACTATTATATAATTGCTGCCCACTCAAACGTGGATCGTAAGCTTCTGAAATATGTAACATTTTAAATAATTATTGCAGTGTTTTATGTTATTTTTTTACACGTTTTGTCAGTCTTTCAACATGTGTAAAATACTCATCACTACTTTTTTCAACATCCAGGACCCAAAAATTATATGTTTTGTCTACTGGTATTGAATTTTGCTCTGAGTAACTTTGAGGGAAGATCAGTAAGGGAAAATGCCCCTGTTCATAATGGTGGCTGAGTTTAGAAAGAGCATTATATAAATTATCGGCAGGTAAATTATCAGAATCAACTATAAAGGCATGTATACAATTAGTTAGATCTGACATATTCATACCTAGTTCAGTAACAGTGACCATGAATACTGCGACAAGATTTCCTTTATTTCTTAGTGAGTATAAATGCCTCTCCCTTTGGAAACCTGCCTCCAGAAAATCATTATTCAGTATTTGGTCACAATCTATTTGATTGGAGCAGAGATCAAGTGCTTTTAATGTCAGGCCTCCAAATTCATTTTCATAAAAGCTTGTCAGCTCTTCAAGGTCCTTTTTAGTAGTAATATTAATAGTCAAATCATCTGGTAAATTGCCAACCGGGAGACTTTTTTTATTTATATATGTGTAAGCAAACTGTTCAATTGTGCAGCCATTTGAGGAATTGCGTGCAGCTCCGCCGAAAACCAGGTTGGGAAACTTATTATCAGGCCTGTAATAACATGATACATAATCCATTTTTGCGGAAGGCAGCCTGTGAAATTCATTGATGTACCTGCCAATTTGTTCAAGAACAACCAGACCTGCTCTGCTTCTTTTGGAACTGTTTGCAGCATGATGGTTTATAACCCATGTCTTTTTGTAAAATCGAAACATGGACATATGCCCATAAACCTTTCCTTTATCCTGATATATAAAATTAATAGCTATATCGGAATCCTGCTCATATAGCTTCTTATATACTTCATCGAATTTTTTTCTGTTAGAATGTATATAGAAATATTTCTTAGGATAAATAAAGCCTGTTTCAAAAAAGAAATCCCATAGCTCTTCAATATTTACTTTGCAGCAAACATGAGCATTTTCATTCGATGCCTGATGCAAAAACGAACAAAGCTTAACCTGATCCTTTAAACCCATATCTATGAATGCTATACCGCATTTGATGGTTTCACCATCATGTGAAGTCCTATAAATGACTTGGCATTTGCATTTTAGATACAGGCCGTTCATAAACTCGATATTTACTTCAGGAATTATCATTCCTGGCGGCAGTATAGAGTTTGCGAAGTTCTCTTCCACTGAAAAACCAGCCCCTGAGATATCTTGTACTTTAAGGTTGACTCTTCTTCCAGCAAAAGGATGATGAAAAATTATATTCGGTGATGGGTTCAACTCCTGTCTGACGCCCCTGAATTTTTTCGGCTTAAACCTCTGTATTTGACTATTCAAAGGTTTCAATATTAATAATCTTCCCTCAGGGGTATCTGACAAGCGAAAGATATCACATCTGCCAGAGTAGAAATTCGAGTTATCTCTAATTAATATTATATCAACAGGAGATTTCCGATTAATTTCCTGCTGCCCATTGAATGACATTTCATCAGGGATACTTACTGAAAAGGATATTGGACTGAACGTCAGCAGTTCACCTTCAAAAATCAATCCATTCTGGATAAGCTGTAATGATACATTTCTGCATTTATGCCTTCTCACTTTTCGTGAATTGACCACAGCAGCACTTTCAGGCAAATAAAAATTCACCACATTCATATTTATGGAAACAAGATCTGCTTCAACGAGTATCTGATTCAAGCCATCGGCAAAATACAAATTTTCAAATTTTAAATTTTCGAAATTATGATCAGGCAAGAATGGTTCCGACCAAGAGCATTCTAAATATTTATCAAGACAAGGTTGTGGCTTTGCTGGGAGAGAAAGAATTGTATCATACTTGGTGTGTTTGAAATTGAGGACAACTTCCCCGTCCTGAAAATTAATTCTGTTCAGGGAGTTGATCAGGCGATTACGACGAATCTCTTTCCACTCCTGGTTTTCCAGCTTCGCAGGAGGGCTGTCCGTAACCAGTTTCAGTTGCGCGTTGGAGTATCTTTCATCCATGTAGACTGAATACCCGCTAAAAAATTTTGGCCCGATTATTAATGTACCACAATGTGGTACAAGGCATAATACTTTACCACCCGACAGAAGTCGAGAACTTTTAAATCTTGCAGAAAAACAGAAAAAATTCAACTATAAAATTTGCCCAAATCAGTAGTTTACACCACTCTTGACATCTAAATTAACGATGAAAAACACATCATCTATTGGAAAAACCTAAGAATGTTTTCTGGTAATTCTGTCCTTGTCAGAAAACAATTAATTATTAAAAAAAAAAAACTGATAAATAATATGAAAACATAATGCTCATTTTATCCACCATGTCATCAACTCCTGAGTAGGATTGTAATAAAGAGGGAGGGTTTTAGGACGGTTGAATTTGTTCCAATAGCTGATCCTGTGCCTGGCAACATACCAATTCGGCACAACGTAATAGCCGTACCATAAAACCCTGTCAAGGGCTTTGCTGGACGCTGCCAGCTCTTCCTGTGTTTCTGCATAAATGATCTTATCAACCAACCGATCGACCACAGGGTCCTTGATGCCGATAAGATTGCGAGAGCCATTGCGGTCGGCAGAGGTGGAGTGCCAATAATCACGCTGTTCGTTGCCGGGAGACTGGGATTGCCCGAAGACATTCACAGTCATGGCAAAATCAAACCTGTTCAGACGATCTATGTAAAGGGCCGGGTCAATGGTTCGGTACGAGGCATTGACGCCAAGTTTGCTCAAGTTGTTGACATATCCTGCCATTACCCTCTCAAACGACGGGGAGACAAGAAGAATTTCAAATTCAAAAGGCTTGCCTTCCTTGTTTACCAGGCGCCCATCCTGCACGGTCCACCCTGCTTCGGCCAGAATATTCTTGGCTTTGCGCAGATTGTTTCGCAGGGTATTGGGAGGTTCGGTGCTGAATGGAACCAAGGGCTGGGTAAAAACTTCAGACGGCAACTGATCCTTGAAAGGCAGCAGGTATTCGAGTTCCAGTCCTTGCGGCAGACCTTTAGCCGCCAGGTCGGAATTGCTGAAATAACTGGCGCTGCGGGTATATTCATTAAAGAATAACTTATTGTTCGCCCATTCAAAATCAAAGGCCATACCCAGTGCCTTACGGACCCTTCTGTCCTTAAACAGCGGGTTTCTCAGGTTGAAAACAAAACCCTGCATGCCCTGGTTATTGCGGTGCGGCAGGTATTCCTTCATGATCTGCTTGCTTTCAAACTTTGGGCCAACCAGGTCGCGGGCCCACTGCTTGGCGATGTTGATATACATGAAATCAAAGACATTGGCCTTAAAGGCCTCCACCGATACTATCTGGTCCCTGAAATACTTATACGTAATCGTATCAAAATTAAACATCCCCTTGCGGGCAGGATGATTTATGGCCCAGTAATAAGGATTCCTTTTATATGTAATTGATTTACCCTGATTGACTGAATCAACCACATACGGGCCTGAGCCGATTGGCGGCTCCATGGAAGGATCATCAAAGAGGTGCTTGCTGTAAAACTTTTTTGAGAAGATCGGGAGCTGGCTGGCTATCATGTGCAGTTCCCTGTTTACCCTGGCAAAATCAAAGCGTATACGGTTTTTATCAAGTATTTCCGAGCCCGTTATATCCTGCAGGTAGGCCTGGTAAAATGGATGCGCGGCATCGCTTTTTAAGGTATTGAGCGAAAACTGGACATCTTCGGGAGTAATTGGTGTGCCATCTGAAAATCTGGCATTTTCATCAATGGTATAGGTCACAGACAAGCGATCAGCGGCCAACTCAATATCTTTGGCAATCAGACCGTAGCCGGCAAAGGGCTCATCCAGGCTTGCCGCGGCCAGGGTCTCAAATACCAGGTTGTCCAGTCCAGAAGGGGCAGAACCTTTGAGGGTAAAGGGATTCATCTTGTCAAAGCTGCCAAGGTCATGCAGCACCAGAGCCCCACCTTTTTTAGCATGCTTTGAAGTGTAGTCGAACTGTTTAAAGTCCGGTGGATATTTAAGTTTGCCGTCAATACTTATGCCATGGGCCGCGTTGCACATTGAAACATCAGCAACCGTAGCGGATACGCCTATGACAAGCAAAATGGCGAGAAGGGATTGGAGGAGCAGAGGGTTGAACTTTATTTTCATCTTCATAAGGATGTATGCCTCATAGTTTTACAAAACATTTTAGTTTCTTTTACCGTTTATAATCCTAGGAGCCTGTCGAAGAATTCCCAATCTCCTGCAAAAGCGAGAGAATTGGCTCAAATTTCCGTGAATTTTCTTTAAATAGCGCTGCTATTCGCATCAATTTCCCGAAAATTTGATCTCAATTCCTCAATTTTTCGTTACGATNNNNTTTCCGTGAATTTTCTTTAAATAGCGCTGCTATTCGCATCAATTTCCCGAAAATTTGATCTCAATTCCTCAATTTTTCGTTACGATTATAATTCCCCGATAGGCTCCTGTACGAAAATGGTATTCCCCTTGCCCTCCCCCGTCAAATAAAAAATGATCAAAACCCGGTTGTCTGATAATAAACTTTATACGAGTCATGCCGGCACAGGTATTATTTTTAATTTGACCTTCTTGTTCAAGATGGTTAAAAAACCCGTTTCACCATAAACTAATGACTTTTTAAACAGACGGAGCACCAAAACCATGGGAAAAACCATTGCGGAAAAAATTTTTGCGGCGCACCTGAGGGATACACCCTCTCCGACAAATGTCGTACTTGATATAGATGTAGTCCTGTGCCATGAAATTACCACACCCATCGCCATTAACGATTTGGTATCTCATAACATGGACACTGTTTTTGACCCTGACAAGATCAAGGCGGTTATAGATCATGTTACACCGGCCAAGGATTCCAAGACAGCAACCCAGGGCAAGATTCTGCGGGACTGGGCCAGGCGCCACAACATAAAGGATTTTTTTGATATCGGCAGCAACGGTGTCTGCCATGCCCTGTTTCCGGAAAAAGGTTTTATCCGCCCCGGGTATACGGTGATCATGGGAGATTCACATACCTGCACCCACGGGGCTTTCGGTGCCTTTGCCGCAGGTGTCGGCACCACTGACCTGGAAGTCGGCATACATAAAGGAGTATGCTCGTTCAGAGAACCGCATACCATGAAAGTTACAATTACCGGCAAACTGCCTGATGGTGTCTATGCCAAGGACGTCATACTTAAAATCATCAGGCAGATAAGCGTTAACGGCGCCACCGATATGATCATGGAATTCAGCGGGCCTGTTGTAGACCGGATGTCCATGGAATCCCGCATGACCCTTTGCAATATGGCTATTGAGGCAGGAGGCACCTCCGGCATCTGCATGCCTGACCGTGTTACCGCAGAATACCTGTGGCCGTTTATTCAGGATTCTCATCTTTCCATAGACGAGGCGGTTGAAGATTTTAAAAAATGGCATTCCGACCCGGACGCAGACTATGCGGAAGAGCTTCACATTGACGTATCAGATCTTAAACCCCAGATCACTTACGGTTACAAACCGGATGAAGTGAAAGATGTAACTGAAATGGAAGGCAGCCCCGTTGACCAGGTATATATCGGTTCGTGCACCAACGGACGCATTGAAGACCTGCGTGAGGCGGCAAGAATTCTGCTAAACAGGAAAATTGCTCCCACTGTCCGTGGTGTTCTCTCACCTGCCACTCCGGCCATATATTCCAAGGCCATGGAAGAGGGCATCATCAAAATTTTCATGGATGCCGGTTTCTGCGTCACCAATCCGACCTGCGGAGCCTGCCTGGGTATGAGCAACGGCGTATTGGCAGAGGGTGAAGTCTGCGCCTCCACGACAAACAGGAATTTTAACGGACGCATGGGAAAAGGCGGCATGGTCCACCTGATGAGCCCGCTTTCTGCAGCAGCAGCAGCAGTTGCAGGCCATATTACCGACCCGGGCAAGTACATTTAAACAGCAGTGACTTTAAACTTTGGATACAGGTAATGCTGTACAGGAGAAAATAATGAAAAATTTCAGCGGCCAGGCTCTTTTTCTGGACAGAAGCGACATCAATACCGATGAGATTATTCCGGCCAAATACCTTACTGAAAATACAAAGAATGCATTAAAACCCCATATTCTGGAAGATCTTCATCTGGATGGGTTTAATGTTGCAGAGGATATTATCGGCAGAAACATCATTGTTACGAGAAGCAATTTCGGCTGCGGCTCTTCACGGGAGCATGCTGTCTGGGTTTTCGAGGTCAACGACATCAACGTCGTTATTGCAGAGAGCTTTGCCAGGATATTCCGGCAGAACATGTTCAACTGTGGCATGCTGGCCATCGAACTGCCAAAAGAGGACATTGACACCATTTTTGCTTTAGGGACTGATGGAACCATAAAGATTGACATGGAGCAGAACCTCATTACTGCTGAGAGTGGTCGGGGAAACAGTCTCTCCATAACGTTCACCATGAATGAATTTGACCGGGAACTGGTCAAAGCTGGAGGGTGGCTGGCTTACGCAGACAGTAAATACTAGCTTTTCGGGGACAGAATTCAATTCTGTCCCCTCAGGTGGAGAAAATATTTTTTTTTGAACCCTTGAACCCTCGGACCCTTGACTCCTTGAACCCTTTAGTTACAACCCCTTTTCCGCCAATTCCTTGACAATTTTCTTCTGCTCGTCTGTCAATTTCTTGGGGATATCAATGGCGATCCTGACATAAATGTCACCAAGGCCGCCTTTGGGCCCGGATGGTAACCCATGGCCTTTGAGCCGCAGTTTGGACTGCTGCTGAATTCCTGCCGGGACCTTGACCTTAAGTTCTTTACCATCAAGTGATGTTACCGATATTTCCGAGCCCAGACAGGCCTTGCTGAAAGGAATGCGCTGTTCAACTGTCAGATTGTTGCCGTCCCTGGTAAAAACTGGATGCGCTTGTTCTTTGATGATGAGAAACAGATCTCCCGGAGGTCCGCCATAGGGGGATGGTGAACCCTTGCCTGTCAATCTGAGTTTCTGACCCGCCTTGATGCCCTTGGGAATCTTGACTGAAACGTTTTCCGTTTTATTTTCACGGCGCAGGGAAATGGTCTTTTCCGAACCGCTTAAAACCTCAGATAATGAAACCGAAAGTTCATAGGTTTGGTCGCTGCCTTTAACAGGCTGCTGCGCCGCACGTCCCGCACCACCAGGTCCGCCGCTTTGATAAAAAAATGCTTCAAAGGGGCTGCCCTGACTTCCTGAGGCTCTGAAACTACCGCCCCTTCCGCCCAGGCCGAATTCCTTAAGAATGTCACCAAGGTCAAAGCCCCGAAATATATCTTCCTGGCTATAACGCTGCTGGAATCCACTTTCACCGTAAGTATCATACTGCTTTCGCTTTTCAGGGTCGGATAGGACGGCATAAGCCTCGCTGAGCTTCTTGAATTTCTCCTCAGCTTCCTTGTCCCCTTTATTGCGATCAGGATGATATTTCATGGCCAGTTTGCGGTAGGCCTTTTTTATTTCCTTGTCTGGACTGCCTTTTTCGACACCCAGAACTTCATAATAATCCATAGCTTTCAGACTCTAATATTAATAGCGACGCGAGAAGTTCGATCTACTGCGTCGCATCGTGTTTTTGTTCGCTCGGCATAACATATATATAGCCTCGCTCCAAAAAACACACTGCTTCTTGTACATCAAAATTATTGCTTAGCCATCCCATGATTTTTTGCAAAAAAATAATGCTCGGAATATCATATATATGCCTGCGCTTATTTTTATCGCGATCCTTAATCTCCGGCAAAAAAATTCATTTCTGGACAGACACTAGTTAGAACGGCACATCATCTCCCATTGTTGACGGACTAGGCAATGGAGGTTCTTCTTCCTGGTAACCGCCGCCCTGGCCTTGATTCCCGGCACCTTTTGGAGACAGCATCTTCATTTCCCTTGCCACTATCTCCGTTGTATACTTGTCATTACCGTCCCGGTCCTGCCACTTGCGAGTCTGAATCCGGCCCTCGATGTAGACTTTACTACCCTTGGACAGGTATTCTCCGCATATTTCCGCCAGGCGTCCGAAGGTGACAACACGGTGCCACTCAGTAAGCTCTTCTTTTTGACCTTCTTTCTTCCAGGTTTCAGTTGTTGCAAGGCGTAAATTTGCAACCGCTGCCCCACTTTGGGTATAGCGAATTTCAGGATCTGCGCCGAGATTGCCGATGAGTATGACTTTATTAACCATTCCTTCTCCTAATAATTAATTTTTTTAAAAAAATATCTTGCCTTGCTCAATATGTACACAATAATCCTGAGTTTGAAAAAATAACAATGAATTTTAAAAAATCCATGGTGTTAAGTAAAATAAATATGGAGACTTTTGTTGTAGAGAGGGCGCAGGCCATAAGGCGCAGGGCGTAGGGCTAAAAGTCAGCGCCTGACTTTACCTGCCAGTTTCCAGTCAAAAAACTAAAAAAAATTGAAAGCGGGAGTAATGGCGTACTGATTTAAAAAATATAACACGCCACCATTTCAGCACTCCATAGTCTAGCATTTTGTCCCATGTATGCTGCCGCTTCCTGTCTCCTGTCGCCAGGCTCTTATATTTTATCCCACTTGCCTGACTGCCTCGTCCAGCATCTGTGGAAGCCCTCCCACCTCTTCAGGAATAAAGCCGAAAACCTCCTGCCAGATCTCGTTATTTTCCATGCAAAGATAAATACAGGTTCTCGGGTCAGCATAACGAATTAACTCTTTATAAAGGCTCTTATACATCTCCACCCGCAGCGTTCTGAAGTACCGTGCTTTACCGTCAAGGCCAGTGATGAACTCTTCATGAAAAAAACGTGACTGGGGAAAACGTTGGCCGGCAATCTTTTTTAATGATGGCAGATAACGTAGACATCCCATACTTACCCAGGCGATTTGCTCCTTTGGAACTGTGGCAAAAAGACGGTCAATCGTTTCTGAATACCCTTGCTGCCAGCCGGCATAATAGATTATCGGGTCAAAGTGAAAGGCAACCCTATAGCCCCAGGATGCACATTTTGCTGCTGCCGCCAGCCGCTGCTCCAATGAGGCTGTCCTGATCTCTTCTTTCCCCATAATTGCAGGACTGTTTAATGACCAGGCAACAATGGTTCTGCCCCCATGGTCAAGACCTTCAAGGTTTTCAATAACTGCGGACTTGGTCTTGAGTTCCAGCACAGCCGAATCCTTGTCCCGCATGAACTTTACCAGTACACTGCTTAATCCTGTCAGGCTATCCAGGGCAAGGCTGTCTGTAAATTCACCTGTGCCGATGCGCCGGAAATGTTTTGGATCATGGGCAAACGCTGCGCTCAATTCGGTCAGTAAATCCTCGATATTTACATAAAATGAAAGATACGGATTATTGAGATATGCCTGCAGAATGCAGTAGACGCAATCCATTGGGCAGTTCATGCCGATATTCAATACCTGGTAATCACAACAAACATATTCCCTTGTACCCGGACAAGGCTTGAAAAACTTTCCTCGGTTTTTAGCAAGCAGCAGATGGCGCTTGCCTCCAGTCAAACTCCTTGGGTAGATGCCAAGATCAGGCATGCTGCTGTTATCACTGGAGATAACTTCAATGGGAATATTTTCGACCCGCTCTAAAATCTGCCTTGTTACCGGGTGGTCAATACAGTCCGATTCAACATGAATCATTGAAATGTAGCCGGCAGGATCAGTTGCGCTTTGCTGCTTTCTGCTCTTCATGGAGTCTGTAGCCCCCTAACCATATGGGGCAACCCCAGGTAATGGCGGCCCTCTTCATCTCTGCCATGCTTGATACATCCTGTGCCATAAATAGTACATTTGCGCTGCAGTTCTTCCATGGCAGCTACTTTTTGTTTTTCCGTCAAGACGCAGGAAGCAAGTATTTTCATAATCGCCTGTATGCGAAATCTATCCATTCCCACCCTGTAAAGCGATGACACCTGATCATCCCTGCCACCATCCTTTAGGGTCAACGGTTGGTCTACCAACAGAAATTTCTGCTCCGCACTGACCCGCAGCCAGAATTCATAGTCCTCACAGCAGGGATACTCTTCATCAAAAAGTCCGTAGCGTTCAAATATCTCCCTGTGCATCATAACCGTAGACATGCCTACTGCACAAAGCTCAAGGCTCTGGTTGAAAATGTCCCCACTCTTCTTTTGATGTCTTTTTTTCTGGTTCAGGATCCGGCCGTTGCGATACCATATTTCCCCGGTGTGTGAAATCAGATATGCGGGGTTTTCCTGCATCGCCCTGGTCTGGATTTCCAGCTTATTTGCTGCAAACCAGTCATCAGAGTCAAGAAACGCCAGGAGGTTATGCCGGGCAGCCTGCACTCCACTGTTCCTGGCAGCGGCAGGCCCCTTGTTTTTCTGTCTTATGTATATAATATCGGAGCAAAAGTTTTCAATGAGCTCGGCCGTTTTGTCCTCTGAACCATCATCGACGACTATAAGTTCAAAATGGCGATAGGTCTGCTTTAATACAGACTCTATCGCTTTTTCAAGACTTTGCTCCCTATTATATGTTGGTATGATAACACTTATAAATTTTTCCATGTTTAATTATAAGTTGTTTTGCATAACCTTGACCTCTTACATTTGAACCTTAAATACGTCCAATGGTTAAAGGATTCAGCTTGAAATCAATGAAAACTTTGACATTTCTTGTCTGAAGCTGTTTATTTGAGGGCAGTTATTTTAGTACAATATAAATGTATCACTACATACGTATTTACATATCATTAACTAATGATATTATTTATGGTTTCGCAACAGATCGATTTCTTCAAAGTGTGGTTTAATGAAATCAGACAGTTACGAATACCGTGCCGACCGTGCCGCGAAGATTTGCGTAACGGACAATTATAAATCTATAATACATATATATAAGAATCCATGTATAATTATCTTCTCATTAATGCCACTCCCTATGAAGTCCGTATCGCCCTTGTTGAACATGGCAATCTGGTAGAGTTTTACCAGGAAAGGCCTGTGGAAAAAGGTCTGGTGGGCAATATATACCAGGGCCGTGTTGTCCGTGTTTTACCCGGGATGCAGGCTGCCTTTGTCGACTTGGGGCTTGAACGCACAGGATTTCTTTACGTAGATGACGTAAGAACCGACAATAAACATTTTGATGACCGCATGATGAATAACGGCTGTCAAAACTGCTGTGAAGAAACCCCTGAAATCGTCCAGGAATTGCCTGTGCCCCAGGAAAGCATTGAAGATCTGCTGACCGAGGGCCAGGAGGTCATGGTGCAGATTTGCAAGGAACCGTTAGGCTCCAAGGGGGCGCGGCTCACCTGCAATATAACCCTGCCCTGCCGCAATTTGGTTTATATGCCCATGACGGACCATATCGGCATCTCCAGGAAAGTTGAGGACGACGAGGACCGGCAGAGGCTGCGGGAGGAAATTGAAAACCTGCGGCCCCAAGATGCCGGTTTTATTGTCAGAACCGTGGCTGAAAACGCTTCGCGTGAGGATCTTGAAGCGGACATGGAATTCCTTCTTCATCTCTGGGGAGAAATCAAGGACCGCGCTTCTAATGCTTCAGTTCCAAACATGGTCTATGAAGATCTGGATATCACCCAACGGGCCGTGCGTGATATGTTCACCACTGACATCCAGAGGGTTGTTGTTGACGATAGGACAACATATGAAAGGGTCTGCAATTTTGTAGAGACTTTTGTGCCGCAATTGCGCGACAGAATTTCCCTCTATGAAAATGAAATTCCGCTGATGGACGCCTATGGCGTTGAGGTTGATATCAGCCGGGCCCTGGAAAAAAAGGTATGGCTGCGTTCCGGTGGTTACATCATCATTGAAACCACCGAGGCATTGACCGTTGTCGATGTCAACACCGGCCGCTATGTCGGCAGAAAAGACCTTGAAGAAACGATCTTCAAGACCAATATGGAAGCGGTAAAAGAGATTGCCTATCAGCTCAGGCTCAGAAATATCGGCGGTATAATTATCATTGATTTTATCGATATGGAACAGGAATCACACCGGGAAGATGTCTTTAACACTCTGCAGGAAGCTGTCAAAAAAGACAAGAGCAGATCAAACATCCTCAAAGTTTCTGAATTCGGTCTTGTGCAGATGACCCGTAAAAGGGACCGCGAAAACCTTACACAGATGATGTGCGAACCATGCATGTACTGTGGGGGGGACGGTTTGCTGAAATCCAGGCGCAGTATCTGCTATGAAATTTACCGCAAACTTTCAAATGAAGGGCCCAAAATGGCAGGCGACACAGTCAGCATCAAGGTACACCCCAGCGTCGCCGACCTGATGCTCAAGGAAGAAACGTTGAATACGGAAAACCTGGAAAAAGAAACCCGGAAGCGCTTCATCATTGTAGCTGATAGTGATATGTACATTGAAAAGTATGAAATAATCTGGGAAAAATCATAGCACCGAATGAGTTTTTGTAAACATATCAATTTAGGAATGAAACATGTCTGACAGTTTTAGAAGAATGACTGAGAAAAAATCCGCCAAATCAATGATCCTAACTTTGTTTTTCCTGGCTCTCATCGCCTCGGGCGCCATCGCTTTTTTCAAATATTTCGAGCAGGAGAAACCGCAGATAAACTTTCATAATGATATCTCAACCTTTGGCCTGAACAAGGAGGTGAAATTTACCGTTTCAGATGCGCGCAGCGCTATAAGCCTGATCGAGATAGTTATGACCCAGGGGAGTAAGAGTGTCACGATTTATGAAAAAAAATTCTCCCGCGTGGGTTTTTTCGAAAATAACGGCCCCAAAAAGATTGAGGAAACGATTACGCTGGAGAGTCGTGGTCTGGGGCTTGCTGACGGAAAAGCGGAATTAAAGGTTACAGTGCGTGATTTCTCTTTCTGGAACTGGATGTCCGGCAATGAAACGACCATAACCCATCCTGTCATCCTGGATACACATCCGCCTAAAATTTCAATTCTGCATTCCACCCGTTATGTTAGGCCCGGCGGCAGCGCCATGGTGCTCTACAAAATTGACGGTACCGTTGCAAAACATGGACTGACTGTCAATGGCCATTTCAATCCTGGTTTTTCTGTGGGCGATGAGAAAGATGGCCGCTATGTCGCCTTTTTCGGCCTGCAATATGATACTGAAAAAATTGATAAGGCTGTGATAAACGCCACTGATTTGGCCGGAAATACTAGCAGTGCCGGCTTTGGCATGATTCTGAAAAAGCCGAAATTCAAACGGGACACGATCAATATCAGTGATAATTTTCTCAACCTGAAAATTCCAGAGTTTTCCCAGGAGTATACTCAGCTCACCGGTTCCCTTGTGGACCAGTTCGTTTATGTGAATAGCAAGATACGGGAAGAAAATTACCAGGCAATCGTTGCAGCCACTGCCAATCCTTCTCCTCTCCGCCTCTGGGACGGTCCGTTCGGAAGAATGACCGGCAGCAGCCGCATGGCTGGCTTTGCTGAACACCGCACCTATTTCTACAATGGCAATGAGATAGATAAACAGGTCCACCTGGGCATTGATCTGGCTTCAACTAAACGGGCTGAGATACAGGCTGCCAACCGGGGCAAAGTAGTTTTTGCGGATTATCTTGGAATTTACGGTAATACAATCATCCTTGACCACGGCCAGGGAATTTTCAGCCTTTACTCCCATCTCAGTGAAATAGGTGTTGCGCCGGGTGAGTTGAAAGACAAGGGTGCTGTTATAGGTTTAAGCGGCACCACCGGCATGGCCGGCGGTGATCATCTGCATTTCAGCATACTGGTAAACGGCATCTTTGTGTCACCGGTTGAATGGTGGGATCAGCATTGGCTGCAGGTGAATATCGACGACATCCTCTTCGGCGGGAATTCCAGATAGAAGTGTTATACCCTGGGGAACTGCGTGAGTCGTCAGCAGTTAGAGTGTTGTGTTGATAATTCATATTCTCCCCGATTGAAAGCACAGATTTACTATAGCTTTACAGGCCTCCAATTTCTACTGATCAGCGAGTATGATGCGGGCATCTGCAACCACGCAGCCCTGGGCACTGCATAATAAAGGATTCAGGTCTATGGATTCAATAAACGGGGCAATGTCCATAAGCAGGTCGGAAAAGGACAAAAGAACTTCTGTGAGTGCTGAAAATTTGATGGGTTCTTTGCCCCGGTATCCTGCAAGGAGTTTTCCCCCCTTCAGTTCCTGCAGCATGGAACTCATATCCTCTGGAGCCAGGGGAGCCATCCGTAATGCAACATCCTTGTATACTTCCACCGCCGTACCGCCAATACCAAAGAGGACCGTGGGGCCGAACTGATAATCAATGGTGGCACCGACGATCAACTCTTCTCCCTCTACCATTTCTTCGACAAGGATACCTGCAAACTCCGGCAGTATGCTCATTTTCCGGTAAAATTCCTGCAGTTTTTCTTGACTGTCAATACCCAGCGAAACACCCTGGACCTCGGTCTTGTGTACCACGGCCGGGGAAACTACCTTGGCCGCAATCGGATAGCCGATTTCAGCAGCCATGCTTGCGGCTTCTTCAATATTCTCAGCCCAGCCGTAGCGGGGAACGGGAAGCCCCGCCATATGCAGGAGACTCTTGGCATTCGGCTCCAGGACCCAGCCGACCTCCCTGGAAGAATCCAAAATGTTCTGTATTTCCTTTTTCAGCATGGCCGGCACCTCCTCAAAACACTTGTCATATTCACAGCACTTTCAATGGACGAGGCCACCGGCACCCGGTTCAGTTCAAACCCTTCAATGAGCATCCGGTATTTTTCAACATGCGGAACGTAGGCAACCAGGGGCTTACCGGAACGCCTGTAAACCTGGCTGATACTGGCACCAAGATCAGAGCTGATCCCGGGCAGATAGGGCAGCAGAAGAAGCAGAATACAGTCAATCTCGGGGGTAATGCTCAAGGTTTCTACAGCGGAGACAAAATCATTTTCAAGGGCGCTTCCGGTCAGGTCAACCGGGTTGCCGACGGCAGCGATGGAACGGATGCTCGCGGAAAAACCATCCTGTAACTGCTGCCGTATACTTTCAGAAAATCCCGGCACGCTTAAACCCTTGCTGATGCATGCATCCACTGCCATGGCGCCATGACCGCCGCTGCCGGTGACAATGCCGATCCGCCCTTCTATGCTCTTATCAGAATAGCAGCTCAAAGCCTCGCAATAGGACGCCAGTTCATATTCGTTGCGGGCCTCAATAACACCGTGCTGCTTCAGAACAGAGCGAAAAACCTGGTAGTCTCCTGCCAGGGAAGCAGTATGGCTGGACACCGCCCGCCCTCCTTCATTTGTCTTGCCGGCCTTCATCACAATGACCGGCTTACCGCAATCCCGGGCCATGCGGACAAAATCACGGCCTTCATCCCGGGCAAACCCTTCAACATAAAAAACAATGACCCCGGTGCGTGAATCCGAGGCAAGAAATTCAAGAAGCTGCCGTTCCCGAATAATGGCCTTGTTGCCTATACTGATGGCACATGAAATCCCAACGCCCTCATCGGCAAACTTAACCAGGAGGTCAACAAGAATACCGCCGCTTTGGCTCACAATGGCCACACCACCTTTTGGGGGCTGCACCATGCGCTCGGCCGGCAGAAAGAAGGTGTCGATGATTCCGGGAGAATACAAGCCTAGGCAGTTGGGACCGACAAAAGGGAAATCATGCCGGGCGGCAAGGTCAACAAGGCCAGTCTGCAGATCATCCCGGCCTGATTCTGAAAAACCTCCTGAAATGACAATTGCACTCTTAACTCCGGCAGCAATGCATTCCTGCAGCACCGATCCCACGTATTCGGCGCGAACAGCTACTACCGCCAGATCAACTTCTTCAGGCACTGCTGAAACCGAAGGAAACACCTTTTCGCCATGGAGAACGCCGCCCTTGGGATTGACGGCATGGGTTCTGACCGGATAGCGCAGCAGGTTCTTGCTGAAAATCACGTTGGCAGGATGACGGTCATTGCTCGATGATACTCCAATGACCGCAACACTCTGTGGTAAAAATAATGGTGTAAGATCCATTCTTCCCCCTCACCTCAATGATGTTCTATAAACTTTGCACCATTAACAAATTCGGTTAACCCGACAGCTCTTTCTGAGTCTGGGGCAGTCTGGTGTTGTAGCGTTATGTGTTCTTTTACTAAGTCTACTGGTTTTATAAATTTTGTATAGTGGAAAGAAAGGTTCTGAATGAACTTGGAAAGGGGTACATCACCCATTTGTATGACCAGGTTCATATAATTAATGATATAAAAGAACGCATGAAGCACATATGAAAATCATTCTGTACCTTCATGCTGATGAAGAGATGATCGCACCCGGTCATTTTTTTAGAGAAAAATATAACCTGGCCCCCATTTCCTCTCATGAGGATATGATAGACACCACCACTAGTTGAATGCTTGTTTTTCCAGATATCCATTCCTTTACCTCAAATAACGCAGTTAACCCCTTCGCTTTACAAGAGATGTTCACAAATTAAACAGGTGCCGGCAAAAAAACGGGGCGTGGTTTGAGGTAAAGTGTGGCGGATCGCGTCGCAGAATGGGTGCCACGGCCGGGTGCCGTTTGAATTCCCTGTCAAGAAATTGGCGGATGGCCTGGCGGTGCCAGCCATGGGGGTGGACAAAATCGGTATATAATGACAGGTCTCCCTCAAAAAAGTTTTTAACCTCAAGTGTGTCGGCTTCTGGGCTGCAGATTGGCATGTTGAATATGGCAAGGTTAAGGAAGGTTATGGCATCAGCGTGGTCTTTAACAAAATCCAGGGTGTGCAGGGCCTGGACGATTGATTCAGTGGGGGTGCCGAAAAGAAGGTAAACATAGGTTCCAATCCCGGCACTGCTTAAGGCCGTCAATGACTTAGCAACCATGTCAAGGTCAATACCTTTGTTCATGGAGTCGAGAATATCCTGATTACCCGATTCCAGGCCGAGTTTGAGCATGACACAGCCCGACCGGCGTAAAGCCCTGCAGTAATCAACATCAGCAAGTGCGGAATGAATGCGGGCAAATCCGTACCAGTTTACCTGCGGCGGCCTTAGCGCAATAGCTTTGAGCAGGGCCGGGCTTATTGCATTGTCCAGGAAATGGAGCATGGTGGGGTTGGTCTGTTGTGTCAGGAGATCAATATCGTGCAGTACACACGCAGTTGACGAGGATGTATAGGGATTTTTTTCCGCCTTTTCAGGACAGAAGGAGCATTTATTCCAATAACAGCCGGAGGAAGCGGCATAGGGGAGAATGAAGCCGGGCGACAGATACTCTCCCCGCGGCAGACTCTCAAAATCCGGTCGATGGTGCTCAAGGGTATCCTGCCTGTCCAGAAGCTGAATAAGCGCTTTTTCGCCCGGTCCCGGAACAAGGTGATCAATGAGCCCTTCAAAGGGGTTTTTCCAGGAGGGATTGCTCATCCATGATGTCACCAGTCCGCCGCCGAGAACAACCGGCAAAGCAGGGTAAAGCTGTTTGACAAAACCGATCATGGCAAAGGTCGATATTGCCTGGCTTAGGTAATTGAGTGAAAAGCCAAGCAGGTCGGGTTGCTCTTTTGTCAGGAGTTCTAGCAGCCGTTTTGAAAAGTAGGTATGGAAGACGTTCTGTTCCGGATGCTCGGCCGCCCGGAGCAGGTCAGCACTTTTTAGTGGTGAAAATAATGGGTCCTGGTAGTTGGCCAGACTAAGCGAAATATTTTTTCCCTGTCCGGCAAATTCAAGCATCCTGTTCACATCTGCCACTGCCCGCTGGTACCGATCCTGGTTTGTATAGAGTGGCCGGCTGCGGAGATTCGCAAGGTTGGCTTCCAGGCTGCGGTAAGCGCGCCGGCCCCAGGTATCTTGTGGTTCAGATGCTGATCCAAGTAAAAAAAGCAATCCTTCAAGATTGGCATCCAGAAGTGTGCAGGGGATATCGTTTCCCCGAAGTGCACCTGCCAGATGTGCTATGCCGGCCGGTGATTCACAGGGTTTGGCAACAGGCGGATAAATTAGCAGCATAAACGGTCGGCTTCAAAAATTGTTTTTGATTCCACAGGTATTTATCTGAGCGGAATTTTTTTACTTATTCCTTTAAACAACATCCTTTTCCTTCCTCTCTACCTTTGTTGACTGGCAATCTTTTTTAGATATGCCGGTGCCGTTGCCTTGGTAATTTTGGATAATTTTCGCATCAGGTCGTAATCCACCAGGTTAATACCAAAAATGTTTTTGATCTCATCAATCATTGAAATCCAGAGTTGACCTGTCATTTCAGCATCGGCAAGTGCTCGGTGAAATGTTCCAGTGCTATAAATTCCACAGTAGCGGACCAGTGTTCCTAGCTGATGATTTGGTGCATTTGGATATACCCTTCGTGCCGCTAACATGGAGCAAGCCATGCTGCTGCTTCTTGATTTCCCGACAAATGCAAGCTCTGAATCAAGAAATCTTTTGTCAAACGATGCGTTATGGGCGACAAGAGGATAATCACCAATAAATTCCGCAAAACGTTCCACCACCTCTTCACAAGGCGGTGCTGCAGCGACCATGTCATTATTGATGCCTGTGTATGACTCGATAAAGGAACTGATCCTGAATCCCGGATTCATCAGGCTTTGAAAGCGATCAATAACCATGCTGTTTTCTATGAGTACAGCACCTATTTCGATAGCTCTGTCTCCGTATCGGGGTGAAAGGCCGGTTGTCTCAAAATCAAGAACTATGACAGGAACGTTGTTCATCGGGTTGATAAAAAATAGGGTATATCCCTTATTATTGAAAATTCAACGAAATTAAGCATGTATCCCCGGATATTAATCAAATTAAATTTTTCTTCATCCCTTTTATACTCATAAGTCAAGCCTGGTATTTTCGTTCATTGCTGCCGCCGCTTCGCCCTGTTGGTGGCCTGGGCTTCAAGCGGGCTATCCGGCCAGTAGTGCTTGGGGTAACGGCCGGCCAGTTCTTTTTTAACCTGCTGGTAAGTGTTTTGCCAGAAGGCGGCCAGGTCCGAAGTGATCTGGATCGGGCGCTGGGCCGGCGACAAAAGATGTATGAGGACCGGAATTTTGCCGCCTGCCACGGTGGGCGTCTCTTTACAGCCGAACATCTGTTGGATCCTCACAGCCAGGATAGGCACCTCACCGGGCTGGTAGCGCAGCTTGATCCGGGAGCCGCTGGCCACTGTAACATGGGTGGGGGCTATCCTGTCCAGCTCCTGCTGCTCCTGCCAGGAAAGCAGGGCAACAAGGATTTTGGCCAAGTCCAGTTTCTGCAGGTCATTGAATCCCCTGGCGCCGGTCAGATACGGTTCCAGCCAGGACAGGTCTTTTATGAGAGTTTCATCGGACACATCGGGCCAGCTGTCGGGTTGCCAGAGGTGAGCTGTCTGGATGCGGGCCTGCAGCTCGCGGCTTTTCTTCTGCCACGGCAGACAGGTGATTCCGGCCTGACGGATACTTTGCAGCAGACATTGGCTGATCTGCTCCGCTTGAGCTCCCTCCCATTTTTTCCGGGAAAGCACCAGGCTGCCGAGATATTCTTCCTCCACAGCAACAACCCTTTTCTGCTCTGCGTCCCAACGAATCGTTTGCGTTTTCTTAATAAGGGTCACATGATCGCTTCTAAGCTCAGCCATGGACAGGGCCGCGGCCAGAAAGATGCGGCCCTGCGTTTTGCCTGCATCGAGTTTGGCAACGACCAATAGTTCACTTTGTCCGAGTTGATCACCTTGCGGCAGGATTGCACCGCGGCCGGAAGCGAGCAAATGCTGGGTACTTCCCGGTTTTTTATGGGCAATACGGTCCGGATAGGCGCTGGCTAAGAGATTTCCAACCCCATGCATCTGTCCTGAATCTTGTGAGGTTTTGCCAAGCAGTTTCCGGTACTGGTTTGCTTCCTGTAATATCCGGCGACAGGTGGCAGGATCACCTTCTTTTGCCCGTACCGCAGAAGCCCCGTCCTGTTCAAAAATTGCCAGAAGATGAAGACGTTCTTCAATATCAGTGCATTGCCGGCCAGCCTCACCTTTCAGGGGATCACGGTTATTGAGGATCGCTACCAGCCGGCAGGCCAGTCTGCCTGACCCTTGTTCCTGGCCACGTACCAGCATCAGGGCCAGTCTTGGGTGCAGTGGAAAGTTGACCAGTTGCCGACCCAAGGGGGTAATGGCCAGTTTTTCATCAATGGCCTCAAGTTCAACAAGGAGTTCTCTGGCCTGGCTGACCTGACCCTGGCGTGGTGGATCAGGCCACAGGAGTTGGCTGGGATCGCTCACTCCCCAGAGCGCCAGCTCCAGCATGAGCGGGGCGAGATCAGCGTTAATGATCTCAGGAGGCAGAAAGTCCGGTCTTGAGTGCTGTTCATCCCTGGTCCAAAGCCGGTAACAATGACCGGGGCCAAGCCGCCCTGCCCGCCCTGCCCTTTGCTCTGCCGAGGCCTTTGAAATAAAAATTATCTCAAGTCGGGTCAGGCCGCTGGCCGGGTCAAAACGGGGCGATTTAAGCTCACCGCTGTCAATCACTGTGGTGATGCCTTCGATGGTCAGGCTGGTTTCAGCAATCGGCGTTGCAAGGATCAAACGCCGTTTACTAGGGACCTTTTTAAATACCAGGTTCTGTTTTTCGAAAGGCAGATCGCCATAGAGCGGCAGACATGCCAGGTCCGCTCTTTTATCATAATGGGACTGTACTGAACGGATCTCGCCGGCACCCGGCAGGAAAACGAGAATATCGCCCGTCTGTTCAACAAGGGCCCGATCAATACCCTTGAGCGTTCGCTTGACAGTAGATGCGCTTGATTGACGTTCCAGGTATTCTACTGAAACCGGAAAACAGCGGCCCTGCCCGCTTACCACCGGGGCGTTATCAAGGAGAGAGGCAATTTCATTGCTGTCGATGGTGGCCGACATAACCAGAATCTTTAAATCTTGCCGTAACTGCCGCCCATCCAGGCAAAGCGCTAAAGCAAGATCACCCTGCAGGCTGCGTTCGTGGAACTCATCAAAGATCACAAGCCCGATAGTGCCAAGTTCCGGATCGTTCTGCAGCATCCTGATCAGGATGCCTTCGGTCACCACCTCGATTCTGGTGGCCCGGCTAACTTTGCTGTCAAAACGGACCCGATAGCCGATGGTGCCTCCGACCGTGTCGCCGACCAGTTCACTCATTCTGGCGGCAGCTGCCCGAGCGGCCAGGCGGCGCGGTTCGAGGATAATGATTTTAAGGTCGGCCATCCAGGGTTGGTCCAGCAGCAAAAGTGGGGTGATGGTGGTTTTACCGGAACCCGGCTCTGCGCTTAGAACAGCGGATGGGCTTTTGGCCAGGGAGGTCAACAGCTCCGGCATAATGTCATTTATAGGGAGCTCTGGTAGATTTGGGAGGGACATTATATCTGCTTACCATGCCATTCTCTAACACGGCAAGTGTTCCAACGCAAAACATGTTAATATTTAAATTTTTCGTGTCCCAAAATCTTCTGATATCCTTCGCCGCTTTTCTCAGATCACTTTAAAGGTGAATTCTCTGGAATCCTTGGCGTTGTCGCTCCGGATTTCGCTTTTGACAACATATATTCCTTTCGCGGCATCGGTGGGGAGACGCAGGGGAACTGAAGATGAGTAGGTGCCGTCGGCACGGGTCACCCGTACTTCAGGATTGCCGACAATTGTGCCGTTGTAGGTAATCATCCTGCTTTCCGTGATGCTGGTCTGCACATTGGCAGATGGATTCAGTATCGCATAGGTCATTTTGAGTTCCACGGTTTGCCCCGGGGCGACATTTTTGGGAACTGAGGATACGTCTTCAAGGGTGAGCACTGTTCCATAATCAGGCTTGTAGCTGTAAGTCTGTTGGGTTTGTTCACGGCTTTTCTCCTGGTCATAGGCATAATGACCAATGGCGCCGCCCACCAAGGCGCCGGCCAGGGCACCAAGGACCGCGCTTTGTGTGTCTTTCCCAAGTACCGCTCCTGCAACCGCTCCTGTAGCCGCTCCAATGCCGGCTCCGGTTGCTGCTCCCTTATGCTCCTCGGGAATGGTCGTACAACCTGACAGCAACGACACAAAAAAGAGTATCAACACTCCGTAGATAGTAAATTTACGTCCCATAATTTTTCCTCCTAGTGTTCTTAATTGGGTTCGAAAAAAACAAACACCGCGGGTTTTCCATATTAATTTTCACTCAAATCCTGAACACTCAATGTGGGGTTGGGCCACGAAAACTAACGGACATGATAAAGATAATATTATGCTTTTATTTTGATCTTTTTGTCTGAAAAAACTCACCTTTAGATTCTTAAGTGGTCAATTTTTTGCACGTTCTAGGCCCCTGCGCTCAGGTTACCGCCCTCGAACGTTATCAAGGCTGACCTCGATCGATGGGAGCATTTCAGAGAGGAAAGCGGCAGTCGTAGCCTCGGCTGCTTCTTTCCCCTCGGCACAGTTTACAACAACAACGATACCTGCACCGCTTCCGTGACCGCCCAGCAATTTATCGAACACTTCAATCCCTTTGGCAACCAACCAATTTGAAGTGCTATGGCCTTCGACCCAGTACCAGTCGCTTGTCAGGAGACAGCGATTATCGCGGCGGGCCTTCAAAAGCGTCATACGGGCCTTCAGCGAGGTATCATCCAAGTTAATCGTGATAGCTTTCTGGAAACCGCGTGACCAAACCCGTTTATTTTCCTCGATCATCCTATTTGAAGAGCTCACCACTTCTTTGCCCTGATTCTGCTGCCGGTAATAAGCAATATAAAGCCCCACCACTTTATCCCCGTTTTCATAAGTGGAAAAGAGCTCATCGTCTTCATTCACGAATATAGGCCGCCAATCAGTCATTTGCAACTCGGAGGTCTGCCAGGATCCGTGGGCTGCTGGTGGCTCCAGGCGCCAGTTACTGGACATCTCCTTAGGTTGTAGCGCAGCCTGGGCCCACAGCGGTCCAATGGCAATTACGACCAGTGCGAGTCCTACGAAGACATTTACTGTCCAGTTGGAAACCTCAGTGCTGGCAACATTGACACCCTTGCCGCGCAATGCCTCCTTTTCCGAATCCTCTCTCCAGTACATTCCTACCCAGAACAAAATTAGGATCACCACTGCAAACAGCACCCAGCCATAAAGGATGTGGTCGTAGCCAGTACTTAGTTTACCGCCGCTGATGTGCCCCAGCCAGACAATGATAAATACCCTTAGCCAGTTGGCTAGTAGAGGTACCACGATGCTCGCTATTACGAAAATGACTCTCCGAAAAATACTTTGATAGAAAAGAAAGGCATACGCAGTACCGAGAGCAGTAGCCGCGATTAGGTAGCGTAACCCGCTGCACCCCTCCGCAACATTCCACGTGGTTGTGGCGAGAAAAATTTCGACGCCTTCGTAATAGAGTGGAATCCCAATGCCGCTCAGCATGGCCGCTGACATTATCGTAGTGACACGCATCATCGGGTAGATCAGGAACTCGCCGAAAGGGACTGCAAAGAATAAATAAATTAGTGGAAAGGAGCAGACTCTTGCAATTTGCCAACCAAGCACGGTTATTACTAAAGCTGGAATCATCGCAACGAAGGCAAATTGCTTCGTTACGATGACTCCAGCAAGGTCACTCAACAACCAGGCTAGGACGAGCATGATGAGTATCAGCAAACCCCATGGCGAAGGTTTTGGAGAAATGGATATAATCGTGTAGCGTAGCTGCCAGATGAGATAACCGCTAAAAGGTAAAATGATAAACCCGTGGGCGAAGGTATCCGACCGCCTCCAAATGGCCACCATGGACATCGCGGTCTCCCAGTAGAGGGCAAACAGGCATACGAACCCGAGCAGCAGGGAAGCCAAGACAATGCCCCAACCCGGATGGGCAGAAAATTCCTTTTCCATTTGTGTTATAACGAAACTTCAGTTTATTGTATAATTTGTGATGAAATATATCCTGAATGTATCAGGACCATGGTTCCCCTTTTCGGTTTGACTTAAAACGGGATCCGCTACAGTCCTCAAAGGTCTATAATCTGTATTCGAAATTCGATCTGCATAGATAAACCTGAAATTGGGACCAAGTCGAAGATTTAGTCTGTAGCCAATCGGAAACACAAAGCTTCTTAATTTATACTGTAATTTATAAAGAAGAGCAACTCACATCATATATGCTATTAAGAAGAGGGGTGATCCATTAAAAGACCCTTTGCTCGTTTAGTGTCTCTTTCGGGGATGGTTGAAACCCCTCGCCTTCAGGCGAAGAAAAGGTTTTTCATGTCCCGAAGGGACTTTTGTAAGGATTATCCTCCGTCTAAAGACGAAGGGTTTATCCAGTATGTTATAAACTACCACAGCCTAAAGGCAGTGGTCTTAAAATAGCGGCGAAAAATCAACTTCAGTTGATAGCCGCACGAACCCCTCGTCTTGTAGACGAGGGTTGTTCAGTTGTCGCAACCCTCCCCACCTCTGGTGGTTGACCCGGATAGGTTCAACTGATCCGGCGAGAAATTGAACAGGATAATTTAAAAAACGAATATCCGATAATCTGAAATTTCAGCTACCATGCATAGGTGAGCGGATCCAAGTTGCCTCTGTCCATGAGATTTAAGGAAAAATCCAATTTTGCGCTGTCAAATGGCACCATCTGGTTGACCCCGAATACTTCCTTACTTTTAAAAGCCGCAGCTGTAATTTTCAGCATGACGTCAGGGGACATGCCTTTTGAGGCAGATAAAACATTGTCAGGATTTTTCAAAACCGAAATACCGGGGATCTCGTATACCTCAAGGGCGGCAAATTTATTTTTATTGGCTTCCCACCACCAGTTCTTGACTACTCCTGCCTTGGCTTTACCTGCTGTAACAGCTGTGCATGTTGCACTATGACTCGAGCCCCCGATGGAGGCCTTGCCACCGGTTGCTGCCTTGGCGCTTGACTCACCGGATGAGGCTCCTACTGCATAGGCTATATGCTCAGGCCACTTTTCAAGAATTGCTGCTGGGTTTTTGCCTTTGGGATACACCAGAATACCCGAATACATCTCTTTACCGTTTACTGACTGGATGAGTGGCGTGCCAAGTTTTCTGGCCTTGATGATTGCCTGTACAAAAGAGCCGACATAGACAAGGCTCGCCTGGTCTGATGAAAATGCATTAAGAATTTCCGGGTAATTCTTTGCGATTCTGTGTTTGATATTGAGTGCAGATTGTTCACTTAAGGCTTGCGCGATCATTTTTGCCTTAACCGGTTTGCTTTTCCAGGAAGGAGGAAACCAGCAGGTTATTGAATCCTCACAGTATCCAGACACTGTAATACCAAGAACCAACAGCACAGCAAGAAATAATACGACCATTCTTTTCATCGCAAGCACCCCACTAATAAATTTTAAAAATGTTTACTACGCCCATGGTTGCCCCTACACGCCTTTAACATCCAGTAAATTCATGCACAACATATGCCATAAAAAAAACAAATGAAGAAATTGCGATGATGTCGGTTCAACAAGGTAATTCCAGGCAAAAGATTTTGTGTATTGCTGCTGGCAATATGTATTTTTTAGTCTGGTTAAACACTATTTGTTGACATTATTTGTCAGTTTGACACCTTTTGTACTTTCTGGATTGGAACAGTTTTTCAATTGAAGAAAGCTTTCGATTCAACCTTTTTGTCAGGCTAAATAGTACGGTTGAGTGCTCTGGGTAATTCTTTTCAATTACATTGTCGGAAATCATATGTTTATGAATATATATTTTACTGGGGAAATTGCCGACAGCGAAACCACTGATGAGTTTATGTCAGAGTCAACCGTTCCACTAATTGCATCCAGGCCCTATACCGGTAGGCTCGACACCGTTACCACCCAGTGCGTCATTGCTTCCGGCGAAATTAAGAAAATTTGCCTGGTAAGCCTGCACATCCGCCTCGCCGCTACAAACATTTTCTTCAAGCAATGCATAACCGTTTTGTGCGTGCCAAAGCGTACCGCTAAATGCTGCGTCCACTCGCAATTTGAGCATTGATAAATGCTCCCCTGCCGGGTTTGAGCTATCTGTGTGTAAGTCCCAGAAAAAACGCAACCAGTCCAGTTCGGTTCCAGCGTTTTGTATTACAGGGTTGCAAACATGCTCTGCAAAACGGTTCGACTTATAAGGCTCGGTTTCATTAAATGTTGTTTCACCTTCCAGGGAAATATCTCGAGGAAATCCCAGATCGTCCTTATAATAGGTAAATCGTCCATGCTTGGAATTATGGTCGTTATAGACATCTGACGAAAGGAAATGGGCAAAACCTTCCATTATGCCATCGCTGGTATACTCTAATGACGTGAGGGCATGTGATTCATCTCCGCTACTACAATCGGGACCTCCGCCAAGAAGGCCATAGCCGCCGTATAGATATACTTCCGTGCCAAATTTGGATTTCTGATAGGCTTCTTCTACAGAGTGACCTACTTCATGGCCTACCAGAAACTTTTGCCGATATTTATCTTCGGTCAGATCGTCAATCCTTATACGAATTTCGTTGTAACTAACATCTTTAACAAAACCGGCGTTGGAGCAAGGAGTATTGCCGGGACAGCCGTTCTGGTGTTGTATGGTGACTATATAGTCATAATTCAGACTTGCAGGGTCAAAATGATGCCACCAGTAACTTGGAAAATTGGCCAATGCCTGTAATGTTAATTCCGGCACATTGCAGGTGTAATCGACATATTTTTTCTCCACACCTGTCAGATTATTCATTATCCCCATGCAGGCTATAGGTTTACAATATTCAGGTTCACCACTGTGGTTGGCAAAGGGGTCGTTGTTGCATTCACTGACGTTTCCTTCACGTGCACGCACTTGAATGTGATCCAACAATAAAGATTCCAAATAAAGGACCAACATGATCTCATTGGAAGCGGGAATTTTCTCCTCAGACAATATGAAACAACCATTTTCACTACTCCCATAGCCTTGCTGTATGATATCCAGTGAATCCGGGTCAAGTACTTGATAAGCCGCCCCGCGGGATTTCCAATAGGGCCAGAGTTGGTCGTTAAGTGCATAATAGTCCTCAAAGTTCTCTCCAAGGCCGCTGTCTACAGTTTCCACAGGATAGCGAGGACAGATTTGCTGGTCGACAGCGAAAACAGTTGTAGCCGTCGCGCAGCAAATTAAAGCAATCCAAACTGTAACCAGTTTATGTATTAAATTTTTCATATCAATTTTCCTCCATTGGCCCACCATCGTTATCACTGAACTGTAGATTACGAGCGAAATGGCCTATACCTACAAGCTTGATACCACGCTTTTTTGCCCATTGGCGAAAACCCTCCACCCTGTTTCCGAAATCTCCGGCACCAAATTTTTCCAACATTGGTTTGACACGGTAAGCATGTATTTTGTCCTCCTCCATATGCACAAAGGCATGAGGAGTGTAGGCCAGGTGTTCCACTGGTCCCTCGGGCGTTTTACGTGCTGTTGCCCTAGCGACTATTCTCCCTGAAAATTTTAAATTGACAATATTGAAATTGAATTGAGATAGATCGAAAGCAACGTTTATCTCAGTTAGCGGCGGTATTATGACAGCCCCCAGGCTAACACCATCCCTTATCGCGTCCAAGGCTCCAGCGACTGATATGGTAACAAAAAGAGTTTGAGTTGTTTTGTTGCGGAGTATGAGAGGTAATTGTGAGGTTGCTAGTACTGTTAATGAATCAGTTTCCGGCAGCTCTTTCCAATGCAATTCCAACGGTGGGTCTTCAGTGCCTTCCTGGCATATACTGAATGATTTGCCAGTAGAGGAACAGGCAGTCATTATAACAGCAACAGCAATAACCGCTATTGTATGCATTGTGATAAATTTTTGAGTGTTCTTCATAAGTGTCTGTTTAACCATAGAAATATCCTCAATAAATTAGAAAAATGCAGTAATAATTACTGATATATTGAACTCTTTTCATATCAGTTTAAAATATTTTGAGCATTCTAACATTTTATTGTTTGAAATATTAGATGCACGTCCGATATTAGAAAACGTGTCAGGCTGACATATGGGTATTTGATTATTTTATAGCAACCTGAATACCCAAATGTCAATCCTGACCCGAAACCCGCATAAGCTGAGTATCACCATGCGATGGTAAAGTGCCACTTTAGATTGGCGTAAATCTCCGTGAGACAAAAAAACCGTATATGATTGAAAATTGGCGGAACTCCTTGTAACCCACCCTTGACAACCCCTGTTTTTCTGTTAGAACTAAATCATACTTAACAAACAATTCTTATCTATAATGGAGAAGTGCGATGAAGACGGATGTATTTCGTTTTTCAGTAAGCCGCATCACGGAAAAAAGTGCTCCTGATGATGAGCGGGTTATCGAATCGAAGGAATCGGACCTTAAGGTCAAACTCGGGGATGCCAGGAAAGCGGCCGCTGATCCGCTTATCGCAATGCGGGGTGTTGCCAAGGCATTTGTTGATCACGACGAAAGCGGCAACACTGACTACGTTTCGCTTTTGAGCGATTTGAACCCTAAGCTTAGGACGCTCGATGACGCAGTTCCTGACTCACCCGGATTTGCCAAGAAGGTCAATGAATTAGCCAATGACGTTTCGCCTGATGACCTGGTGTCGTGGATAGGACGTGTTGACGACAGTTTATCCGCTGCAATCGTGTTGTCCGATCAGAATTTTAACGACGCTGTCTCACTGGATAAAGCCCGCCGTCTGCTAAGCGTGATTGAAAAGGCGCAACTTACCCAGCTCAATGATGAGAATACAAAAAAGTATTTTGAGCGAACACTGGTTCTTCCCAAAACCGTCTTCCCGCTGCCAGGGTCAGAAAAATACAAAGCTGCCGCAAAGGCCGACCTTGCCAAACGCCAAGAGAGACTGAAAAAGCAACAGGAATCGCAAGACGAACTGGTGAGAAAACTCCGTGATAACCAATTGGCCATCAAGGAACTCGCAAGTGTCTATGAAGACGATTTTATCGAGGGGCTCATCAAACAGGGCAACGAACCAGTCGAGAAGGAAACAAGAACGTCAACCGATTCCAACGACTCCATCTTGACGCGATTTTTTGGTGCATTACGCGGAACAGAGACGATTACCCCTGCGCCTAACACAAAGCTTGGTGTCCTGTCCGCCGAGCGGGCCTCTAATTTGTCGGCTGCCACCAAGGAAACGCTGAAACATGTCGGGATGTCAGAGACCGATCTCCACGTACCATATACGCTGCGGGCGCTGGAAAATAATAATGCCTCTCTCGGCAAGTCATTGTACTCGGGCGGCAAAACCGGGCGAGCGGTGCTTCTTGCCGGTGGATTTGCGATCTCAAGCGATTTCGTGGGCGATATGGTTGTGGAGGATTTCGATATTCACATTCCCGGCGCCTGCCCATTACCGGAAAATGGAGAGGCAGACGTCAAAGAGCCAACCGTACCGGCAGGAGTCGGTACATTTGATTCCCTGGGTGTTTCGGAATTGATGGTGGTGAAGCAGCGACTTCTGCGCTATGAGATGGGTGAGGTGGCGCACATCGAGAATGTAATGGCTTCGGAACAACGCGATCGAGAACACCGGGTGCTGAAACGAACCGAGACGTTTGAACTTGATGAAACCGAGACCACCGAAGAGAATGAACAGGACCTGTCTTCCACCGAGCGCTTTGAACTGCAGTCCGAATCACAAAAGACCATCGATGAGGATTCATCCCGATATGCCGGTGTCACGGTTTCGGGTTCTTACGGGCCGAGCGTCGAGTTTTCGGCCAACGCCGGGTATACGAGCGCAACAGCTAAGTCGAAATCCAGCTTAACCGCAACAAGTCATGCGCGCGAGATCACGGAGCGCTCAGTGCACCGGATCCAGGAGCGTGTCCGCAAGGAGCGCTCGACGCTGTCGATCAATGAAATTGAAGTTATTAACCAACATGGTTTCCTGAATCGTGAAAAGGACGCCAGGCACATCAGCGGCATCTATCGGTGGGTCGATAAAGTTTACGAAGCCCGGGTTTATAACTATGGCAAGCGTGAATTGATCGAGGTCATGGTTCCGGAACCGGCTGCACTGTATCGTTACATGCACACATCCGCGCCAAAGGAGGGCGTGACGCTTGCCCGGCCCGAGGAACCGGGTTATTGCTCAGGAAGAGGTCATACTTTTGAGCCGCTGGAACCCAAGCACATGAATTCGGTGAGCGCGATGTTCTGGGCCAGTCGCTATAATGTAGCTGGTATTACTCCGCCGCCGCCACTCTATGAGATCCTCGGCGTTGGATTGGCCACAAAAACCGATGAGAAAAAGCCTAAAGAAGCGCAAGCGGACAACTCCCTTAAAGTTTTCGACGGCTACGTAGCCAAGCGCGGCGTTTTTAATGGCAACAAGGTCGTGTTTACGAAAGACGGCAAAGTACAGCATGCCGGTCTGGCCGTCTATGTTGGACGTCATTATATGCCTCCGTCCAAACTCAAATCACTTAACGATGAGACGGGAACCGTGCCGATTGCAATCCTGGCCGCTAACACACCGGCATTTGCAGGGACTGTCGAAGTCGAGTGCCAGCGGACCAGCGAACATTTGCAGGAGTGGCAGCTCAAAACCTATAACGCCGTCATGAACGCCTATGAAGAACAAAAAGCCGCGTACGATGCAGCCCTGGCCGAGCTGGGTATATTCGATGAGACCCCGACGATCGAAGGCCGAAATCCGGCAATAAACCGGGAAGTTGAGCGGCGCGAAATCAAACGCAGCGTCATAAGCCAACTGACCGGCCAGCACTTTGATGATTTCGATGCCATGCGTAAATCGGTGAGCCCTCACGGATATCCGCAAGCCGACTTGGCCGAATCAAGCCGCGAAGGACAATACATCCGGTTTGTCGAGCAAGCTTTTGAATGGGAAAACATGCAATACCTTTTCTACCCGTATTTCTGGGGCAGGAAATCGGATTGGCCGACGATCAACCAGATGACCGATAACGACCCGGTGTTCGAAGCGTTTCTGCAAGCCGGCGCCTGCCGCGTCAATATTCCCATTCGTCCAGGCTTCGAGGCTGCGGCCAATGCATTTTTATCCACCGGGACTTTCCCGTGGAACGGTGATGAGAGCAATCCCACGGTTGCCGACAAAGAACCGTTTATGTCGATTGCCGAGGAAATGAAATCGCAGCAAGGCGCAATCGACGTGAAATCCAACGGTACCGTCTCTATAGAAAAGAACAATACAAATGTTACGGGTAATAAGACTAATTTTACGGAAGACGATGTTAAGCGCGAGATTACGATTGGTGGCGATGTCTATCTCATTAAATCGTTCATTAATGAAACATCGATAACCCTTGATGAACCGTACAAGGGTGAATCAATCACCGATGGTGACTACGTTATCGGCGCAAAGGCAGTTGGCGTTCCATGGACCGTTCGTATCCCGACCTCGCTCGTAATTTTGCAACAATCGATGGAGCTGCCTGTTTTTCCCGAAACGGAATCCGAGGCGCCTCCGAGTTAGCCGCGGTTCGGATCAAGCATGAGCAAGCGGGTGAATGGTGCGGGTCCCCAACAATCGCAACCTCCGGGACGAAGCCCCGGTTTTCCTGTAGGATCATACGCCTGAACAGCCTTTGTAGTTACCCATACACGTAAGGGGGACTGCATCAGATTTTTCGGTACCAAAACTCTGGATAAATAGACGATAGCCTGCGCCAAATACCTCAAGGGCATTGCTATTGTCAGAACCCCCGGTTACTACCGAACGAGAGGTATCCCGATACTTTAATAAGAGCGCTGTAATTGTGCGTTACGCAATAGTCGAAAAACACTTCGCAGGTTGTTGTAATCGCTTTCTTCCTAAGACAAAAATCAGCAAAAAGTATTGACGCTAGAGACTTCGATGGCAGGAAAAACGAAAAAACCCTACTACCAGATCGTTCTTGATAAATTGGCCACAAGTGACCTCGGCAAGGAGGGGTTGCGCGCCATCCGCAATGTCTGTGTGGCCACCGAGGCAAAGAAGAAAAGTGATGTCCGCAGAACGATAAGGGAAATAACCACAGAATTCTCATCTACGGAGACGGCCTTCCATAATATCCCTGATACCATTTGGTATGAAACCATGTTCCGGCTACTGGCGATGAACGACACGGAGTCCATGCTGCGTCTTATCAAATGGTACAGAGGGTTCAAGGGAGGCCTGATGGGAAAGAAGAAAACTGATTATCAAGGAAACAATTGGCAGGGCATGCTCCGCTGCGTACCCAGGCCGGAAATATTACTATCAAACGCTGCTTTAATCGAGTATTGGGCAATGCTCGAACGCGCCCTGAAGATAGCGATACCATTGTTCATAAAAAGCCCTAAACCAAAACCGATTGAAAAAAACAATGTTCCGCTACGCACTGCCTTAAACGAAGGCCTTGTCATTCTTTTTGAGTCGCTGATCAATGCGTTTCAACTATTTTTGGACCGAGGCCTGGAAGATTTGGCGAAAAACGGTTACCGAAAAGATTCCCCGATGAGCAAGCTGCATAAGCGATGGTTCGGTACCAGAAGCCGGTTGCTGCCCGCAAAGAATGTCAGCCCGCTCCTGCTGTCCCTCAAAATCCCCAAGACACAAATACTCGAAACCCGCCGCGCCGTTTACTTTCTTGATGCCTTTGTACCGCACAAGTCCCGGCAGTTTGAATTTAATTTTTATGAAAGAGACGATTCGGGCGACGATCCTGAAAGCAAGACTTATTATCTCCGAGATCTCATCCGCTTTATCGATAACAAACTCAACTTTTATCTAGACCAGCTGGGTATCCAACACAAAAAGCCGAATCTGACAAAAAAAGCGGCGATAACGAGGTCTGCGAAAGAACTGGCAAAACGACGTAAACTCGTCTTAAAGCGGCTCAAAAAACCGAGAATCAAAACAGACGATGAATTGGCCGACTTTGCCTGCGCTTTGTATAGAGCACATTTACAAAAAACCACAACCAGCGCTTCAGCAACACGGCAGGAAGCCTGGCATCGGGCAATCGGCTTCCTGGGACGGTACCTCCGGACCCAAACTACGCACACAAGCTTTAACCTTGCCGAAGGCCCAAAATATATTGACCGGTTGTTTCCGAGAGCAATAAACGGAGGCCAGATCCACGACTGCGGAGTTTACGCGGCACGGATGACCAACATTCTCTTGAAATTCGACGCCTGTACAGCGAAGGAGAAGAAAAATAAACTCGACTTGGATATCAGCTTCATAATATTGCCCTTGCATGTCGGACTTATTGTTCAAGGGAAGGAGATAAACCCTACCTTTATCCACAATCAACTGATAATCAGCCTGGATGATCAGCAGGAAAAACTCTGGTTTGATGAATGGAAAAACGGGGAGTGGAAAAAACACGCAACCGACCCGGATCCGACGGACGCCCAGAAGGAAAAAGAAAAGTTCTGGGAGGACGTTGCAGCACAGTTGTTCCTGCGCGACCTTGACATGCCCTTGCTGCGTGTGGATTTGACGGGTGTTTCAACACCACCGCGAAAGGGTCAGGTCGATAGCGCCTATAAAAAGCTGGTAGCCAAAAACTACGCCGGTTTGTTTTCTAAGCATATTGAGCGACATGGAACCGATGAGTTCAGCTTTGACCTCCTCTTCTTAGAAGCGCTATCCAAAAATAATCAGTGGTATGATGCGCGAGTGATACCCCTCTGGAATATCAAAGCAGTTAATTTATTTATAACTCACTCAAAAGACGATGCGCTTCGCAAAAGTGAGAGGAGCAGAAAAAAATACGCTGATGCCTTGGAAAAAGCCGTTAAACAAGCAGACGACGTATATGATAAAGTGGTCCGGCCAAAGAAAGAAGACATTTCAAAACTGCTTCGCAAGAAACGGAAACGGGTTCTCGGTAAAAAGGCACAACGAATTACCCTGTCAATGCGACTTAAAAGAAGTGCCACGGCAATTGGTGAATTAGGAGAACTTCGACAACACATCAAAGAGATAAGAAATGATAAAGTACATACACCTCGCTTTGCAATGGAGGGTGAGTTTCTTACGCCGATCAGTGATTAATAATCGATAGTATTTGGGGGGCAACCATTATCACTGTAATTTCGTTCGCTTTGTGCTGTAAAAAATGACTCAACCGCAATCCCACGATTCTTGCTGCGGCGGCGGATCAACCTGCCATTGTTTCTGAATGTTCTGCACGGTTTGCCTTAATACCCGGGAGGCTTTCAGCATTCCGATGAATTTTCCGGCAACAGCCCCAATGACAGCAACAAGCAAGACCATACCAATGGCTGATAGTATCGTGCCGCCAGAGGAAAAATAGCGGTATGCCTGCCAGCCGCCGCTTACGACCAGGCCGATTAATAATCCTGCTGCTCCAAGTTCACAACCACAGGCATAATAACGGCGGTTCAATTCCGCTTCAAAGTTCTCTCTTGCAGGGTGTTGCTCCATCTCGCCACTGATCACTATTCTGCCAATGCCTTTTGTGCGCAACAGCGGTCCCATGCGCAGATGATTTAATTGCGACGGATGCGTAAATACGGTTTGTTTCAGATGCATGGCAGCCCCATTAAAAATAAGTGACATGTTTGGATGCCCGTACCAGTAATACCTGCGCGTTGTCCATGCGCGGATTAGACCGGTCCGGCAAGGTAACAGACGGCGTTGGGTCACAGGCACTGATAACCGGAATGCCCTTTTGGGTGGCCATCAGATTGCGGTTGTCCAGATCGACACATAGGTGCCACAGGTTGCTGGCATGGCCTACTTCATGGCCGAGAGTGCGTGGACTTGTTGGCGGCAATGTGAATTCGCCTTTAATTGTTGCGTAATCGGTGATCCACAGTGCGCAGCCCAGTGATCCGGTAACATCACGAATAATAAAACAGGTAACCGGCGCACCATACCCCAGAACCCGGCGCCAGGCACCGTAGTAGCACAAAGTGGATGCCTTCCATTGAAACAGCGTGCCGCCAAGCCACCATTCAGCTGCTGTGCCGCTGGCATTGCATGGTACTTCCAATATCGTGTTATCACTGTTTGCACCGTCGATAATCACCCAATTATCATCAACTGTGTCTGCCCCGAAAAAACCGCTTGAATATTTAAAAGGGCCCAGTGGCACAATCCTCACATTGGCGTCGCGTTTGTAAATGTCAGCAGCCAGCTGCAGCATTGCTTTGGCAAAAGCCCTGGTTGCGACGGGATTGCCGTCTTCATCGCGCAGGATTACCGTGCATACCCGTAATATTTTCTCCGGCCTGATGCCGAGCAAGCCGAGCAAGGCGTCAAACAGCGACAGCACTGTGAAGATCAGGAAAGTAATGAAATTGATTATCCAACGGATCAGGGTGCCGATTACCGGGATCATTTCAATGAGTTCAATAATAAAGCCAAGGACTGAAAAGACCCAGCCCAGGATCGACTCGACGGTTACCAGGACCGCGTTGACAATGGTTGTCACAAAATCCCAGGCAACACAGACGACGGTTGTAACCCAGGTCCATGCCACACATACTATATTAGTTACCCACACCCATGCAGAGCAGGCCCAGTTGCAGGGCCACCAGTCACAGCAATCGCGATAGCCCTGGTCCTCGGTCCGGGCACATTCCTGTATCCGCTCCTCTAGCCATTCAATACAAGTAGGCATATGACCTCCAAAAGTACCTGCGTACCTGATCCTCAGCGTAGTCAATGTCCATTGCTGCTGAGAGAATGCAACCGTAATTAGGAACCGGGGTCAGGATTACCATGTGGGTATTTGAAAATTATACAGCAGCCTGAACACCTGAAAGCCAAGACGGTTATACGTCTTTACCCGTCGTTGCCTTGGGCGGCTGTTTATTTGGCAAAAAAACTACCTCAAACCAGCCCGAGTATACATCCTTTTCCCGCCGGTACATATCCCTAAGCCAAAAACATCCTCATCTTCTTCCTAATCAGATTATCTTCAATTATTTACTTATAATTCATAACCATAAAAAGACATATGGGGTGTAGAGTGTATTTTCACTTAAACTACAATGTATAATGTGGGAGTTTGCTGTTCATCCGGGATGAACAGTCAATCACAGGTGGTATACGGCTCTATATGAACAGGCCAGTCATTGTTGCATAAAAAGGGACCAAATTTTGTTAGGCTCTTTTTTAATTATTTATCGTATCTTATTTGAATTATATAGATTGTTCCTCCAGAACAAAGTCAAACGATTTCCACAATGTTGATTCTCCCCTACCCCAAAAGGCACTTTTTCGGATAAAATAAATATCCAGTTTCCAGCCCCTCGTGATTCCCTATCTTGAGGAGGTATTTCTTTTTGTAAACTCTGCAACCTACATAGCATTACTAGAACCCACCAGCCAAGCTGGTGGATTAAGTTAGAGATTTAAAGAAAGGTTGCAATGACTGTAAAATCAGGGCAGAATAGACTTAGTAAGAAGCATTACTATCAAAGAGCGACGTGTCGTATACACAAGGTTTAGGAAATGAAATATCGATTGTTGCAGATATTAGGTACCATTGTCTCTGTTATCCTGATTTGTTTTTCCTCGCCTGTTATGGCAGAAACATATCGGCTCGGTGTCCCAAAGGATTATATCGCCCCGGCATATAACAAATTGTTTGACGCTCTGGAGCAACAGGATCTGGTCGTTGGTCGTAATCTTGAAATCATCCCCATTGATCTTACAGGCTTTGAAAGTGAGGAGGGAAAGGAAAGGATCCGGCAGGAGATAGCCCGGGAATGCGACCTGTTTTTCACAACCGGCACTAATTTACCAATTATGGCAGCTGTTGAACTCCAATCACCTCTTCTTTTCATATCCCTGTCCGGACCGCAATACCTCCTGCCGTCAAGTATGCAGGAGAACAGCACGGGTTTTTACCGAGACACTATAGAAGTCCTTTTTCAGAAAACTGTTCAATTTTTGCCAGAAGAAAGGCGCAAAAAGCTTGGTCTGATATATTTTCGTGGATCGACGGTGGATTTTTTTCCTCCCAGCTATATTGAAACCTGTAAAAAACTGGGTGTTGAATTGATCATTAAGGAATATGCCGATACAGATGATATCGAGCGGGTCATGCGTGAGTTCAAGGAGTTGAGCGTAGGAGCAGTGGCCCTTTTTCCTCCGGCAATGCGGGAACATGAGTACCCCGAGTTGATCAAATGGCAGAAGCGGTTGAAACTGCCCATAGTCGGCCAGAATAGAATACCAATATTAAGGGGGCTCGTAGGTGGACCGGCAATGGATTCCAGCGTTTTTTTTCCAAAAGTTGCAGAATATGCCGCTAAGATGCTTCGGGGCAGAAATCCGAGCCAGCTTCCAGTCAAGTATTTCAGCTCCAAATATGTTGTAAATATGCAGACCGTACAGTTGCTGGGTATACAGATTCCCCAGAATATTCTTGATCAAGCGGAAATAGTTCCTTAGAGAATTATTTCATGAAGCTGTCGTTACGAATTCTTTTTGCAACTCTGCTCCCATTTCTGGGAATAATAGGCGCATATCATTTTCTTGGTACCAAGGCTTTCGACCGTCATCTGAGCGAGAATTACCGGCAGCTGGCCGATAACAGATTGATGCAGGCCGAAATTGATATAAATGATTTTTTTTATGCCAACCAGGTTCAACTTGGACGCCTGGCCATTCTTACTCCTCCGGATCAAAACCGGCCGATAGTCTCAGAGAATATCATGCGTGGGCTCCTGCAAAACGAGGAGTCTTTTTTTAGTCTTGCCGCGATCAATGCAGAGGGCAGGGTTTGGTTGCAAGTGGACAAATTTCATGTGCCCGATGTTGCGGCGGAGCTCCAAAATCTCTTTAACGACCCTATCTTTCAGACGCCGATGGCGGAGGGAGCCCCTTTTTTAGGCAGGATATTTCGTCTCCAGGAATTCCCTCTGCCTTTTATTGACATTTCCGTGCCGGTCAAAGACAAGTCCAGCGGAAGCGTTTCAGGGATAATTTGGGCCCAGCTTTCTTTTCAGGGTATTCAGGCTATTCTTGAAAGGTATATTCCACAGCAGGGTAAGCTGATCCTGCTCTCCCAGACAACTGGCGACATTCTCGTTACAGCCGATGATACACAAATGGACTTCTCGGTATTTAATGATGAAGTATTCAATGAAATTCTAAAAAAACAAGCAAAGAAAGGCTGGCTGGGAAAAAATGGAAAATCCGGTGAGGTAAATTTTGTTTTTAGAAAATTTTCGGTCAGTAATCACGATTTTCTGCTCCTTTATTATCAGCCCAATGAAACCATTTTTTTTCTAGCCAACCGGCTTAAGGTATACACTCTGTATGCCTTTTTGGCTGGAACTGTTCTTTTCGCCTTTGCCAGTTTTCTGCTTATCAGGAAGATCATCAATCCCTTGGCTGTTCTCACAAAAAAAATCAGTGATTTATCCCAACGTTATCGGGCTGAAAGCATCCACCCCCAGAGTGAGAAGGAAATAATAACAGGTGATGAGGTTACGCTCTTGAGCATGGCCTTTGGCTCCTTTCAGGAGCAGCTTGCAATCTATAGCAAGGAGATTGAAGATTTCCATCAAACCCTTGAGCGGCAAGTTGCAGATAAGACTAGGAAACTCGAAGCACTTAATAGATCTCAGGAAGATTTAATAGAATCCAGAACCCTGGATCTTACAAATACAAATAAGGCGCTGCTGAATGAAATTGATGAGCGGCTAAAGGCCCAGGAGGCTGTGGCTGCTGAAAAAGAACAACTTGCCGTTACCCTGAGAAGCATCGGGGATGGTGTTATCACTACGGACACTGCGAGTAATATCGTGCTCCTGAACACAATTGCCGAAGACTTGACCGGTTGGACAAATGAAGAGGCCATCGGCAAATCTGTAAGTGACATCTTCCTTATTTTTAATGGGAAAACAGGCGAGGCCTGTCATAACCCGGTTGAAGAGGTTTTGAAAACCGGTTCGATTGTCGGCCATGAAAAACATACTGTTTTGAGAGCCAGGGATGGGAGTGAAAAGTTTATAGCCGACAGTGGCGCCCCAATCCGGGATAAAGATGGAGAAATTGTCGGTGTTGTCCTGGTGTTTCGAGATGTGACCGAGAAAAACAGAATGGAGGAGGAACTCTTCAAGGCCAGGAAACTGGAGTCAGTGGGAGTCTTGGCCGGTGGTATTGCCCACGATTTCAATAACATTCTGGTGGCCATTCTGGGCAATATAAGCCTGACTCGTCTTGCAATGCTTAAGGAGGGTATGGACGATCATCTCTTGGAAGAGGCGGAAAAGGCATCGCTCAGGGCGCGAGACCTCACTCAGCAATTGCTCACTTTTTCTAAGGGCGGGGGTCCGGTTAGACGGCTTGCTTCAATCAAGGAAATCATTACCGACAATGCTGATTTCGTGCTTCGTGGCAGTAATGTTCGCTGTGAGTATTCTTTTGCCGAAGACCTCTGGCCGTTGGAAATTGATATAGGGCAGATCAGTCAGGTTATCCAGAATATTGTCATTAATGCCAATCAGGCCATGCCCTTAGGCGGAGTGATTAGTATCCGCTGCAGAAACGTTTCCCGTGATAAAACTCGGAAGGCACCATTTCCTCTCCAAGAGTCTGACTATGTGGAGATTATTATCGAGGATAAGGGGGTGGGCATCCCTGCTGGACTGCTTGATAAAATATTCGATCCCTATTTTTCGACTAAAAGTGAAGGAAGTGGCTTGGGGCTTGCCGTCACCCACTCCATTGTTTCCAAACACGGCGGCTATATCACTGTTGACTCGAAATCGGAAGAGGGAACCACTTTCACCATATACCTTCCTGCTGCCAGAGAAAGACAAATTGATAGATCAGATGAAGCGCCGACCCAACTTTGTGCATATCCATGCAGAATCCTGGTAATGGATGATGAAGAGCCAGTGAGAGGTGTTGTTGAGGATATGTTGCGTGAAATGGGGCACCAGGTTCTTCTTGCTAAAGATGGTAATGAAGCTATCGCGATGTATCAGGTAAGTCTTGAAAAGGCTGAGTCCATTGATATGATAATCATGGATCTGACGGTTCCGGGTGGAATGGGCGGTGAAGAAGCTGTCAAGGAAATTCTTCAGCTGAATCCAGATGCAAAGGTTGTGGTGTCAAGCGGCTATTTCAATAATCCTGTTATGGAAAATTACCGGGATTATGGTTTTTGTGCCGCTATAATCAAGCCGTTTATATTTCAGGATCTGGTAAAGATTATCGGAGAGTTGCTGTAATCTCTGTTCATTCTCGCTTCACAGAGACACCTAACTTCATCATGGCATGCGTCAAGGCATTATTCCACACCCAGAATACAGGATTTACTTTGACAAATTATTTCCCTGGTTCCAGAGCGTCTAAACGTAAACGGTGAAACGGGGGCATCCATTAAAAAAATCCTTGTCAGGGAACGTATCCGGATAAAATAAATATCCAGTTTCCAGCCCCCCTCATGATTCCCTGTTTATGAAAATTATCTCAACTACGAAACATGATTTACGTCATAAATTTCTTTTTACGCACCTTTTCCTTGAGCCGCTGAATGTGGCCGCGCCCCATGCCCTTCACCTCACAGCCCAGTTTAAAATAGCATTCAATCTTTTCATCATCCAGAATGGAGAAACAATCTATAATTGCACAGGGTTTGCCAACCGCCTTCACCACCTTTTGGGGGTCAAGATCAAGATAGTCGGCGTGGCGCACAGCAAGAATGATGGCCTTAACACCTTTCATGGCTTTCCACAGATCCTTCTTCACTTTAAGTTCTTTGAGCTTTTCCTGGCGGTGAAAGAAACGGGCCCACGAGTAGTCAGGATGGGGATAGGTATCCTGGGCCTCTAATTCCCACCAATGCTCAAGATACGGATCATGTACCAGCATCTCGGCGCCCATCTCGGTAAGTTTACGCACGACCATCTCCGAGCCGCTATAGCGCGTATCTCCCACATCCTCCCGGTAAGCTGCGCCCAGCAGCAAAACATCCGCGGCCGCAATGGGTTGGCCCATGTTGCGTAAGGCATCCCGCACTAACTGGGCCACCCGCAGTCCACGCGTATCATTGATGTCAATGGCGAGCGGTGTGATCTTGAAGATGTCATCCTCCCAGCCGTGGATATGCTTGTAGGCCCAGACGCCAAGGCCGCCGTCCTTGGGCAGACAGTAGCCGCCGATGCCCGGTCCGGGAAAAATCATGTTGGAGTGGGTCGGCCGCACCTTGATTGCCTCAATGACCTTTTTCAGGTCAACACCGTTTCTCTCGGCAAACAATGACCACTCGTCCATGAAGGCGAGGATGGCGGCCCTGTAACTGTTTTCTATTATCTTTGCCGTTTCCGACTCTATGGGTTTGTCAAGCACAGTCAATGGAAACTTGTCCGTGTTCAGCACATCTTTGAGGAATTTTGTCACCTTTTTCTTGGCCTTCTGGTTTACGCCGCTGCACACGCGCCAGAAATCCCGGATGGAAGCGACATAATCCTTGCCCGGCATTACACGTTCATAGCTGTGGGCCAGCAAGGGGGCTGACTTAATGCCGCGGCTCTCGAATATTTTTTTCATGATGGGATAGGCGACCTGCTCGGTGGTACCCGGTGCCACGGTCGTCTCGATCAACACCAGAGTTTGCGGTTCAATATTCTCCGCGATAACTCCAAGCGAGGCTTCCAGGGCCGCCATATCAGCCGAACCATTACAACAATCCCCCAGGGATTCCTTCAGATAGTCGCATTGCACGTCAACCACTACCACATCCGCAAGCTTCAGGGCTTCATAGGTGTATGTGGCAACCAGGTTCTTATTCTCCTTGACGCAGCGCTCTATTAACACATCTACTTCCGGATCCTCTGATTTAACCGGTGACATTCCCCGGTTAAGGAGCGGAATCTTCCAGTAGCTCCGAACACTAGGCCGTTGCATGCCAATGACAAATTTGTTGGGCTCTCCGTTTTTATTGGTCGAATCAGCCACCACTGCGGCCATGACCGCTCCGACAAAACCCACCCCGACCACCACAACGATCTCGCGGCCCAGCTTTCGCTGTTCGGTTACTTTATTCTGTAAGCGGCTAAACTCCTTCTTGTATTCCTGTTTGGTTGGGAGCGGGAACTTCTCGCCGGTGGGACTGAAAGAATATTCTTTTTGTGTCATTTTTCCCCCTTATGTTCTGACAGTTCGGCTTCTGTTTTTCAGGGTAACCCATGGTAATAAAGTTTCGTGCAACGTATAAACTAACGGCTGATAGCTGTTTGCTAAACACTTTAGGCACTCACAACTTTAGCGCACTTTAGGCACATTCCTTCATCTTCACATCATATACTCGGGATCAACATCAATGGAGATTTTGACCTTGACGCCTATACTCAGCGAGGTAATCTCTTCTTCGAGCCTGTGCAGGAACCCATGCAGCGCTTCGACTTTTTTACCCTTTACTAACAGCTGCCACCTGTACTTATCCCGTAAACGAGTTAAAGGAGCCGGGGCGGGCCCCAAAATCTCCGGCTCTGCTCTCCTTTGCAACTTTTGCGCGCACTTTGCCAGCATACCTGCCGCATCCTGGACAAATTTTTCATCCGTACCCTCAATCTTGACATTCACTATCCTGGAAAATGGTGGATATCCGAGGGCTCTGCGTAATTCTATCTCCCTGGCATACATGCCTGCATAATCATGATTTCTTGCCATTTCTATGGAGTAATGCTGCGGCTGAAAGGTCTGTATGATAACCCGTCCCGGTTTTTCTCCTCTGCCGGCCCGCCCGGTTACCTGGGCAATCAACTGAAAGGTGCGCTCACCGGCCCTGAAATCAGGCAAGCCAAGGCCTGTATCAGCCAGAACTATGCCGACCAGGGTCACATTGGGAAAATGATGTCCCTTGGTAATCATCTGGGTTCCCAGGAGAATATCGATTTCACCCTTATGAACCTCCTTTAAAATTCTTATATAGTCATGGCGTTTCTTGCATGTATCCCGGTCAAGACGGGCAATTCTTGCTGTTGGCAGAAGTTCCTGCAACTCCTGTTCAAGACGCTCGGTTCCGGCACCTATGGCCGTCAGAGAGGCGGATTTACAGCTGCTGCACACGGTCTTGCTGCCGGCCGTAAAACCGCAGTAATGGCAGAGCAGTTTATTCTCCGACTTGTGCAGGGTTAAGGATACCTGGCAATGCTTACACTGCACAGTCTGGCCGCAGTCCCTGCAGATCATGAAATTTGCAAAACCGCGCCGGTTCAGAAAAACCAGACTCTGCTCTTTACGGGCAAGATTGTCCCGAAGGTTCTTTATGAGAAGCGGTGAGAACACGGGGGGTCTTCCCGATACGGTTTTAATTGCCGGGATATTGACCACTTCCACTTGCGGCAGAGGTCTTCCTTCGATGCGATTTATCATATTAAGCAGGGTATATTTTCCCTTGCTGGCATGGTAATAACTCGTAACAGATGGTGTGGCCGAGCCTAAAATTACCACCGCCTTGGAGCGGCTCGCCCGCAGTACGGCCAAATCCCTGGCATTATACCGAAAACCGTCATCCTGCTTGTAGGAACTGTCATGCTCCTCGTCCACAATGACAAGACCGGGGTTTTGCAGAGGGGCGAATACAGCTGAACGGGCCCCGATTACAACATCTGCCTTTCCCCGAACAATTCTGGACCACTGGTCAAAGCGCTGCCCGGAACTGAGCCCGCTGTGCAGCAAGGCCACCCGGGAGCCGAAACGTGCAATAAAGTGTGCCTCCAACTGGGTTGCCAGGGCAATTTCCGGCACCAGCACAAGGACGGATTTACCCTGCTCCAATCCATATGCTGCAGCCTGCAGGTATACCTCTGTCTTGCCGCTGCCGGTGACACCATGCAGCAGAAAAGAAACAAAGCCGTCATCTTTTATGGCAGGCAGAATTGAATCCAAGGCTATTTTCTGTTCAGCGGTCAGTTCCTGCGGGATATCACTTTCCAGAAAGCATTCCCCGAACGGATCCCTGTAAACCTGCTGTTCGGCAAAGATTACAATGTTTTTCCGTGCCAGTGATTTAAGACCTTTACCGGCGCCGGGATATGCACGGGTAATTTCTCTGCGGGGCACGAACCTGCGGTTTGTTTCTGCTGTTATTTTCTGTAAAGTATCGAGCGTCTTTTGCTCAGAGATTTTCAGATTTTCAAAAACCTCAATGTTATCGGCAAGAGCGCAGCATGTTTCTGTCTTTGCTTTTGCTGTTCCCCCGACAAGCTCTCTACTGATAGTGACCCAGCCA
>CAMYKS010000026.1 GCA_947259115.1 uncultured Desulfobulbaceae bacterium | reverse complement strand
TTGCTCCGGGCAAACTGTCTTCGCTGCATCCTCTGAACCGTCAAGTAAAGAGCCATCTCTTAGTTTCTGTGGACCTGATAGTTCTGCTAAGCGACTGGAGTCGGATAGACGGCAGCCCAGTACGGCTTTCGACCTCGGTTTCCTGAAACCATGGTACGCATGGAAGGACGAACTTAAGAACAAGTACGGGTTGGCCCTGGGGATGGAATACAACGCGACTTACTTAACCTCCAACGACCGCCTTGCTGGTGCCGACAAGGATGCGGCAGGCAGCATCTTTCGTTTCAACGTGGCCTGGGAGATGTTCGGACGCGGCACTGATCACCCTGGCACCCTGATGTTTCTTGTCGAACATACGGACGATCTCGGTGATGATACAGTGCCAAGCAACTTTGCTGGGGAGAGTCTGGGCTACGTAGGGATTTCCAACCTTCCCTATAACACAGAAGGTTGGCGGTTGAACACGCTCTACTGGGACCAGAAATTTCAGGGTGGCTATCCACTTGTCAGTCCCTGGACAGATTTCTTCAACTATGCCCTCAGCATCGGTGTCGGTGCTCTCGACCTGCCCAATGATGGTGCTCTCGGCCTTGCAGGCGGCGCTTGGCTAACAGATTCTGTCTATGCCATGGCCGGATTCGTTGACCAGAATGCGGATTCCACCGATCCCATGGAGGGTTTCGACACATTTTCAAATGACCGCGAGTATTTCAAACATTTCGAGATTGGCTGGACCGGCGCTTCACAGGAGGCCTACTTCCTCAACAATGTCCACCTGAACTTATGGCACGCGGACGAAAGAGATGAGTTGGGTGTAGATGACGGTTGGGGGGGTATTTTGTCTTTTAATCATGCTATTGGTGACAAATGGCTGGCGTTCATACGGGCCGGGTGGGCGGAGGACGGCGGCAGTCTGCTGGAACGGTCGGTCAGCATCGGGGGAGGCTATACACCGGGCGGACTCGATTCTCTGGGAACGGGAAGCCAGCTCGGATTCGGTGCCAACTGGGGTAGACCGAACGATGCTCTGTTTGGCACTGATCTGGATGATCAGTACGCGCTCGAAGCCTACTATCGTCTGCAGGTAAGCAGGGAGCTTTCCATCACGCCAAGTGTTCAGTTACTCATCGACCCTGTTCTCAACCCTGACGAAGACTCACTTTGGGTCTTTGGCCTCCGGGCGCGTTTATCAATTTAGGCAAGTTATAAGTACTGGAGATATGCAACTCCATATGGGAATAAAACAGAATGCTTTGATGAGGGTAAATCATGAGTGAAAATCTCATCATAGGATGCGTGACAATGGCAATTTGCCTGTCAATTCAGTGCTTCGTTGTGGGCATCATGTTCGAAATTCTTCTAAGCATGGAAAGAAAGCAGATGATTAAGACGACGCTTTTCGGAGTATCGTCCCTTCTTGTCGCGATCCTGCTTATCATGTTTGCCGGGAATTTGCTGCAGATAATACTGTGGGCCGGGTTGTTTTATGCCAGCGGCGAGTTTAAAGACTTTGTCACGGCATTCTATCACTCGGTCGTAAACTTTACGACCCTCGGCTACGGGGACCTCGTGATGAGCGACAAAAGGCGGCTTCTTGGGGCTCTGGAGGCGGCCAACGGAGTGTTGATGTTTGGCCTGACCACAAGCTTCCTTTTTGTCGTTCTCAACGAGCTGCTGAACCGGGAATGGGACAGGCGGATAGGGCAAGATGCAAAACAGCATGAAACTGGCAAGAGATGTATGCCTCAAAAAAGAACTGCAGAGGAAAGATAAATGGTTCCTCCCATGACCAATCTTTCAAAACTTACGGCATGCCCTGATTGCGATCTGCTGATCAGTGAAGAGACGCTTGCAGCCGGTGAGAAGGCACGCTGCCCAAGGTGCGGCACAGTTGTACGGGTATTTATAAACAACTCCATTGATAAAACTATTGCCCTGGCTGTGACAGGGTTGCTTCTCTATATCCCTGCCATGTTGATGCCACTCATGACTTTTGAGATCATGGGCATGCGGGGCAGCGGTAATGTTCTCGATAGTGTGGTTGTCTTGTTTGAGAATAGACATTCTTTTGTCGCTATCATGGTCCTGTTGACAAGCGTCTTCTTTCCAGTGGTCAAACTTTTTCTACTCTTCATAGTAGGCTTCTGCCTCAAACATCGATACTACCCGAAAAACCTTCCGGCTCTTTTTCGAGCATATCAACATCTGGCTGAATGGGGCATGGTTGAAGTATATATGCTGGGCATTTTGATCACCATCATCAAAATGCATAACATGGCAACCATTGAGTATAATATCGGTTTTTTCTGTTTTACCGCTTTGGTTTTTATCACTGCTGGTTCATCCGTGATGCTTGATGAACATCTATTCTGGCAGAAAATTGAAAAAAACACCCGGTCAACCGAAACCCAAAAAACAGTAGCAATTGAGACTGCCTTTCAGCAAACCGCCAGGAGGGCTAATCTCATCAGGTGCCATGATTGCGGCAAACTTGTATACAACAAGCAGCTTCCAGCCAATAGTATTGCCCGTTGTCCGCGCTGCATGGCTGAACTGCATATGAGGAAGCCGGCAAGCATAAGCCGCACCTGGGCCTTGGTGCTGAGTTCGGTAATTTTTTTCCTGCCGGCTAACATCCTCCCTATCATGCGGGTGTATTTTCTCGGCACGCCGGGTGATTCAACCATCCTCGACGGCATCATCTACTTTTTCCATAGTGGCGAATTCGGCATCGGTCTTGTCATCTTTACCGCCAGTGTCCTGGTGCCATTGTTCAAGGTTATCGGGATCATCCTTATTCTGCTTAGTATTCATTTTCATTGGAACGGCTGGCTGAAGCACAAAACTAAAATGTTCCATGTTATTGAATTCATTGGACGCTGGTCATTCCTGGATATCTTTGTTATTGCCCTGCTCGCCGCCATGGTTCGCTTCGAGTCATTGACTACCACCGAGGCGGCGCTTGCAGCACCTTATTTTACCGCTGTGGTGTTGACTACCATGTTTGCAGCCCTGGCTTTTGACCCCAGAATATTATGGGATACCTGTGCTGAAAATAAAGAAAAATTGAGGAAAGCTGATGACCACACCAATCATTGAAAAAAAACGCGGCATCTCACCTGTCTGGATATTGCCCCTTCTGGCACTTCTGATCGGCGGCTGGCTGGCTTACAAGGCTTTTACTGAAAAGGGCCCTGTTATCACAATTACCTTTGAAACCGCCGAAGGCATTGAGCCATTCAAAACAAAAATCAAGTACAAGGATGTGGAGGTAGGGCAAATAACCCATGTCGCCTTTGGCGAAGATTTGTCCCACGTCGTGCTTACGGCAGAACTCGACAAAGACTCTGAAGAGTACCTGACCGATAAAACCCGGTTCTGGGTGGTGCGCGCCCGTCTGACCGCCGGTGGTGTTTCCGGTCTCGGCACTCTTTTTTCCGGGGTATATATCGGTATAGATCCGGTAACAGGAGGGGCTCCTGCCAAACAGTTTAAGGGTCTGGAGGTGCCGCCCATAGTTACTGCCGACGATCCGGGCCGCCATTTTCTTTTGCAGGCGGAAACGCTTGGATCCCTCAATATCGGCGCACCGGTCTACTTCCGCAAGATCCAGGTTGGTGAGGTGGTTGCCTATGATTTTAATGATACTGAGGAAGGGGTTGACATCAAGATTTTTGTCCACGAACCGCACCATGCCTTAGTGTATCAAAACACCAAATTCTGGAATGCCAGCGGTTTTGATGTCAGTGTTGATGCAGATGGCATAAAAATAAATACAGAGTCACTGGTATCAATTATGGAGGGAGGCATTGCCTTCGAAACGCCAACTTTTAAAAAATCATCCACCCCGTCGCTTCATCAACGCCCGGCCCCCGACAGCAGTGAACCGAACAAGCCGGCCGCAGAAAATACGGTTTTTAAATTGTACAAAGATTACCAGAGCACAAGAGAAAAATCATATGCCCATAAAAGCTATTTTCTGTTGTATTTTGATGAAACAGTCAAAGGCCTTGCCCCTGGCGCACCGGTGAATTTCCGCGGCATACAAATAGGGGAAGTTGTGGATATTAATCTCGAGTACGATGCCGGCACGCGAAAGGTGAGAATTCCTGTCCTGGTGGCAACTGAACAGGATCGTTTTAATATCATCGGCGGAACGTATGAACAGGATCGCGACCTTGATTTTTTGGTAGAACACGGGCTGCGGGCCCAGCTTAAACAAGGCAACCTGTTGACCGGCCAGCAATACATAGGACTCGATTTTTACCCCGAGGCGCCGGCCGCAAAACTTCTTAAACAAGAGCCGTACCCGGTTTTCCCGACCATTCCGGCGCCACTTGAACAGATGGCAGCAGACCTGGCAACTATTTTGCAAAAAGTCGGCAAAATCCCCTTTGAACAAATCGGCACTGATCTGCAGGGCTCTCTGGCATCGTTAAATAAAACACTGCAGGAGATGGATCTGCTGGTCCAGACATTCAATAACGAAACAGTGAAGGACGTCAACCGGCTGCTGGTAACTGTTAATAATGAGACAGAACCCGCCCTGACCGAAACCCTGCAGCAACTCAAGGGGGCTATAGGCGGCCTTGAGCAAGGATATGGGACAGATTCCGCCTTCAACTACAACCTTAACAACCTGCTTGACGAGCTTCGTTCAACGATGCAGTCATTGCGGGCCTTGACCGACCAACTGGAGCGTCAACCTGAATCCGTAATATTTGGCAAGGGGGCAAAAGAATGAGACATTCAAACACGGTAAAAATTTTAACCCTGGTATGCTTTGTAACCCTTGGCATAATTGCTGTGGGCTGTACCGCTAAATCTCCATCAGTGGAGTTCTATTCCTTAAGCCCGATGGATATTGCTGAAAACGAATTGCCGGGCCATGCCACAGGCTCCGAGTTGGCTGTCGGTGTCGGCCCAGTCCTCTTTCCAGCCGAACTTGAAAGGCCTCAAATCGTCACCCGGGCCAGCACCAATAAATTTCATGTTGCGCAGTTTCACCATTGGGGCAGTCCGCTGCAAAAGAATTTTTCCAAAACTCTTGCTGAAAATCTCAGTATTTTGCTGGGCACTGACAATATCGCCGTTTTTCCATGGCAGCAATACTTCAAACCGACCTTTCGTGTTATTTTGGATATAGGGCAATTCGATGGCATAATAGGCGGCAATGCCTCTCTTAACGCCCGTTGGACCATAACAGATTCAAGCGGCAAAAAAGCTTTGCTGGTCAAGAAAAGCAATCTACAGCAACCGACGGCAGGGACAGGATATGAAGACCTTGTCAGCGCCCAAAACAAGCTTGTTGCAACCCTTAGCCAGGAAATTGCCCGGGAGATAAAACAACTTACTGCAAAACTTTCAAATGAAAAGTAAACTCTCATTACCATGCACTTTTAAAAATGGAACCAAGGACATCCGATAATGGCAATGAAAAGGAAAATGGCCAGCCGTTCTATTCCAGACTTTTTCTGTACAAACGAGACTATCTGTTTGTTCGACCCAACACCTTCAGCTTTTGGAATAGTTTATTTCACGGCTTATGAGTTGATATCATGAGGTTTTCAAGCAAGAAATTTTTTGTTTTATTTCTATCAATAGCCTTATTGCTGGTGTCAGGTCATTTGGCGGCATACGGGCAATCCCAGGGCGATCAGACCCCTGCTGTTGCAGAAAAAACATCCCCTTCTACGCCCGGCCTGAACGATATTATCCCGTTTGCAAGTGAACTTTCCGTCCGGTTGTCTAACCTTAAAAAAAGGCTTGGGACTGAACTGGATGTTTCTGCTATTGAAGCAAACTATGCTGCCACCGAGGCGAACCTGCAGAGTGCTGCCGATCAACTGCAAGGGCTACGGGAATCGACCCAGTATAAATATAACAAGCTTGTTGCACTGAAAGAGTCAATCAAGAATACTGATAAAGAATTTGATGAAATAAGAAAGCCCTTAAGCCTGTCGGTAGGCAAGTTTGAAGCCATGAGAAAGGAGTGGTTGGCCGAGAAGAAACTTTGGAGCGAGTGGGAGTCCTCCCTGCGCCAAGAGGGAACATTCGATCAGCTCAAATCAACTTTTGTAAAGGCAAACAACACAATCGACACTGCCCTTGATCTCGTCCTTTCTCATTTGAAAGGGCTGTTGACAGCAGAGGAAAAAGCCGGCGACATCAAGGCGCAAATAGGCGATCTTACAAATGAAACAAATGACCTTATTCAGGATGAGCGGCGGAGCACCCTGTTTAGTGAATCTCCGCCAATGTTTTCTTTCCAATATTTTTCTCAACTGCGAAGCAGCAGGTTGTGGCAGGCGGTACTGCAAAGTCCGGCTGAAATCGTCTGGCCTGACAGCCGGTTTGTAGATCAACAGGGATGGGTCATTCTCCTGCAGGTTTTTGTTCTTTTCTTTGTAATCATCGCGATCTTACGAAACAGGCAGATGTTAAACGAATCAGAACGCTGGCAATTTGCTGCCAGGCGGCCGGTTGCCGCAGGTTTATTTATCGGATACATGATGACCGTGTGGATGTATGAATATGGATTCGCACCGGCCATATGGAATCTGGCCAATATGACTGTTGCCGCCATTTCCTTCACCAGGCTTATTGGCGCCATGTTTGAAGTATCATGGAAAAGGCAGACTGTTTATTGGTTATTTATTGTGTTGATCGCCAACACCCTAATGGAGACACTCAGCTTTCCGATTCCACTATTTCGTCTCTATGTGTTTTTCACAGCCCTGGCCGCTCTGCTTTTCTGTTTACGGCAGGCAAAAAAGAGCCTTCGCCATAAAGAACCGTGGCTTTATCCACTGTTACTTCGTCTGGGTTCTCTCGTTTTTGCCTTTATCATGATTGCCGAACTTTTTGGAAAAATGCTATTTTCCTCATTTCTGTTTGTATCGATGATTGATTCGATCGCCACTACACTTGTCTTCATGTTGTTCCTGTACATTATTCACGGAGGATTGGAATGGTTGTTTCGGTCCCCTATTTTGCAGCGTTCAGCAGTTTTTGGCAGGGATGATGATATTGATGCCATTATCCGCCAAGTTACCCGGCTCATTGATGTTCTTATCTGCGGGCTGGTTTTGCTGCCGGCTCTGCTGATGTACTGGGGAGTCTACGATACCCTGGCAGACGCTTCAACTGGTTTGCTGGCAATTGGGTTCAGTCTGGGGGCCCTGCGGATCAGTGTTGGTTTGCTGCTTACTGCTGCAGCCATTCTGTATGTATCCTTTCTCCTCTCCTGGATCCTCCAGAAATTGATTATGAATAAAGTTCTCTTTAGGAGCAAAATTGAAAAAGGAGCGCGGCATTCAATCGGTAAATTATTTCACTATGCCATCGTAGTCATCGGTTTTTTAGTGGCGCTTTCAGCACTCGGCTTTGAAGTGACGAAAATCACCATTATGCTGAGTGCCCTTGGTGTCGGTATCGGTTTTGGTCTGCAGGCGATTGTCAATAATTTTGTCAGCGGCCTTATCCTGCTCTTTGAACGGCCTGTCAGGGTTGGTGACATAATAGAACTTGGTGGCAACTGGGCGACAATTAAAAGGATCGGCCTGCGGGCGACAACTGTTCAGACCTATGACCAGGCAGATGTGATCATTCCAAACGCTGACCTGGTCACCAATCAGGTAACCAACTGGACCCTTAGCAACCGTCAGGCACGACTCATTATCCGGGTGGGGGTTGCCTATGGTTCTGACGTGACCCTGGTAATCGAAACGCTCCTGGCCTGCGCCAAGGAAAATCCCGGGGTGGTTAAAATGCGACCGGCCCAGGTGCTGTTTTTGAATTTTGGGGACAGTTCACTGGACTTTGAACTGCGCGTCTGGGTCCTGGACGCAGATGACAGGCTGATTGTCTCCAGTAGTCTGCACCAGGAAATTGACCGGCAGTTCCGGGAAGCGGGCATCGAGATCGCCTTTCCGCAAAGGGATCTGCACCTGCGAAGTATTGATGAATCAGCCAGTTTGAGCCTGGCTGATACCAAAGCTTAGCTTGCCGCTGCATGGCTCATGGCCAACAACAGCTGCTATCCATGGGTGATTGAGGGCAACTAGATCAGGGCTATTATTGCCAGTAGAAAGTGGAAGTCTGAACGGATCAGATTAGACGCCAAATGGCAAGCTATATCGACTTTATGATTCCAACTTTTTTTAAATCATAACCATTTCTTCATGTATTGTTACTCGACATCATTAACTGCATTATTAAGTCGTTCTCCTTTGCTTATAAGCACCAACAATTACATCCTTATCTCATCCTTCATGGCAAAGTTTAATATCAGGTTAATATGTTGACTTTTTGATGCATTTTTAATAACAATTATTAATACTTATTTAAAACCTGCAAACCATTTCAAGGAATGATTCCAAAGAGGTATTCTTTGTTAATATTTTCATATTTAACGTCTTCTCTGGTAGTTACAGACCTTAGGAGGCTTTTGTGTTTCATGAAGAGTAAAAACAGCAAACCGTGTTTGCAGTATTGATCACATAAAAAACAGGAGGGAACATGAAAAAAGCAACTTTTTTATTTGTCCTGGGAATCCTCAGTGCATTTCTCTGGTCGACAGCCCAGCCGGCCAAGTGTGCTGAAACAGATGACCAACAGGCCATGGACATTCTGCAGAACATGGCCGGGATCCTGGCCGGGGCGGAACAGTTCAGCGTTACGGTGCGCAGCAGCTATGACGCGCCCCAGGAAAACGGGCAGATGGTCGAGTTCGGAGCATTGCGCAACATCCAGGTTAAGCGGCCCGATAAGATGCGGGTCGATGTGCATGAAAGCGACGGCGACCAGCGCCTACTGGTTTTCGACGGCAAACAGATCATCGTCCATAATTTAACTGAAAACGTCTTTGCCAGCACCGAAAAGGTCGGCACTGTCGATGATGCTGTCAAGCATCTTATCAGTGTCCTGAAAATTCCGTTGCCCCTGGGCAGGCTGTTCCGCTCTACTATCCCTGCAGAACTGGAGCAGATTGTTGAAGAAATTGATTATGTAGAACGCAACATGCTGACCGATGTGGTGACAGACCACCTGGCCGTCCGCACCAGGAATGTTGATTTTCAGATATGGATTTCCCAGGGTGGAAAGCCTCTGCCCATAAGGATCGTCATTACATACAAAAACTTCATGGGCGACCCACAGTTCCGGGCCGATTTTTCGGACTGGAGTTTTTCCGACAGGGGTGTCAATGGGCCATTCACCTTTAGCCCGCCTGAAGATGCCGAACAGGTGCCGCTGCTTGTCCGCAACCGTCCAGAATCGTCCATTCCCGTCCAGGAAGGAGGTGCAAAATGAAAAGCAGATATCCTTATATTTTCGTGATAACAGTCATAGTTGTTTTCTGCATGACAACCTTTTTGGCCAGCATGGTTGAAGCCCGCGGCGGCAGAGGTGGTGGCGGCGGTCGTGGTGGGGGCGGTGGCAGAGGTGGCGGCGGTTTCTCGCGCAGCAGCCCGGCAGCAGGCGGCGGCTTCTCGTCGCGCCAGGCATCACGGCAGCCTACACGTCAGGCATCTACCCGCCAGCAACCAACACGTCAAGCATCACGGCAGGAAACCCCAAGGCAACAGCCTGGAGACCGTGACAGGGATCGTGGCGATCGTGACAGAGATCGTGAAGATTGGCAGCAGCATCGTGATGATGCACGCGAAGACCGCCAGGACCATATGAATGACGCACGTGAGGACCGCCAGGACTTCATTGATGACGAGTGGGATGACCACAATCATCATTATTACAATGATCATTATTATGGCGGCGCAGCCTTTGTGGCCGGCGTGGCGGTTGGGGCGGCGGCAAGTTCCAACTACGTAACTTATTTACCGTGCAATACCACCGTGCTTGTTGGCGGTACAACTTACTATCACTGCAACTCGACCTGGTATTCGCGTGGCTCTTCGGGTGGCGAGGTGGTCTATATCGTGACCTCGGCACCGGCCGGATATTAATTACGGTTAATTAGTATAAAACACATATTTTATGAACGATCAGAAAAATGACGCAACGATGTTGCGTCATTTTTCTTGCAGCGGCATCACAAGCCGGGAGTGCGATAGGAACCGGGCATCATGGGGCATTTCTGGCCAAGCAACGTGATCCATCCTGACGAAGGTTCTGCCACGACATGCCTGCGAGAAATGCCGTCGGAGAGTTTTCGAACCGCCAGATACGCTGCAACCGGTTGGCGGCCTCATCCTTTGTCATGCCCGGCGCCAATCCTCGAAGAGAGTGGTTCTTCAATCCGGTGCCGACAAACAATTTCTCCAGCCATGGTTCGCTATCCATGGGCTTGGCGGCTTCGATCGCAGCTTAAAGATTTAGGTTATCTGTATGTCAGGATTCGGGGTGTTTTTGTATGGCCGCCCAACCTTTAACGAGGCTGAAAAAACGATTACTTTTTTTACCTTCAGAACAACTCCCAAACACTGAAGATAATATTCAAGATACTCAAATTTTCTGGCAACACTGAGTTGTAGTGTCTGCTTGAAGGTTGAGTTTCAACAGACAACGAGTCGTTTAAGGTAACCAGTATGAATGTATTAGGAATCTGTTGAACTTTAAACCCTTGATAGTGGAGATATGTTGACTCTGTTATTCATATTACTTCAATTTTCCAGTAATTTTGTCCATACCAAAGCTCTCTCCCATCACTCGTTAATGTATTTCATCAGCATATCAAGAACCTCAGGGGAATCCCATTCAGCAGGGCCGATAAATTTTTCTCGGATGACACCCTGCTTATCAACTATAAAGGTCTCAGGCAGTCCGGTGAGTCCGTATTTGGCACCTATGAAATTATATTCGTCACTGAGGATCGGTATGGTGATGCCCAATTTTGCAACAAAGCCTTCCACAAGTGCGGGCTTATCATTGTTGAATAATGCGATCATTTCAAATTTATCTTTTGGCATCTTTGTATAAAGCCTTTGCATGGAGGGCATCTCCTCACGGCATGGAGCACACCAGGTTGCCCAAAAATTAACAAATACAACTTTTCCCTTCAGCTTGGAAAGGGACCAGACATTTTCTTTCATGTCGACTGTGTCAAAGTCCGGGGCTGATTTGCCGATAGTGGCAACTGGCGACTCGCCACAGGCGACAATGAACAAAGCGAGACAACCCGCCAATATTAAGAACGTTGTTTTTTTCATAATGACCTCTACTCTCCTGTAAACGGCCTATGCGGGCCTTGTCAATTAATTCGGATAATTTGCCCTGAGTTCAGATTGAACTAATTGCAGTAATTGCTTTGAACCAAAAGTTTGAAGGGGTTTCCCATTAACAAAGAATCCAGGTGTTTTTCGTACATTAAGCGTTTTGGCATCAGCAACGTCCTGGTCTATGAGTTTTACAATTGCCGGGTCATTCATATCTTTTCTCAATTGCTCTACATTGACCCCTGCCTGAGGAAGAAATTGCCATATTCTTTGCGGTTGCGGGTTACTGTGACTGGCCCAGTATTTTTGTGATTTGTACATAATATTCAAAGTCTCCCAATATTTCCCTTGTTTTTTGGCGGCCTCAAGAATCTTAACAAAATAATCAGCGCCGTCATGGAAGGGAGCGTATCGAAGAACAAGTTTAATTTTGCCGGGATTGTCAACAATCATTTGTTTAACGAACGGGGAAAAAGCTGCACAGGTTTCACAGGCAGGATCCATAAACTCAACTAAGTAAACTTTTGCGTCATCACTACCGAGTGTCTGCGAATGGTCTCTGACAAAAAGTGAAGAATTTTCCTGGGCCATAAAGCCAATTTTTTTAGCCTGTTTTCCTTTGTAGTACGAACTGCCGAACACGAAAGCAATAATCAGTATAAGGGCTGTGAGTCCGAATATTATATGAGTTTTCATTTGGATATTCTCCTGTTTAAGATAATTAAAAGGGCAATTATTGTTGAAAAAGAAAGTAAAGAAAGCATTGGTATTGACAGAAAACCAAACAGATCAATGTATTCCTCAGTACATGAGGCTCCCTGGCTGCATGGCTGTATGCTCTCCGGTATAATTCCGGCATAGAGAAGGTTGTGATATGCAGCCGTCAACCAACCCACTATTGCTAAAGGCAGAGCATATCTAACAACATTTTTATCAAAAGGAAATAACCCCACTGCTAAAATTATGACCAAAGGGAACAAGAATATTCTTTGATACCAGCAAAGTACACAGGGAGCAAACTCCATTACATGGCTGAAAAACAAACTTCCCATGACTGATATACTGACTACGAGCCAACATAGAAAAAGCACAGTCCAGTTTGAGGGCTTTTGATTCAAATGATCCATATTTGTTATTCTCCAAAATTGGGAGCAGGGATTCTCTTAATTCCTCCATATCAAAACAGGCTGGCAAGCTAATTTGATATCTATATAAAAAGTGTGGATTAAGGTACAAAAAAGAAAAAGCAGAGTTATCAGATCAGGAGCACCTCTGTTCGGTGTGAATTAGTATGCGCAATGTTGAACAGGTGCTGAGAAAATGCGGAGGAGTTGTTTCCCGCTACTCGTCGTTGAAAGCCTATTAGTCTGCTTGGCAGAGTATAAGAAAGAATGGTCCTGGCAAAGCCAGGCAGTATTACTTTTGAAGGTAGATTTAATATATTAGCATTTGTTAAGGAAACATCAACACAGTTATTGTTCTCTTTTTCTGCAAGAGCAGAACAGTGTTCGTTAGAGAGAAGCAGGTCAGCGTCAACAGAAGAATGGCAGTCGGCTAGATAGAAGTTTTGATCAACTATATGATTTTTGTCCCCATCCAGACATAAAGCTAAAGCTGCCTCACCTGTTGGGAACGAAGACAAAAAGACCGCTGTCAAAAATAAACAGATCACTCGGCTGCATATATTTTTTGAAAAGATTTTAGTCATAAATCAATTTTAGCCTTGCATGCTATTAGTAACCAAAAAATCAATTATAAGCAGTTTTAATGGAAAAGCAAAGCAATGGCTAATAAGAATTCTGCCTGTGTCCGGGTTTTCAGGCATTTTTATCCAATACTTTTCTGACAGTCGTTGCCAGTTGTTTACTGTCGTAGGGCTTCAGGCAATACTCAGAGATGCCGATCTCTTCGGCACTTTCCTTTGCTATCATAGAACTGTAGCCGGTAAAGAGAATAATCGGCATATCCGGTCTGATTTTTAGTAATTCGACAGCCAATTCTTTTCCGCTTAAATCAGGCATGGCAATGTCTGTTATTATTAAGTCAAAATCATCCGGCTGCGACTCGAATATATTCAGTGCCGCAATGCTGCTTGTAAATGTTGTGACTGAATACCCTTGTAATTCGAGGATTTTTTTACCAATCTTCGTCAGAACCTCTTCATCATCAATAAAAAGGATTCTTTCATTATCGGATGGGAGTGTCTCAGTAACTTTTGTCTCTGCCATTATCATTTCATCCGCCATCGGGAAATATATCCTGAAGGTTGTTCCGATGACCACACCGCTGACATCAGTGATAAATCCACCTTAACTTAAAATAACATGAAATGTGTGAGTTCTTCTCCTCCTGGCAACATACTAATGCCAAACAAGCTTTATATGCTGAATAATGTTATCTTATATTATGTCGTTTCTTACAAAAGGATTCTGTCCATGCAAATGTCTGCTGGCAACCTTATTTGCTAAAACCGAAATGGAACCTCAAAATTTGTTTGGCCCTTGCGCCAAAGTTCGCCCATCATCCCATAATAAAAGATCACTATACACTCCAGGCACAACTTATCCGCTCAATTGAAATAGCCGTTTACAAAGAAGAGAAAAAGGCAGTCCGTTAATTATACGGTAAAAAAATTAACCACAGGTGTCTCAGTGCAAAAAAGACATCACAGTTCCAGGCTGATTGAGTCAATCCCGGTACATATTCATTGCCCTGACTAAATACTATAAGTATCAGTCACTGTTGATACTTATGTGGAGTAAAAAACATGAAGAAAGAAATTGAATCGCACAGAGGCCGTGAAAGAAGAGGGCGAGCCCAGAATATTTTAGGAAAAATGTATCAAAGCGGTGATGGCGTTCCCCTTAACCTTCAGGAAGCTGTAAAATGCTTCCGCGAAGCCGCAGAGCTTGGAAATGTGAACGGTCAATACAATCTAGGCCGCATGTATCAACGTGGCACAGAGGTTAAACGTAACACCAGGGAAGCTGAAAAGTGGTTTCGCATGGCTGCCTCGCAGGAACATAAAAAGGCGCAGTACATCCTTGGTGTATTATATGCGAAAGGTTTGGGAATCCAGCAGGACATTAAAGAGGCTGAAAAATGGAAACTCAAGGCAGCCCAGCACGGTGAAGCACGTGCCCAAAATTATTTTGGGGTTAAATATGTAAGAGGGGTTGGGGTGGAAAGGGATTTGGAAATGGCTTATATGTGGTTGCATTTAGCCTCCATGCAAGGCAACAGCCAGGCCCGAAAAAACATCACAATCCTTACAGGAAAAATGAGCCCGGAGCAGATCTCCGCAGCCAAACAGATGGCCAGGGAGTGGAAACCGAAGGCTTAACTATTGGTGTTGATCAGATATATATTGCCTCTGCCATGAAAGAGATTTCCAGACCAGAACATACCTATCTAAAAAAAACTGCCCCAGCCCGCATTTTTCACGAGTCGAGACGCCGGACAGACAAAGTGAAAGTCGTTTGTGCAGATAAGTGACCGAAAAGGGAGACTTCGACACTTTAGTATGCGAAACGGGTCACACTGCAGTCTATACTGATGTATCGGCTTGCCCGAGGGGTGAACAGTTTTGAAAAAAATCTATTCAGTCACTTGGTGCAAATTGTAACCGGACAAATATACTGGAAATATAAATTTAAATCACAAAAACAGATATTTAAAATAATTTATCAAAACTGTTCATGAAATATTCGGGCTAGCGATTATCAGCTAATGAAAAACATTAAATTACCCTGTGCCATTTTTTTAAAATATTCAGGTCCAGGATTTCCTCATCACTTAAAGCCAGAACCGCTTTGAGGATTTCTGCAGGCTTGCCTGCAGCCTTGCCTTCCTGGCTGAGCAGAATCATCTCCAGGCTGTCAGTTCCTGAAATATTTAAGCTTTCCACCTGTTTTCTGATGTCCAGCTTACGCTGTTTACCCTTTCTGATTTTGCTAATACTATAACTTTCACTCTCCATAAAGCTGTTACGGGCCTCTCTGTCCCGGCCAGACAGTTCACGGTTAAGTGCTATGGAATAACAGGTGAGGTTTTTTACTTCTGCAGCTGTTTTCTTGTCAGGCACTCCGGCAACAGACAGAACCGTAATGCCATTTGGCAACTGCTCATTAATACGGCACAGGAACCCTTTCTCATCACTTATTTCTTCAGTGGGATTAACATCAAGGTACTCGGCCAGGCTTTCAGTGCCCACAGGCAGGGCCGGGCTGAAAGAGGCTTTCGGCACCGGATTAAACCCCTGTGAGTGATGCAGCTTTATGTCTGCTCTCCTGAAGGCCTGGAAAAATACCTGGATCAATTCAAGATGACTTAACAACCTGACATCACCCTGCTTGGCATAAAAAAGGCGATACCAATACTGGGGTTTCTCTACAATAGTTTTTTCCTCTTTGACCGGTTTAGGCACAGCAACCTTTTCTGCAGCATCGTTACTATTGAAGTGCATGATTTCCTGCTCGCCGGTCTCATCCGGTTTTTTTGCCTGACATTGAACCACAGGCCTGACCTCTTTGAAATCACAGGCTCCGCATTTCTGGCAGCCGTGTACGCGACAATCAGGCGTATAGTCTCCTGCCAGTGATTTTTCCAACTCAGCCTGCAAAAATTCCAGCTCAATACCGGTATCCAGGTGCTGCCATGGCAGAATTTCTGCAAAGTCACGGCGCCTCAAATAGTGAGCCAGATCAAGGCTGCAGTCTTTAGCAGCATCCTGCCAGGTTTTCAGGTTAAAATGTTCGGTCCAGGCGTCAAGGCGGGCTCCGCGCTCCCAGGCCTCTTCAATAACCCTGGAGAGCAACCTGTCACCCCGGGACATCACACCTTCAAGAAAACTCTGGCGTGGATCATGCCACTTGAGCTTATAATTTCCTCTTGGCAGACTCTTTTTCAGCTGATCAATTCTGGCAAATGCCTCTTCAATGGAGATTTGCGGCTCCCACTGAAACGGTGTATGGGGTTTGGGTACAAAGGTTGCCGCACTGACGTTTATGCGCAAGCGCCTGTCTGTTGATGTCCCGGCAGCTTTACGTACCAGGTCGGCAATGGCCCTGATATCTTCCTCTGTTTCCGTTGGCAGGCCGAACATAAAATAAAATTTCAGCAATTTCCAGCCCAGGACATTGGCATCTCTGCAGGTCTGCAGCAGGTCCTCTTCAGTTATACCCTTGTTGATCACCTGGCGCAGCCGGTCGGTGCCGGCTTCTGGAGCCAGGGTGAAGCCTGTCTTTCGTACCCGCTTTATTTGATTCATAATGTCAGGCGTCAGGGTGCCAACCCGCATGGACGGCATGGAAACAGAGACATAGCGCTTCACGAAAGAATCCATCAAACGCCCCAGGGCCGGGGAAAGACATGAATAATCGCCTGTTGACAGGGAAAGCAGTGCAAGTTCATCAAACCCTCCTGCAGCAATACCTTTTTCAGCAAGCTCCACCACCCTGTCGGCAGAACGCTCACGTACGGGCCTGTAAATGATTCCGGCCTGGCAGAAACGGCAGCCACGGGTGCAGCCACGGGCCACTTCAATGCCCAAACGATCATGTACTACGCGGACCAGGGGAACCAGCGGTTTTCCCGGGGTCTGAAAAGCTTCAAGGTCAGGGAGAATACGGCGGCAGGTTTTCTCATAACCTTTTTTCAGCGGCATGACTGCCAGCAGTTTTCCCTGTTTATCGTAACGCGGTTCAAAAAATGAGGGCACATAGACACCGGGTATTTCCGTAAGTTTCTCAAGGGTTTCGTGTCGGGACAATTTCGAGGCCTTGGCTGTTTTTAAGGCAGCTGCAATTTCAAGAACAGCCTCTTCGCCATCACCTAAAAGAACAGCATCAAAAAAGTCTGCAACCGGCTCAGGGTTGAAACTGCCGGAACCGCCGCCGATGATAACAGGATGTGAATTGTTCCGTTCAGATGACCGGAAGGGGATATGGCCCAGCGCCAGAATTGTCAGAATATTTGTATAGCAGAGTTCATAGGGCAGGGTAATGCCGATCATGTCAAAATCAGCCAAAGGCCTGCGGGATTCCACTCCAAAAATGGAAGCACTTTGACCCTGCAGCAGTTTCTCCAGATCCTTGTCAGGCGCATAGACCCTGTCTGCCAGTAAACCCTCCTGCGCATTAATGATGGCATAGAGGATATGCAAGCCATGGTGGGACATGCCAATTTCATAGAGATCCGGGAACACCAGGGCAACCCGGAGGTCAGATTCATCCCAGTTCTTGTAGCAGGCATTGAACTCATGGCCGATATACCTGCTCGGCTTTTTAACATGGGCTAACAGTCTGCCGATATTTTCGTCCATTTTTTTCATCTCAGGATTCATGAATTTACAGGCTAGGAGCCTGTCGAAGAATTACCAATCTACTGCAAAAGCGAGTGAATCGGCTCAAATTTCCGTGATTTTTCTTTAAATAGCGATGCTATTCGCATCAATTTCCCGAAAATCTGATCTCAATTCCTCATTTTTTCGTTACGATTATAATTCCCCGACAGGCTCCTAGCATTATTTGACAATCAGCTGTTCGAAATTATCCGGGATATCCTGCTGAAAATCCGCTGCAGAAAAATTCGCCTCGCTGAAGAATGAATGGAGTTTAAGCTCTATCTTTTCAGAACCGCCTTTGGAGGAAACGGTAATCCCTGCCGGAATTCTGCACAGTTCTCTGTCGACTTCTGAAACCGGGGAGCTCAAATTCTCCGCGAACTGCAAGTAGTCTGAATAGTGTATATCCAGGAGATGGTCCCCCCTTTCATCTCTTAAAACATGCCGCATAATTACCATACTCTCAGGATCAAACAGAACCATGCTGTCCATGCTTGAATCGCTATGGTTTATTTGCAGCCAGAATTTTTGCTGCTGCCGGTCACGCATAACTTTTTTAATCTGCATATCTCCCGGCGGTAATCGCCCGGTCAACCAGTAATAAGAATATTCAGGCTCAAAACCGAAAGGGGTAAACCTCTTAAAGGTTTCAGAATGTACTGACCCCATATATGCTTTAGCTTCTATTACATTAAGGCTTTTAAACGTCTTGCCGTTAGTGACCAGAATGAAAAGGGGCTGTCCCAGGGGGTTTAACGCAACAAACTTGATATAGCCGGGTTCCATGGCCTGCAGATAGCCCGAAAGCTTTCCGGTATGGTCCCTGAACCAGCCTGAAACAGAAAGCGCTGTATCAGCTTCAGCATCGAGACAGCAACTACATACCTCTGCATGCAACTTCTGATGGCGTAAAAATGCTTCTGTTGCCAACTCAATGTCATGCCGGCTTGCAGGATAGGTTTGCAGGATCGGCCTGGCACACCCCTGGATAAAAACCAGGGAAACAGAAAGCAAGACTATGGACGGGAGGCGGTGAAGCGGCAGTCTCCTCACTGTGCGCCCCTGGAATTGATGGCGTTAATCTTGGCCTCGACGTTTTGCTTTTTCTCTTTATCCTTATATAATTCATAGGCTTCTTCATAAGCAGCACGCGCCTTTTCATATTGCTCTGTCTGCATATAGATATCTCCGAGATGTTCCTTAATCACAGGGTCGTTGCCCACCATTTCAGAAGCTTTCCGGAGTTCGATTATTGCCTGTTCGACGTCACCCATCTTATAATAAACCCAGCCCAAACTATCCCTGACATACCCGTCATCCGGCAGTAGTTCTACCGCCTTTCTAATATACTCCAGGGCCTTTTCCAGGTGCATATTATTATCCGCCCAGGTGTAGCCGACATAGTTGAGCGCAGCCCCATTATCAGGATCCAGCACCAGCACCGCCTGCATTTTGGCCATGGCATTATCCTGCTCCCCTATTTTTTCAAGAAATATGCCGTAGTTGTAGAGAAGATCCACATCGTCCGGGTATAACCTTATGGCCTGCTCATAGATATCCCTGCCCTGCTCAACCTCTTCATTTTCCCTGTAAAGTGATGCCAGCAGAATATAGAAACTGGACTTTCTGGTGGCAGCATTATTAACCTGTTGCTGGAGAAGATCTATAGCCCCCGGTTGATTATCGCTCTCGCTTAATGTTTTAACCCGCAGAAAAATACTATCCTCATAAAGATTGGATTCGGCAGGGATGAACGTTAACTGCTCTTCAGCCTTCTGGTTTTCATTATTCTGGTAATACGCCATAGCAAGGAGGTAGCGCACAACCGTCAACTCCGGATTGGTCTGTAAAACATCCTCCAGAATCATGATGGCTTCGTCATACTTATCCTGGCTTAAGAGAATACGGCTGATGGCTATATCAACGTTATGGGCTTCAGGCAGGATTGAGCGCAAATCACGTAACAGTTCCAGGGCTTTGTCGTTTTCATCCAGGGTCAGATACAGATTGACCAGCCTTGTTTTTGCCATGTCGCTTGATTCACCATCCGCGATAATTCTTTTATATACCACGATAGCTTTATCATACTCTTGCCGGTCTTCATAAAATTCAGCCACCTCATAGGCAAGCCTCTCAAACCAGTTGAGATCCAGCGCCTTTTCATACGAGGCCGCTGCCTTATCGTAATACAGCAGCTCCCGGTATAGCCTTGCCAGGTAGTAATGGGCCAGGTATGAGTCACCTTCAAGCTTGATGAGGCGGTTGAGTATTTTCTGCGCTTTGTCATACTCTTTATTTTGGGCATAGAGCGTTCCGAGCATGAGCAATGTGTCATGGTCCTCCTTAATTTCCAGGAGTTCCTGGTAAATGGCCACAGCCTCATCATTGCGTCCCAAACTGCCATATACCTTGGCCAACAAAACCCTGTTCTCCGAATCCAGGGGATTGCTGCTGATTATCTGCTCAAGTACTCGCGCAGCCTGCTCCTTACGATCCATCTTGATGAGAAGAATCGCCAATTTACGTTTAATATATTCACTTTCCTCATCACAGAGCAGGGCTTTTTCATAGGCCTCGAGTGCTTCTTCAAAGCGCTGGTTGTTTTCAGCGGTTTTACCCCAGAGAAAATAAAAATAAGAACAGGCCATGTCATTGGCCTCGGCCGTTTTTTCCAGTTCCGCGTCGTCATATCCGGTGAGAACCTTGCTCTGGGCAGGAGGTTCTACCGATGAAGCGGCACAGGAGATGCATAGAAAAACAAGAGCCAAAAAACCAACGAAGTGAAGCAGGGTGGAGTAATTGTGATCCCTGACAGCACGCCATCCTGCCATACTATTTTTTTTATACAGCCCTGCTGTTTTGTATATTGAGCTTTTTCTCTGCATATTCAATTGAACTCCTGATCTTTATTCAGACCATGACCTGTGTGGGTATATTACTAAAATGTATCTCAGCCGTCTCCGGGTTGGGTTGTCTTTTGAGCCAACACTTTGGCAACCGCCTCAAACACCCGGCGATGCACATTTTCAATGGAGTCAGAACCATTTATCCTCATAATATAATCCTGCTGCATGGAAGCGAAAATTTTTGCCACTTTTTGCAGGTTTGCCTCTTTCTCAAAGGTATTGGGATGTTCATTCCTCTGGTTCTGGATACGATGAATACCCTGGGCCGGTTCTATTTCAAGAATAATTGCCAGGTCAGGGATCGGGAAATTTTCATTCTTCTCCAGTATCAGCTCAGGATCCATGCCATTGGCACCCTGGTATGCAATTGTTGAAAGATAGTAGCGGTCACAGATCACAGCAGACCCTTCAGAGAGAGCAGGTGTAATTACTTCCTGTACGTGCTGCTTGCGATCTGCAATGAAAAGCTCCAGCTCCTCTTCACGTGAAACAGTATCCCGGTCAACAAACAACTCCCTGATCATCCGCCCGTAAGGGCCATTGGTAGGTTCACAGGTTGCAACAACAGCATAACCCAGCTGTCTCAGTTTTTCAGCAAGCAGGAGGAGTTGCGTCGATTTTCCTGTTCCGTCTATGCCTTCAAAAACGACAAAAAGACCACCTGGTATACGCAAGGAGCCCTGCGGAACGGAATCCTCTTCAGCCAACGTCATTGAGTTAAAATCCTCGTTATTCATTATGTTTAACAATCCGGGCTTGTATCATTATATATTCTGAAAAAAGGCAGGGGCCATATCCTTCCCGTCCTGACACATTCTTAACAAAGAGCTCATATTCAAGCCATACATTTATCAGCCGCAAGGGATGTTTTTACAGGGAGCGGCGGGCCCTGCCCTATTACCTCTTTTCCCTGTTGCCAATGATCTTGGTAGCCATTGCAAAAGCGGCCTCCAGGCTGGAATCACTTGCCAGGCCTTTACCGGCTATATCATACGCTGTTCCGTGATCCACGGAAGTACGGATAATCGGCAGGCCCATGGTGAGATTAACTCCATCCGCAAAATGCACAAGCTTGAAGGGGATGAGGCCCTGGTCATGATACATCGCCACCACTGCATCAAACCTGTTGTCATAGGCCATCTTAAAGACCGTATCAGGCGGCAGGGGACCTGTCAGCTCCCACTCTTCTGAAGCCGATGCGGCGACTGCCGGTTCTATGATCAATCGCTCCTCTTCGCCGAAAAGGCCGGATTCCCCACCATGGGGGTTAAAACCGGCAACAGCAATACGCGGTTTGGCAATACCAAAATCCTTTATGAGTGTCTCACCGGTTAGGTTAATTATGCGCCTTATTTCTTCCTGGTCCAACTGTTCAGCTACTTTGGCCAAGGGAGTGTGTATGGTGACCAGTGAAACCCTTAACCTGTTTGCGGCCATCATCATGCCATAATTTTGCGTATCACATAAAGAGGCCAGCATCTCGGTGTGACCCGGAAAATCATAGCCTGCCAGCTGGATGGCATATTTGGCGATGGGACAGGTCACCATTGCATCCAGCTCACCCCGGGTGATCAAACCTACAGCGTCTTCTATGTAGGCTGCAGCTGCACGCCCTGTTTTTCTGCCCGGTACTCCCCAGTGCAGACTTTCAGACTGCAAAGCATACCCGCCACTTCTCTGGGGCTCAATGACCTGAATTTTCTCCACCTCAACCTGCTGCCCAGGCTGCCACGCAATGACCTCAATATTAACCTGTAATTCTCTGGCGCTGCGCTGCAGAACACCGATATCGCCAATTACCACTGGAAAATACGGTGCAGGAAATTTTCTTTTTGCCAGAAAACGCAGAATTATTTCCGGACCGATACCAACCGGACAGCCCATGGTAATTCCAACCAGATTCTGTCTGCTGCTGGAAATATTATTTTTGCTTGGAGCACTATGCATCAGACAGCCCATTCTCCGGATAAAAGGAAAAAAATAATTTATATGCCATTTTCACACATTGCCATAACAGAGGTCAAATGCATTTTGTATTAATTCTATCTTTGCAGCACGTAATTGCGCAGGGTTTACCCCCTTTAACCGGATTCCTATAACGTCAAAGCGAGCCGGACGATCATGGCAGCCACGTTTGCTCATGTATTCAAGGGCAACTTTTGAAAGCTGCCTCTGTTTGGAGAGTGTTACGGAATCAAAAGGAGAGCCGAAGAGGATGTCGGATCGTGTTTTCACTTCAATAAAAACAAGATCCTCGCCATGTTCCGCGATAATATCAATTTCACCAAGCCGAATGCGATAGTTGCGTTCCAGTATCCGGTAACCCCGGCTCTGCAAATAGCTGACGGCAATTTCCTCGCCATGTGCTCCCAGTTCTTTTTTATTGAGAGTCATATGCAATCAGCGAATTAAAATTTATCAGACTCGTTGAGAGGGAACGAAGTAGGTCTTCCAGATAGGTATCTTTAACAACAGGGTACTCTTTTTAGTATACCCTTTAAATACAGGGCATAAACCCCCTTGAGGGGTATAAACACCCTTAACGACAGGGTATAAACTTCGATTTCGAGCTGCCGACCATGCATTATCTGCTCCTGTTCAGGTCTTAACAATGAACTCCTTGACGCATTTAAAGCTCTGACGGTGGATGGCACAGGGGCCATGGGTCTTGATTGCCTGCCTGTGTTCAAGGGTAGGATATCCCCTGTTCTGTTGAAAATTATATTCCGGATACTGCAGATGGTATTTTTCCATCAGTTCGTCACGCACAACTTTAGCTATAATGGAGGCTGCAGCAATGGAGGCGCTTTTCGATTCACCCTTGACCAGGGTTTGCTGTGGAATTGCCATGGGTATTGGTTGGTTGCCGTCCACAAGAAGAAAATCCGGCTGCAGAGGCATGGCAAGAACAGCCTTTTTCATGGCCTGCAGGGAGGCCTGCAGAATATTAAGGCGATCAATGTCTACCTCTGAAACGATGCCGACACCGATTTTTGCTCCATTCTTCCGCAATTCATCATACAGACTGGCCCGCTTTTCAGCCCTGATGGTCTTGGAATCAACAAAAATGCTATAATCGCAGTTTTCCTCCAAAACAACACAGGCGGCAACCACCGGCCCGGCCAGGGGCCCCCGTCCTACTTCATCCAGGCCGCCAACCCATTGATACCCCTTCTGCCTGAGGCATCTTTCCAGGGAATACGTGTCGGGTTCTGGATCAGGCCATAGTTTTACCGAACCCATCCCCGGACCTCCAGCTGTTAGCGTAACCCTTTTTCTTTGATACGGGCAGCCTTGCCGCGGCGCTCACGCAGATAATACAGCCTTGAGCGGCGAACTTTACCACGGGAAATAATTTCAACTTTTTCCAGTCTTGGAGAATGCAGGGCAAATGTTTTTTCAACTCCTACGCCGTGTGATATCTTGCGCACGGTGAAAGTAGCACCCATGTTGCCTCTTCTGCGCCGGATAACCACACCCTCAAAAATCTGTACCCTTTCCTTGTTGCCCTCAATAATGCGGATGTGCACTTTGATCGAGTCACCGGGACGAAAATCCGGCATATCATAACGCATCTGCTCTCTGTCAATTCGTTCAATAATATTGCTACTCATACTCAGCTATTCTCGGATTGTTGAATTCTCCGATGGGCGCCTCCACATCACCCTTATTGTTGTTAAAAATCATCTCTGTTTTAGGATACTGAAACCTGCTCATAATTCTTGTAACTCGATGCTTCAGGATCCCTGATAAATATACTCGACATTTACTTATTTTACCTTACGCCTCTCCTGTTCCAAGCAGCCTGTCCAGGACAATGGCTGCAGCAGACCTTACCGACAGGTGGTTGTAACTACCTGAACCGGCAATGGGCGGCAAGATACCGTCTCCTGCTTCAATCACCTCCTGGGCCAATCCCCAGGCAGTTCCAAAAAGGATGAGAAAGCATTCCCCCTCTGCAATCTTCCGCCGCACCATTTGGTAAGGCCATACGGCGGGATGTTTCTCTTGGGCGCAAGTGGCCAGAACTGTAGGCCTCTGCTTCCATTTCTCTGTTACCTCTGCAAAAACCTGGTCCAGGTCATCACAGATATGCACCAGGGACAGAGCCTCCCCACGCTTGGCATTATATTTAGCCCCATGGCCTTTGAGCCAGTGGTCCAGCAGTTCCTGGAAAAGTTCCTGTTGATCGCTGTAAGGTGTGACAACATACAGAGAACCAACACCGAAAGTCTTTGCCGCTCGAGAAATATCATGCAGATCCAGATTTGTGACAGCGGAGCCGATTTTTTCCCCGTTCTTGTTTATAACCGGGTAATGAACCAACACCAAATCTATCCTGCCCTTTCCAACCTCCTGCTCAGTCACTTTATCTCGAATACAGCTTATCCAACTTCTTTTATATGGTTTTACTGCTGTATGGTATTGTATTTTTCAACAGCCTCAAGCAGCCTGTTTTTCTTTAAAACTCCCAGCTCTTCCTTAGTGAAAACGACCCGTGCCAGCAGCTCCGGCCGCCTCTCCAGTGTCTGGCGTACCGAGGCCAAAAGTCTCCACTCTGCGACGGCGGCATGGTCGCCGCTTAACAGGATATCGGGAACCATATGCCCTTCAAATTCCCGTGGCCTGGTGTACTGGGGGTTTTTCAACAATCCCCGGCTGAACGTATCATTTTCCGCCGAATCCTCACATCCCAAAACCCCGGGAAGCAGCCTGGTGATCGAATCGACCATAACCATTGCTGCGAGTTCTCCTCCGGTGAGGATATAATCCCCGATGGAAATCTCTTCATCCACGTAATTTGCCCTGATCCTCTCATCAACCCCTTCATACCTGCCGCAGAGGAGCACAAGGTGTTCATGGGTCGCAAGCCTTGCCGCTGTCTCCTGGGTATATGTCCTTCCCTGGGGCGAAAGAAATATGACCCGGCCGGCAGGATTTTTTTTCCCGATGGCCTGCAGAACCCCGGCAATGGGCTCCGGTTTCATAACCATGCCCTCTCCACCGCCGTAAGGCCGATCATCTGTCATGGCATGCTTGTCCAGAGCAAAATCTCTTATATCATGGATATTGACACGTATCTTTCCTGCTGCCACCGCCCGCCGGATTATGCCTTCCTGCAGAGGCGAGTCCAGCAGATTAGGAAAAATGGTCAGTATGTCAAATCGAATAATTTTACTATTCCTTACAAGATATATTGAGGTATAAAACAGTCTTACTTATTTGCATCGAGCAATCCCGGGGGCGGTGTGATTATCAACCTCCCGCTCCGGTCGTCAATCTTATTAATGATTTCCTTTGTTGCTGGAATCAAATATTCCCGACCTCCCCCGCTCACTACCATTATATCGTGGGCCGGAGTGCTAAAAAGCCTGGAAACCCTACCAAGATCCCGGCCTGACTCGGTAAGCACCTCAAGACCCTTCAGTTGATGCCAGTAGTATTCATCAGGGCCCAGTTTCGGGAAATAGTCTTTCTCTATCCAGACCGTGCTTCCCTTGAGGGCTTCGGCTGCCTCCCTGGAGTCCACTCCCTGCAACTGCAGGATTGCCAGTTTGCCCTGCTCCCGACTTTTAACAACTTTGTAAATCTGCGGCCCGCTTCCTGGAGTTTCCTGCAGGACAACTTTTATATAGTGCTTAAAATTTTCCGGCTGTTCAGAAAAGGAAAAGACCTTGACTTCACCTCGAATGCCATGGGGCTTAACGATCTTGCCGATCATAACAAGATCATCCCCCAATGCAGGATCTCGCCGGTCAGAGTCCAGGATCATTCTATTCCATAATTTCAAGCCTGGAACGTTTGTCGATCTTGCCTGCTGCTGCAGAAAGCAGTGAACGCATGGCCTTGGCTGTTCTTCCCTGCTTGCCGATCACCTTGCCAAGATCCTCCTTTGCCACCGTCAATTCAATGATAACGGTATCCTCCTGCTCAGTTTCCGTAACCTGAACCTGTTCAGGATTATCAACCAGTGCAGTCGCAATATAATGAATCAGCTCTTTCATACAACCTATTCTGCAACGGCTGTTTCAGTATCAGCATGTTTGGCTATCAGGCTTTTAACGGTCTGAGTCGGTTTAGCCCCCTGGTCAAGCCACGACTGGAGTTTTATAACATCAAAATGAACCTCGGCCGGATCCTTTAATGGATCATAGGTGCCGATAATATCAAGAAACCTGCCGTCACGCTTTGCCTCAACATCCGCAACTATAATACGGTAATAGGGCATCTTTTTCCTTCCAAGTCTTGTCAAACGAATTTTTACTGCCATTCTGCCTTTTGCCTCCTCTTTTATATTGCACTTAATAAATTTAATTTATTCAATTTTGTCCGCACGTTATACTATTTTTTCAAAAAGATTAATCATACAATATACCTTATAGTAAACAATTATGCTAGCGTCTTAATCCCTTGGGCAATTTCCGCTTTTTCCTGCCCCCGGCCATGCCACCGGAAAAGCCCTTCATTTTTTTCATCATCTTCAGCATCTGGGAATAACTTTTAATGACCCTGTTGACGTCCTGGACACTGGTGCCGCTGCCGTTGGCAATTCGCTGCCGGCGGCTGGCGTTAATTATCTGGTAATTGCGGCGCTCAACCGGAGTCATGGAATTTATTATGGCCTCGGTGCGCACCAGCTCACTTTCATCGGGCTTGGGCATATTCTGCATCTGCTTCATCTTGTTGAGGCCGGGAATCATACCCATTATCTGCTCAAGGCTTCCCATCTTCTTGATCTGCTGGATCTGATCCCGAAAATCTTCCAGGGAAAATTCACTCTTCTTGATTTTCCTGGCAAGTGCTTCCGCTTGTTTCTTATCAACAACAGCCTCTGCCTTTTCGATCAGGGAGAGGACATCACCCATACCAAGAATTCGTGAGGCCAGGCGATCGGGATGAAACACCTCCAGGGCATCCATATCTTCGCCCACACCGACGAACTTGATGGGGCGATCGGTAACCTTCTTAATGGAAAGGGCCGCACCGCCCCGGGCATCACCTTCCATCTTGGTGAGCACCACGCCTGTCAGATCAAGGTCACTCTTGAATTTCTCGGCTACGGTGACTGCATCCTGCCCGGTCATGGCATCAGCCACGAATAGTATTTCAGCCGGTTCGACCTGGGCCCTGATCTGCCGGAGCTCCTCCATCAGTTCCTGGTCAATATGCAAACGTCCGGCAGTATCGATAATTACTGTGTTCAGGTTCTTCTCGTCTGCAGCAATCAGGGCATTGCGGCAGATGGCCACCGGGTTCTGGCTGGTTTCAGACGGATGGACATCCACTCCGATGGATTCGCCCAGAACCATGAGCTGGTCGATGGCAGCAGGACGATAGACGTCGGCCGGCACCAGGTAGGGCTTTCTTCCCATACTCTTCAGGGATTTAGCAAGTTTGGCTGCTGTGGTTGTCTTACCTGACCCCTGAAGGCCTGCCAGCATAATGACAACAGGCTGCTTGCCGTCAAGTTTGATCTGTTCTGTCTGGCCGCCCAGCAGATCAATCAATTCCTGATGAACAATCTTAATTACCTGCTGCCCCGGGGTGAGACTCTGGAGCACATCCTGGCCCACGGCACGCTCCGAAATGGCAGCGATGAACTCCTTGACCACCTTGTAGTTGACATCTGCTTCAAGCAGTGCAAGCCTTACCTGGCGCAGGGCCTCATCGATATTTTCAGGCGAGAGTTTTCCGTGTCCCCGCAGGTCCTTGAAAACTTTCTGCAGTCTGTCCGTTAAATTTTCAAACATAGTCAGATCACAAATAATTATTCTCTACTCGCCTGCAAAACGGTTTGCCACATCCTTGGCGGAAGCCTTTTCCGTAATGGTGATATGGGGTAGAGCTAAAAATTAATAGGTGCTGCTTCTTTTGAAATGAAGCCTGTAAAAAAAACGGAGTATTTTACTCTGCTCCAGATCATTTTTAAAAAACAGGGAAAGATAATTGGAACTTGGCCGAATGTCAAGCAATGCTCGGCCCCTCCATTTTTTTGTTACGTGTAAACATGGGCAGCAACGCAAAGAAAATGAACAAAAGAAGATCCCTCAGTCAGCACCTAAGCCTTCAAGGCACTTGGCCAGGGTTTCCGGGCTGTCAACATGGAATAATTTTCTTCCTGAGGATTTTGGCACGATTTTTTTCGTCAGCCCGGTCAGCACCTTCTTGGGTCCCACCTCAACAAATGTCTTTACCCCTTTTGACTTCAGAGAATTTATGATTTCGAACCAGCGCACTCTTGAGGCAATCTGCCTGCCCATGATCGAACGGATGGCAGTCGGATCAGCTTCTTCAGCAGCGGTCACATTAAAAAGGACCGGCTTCTCCGGAGGGGCAAATGAAGTCTCTGCCATAATTTTTTCAAAATCCGGAATAGCCCCGGCAACAAGCGGACTGTGATTGGCAACTGAAACATTCAAGGTAATTGCCTTACCCCCTTTTTCGGAGACGATGGCATCAACCTTTGCAAGGGTCTCATGGTAACCGGAAATGACTATTTGTGTTTCCGTATTATGATTGGCCACCGTCACCATGGCATTCTCAGGGAAGGAAGTGAGAATTTCCTCGACATCATCCAGGGTCATCCCCAAAATTGCCTGCATGCCACCGGGGTTTTTCTGTCCTTCTCTTTCGCTGAGACTTCCCCTTTCACTTACCAGTTTCAAAGTGTCCTCAACCGTCAAAATGCCTGCACCGCAGAGCGCGCTGTATTCACCTAAACTGTGCCCGGCAAAGTAATCCGCTTGAATTCCCGCTTTTCTTACTGCCTGCCAGCAGATCAGATTGACCACAGTCAATGCCGGTTGCAGATACACGGCCTTGGTCAATTCTTCCATGGGGCCTTTGGAGCATAATTTTCGTAAAGGTGCCGAGCTGATTGACTCAGCCATATCCATCAGCGCTTGCGCCTCTTTGTCAGCCTCCAGAAACTCCCGGCCCATACCGATGAATTGTGATCCCTGTCCGGGAAAAAGGACAGCTATTTTGTTTTCCTGCATTATGTACCCTCTAAAAAAGTGCCTAAAATGCCTAAAGTTTAAAGTGCCTAAAGTGACTAAAGTTAACAAAGGTTAAAAACAGTCATCAGTCATTAGTTAGCAGATGACAGCTGACAGATGGCAGAATAAAAACAGGAGCAGGGGATTTATTTGTGGGCGTTTAGGATTTTTTTGTCGTTTCCCTTGAACCCTAGAACCCTTGGATCCTTGAACCCTTCATAACTATAGACACTACGACTCCTCCTCTTTCCCATGCTGCAGCAGCGTGCCGAGCAGAAATAATCCGACACCAATTGTAATCGCAGAGTCAGCGACATTGAATGCCGGCCAATGATAACCGCCCAGATAGAAATCCAGAAAATCCACGACAGATCCGTAACGCAGCCGATCTATAAGGTTGCCTACAGCTCCTCCTCCAATCAGTCCCAGCGCGTAAATGAATATTTTGCTCTGTCTCTTCAGCTGACCGTAGGCAAAAACCATCACTCCCAGGGCAATAATAGCCACGCCGACAAAAAAGGCCTGCCGCAACCAGCTTTTGCTCCCTGCCAGAAAGCCGAAAGCTGCCCCGGTGTTGGTCACATAAACCAGGTTAAAGAGTCCGGGGATGATATTCTGCTGCCCATGAAGCGCAAAATTACTCATTATCCACCACTTGGTCAGCTGATCAGCAATAACGACAAGAAGAGCTAAGCCAAGAGGGATGATGTCCCTTCGATCAAAGTTGGAATCCACAGTCAAACCTCATTGGAATGCAAGGTCAGGTTATCATGCAAGTTGAGCAACAACCGAGGTGCAACTGTTGCACAGTTCCGGGTGGCCGGCATCATCGCCCACCGTCGCAGAGCGCTGCCAGCATCTTTCACATTTTCCTCCTGCAGAAGGCTGGACTGCAACATGCAATTCCGGCAGATCCTCACTGACATAGGTTTCCCCAATCAGAACATCTGTTTGAGTCAGCTCTGAGACAATGGAGATCATTTTCAGTGTTTCCCATTTGTCTGCGAGAAATTCAGCCAGTGTACCTGTTGCCTTCACCATGACCCGGGCTTCCAGGGGATGACCGATGATCTTATCCCTCCTGGCCCCTTCCAGGGCCTTGGTTATCTCCGACCGTACCTCCAGAAGCCTCTTCCATTTTTCGTCCAGCTCAGGATCAATTGCCTCATCAAGCAGTTCGGGAAACTCCTGCAGGAATATATTGTCGCCGCGCTTCTCTTTGCCGCCCGCCGGAGGCAGATATTCCCATGCTTCTGCAGCGGTGAAACTCATCACCGGTGCCATGAGGCATAATAACCCGGAAAGGATATCATGCAACACGGTCTGCGCTGCCTTTCTTTCTTTTGACGCCGGCAGGGTCGCATATAGACGGTCTTTGATTATATCGAGGTAAAAAGCGCTCATGGTGACGCCGCAGAACTGGTGCAGTCCATGAAAAACCACATGGAAGTCAAATTCCTCATAGGCCTTTATTGCCCTGCGCTTAAAGAGCTCGAACTGGTGGAGAGCCCAGCGATCAAGCTCACTCAAATCCTTATAATCGACGCTGTCAGCAGCCGGCGTGAAGTCATACAGATTTCCCAGGATAAAGCGGATGGTATTACGTATCTTGCGATAGGCATCGGAAAGCTGCTTTAAAATTTCATCGGAAACCTTGATATCATCGCGGTAGTCCTCACTGGAAACCCAGAGTCGCAAAATTTCAGCGCCGTATTTTTTTATGACCTCTTCAGGGGCGATGACGTTGCCGACACTTTTGGACATTTTCTTTCCCTGGCCATCGACCACAAAACCATGGGTCAGTACACCTTTGTAGGGCGGAATGCCGCGGGTGCCAACCGAAGCCAGCAGCGAACTCTGAAACCAGCCGCGATGCTGATCACTGCCTTCCAGGTAAAGATCTGCAGGGGCCCTGAGTTCATCTCTCCCTTCCAGAACTGCGGCATAACTGACTCCTGAATCAAACCAGACGTCAAGGATATCTTTTTCCTTTACAAAAGATGTGCCGCCGCAATTCTCACAGCTGCAATTCTCCCCAATGAAGTGGGACGCATCATGTTTGAACCAGGCATCTGCCCCTTCCGCAGCAAAAATTGAGACAATTCTCTCCGCCACGGTTTCATCCTTGAGAACTTCACCGCATCCTTCACAGGTAAGTACGGTAAGCGGCACCCCCCAGCTGCGTTGCCGTGAAAGACACCAGTCAGGCCTCATTTCCACCATGCCGTAGATGCGCTCCATGCCCCACCGCGGCGTCCAGGCAACATTCTTTATCGTCTGCAGGGCCTTTTCCCGCAGATTGTTTGTATCCATGGAAATAAACCACTGTTCCGTGGCCCGGAAAATAACCGGTTTCTTGCAGCGCCAGCAATGGGGATAGCTGTGTGAAATTGCATTTTCTTTGACCAGGAAGCCCTGTTCCTGCAAATCATTATTGATACGCCTGTTGGCATCATATATGAACATCCCGGCATATGGCCCGGCCTCGTCTGTAAACATACCCTCGCTGTCAACTGGAGAAAGTATGGGCAAATTGTACTGCAGGCCGCTCATATAGTCTTCCCGGCCATGACCGGGGGCGGTATGCACTATGCCGGTTCCGGTTTCGAGCGTCACATAGTTTGCCAGAATGATTACCGATTCCCGCTCCATAAAAGGATGTTTGCATTTCCTGCCTTCAATATCCCTGGCTGAAAAGGTGGCTAGCAGTTCATGCTCCTTGCCGGCCGCATCCTCACCAAACTCGGTAAATGCCTGTTCAATGAGATCCTCAGCCATAATCCAGATCTCATCACCGACTGCAACGGCGCCATATTTATAATCCGGATGAAAGGCTACGGCCAGGTTGGCCGGCAGGGTCCAGGGAGTGGTTGTCCAGATCAGGGCATAGACTTTTCGATTGCCACGTTTTTCTGCGGTTAATTCCGGCACGATCTGCCCCAGGTCATCCAACAGTGGAAACTTTACATAGATTGAAGGGGAACCGTGGTCATGATATTCCACTTCCGCCTCGGCCAGTGCCGTGCGGCATGACGAGCACCAATATACCGGCTTCTTGCTCCTGATCACACCATCAGAAAGCAAGAACCTGTTAAATTCTCTGGCAATGGACGCCTCGTAACCATAATTGATTGTCAGGTATGGATTGTCCCAGTCCCCCAGAACACCGAGGCGCTTGAACTCTTTCTTCTGAATTTTTATCCATTTTTCAGCATATTTTCTGCAGGCAGCCCGGACAGACAGGATGGGGATCTCCTTTTTCTTGGCCCCCAGTTCCTTGTCAACATTATGCTCGATGGGAAGACCATGGCAATCCCAGCCGGGAACATAGGGGCAGTGGAAACCTGCCATGCGTTTTGATTTGAGGATAATGTCCTTGAGCACCTTGTTAAAAGCGGTGCCAAGATGAATGTGGCCGTTTGCATAAGGCGGCCCATCATGAAGAATGTAAAGCGGTTTGTTTTTTGTCTCAGCCTGTATCTGTTCATAAAGACCTTCTTTTTCCCATAGTTTCAGAAACTCGGGTTCCTTCTGGGAAAGATTTGCCTTCATCTTGAAATTTGTCTGGGGCAGATTGAGAGTTGCCCGGTAGTCCATTTTTGTTACTCCTTTTTTCAATTCAATTTTTCAAAATTTCCACTATTTGACAAAATGTAAAATACTATCAGAATCTATTCTCTGACTGCAGAAGATTTTCAGTTCATGTATAGACAACGAAAGGATTTTATGAAGTGTTGCCGCTAAAATACCAGGTAATATACAAGTTGCAAGGGTAAAGTTCCCGTAAATTATACCATAGGAATTTTGCCAAATAGATTGCAGCCACTGGTTCAATCATATATCATCTCATGCGTGAAATGCTCTTGCATAATCCCGTCTATCTGTTTGACAACCATACTATGCATTAATATAATCTACCTCAACAGTAATGAAAGGCCATGATTTGATAATTGTTTGCAGTACGCTGTCAATACTGCAGATGAATACTTTACTATTCAACCTTTACACTTAAGAGGAACAAATGCCTAAAGTAATTGCCATGGCAGGGAAAGGCGGCACCGGCAAAACAACAATTTCCGCCCTGCTCATTAACTATATGCTGCATAATAATCTCACCCCTATTCTGGCAGTGGATGCTGATGCCAATGCCAACTTGAACGAACTTTTGGACATGGATGTTGATATCACACTCGGTGAAATACGGAGGGATCTGAAGGGTGATATTCCGGCCCATATAACCAGGGACCAGTTTATGGAAATGAAGGTTCACCAGGCCCTGGTTGAAGCCAAAGGCTTCGATCTTCTGGTTATGGGGCAGCCCGACGGCCCAGGCTGCTACTGTGCTGCCAACCAGCACCTTGCCATGACCATGGACAAACTGGCCGATAACTACAGTTATATCCTGGTGGACAATGAAGCAGGTATGGAGCATTTAAGCAGAATGAACCTGCGCTCCATAGATATCCTGCTGGTGATTTCCGACCCTTCAGCCCGTGGAATTATGACGGCTAAAAGAATTTCCGAACTCAGCAAGCCGTTGAAAATTGAAATTAAGGAAAAGCATCTTATTGTCAACCGCACACCGGACCCTCTGCCTGATGCACTGTATGCCAAGATAAAGGAAACCACAGAGAGCACGGATCTTCCCCTGGCAGGAGTTCTGTCAAGCAGTGACCAACTGATCCAGCAGGAGCTCAGCGGCAAATCATACCTTGCCCTGGCAGAAGAATCAGCTGTCATGCAGCAAGCCTATGAAATTTTTTCAAAAATCATTAAATGAGACTATTGATTGGGCTTGACAGAATTTTATAATCGTTATAGAGAAATTGATTGGATTTTCCCAGGGTTGCTTGCCAAGGGCAATGCAACCCTGGGAAATCTCCTTAGATAAGGATATATTTTTTTATTCACCTGTTTATACCCCTCAGGTAAGCGACCGAAGGAAGACTCCGAGGGGGTTTATACCCTGTTGTTAAGGGTATGTAACCTAAAGAGAACCCTGTTGTTAGGGGTAATGGAAATCAGCAGATTAATACTTTTGCAGGGTATAAACTCCGACCCCGGATAAGCGCAGACTTCACGCTTCAGGAAATTAACTCGCTGTTCCTTTTTATATCTGTTATAACGTACTGGAAGTTAATAGGATTCTCCTTTTACAATAAAACAGTATGAAAAACTTCATTTATCTCATCCAGTGCTAATTCCGGTCTCACCCTTTTTGCTTCATGGATATACAACCAGCCAATAAATCAATAGTCGAAATCGTCAGGGCCACTAAAATATATCCTCCCGATGTCGTGGCACTTGAGGATATAACACTGTCCATACCTTACGGTGAGATGCTTTTTCTGACAGGCATGAGCGGTGCCGGCAAGACAACCCTTTTAAAACTGATATGCGGTATTGAACATCCTGACAAGGGCTTGGTCGAAGTGGCCGGCAAGGATCTCAACCGCATAAAGGGCAAGGAAATACCCAGGCTCCGGCTGCAGATCGGTATGGCTTACCAGGATTTCAAGCTTCTGGCTGATAGAACTGTGGCCCAGAATATTTCCATGGCCATGGAGGTGGCCTACCACAACATCAGGACTATAAAGAAAAGAGTCATCGAGCTGCTCAAAAAACTCCGCCTTGAACACAAGCACGATGCCCTGGCCGGAAGACTCTCCCGGGGAGAACAGCAGCGTGTTGCCATTGCCAGAGCGGTGGCCAACTCGCCAACACTTATTCTGGCTGACGAACCAACCGGCAACCTGGATTCAAAAACCACAAAACTTGTCATGGAATTGTTTGAGGAGTGCAATAAATCAGGCACAACCATTATAATAGCAACACACGATGCGGAAATATACAGGGGGTCCAGTTATCGCGTGCTCGAGTTGCACAGCGGCCGCTTTTTGCTGCATGAGGAAAGAACAATCACAACGATGAACAGTATGCCATGAAATTTTTCAGCACCATTGTCGTGCAGACATCTCGCAACCTGCAGAAGACCTGGCCCACCCAGTTCATGACCCTCGTGACCGTAAGTCTGTCTGTTCTGATCTTTTCCTTTTTCTTTTTGATCTATACAAACATGATCAAAACCGGTGAAAAACTTGGAGATGACCTGCGGCTTACCATATATCTTGAAGAGGAACCTGTCCTGGAAATGCAGGCGCAGCTGGTGCGTAAAATTACCAATTTCAGTCCGGTTGAAGAGATTCGTTTCACCTCAAGGGATGATGCTTTCAACCGCCTTGCCAAGCAACTGGGAGATAATGTTGAGGTGCTTGATGACCTGGACCCTTCATTCCTGCCGCCTTCAATTGAGGTCTACCCCAAAAAAAATCTTGCCACCCTGGCCCATATACAACGATTTTCAGAATACCTTTCCACCCTGCCCGGGGCCATCAAGGTTCAGTATGGCCAGGAGTGGGTTGAACGCTTCAACTACTTCACAAAACTTTTGCAGATAATCGTGCTCTTAAGCGGTTTTCTCCTCATCATGACCACTACCTTTATGGTTGCCTATACCATTCGTTTGGCAGTGGTTGCCAGACAGGCTGAACTGGAAATACTGCGGCTATTGGGGGCTACCAACAACTATATCCGCACCCCGTTTCTCATTGAAGGTTTTCTGCAGGGCGTATTGGGATCTTCACTCGGCTTAGCTGCTCTTTTCTTTTTGTACCGCTGGATCAAGTTGCGCTTCAGCGGACCCGGAATTCTGCAGTTAGTTGATTTCACCTTTTTCTCTCCAACGATAATCGGCATAATTATAGCTGTCAGCATCATTCTCTGCATTGGAGGCGGTTTTTCGTCCCTGCGAAAATTCATGCGTATTTGACATGAAAATCCTTCGCCATATATTCACGAGATATTCCATGAAACTGGTGCAGGTTTTACTGTTTTCTGTAATTACCGCCTGCCCGCTAGTAGCCAGACATTCCCCTGGTACAGGTATAAACGCCTCTACTGCATTTGCCCAGGAACCGGCATTACCGGATAATCTGAAAAAATCATCCCCCAATAAGCTCACAAAAAAGCAGCAACAGAAAATTATAGAAAAAAACACCAGAATCAGAAAACTGCAGGAAGGTATAATTGACCATAAAATAAAAATCCTCGGTTCAAAAAAAAAGGAGCGCTCCTTACTGGGAGAATTGGAAACAATCGAAAAGGAACTGCAGGTGCAGAAAAATATGCTTGCCACCCTGCGCAGGGAATCCGAGGAGCAGGAATTTCTTCTCTCTGATAAACAGGAGTATTTAAATCAGGTCCTTGCTGAAAAAAGGGCGCATCAGGTGCATGTCAAAAACAGGCTGGCAGGCTATTACCGCTTGGGATCCATCGGCTTGATGAATGTCGTATTTTCTTCCGAGTCTCTCCCGGAACTCCTTGACTTCCAGGAATATTTTGGCCTTATGGTGCAACGTGACCATGCTATTATCCAAAAATATCTGGCCCAGCTCAAGGAATCTAATCGCGCCAGGGAGGAGCATGCCCGGGAAAATTTGCGCCTCATGAAATTGGCTGACGAGGTAAAAGAAAATGAAATGAAATTATCCCTGATTCGGGAGGAAAAAAGCTTTCTGCTCAAACAGGTAAACACAGAACAGCATCTCTATGAACAGGCTGTATCAGAAATAGAAGAAGCAGCTGCAGATCTTGCCGCCACCCTGCAAAAACTGCAGAAAGCTGCTGAACCTCAAAAAGTTGCAGCATTACCGCCTGGCAAAATTGAAACTGAAAAGAAGAAACTTCCGAAGAAAAAAGCACCAGTTGCCCAAAAAGGCTTCCCAGCCCAGAAAGGGTTACTCAATCCCCCTGTAAAGGGCACTGTCATCACGCGCTTCGGGCAAAAAATCAAAGGCAAATTTGATTCATCCACCATGGCAAGCGGCATTGATATCAGGGTAAAAAAAGGCGTGGAAATCAAGGCAATCTATGATGGCAAGATCATTCATTCCGGGTATCTGCGCGGTTATGGCAACCTCATGATCATCGACCACGGACAACAGTACTTTACACTCATATCCAGGGCGGCTGATTTTTACAAAAAGGAAGGTTCAAAGGTTGCATCGGGTGAAATTATCGGCATGTCCGGTGAAGGAGACCCCTTGTTCGGCGAAAGTCTGCACTTTGAAATACGCAAGGGCTCGAAGCCTGAGGATCCGCTGCTGTGGTTAAAAAAGAATGCCCTTCCCGTTGAAGCTGCAAAACAAAAAAACAAGTAACGTTTTTCCTGATACGGCCTAATTCCCGTTATCTCCGTCGCACCTCCTGCTGACAGTTACTTTTCTGTGGAGCACAATCAATAAACTGTATAGTGTAAATTCTGCTCTGCCGGCTCTTGGACTTTCGCCAATTCAATATTATATTGTCTGAAGATGAGCAGCATGCTAAAATGAAAAATTATCATTACAAATTATGTAGCTTGAAAA
>CAMYKS010000025.1 GCA_947259115.1 uncultured Desulfobulbaceae bacterium | reverse complement strand
CGCTGATGCCACGACCCAGGGTTTTATCAATGACGGAGTTGCCAATGCGCTCCAGTGCTCCTCCTGTCATACGCCCCATGATTTTGCCGCTAACCATACCATCAGTCAAACTGCGGGCTGCGCCGTTTGTCATGCTGCACTTGACGGTACCGAGGCGGGTATTGCAGCGACCCATGATACGCTGAGAAACGGTGCTGGTTCGTGCGCCACCTGTCACAACAGTTCCGATCCCACGACCCAGGGTTATATCAACGACGGTGTTGTGAATATGCTCGATTGTATGAACTGTCATGGCGACCACTTGATGGATCACCAAGATACGGCAGTGCCGGAGCCCATCTGTGAAGACTGCCATGATCCCAATGTTTTTGTCGAGCATGTCTCTGTCAGGAACCGGGAATGCGACATCTGTCATAACCCGACCTACCAGGGTATCATCGACCAGGGTGCAGCTGACCAGATAACCGTTACCTGCACCAGCTGCCATTTGGACCCGGATCACCATAACAATGACACGGCCAGGACCGGTATGTGCCACGTCTGCCATATTGACCCGAGACCGCTGGAGAACGTTCCGCAGCAACTGGCCTGCCGTGAGTGCCATGTGGACGGCCAGGGGTACGTGACGGCAGTTATCCAGAATCATAGATTTAATACTGATCCGGATGCCAATGCGCGGAAGATCGATGACTTCGGCGCCTGCTTTGCCTGTCATGCCCCGGTACCCTACCATGCCAAGCCGACCCAGACCCCTGAATGCTGGAAGACCATGGAAAACTATCCGGGATTTGATCCGAGTCTTGCACCCGGCAAGGGCAGCTTTAATCTCTTTGCCCGGGATCTGCAGTACCAGAATAGCTTCTGGGGTGGTACTCAGTATGAGGATCTTGCCGACCAGTACTGTGCCCCGGTCAGCCGCAGTGACTGGTGGAGTCCGGCTGTCAGCTTCTACTGGTTCCCGATTGTCTTTAACGGCGATGCCATGGATGTGCCGGCCTTTGATCCGGCCGACGACTTTCCGCCCTATCCGCACAGTCGGATCAATGCAGTGGGCAACTGCGGCGATTGCCATACGGTTGGTACCGTGGTCAGCGTCACCCATAACAATGACTGTATCGGCTGCCATCTGAGCCGCGTCAAGACCGTGCAGGATACCATCAGCTGGGCCCGTTCAGGCAATGATGTGGACTGCTTCAACTGCCACGGTGCCGGGGGCCATGCAGCGGACCACGACATGACCGTGCTGCCCCAGACCAGCTGCGATGCCTGCCACGATGCCAATGTGGTGGACGAGCATCTGGACAATCCGCAGTTGTCCTGTGCCACATGCCATGACAGCATGGATCCGAATGTGGTCAGTGCCATTGACAGGGGCAGGAACGGCTTTGAAGTATCCTGTCTGGAGTGCCACATGACCGCAGACCATCTGTCCCTGCATGCACAAACCAATGTGGACCAGACAAGCTGCGCGGACTGCCACAGCCCCAACGTGGTGACCGAACATCTGAACAACCAGGGCCTTGACTGCACGCATTGCCATGAGTCCGCTGATCCCGATGTTGTTGCCACCATTGCCGGTGCCAACGGATCAGTGACCTGTTCAGACTGTCACGGTACGACGGATCATACCGGGGCCCATGATAATGCCGGACCAGCCGGCGGTTTTAACTGCACGGATTGCCACAGTGCTAACGTGGTGACCGAACACATAACATACCAGAACCTGACCTGTGGTGCCTGCCATGACAACCCGGTCTACTCAGACGAGATAGCCGCTGGCAAGGCAGGTACGTACCAAACCTGTGAGGATTGCCACGGCCCGGATGCAAGTGACCATGTGGCAGCCCATGATAAGGCAAGCACACCGTCTGCAGGCTGTAACACCTGTCATGAACCTAACGTGATTGATGAACATCTGGATAACCCTGCGTTATCCTGTGCTACCTGTCATGACTCCACTGATCCTGATGTGGTCAGTGCGATCAATACGGGCAAGGGCGGCACCATGGTGTACTGCTACGACTGTCATGGGACGAATTCCCATCATAATACCCCTGAGTCCCAGGCAGGCGACTGTACTTTCTGCCATAGTGACCCGAGGCTGGATGTTGATCCGAATGCCCCGGTCGGCCAGCTGGCCTGCCGCGAGTGTCATGGCCCTAGCAAGCATAACAAAGGCGGTCCGATCCATGATTTCGGCGCCTGTTTTGCCTGTCATACGCCGGCTCCGTACCATGCCAAGCCGACTCAACGGCCCCGCGACTGTTTTTCAGGTGGTCCGGGTCAGGGTTCCTTTAACCTCTTCAGCTCCGAGTTCGGCGGCGGCGGTGAACATAACGAAAGGAACGACAATTGCGAGGATAGGGAAAGAGACTACCGTGATCCGGCCATCTCATTCAGCTGGGTGACAATCTTTGATTTCTTCACCACAAATGATGAGTGGACCGTGCCCACCTTCGGACCCAGCGGCGGCGGTACACCTGGTAATGTTGACACGGTGGAGATAACCTATGCCGACCACAGCAGCAGACGCAACAGACTGACCGTTTATGCGGGAAGTTCCATGGGCCATGTTGACAGCATGACCATAATCTACGGTGGAGACAACTACTCCATGTCCTGGGATTCCAGGGATGACCGCTGGGAGAAAACCATCTACAGTGTGGGGTATCATTCAACGGTTGAAGTTGTATCCAGCGAGGGAGGTAGTGACACTGCCAATGTGCGATAGCTTATAATAATTAAAATCTCAGAGCCTGTATTATGAGACAAGTGATAAAAAGGGCGGCCAATCTGGCTGCCCTTTTTTTATAGCGCTGCTGTGAAGCAGTTCTTATGTCAGTGCACCTTGATCTTTATTTCTTTTGTTCGCGCCTCCTCGGATTTCGGCAGATTGACGGTCAGGACCCCCTTGTCAAAGGTCGCATCAATTGCATCGGTCTTGACAAGCGCCGGCAGCTTGATGCGCCGTTCAAAGGTTCCAGCAAACCGTTCCACAAAGTAATGATGCTCATCCTTTTCTTTCTTCTCTTCCCTTTTCTCGCCCCTGATGGTGAGAATGTCTTCGGTAAGGGTAAGCTCAACATCATTTGCTGCCAGGCCCGGCAGTTCAGCTTTGACCACCAGCCTGTCCCCGGTTTCTTTCAGGTCGATGGACGGCAGCCATTCATGGGTAGTAAACCTTTCATGAAAAGGCGTTTCCGGGAAAAACCGGTCCCATATGGTGTCTAAATCCCGCCGCAGGGTAGTCAACTCATCAAACGGTTTCCATGGTACAATGTTCATACGATCACCTCCTTCCAACTTCTATGTAAATACTTCATTTCATCCACAAACCTATGTGAATGGATGAAGCCTTGCAGCAAAATACTACTGCCTTCTTATAATTAAAAAATAAGTATGGATTTTTGTCCTGTCAATTTTCCGTAACTCCTAGAAATATCGATAAAAGTGGCCTATTGTTTTGTGCATACAGGTTTTAAATGATTGTCCTTCCAGCGCTGGAACTCTCTCCAATATGCATGCATGCAATGACACTTATAACAATAAAATAAAGTGGCTCTTAACAATTCTCAGGTACCGGTAATTGGCTGTGTAGGTTGCACAATGTACCAATTTGACAAGTCGCTTCGGTAAATAATGTTGTAGTTACAAAAAAAAGTACGACTCATTTACAGTTTCATATTTAACGGCCAGATATCATATAAAACCTGAAGATGTCATTTCGAACGAATGTGAGAAATCTTTAAGATCTCTCCGGCCTGTGGCCGTTCGAGATGACAACATGAAAATAATTTAGAGCCACATAAAATAATAGATTTTATCCAGTATTTTACTGCTTATTTATTGGTGTTGATTCCCGGCCCTGATACTGCCATAAATAAGCTTCCGGAAAAATACCGCGGTACGTGATTGTTCTGAATTGTTGTACAAAAACTAAAGGAGGAAACAATGAAAAAGCATATTGTGTTGGCAGCAGTCTGTGCCCTGTTTTTAATAGGTGGAAGCGCTTTTGGAGCCGAGAAAAGTTCAACTGAAACAGGTAAGGAGATGTTCAATGATCCCAAGCTCAGCGGTTCAGCAAACGGTTCATCCTGCAACAGCTGCCATAAAGGGGGCAAGGGCCTGGAAAATGCTGGGGAAAAAAAGAAGCTCACCAAGCTGATCAATAACTGCCTTGTGGGAAACATGGAAGGTGAGAAAATGGATGGCCGCAAAGCACCCATGCGTTCGCTTAAGAAGTATGTTCAAACGCTTAATAATTAACACGGTGATACATAACAAAAGGCAGGGCTTAAAAACCCTGCCTTTTGCAAAGATACGATCTGCTGTTCTAATTTATTTCAGTGGCTATTCTTCCGTTTTTCTCAACACACCACCCACAAGGAAAATTCCAAGCAGTAAGACCATAAAGCCGGCTGACAGAGGATTCTTTGCCGTAAATACAAGGGGAGTAAGGGAAATCCTGGTGAGCAGCCGCAGGGTATCGTGGGCGGCAATGTAGTCTGCTATGGGAGGTGAATGGGCATAGTAGAATTCCACAAAGGCGCGGCCGGCGGTGTTGGTCAGAAGATGCTCATCTCTGAAATTGCGCAGTGCAACAACGTCGTCTGCCATGTAGCTGCCATATGCTGCGGTGGCGATAAAGCAGAGTTTGCTGCTGCTGTTGCTTTTTTTACCGGGCACCGTTGTCGTGGTGGTGGAGCCCGGCAGCGTTGTGCTGCTGGTTGATGTTGTCGTCGTAGAAGGGGTAGTCGTTGTGGTGCTGGTTGCCGGCAGGGTTGTCGTGGTGCTTGATCCTCCTGCCAGGGTGGTTGTCGTAGTGGCGGGCACCGTTGTCGTAGTGGTTGTTGCAGGTACGGTCGTGGACGTTGTTGTTGTCGCAGGTCCCGTTGTCGTTGTTGTAGGAGGCAGGGTTGTTGTCGTAGTGGTTGCACCGGGAACAGTTGTGGTTGTGGAAGCAGCCCCCTGGTATTCATAGGCGCCCATGTCCACCGTGCCGTTAACCGGCCTGGTGAGACCATCCAGATCGTCGGAAGGAACGGCAGGTGCTGCGTTGTCTCCCATGTCGATAACCGGGGAAAGGGATGTCAGATGAAAATCGTTGCTGGCCGCATCGGCAAATAGAGGATCTTCATTGTCCAGATTATTCTCCAGGCTGAGAGCAGCATCGTTTGATATATAAAAACCCTCCGGCACGCTGGTGTTGAAATCATTATTTTTTATAGCAACTTCATTACCGTCGGGATCATCGATATAAATATCTAAGCCATCGTTGTCAACGGAAGTGTCGAAAATGGAGTTATTGAGTATGATATTGTTGTAGATATCGATTCGGGACGAGTCGGTCAATAACTCAAGGTAAAGCCCGCCGCCTTCATTTTCCGTGATGGTATTGTTTGTAAGTGTCAGACTCCCCCCAAATTCATTATAAAAATAAAGGCCACCGCCGGTGTCATCCAGAGTGGTGTTTCGGGCAATAACGTTGTTTACCAGCGTGGCATCTCCCTCTTTGACATCGAGATGCACCCCGCCACCGCCTCCATCGGCCATATTATCAGTTATCTGGCACCTGGCAATAGAGACATCGACGCCAATTCCGGAAAAAATATCGTTAATGTATATACCGGCAGGCCCTCCGCCTGAATTAACCGGCACCGTGTTATCCCTGATTATACAATCGGATATATCCACATCGAGCCTGTGTGAAGAGCCTTCGTTCCAAATTGCAATACCGGACCCCAAAGTACGTGCGGAGTTTGATTCAATTGTAACATTGCTGATACTGAGGCTGCCCGAGCTTGTCTGGTTCCCATTATCGTAAAAGAAATAGAAGGAACCGCCGCTTTCGTCTGTTTCGCCGTTTCGCATTGTCAGGTTTGAAATTGCAACAGTGGCGGGATCTTGATTACCCACGATTCTAACCGAGAGGACCCCGCCGCCGACCAATTCCTGGAGCGGGCCCCCCAGCAGAATGGTGAGGTCCTTATTGTCTGTCCGGGACGAACAGTCGCTATTCCAGCCGCCGCTGATGGTCAGGGAGTGGTCTGCAGTAATATTGAAATGGCCGGACGGATCATTTGCAATGCTGTAAATCTCCTGGATAAGCCGTATTTCGTTTAAAGTATCTGAAACGTCGTCAAGTGCAGTCTGGAGATCAACACCTCGGGCACCAGCATCATTGCCGTCATTGACACATAGAAAACCATTGCCTTGAACATATGCCTCTGCCTGACCAGAGAACAAAAACAAACTTATAACAGCTACGAACAACGGGTTGATTGCTTTTTTCATGGAACCTCCATGCTTAATTTTACAGAATGTCATTAATAGTATAATCATGAGATTATAAAGTTTTCTGGCCTAATATGCAAACCGGTTTTCCCGGTTTACTGAGAAATGTTTCGCAATTGCGTGTTTTTTTAAAATACGTGATTTTAGAAAATCGAAGCTTGCAGGACATAATGCACCGTGCTATTTTGCTGCACATGATTTTAATCAGGGGAGGAATTGCAATGGGGTTTCGTATAATTTTACTATCCTGCCTGCTGCTCCTGGCGTCGGGCTGCTCGAACGATGACCCGACACGGCATAATACCTTTGTGCCGCTCACGTCCATTGAGGTAAGCGGGACCTATGAATCCATGGCGGTTGGGACCGTAAACCAGTACAGGGCCATAGGTGATTTTTCCGGAGCATTTACCCGGGATATTACAGACGAAGTGTCCTGGAGCATTGGAAACGATGACATCGCCTCTGTAAGTATCGCTACCGGCACGGAAGGCCTGGTAAACGCACTTGCGGCGGGAGAAACTTCAGTAACTGCGATGCAGGGTGATCTTGCAGGCAGCGGACCTGTGGTTGTAACGGAAGCCCTGCTGGCCGGAATTACAATAATGCCCCAGGACGCAGAGTTGCAGGCAGGGATTACCCTGCAATATGAAGCAACCGGAACTTTTTCAGACAGCTCCACCCAGGATATAACAGGCCTGACAACCTGGGAATCATCAGATACCGCAGTGGCAACCATAGAAGCTGCAGCAGGGCTGGCCACTGCCGTTGCGCTCGGTACAACCACAATCAGCGCTGCATGGCAGGGACTTGAAGGCAATGCAGAGCTGCTGGTAAACGCTGCTGCCCTGACCTCTATCACCATTATCCCTGAACAGGCAACGATAGCCAAGGGCACTACGGTGCAGTTTACAGCAGACGGTGAATCCTCCGATGGCTCGACTCAGGATGTAACGGATCTGGTGGACTGGCAGTCTGCTGATGGGGGAATCGCGGTAGTGGATACAGATGGTTTGGCTACAGGTGTGGCGCCCGGTACAATGGACATCAGTGCAACATTTGAAACGGCAGGAGGGACCATTGAGGACACTGCTGAACTGACCGTTACCGATGCGGTTATCAGGTCTATCGTTATAACTCCTGAAGAGAGCAGGATCGTGGAAGGCGAAAAGCAGCAGTTTACAGCCACCGGGACCTTTTCTGATCGCAGTGAGCAGGATGTTACCGAGCTGGCAAGCTGGCGGACAACTGATAATTCGGTGGGCACCATCAGCAATACACCCGGGAGTAGGGGGCTGTTTGCCAGTACTGCCAGGGGCACCACTTTTATTGAGGCAAGTTTTGATGGCGTAACCGGACAAACCGATATTATCGTTGATTAGCTGAATTTGTAAGTCAACAACGAAAAGCAATTAAGAGGAAAGTTATGAAAAGAATAATCCAATACGCGGTTCTTTTGGCTTTTTTGTTTATTTCCGTTAAGCCTATTATGGCTGCCGGAAATTTCTATCTCGGCCTGCATGGCGGCCTGGCTGTTCCTGATGAAGCAAAGGCAAAGGATTCTGAGGGAAGCTATAACATAGATTATGACCTTGGTTTTGATGGCAGTATAACTCTGGGTTATAATCTGGGAGACAGGTATCCCAAAATAGGACGGGGCAGGGTGGAGCTTGAGCTTAGCTATGCTGAAAACGACCTTGACGAGGCTGATTTTTTAGAGGGAAAAGTCAGGGCCGATGGTTCTGTTAAACGGACGGGTATTATGGTTAACTCAATAGGGGAGCATCGTATGTCCTCAGGTGTTATCCTCTATGCGCTCCTGGGAGCGGGTTGGGCAAAGATAGAGCTCGACAACGCCATTATTGTGGATCAGCCCCTGGCGGATGATGATGACAGCCAGCTGGCATTTCAGGTCGGCGCCGGTATCGGTTGGCAGCTTAACCAACGTATAACCTATGATATAGGCTACCGTTACTTGGCCACACTGGACCCGGACTTTAATACGGATGACGGCAAAAGCCTGGATTATGAATATGGCTGCCACCGCATTCTTGCCGGCATCAGGTTCAACTTCTAAGGTAGATGGCGTCGTAAATTCCGCATACTTTGCCTCCCCTTCGTCTCGACTGGTAAAATATACAGGGCAGTCGCCCTCTGACTTTTTCTGGAAGCATCAAAGAAAAGGGAGTGCAATTTTCCAGTAAATATGGTATTTGGCTCAATCCTGAAGTGTATTGAAGCTTTCATAGTGTTGTTATTTCATGGCATTTCGCCATGCGTTATTGGGTGAACTTATTCTAAGTTTCACCCTATATTTATTTTTTTGTATTTGACCCGATGGATTTGTAACGCCATCTTTGTTAAAGAGAGGGGCCATTATGAAAATTGCTGTAATGAAAGAAACTTTCGAGGGCGAGATGCGTATTCCGCTTATTCCGCCGACAGTTGACAAGCTCGTAAAGCTCGGGGCCGAGGTGGAGATTGAAGCCGGGCTGGGTGCAACCTGCCGTTACGGGGATGCTGATTACGAGAAAGTGGGGGCAAAGGTCAACCCTGACAGGAAAGGGCTGCTTCAGTCTGCTGATATTGTCCTGCGACTGCGCAAGCCGCCCATTGAAGAAGTTGGGCTGATGCAGAAAGGCTGCATCCATATCAGCTATCTTGATCCGTTTAATGAACTGGAGCTGGTTGAGAAAATGCAGGAATGCTCCATCAGCTGTGTCAGCCTTGAAATGCTGCCGCGTTCCACAGTGGCCCAGAAAATGGATGTTTTAAGCTCGCAGGCTAACCTGGGCGGGTACATGGCGGTCGTTATAGGGGCCGAACAGCTGGACAAGATCCTGCCCATGATGACCACGCCGGCAGGGACGATTAAACCTGCCCGTGTTTTCATTATCGGTGTCGGGGTTGCCGGTCTGCAGGCTATTGCCACTGCGCGGCGTCTCGGGGCCCGGGTCGAGGCCTTTGACACCCGTCCTGTAGTTGAAGAACAGGTAAAGTCGCTGGGCGCTAAATTCGTCAAGATCGACCTGGGTGAGACCGGGCAGACCAAGGACGGTTATGCGGTGCAGTTGACCCCGGAACAGGTCCAGAAACAGAAGGACGGCATGGCCAAGGCCTGTTCCCAGGCGGATATCGTCATCACCACTGCCCAGCTTTTCGGGCGCCCTGCCCCACGCATTGTAGACCGGCCCATGATAGCCCAGATGCAGCCCGGCTCAGTTATCGTCGATATGGCTGTTGAAACAGGCGGCAATGTCGAAGGTTCGGAAGTGGGCAAGGTCGTTGAGATCGAGGCTGTCAAGGTTGTCGGTTATGCCAATTTGCCAGGATTTGTCCCCCTGACAGCCAGCCAGATGTATTCTTCCAACCTGGGCAATTTTATAGATCATTTCTGGGATAAGGAAGAGAAAGTCTTCGATCTGAAACTTGAAGACGATCTTATCAAGGGGGCGCTTATCACGCATGACGGTGATTTGTTCAGTGAAATGTATAAGAGTATCATGAAAAAGTGAGGGAGCAAATGGAACCCGTATTTCTGACTTTTGTTTTTGTATTGGCAATTTTTTTAGGATTTGAGCTTATTTCCAAAGTGCCATCAACTTTACATACCCCGCTCATGTCCGGCTCAAATGCCATTTCAGGTATCACCCTGATCGGTTCCCTGGCTTCAGTGAAGGCGGGAAATGCAACTGTTGCGATTATTCTCGGCACCCTGGCGGTGGCCTTTGCCACAATCAATGTTGTCGGCGGTTATGCCGTGACCAACAGGATGCTGGAGATGTTCAAGAAAAAGGATGATGGGGGTGCGAAATGAACACGACCACACTTCTCATTAACTTTGCCTACGTCATCTCGGCCGGCCTTTTCATTTTCGGCCTCAAGATGCTCAGCTCTCCAGCGACCGCCCGGCAAGGAAATCTGCTTTCCGCCCTGGGCATGCTGCTGGCCATCGTGGTTACCCTGTTTTACTCTGGACTGGACTACAAGTGGATTGTAGTCGGTGTTGTTATTGGAACGGTGGTCGGACTGGTGGCTGCATACAGGGTGCAGATGACGTCAATGCCAGAAATGGTAGCCCTGTTTAACGGGTTTGGCGGCATAGCCAGCTTACTGTTGGCCTGGAGTGAATATCATCAGCATCCTGAACTGTCTGTTTTTATTGCCCTGGTGACTTTTCTTTCAGCCTTTATCGGCGGTATTACTTTTTCGGGAAGCATGGTAGCCTTTGGCAAACTTGCTGAAAAGATTCCGAGCAAGGCCATTATCTTCAGCGGTCAACACATAGTAAATGGTGCAATTCTTTTGGCTGCCCTGGTTTCCGGTGTTGTTTTTGCCATGAATCCTGCCTCCAGCTATGCAATATTCCTGGTAATCGTTGTGGTGGCGCTTCTCTTTGGTGTTACCTCGGTCATTCCCATCGGCGGTGCCGACATGCCTGTTGTCATCTCGCTGCTCAACAGCTATTCCGGTATTGCCGCCTGTGCTGCAGGTTTTGTCATCAGTAACAATATTCTCATCGTTGCCGGTGCCCTGGTTGGTGCCAGCGGTATTATCCTGACCAAGATCATGTGCAAGGCCATGAACCGATCGTTGGCAAATGTCTTGTTTTCCGGCTTTGGAGCCACCACCCAGGCAGCAGGTTCCGGAGAGCAGGAGGGTGAGATCAGGGCGGCTTCTGCGGAAGACGTCTACTATATCCTGGAAGCGGCTGATTCGGTGGCCTTTGTTCCGGGTTACGGCCTGGCAGTTGCCCAGGCCCAGCATGTGACGCAGGAGTTGGGCGAATTACTTGAAGAAAACGGCACCGAGGTCAGTTATGCCATTCATCCCGTAGCAGGCCGGATGCCCGGCCATATGAATGTTCTTCTGGCTGAGGCCAATGTCTCTTATGACCAGTTAGTTGAAATGGATGAGATCAATCCCAGGATGGATACCGTGGATGTCTGCGTTGTCATCGGCGCCAACGACGTGGTCAACCCTGCGGCCCTTAAGGATGAATCCAGTCCCATTTACGGCATGCCCATTATTGAAACGCACCGGGCCAAGACGGTCATCGTGCTCAAACGCTCCATGAACCCTGGTTTTGCCGGCATCCAGAACGCCCTCTTTTTCTATCCCAACACGAGAATGTATTTCGGCGATGCCAAGGCATCCATCCAGGCCCTGGTAGGTGAGTTTAAGAGCGATTAATACACTCTTTATATATATTGTTGATATTGGAAACAAAAAAACCCGTTGCCGAGTATTTCAGCAACGGGTTTTTTATGTAACAGGAAGCCGGTCCCGATCTGACTAAGGAACGGCTCCCAGCTGACATGATCTCAAGCCATTGGGACGGCTTTAGTCATCATCATGATTTCTACGACGCCTTTTTTCAGCATCGCTATCATCGTCATCATCATCGCTATCATCATCGTCGTCATCACAACCGACAAAACCAAAGTCGACCATTGCTAAATCCTGGTCCTGGACCAGCCCAACGCCGTAGCAGTATGTTTTAGCATCATCTTCACCACAGGCATCACCACCTTCCGCCGGATTGGTGTCAAATATCTGGACACAGTCGGTGTACTCCGGATCTCCTTCTTCAGGCCAGTCCAGGCCCATAGCCGCATTTTCGCCGCGGTCAACAGCGGCGGGCGGGGCAATCTCCTGGAAGTACTTGGCGCCGAGAAAGAAAGTCCCCGGCATCAATATGCCTGGCATCGCAATCGGATCGCCTTTCCCTGCTTCCCATGATCCAGCGGGGTCCGGATCATCACAGGTGTCGTCATCATTAAAGCCCTCAGGGCAGTCAATGGAGTCTTCTCCAAAGTAGTACACATCGTTGGTTAATTTGCAAATAGCAACCCAGTTGCGGGAGATCTCGATTGTTACCCATTCTCCGGGTTCTCCATCTTCCCCTTCTTCCCATTCCATGGCGCGTTCTTCAAGCACCCTGGTTTTTATCCGGCGGCCGTTGAGGTTGATCGTTTTCGTCTCACAGAGAACGGTTTCCACAGACCTCTCTTCCTCTTCTAATTCCAGAACCCTCTGTAAACCTGGCTTCAGGGGGAAATAGGGATTCATGCCGGTGGTTTTGAATTTACAGTCTTCGATGAGAAAATCAGCGGTAAACTCATCATTGTTGCCACAGAGATCATAATCCTCTGCCAGAACACTACCGCTGAATAAACCGAAAAACATAAGCACTCCAAACAGGGTCCCGGAAATTGATGCCATAGAGTATGACCTGGTTTTTAAATTCATAATTTCTCTCCTTAGTTTTTTTGATTATGTCAGAACTATAATGGTGTCATTCTTAAAACTCTTTAATTGTATGATTGCAGTGTGTTACGTTTAATCACCTCCCTTATTAAACAAAAAAAGCCCTCCGTTTCGGTTTGGAGAGCCCCTTGACACACTGCAGATGTATTTATATTATTTACACACCTGAGCGCGCCGCAAGGCCCTCTGGTTTTCCAAGCCAAGCACCCTGACCCGCCAAAGTCGTGTGCTTGGCTTTTTTTATATATGCAACGGTCTGTACCGTTTTTAAATTATGTTAAATTTGCCAAACTGCCGGCTTGCCTTGCTACTCAACTTCAAAGGAGACCTTGTCGGCAATGATGATTGAGTAGTCAAGGTCTGTCGGCACACCCTTGATCTCGATCAGCACACCCGGTTCAATGTCTTCCGGGGTGCCGCCATCAAAGACGGTTTCCTCATCGGTCTGGATAACCTGGTCTCCCAAAGTGAATTCGGTAAGTGAAGTAATATCAGTTACCACGTCTTCCACCTCCACCTGGTCCGGTTCCCAGAATTCAATCTCCCAGGCATAGAGGATGGAGTCCACCAGGCTGCCTTCAGCCTCGAGCTTTACCCCCGGTGCAATATCCTCCTGGGAGCCGTCAACAAAGAGAGCTTCCGGATCAATTATCACAATCTGGTTGTCAACCCTGAATTCAGAAGTTGTAACTACCTCGGTCACAAAGCCGGCTATTTCAATCTGGTCGGCATTCTCAATATCCAGGTCATCGCCAGCTGCAACTGTTGCAGCGAGCAGTATTATACCGCTTTCGTCCAGGCTGCCGTCAACTTCCACCAGCAGCCCCTCACGCAACACATCACCGGGCAGCCCGCTCATGTCGGCAAGCAGATAATCAATTTTCAGGTCGTTGATCGTAAAGGTCTTCAGGTTGGTATGCAGATTAGACACGTAACCTGTTACCTCGACCTCCAGTCCTGGTGTGAGCACCCCGGTCTTGCCTATATATGTTGCCCAGATGGTTCCCGTATCATCGTAGAAGCCGCTTACCTCGACAACATCTTCAAGGGCTATGGTGTCAAAGCCGGTATTCTTGAAAGACGTATTAACGTTGAGAATTACGGTCTGGCCCAGCACGACAATCTCCCTGGTCTTGGCATCGATACTGATGATGCTCTCCACCGGGCCTTCAACATTATCACTGTAAATGACGCGCTCGGCAAAGAAGCTTTCATCATCTTCGCCGAGCGAACCCTCTACGGTCACCAACCGGCCGACATCGAGGTTCTTCAGGACAAATTCATCACCAGTGCCTATTTCCTCTCCATCAATAATGACAACGGCAACACTGGTGTCAAACTCACTACCGTTGACAAAAATGGAGCCGAATGCAGCGATAATTCCCGTGCTTATTATGCCGGTGCCGTCAATGCCGCCGCCGGCGATTAACGCCGCCCCACCACCACTGCAACTGTAACTGGAGATCAGGAGAATGGCAGAAAGCGCAGTCAAAACTAAATTTTTAGGATGAAAGTTCCGCATCTTATTTATTTCTCCTCTTCTGAATAAGGATTTTGAAAGAAAAAAATACCGAATCCAGCCTGATTGCGACCCGTGCCCTTCACCGTAGGCGTTACATCCCGGTCATGCTGGGACAGCCACGTGTCAGCACTCTCAAGAAGTTTCTGGGCCTTTTGCGAGAATTGCCTGTGGAACTCTTCCAGTATCTCATCGGGCAGGTTGTCATAGGAGACTTTTCGCTGAAAGACAGGGGTTGTGAGATCAGGGGATAGATTATGGTTAATGGTTGAAAGCAGGTGTTTAACGTCTGTTCCCAGGATATTGATTTTGTGGGAATCATAGTCCTTGGGAATATAAGCACGGGAGAGCAGACTTACCCTGCCATCCACCGCCTGTGCCACAGCTCCGACGTGGACAAGTTCATCAAGTACTGCTCGGGGTGGAACATTACCGCTGAAACGTTTTACCAGTTCACTGAATGTTGCCCCCTGGCCTTCCATGGACAGAGGTGCAGGCTTACCGTCGGCATCAAGGAATTCATGCTCCCGGCGCCAGGCAGCAATGACACGGGCGGCCCGGTTATGCTTTTCAATGCTCGCACTGATGTCCGGTTTCGGTAATTTTCGTACCCGCATGACCTCACGCCGTGACAGGCCGGTAATCACTGAAACCCTGGAAGTGGATTGCTTGCGGTCTTTAATGGAAAATTCTCTGGCTGCCACATCGACAAAGACCCATTTGGACAGGTCTGCAAAGGTACCGTACGATATGCCGTTTCTCAACAGTATCCGGACCAAAGGGCGGAGCAATCCCAGTATTGCTGCATATAAAGGAGTTAAGCGTTTCTTGTCCATATGGTAACCAGAAAGTTTATAATTTTTACTATATTTGTGAAAATAATCACAAAAAAATATTTTGTCAATCAAAAGAGACAAGTTTTTTCATTTAATCTAAATGTACATTTTTAAATGAATATTTGATCCATGTATTCTAACGCGTTATAGTTTTACTATTAGACAGATTTAATAATCGCTGGGTATGTAATGCAATTGCTGGACAAGAGTAATTTATAAGTTGTTCATTCAATATGGCCTATACCAAACAAAATTGCTGGGAATACATGAATTGCGGCCGGGGCCCAAGGGGTGCCAAGACCAAGCAGCTGGGAGTCTGTCCCGCTGCCAGGGAAAGGAGGTTGGACAGAGTTCATGGCGGTATCAATTCCGGCCGGGCCTGCTGGGTGGTTGCAGGTACATTCTGCGGCGGTACGGTGCAGGGGTCGTTTGCCAGAAAACAGGTGGCCTGCAAGCGCTGTGATTTTTTTAACAAGGTTCTTAATGAAGAAGGCGAATCGACTGAAAGCAACAACTCAATGCTCAAGCGCCTCAGGGATACTTCCTCGCGCCTTGATATCACCACCAAGAGACTCGGAATCATTATCGGCAGTTCCGGCCTGATCGGCGGAGCCTTGATGCATTATTTCAACGATAAGACAACAGGAGACATTGAGGTTCTCGGCCCCAACAGTAAAAGGTTGAGTCTGCGGCAGCCAAAAGATATTAAAAGCTACTTTCTGAAATATCGGCCGGACTTTATAGTCAACTGTGCCATCGCCCCCCTGGACAGTGATGCCCAGCTTGCCTTTGAAACAAATTATCTGGGCGCTGTCAGGCTGGCCAAAATGGCCATGCAGCAGAAGATACCCTATATTCATTTCAGCTCCTCAGCCACACAGCCAATGGGCGAGAATCTTACTGAAGAGGACCTGCAGCCCTTAAGTCCCAAGCTTTCCAATTATGCAAAGTCAAAGCTGTTGACGGAAAAAACATTGCAGTACATGCATGAAACCCAGGGGCTTGATTATAGCATTTTACGGCTGGCCGTTGTCTACGGCAAACATGACCATAAAATACAGGGATTTCAGCGCCTGCTGTTTTCCATTGCCGACCAGTCCATGCCCTTTATGCTCACAAAGCCCGGGGTCAGACATTCTTACTCAAATACCAAGAAAGTACCGCTTTTTGTCAACCACATGCTGGAGAATAGGGATGAATTCTCAGGGCAGACATACAATTTTGCAGATAAAGAGCCTGTGGAAATGGTAGCGCTGATCAAGGCCATTAAAACCTACCTTGATGTAAAGGCGCCAAGGGAAATCTATATTCCCTATCCTTTGGCTAAAACAGGACAAAATTTTCTCAAATGGCTCAAAAAATTGCTTAGGCGGCTCGGGGTCGAGATACGGCTGCCGGCTGAAATGCAGTTTATGAAGAGTTTTTATGAGACGCAGACGATCAGCATGGAGAAACTGGAAAAATCGAGTTACAGGGACCCGGATGCTGAAGAGACTGTTTTTACGGAGTTGACAAGTATTATCTATTACTACCTGATCCGCTGGAAGCACCTGAATCGTATCACAACGTTCAGTGAAGAGGTCCAGAATTCCTCTCAGCCGGCGGGAGAGTTTCTGGAATCTCCCGAGACCCTTCTTGATACTGTCAACCAGTACACCCACAAGCCCTTGCAGGATCACGAGGCCGGTCTTTAAAGAGTTTGCTCAACTTTAAGCTGTTCTGCTGGAAAGTATGTGCAGCAGCCGTGTGTGGATATCGTCAAAGCCGCCGTTGGAAAGGATAGCGACCACGTCACCGGGGAGCAGCGTGTCCTGCAGGTGTTCGAGAATCTGATCTGTACCTGCAAATGAGCGGGCAGCTATATTCCGTGCCGTAAGGTCAGAGGCTAGCTGCTTTGAAGAAAAGAGTTGGTCCGCAGGGAAGTCCGGCAGCGGTAAAGGTTCCCGCACAAATACCAGGTCGGCCTGATCGAAAGATGAGACGTAATCTTTCTGGAAAATTTGGCGCCTGCTGGAATTGGTTCGCGGTTCAAAAACAGCCACCAGGCGGTGACCTTTGTATGCCTGCTTGAGTGCAGTCAGGGTTTCCCGGACAGCTGTCGGGTGGTGGGCAAAGTCATCGATCACCGTTATGCTGTTAACCACACCTCGAACTTCCTGGCGCCGGCACACACCTTCAAAGCTGCTGAGTCCGGAGGTGATTGCTTTTTTATCAAGGCCGAGACGGTCAAGAACTGCGATCACAGCCAGTCCATTTAAGGCATTATGTTGTCCCGGCATAGGGCTTTTGCATGGGCTGAAAAGCCTGCCCTTGTGTACAACATCAAAAAAGGTGCCTTCAGGGGTAACGTCAAGGTTTCTGATGCTCCAGTCCGATCCTTCATCCATACCGTAACTGAGAACCGGACATGGTGCCTTGGCAACAATTTCCTGCACCACCGGACTGTCATAACAGGCAACGATGCAGCCGTCTTTCGGCATTATCGTCATCAGGCGCGAAAATGAATCCTTGATGGCATCAAGGTCAGCAAAGATATCCGCATGGTCAAATTCAATGGAGGTGACAATGGCAATATGGGGCTGGTAGTGCAGAAATTTAGGGCCTTTATCAAAAAAAGCCGTGTCATATTCATCTCCTTCCACGACAAAATAGGGGCTATCTCCTAAATTGTAGTTACGGCCAAAGGCCTGTACCAGGCCCCCTACCATAAATCCCGGTGTGTGGCCCCCCTTGTGCAGAAGAGTGGCAAGTAAGGATGAGGTCGTTGTTTTACCGTGGGTACCGGTCACCACCAGTGAAGTTTTGCCTGCCAGAAAATAATGGCCCAGGGCCTGGGGCATGGAGACATAGGGGATACCGAGCCGGGCCAGGGCCTGGGCCTCGGGATTTGTTTTTTTTATGGTATTTCCGACCACGACAAGGTCGGGCTGTGGTGTTAAATTTTCAGCCTTATAGCCGTTTTTAATTGCAATATTACAGGATGCCAGAAAATCGCTCATGGGGGGATAGACATTTTCGTCAGAGCCGCTAACAACATACCCTGAACTTTTCAGCATGCCGGCAAGGGACCCCATGCCGGTGCCGCAGACACCCATTATGTGAATGTGGCTGACCTGGTCGGGGAAGCGATTGAGGGATGGGAGCAGATTCACAGAAAAATATAAACGGTTACGAGCGTACAGTCTCTCTGATTGCTTTATAGACGCTCTCAAACGTTTCAGAAAAGTTAGATGGAGATAGGCGGCCGATCTCAATAAACTTGACGACAATTTCCTTGGCAACCTTGAGTATGGCCTCGTCGGACACAGGCTTTTCCATTACTTCCTGTCCTGATTCTTTGTTTTTTTTAGAAGCAGTCATAGCCAACACTAATTCTGAGTTAAAGCGATTTGGAGTTTTCCAAAGATGCTAGGAAGAAGGTGTTTTACTGTAATTGAATACGTAAAACACCTGATGACGAAGCAGATTTGGTAAAATCTAAATCCCGAAGGGTTTCATAAATAAAAATATATAATGATATTAATCCGTTATAATAAGCAGATAGTAAGAATTTTCATTTATGGAACGCTTTAAATGAAAAGCCTCTGCTGCCGGAAGAAGGCCGTTTCTTAACCAGGACAACAGAGGCAGTCTTTCTCCTAGGAAAAACCGGCAAGGCCCTCCCTAAAGAAACTTGAAGCACCATGATAATCACGGGCATTATTTGTTGTTTGGTGGAGCTAAGCGGGATCGAACCGCTGACCTCTTGAATGCCATTCAAGCGCTCTCCCAGCTGAGCTATAGCCCCACATTTCCCAGTGCCAAAGGACATTGTTGGAAAGAGGTGATTGGATACCATGTCCAGGAAGAGCGTGTCAAGTTTTTTCTGATTTATCAGGGGGCAACACATCCATATCTTGCCAAGCCCAGGAGACTTTGTTAGATTACGATGTTTGTCATGGACTTATGCTGTTCAGCATGCTAGAGCATATTTTTCCGTTTACTTATACTTGCTGACAATTAATGATGCAGGTGTAGATAAGCATATAAACACCCTTGACAACAGGGTATAAACACCCTTGACAACAGGGTATAAACACCCTTGACAACAGGGTATAAACACCCTTGACAACAGGGTATAAACTTTGGCCTCGAAATGTTCATACAGGGATAGCACCACATAATAAAATTAACAGGTACATACGACATACGTGTCCGCATTGTTTGTTCGAAGTCTTGCTTCGTTCCCTATCTACGATGCTCACAACTATGCTAACAATAAAAGGACTTATTAAATGTTTTCCCCATTAAATTCTATACTTGGTTGGTTGTCCAATGACTTGGCAATTGACCTCGGTACTGCAAATACCCTTGTTTACATGAAAGGTAAAGGCATAGTGCTGCGTGAACCTTCTGTCGTGGCGATCCGTAAGGATGCCCGTGCCAATAAGGTTCTGGCCGTTGGCAAGGAGGCTAAAATGATGGTTGGCCGGACCCCGGGCAACATTGTCGCAACCCGTCCTATAAAAGATGGCGTCATAGCAGACTTTGAAGTTACAGAGGCCATGCTCCGCTACTTTATTAAAAAGGTGCATAACCGGCGCACCCTTGTTCATCCACGCATTATAATTAGTGTGCCTTCCGGGATAACCCAGGTTGAGAAGCGTGCAGTAAAGGAATCGGCAGAATCTGCGGGTGCCAGGGAAATATATCTTATCGAAGAGCCGATGGCAGCAGCAATCGGCGCCGGGCTGCCAATCCAGGAACCCACGGCTAATATGGTAGTTGATATCGGCGGCGGCACCACCGAAGTGGCGGTAATCTCCCTTGCCGGAATCGTTTACTCCAAATCAGTGCGCGTAGCCGGAGACAAGATGGATGAGGCTATTCTGCAGTATATCAAGCGCAAGCATAATCTGGCCATTGGTGAGCGGACAGCTGAATTGATCAAAACCACCATTGGAGATGTTATGCCCGAGGAACCCTATGAGAACATGGACATTAAAGGCCGCGATCTCGTGTCAGGTGTGCCGAAGACCCTGACCATCAACTCCGCCGAGATCAGGTCTGCCATCTCCGAACAGGTAGATGCCATCGTTGATGCGGTCAAAATGGCCCTGGAACTGACCCCGCCGGAACTTTCTGCCGATATTGTAGATCAGGGTATTGTGCTGACCGGCGGTGGAGCTCTGCTGCGCAATCTTGATCAGCGCCTTAACAAGGAAACAGGTCTGCCCATAATTATTGCCGATGATCCACTCTCGTCAGTAGTGCTTGGTTCTGGTGCTGCACTTGACAATATCGATATCTTGAAAGAGGTTAAGATCAACTGGTGACCGGTAGATCCGATCAGGTAATATATCCCGAAATAATGCTGTTGTGACGGGCATTGGGCAAGGAGAGGTCTTCCAGTTGAACAGAATGATGCGAAAGAGGGGAAAGCGGGCAGGGCAGTTGCGCTTTTTTTTGCTTTTTGGCTGTCTCCTGACAGCAATTCTTATCCTTATTATTTCCATGGCAGGCCGCAAGGAATTCACTGCGCCCCATAAATTCGGCCTTGAAGTCATCGGTCCCTTTCAAACTGCAATTTCTAAATTTTCCAACTATACAGGCGGTTTCTGGGAAAAATATATTGCCCTTCTCCATGTCAGGGAGGAAAATAAGCAGCTCAAGCAGGAATTGCTGCAATATAAAACTGCCAATGTCGAATACAGGGAAGCAGTGGCAACGAATGTACGGCTGCAAAAGCTCCTGGAACTCAAAGAATCCCTCCCCCCGCCAACCTTGACAGCAGAAATTGTCGGCAAGGACCCATCACTCTGGTTTCGCACACTGACCATTAACCGCGGTTCCAGTGACGGAGTCCAGAAAGGTATGCCGGTTGTTACCGTTGAAGGTGTGGTTGGTCAGGTCCTGACCTCTTCGCCGAATTATTCCAAGGTTCTGCTGGCAACAGACCCGAACAGCGCCATTGATGTAACAACCCAGAAAACGAGGGTGCATGGTATTGTTAAAGGCCTGGGCCGGGAAGCCTTTGGCCTGCATTATGTTTTAAAAAGTGCTGAGGTCGAAAAGGGCGATTATGTTCTGACCTCAGGGTTTGGAGGGGTGTTCCCCAAGGGGCTTATGCTTGGCACCGTTTCAGACATCAAGAAAAGCCGGCGCGGTATGTTTCAAAATATAGAAATTGAACCGGCTGTTGATTTTTCTCAATTGGAGCACCTCATAATTATCATGAAAAAATACTCGCTGACCGAGGACTGAAAACCGTCTGCCATGTTTATCATAATTTTTCTGATTCTCGGTATTCTTATCATTGTCATGCAGACAACATTTCTGCAGTTGCTGCCCGCCTGGTTGGGAAAGCCCGATATCCTCTTTTTGCTGATAATCTATATCTCATGCCAGTCTGATATTCTGCGAGGGTCGGTGGTAATTCTCATGCTGGGGCTGCTCATGGACGTTTTTTCCGGTGTTTTTCTGGGCCTTTACCCGGTTATTTATCTCCTGGTATTCGCTTTTATCAAGGGAATTTCCAGCAAGATCGCCATAAATGAATTTACCTATCAGGTACCCCTGGCTGTCATCAGCTATCTGTTTGTCGGCACCGGCATGTTTCTCTTTTCTTTCTCTTTGGCTCCGGACGCACCGTCCCAATGGTCCTGGGGTAATATGCTTCTGCAGTTGCTGATGCTGGCGGTAATAGGCGCCCCGGTATTTGGAATCTTTGATTCCATCATGAATTTTTACAAGAGTACTTCAGCATCAGGCCGCTTTCCCGGTTCAAAAAGATCAAACCGTTTCAAACAGTAAAGATTTTTTCAGATGAATCCTCCGAAACAGGTATTTACAAAGATAAAAAAAATCGATGCAGATGAGCTGAATCAGCTGAAAAAGCGAACTGATTCAGTGACACTTGTCATTATTTTTTTTATCGCCGTAATAATTGCCCGCTTATGGTTTCTGCAGATACACAACGGCAGTAAATACCGGGAGAAGGCCGATAACAACCGGGTCCGCATGCTTGATATTGTTGCGCCCCGGGGTAATATCCTGGATAGCGAGGGCCACACAATCATCACGAATCGTCCAAGTTTTAATATCGTCTGGGTAAAGGAAGACTCTCCCGACCCTGATGAAATCATAAAAAAACTCTCGCTTATCCTGAATGAAGAAATTGCCGTTCTGCTGAAAAGGGTACGTGAATCACTGGATAATCCCAGGCATATCCCGATATTGCTCAAGGAGGATATAGACTGGAAAACCTTGGTATATATAGAGAACAACCACTATGACCTGCCGGGTGTCAGGATCGAAGTGCTGCCAAGGCGCAATTATCTGTTCGGCGATTTTGGTTCCCACCTCATCGGCTATACAGGTGAGATCAACCAGAAAGAACTTGAGGAAAGGAAATGGGAGAATTATCAGGGTGGCAACCAGATAGGCAAGAGAGGGTTTGAAAAGCTTTACGAGGAGGAATTGCGGGGCGATAAGGGAGTCGTCTACATGGAGGTTGATGCCCATGGTTTTGAACAGCGGCAGTTAAAGGGCAAGGAACCTCTGCCGGGTAATGATCTGCAGCTCACCATAGACCTTGATTTACAGCTTGAAGCTGAAAAAGCCATGATCGACAAGGCAGGTGCGGTTGTAGCCATGGATGTGAACTCGGGCCGCATCCTTGCCTTTGCAAGTGCGCCACCTGTTCGCCTGGAAGACTTTGTCGGTGGCATATCGACAAAGAACTGGCAGGCCCTGCTCAATGATATCAAGCGTCCGCTGGTGCATAAAACCATACAGGGGCAATATCCTCCGGGGTCAACGTACAAGATTGTCACAGCCCTTGCCGGACTCTCAAAAGGGGCGATCAACTCCAACACGGTTTTTTACTGTGCCGGCTCCATGCCCTTCGGTAACCGCAGATACGGGTGCTGGAAAAAGGGCGGGCATGGGGCAGTAAGCCTGCATCGGGCCCTGGCTGAATCATGTGATGTCTATTTTTACCAGGTAGGTTTAAAAGTAGGGGTTGATTCCCTGGCGGAATACGCTAACCGCTTGGGACTGGGGCATAAAACCGGCATAGAGTTCGAATATGAGAAGTCAGGCCTGATCCCTACATCCAACTGGAAAAAGTTGGTCAAAGGGGAGCCGTGGCAGGAGGGAGAGACTCTCTCCATCGCCATAGGCCAGGGATTTAATCTTGTTACACCATTGCAGATCTGTCAGATGACATCAGCTCTTGCCAATGGTGGGTTGCTCTATAAGCCTTTCCTGATAGAAAAAATAATTGATCCTGAAGGTCAGGTTGTTAAACAGTTTTTACCCACGGTTGATGTGGAACTCGTCGGCATGGATAATTACCTTGCGCTGATCAGGGAAGGTCTGGTCGGCGCTGTAAATGACAAGCGTGGTACTGGAAAGACGGCTCGGTTAAAGGATGTAACAGTGGCCGGCAAGACGGGCACGGCCCAGGTCGTGGCCATGGAGAAGTTTAAAGAGGTGGACGAGGAAGATGTTGCCTATAAGCATAGGGATCATGCCTGGTTTACCAGTTTTGCGCCGGCTGAAAATCCCGAAATTGCAGTTACGGTCCTGGTGGAACACGGCGGCCACGGAGGATCTGCAGCAGCCCCTGTGGCTAAGATGGTCCTGGAAAAGTATTTTGCCAAAAAATATGGGTTGGGAACTGAAGAGGTTAAGGAAGGCCAGGCACCGGGGCAATAAAAAAACTGCATCTGTGGTATAAATTACTTAAAATTCGTTGATACCCCTGTTTTTCAGTGAGAGGATAGACAACGCCAGATTGTGTATACACTTTGCATCATTGACTATACCATGTACAAGCATCCTGAAGGGCATAAAGAGGTACTCAAAAGAGGATCCTGAATTGGAAACATAGAGGATCTTCATCGGGCTTTCCCGTTGGCCACCAACCTGGACCGGGAATACATCCGCCCGCGGATTGAGAAAAAAAGTGAAAAAAGTATCCGAGATTGGAATAACGAATGTTTCGTATTGACAGGCAGCTTATAAAAAATTTTGACTGGATAATGCTTGTTGCCGTGCTGCTCATCGCTGCCATGGGGCTGGTGAATCTTTACAGCGCCACTTATGCGGGCAAGACGGTCGGCACCACGGTCTTTATCCGGCAGCTTTTCTTTTTCATCGCAGGGTTTTCTTTTATCATAATCATCCACCTTTTTGACTACCGCCTGCTGCTGAAATGGAATTATCCTCTCTATGCCATAATTATCGGCCTGCTCCTTGCCGCCCTGCTCATGGGAGGCAGTATTGCCGGCACCCAACGCTGGATCAATCTTGGTTTTTTCAGACTGCAGCCTTCAGAGCCGGCCAAATTGATGCTGGTCATTTCCTTGGCCAGCTATTATTACCGCAGGGATACCGGCAGGGGATTTACGCTGCATGACCTGCTGGTTCCCATAGGGTTGACCGGAGTGCTTTTTGTTCTTGTCCTCAAGCAGCCTGACCTGGGGACTGCTCTCATGTTTGGTGCTATCTTTGTATCCATGACCCTGTTTGTAAAGCTGAAATGGTCGACCATCGGCATTATTTTCGGGACAGGCGCTGCAGCGATTCCCATAGGCTGGAAATTTTTCTTAAAGCCCTACCAGAGACAGCGCATAGAAACCTTTCTGAATCCTGAGAGTGATCCTACCAACAGCGGTTACCATATCATGCAGTCGAAAATTGCCGTGGGCAGCGGCCTCAAGTTTGGCAAAGGGTATTTGAAAGGCACCCAGGGACATCTGCATTTTCTGCCGGAGCGCCACACCGATTTTGCCTTTTCCGTCTGGGCGGAGGAATGGGGTTTTGCCGGTTCTCTTTTCTTTCTTGCCGTTTATTTTTTTGTGATTCTCTGGGGGCTGAACGTCTGTCTCGCTTCAAGGGACAAGTTCGGCGTACTTCTGGCCTTCGGTATTGTTTCCCTCATCTTCTGGCAGGCAATCATCAACCTGCTCATGGTTATGGGCTTTCTGCCGGTAGTGGGTATTCCGCTGCCGATGTTCAGCTACGGCGGTTCATCGCTGATGACAACCCTGATCGGCATCGGACTTCTTATGAATATACGCATGCGGAGGCATCAGGTCACAAAAAATTAACTTTTCGGACGACAAAGGATTTTCCTGCAGCGTTTAACAATAATGATACCAGGAGGTGTTATATATGAAAAAAATAGCAATTAACGGGCTGGGGCGTATCGGCAGACTTATTCTGCGCCATTTTCTGACAAAAGCGCCGGGCCAGATAGATATTGTTGCCTGTAATGATTTGACCCCTGTTGAAGATATCGCCTATCTTCTGAAATACGACTCTGTGCATGGACGGTGCCCGGTGGAGTTCAGTTGCACTGACAACAAAATTGAGTCCGGGGAGAAAAGCATAGAATATTTCAGTATTAAGGACCCGGCCGAGTTGCCCTGGAAAAAACTGGGCGTGGATATCGTACTGGAATGTACAGGTTTTTTCAATAAAAGGGCGGGAGCAGCCAAGCATCTTGGAGCGGGGGCCTCCCAGGTGATTATCAGTGCTCCTTCCAAAGATGCGGACCTGACATGTGTTTTTGGTGTCAATGAACAGAAGTTTGAACCCCAAAGCCATACTGTAATCTCCAATGCTTCATGTACCACCAATGCCCTGGCGCCGGTCCTCAAAGTACTGCATGATAATTTCATAATTGAAAATGCCATGGCCACAACCATCCATGCCTATACTGCCACCCAGGCCCTTGTGGACCGGTACTCGAAGAAAAGGCGCAGGGGCAGGGGGGCGGCCCTTTCCCTTATTCCTACCTCAACCGGAGCGGCAGGAGCCATCACCAAGGTGCTGCCCGAACTGGTTAATAAAGTTGCAGCTGTTGCCGTGCGGGCCCCGGTGCCTGACGGTGCCCTGGTTGACATCACCGCCCAGGTGCAGAAGGAAGTGACCATTGACGATGTTAACGATGCTTTTGTCAGGGCCGCCGAATCCTCCATGAAGCAGATTATGGAATGTTCTGAAGAAGGCTTGGTGTCGGCAGATATAATCGGCAACACGCATTCTGCAGTAATAGACACCCTGTTAACGGATGTGCTGCACAAAAAAGTGGTCAAGGTCATGGCCTGGTATGATAATGAAGCCGCCTATGCCCGGCGGATGCTTGACCTTGCTGCCTATATTGCCCATAAATAAAGTTAGGCTATCCAAGATGGTGACCGTGAGAGTATAATAGGAAGCAAACATCAGGCTAAAATATAGTGCAGGCCAGACTCCTGCAGGCAAAAGTTCGTGAATCTAATGATAAGAGTACTGCCATGGAAAATGAGAACATCAAACAGGAAGAAACAGAGAAGCAAGAAACGGAGAAGAAATTACGTTTCAGCTGTCTGCAGGTTTTAGTAATAGTAGGAATTGTTGCAGTTTTATCTGCTCTGGCAACGGGCCTGTGGGTCAAGCATTATATCTATGCCTCGCCGTTTGAGCCCACGAAGTTGAATGCCCGGGAGGAAAAAGTTTTTCAGTCAAAGCTGGAACAGTTGGAACAGGCCTCCTTTCACGGCAGAGCAAGTGAAGCACAGAACTCCGGCAATAAACAGGCCCCGGAAACACCTTCCCAGGGAGGCCGGATTGCACCTGAAGCTTATACTGAAGAGGGAGCCAGCCGCCAGATACAATTCACGGAAAAAGAATTAAATTCTCTGATAGCCGCAGAGCCTGAACTTGCGCAGAAGGTGGCCCTCGATTTATCGGATAACATGCTCAGCATAAAACTGGTTGTTCCCATGGACGAGGAAATCCTCTTTCTCGGCGGTAAAACCCTGCGGGTCAACCTGGGTGCTATCCTGAGTTATGAGAATGACAACCCCGTCATTGCCCTGAAGGGCATTTCCCTTGGGGGCGTGCCCCTGCCCAATGCCTGGATGGGCAACCTGAAGAACAAGAATTTAGTTGAGGAATTCGGCAGCGAAGGAGGATTCTGGCAACTGTTTGCCGACGGGGTTAAGGATATCAAGGTAAAGGATGGGCATCTGCAGATCGAACTCAAGGAGTAATTGACTGTTTCCGCCCCCCCAATCGGTAAACAACCCGTATCAGGGCGGCAGGATGCGATGGGTGGTGTCGGCGCTGTTCCTGCCATCATGGAGGCAGCCATCTAGACTGATTTCACAAGCTATGGCATCAGATCAGTAATAATCACATGTTTTGGGCAGTGATGTTCACTGCAGACAACATGCCTCTCTTCTCTTATATTCCCTTCAGACCTACATGGCGAAGATCAAAGCGGTTTCATTCTGCGGTGAATAAGGGATGGTTCCAAAATTTTCATTCACATCCTCATAAAACAACTGATCTCTGCGCACTGCCATCACAATCAACTTATTGCCGGTAGAAAATACGGCCTGATCAAGCTCATTGCCGGGGCCCAAATGGCGGGAGTTGGCAACCAGCACATGCTCAATATCAATTTCAGCATGGCTATAAAATCCCTTGAGAACTTTATCCACACGATAGTTCACATTCTGGGTGTACTTAACCCGCCCGCTCACTTTACGGGGTGATGGGTTGACCTTTGTCACGGTACCGACGAATATAAGGTCAGCCCGATGTGTCAGGCTTCGTATCTGTTCAACATTCTGGTTCACATAGGCGTTATCAAAAGTTGGAATGGACAGGGTGGCGCAGCTTACGAAAATAAATGCCAAGACCGGGGTCCCGAGAATAACCATGATTTTATTCAGTACTAATGTCATTTTGCTTCCTCCCATTTGCAGGTTATTTACTTCGGCAGATTGAGGTGCTGCCAAGGGGTGCAGGTGCACAGATCTGCTGTGCAGCAGCCCGGGCTTCGGCCTCGGTGTCACCCCCCACAGGGAAGCGGCCTGTATTGGGATCGCAGGTAAACATACACACCAGCTTTACCTTTTTTACCCGTGAAGGTCGAGGTACACCGCCCGGGCCAAAAGATGTGTCTTCAACATAGAAATCATCATTAATATAGACTGTTGTGGCATCACCAGCCCCGTTTCCATTTGTGTCAATGGGGTCGCCTTCCTGCCCGAAGTCGCGACGTACGCGACGTTCATAGTCGTTTCCTGATTCATGGGCCGGGGTGAAATCATTGGGACGTAAGTGGCGTAAATACTGCGCCATAAAACGCTCCCACATAAAATGTGCGAGGATTTGGCAGCGGCTGGCAGCCAGCGGACTGAAACCTGCTGGCATTTCCCACTTCCCTGTAGCCGGATTTCGAGACGGAATAGGTGCTGCATCCATATCATCCAGATCCACATCATTTGAATCAAAGCCATCCCAATCAATACCTGGCTGTGAGCGGCCGGGATTAACAGTAATATTTCGCGGTGATCGACGGATTATTTCCATCAATTCATGTACAGCGGGCGATAATTCTTCACACTCGGCGAGCAGACTTTCAAAATCCTGTTTATGCTGCGGGTTCGCCGGATCATCATTTATGACCAAGTTGGCATAAGCCAAATCCGGTGCAAAAAGCATAAGGAGCGTGACAAAAAAATAAATAACGTTTTGAAAAGCGGCAATTGGGGCATTCGCATACATGGTTTCCTCCTTAAGCTCTGTTTTTTAAGCACCAAGGCAACGTGTACGTGTGTAAAGCTTGTCCTGTTATATATGGATTTATCTCATAAAATAATCATTAATCGGCAGATTTCATGAAAAAGTTTGCAAGGTTTTATCACCAATATGTTTCTGTGCTATTACGCTTTGATTTTCAACGTCTGCAAGAATAAAACGATTACGTATTATTTCATCTCATCACACTCACCTGTTACGTATAGTACGTCCTCTTTTGGCCCATGTTTTTTAATGAAAGCATGAAGGTTTCCATTGGATATATGAAGATCTTCCTGGATTAACGGAAAAAGCTTTTCAAGTTGTGTTCATTTATTTGAAATTATTATATAAATTGTAATGAGTGCCATCTAGTTCATATAATAAAGCAATTTGCATGTTGACAAAAGCTTAATAATGCTGTTTATATGTAATTTCGTTATGTTATGTTAGAAAATATAAAAAATGTATATTTGCACTTGTTATGGCGCACAGGACACAACTCAACACTCAGATTGCAAGCCTTACCGGCATCAGCAAACATACGATTGACCGAATTGGTGTTAATTTGAACAAGGGAGGTCTGCTCCACTCCGGTGGCCGGGGACGGCATGCCCCTGACATGGGCCCGGAGGATCTGAAAAATATCATTCTGGCCATGCTGGGATCTGAATCAACCGGCAGAGTTTTCGAATCTGTTTTGAAACTCCATGCCCTCACATCTAAAGATGGGCAAAGTCTGGGGGATGTGCTCCTTGAAATCTGTTCAGAGCCTAAGAGGGCGAAAGAAATTATGCAGATCAGCGTGCTGCGCAATTATCCCCAGGCAACCATCTACTGGAAAGATGAAAGCGGCACCAGGGTCGGAAGAATGCAGGATTTCAGAAGTTCCCCAAAGCAGGAACAGCAGGGTATGCGGGTCGTCGCCTCAATAAGCGGTAAAGTCATTAATGCGCTAGTGGAATTTGTGTCGAGGCCTGAAAATGTGGGGGGCAATGCTTAGCAGTAAAAAAAGCCGGCTAAAGAAATTATCCTTAACCGGCTTATATGAGCCTAACCGGATTTCATTTATTAAAACCAGATTGAAAACTTTCTACTCTCCCTTCATGCACGATGAAGCTAACAACCTTTTATGCCTCAGCTGCCTCCACTACTGGCTTTGCCGGTTGCAGCCGTCTCATTGTTAGCAGTGACCGCGGCCTTGGAGCCAAGAATGTGCTGACGGGAAACTTTAACTCTGATATTGTCAGCAATTTCAAGGGTGACCACCGTGTCAGTCAGTCCGGTAATCTGCCCGTGCAGACCACCGCTGGTCACAACACCGTCTCCCTTTTTCAGGTTTGACAAATATATCTGATGCTCTTTGGCCTTTTTCTGCTGGGGACGGATAAGCAGGAAGTAAAAGATCACAAATATTAAAATAAGCGGTATAAATGACATGATCCCGCCCTGAGGTGCTGCTCCATTCGCAGCATAAGCAATACTAGTCATACAGTTTCCTCCAAATATTTTTTATAATAGTAATAGGTAAGTCTGTTTCCAGAAATTACAAGCTCATTAATTGTCGGTAGCGCAGGCAGCGAAGAAAGTGAGGCTTCGAAAGCGCGCTGCGAAAATGTGTACAGCTTATAACTATTTAATTTTACCAGGTTGCACTATCCCTGTTTGTACTTTTCGGAGTCGGAGTTTATGCTCTATTTTTAAGAGTGTTTATACCCTGTTTTTAAGGGTGTTTATACCCTGTTTTTAAGGGTGTTTATACCCTGTTTTTAAGGGTGTTTATCCCCCTCAGGGGGTACTAGAGTGCCCTGAAAGGATGTTTACCAACCTATATTATTACCTGACTTCATCCCGTATGGCATAGAAATTTTTCCTGAACTGCATGAATGAATCATTTGCTATGGCCGTTCTCATTTCCTGCATGAGACTAACAAAATAATGCAGGTTATGAATCGTATTCAGATGGTACGCCAGAATTTCCCGTGACATGTATAGATGCCTCAGGTAGGCCCGGGAGTAATTCCTGCAGGTATAACACCCGCAGTTTTCATCCGCTGGGCTGGGGTCATTGCTGTATTGGCTGTTTTTTATAACAACTCTGCCCCGGGAAGTAAAGAGCATTCCATTCCGGGCATTTCGGGTGGGCATGACACAGTCAAACATGTCAATCCCCCTGTAAACACTTTCAACCAGATCCTCGGGAGTGCCGACGCCCATGAGGTAGATGGGATGATCCTGGGGCAATAATTTGGCTGTGTGCTCGGTGATATCGCGCATGAGATCCTGAGGCTCTCCAACGCTGAGGCCGCCCAGGGCATAGCCGTCAAAACCGATCTCAAGCAGTTGCTCCAGCGCCAGTGAACGCAGATCAGGAAACATGCCGCCCTGTACGATGCCGAAGAGCAATTGCCCTGTTTCCCTTTGAGCTGCCCTTGAGCGCCGGGCCCATCTCGTGGTAAGTTCAGTGGCGCTTAGGGTCTCGTTTCTCTCAGCAGGATAGGGAATGCAGGTATCGAGACACATCATAATATCTGACCCCAGGGCCTCCTGCACGGTTACTGCATCCTCGGGGCTTAGAAAAAGGGAAGAACCGTCAAGGTGGGATTTGAATCCGGCACCTTCTTCTGTAATTTTTGCCAGCTCACGCAGGCTGAAGATCTGGAATCCGCCGCTGTCGGTGAGTATGGGGCGGTCCCAGTTCATAAATTTATGCAGGCCGCCGAGCTCCCGGATCAATTCATAACCCGGTCGCAGAAAGAGATGATATGTATTGGCCAGGATGATTTCAGCCCCAAGTTCAACCAGGTTTTCAGGGGTAACGGCCTTCACCGTTGCCTGGGTACCCACCGGCATGAAAATAGGGGTCTGGAATGTTCCGTGCAGGGTGCGCACTTCTCCACAGCGGGCCGCGCACTCAGTGGACCGGGTGTGAAGCGTGAAGGGAGAAGGACGGTTTAATTTGCCTGTCATTGATGCGTTTGTCTGGGATGCCTGTTAATCTGTGTCATCCCAATGGGAAAGGAGCTGCGTGATACCATGAAAGGCCAGGTCGGATAACTGGTCAAGGGCGGCCCGGCTGAAAGGGCTGCCTTCAGCAGTGCACTGAACCTCAACCAGGCGTCCGTCCCCGCACATGACAAAATTAGCATCCACTTCTGCCCCGGAGTCCTCCTCATAATCAAGGTCAAGGAGAGTCCTGCCATCAACAATACCGGCGCTGATAGCTGCAAGAGGGGTCATTTCAGGGAGTTGAGCCAGTCGTCCTTCATTATATAAGGAGTAAATGACGTCACGGACAACAAGGGCAGCACCGGTAATGGCTGCGGTACGTGTGCCGCCGTCAGCCCGGATAACATCGCAATCAACCCGGAGCGTCCTGGGGCCCAGGGAATTGAGATCAACCATCATACGCAGCGAGCGCCCAATGAGGCGTTGGACTTCGTAGGTCCTGCCGGAACGCCCGCGGGCTGCCTCGCGCCGGCTCCGTGAATGCGTGGACCATGGCAGCATGCCGTATTCAGCGGTTATCCACCCCTGATCGGCATCCTCAAGAAAACGGGGCACGGATTCTTCCACGGAAACTGCACAGACCACGTGGGTACCTCCCATTTTTATGAGCAAGGAACCATCGGCATGGGGCAGAAAGCCTCTTTCCATGGAAACCGGGCGTAATTCATTATCTTGGCGTTCATTTTTTCTCATCGTAGGCACCGTATTTATTGCAAATTTATAAAAATAAAAACCTGTCTATTCCTTTTGTATAACCAATATAGTTGTTACAGCAAATATTGCCACAGGGAAGAATGTTTTTTATAAATAACAAAGTTTTTGGATTGTTATATCAGAATCTTTAATTATTGTTGTGAGTAAATTAAATATTCAGGAGAAACAATATGAACTTCGATGATGCAGTAAAATTTCACGGGCATGCCTGCCCGGGCCTTGCAATCGGCTACAGGGTTGCCAACCTGGCCTTAGAGGAACTGGGATTGCGGGCCAGGGATGAAGAACTTGTGGCTATCGTGGAAAACAATTCCTGCGCAATCGATGCGATCCAGCTTATCTGCGGCTGCACATTCGGCAAGGGGAACCTTATTTTTAAAGACCATGGCAAACAGGTCTATACTTTTATCAGAAGAGCCGATTCTGAGGCCATACGCATAGCGGTCAAGTGGGCCCCCCCGCCGGAGGACCCTGAAACCGAAGTCATGTGGCAGCGTTACTCAGAGGGAGATAGGTCGCCTGAAGTCACAGCCGCAGTGCAGGATAGAAAGGCACGCAAAATGAAGGTCGTCCTGGAAACGGATGATGCTGATTTGTTTACTGTTGGAAGAGTACAGGCAGAAATACCGGCGCCGGCCAGAATTTATAAGAGCATTTCCTGCGCTGCATGCGGCGAGAAGGTCATGGAGCCGAGAACCAGGGAGGTCGGTGGCAAGGTCGTGTGTCTCCCGTGCAGTGAGGAGGAAGGTTAACTAAAGGTTCCAAGGTTCCGAGATGTCAAGGGGCCAAGGGAAAAATGAGAAAGGCAATGATTCAATTGGCAGTTGGCGGACGTGGTTTTAGAAAAATACTAACATAAGGATTTTTGTATGATTTCAGGCAAAAGCTTAAGTGAAGTAAGGCTGTTGAAAAAAAGCCAAGATTTTTAAAAAATATATTTGGTCAATATATTAATTTTATTATAATTTTTCCCTCGAACCCTCGAACCCTCGAACCCTCGAACCCTCGAACCCTCGAACCCTCGAACCCCCTCGAACCCTCGAACCCTCGAACCCTCGAACCCTCGAACCCTCGAACCCTCGAACCCTCGAACCCTCGAACCCTCGAACCCTCGAACCCTCGAACCCTGCTTTTCCTACTCCCACTCAATGGTGCTGGGCGGCTTGGAGGAAATATCATACACCACCCGGTTTACGCCCCTGACCTCATTGATGATCCTGCTTGAAATACGGCCCATCAGTTCATAGGGAAGTTTTGTCCAGCCGGCAGTCATGAAATCCTTGGTTTCCACAGCCCGCAGGGCGATAACATACTCATACGTGCGGCCGTCACCCATGACGCCCACACTTTTTACCGGCAGGAAAACCGCAAATGCCTGGCTGATCTTATCGTAGTAGCCGCTGGTATACAGCTCATCAATATAAATGGCATCGGCCTGTCTTAGGATGTCGGCATATTCCTTTTTTACCTCGCCGAGGATGCGGACTCCGAGACCCGGACCGGGAAAAGGATGACGCCATACCATCTGGTGCGGCAGTCCCAGTTCTTCACCAATGGCCCTGACCTCATCTTTGAACAGTTCCTTCAGCGGTTCCAGCAGGTTAAGTTTCATGTGCTCGGGCAGACCGCCAACATTATGATGGCTTTTTATATTTTGAGCCTTGCCGGTCTTGCCTCCTGCCGATTCAATGACATCGGGATAGATTGTACCCTGGGCAAGCCAGGTGGCATCCATAATGCAGGCAGCCTCTTCCTCAAATATTTCGATAAAGAGATTGCCGATGATTCGGCGTTTCTGTTCCGGGTCGCTAACACCGTACAATGCCTGCAGAAAACGGTCTTCCGCATTGACCCTTATCACTTTGACCCCCATGTTCTGGGCAAAAGTAGCCATCACCTGGTCGCCTTCGGCAAGACGCAGGAGACCGTTATCCACAAAGACGCAGGTTAGCTGGTCGCCAATGGCCCGATTAATAAGGGCTGCCGCCACCGAGGAGTCAACGCCTCCGGAAAGACCGAGAATGACCTTGTCCGTACCCACCTGCTCATTGATACGGGTGATCGCATCCTCGATGATCTGACCCGGTGTCCAACTCCCTTTGCAGCCGCAGATTTTGCGGACAAAGGTATCGACGAGGATTTCTCCACGCGGGGTGTGATTGACCTCGGGATGAAACTGGACGCCGTAGAGGCTGCGGTCCACATTTTGGATGGCGGCCACCGGTGCGTTTTCCGTTTGGGCAATAATTTCAAACCCTTGTGGCATTTTTTCCACATGGTCTCCGTGACTCATCCAGACAGGGCTTTTGCCCTCTATAAAAAAACCGTCAAATATGGGCCCTGGTTTATTTTTGCTCAGCAGGTCGGCATAACCGTATTCCCGCTTGCCGGCCGGTACAACCTTTCCGCCGAAATGAAGGGCCAGAAGCTGCATACCGTAGCAGATACCAAGGACCGGAATGCCAAGTTCAAAGAGGGCCTCTTCCACAGCAGGCGCTCCATCGTCATACACGGATTTTGGCCCGCCGGAAAGAATTATGCCCTGGGGGCCATACTTCCTGATGGCATCAAGGTCCATGTCAAAGGGGTGGAGTTCACAATACACATGGGCTTCACGGACACGCCGGGCGATCAACTGGGTGTATTGGGAACCGAAATCAAGGATGAGAATCTTTTCGCTGTGGATATCCATTATAAATACAGTTACGAGTTACAAGTTAAAAAACTGTGGATTAACGCTGATTAGCCTTCTATCCGGTAATTGGGAGCTTCCTTGGTAATGATCACGTCATGTACATGGCTTTCCTTCAGGCCGGCTGCCGTGATGCGAACAAATTTCGCCTTATGGCGCAATTCCTCTATATCTTTGGCGCCAACATATCCCATGCCGGAACGGAGGCCGCCGACAAGCTGATAGATCATGTCGGATAGCGGCCCCCTGAAAGGTACCTTTCCTTCAATGCCTTCCGGCACCATTTTTGAAGGACTGCCGATATCCTCCTGGAAATAGCGGTCGCCGCTGCCCTGTTTCATGGCGCCCAGGGAGCCCATGCCGCGGTAGCCCTTGTAGGCTCGTCCCTGATACAGGAAGGTTTCACCCGGCGTTTCAGCGGCACCTGCAAAGAGGGAGCCGATCATGATGGAATGAGCGCCGATACCGATGGCTTTCGTCATGTCTCCTGAATACTTGATGCCCCCGTCTGCAATCAAGGGTATGTCGTATTTCTGGGCAGCCTTGCCGCAGTTCTTAATGGCAGTCAACTGCGGCACCCCGACTCCGGCCACAATGCGTGTGGTGCAAATGGAGCCTGGTCCGACCCCAATTTTTACAGCACTGGCACCTGCTTTGATAAGTGCTTCCGTGCCTTCCGCCGTGGCTACGTTGCCGGCAATTACCTCAAGATTTGGGTAGGTATTAGTCAAGACTCCAACAGCCTTGACCACATTTTGAGAATGACCGTGGGCAGAATCAAGCACGACCACATCCACCCCGTTTTTGATGAGTTTTTCTGCGCAGCCCAGGTAATCGGAGCCTATTCCCAGGGCGGCACCGACCAGCAGCCTGCCCTTGTCATCCTTGGCAGAATTTGGGTATTTTTTAATCTTTTCAATATCTTTGATGGTGATCAGGCCCTTCAGGTTCCCTTTATTGTCGACCACGAGAAGCTTTTCAATGCGGTGCTCATGCAGGAGGGCTTTTGATTCCTCCAAGGTGATGCCCACTTTTGCGGTCACCAGATTTTTGCTTGTCATGACATCTTTGACTTTCAGGGTTGGATCTGTCACGAACCGGAGGTCACGGTTGGTGACGATCCCGGCGAGTTTCTTGCCCCGCAGAACCGGAACCCCGGAAATCTTATAGTTGGCCATCATGGACTGGACTTCTGAAACCTGCTGCTCTTCTGTCACAGTTACCGGGTCAATGATCATACCGGATTCAGACTTTTTCACTTTTTCAACCTGTCGGGCCTGCTCATCAATTGACATATTCTTGTGGATAATGCCGATGCCGCCTTCCCTGGCCATAATAATAGCGGTACGGTATTCGGTTACCGTATCCATCGCAGCACTGACCAGGGGAATATTGAGCCTTATGTTTTTTGTCAGCAGGGTGGAAACATTAACCTCTGATGGAATAACAGTGGAATTGGCCGGAACCAGGAGAAGATCATCAAAGGTATAGGCTGGTTCAATGACATCGGATAGCATGTTCAATCTCCTTGAAAATTGTGAAGGTGTTTCTGTGGCGATGGCCGCACCCTGAAAAAAATATTCACTTGCCGCCGTAATGTTACACGGTAGGATTCTACTATTTGGAGTAGAAGTAAAAGTAGTGAATTAAGCGGAAGAATCACTTTTTTCAGATGAAGACGCACTTATACAAAAATACCATGGTAATTGCAAAGCCCTTTTCCTGGTGCGCAGCTATATTTATCGGGCCACAAATTGAGAAAAATATCAGGCGGGAGTATTGGAAAGGCTGCTGAGCAGAATGCCTTCCAAAAGCCCGGTGTCACTGACCATCATTTCTTCCTGCTCAAGGAGTTGTAAAAGAACGTGGTATATTCTTATGCCGGCCGGCAGGATTTCTCCCCTGCCTTCGCCAAGGCATGGCAGCACATTACGTTTATGGGCAGGGAGCACTATCAGTTTGTCCCAGAGTTTTTTAATTGAAGTACTCTGCAGTACATGGCCGTGCACCAATGATTCGTTATAGGAAGTCAGGTTCAGGTCAAGGGCTGCCATGCTGGTTGCAGTTCCTCCACTGCCAATGACCATAAACGGTTGCTTTTTTTGGAACAGCATCACGTTGTTGACAGATGGATGAAGTGTTTCTGCAAGCAGGCTATCCAAGCGGGCGGGATCAGGAAGCGGGGCTGCAATAAATTTTTCCGTAATTCCTACAACACCGAGGGGGACACTTTTTATTCTTGTTTCTCCTGCTGGGTATTCAGCAACAACCAGTTCGGTGGAGCCGCCGCCCACATCGACCAGCAGCAAAAGACCGGCTGGAGGTTCCTTGAAGCCGGACAAAGCACCAGCAAGGCTTAAAGCGGCTTCTTCAGCGCCGCTGATGATTTCAATTTCGTGTCCTATGATTGCTGCCGCATTGTGCAGAAAAAGATGGCTGTTTCTGGCCTGGCGCAGGGCTTCAGTTCCGCAAATGCGCATGCTTTTCGGCTTGAGTTGATCCAGGATCTTGCGAAAATCGAGCAGTACTTCATACGCTTTTAGCATTGCTTGCTCATGCAGCACCTGACTTTCTTCCAGGCCGCGGCCCAGGCCGACAGTCGCTGTTTTCTTAACCAGCACCGACATGCCGCCTGGTGCACAGTCTGCCACCAGGAGCCTGAATGTATTCGACCCCATATCAATTCCAGCAGCGATATGTTGATGAATAGTCATTGATTCAGAGAACTGAATAGTTTAAGTTTGTCCCCACCGTAGATTGGGAACGAAGTGAAGCTTCGAGAAGAGTACCCCCTTGTGGGGTATAAACACCCTTGACAACATGGTATAAACTCCGACTTCGACATGTCTCGCGGGCATCATGTGTGCTTCATGTTGTGCTAAACATCTACATATATGAAAAATGCTGATCTCTATTAATCCCGATAACCCGCAGCCGCGTAATATTAAGCAAATTGCCGACAAGCTCCGCAGTGGTGCTGTTATTTGTTACCCAACAGATACAGTCTACGGGATAGGCTGTGATATTTTCAACCAGAAAGCCATCAAGAAGATATTTCAGATTAAAAAACGGGCCAAGCATAAACCCTTCAGTTTTATGTGCTCAAGCCTGAAAAATGTTAGCGACTATGGCCATGTCTCCAACATGGCATACAGAATTATGCGTAAAGCCCTACCCGGTCCGTTCACTTTTGTTCTGCAAGCTGCCAAGATTGTGCCAAAAATAATGATTACAAAACAGAAAACAGTCGGTATCCGGGTGCCCCGCAATAATATATGCTTAGAACTTATAGAGGCCCTGGGTAATCCAATACTCACTACCAGTGCGATTCTTGATAAAGAGGGGGCCCCGCTGTCAGAAGCTTATGAATTTGAGGAACTCTTGGGGAACATGGTTGACTTGGTGATCGATGGGGGCATGGTATACCCGGACCCCTCTACAATAGTCGATTTTTCAGGTGATACACCTGAAATTCTCCGGCAGGGCCAAGGTGATATCAGGCAGTTCTATGGCTGACACGATCGGTGCGTGCATTCCCTGCGGCTCGAAGCGTTAAGAGAATTCCTGCAGGGTAAGCTGCACGCTCACAAACGGCAGCGGGGAACTTTAAAGCAGCCAACAGCATCAGGCTCCACCGGCCCTATTTTTTTTCGATCAATGCCTCTTTCAGCGACTTGCTCATTGCAAAGTGCAAGGTCTTGCGGGGCGGGATATCCATAACTTTGCCGGTCTTGGGGTTTTTCGTCTGCCGTGCTTTTCTTGTGCGCACCGAAAAGCTGCCAAATCCACGAATTTCAACCCTGTTGCCCTGATCAAGAGATTCCGACATTGTCTCAAATATAATATCTACAGCCTTGCTGATGTCCTTTTTCAAATAACCTTCAAGGCTGTCAGTGGTTTTTCCAATAAGATCTCGTTTTAACATTGTATGCCTCAATGAAAATATGTAATTTTTTTAAAGTCAACACTCTATGAATGAAATCAAATGATAATACGAATTGCTGCCCGGCTATTGCACACCCGTCCACTCGAAGGAGAGGACAGGGTATAAAGGCACGAAGTTTTCAACTAGTGACTGTTCGGCATTCGTCAAAAGATTGAGCAGCGAGAATTTTCTATCAACCTTCGGGTAGATGAGCTGGGGATCTTTTGAGTCAAGGCCGCCCAAATCAGCAGCAAGGGTTATGGCATCAGTAAAGTTTCCCAAGCTGTCAATGAGTCCTACTTCAAGGGCCTGCTCACCTGTATAAACCCTGCCGTCTGCCAGCTTGTAGATGGTTTCTTCAGGCATGGACCTGGCCGCTGCAATATCCCTGACAAACTGATTATACACGTTATCAATCAGATCCTGCATGAGGTTTCGCTCTTCCTCGTTCATTGGCCGGTTGCTGGCACCGACATCCTTGAGGGGGCCGCTTTTTATTACTTCGCTCCTGTAGCCGATTTTTTCAAATAAACCTTCAAGGTTGGGAAACTTTATAATAACACCGATTGAGCCGGTCATGGTGCCGGGGTTGGCCATAATAGTATCCGCCCCCAAGGCTGCATAGAAACCACCGGACGCCCCCATGGAACCCATGGATGCCACTACCGGTTTTACTGAGTTGGTACGTTTTACTTCCTGGTAGATCTCCTGGGACGCACCTACTGCGCCGCCGGGACTGTCAATGCGCAGGATGATGGATTTTACATTGGGGCTATTCCTGAATTCCGTCAGATGTCTTAAGACTTGTTCAGAACTGACGATCAAGCCCTTGAGCTCGATGATCCCAACACCATCTTTCTTGGAAAAAATATCGGTTTTTGTGCCCTGGGAGACAAACGAAGAAATTAACAGGGATATTCCTCCCAGAAAAAGGAAAAATATCCCTGTCAGTATAAAAAGTCCCAGGATAATGGGATGTTTTTGACGAAATGAGCCCATGGTATACAATCAGCAGCCGGCAGGGTCATGCAATGCTGCAGAAGCTGTTACTTGAATAACACCAGGAGCGCATACAGGACCAGCAGAATGGCGGTAACTATTCTTTGTCCTTATCCTTGTCCGTTTCAGGGGCAGTATCCTCCTCTGCCTTATCAGAAGCCTCAACCTCATCAGCCTCATCAGAAGCCTCAGCCTCATCAGCAGCGTCAGCGGCGGCAGCGTCAGCGGCGGCAGCGTCAGCGGCGGCAGCGTCGGCAGTCTCAACTCCTGCCTCTTCAGCCGGAGCAGCGGCTGTAGCGTCAGCATCAGCAACGACAGTTTCGGACGTTTCCGCTTCAGCTTCGGTTCCCGCCTTGCTTTCCATTTCCTCTTTCAGAAGGTCACCAATGGTGGCAGGCCCGGCGGCCAGCTTCTTTTTGTAATCCTTCAGGGAACCCTCACTGGAATCCTCATCAAGGGCCTTGATGGAAAGTCCGATCTTTCTGTCCTTGGATGAAACATTGATTACCTTGACCTGCAAGTTGTCACCTACGTTATACATGCCTACGGGCGTGGTAATTTTTTCTTTGCTTATCTCAGAGACATGCACCAATCCTTCGACGCCTTCTTCAAGCTGTACGAATATACCGAAGTCGGTGACATTGGTAATCTTACCTTCGACAATGGCACCGGAGGGATAATTGTTGAGTGCCGCCTGCCATGGGTCGGGCTCAAGTTGCTTAATGCCAAGTGAGAACCGTTCGTTTTCCCTGTCAATCTTTAAAACCACAGCCTGGATGGTATCGCCTTTGGCATATTTTTCAGTTGGGTGCTTGATACGTTCGGTCCAGGAAAGATCAGACACATGGATAAGGCCGTCAATACCTTCTTCAATACCGATAAATATGCCGAAATCAGTGATATTCTTTATCTTTCCTTCAATAATGGAACCAACAGGATAGTTTTCGCTGACCAGGTCCCAGGGATTTGGATGCAGCTGCTTCATGCCCAGTGAGATTCGTTTTGTCTCGGTTTCAATGTTGAGCACCATGACCTCAACGTCGTCAGCAACAGCAACGAGTTTCGATGGATGTCTAGGTTTCTTGGACCAGGTCATTTCAGAGATATGGATCAGTCCCTCTACTCCTTCTTCAAGCTCAATAAATACGCCGTAATCGGTAATGCTGACAACCTTGCCGACAGTTTTCGAACCGATTGGATAGCGTTCCGTAACCGTGGCCCAGGGGTCAGGACGAAGCTGCTTGATGCCAAGGGACACCCGGTCGGATTCCTGGTCATACTTGAGTATTTTGACATCGATTTCATCGCCGACCTTATAGAGCTTGGCCGGATGGGAAACCCTGCCCCAGGAAAGGTCGGTGATATGGCACAAACCGTCCATGCCACCCAGATCAATAAAAAGACCGTAATCAGTTATATTAGTGACGGCGCCTTTTACAATCATGCCCTCTTCCAGGGAGCTGCGCATGTCTACGCGCAATTTTTCCCGTTCTTTTTCAAGAATAGCCCGGCGTGATATAACGACATTATTTCGTTTTCTGTTGAATTTCAGTATTTTGAAGGGAAAGGTCTGGCCAATGAGTGCATCCAGGTCTTTCACCGGGCGCAGGTCAATTTGAGAATAAGGCAGGAAGGCAGGCACCCCGATATCAACGGACATACCACCTTTTACGCGGTTTTCAATTTTTCCGTCAATGGTGCCGTCATCGGCCTGTATTTTGGCAATCTCTTCCCATACTTTGATGCCGATGGCCTTTTCACGTGATAGTTGCAGGCCACCCTCTTCTTTCCTTTTTTCCACAAAGACTTCAAAGGCATCGCCCACCTTGATTTCCTCTTCCTCGCCTTCGGCACGAAATTCAGAGATGGGGATGTAGCTTTCAGCTTTGTCGCCGATATCAACGAGAACATGATCATCAACAACTCCGACGATCGTACCCATGATGACATCTCCCACTTTACTTACTGAACTGTTTTCTTCCATTTCAAAGAGATCCGCAAAACTCATCTCTTCTGAGCCATTTGCGTTCTCACCTGAAACGTTTTTTTCTGTTGAATTTTCTGTCATGTTAGTTCTTGCCCTTTAGCGTAATTTCTGCCAACTAGTTTAATGTTAATATTATCTTCCATCTCGGAAGGGCCAAAAAGGGCTATATACCAAAGACTACGAGCAAACACAACTTTTTCTTCACAAAAAACGTTACCTATGGAACGTAGATTTGGTAGGGTGTTTAAGGATGCTGCAGTAAGGTAAAAGCAGATTGTAAGGCCTAAAAACTTGGATTATAGTGTCACTGCCGGCACAAGAACAGAAATAAAAAAGTAATCGTATCGAGTCTAAAAGTATGCGGGTGGCAATGTATTATAATAACAGGGATATCAGGCTTGCCGAGATGGATGTCCCCCGGGTAGGCGCCGGTGAAATGTTGGTGCAGATTTTTGCCAGTTCAATCTGCGGCAGCGATACCATGGAATGGTACCGTATGAAAGGCGCGCCACTTGTGCTGGGCCATGAGATAGCCGGCCGGGTAGCAGAGGTGGGTCCTGGAGTGTCCGGATTTAATAAAGGTGACCGGGTTGTTGCGACCCACCATGTGCCATGTTTTTCCTGTCATTATTGCGACAGCGGCCATGAGACGGTTTGTGATACACTGCTTGGAGGGACGCATTTTGATCCGGGGGGATTTTGTGAATTTGTGCGCTTGCCGTCAATCAATGTTGAACGCGGCACCTGGCTCTTGCCCGATGAAGTGACATATGAGAGCGCCACGTTTGTGGAGCCTTTAGCCTGTGTCCTTCGAGGGCAGCGGGTTGCAGGAATCCGGCCCGGTGCCGGCGTACTTGTGCTTGGCAGTGGTATTGCAGGTCTTCTTCATGTTAAGCTGGCCCTGGCCAAGGGTGCGGGCATGGTTGTTGCAACGGATCTCAGCAATGATCGACTTGCCCTGGCCCGACAGTTCGGCGCCCACCATGCACTCCCTGCTGACGCTGATGTGGCCATGGAATTTAGAAAATTGAACAACGGCCGGGGAGCGGATGTGGTAATAGTCTGTGCTGCGGCAGAGGCTGTCTGCCGGCAGGCCTTTCAGGCCGTGGGGCGCGGCGGTGTTGTTCTTTTGTTTGCCCCTGCCCCTGCCGGTACTGTCGTGCCGTTATCTGTAAACGATGTTTTTTGGCGCCGGGATGTTACCGTCACAACATCATATGCGGCCAGCCCATTGGATTGTGCTGAGGCCCTGGAACTTATCAGGGCGGAGAGGGTCCGGGTTGATGACATGATAACCCACCGGTTAGGACTGGCTGAAACGGAAAAAGGGTTTCAGCTCGTTGCAGAAGGCGGGGGATCCCTTAAGGTAATTATAAAACCCCAGGAATAAATCGACAAATTATTGAGAAGAAATTTCAAAGGAGATGCGTGATGCCTGAAGTAGATAAGGAGGGGAAAGATTTTAACATAGGAAAGAAGACAAGCTCAGAAGGTTTTTTTCTTAAAGGTTCCAACTCTTTGGATTGGGGCATGAAAAACCGCTTGTCCCGGATTTTTAATCCTGAAACGGGCCGCACCGTAATGCTTGCCATTGATCATGGATATTTTCAAGGGCCCACCGTTGGCCTCGAACGGGTTGACCTGAATATCCTGCCCATTGCACCCTATGCCGATACTTTGATGCTGACCCGCGGCATCCTCCGTTCTGTTGTGCCACCCTCCTATACCAGGGCCATAGTGCTTCGGGCCAGTGGCGGCCCGAGCATTCTTAAAGAACTTTCCAACGAGCAGATAGCCGTTGACATTGAGGATGCTGTGCGCCTCAATGCGGCAGCTCTGGCAGTCCAGGTATTTATCGGCGGTGAATATGAGACACAGTCGGTGCATAATATGACCAGGCTGGTTGATGCGGGAATGCGTTATGGGATACCGATATTAGCTGTGACCGCAGTGGGAACGGAGATGAAAAGGTCAGCACGCTATTTCAGGCTGGCCTGCAGGATTTGCGCTGAGCTTGGAGCTCATTATGTGAAAACATATTATATACCCAAAGGCTTTGAGTCTGTAACCTCCAGCTGCCCGGTACCTATAGTCATGGCTGGTGGTAAAAAAATGGAGGAACTTGATGCCCTGACCATGGCTTATAATGCTGTACAGGAGGGAGCTGCCGGGGTGGACATGGGAAGAAATATTTTTCAGGCGGAATCGCCGGCTGCCATGATCCAGGCCGTGGGCGCAACCGTGCATCAAAACCTGCCGCCGGCTCAAGCACATGAAATGTACCTGGATTTAAAAAACAAGGAATGAATTGCAGCGTGAAAAAATAAAGGGGCTGGTTTCTGTAAAACCTGCCGCCGGCTCAAGCACATGAAATGTACCTGGACTTAAAAAACAAGGAATGAAATGCAGCATGAAAATAAAGGAGCCGGTTTCTGTAAAACCTGCCCCCGGCTCAGGCACATGAAATGTACCTGGACTTAAAAAACAAGGAATGAAATGCAGCGTAAAAATAAAGGGGCTGGTTTCTGTAAAACCTGCCGCCGGCCCAGGCACATAAAATGTACCTGGACTTTAAGAATTCAAAACAATTAAAATTATCCGGATCTAAATAAAAAGCTAAGAACTGAAGCGGGAAACACTTATAAGGTTGGCATTTCTGTAGAAAACAACTTTTGTGTAATTATTTTTTGTGGGAATCAATAAATTCTTTGAGTTGCAACTGCTTCTCTTCGTCGATTTGTCCGAATTCGATGCCACACAGTTTCATTTTGACCATGGCTGTCGTAAAAGCACCTTCCTTTTTTTTGCTCCAGATGCTTCTGCCGATAAAATTCTCATAACAGACTTTTTCAGATATAAGGTTGACTGTTATCCTGGCAAGGGCCTCTAAATTTTCATCATCATCAATATGGGATAAACTGAGGCCGCCTCTTGAAATATCTTTTATCGATCCAAGCACTTCCGCACCATTCCATTTAAGCAATGCGAATGCACCGCTTGCAATGTCGTAGCGTTTATGTTTTCGCTCGTCCTTTTTTTTTTCTGTAACTTTCATAGAAATTTAAAATAAAAAAAATAGGGGGTAATTGCTAGTCCCATTTGCTCAAAATAAAATAAATAATGAGCAACATAAAACTTTGCAGCTGCTAGGAGCCTGTCGGAGAATTCCCAATCTACTGCAAAAGCGAGAGAATCGGTGCAAATTTCCGTGAATTTTCTTTAAATAGCGCTGCTATTCGCATCAATTTCCCGAAAATTTGATCTCAATTCTTCAATTTTTCGTTACGATTATAATTCCCCGACAGGCTCCTAGCCGAATGACAAATGTTCTTTAATAATAAAATGTATCAATTGGAAAAGAGGCCTTTTATAACTGGTTCCCAAAAAAAATCAAGGGGCTTTTGTGAAAATTGTGCATAAAAAAAAAGCAGGGCCGGTAAAGCCCTGCTTTTAGGAGAAAGGATTGATACGGAAATTTCAGATAAAAGTTTCCAAATCAATATTTAAATATTTAATCCATGTGCGCGATTAGTACAAGAAAGAAATGAATTTCTTCGTTATCTCGATAGCTTAGTGAATTTTGAACCCTCAAGGGACAGGTTCACCATAAGCCCTTTGAGCCCGAAGACAAAGCCGACAATGGGATGCTGGATATTTTTTGTGTCAACAGTGCCACCTGCACCAAGATCAATCAGGGCAACGGAACCATCAACCCCGGCCCGCCATCCGAGACTATCCCGGAATTTTATCAGGGCATTTTCATCCATGAAGATTATGACAACATTTTTTGACTGGGCTCCGATCTGGAAACCGAAAGAGCCTGATGCCAGGCTGTAGTAATCCACGGTTTTGCCGTCGACAAGCAGGGCTCCTTCACCGTACTCGCCACCGAATCCGAAACCGATGCGGACGGCATTGGGAATGATGAGCACGCCTTTGGCATTTTCTAAAAATTCATTTGCGCCGGGGATTTCATTTTTAAAACGGTCCAGGGCCACATCGACGCTGACGTCAATTTCCCTGGCACTTCGTGCCTGAACTCCCGGAGAAAAGCATGGGGCCATTAATAAGACAAAAATAAGTGCAGCAAGGGTAGAGAATATCCGTTTACCTGTATACAAATTTGTACGCATGCGCCATGCCTCCCTCAGAATTGATTTTAATTACAATTAATTAAAGATGCTTTTTAATATGCTTTGCGTAGCCTTTCAAGAGATTTTTACGGGCGTCATGTATATGTTAGAAGTTTTCGGCCCCGCAGATAGGAAACGAAGTGAGACTTCTATAAGTGTGCCGCTGACGGTTCTGGCCCTTGTAATTGCATGATTTCCTGGGGATCTGTTGATGACTGCGAGACTTATGGGGACTCCGTTCAATTTGGCTTACATATTCAAGGCAGGAAACAACTCAGGCGTGTTCAGGGAAAAGAGTGAGGAGAGATTCTTCAGAGGCAGCGGCAATGCCCCTTTCTGTAATGATACCGCTTACCAGGCGCGCCGGGGTGACATCAAAAGCATAGTTTGCGGCTGGGGTTTCCGGTAACCCGCAAAGTACTGTTGTCAACGTGTCGTCATTGGCGAGGCCCGATATGAACTTCACCTCATCACCTGAACGTTTTTCAATGGGAATTTCGCGCAGGCCGTCCCGTAGTTCCCAGTCGATTGTTGAGGACGGCAGGGCAACATAAAACGGGATATTGTTATCTATAGCAGCCAGGGCCTTAAGATAGGTGCCGATCTTGTTGGCCACGTCACCCGTGCGGGTGGTGCGGTCCGAGCCCACAATAACCAGGTCCACCAGGCCGTGCTGCATAAGATGTCCGCCGGTATTATCTGCAATGAGGGTGTGGGCAATGCCCTCCTGGAACATTTCCCAGGCGGTCAACTTTGAGCCCTGATTCCAGGGCCTGGTTTCATCCACCCAGATATGGACGGGAATATTTTCCCCATGGGCGGCGTAAATGGGCGCTGTAGCTGAGCCGTAGTCTACAAACGCCAGCCAGCCGGCATTGCAGTGTGTGAGAATATTGACCGGTTTACCCTTTTTCTTTTTGCTTATGTCCCTAATGAGCTGCAGGCCGTGTTGCCCAATCCTGCGGCAGTAGTCAGCATCTTCGTCAGCAATCAAACGAGCGGTCCCGTAGGTTTTTTGTATCCCTTCTTCGGGGTCCGACATTCCGGCAACAGCTCTAAGCTGTCTTTGCAGGGCCCATGAAAGATTTTTTGCAGTCGGCCTGGTAGCAAGGAGTTTAGCCGCAGCATCTTCAAGGCAGGCTGAAAAGTTATTCTGCGGTGCATGCAGCGCTGCACAGTACATGCCATACGCAGCAGCCGCACCGATGAGCCCTGCACCTCTCACATGCATGTCCCGTATTGCAATGATAAAGTCATCAACTGTGGCCAGTTCTTCAATCACAAAGCGATGGGGCAGATAGCGCTGGTCTATGATCTCAATGACCTGAGGATTATTTTTTTTCGGCCAGATTGTGCGGTAATGGGTGCCATTAACTTTCATAGTGATCGCCTGCTAAAGTCAATTATTTAACGCAGGGACAGGTAGCCTGGATAATTCACGTCTCATTATAGGTCATTCTAAAAAAACTCTGCCAAACTAACGGCCGATAAACAGAGTGCACACTGCATGCGGTCCAGAATAAATGACTCAGGTGATATGTTGGAAAAAACAGGTCCTGCTTAATTCTGCTTAGAAGTATGTTGTCAGTATATAATACGATATGAGACCCATACCGAGCGTGCCGTAAGCCAGCAGTCAGGGTATGCAGTCATCCTTCATCTTTTTTACCATAAATGCCAAGGTAAGACCGGCTAAAATAACGGCCAGTATTATGTGGATAATATTTTTCATAAATATTTTGCAGCAGTATGCCGGAAAAATGGTTTACCGGGACACTATAGCACTATTAGAGTAAAGGCTCAAAGAAGGGCACAAACTCATCTGCAGCAACCGGGCGGCTGAATAAAAAGCCCTGGACATAATCACATCCCTGCCGGCGCAGCACCTCAAGCTGTTCTTGCGTCTCAACGCCTTCAGCCACCACCTTCAGGTTCATGCTGTGTGCCAGCAGAATTACAGAAGCGGCAATGGCCGCATCGGTTGAATCTGATGTAATATTGAAGACAAAGGATTGATCAATCTTCAGGTTGTCAATGGGAAAGAGCTTCAAATAGCTCAATGATGAGTAACCGGTACCAAAATCATCTATGGACAAGGTGATCCCCATCTTGTGCATTTTTTTGAGCTTTGCAATAGTTGATTTGACATCCTGCATAATAACCGACTCAGTAATTTCTATGCCCAGGTATTCCGGGCTCAAGCCTGTTTCCTGCAGGATATCGCCGATCAGTTCAGTTATGTTTTTCTTGTTGAACTGGCGGGCCGACATGTTGACCGACACTTTGACGGGAGGGTATCCGGCATCCTGCCATTCTTTGTTCTGAGTGCAGGCAGCCCGCAAAACCCACTCGCCGATCGGTTCGATGAGACCGGTTTCTTCTGCCAGGGGGATGAAATCACCCGGCGAGATCATGCCTTTTTCAGGATGTCTCCAGCGCAGCAGCGCTTCCATGCCGAGCAGCGTGTTGGTTTCAAGATCGATGAGAGGCTGGTAAAAAACCTCGAGTTCGTTGTTGTCCAGGGCCTTGCGCAGGCCGGATTCCAGCAGCAGGAATTCAAAGGCCCGGGTGTTCATGTCGGCGGTATAGTACTGGTAATTATTCTTGCCGGCATCCTTGGCCCTGTAGAGAGCCGTATCGGCGCAGCGCAGCAGAACATCCACATCCTCGCTGTCATCGGGGTATAAGCTGATTCCTATACTGCTGGTGGCATAGAGTTCGTATTCCTGGATAATGATAGGCTTGGAAAGCGCCTGCAGGAATTTTCTGGCCACAACCGCCACATACTTTACATCACGCAGATCATCAAGGATCACGGCAAATTCATCGCCCCCAAGCCGGGCTACCGTATCACTTTTACGTACACTATTCTCAAGGCGTTTGGCAACTTCCAGCAGCAGCTTATCACCTATTTCATGGCCCAGGGTCTCATTGATTTTCTTAAACCTGTCAAGATCAAGGAAAAGCACGGCAACATACGTCCTGTTGCGCTTTGCTTTCATCATCATGCGGGAGAGCCTGTCCTGCAAAAGCATCCTGTTGGGCAGGTTGGTCAAGGCATCATGGTGCACAAGGTGATAAAGGCGTTCCCGGTGTTCGCGCAGCTGTGTTTCAATACCTAAGTCCTCAGTAATGTTGCGGATAACCTCCAGGATTCCGTAGAGGGTACCGTCAACATTCCACAGGGGCGAGGCCTCTATTTCATAGATGCGCTCCTTGTTTTCTCCAAGAATGTCTTTATGATGTATTGTAATAGATTGACCTGTCTTTAATACTTCCTTGAGAACACACGGATGATCAGCGTCAGAACATGGTATGTCAGTCTGTCGGTAAGCCTGGTAGCAGGTGAGCTGTTCAAGACTGGCCTGCTTGCTCGGCAAAAGTGCAAGCGCTGCCTGGTTCATCATCAGGACGCCGAAGTCCGGGCTGACAATCCTGGCAGGATCACGAACGCCGTCAATGATGGTCTGGATAAAGGCGTGTTCCTGCTGAATGGCTCTTTCGGCACGCTTGCGCTCTTCTATCTCGCGGTTGAGATTGCGATATGCCTTCTCCAGTTCAAGACTTCTCTGCTCAAGGTCAGAAGTCTCTTTACGCAGCTCCTTTTCCAGATTTTTCTGCTGCTTTTTTTTCTCGAGCATCAATTTGGCGCGCTCTAAAACATTGTGCACGGAAATATCCAAAACCTGCATATCGAAGATTGGTTTGGTGATATAATCCCAGGCCCCGGTTTTCAAGGCAGCGGACGCATCTTTGACCGTGCCTTTGCCGGAGACGATAATGACAGGGATATCAGGGGCATCCTTGCTGATATGGCTTAAAACCTCCAGTCCATCCATGCCGGGAAGACGCAGGTCAAGCAGGACAAGATCCGGAGAGCCTGAGGTGAAAAGATCAAGGCCGGCCTTGCCGTCTCCCGCCTGCAGGACAATAAAGCCCTTGCTGGAGAGATAGTTGACAATTACCTCACTGACCTCGGCATCGTCCTCGATAATAAGTATTTTGGTTTCGGCGTGATTCTGTTGTTGAAAAGTGGGTTTCATGATTTCAGTGGACAATCTTATAGTGCTCCGGTAGAATTATTTTTGTCGTAACTGATTGATATTAATAAAAAAGAAAAGGTGGTCAGGCTCGGGGCGGTTTTTACAACATTTAAATTTATCATATCCAACCAGTGAAAACAAGCAATTAGCCGGTATATTTCAGCAGTCAAGATGGAGGATAGGCAAAGTATAGGGTGTTTCGCTATACGTTAGTATGTGAAAAAAACTTATACTGCAGGCTATAAGAATTTATCGACTGGCCCGAAGGATGGGTGAATTTGAAAAAATTTACTATGTATCAGCACAAACTTTAACAACTGAATTCCTCAATAAATCAAAGAATAATAATACAAAAACATATAATTAATAAAACCGTGCAATATTTTTCATGTAATATGCAGGTTAAAGGGTTATTGCAGAGTAATGACAGACCGAAGCAGGACCGAAAAAACTACAGATCCGGTACTTAGAGTTGCAGGACAATGTCATCTGTCAGGTATATCCAAGCCCTTTCTTGCAGCATTGCAGAGCAAGCTTACCATTGACAATCCGAAATACCATGCTGCCAGGAAATATGGGCGCTGGGTGGGAAAGAATTTCCAGCAGAAGCTTTTTTTTTACGAACTGGATAAAACCGGTATTGTCTTTCCCAGAGGATTTGCCGCACAAGCTGTTGCACTCTGCAAGACATACATGGGCAGGGGGCCGAAAATTGAAGACCAAAGGCGGAGCCTGCAGGAGTATGATTTCAGTTTTCAGGGGGAACTGCGATCATATCAGAAGGATGCAGTGCATGATATCCTGCGTAAACAATTTGGTGTACTTGTTGCAGGTACCGGATCCGGCAAAACGGTTATGGCTCTTGAGGTAATAGCCCAAAGGCGGCAGCCGTCCCTCATCCTAGTGCACAGCCGGGAATTGATGTACCAGTGGGAGGAGCGCGTCAGGCAATTTTTGGGGATCAAGGCAGGACTTATCGGTGACTCGAAATTTGATATTCAGCCGTTGTCCATAGCAATAGTCAATACTGCCCGCAAAAGACTGGATGAACTGACACCATGTTTCGGGCATCTGGTTGTTGACGAATGCCACCGGGTGCCCGCCTCCCTTTTTACAGAGGTTGTGCAAAGGTTTGATTCCTATTTCATGCTCGGGCTATCGGCAACGGCCTATCGCAGGGAAGACGGACTGACCCGTCTGATCTATCTTTACATGGGTGACCGCTCCCATGAGGTCGACCCCAGAAAGCTTGCAGAAAGCGGCGCTGTTATGAAGCCTGAATTTATTCAGAGGTCCACCGATTTCAGGTATGTCTTTCGCGGCAACTACCAGTCCCTGATGAACAGCTTGACAAAAAATGAGGCCCGGAATCAAAGGATTGCCGCTGACATTTATATAGAAGCCACAGGAACAGAAGGCACGATATTAGTGGTCAGTGACCGTGTGGCCCATTGCCAGAAACTGGTAAAGCTCCTTGCTGAGCAAGGACTGCAGGCAAGTGTATTAACCGGGCAACTTTCTACTCAAGAGCGTTCCGCGATTGTCGATGCTTTGCACAGGGGTGAGGTCAAAATTCTTGTTTCCACTTTACAGCTGGTCGGTGAGGGTTTTGATGCCGCCGGCCTTACAACGCTTTTTCTTACAACTCCGATTAAGTTCAGCGGACGGCTCCGGCAGGTTATTGGTCGTATTCTCAGGCCAGCCACCGATAAGCATCCCAGGGTTATCGATTATGTGGACGAACAGGTGGGGGTCCTGAAGAATTCAGCCAGAATAAGGCGTAAAGTCTACGAGTTGGATAGGGATGAAGCCTGAATCCGTGGCGAAATACTGTTTTGTTTGAAACTGTTTGTCCCCCAGTGTATTCTGGAGATACTGGGTAAACGGAGCAAAACTTTGTATGCACCTCACAGCATTACTATGGATCAGCGAGTTGTCGTAATTGAAATTGCTTAACTCTGTTTTTTTCATACGGAGCTTTGGGGCGGATTACGCCATGTGTATGCAGGTGGTGCTTTGGCGAACTTTTTGAAAAAAATCTTTCAGGGCCTTACATTTGCCATTTTGGAGCCCATTGTCTGAACGGCATGAAAAGCCTGGCTGACCCGACTCTTCCGTGGACCTGATGTTTTTTGAGCGGCTCACGGATTCAGTTGCAGGGTGAAATGCACCTGAGTATCCCTTGCAACTCCCTGATAATAAGGGTAATGATAGGTTTAATATTAAAGAAATGATGTTTGCTAACTGGGACCCTGTTATAGTATATATACTTTTATTTGCTAAAAAATGAGGTGGGAGCGCAATGGTTATAGGCGTCATCTATATTCTCACCAACAGCTATAACGAATTCAAAGATCACCGGGGGTGGAAATGAAAGACGAAAAAGCTGCCAAAACACTTATCAACAAACTCGATAAGCTGCTGCGAAGTAAAATGTCACCGATTTATAAACGGTACAATGTATCGATGCAGGATGTGTTGACGCCCCTTATGTGGAAACCACTGGTCCTGGTAATTGGCAATTACTCATCCGGTAAATCCACTTTTATCAACGAACTCCTCGATATGCCTGTGCAAAGGACAGGCCAGGCCCCGACCGATGATTGTTTTACCATTTTGACATCTCCGGAAGAGGGTGAAAGTGAGGAGGAGATCCCCGGCGGCACTATCGTTAATGATGAACGCTTGCCTTTTGCTCCGCTCCTGCCCTTTGGTGAAAGACTTTTTTCCCATCTGCGTATGAAAAAAGTGAACTCTTCGATCCTGAAGAATTTTGCTATTATTGATACACCAGGCATGCTCGATTCTGTCACAGAAAAAGACCGCGGCTATGATTATCTCGGTGTGGTGGGAGAACTGGCGAGGCTGGCTGACCTGGTTATCCTGATGTTTGATCCGCACAAGGCCGGCACGATCAAGGAGACGTATAAGGCTATCAGGAGCACGCTGCCAGGTTCAACGGGTGAGGACAGGGTGCTCTATGTCCTGAACAGGATCGATGAGTGTGATAATGTTCCTGACCTCGTCCGTTCTTACGGGACCCTGTGCTGGAACCTTTCTCAGATGACAGGCCGTAAGGATATTCCCAGGCTCTATCTTACTTTTGCAGCCAAAGAAGGTGATGAACCGCCCCAGGGTGTGGAGTCATGGATCAGTGAGCGGGATGAATTGAAACGTGAGGTTGACACGGCGCCAACCATGCGCATCAACCATGTGTTCCAGGAGGCTGAGCGGGGTATCCGGGAACTGGACCTGCAGGCCGAGGCGCTGGCGGCCTATAAAAGCGGCTTTGGAGTCCAGATGCGGAAGGCTCTGAAGGTTGGTTTGTTGGTTTCACTCCTGGTTTTCTGGTTCGGTGACCTGCTAGTCAAGCTGATTGCCGGCTTTCCCCAGAATACTTTACTCGGTTCTCTCTTCTCAGGTGCTTTTGACGACAGGGTTCTGGTGTTTCCCTCCTTGGCCGCACTGCTCGTTCTCGGTTTGACCGGTCTAGCCATATACTTCTCTATACTGCCCAGGTACAAGAAGCGCACGCTGGAGAATTTGGACAACCTCATCCCCTTTGAAACAGCGTATAAGCGAGATCTTTGGAGTCGGGTGCGTGAACGGGTTTCAACTGCTATTGAAGAGGAAGGCAATAAACAATTGAGGGTAGGTCATGCCTGGTATCGGCGAAGACTGAAAAAATTTCTTGACAAGGATATCGGAAAATTAAAGAACAAATGGTAGAAAGACGAGTACCCTTAAAAACAGGGTATGAATGCCTAAAGCTGAAAAGCCATGCAACCATGGTGTGATGGGGTTTTTGAGTATTGGGTTTAAATATTAAATTATCCTTGACTTACTTCTAATTCTTACAAATATTGTTTCCCTTGACCCCTTGACCCCTTGACCCCTTGACCCCTTGACCCCTTGACCCCTTGATTCAGTGAGTAGTTTTGTTGCGGATAGGTTGGGGGAAAGTAAACGGGAATTAAAGATAGGGCTCAATGGCCTTATAAAATTTTTGGGCCATGATTGTATAACCGGCAGCATTTGGATGGATTGTATCGTGCATCAGTTTCTCATTGCCCATGAGTCCTCCCAGAATATTGGGGATGAATAATGCCCCGGTTTCTGCAGCCAGCTTTTCATACTCCTCTTCATAACCCCGGTCCCAGAAAAGCAGTTTTATGCCTCCAATAACAACAAGGGCTCCCTTGGCTTGAATGGCTACAACGATGGATTTCAGGTTTTTGAAGGCAATTTTTTTATCCACACCGTTTTTCAGGTCATTGCCGCCAAGTGTGATAAGGACGATACGGGGTGATTGATCCAGGACATCCTCCGCGAGCCTTTCCAGGGCTCTGGACGTGGTATCACCCGGGACACCGGCATTGATTACCGGCTGCCCGATCATTTCAGACAGCCGAGCCGGGTAGCTCTTATCTCTCGGTGCGCCGGTGCCATAGGTAAGGCTGTCTCCAAAGCAGATGACGTTGTCGCCGGTCAGTTTAACAGGTTCAGGCCCGCTGCATGAGATCAGAAAAAGAATAAAATACAGAAAAAGATAATTGCACTTGGAAAAGTATTTCATAAACCGGAATTTATCATTTTCCGAGGGGGCCCAAGAGAATATCTCATGAGTATTAATGAAAAATTAGAATTTAGCTACCAGGGCCAGAATGAAACCAACATCCGGAGCCGTTTCAACAATAATATCTTCGGTAATAGCCAGGTCCAGGTAGACATCTTCTGTAAAAAAAATGCTGCCGCCGATGACGATTTGTAGAGAAGGGTCCCCCATTTCCTCGAGATCGCTGTCATAAAGGGGTGTATGGCCGTCAAATTGGAGCTTGAGCTGGAATTTCTTTGATGCCTGCCACCCCATCCCGGCCCTGAGAGCCATGGCAAAATTATACTGGTCGTCAGACAGGCCGCTGTCAATATCGCCCAGATACATTGCCGCCAACCCTCCAAAAAGTGTGACATTCATGTCTCCCAGGGTGTGCGGATCGTTGATCGTCAGCCCGACTGAGACATCGGTACCGCCGCTGCCGGTCAATTTGTCAAAATCACCGGTGGGCAGCTTGACTTCAGCACTGTAGATGAGCGTCCTGTCTTTCTCAAGGGAGCGGGAATAGGCGACATTCAGCCTGACATCACCAATGCCGCTCTGTGAGCTTTCAATGCCGAAATCGTCGCCGTTGCCGTTCGAATAGATATAATTGATTTCATCGCTTACATCTTTATCCCTGCCGTTTTGCGGCTGATTGAGGAAATCATGCCATTCATAGATGAAATCATCCAGGAATCCTCCACTATGCTTAACATAGGGGACTTCAACACCAAGCTGCAGATTGTCACGTACAGCATAGTTGACTAGAAGGCTGAACCTGTAAGTTTCGCCATCAACAGCTATCTCCTCATCAAAGCCGTCATATTCATAGGTGTTGCTGATAGTGGTAACAATACCGGAGCGCCAGTCACCAGCCTCTGTGAGTGGACTGTTGTCTAAGCTGGGAAGGCCGAATATCTGCTGAAAGGGTAACTGGTTGAAATTGTGAAAGGCCCGGATAGCAGCAGCCTCTGCAGAATAATATGGTGCCAGCAGAACAATGGCAAAAAAAGCAATTGGTATTGAGCGTTTCATTGTGAGTCCTTTGGTTGTACTCTTTTTTTGCCTTGCAAATACTTGTATCTTTAATTTTTTTTGAGAAGTCAATGGTTGCAAAGCTGTGTGGACAGGGTGAGGCTGATTTGGATGTCTAAAATAGCCCCAAAGTAAAGTCAAGTAAAAAGCAGGGTTAATTTTTTTTTAGGTAATTCTACAGATAAAACTTGACCTGAAGTTGTCTGTGTTGAATAGTATCTGCTATCGAGAATGGTTATTGATTTTTGATAGGATGATGGAGGTTGCTATCTGATAATTTTTTTCAACAGATGAGGTGGACTCATGAAGATTACTATTGACAGAAATGTTGTTGAATTTGTTCCTGAAAACGCTGCAGAAACGACTTCAATGGAGACGTTATGGCGGATTCTTATCGATTGCGTCAATGAAACAAAGAATCTGACACCCATCGGCGAGTTTGTGCCGCTGAAGCAAAATCTGGCCCGCTTTACCATTGAGGGCGTGCCCGGAGGCAAAACACTCATGTCAGAGCAGGTTTCCGAGGATGACTGCACCTATATCTGCGCCATTTGCAACAAGTACATGAATGTCAACAAAGGCCAGGAAGTACCCCTCTGCTGCGGCAAGATAATGGAATCTGTTGACTGAGCGGCTGTTCTTAAAATACTTAATAAAAAAAAGGCTTAACTCCAAGGTTAAGCCTTTTTTTCAGGTTGCCCAGTGCAGGAAGCTTTTTTCACTGCAACTTCAATAGATACAGAAGTGTAACAACAAAATTTTTCAATAAATCAAAGCCTAATTGCACAAAAAACATATAGGCAATATAACCTTGCAAAATTTTTCATGAAATAGGCGGCTCAGCCCTGCTTTCAGGGCAAATATGATTCTCTACTCACTTGACAGATGGGAATTCACAGACTAAAATATTAATGATATCTGAACAAAGGTTAACGGCAGAGCTTTATAGGTTTTTCATGCTTGGAAGTTGGTTTTAGCGAAAACCATTTAAAGACGGGTTCTGTTAATAGTCTGAAACATTATTGCTGCGGCAGTATTTAATGAAATGCTTGATTTGCATGATGTATTTTAATTGTTGGAGCAGAAAATCTGAGCGGGCTTCAGCCTCAGTTTGATTCTCTCGACTAGCGGTTAATTCGTATACGGTCCACCCTGCAGAACAAAGTTCAGGGGTGCGGATCAAAGAAGTTATGTGTTTCACTGCAGAAACAATTCAGAGGGAATCTCCGGAGGACATCAAAGGAGGACTGTTATGAGTAAGAAAAAGATTGCAGACAGCATAATAATCAGGGTTGGTGGTGGTATTCGTGAGATTTCGCGTGAACCTCTTGAGAATGCAGAGATCCAGGAACCAGTCAACCGGGAGTCCGATTTAGAGCAGGTGGAAGATGTACATGCGTTTGGAGCTAAGGCCGAATCAAATAAAAATATTGTCTCAGATAAAACCATAAACTGACATCTGTAAATCCATTATAATATTATTTCATCTTTAACAGTTAGTTAGGTGAGTAATACAGGTAAAGCCTAACAAGTATTATGGGCATTAGGTTTTGCAGCAGATTACGGGGTATTCGCTATAATTTTCAATGCTCCATGAAATAAAGATAATCAACTGATACAAATAAAAAGGGTTCCAGCATGATCGCTGGAACCCTTTTTGTTTTTGCCTGTGCCGGGGGGAGAGCCGGCAAGGCTCAACTTTAAAAGATACGGAATGAAACGTCTGAATGTTATGGCATTCGCAGGTTCCGTTCAGGCCTGGAGAAAGCATGACACCAGGAGCAGTCATACCTTTTATCTTTCACATGCTTGTCATGTATCGTCAGGAAAGACTTCTTTCCCTTGCTGCCATGGCATTGGGTGCAGACTGTTCCCATGTCGCCTTTCAAACCGTAGCCCAGTTCACCCTGCAGGTCCAACCGGGTGGTATCCCCATGGCAGCTGGAGCACTGCAGTGCTTCCGATGCCGGGGACACACCATGGTTGAGCAGTTGATAGGTATCCGTATCCACCCATTCGTAGGGTTCAGCTGCTCCATAGCCCATGCCTTCCAGTCCCTTTTCAACAGCAATCGTTACATTCCCTGATCCCTTGAGGTATTCAAAGGTGTCCAGGGCAATGAGTACGTTATCACCACTGGTCTTGGGCTGGGTTGCCGTCTTGTATTTGAAGGGATACAGCTTGCTGTCCTCGTCGTGAATGTCGCCCAGGGGCCTGGATGTCGGGTAGGTGTTTTTTTCTGCATCATATGTAAGGGATGCGTCATCGCCGAGCAGGTAGTTGTCGCTCAGGCGGTTCCAGAATTTATACTCGGGTATGAGATTGCTTTCCTTGATCGTGTACGGATGTCCGGGACCTGATAATCCGTCAGCACTTTCACCGTCATGTTGGAGACGCCAGTCGCGGTGGGTTTCCGTGGCCACCTTTGCATAGGTCGGGATATGACAGGTTTGACAGGCCACCCGGTCCACATGCCGTGCTATATTTTCATCATGTCCTTCCGTGGTGTCTTTGCCTTCATGGCAGGTAACACATGCAATTTCAGAACCCCGCACTGTATCGTCGGTGGGCCGGAGATCCGAGCCTTTGCCGATCACCCGGTGTGCTTCAAACTCGTGGCATTGCTGGCAGGAGAGATCGCTGCCGCTGCTATTCATGTGGACATCAAAATGAGGATCGTTGTTAGTAATGGTTGCCAGGGAAAGGTCACCGCGCTTGACCCCGTCGCCGCCGCCTGCCTTGGCATGACACATGAGGCAGTTTGCCCGGGTCGGTGCATGAATATTCTGCACCATGGAGTCTGTAGGGTTTTCCACACCCATGGCCCCACCGGGCAAGCGTTTTCTGGCCCTGGCATATTCCTCGTTATGACAGGCTAGGCAGTCGATATTATCAAGTCCGGCGGTCGGATCATCGGGCCGTTTGCCGCGGCCGGCATGGCACGAACCGCATACAGGCCAGTTGCCTTTAATATTAATACAATAGCTGTTCACCCCATTGGTGAGTTTGCCCTGGGGAATATCAGGACCGTTCACCATGTCAGGGGCCGATCCGGTCCAATTATAATGGGTGGTGCCTTTCACTTCATGCGCCTCATCATCATGGCAACCGAGGCAGTTTTGCGGATAATCATTATAAGTCAATCCGGCATGGGTACCACCGGTACATGGCACGCCGGAGCCGTCACAGTTCTGGTCATCGTCATTTTCATAGTTGGAGTAGGAACTGAAGTCATCATCAGGTTCCGGTCCATCGTGGCAGTCATAGCAACCGACCTGGGCAGAAGAGGGGGTTCCCCTGAAATCGTCTCCATGGCAGGAAGCACAGCTGTCGATGTTATGCTCAGCATAATCGTCATGCCCTCTACGCCATGCCTGGTTAACAGGGTGCATACCCTGGCCGCTCCAGGCAGACATGGTGTGTACTTCAGAATCATCGTCGTCTTCAGGGACATTGCCGGGATTTTCATCCTCATCGTCTTCAATGCCGTCTTCATCCTCATCGCCGGACTCGGGATTGAAGTCGTCATCATAAATATTGGGTATACGATCATCGTCATGATCCTGTGGGTCTCCATGTTGCCATCCGTTTTGCTGACCATAGCCATGGTCTTCATCATCATAGTCATTCAGGCCGTCATCATCAGCATCCATCTGGCGCAGAGGGTTTTTGGATTCCTCTGCTTCATTCAATATGAATGGTTTGTCAAGGATGCAATCCTGATCAGGGTCGCTTGCAAACGGTACGTCACTGCAGTTCATAAATAATGGTATGTGGCCGAGATCAATAACATCGCCTTTCTGCAGGGTGATACGGGCAAGTACATCACCGTGCCTCTTCCCGGGGAAAGCGATGGGCATGACTACCTCATTGGCGGAATCTTCGTTGATTATCATTACCAGGTAGAAGCCGACACCTGCCGGTAATTGCAGCAGAAAAGGATGCTTGTCCGTGTTGTTTTCTTCCGAGGCCGTGCGGAAATATTCGCCCTGGTCGCCAAAGGCCTCAATGGTAGTACCCGGGACAGTGCCTGTAATTGAACCAGTCCCTATGATGCCTCCGTCGGCAAGCGAGCCTCCCCCATCTCCACAACCTGTCAACAGCAGTAAAGATGAAAATATGGTGGGATAAATCATTGCTTTTAAGTGTCGCATTAATCTCATTATATGGGCCTCCGGCATTTCCGCCTCAATATTATCGTTAACAGCGCTGCAAAAGTCAGATGCGAAAACTTTTATTACTTCATCAAGCTTTTTCATAATGACATTCCTTCCCAATCTATATCCCCCGCCTTTTCATGGGCGGCTGGCGTTCTCAATATGTTGCCACATGTTATGATCAAAAACATGTATCCCTTCTGCTTATCCCTTCTTTATTTTTGTTTCTTTGTTTTCAGTTTCACCAAGATCCTCTTCAAAGTAGTAGATGCCTACCCCGAGACGTTTACGGCCTGAACCCTTGATATCCGGATTACAATCACGGTCATGTTTTGCCAGTATGATATCAAGTTTTTCCAGCAGACCCTGACCGTGGGCAGAACTAATCTGCCTGAAATCGTCAACAGCCGCAGCCGGGATATTATTGTACATTACTTTGCGCTGGAAAAAGGGTTGTTCGTGCTGCTCACTCAGGTTGTGATCAATGGAAGAAATAAGGTCTGCAGCATCGGCCCCGAGTATGGATATTTTTTCTGCGTCAACATTTTTAGGGATATAAGCCTTGGTTAACAAGTTTACAGTATCATTTTTATTTTTTCTTACCGCCTCGATTCTGAGAAGTTCATCAAGCACAGCCCGCACAGGCATATCCCCGCTGTATTGCTTCACTAGAGAAGTAAAACTTTTCTTATGTCCTTCCAAAGGCAGTGCAGCAGGCACACCTTTTTTGTCATGGTAGGCCTTATCCCGTACCCAGCCGCTTATTACCCGGCCAGCCCGGTTAAAACCCGCAAAAGCATCTTTTTCATCATGGATGTTAATTTTTTTCAATCGTGTGACATCCTTGCGGTTGAGACCGGTTATTACCGATATTCTTGATACGGTCTGCTTCCTGCCGTTAATGCTGAAGTCTTTATCTGCAACATTTACATAAACCCAGCGCGCCATTTCCGTGAATTCCCCGAAAGATACGCCATAGCGGAGGAGAATCCGGACAAGGGGGCCCAGCAGCTTTACTATGCTGGCGGTTAACCGTTTTTTAATGTTGTCATCCATTTAGAGTATACAAACAGTTTTGCAATGAAAATATGCGGGAGATCTACCTATCATTCTTTGGACCCTGTCGACGCTGCCTGGCATCGTCAAATTCATCATGAAAGGCAGTGCAGTTCATTTTGCCGCGGCTGAACTGGTCGCCTTCGCAATCGTTCCCCTTATAATGGCACACACGGCAAGTGGTCTTGTCTCCGGGAGCAACGCGACCAAGACGGCCGAAATTGAGCATTTTTACAGCCTTGGCAGCAACATCACCGGCAAGGCGAGCGCACCTTTCTGAGCGTGCAGAAGAGCCGCTGGCATACCCTGAAGCCAGGCACCAGTTTGTCACAGACATATGGCAGAGATTGCCTTTGGCAACACTTTGCGGCAGAATACCTGTGGGCGCAATAATGTTTGACGGCAGCGGGGTTTCGGCATACCAGCTCAGAAGGTCGGAGATAAAGCCTTTTGCGTCATCATTGCTGCAGATAAGACCAACTGCGGCGCAGGCGCCATTCAGGGCGCCACAGAAAGACCCAAATCCCGCAACGCCTCCGTTGGCCCATTCCATCATCTGGGGAGGTATCTCACTGTATGGAGAACCTACTATTTCAGCCAACTGGCTGATAATGGCGTAAAAGGTTGCAAAAGCACAGTGTTTATGCGTAACGCCATCAATAGTGATCCCTTTATAGCCATTATATCCAAGCTGCCTGGTATATTCAACATCCAGTCCGTTAGCCACAAAGCCATATGGGTGGATGGCTGCAGCGCGCGTTTTCTCTGCCTGCGAAAGGCTAAAACCTCCAGCAGCTAAACCTGCAGCAGTCCCATTTAGACCAAATTTTAGCAACTCTTTTCTGTAAGAATCCGGCAACTGCATCATCCTTTTTAGTGTCCCGCATTAATGCTTCCGTTTACATTTGGGAATATATTCCCAATATGGTTGTATTGCAACATTTATTTTAAAATCAGGCATAGCCTTTATGGTGTATTATGAGAAACTTGGTGATAATCAGGGAAAAAACTTTTACATACTATTGTCGGTCTCACATGGCGCTGTGGGTGTCAACTGTTGTTCGCATAGTTGAACCTCACCCATTGTATGGGGGCAGCCAGCTGATTTCATTAAAGCATTGTTCGGGATAAGGTTGTTGATTGACTGACATGGAGTTGATAAGCTGCCGCAAAGGGTTGCCTCTCTAATATCATCACAATGGTTCTGGAACGAAATGCAAGCACAAAGCAAAATTAATTTCAGCCAACCGGCACCGAATATCCTGTGTGCATCAATATCCGGTGCCTGGCAAATCGGCAGCAAAGTTCCCGGCCCGTCAACAGTACTCAGTCTACTTGAAGATAATCCCGGAATTAAAAGTCTGGTCATAGATGGAGCTCAGTTGGACGGGTGGGATAGCATTTTTTTGACCTTTATTCGCACTATTACAGATGAATGCGGCAAGAGAAACATTACCCTAGAGATGCAGGGACTGCCCGAAGGGGTAATGAGCTTGCTGCATCTTGCCTCGGTAGTGCCTGAGCAGAGGGACGCTTCCCAGAAGAAAAAACAAAAAACTTTTTTATACATGGTTGGCAAAAGCGCAGTTAATTTTGCCACTTCAACCGTGCAAATGCTCCATTTCATAGGTGACGCGACCCTGTCTCTCCTTAAGTTTTTCCTGGGTAAAGCCCGTTTTCGTCGAATCGACCTGCTCCTCTTTATCGAAGATTGCGGCGCTGACTCGCTCCCCATCGTAACCCTTATCAGTGTACTTGTCGGTTTAATCCTTGCCTTTGTTGGAGCAGTGCAGCTTAAATTATTCGGAGCGCAGGTCTATGTGGCCAACCTTGTAGCCATTGCCATGGCCCGGGAAATGGGGGCCCTGATGACGGGCATTATCATGGCAGGCCGCATTGGAGCGGCCTATGCCGCGCAGCTTGGCACCATGCAGGTCAATGAGGAGATCGATGCCCTGTCCACCATGGGCATTTCCCCCATGGATTTCCTGGTTCTGCCCCGTCTTCTCGCCCTGGTGCTGATGATGCCCCTGCTCACCATGTATTCCGACCTGCTGGGAATGATAGGTGGAGCTATCGTCGGAGTCGGTATGATGGATATAACTTTAGTGCAATATTTGACGCAGACCCAGGAAACTCTTGATCTGACCAATATAATGCTGGGGATATCAAAGTCCGGGATCTATGCAATTATTATAGCACTGTCAGGCTGCATGCGGGGCATGCAGAGCGGGCGCAGTGCTGCTGCGGTCGGTGAGGCAACCACGTCTGCCGTGGTCACGGCGATTGTCGGTATAATTGTTACAGACGGCATTTTTGCTGTACTATGCGATGCACTGGGTATATGAAACAGAGATGAACAGACAGAGCGAAAAAACAATAAACACTCCACACATCATTGTCTCTGACCTGACAATGGCCTACGGTGATTTTGTCATCCAGAGGGACTTGAATTTCAGCATCAACCATAATGACATTTTTATTATCATGGGCGGCAGCGGCTGCGGTAAAAGTACCCTGCTGCGCCACCTTATAGGCTTGAAAAGTCCTGCAAAAGGACAGGTCTTTTACGGTGACATAAATTTTTGGGATATCAGTCCTGACGAGCGCAGCAGGATAATGCGGAAATGCGGCATCCTCTACCAGAAGGGCGCCCTGTGGAGTTCCATGACCCTGGCTGAAAATATCGGACTGCCCCTGGAAGAATATTCAGGCCTGGCACCCCGGGATATAGAAGAGATAGTCTCTTTAAAACTTGCCCTGGTTGGTCTCGCAGGGTATGAAGAATTCTACCCGTCGGAGATCAGCGGCGGGATGCAGAAACGGGCAGGACTGGCCCGGGCCATGGCCCTGGATCCCGATATCCTTTTTTTTGATGAACCGTCGGCAGGTCTGGACCCTGTCAGTGCCAGAAGACTTGATGACCTGATTCTCGAGTTGCGGGACAGCCTGGGCGCAACAATAGTAATTGTGACCCATGAACTGGCAAGTATTTTTGCCATCGGCAACAATTCCGTCTTTTTGGATGCAGAGACCCGTACAATGATCGCCCAGGGTGACCCGCACAGGTTGCTGTCTGAAACAGATGATCCGAAAGTGAAGGAATTTCTCACCAGGGGCGAGGCCGCTGCTGAGGGAGCAAAAAAATAGGGTTAATGGAAATTTTGACGTGGGATAGCATATGAGCAAAGAGGTGAATAAGGTTGCTATAGGCGGTTTTGTAATGGGCGGAATAGGACTTGCAGTCCTCGCCCTACTGGTGTTCGGCTCCGGTAAGTTCTTTCAGAAAAAAAGTATGCATGTCATGTTCTTCGAGGGCTCGGTCAAGGGTTTGAATGTCGGCGCGCCTGTAAAGTTTCGTGGTGTTGATATCGGCGCGGTGAAGAATATCAAGCTTGCCATCAACCCCGATGATTTTGAGTTTTTTGTCCCGGTATATGTTGAGATATTCGAGAACAGAATTTCCATTCTGGAAGATAAAGAAATGGGGAAATTCAAAAATTTGACAGTGGATACCCTGGTTAAGGAAATGGGGTTGCGGGCCCAGCTGCAGATGCAAAGTCTGCTCACCGGTCAGCTCTTCATCAATTATGATTTTTACCCGGAGTCACCTATAAGAAAAATCGAACTTGAGAAAAAAATATATGAGATCCCTACGATCCCGACCACTCTGCAGATGCTGACCGACACCCTGGAGCAGATAGTTGATTCAATCCGCGAAGTAAACTTTCAGCAAATTGTGGACGATTTAGCCCAGGCTGTCAAGGGTGCCAACACACTGATAAACTCAGCCGAGATGCAGGATTCGGCCTCAAATTTTAATCTCACCCTCCGGGAACTGCAGGAAGTTATAAAGAAAACAGAAACCTTGGCAGGAAAAGTAAACCACAGGGTCGACACCATGGCAAACAGTTTTGAATCCACCATGGATGATACCCGGAAGCTGGTGCACAATATCGACAGCCGCGTTGAACCGGTTGTGTCGGATATTGCAAGTATGCTGGCAACAGTCCAGTCTTCATTTGAGAGCGCACAAATCATACTGGGCGAGGCCCGAAAAATGATGTCGGATAACTCGAAATTACGCCGGGAAATAACAATTACGCTGGAAAGTCTGGCAGATGCCTCCCGTTCAGTGGAGGAATTGAGCGACTATCTGCAAAGGCATCCCGAATCAATTATAACAGGGAAGAAATAAGGCGAAAGGAGATGACAATGATACTGCGAAATCTTACCCCGGCTGTTGCTGTAATGCTGGGTATTACAATGCTTTTTCAGGTAGGTTGCGCCGGTCGGTCCAGGACATCCAGATTTTATGTGCTCAGTCCCGTGGCAGGTCCAAAGCTCGAAATGAAAAATACTCCAGGCGGTAGCAGCAATATTTCCATCGCTATTTCCCCTGTTTCTCTCCCCAAGTATCTTAAAAAATCGCAAATAGTTACACGGACCGGCAGTAATGAACTGCATCTTGCTGAATATGATCGGTGGGCCGGGAAACTAGAGGAGGACATTGGACTGGTCATTGCAGAAAACATGAGCCGCATGCTTGCCACGGACAAGGTACTTTTATATCCGGCAATGGATGAAATTACGGCGGATTACACTATAAATATTGCTGTAACCAGGTTCGATGGCAGGCTGGGGGGCGATGTCGAACTCATGGCCCGTTGGGCCGTATCTGACGGTCAGGGCAATTCGGTCTTTGGCATTAGGACGACACATACGGTCGAACACTCCAATGGCAGGGGATATGAAGATATGGTTGGAGCGCAGAGCCGGGCTTTAGCCGTCTTCAGCCGAGAACTGGCGGATTTTATTAAAGAGTTGCCAGGCAGTTAATATTATTGTTGTTTTCAGGAGAAAAAAAAGTGTACTAAATATTCAGGCAGAATTATTGGAGTTAGCTGACAACACTATGCGCTGAGGAGTATAAAATGATTGGTGAAATTGATCCCATTGAAGGCAACTGGTACCATCATCTGGACAAGAATCAGGATTTTATGGTAGTGGATGTGAGCGAAAGAGCAGGAACTGTAGATATTCAGTATTTTGATGGAGACATTACAGAGCTTGAAATGGAGGAATGGCAAGAGATGGACCTGGAGGAAATCGAGCCTCCCGAAGACTGGACCGGTCCGCTGGGTGACCTGGAGTCTGACGATCTTGGTTATGAATAAGTGCGGCATTCAAAAAACACCTTGAAAAATGCAAGCAATCCATGAACTGTTGAACCGTATCCATTTGGATCCGGATTTCGGGCGCGGCTATTTTGAGATTGGCTATTACGACCGCTTGGAGACAACAATTGTCCGGGTCTCATTCAATGAAGTTACCCAACTCCCGGGTAATAAATTTTCCTTTCACGTGTTTGACGAAGATGGCATAGCCCTCTGTGTTCCCATGCATCGGGTTCGCGATGTGTATAAAGATGGGGAACTTATCTGGGAACGTGAACCCGAACAGCAGAAATAGTACCTGCCAGAATTCATGAACAAATTCCGACTTAAGTTGTACGAACTCTATGCCAGGTATCACCTTAAATATACCTGCCCGAAGTGCCCTCCCGAGAGAAGGGCGAAAAGGGATGTTTTCGAGGAAGGGGAGTGTTTTTGGTATAGGAACTGGAAGGCGGGCACGTATAATATAAGAACCTATCAGACCTGTATTTTATTTAAAAAGCTTGGCATAAAAAAAGACCCTATCCTAAAATAAAGACAGCTGGCCCCTGGGCTGTGTCAAAGAGGTAAGCTTTTCCCATATCCGCACCATGGCCAGGGTGTCCAGTCGGCAGTACTCCAACAGGTCCTGGCGGATTTTTTCCTTTTCAGTCCCAGCGTTTATTTTTCCCAACCCGGCGTAAGACAGCATGGCTGTCTCGCCGTCTGCTATGGCAAGGTTGTCATAGCTCAGGTCCGGGACCAGGGCAGGCAGCACATATTTAATTGAGTGGCTGCCGCACATTGCTTTGACGTAAAAGTCCTTGTTGCGGAAAGGAACCATGAGATCGACAATCCTGGCAATAATTGCTTCGACCCCCTCGGCGAATTCCGGGAAACAGGCTGCCAACTCCTGCAGGCGCGTTATCTCAAAGGCCTGGTTATAGACGAGAATCGTTCTGCAGTTCTTTGTGTCTGCAAGGAGTTTTTCAATAAAGGGTCGGCGCGGGTCCCGGCCCGGCTCGCCCAGGAATTCTTGGTGCGTAAGTTTGCCGTTTTCGACCCTGTGAAGGGAATACTGAAAGGGTATTTGCTGGTAGGGCCTTTGCTGTTCAAAGGATGGCACAGCTTCCATGAATGTCTCAAAATCAAGGAATCCGACCGGTTCTGTAATAGTCGAGAGAAATTCCCTGATATTGCAGGTATTGATAAATTCCCTGCCGGTCAGCTCCGCCTCAACCTGGGTCTGCATATTGTCCGACAGGGAAAAATCAGGAGGAATATCATGCATATGAAGAACGCCTCCGTAATAGAGGGCAAACTTGCGGTTACTCCGCAGATTGGCAATGTCAAAGATGGAGCTTTCGGGGATATGCTGCCAGCAGTAAGGTTTGAAATCACACTCATAGGGGACGGTACAGTATGGGCCGATGTCAATACCCGGTTCGTCCCCTTCAAGGGTCCGACGCATATCGGCAAGCTGCTGCGGAATATCAGCCTGTCTGTTCACAGTTGGGGCAGTGACGTCATCCATTGTGAAGAGACCGTGTAAATCCAGGTCGCCTTTTCTGCTATAAGAGTTGTTCAGGTGCACGAGAAAGACACGGGAAATGCTGATCCCTGCTCCTGCAACAACATAATACTGGATAGCAGTGTCATTGATAAAGATATCCTTGGTCGCGGTGGTGGATTTGACCTCGTACAGCTCACAGCCTTCCTGGCCCCTGTGCAGGATATCTACCATGGCAGCCACGTTATCATGGCGGAAAGTCGCCTCGTAGATTGTCTGTGCTCCTGAACCGATGAGATCCTGGGTCGTAACGATATTTTTTGAAATGCCGCTGCTGTATTCCAGGGTCACACCGCCTGGAAAAAGCTGCTGGGCCAGAATGCCCACTTCGGTCCCTGTGTCAAACCGGGCCTGCAGGCTGGCATCCGGTTCTACCCGCAGATCCGGTTTGTTTTTCAAAAGCCACAGGGATTTATGGCACTGCAGACCACGGGTAAACTGGGATTTTGACAGAAAGAAGGATCGGGATTTTCGCATACCGTCTATTATCTTAGATAAATTCCTTGAAAGCAATGGGGAATCGAACGAAAGGGCAGAGCGACAATATGCCGCGGAATAATGCAGGTTTTTTATTGATTCAACCTATGGTTTTGGTGTAATTTGTAGTGAAACGTGTGCAGTGATGATAAGTTGATTTGCCCGAAAGGATCAGTTTTTAGAGCAATCGTAAAAGACTCCCGGATTTTAACAGGTCCGTATAATCTTATCTTGTTGCAGACGCAATACATGTCGGTGGAGAGTTTTTTCGAAGCCGTCAACCTTAAAAGGAGGGAAAGATGGAAAAGAAATACCTGAAAAAGGTGCTGACCGGGCTCAGCATTGCCAGCCTGGTAGCGGGCATGAGCAGTGTTGCCATGGGCGCCGGCGGCTGAAGCGGCAAAAAAAAGGTCACCCCGGCCCCAAGCGGCTGAAGCGGTGGTCAGAAGGGTGCAGTTAGCACCCAGGTAAAAAAGGAAGTGCCTGCTCCAGGATATGGTGCGGAAGCAGCAAAGGAAGCTGCTGCGGGATATGGTGAGGCGGCAAAGGAAGCTGCTGCAGGCTATGGTGAAGCAGCCAAGGAGGCTGCTGCGGGATATGGTGCTCCGGCTCCTGGATATGGAGAAAAGAAATAAGCTGCAGAGCAGTAACAAAATTTAACAATATTTGGAAAAGGGGATTGGTGGAACATGCTGCCGGTCCCCTTTTTTATTTTTTTTCTTGCGCCTGATTTTGTGCCTTTCTAATAAGTTCAGCCAGGGAGAGCATTTTAGGGGTGGGTGGCTTTTCAAAAGACTCCCGCCATTCAACGGTCGAAAGTTCCTGTTTGAGATATTCCACCACCTGGAAATGAACATACCAGCAGTCAAGGGTCTTAAAACAGGGAAGTCCCATATTTTCCTGCCTGCAGTAAGAAAAGTGTATCTGTTGCCCCAGTCTGGGACATCTGATCTGAAAGGAATCATCCGGTGGTGTATTTGACTGCTTCATTTTGTAAACTAAACCTAGGCGTAATTATCTGCAGAGCGGCGTTCCGGCACGAGGTAACGCTCAATGGAGCCGTCATTCCATTCTTGGCTGACATAGAGGTTGCAGTAACAGCTGCCGAACTCCTGCACATCCGGTTCCCTGTATACGCAGGGACAGATAATGTCCTTGTCTTTTTCACGCTCCCCGACAGCCAGCCTGCAGGGACATGACATATAACCGTAACGGTCCTTGTTGGTCAGCAGGGCCTTCAGAAGTTGGAAGGTTTTTTCCCTGTCCCGGTTAAAGTAATAGCCCTTGGGCTCCTGGACCTTGCGCAGCATATCAAAGAGTTCATCAACATCAGTGCGCAGGCCAAGCATATCTTTTATTTCCTGCAGTTTCATGCCGATGACAACTTTATCGCCGTAGATAATCGTCGGAAAGGTGCAGCGCGGATTGAACCTGGTTATGTCCGCAATTGCCTTGTCTTTTTTGTCTGCAGGCAGCAGGTCAACCACAACGGCTTTGTATTCAACCTCAAGGTCATCAAGCATTTTCTTGGTTATGTCGCAAAAGCCGCAGGTGCTCAAAGTATAGAATGTCAGAGATTTTTCAGGCATGATCACATTCCTCATTTTTTGCATGGATACAATGGTTCATATGAAATAGCAGGTGTTTCAAATCAGTTTGCATTACCCTATCCAGAAAGGTAACTTTGGTCAACAGGACTCTTACAGTGAAAAGAAAAGTTTGCAAGCCCCATAACGGGGCTGTATAAAAGTGATTTTGGTATTTTGAAAATGATTTGCATATCTGAGATATCAGCAAAGATTTGCCCATTTTTTTCTCTTGAAGACATAAAATATCTTGCAAAGTGCTTTCAGTATTTGGAACCCATCAAATTTACATACTTGCAGCTGCATTGAATCAACATATCCACTGAACACATGAAACCATTGAGAATCATTCACAATTTTTAATGTATAGCAGCCATTGTAAGTTTTAAAATAAAAAAACGGGGCCAATAATGACCCCGCTTTTCTTGTTTTTTTGTGGAATAATTAAGTCTGATTTTTCTTCTTCCTTCTGGCAGCACCTGCCATGCCTACTAACCCTGTGCCGAGTAGAAACATAGTGGCTGGTTCGGGGACGGGGTTGGTCTCGTCGTACGAGACGGCGAACTTGGCGGCAAGCGCGCTCGGGTTGCCGCTCGTATGCCCAGTAACGGTCGCCCAATCTGGATTGAGGCTACCCGTATTGTTGAGCCAGAACCTCAGCACGTTCGTGCCGCCAATGTTGAACAAACTCTGGTCGGTCACGTTTGGGCGGTTGGTATTTCCGGAAAAAAAAGTCTGGCTAAAGACTGAGCCTTGCGAGCCCAGGCCAATCATTCTGCCAGTTCCGCCAGTTCTACCAGCCCAGTAGCCAAGCACAGTGTTATTGAGCATGATCTGCATCCGGTCGTCCGAGCCGAGACCACTCGAAGTCAGCGCTACATTGGTGGCACCCGTCGGCAGATCGAAGGACGCGTAGTAGAACTGAACACCCGCATAGGCGGGCGTGCCGCCATGCACATCCGGCCCGTAGGTGGTGTTGACACGGCAGTCACCATTGGCCATATTACAGATGTTGTCCAGGTCGAAGCCGGGCCGAATGGGATCGTTATAGGTATAGGCGTTGTAACGGTCGTCCGAGTAGTTCCCGGTGTAGTTCCAGGAAAATACGGGGTCGATGTCACCGGCATTGAGACCGATGTAGAGCCGTTCTCCTGACGGGTCCATCACGACGTCGTACGTGCCGCCGCCGCGAATGCCCAACGCCTCTTCGAGCAGCGGGTTCAACTCGACGAGGATTTCTTCTCCGCCGGTCGCCACGTCGACCGCAATCACCGGTGTTCCCTGTTTCCAGGCCGTGCCGTGGGCGCCGGGCACGTAGTAGAGGCGTTGCTCGTCTGCGGACAGCGCCATCGATGTGGTGTAGCCCCTGGCGGCGCCGATCTCTTGGATTGCGCCGTCGCCGCCGATGGAGAAGAACACCTCGGGGGAGCGGCTCACCGCGTACACCGTGCCGCCTGTTGTGGGCGCCGTTGACCAGCGCAGCATTTCGCCGGGCAGTGTCGTGTCCAGCACCGTGAGGTCGTTGCTGGCGGGATCGTACCGAGCAAGACCGCCGCTGCCCCACGAGATGTAGGCGCGGCCCTCGGCGTCGACGGCGATGTTGCGGTAGCCGCTGTGCGCATCGTCGTCCTCCTCGAAGATGATTTCGCCGCTCGCCATGTCGAGAACGACGAACGAGCCGACCTTCTGTCCGAAGGGGTCTGCCGCCTCGACGTAGATGAGTCCACCCTCAGGCCAGGAAGCCATGCTGGCGACGCCGTGTTCGGCCAGGATCACTCCCAGGTTCTCGACCGTGCGGGCAGCGGGGTCGAGACGCATGAGCACGTCGCCCTGATACCCCTCGGTGAAGGTCAGGTTGCGCCGCGAGCCCCAATACGTGGCGAGGTAGACCTCACCGCACGGTCCGGCCACCATGGGGGCGTGGACTTTGCCGAAGCCCCAGTCGCCCGGCACGTGGTCGACGTACGACAAGGCGTCGCCGAACTGGGTGAGTGTGCCGGTTGCCGGGTCGAATTCGTAGAAGTAGCTGTTGCCGTCTGCGCCCAGGTGGTCGCCGAGTGCCGAAAGAAACCGCCCGTCCTGGAGGGCGATGCCTTGCCCCCACTGCGACCACGGGTTCCCGCGGTAGTCGGGCCTGGGATACACCACGGCGTCGACGCCGACGCGCCCGGAGCCGGCTTCTTGGAGGGTGATCGCCTGCGCAGTCGGGCCCGCCTGCCAGGCGGCGGTGGCGCCGGATGATGGGCACGAGGCAGCCGGACTGCTGGTGGTCGCCGTCGTGTCCGGCTGTTCGGCCCCAGCTGCAGTGGTGCCTTGCGAGGTCGATGGAGTGGGGGTAGAGCCGGCCGCACCACCGCTCACCGTACCGTCGGCCGAGGTAGCGCAGGCGGCGAGAATCAAGACCGCAGCAGCGGCCAGCCCCCCGAGTCGATGCATCCCCTTCATCTCCCGAACAGCGTAACGGTGGTTGGAGCCAATGGGGACCGGCTTGGCCTTTTGCGACCCGGGTTCCTATTCTCGTGGTGCCCTCGGAGGTGGTGTAATTGGCAACACGCCGGGTTCTGGTCCCGTCATTGGGGGTTCGAGTCCTCCCCTCCGAGCGAGAAGGGCAACGGAGCCGTGGCTTCGTGCCCTCATTGCGGGCGGCTACCATCCGTCCCGCACAAGGCCCCGTCGTCTAGAGGCCTAGGACGCCGCCCTCTCAAGGCGGTAACGCCGGTTCAAATCCGGTCGGGGCTACCACCGTCGAAACCCCTGCGCGTCAGGGGTTTC
>CAMYKS010000024.1 GCA_947259115.1 uncultured Desulfobulbaceae bacterium | reverse complement strand
GAGGCTAGTGCAAAAGGCACAGAGGCACAAAGTTTTTAAAGCGGACTTGATACTTTTCATAAGAATACAAAGAACTCTGTCTTCCCTATGTGCATCGTTATTTTACTTTGTGCCTTTGTCTCTTTGTCCCTTTGTGCCTGAAAAATAAATAAGTTGTACGCGGCAGCAGCCTCTTCAAGAGGCGAGTCAAAGCCGGGTCCTCAGGGCCCGGATTCTTTACTGTAAATAAATGAACATGAAGGACAAAACAATGGCTAAAACTGTTACTGAAAAAATACTGGCTTCCCATCTTGTTGAAGGAAGTCTGGAGAAAGCGGCGGAGATAGGTATTCGCATCGATCAGACCCTCACCCAGGATGCGACAGGGACCATGGCCTATCTGGAATTTGAGGCGACGGGAATTCCGCGGGTTCAGACTGAGTTGTCTGTCTGTTACGTTGACCATAACCTGGTGCAATCGGATTTCAGGAATGCCGATGACCATCGGTTTCTGCAGTCAGTGGCCAGAAGATACGGTCTTTATTTTTCACCTCCGGGCAATGGCATCTCCCATCAGGTTCATCTTGAGCGCTTTGGGGCTCCCGGCAAGACTCTGCTCGGCTCTGACAGCCACACACCAACCGGCGGCGGCCTCGGCATGCTGGCTATTGGCGCCGGAGGCCTGGATGTTGCCATGGCCATGGCCGGCAAGCCTTTTTACCTGGTAATGCCGAAAATTTTCGGCATCAGGTTGAGCGGTAAGCTACCGGACTGGGTATCGGCGCGTGATATTCTGCTTGAGTTGCTGCGGCAACTTTCGGTGAAAGGCGGAGTTGGCTACATAATGGAATATTTCGGGCCCGGAGTAGGCGAACTTAGTGTGACCGATCGGGCCTCCATTACAAATTTCGGGGCGGAACTGGGTGCAACCACGTCGGTGTTTCCCTCGGATGAAAATACGAAAAAATTCCTGGCGAGTCAGGGGCGTAGTGATTTATGGACCCCTTTGGCTGCTGATGTCGGGGCAACCTATGATGAAGTGATTGACATAGATATGTCCGGCCTGGAGCCCTTGATCGCCTGTCCATCTTCACCTGATAACGTGGTTAAGGTTACAGAGGTGGCTGGCAAGCCCATTGCCCAGGTACTGGTGGGTTCCTGTTCGAATTCCTCCCTGCGGGATTTAATGGTCGTTGCCAAGGTCCTGGAAAAAGAGGAGATAGATACTGATGTGAGTTTTGAGATTAATCCCGGCAGCCGTCAGGTTTTGGAAAACATGACTGCGCAAGGTGATATGCTTACCCTGGTCAAGGCAGGCGCAAGGGTGCACCAGGCCGGCTGTCTTGGCTGTATCGGTATGGGACAGGCCCCGCCCACCGGTACAATTTCACTGCGAACCTTTCCCCGTAATTTTCCCGGACGAAGCGGAACGGTTAACGACCAGGTATACCTGTGCAGTCCCGAGGTGGCAGTTGCCTCTGCTGTGAAGGGTAGAATCACTGACCCGCGTGATTTAGGTGACTATCCGCATTTTGATCTTCCGGAGAAATACTTACTGGGAGATCAAAGGATAGAGTCCCCTAGAGAGGCTGGAGAGGTTGTGGAAATTGTCCGAGGTCCCAATATTGCCCCATTTCCTGAATTCGAACCGCTTGCAGATACCTGGCACGGAACAATACTGCTGAAGGTGGGTGATAATATAACTACGGATCATATCATGCCAGCAGGGGCAAAGATTTTGCCGCTGCGCAGCAACATTCCGGCAATCAGCGAATATGTCTTCAACTCGGTTGACCTGGAGTTCACCAAAAGGGCGCGCGATACTGCTGCCGGCGATTTGGGCGGTATGGTGATCGGGGGTGAAAACTACGGCCAGGGTTCCTCACGGGAACATGCAGCCCTGGCACCGCGTTTCCTAGGGGTCGAGGTCAAGCTGGTTAAAAGTTTTGCCCGCATTCATAAGGCAAACCTGATTAATTTTGGCATCGTGCCCCTTACCTTTGAAAATCCTGAGGATTATGAAATGCTGAAGCAGGGTGCTGCAGTCGAGATTCCGGATATGCGTCAGAAAATTGTTGCCGGGGAGAAAACACTTACGGTGTTGATTGACAAAAAGCCGATACAGGCAACACTGGAAGTATCCAACAGACACCGCGAGATCCTCCTTGCCGGAGGGTTATTAAATTGGGCTAAAACGGCTTAGGAGCCTGAAAAGAACAAGATTGGCCAGCACCTGTTGTTAGGGTGCAAATTTTTAAATTCTTTAACTTGTTGTTATTGTGGAGTTAATTTTGTTTATGCCCAAAAAGAGTATAATTAGTGGGCCAATAGTACAAAAAATTGTACTATTGGTGCTCATGCATAAAAATGGCAGAAAAAATAAAACCCGCTCCCATGCAGAGTTTTTTGCAAAAAAATAGCAAAATTTCAAAATGGCATGCCAATTGCATTACTTTTTGTAAGAGTGATACTCTTATCTCCTTTCTCCTGAAAAAGGTCTACTTTGTCCCCCAAAGTGGGCCTTTTTCTATTTTGACAATGTATATATGCCCAACACCGTCACTGGTGATTCTCTTCCTGTATATTTCACCAGTCGAGATGGCGAATAAGCAAAGACTGGGTTATGAAACCTAGCAAAATTTTTCATGAAATATACAGGCAAAATGTTCAATAACTCTACTTCAGTTGCCCTCTTGCAATGTGCTCATTATGACTCCCGGCGGATAGCTGAAGAGATTGAGCGATTATGTGCTGCCGTTAAGTTCAAGGTGAGCCCCGGTACCCGGGTTCTATTGAAGCCGAACCTGTTGAGCAGCAGAAGTGCAGAACATCTGGCCTGTACGCATCCTGCATTTGTTGCAGCAGTGGCAGCATGGTTTGTGGACCAGGGTGCAAAGGTCAGCATAGGTGACTCTCCGGCCTTGGGCACGGCAAAAGGCGTTATGCGTGCTATTGGTATTGATGAGGCATTGTCAGGATTGCCTGTTGAACGCATCAATTTTGATCAATCCACCAGGGTCAAACTTGCCGGAGGAGTTACGGTGGATATAGCACAAGCTGCCCTTGATTGTGATATGCTTGTCAACCTGCCACGGGTAAAAGCCCATAGCCAACTTTATGTAACCCTGGGAATAAAGAATTATTTCGGCACCGTAGTCGGTTTCCAAAAGGCATGGTGGCACCTGCGCTATGGAAATGATGCCGCACAATTTGCTTCATATCTGCTCGATTTGTTGACAGTACTGCCGGCCGGCATAACACTGCTCGATGGTATAGTTGCCATGCATGATTCTGGTCCAATTTCCGGCCGGCCATATTCTCTGGGGCTTGTTGCCGGAGCCATCAATCCGGTGGCACTCGACACTGCATTGATGCAGCTTTTAGGTCTGGATCAAGCAAAAAGTGCCCTCTGGCAGGTATGTGCAAATCGAGGACTTGCAGGTACAGATCCAGGCAAGCTCCATTATCCTTTACTAAAACCGGAAGAAGTTTCGGTTAAAGATTTCAAAGCACCGGCTATGCTTAAACCTGTTTCCTTTAATCCTTTGAGGGTGCTGGTAAGCGGTTGCAGGCGTTATGTGGCCCGGGTCAAAGAATCCTCTTGAAAGCAGTATAATTAGCGGGTAATCTTCTGCTTGTTTCCATTAAAAAAATCAATTGCTTCAGTAATGTAGCGAAGCAGGAATGACAATAAATAATTGTTCTCTGGATCTTTCAATTCAGACGAGAATATAGGAGAATTTCTATGTTTCAACTCAATGGCAAGGTGGCATTAATAACAGGCGGTTCAAGGGGAATAGGCAGGGCGATTGCTTTGAAGTTTGCCCAGAATGGAGTTCACGTTGTTGTTAATTATGTCCGGCATCGCAGGGATGCTGAAAGCACTGCTGCAGCAATAGAAAGCTGCGGCGTCAAGTGTTTTGTTGTCAAGGCAAATGTGGCAAACGACGAAGATGTCTGTAATATGTTTGACCTTATAGGCAAGAAATTCGGGACGCTTGACTTTATGGTGAGTAATGCCGCCTCGGGAGTTTTGAAACCGGCCCTTGAATTAAGCAGCCGGCATTGGAATTGGGCCATGGATATCAATGCACGGGCATTGCTTTCTCTAGCTCGTGAAGGTATTGCTCTCATGCGGCAGGGAGGCAGAATTATGGCTGTTTCCAGCCTGGGTGCTGTAAGGGCCATTGAGAATTATACTGCTGTCGGGGCATCCAAGGCAGCCCTGGAATCCCTGGTGCGCCACCTGGCAGTTGAATTGGGCCCCAAAGGCATCAATGTTAACACCATCAGTGCGGGTGCAGTAGATACCGAAGCCTTGAAAAAATTTCCCAACCGGCAGGAGATTCTGGATACAGCACTCTCCAAAACCCCATTGGGCCGTTTAGCAACGCCTGAAGATGTTGCTGATGTTGCCCTGTTTTTATGTTCAGATCTTGCTGCCATGATCCAGGGGCAGACCATTGTGGTAGACGGCGGTTATTCAATCCGCGGTTAAGATTTGCTGAATTATATAAAGTAGCTGCCAGGATTAAGTGACTACTCCCCTCCTTCTGTTGTGAAGCTGAGCGAGGTCTTTAATTTATATATTTGCAGAACAAAATAAATATGGTAAATAATATTTAGAACCCCACACGGCGTCCGACATTAATTAATTCGCGATAAAAAGCAAAGAGGGAAGCCAGTTGGGGTTATTTTTTGTCTTTTTTTCTGCCCCAATTGACCAATGGGTGGAGGAAGGACTCTGAACTATTCAGATAGCGCCTGAATCTCGTTACTCCACTCTTCTTTTGATTTCCTGCACACTGGACTTCTCCATCAACTTCACAATCTTCGGATTGGTCATTAAGGCGTTAAAGTCACCATGGTTAATGGCCTTCATAATGGATTCGTCCTGGAGGATCTCCTGGAAGTCAGGGTCACTCTGCAAAGCAAGAATCAGTTGCATGATAGAGCCATCCGCAATGATTTTTTGTTGGAGAGCCATAATTTCCTGTTGGCCCGAAGCCTTCACTGGTTCTGTAATTCCGCCTGATTTACTTCGAATGCTCTTAACCCCTGCATCTTCAATCTGCAAGGTTCCAACGGTAGCAGTATTAATGGTGTAGATCCCGTTTGCCAGTGATACCAGTTCGCCGACAATAACGCTGCCATCAACTAGGACAATTTCCCGCACTTCTCCAGCGTGAACTGCTGGGGATAGAGTTATACTAAGCAGCAGAAAAATACTACACAGAGTTAGTTTCATTATTGGTCTCCTTACGGTTATGTCCTGCGCACTTATTCGTCTTACCTGAAAGTATTGCCAAACTATTTCTATCAATGTAGATATGCTTTTTTGAGCTAAGACGCGCGCTGTTCAAGAGTTCGATTCGTTAACCAACGCACTGACAATGATTTACAGTCCCCTTGACCCCTCAAACCCTTAATTCCTTTACCCTTTTCCCTCTCTTTCCATTTCTTCCCAACTCACCCTGATAGCATGTGTTGTTTTTTCGGTAACCCTGAAACGATGATCGATGCGAAGGCCGGGCAGGGCAAGAATTGAGTCATCGGCGCATAAAACGGGTATAGTTGCCCGGAGATGCTTTTCTACCTTCTGCGCATTGAGAAAATCATTAACTTTTTTACTTCCGGGAGCACCAAGGGGATGAAACCGATCCCCTGCCCTTGGGCCCCTTAAAGTTAAGGGGAAGGAGAAGAGACCAGAGTCCAGATATTCCCCTGTGGGGAAAACATCTCCAGATCCTGGAATATGGCCTTCAATGTCTTCCACCACAAGCCTTTTGTTCAGTGCTGGAAAATCATAACTGCCGGGTGAAGGAATCCTGGTTTCAGGTAATTCAACTTCTGTTTCCGTTAACAGAGTGCCGCGAAATGGTCCGCGACCCAACGGATAGGCGAAATTAAGCTGCTCTTCTTTTTTTGTAACCCGGAGACCATCAGCAAGGTGGAGGCTACCTCCTGTAGCGTTTTGTTTGGTAAGATGCAGGAGGTGTTCTATCTGCCTGGACCGGGGCTCACATGCCATGAGCCAACAGCATTTTTCCATAAGCCTTCTCTGGATTGCAGGGTGTTGCATGGTAAAAAGTTCCAGGTTGAGTTGCAGTCCTTGCGGGTACGACGACTCATTCGGCAGGGGACTGCCCCCATGTTCATGAAGCATTGCCATTGCTTCCGGGATAAGGGTGGCAATTTTTGCAAAAGCTTTTTCTGTGATTGTTTCCAGCAGCTCTTCTTCGTCCTGCAGGATATTTGCCGTGCGGATAAGAGTCTGCCGGATATCCGGGTTGTATTTCTCTGCCAGATACGGCAGCAACTCATTTCTTATGCGGTTTCGCAGGTAGAAATTCTGCCTATTGGAACTGTCTTGCTGGAATGGGATGGAATGTTTTATGAGATAGTCAAGCAGGTCGGACTTGGGAAAACGCAGGAAAGGCCGGATAATTCTGCCGGCTCTAATGGTTTTCATGCCCGATAGCCCCTTCCGGGCTGTACCTCTGATAAGACGCAGAAGAACTTCTTCGGCCTGGTCGTCTGCAGTGTGTGCTACGCCAATTTTTTGGGCACCGCATTCCCGGGCTGTTTTTTCAAGAAAATCGTAGCGCAGCAACCTTGCTCCATGTTCGATTGAAAGTTTTTGTCTTGCTGCCAACCCTTTGACATCGACAGAGCCGCAAAAGAAATCTATACCAAGCCGATCTGCCTCCGCTGCAACAAGATTTTTTTCCCCATGGGCTTCATCAGGCCTGAGTCCATGGTTGACATAAACAGCAATTGGAATAATATCTAAAATAGGAGCCAGGCGGGTCAGGACATGCAGAAGTGCCATGGAGTCAGGTCCGGCTGAGACCCCGATGACAACTTTTTCACCGGCCTGCAGCAACTGTTCCTGCTCCACTGTTTGCAAGGTTTTCTTTTCCAGGGGATGCATAGCAAGTTCAGGTAAAAGTGACTAAAATTTTAAGTATCCAGTAAAATGGGCATAAATGCTTAAAATGCCTAAAGTTAAGTTTGAGCCAAAGTATAGATTAAGGTTAGCATGTTAAATTTTAAAATAAGTATTGTGGGATGCCCCTTAAGAGCTATTTGAATAAGTATTTACGGAAGTTGTCAAGTTCTGAGAGAGAGATTTCCTTCTCTTCTGTGACAGGGCGGTATGGAAAATTCACCCTTTACTGTATCCTCGGCCCTAAAGAGAATATAGTGCACTTGACTCTTGCCGCAGACAAACACCGGAAAGCACTGCAACAATTATCCTCCATCAATCCCCATATAAGTAACAGAGCCTTGCAGATGAAAGACTTTCCTTATCATTCTGTTTTTCAGGACTATTTTTCCGGCAAACTCTCTGATTTTCCTATTTCGGTCGAATCACCCTTTCTCCAAGCCGGTACGGACTTCCAGAAAAAGATATGGCGCTGTATAAAAACAATACCCTATGGTACGTGTATTACCTATAAGAGATTGGCTGAACTAGCCGGTTCCCCTAAAGGATCAAGGGCAGCCGGTACGGCCTGTGGCGCAAATCCGGTGTCTTTGATAATACCCTGTCATAGGGTAATTGCCGTAAATGGATTGGGCGGTTTTGCCGGCGGTCTTGCCGCCAAGAAAGCCCTGTTGGTCCTGGAGCATGCTGGACGCAATTCTGCAATCAGCCCTGGACAGAGTAGTTGTTAAATTACTGAAGTTGCCTAGTATATGTGCCGGTAGGATCGATGCTCCTTGCAGCGGGATTTTCCTGTTGCAGTTCTTCCTGCAGTTCCGGGTCAAACCTTTGTATCTGTCCTTCAAGTATGGCGATATTTTGCTGTACCTTTTCCCGTAGGTCCGTTTGAGGATACCTGGCCAGGATTTCAGTAAGCAGTCCATGGGAAGCAAGAAGGAGTTCTTTTTTCTGCTCAATATCCGGGGTCTTGCCTGCTTTGATAAAAAGGGATGCCGCCTCTTTGCGCATCCGGCCGGCAGCCTGGTTGGCTGCTTCCCTTATCTTCACTTTTGCCATTTCTTCATACTCGGTACCCATCAGACTCTCAAAGGCTGATATGGCAATATCATAGCGTTGAGAGTCCAGGAGATTTACGGCAGCATCCCACTGTTCCGTCAATTCCAGTTCCTGAATGTGGCGCTGCGTTTCTACTTCCTGGATTCCAGCCTGGGAAACCTCGTAATAGGTATTCTGCACTATTGCCTGCAGTTCGGCAGGCAGATAATAGCGCGTCATGCTTTTAAGAATATCTGTAGCCTCAGTAAATCTTTTCTCAGCGATAAGAAAATCTATTCTGACCATCTGACGGTCAAACCATGATTGCAGCCGGTCTTCTGCAAAAGTTTTAAGTCGCAGTACACTGCCCGCAACAGGGCTGCCGGCATACTTAGTCACAAAGGCATCCATCGCTTCATTTAACTGGGGCGCGTAAATTCTGTAATCATACATCTGGTATTCCCGTAGAAATTTCATATAGGCGATCATATCTTCAGATCCAGGATCCATCGTACGCAGGAAGTCAAGCTGTTCATCAGCCCATGATTTTTCCGCCCCTATTGATTCGTGCGTCAGGATAATTTTCTGATAATAGGATTCTGCTGCAGCAATGTTGCCGCTGGCAAGAAACAGGTCAGCGATTTCCCGCTGCAGGCTTAAGGGCTCAATGGAAAGATCACCAGATTCAAGCATATTGTTAAAGTGTTTTGCAGCTGCCGAAACCTGGCCGGAATACTGCAGAGCCAGGCCATGGTTTAACTGGGTGGCAAGGGACGGCTTCTGATCAGGAAAATTCTGGGAAAGGCGGCCGTAGGCAAAAAGTGCTTCCTGGTAATTCCCCTCTGCCATCTGTGAAGCAATAACTTTTTGAGCAGCTTCAAAGGAGAGTACCGGTGCGGCTTTGGGCACGAAGTCATACAGTTCCGTAATTTCCAAGGCAAGCAAGTCGCCGCATCTGCTTTCAAGAAAAGTTATATCAAGCTTCTGCATCTCTTTAGGGTCCACCGTTGCAATATCTGCAATAGAGACGCTATCATCCTGCTGCATACTTTCCAGTAAGAGACTGTACCCGGTCAGAATATGCTCCAGCTTCTGGACGCATTCTTTTTCGTGCGTTGTGAGCTCAACTGCCAGTTTTCCCTCCTGGGACATTTCGTAAAGTCCCAGCCAGTGTTCAAACTTGTTTTCATATTCACGCAAACGGAGCTGAACAAATTGGACGTCAGCGTAATCAACATTCACTTTCAGAGCCCCAGGTGATTCTTTGCTCCCGAAAGCAGACGCCGGCTCAGAATCACTGGAAGACTTATCGGTCTTCAGCTCAGCCTGCCCTAAGGAAGGAGTCTGGGAGGCGGGCTTCTGTTTTGCCTGTCGGCTTGCAGGAGCCGGGGTTTTTCTCCTGCCGGAACTGGTGCCGGGCCGGGTTGCGCCGCAGCCGTTTAACAGGAAAACAAGGCTGATCAAGAGGACACTAAGCTTGAATATATTGTGAGACGACATATGTAATCCCTGCAAATTATTGTGACATGAAAAATCTGAACACGGATGGCTTAGCCGGTTCGTGGATAAAGATTTTTAATTCATAAATTATGCTTTAGCAATAAAACAGAATATGTCAATTATGCAACATTTAAGAACAGTATAGGCAGTATTCATAACCAAAAGGGAAGGGGAACAGGGAAAAGGTCTGCCAGAAAATCATGGGGAAGACTGTAGTAAAAAGATTAATTGTTCCAGAATGGCTGAAAATTTCTTGCCGGTTCAATTTCTCCACTTGGCAGAAGAGTGCCGAAGGTCAAGACCGTTGCACCTGAGGATTTTTCGGAATTTTTACCGTTATATTGGGTTGCTTGGGGCAATCCGTTGCCTGGGTTCACTGGTATGTTTTTCTGTTTAAGGTTTTGCTGTATGAGACGTAAGCCTGTTGCGCCGGTATGGGGATCAACGGAAAAAGCCAGATCAACCAGGTCAAGCCTGGCTCCAAATTCTTTTTCCAGGAGAATGGTTTGCGCAACTCTGGTCCAGACTGGGAGGGCGCCTCCGGAACCGGTAATGTGCGTGGTATTGCGGACCATGGGGGCATTATTGTCAAAACCCACATACGCCGCAACAATATATCCGTTTTTACTGTCAAAACCATTCTGCTCGCTGTGCGGACCGGGAATGGCGCCTGCAAAAGCAGAATTTGTGAAGCGGTTTGCTGTCCCTGTTTTGCCCAACAAGGGGACAGGTAAGTCAAATTGTTGCAGCTGCTGTTCAATTTCAGGGTCTCGACTATGGAGCCGGATACTTGTATGAGCGTAACGGCCGGTGCCGAATTTTACAACGTTCTGCAGAATATCACTTACCGCCATACTTGTCCTGGCATCAATGATTCTGATATTTTTTCTCTCAGGTACATATATGGTCTCACCTTCGGAATTTTCAATGCGGTCAATTATGGCCAGTTCGTCAATGTTTTCATGCGCGCCGCTAAGGGTTATCTGACCCGTTGTCAGGGCCTGGTAGGTAGTGGCAACTTCAAGGAGAGAAATTACATTGGAACCAAGGGGAAATGACAGGACGGGTTCCAATTCACTCCTGATATTCAGGGCCCTTCCCAATGCCGTTACATAGCGCAGCCCGGCAAGAACACGGAAGTCCGGTATGAGTGAAAGAACTTCGAAACTGTACCGGGGGAGCGAAGACAGCTGTTCGTATTTTTCCTCTACTGCACTACTGAGGATAAGCATGGTAGACTGGCTGATTTTTCCTTCAATGAGTATATTGGCCCAGAAATCATCCTGGAAATTTTTTCTGAATCGGTCAAATGAGAAAGGGTGCAGTTCTTTCTGGATATCATCGGGGCTCAGGAATTGCCAGGAACTATTTTCAGCAGGTTCGCTGGCATAGATAAAATTGTCATTGAGTGTGTCATGGTAAAAGTGACCAAGAAATATTTCCGGTGGTTGAATGCTGTTTTCCTGCAGGTTTCCTGAGAGGCTGGCCCGCATGAATTCAAGTTCCTGCAACAGTTTCATATGATGCAGATAATTGTTATTGAGTATTTGCTGACGAATCTTTTTTTCTGCCTCAATGCGGCGCTTGCGCCTTGTTTTCGACTCGTATCCTGGCCCTTCAAGAGTTTCAACTTCTTCCAGGAAACTTTCAAAGTCAGCGCCATATTGCATTTTCTTCAAGTATTGGTATTCGCCCAGTTTGTCGTTGAAGATCAGGTCAGGTTCAAGATTAATAACAGCCTTTCTGAATGCGGCGCGATAGAGTTGCTCCTCATCCACCAGGATACCGAGAGTGTCACGTAGACGTTGTCTGTATCCTGCATGGGACTCATAGTCACGCCGGTCAAGATCAAGATGTGAGGTAAGTTCCTTGAACTGGGCTGGTGTGAGTTGGTCACACAGGTGGTAAAGGAGCCAGACCGTGGCCACATTTTCGGAATGTACTCCGGCCCAGCTCATTGACACCTGCCGATGCGGGCTCTCATGGTCCGGCCTTGGGAAATATGCCTGCTTCTGGTAGACAAACAGGTTTCTCTCATTGTCCAGGGCATCTATGCTGTTCCAGCCAAGCTGGAGAGCTGCAGTATATATAAGAGGTTTGATCACAGACCCCATGGCCCGTTTTGCAGAGACAGCCCGGTTGAAGTAATGGTTTTCCATCCCTCCCACCATGGTCCGTATGCTGCCATCCTTGAGGACTATGACGCCACCCTGGATTTCCGGATATCTTTCCAGGTCAAGGAGGATAGAGTTGTTGTCCGGGGCAATTTCCCGCACACTTACAAATATTTTGTCTCCTGGCGTGAATCCTTCAAGGAACCGCTTCAGGTCCTTTTTCCCAGGTTCAGTCCAGCGCTGTTTTTTCCATTTGACCAGGGAATTAACTACAGACTCTAGCCCTTCACCTTCAATGGTTCCTGACAGATTCTGCTTGCCGTTGAGCTTTCCGAGAGAAACAGTTATCAGTGGTTCAGCAGAGAAATCGATGGAAGAAATGGTGCCAAACAGAAAGGCACCATCCTGCAGGTCGTTGTCACCTGCCTTGGACAGGCTGGCATAATATTCCTGTAACTCTTTATGCTCATAGCCCTTCAGGCGGACACTCAGCCTGGACAATTCTTTACGCAGGCCATAATAAGCCTGATCCTGCAAATCCTTTTCAACAGTGGTGTAAACTCTTATGCCGGAAGTGGCAATATTGTCTATGCCATGGGCTGCGAGGGCTTCTTCCACCTCGGGAACAGCCAAACCTGTCTTGACAAAATCCATCAGTGTGTTGAGTGGAAAAAACATTTGCCCTTGCTCAAAGGCAATATCCTGCTCCATATATTCTTCATACTGTGCAGGAGAGATAACCTCAAGCTTCAGCATCTGCCCCAGGACATAGCCGGACCGCAGTTTCGCCCTCTCCATGGCCAGTGCGGCCTTCTCTTCATTCTCTTTGATAAAAGGGTTGTAGTAATTGGGTCTTTTGACGGAGCCGGCGATAAATGCACATTCCAGGGTATTTAACTCAGAAGCATCCTTATTAAAAAAATACTGCGCCGCAACTCCGAGACCATGGCCGTTACCACTGACATAGAACTGGTTAATATAGAACTCCATTATTTTTTCTTTGGGGTAATGGTACTCCAGCCTCAAAGCGTACAGGAGTTCAGTCAGCTTGGATTTCAGGGAGCGGTCCTTTCTTTTAAAAAGGTTTTTGGCTGTTTGCTGGGTTATGGTGCTGCCGCCCTGGACAATTTTTCCTGCCTTGATATTTGCCATCAGGGCCCTAATCACTCCGGGAATGTCAACGCCAAAATGCTCGAAAAAGCTGTTGTCTTCAGCAGCGACAATGGCATTGATGAAATCTTTGGGGATTTCATCATAATGGATATACTGCCGGTGGGCTTCCTGGAAAAAAACTCCAATTTTGTTTTGACCATCGTTGTAAAAAACAGGGCTTTCCATGGAAAGAATTTTTTCAATATTACTTTGACTGATCTCCTCCCCGGGATTCAAAACAATGAGCCAGAAAAATGCAGCCACGCAGGCCATAACCATCAGGCCTATTAAAGCTGTAATGCTATAAAGAATTATTTTAAATATTTTGCGTAGTCCGGCCTGCATGATTATAAAAAATCGTTTTAAAAAGTAGAAATATATATATTGCAATTAATTTAAGAAAGAAAACTGTTATTTTGCTCTAAAGTAAAAACCGTATATTACCATGTTGCACTTTATTTAGAAATGAACCTTAAAATGAGGGATCATTTACCATGAAAAAATCTCTAAATACAAGCCGTGTCTTGATTTATATTGCAGCAGCAAGGAAATTTATGGTACTTACTGGGCAATTGGTCTGGATGTTTTTTCTGTAACTATAGCAATAACCTTGAAACATACCAAAGCAATAACCATGAAACATACCAAGTAGATTTTTTTTGCTCTCAATTTCATGGCACTATCCAGCATGAGACTGTATTTATTTTTTTAGTTCCGGCACATTTTTTGCTTTTAGTTACATGCGGGAAGAATACCATCCAGATAACCTTGGCACAAGGATGCGCATGCGTTTCATAATACCGGGTATATATAAAATCGTAGCAACGATTTTCTGCATTGCTGTTTTCGCAGCCTGTGCTCCTATTATAACAGGTGATCCTGGCAGGGAGCATCGGTCCCAGAAAAGTGCTTCAGCAGAACATGACAAAAACTTTATCTGGGGAATGTCGGGCAAGTCCTCCACTGAGAGCAGTCCGGAGCAGGAGGAGCGGCTGCAGGGAGATGTTGAGCCTGAACCTGAGCAGACAAAAGCCCAGGAATTGCAGGATCTTAAGCTTCTTGGTAAATGGGAGCAGGGAGTTCCGGCAGTCGAATATTCAGATGAAGAGGAGATATATGACTTCCCTGTTACAATAAATAGGCAAGTTCAGTATTATATCGATTTTTTTACAGGCAGGCAGCGTAAAAGCTTTGCCCTCTGGCTCTCCAGGTCCGGTCGCTATCTTCCAATGATTCAAGAACAACTTCATGCAGCCGGCTTGCCTGGGGATCTTGTTTATCTGGCCATGATAGAAAGCGGTTATAACGAAAGGGCTTACTCTCGGGCCAGGGCTGTTGGTATTTGGCAGTTCATTAAGGCAACCGGTCGCAATTATGGATTGGCAATCAATACGTATGTTGATGAACGGCGCGATCCGGTCAAGTCGACCGGGGCGGCTGTTTCATACCTGAGTGATTTATACAGTGAATTTGGCTCCTGGTATCTGGCAGTAGCCGCCTATAATGCGGGTGAGGGTAAAATCAGAAGGGCCATTAAAAAATACAAAACCACCGATTTCTGGGAAATAGCCCAGGGTAAATATTTGAAGCTAGAAACAAAACGTTATGTCCCCAAGCTTTTAGCTGCAATCATAATTGCCAAGGAACCTGAAAAATATGGTTTTGACAATATAGAGTATGAACCGCCGCTGGCATATGAAACAGTTGAGGTGCCTCGTTGGACTGCTCTCAAGGCAGTGGCCATGGCCTGTGATATGAAGCCTGAGGAACTGAAAAGTTATAACAACGAATTGCGCAAAGGCTTTACCCCACCTGATAAGGCTTCTTACCCTATTAAAGTCCCTGCAGGCAAGAAAGACCAAGCCGAAAAAAAATTGCCCCGGGTCCAGGCTGTAGTGTCTACCGGGTTCAAAACCCATACTGTCAATCGTGGGGAAACATTGGACCGAATCTGCCAAAAATACGGCCTGACCAAAACTGTGATTCTGAAATCGAACAACCTGCGATCGTCCGGATTACAGGCGGGACAGCGCTTGCGGATTCCTTACCAGACCACATCGTATGAATTGCTTCCGGAAGGAAGTGTGGCAAAGGGATACATGGCAACTGCGGCAGCGGGCGGCAGTTTTGTTATGCACAAAATACGTCCGGGTGAAACGATATCAGCTCTGTCCAGGCGCTACAGTGTCCCGATCCATTTGATTGCAGCCTGGAATGATATTAATGATATCAGCAGAATACGGGCGGGTCAACAGCTTGTTTTCTATGTGCAGAACAATGAGAACTCAGGTGCACGTGATTTTTCCGGTACTAAGCCGGTGCAGCAATTCATAGCTGAACGCCCAAAAAAAGCTGTCAGGGATGACACAGGGGCACACGAGGTTCAGGGTAAGCTTGGCACAGTTCTCGGTAGTTTGCATGATGAGGGCTCAGGCCAATACTACCTGGTAAAGGAAGGTGATTCACTCTGGGGAATCGCACGGCAGTTTGATATGGAGCCAAAAGAATTGCAGCAGCTCAACGGCCTGCCCACAAATGCCATTTATCCTGGAGATCGCCTTCTGGTATCAAGCTCTCAATTGAAGGGGGAAGAATTTTACTATCAGGTCCGCAGCGGTGATTCACTGTGGACCATTTCCAGAAAAAACAATGTTACACCGGAAGATATTAAGAGGTGGAACAATCTTCGCGGCAATACTATTCATCCAGGGAATCGCTTATTGCTCAAGGTCGCAGATGCCGACGAGTCAATGTCTGCTGATACCTTATACTTATACCAGGTCCGCAGCGGTGATTCACTGTGGACCATTGCAAGAAGGCACAATGTATTGCCGGAAGAGATCAAAAGTTGGAATAACCTGAAGGGCAACACAATATATCCCGGCAAGCATCTGGTCTTGAAACTTGCCAGAGGTGGCTGATTCTATATGGCTGAAGAAGAAAAATCCCAGTTTGAAAAACCCTCCCGCAACTTTTCCTAAGTCCCGGTTGTATAGTCGAAACTGAGAGTTGGATTTCAAAGAGCAAGTGGTTAGTTTGCAGTATAAGGCTTTTCCCTTACTTGAAGTATAGCGAAACACCGTATACTTAGCCTGTCAGCCATCTCGACTGGTGAAATATACTGGTTAATGATCTACTGTTGCACAGGTTTCAGTTACTATTTGTGAATCCTGTGCTTGTTTTTTTTGGTGATAAGGTATAGAGAAGCTTATTTGCCGGATGGGCAGAATATTTTAACATGGTTTAATAATGGTAAACGCATAGAGCGTGAGACTGCAGTTCTCCGCCGCTACTTGTATATTTTGCTGGATACCACAAGAAAAGATTCATTATTAATTATAGACAGCGGCTGACCGTGATCATGGAAGGAAACGACAATTCCACAAAAGAACAGGGAGAAGGTAACTATGTTTACCCTGATGACGTAGAACTTATCACCATTGACAATAGGGAGATATTGCTCATCGGCACAGCCCATGTATCCCAGGAGTCGGTTGACCTGGTAAAGCAGGTGATTGCTGCTGAGAGGCCCGATTGTGTTTGCGTGGAACTTGATGAAAAGCGCTATAAGGCGCTATCAGGGAGAAAACGCTGGGAATCACTTGACCTGAAAGAGATAATCAGGAAAAAGCAGCTGTCCACCCTGCTTGTCAACCTGATTCTCTCGTCCTACCAGAAAAAACTCGGTATGCAATTGGGCGTTATGCCTGGAATGGAACTGCTTGAAGCCACACGTGAGGCTGACAAATACTCCATACCCGTTTCTCTGTGCGACCGGGATGTCAGAGTGACATTGCGCAGGGCCTGGCATGAAACTTCGTTCCTGAAAAAAGGGTATCTGCTGGCGACCCTTGTGGTGAGTCTTTTTGATAAGACAGAAATTACCGAAGAAAAGCTTGAAGAGCTTAAAAAGAAGGATGTATTGTCCGAGTTGATGGCCGAGTTGGGTGAGGCCATGCCTGAATTGAAGAGGGTGCTGATTGATGAACGGGACATTTATCTGGCGGAAAAAATCAAGATGTCAGCCGGCAGGAAATTGGTAGCTGTTGTCGGAGCCGGGCATGTGGAGGGTATAAAAAAGAAGATACGGGAAGATCATAGCAATGTATTGCCTTCAATCAGCAGGTTCCCGCCTGTTTCCAAAGGGTTTAAAGTTATAGGCTGGTCCATCCCTTTGTTGATTATTGGCTCACTCATTGCCATTGGCATTCAAAAAGGCGGCAGTGCCGCCGGCGCCAATCTTCTCTATTGGATCCTGGCCAACGGTATTCCTTCAGCCATTGGCGCCATGCTTGCCCTGGCCCACCCGCTTACCATTGCCAGTGCCTTTGCAGCGGCTCCGGTAACTAGCCTGACCCCGATTATCGGAGCCGGTTATGTCACCGCCTTTGTGCAGGTACTGGTACGCCCCCCTGTAGTGCGTGAATTTGAAACTGTGGCCGAGGATATGTCCACATTTACCGGCTGGTGGAAAAATAAACTTCTGCGGGTTTTTTTGGCATTTTTATTGCCGGGTTTTGGCAGTATGATCGGCACCTGGATCGGTGGTGTGGAAATCATATCAAATCTGCTGCAGCCGTAAGATCCTGTAGTCGGTAACAGGGCCCGATGAAATCATCATGCTGGAGGCGAAAAATCAATCGACCATTCGCTTTTTTCATAGCGTAAGAATTTGTTATGCAGCATCGTGGGCCGGTAAAAAAAATCTCCGGAAGAGAAACAAAATATATAGTGATGAAATCTTATGAAAACAAAACAGAAACATAAAAAGCTAACCAACAAAGAGAAGCGCTACCTCAAGGGTATGGGGCATCATTTAAAGCCGCTTATCATGCTGGGCCGTGAGGGAATAACCGATAACGTCATCAGTGCTGTAAATGCAGTACTAAATGCCCATGAATTGCTAAAGGTTAAGATAGGCAACGGCTGTATTCTTGAGCGCCAAGAGGCGGCTCATGTCATAGCTAAGGAGACCGGCTCCGATGTAGTACAGATCATAGGTAAGACATTTTTGCTTTTCAGGGCCAACCCTGATCGTAAAGAGGAGCAGAGGATCAAGTTGCCGGGATAGTGGCGGTTCACTGACCCAGCAAAAAGCCCATGCAATCAAAAGCAGTAATGATTAGAGAAATGTTACACCTTTTCTGTCCTGCAGGAGATTGTGGGGTTCAATGATTACTATGAGGAGGAAAAGCGGTATGGTCATGACAATGACCCGCTTGCTGACCCTCCCCGATAGTTACAACATTTTCAGGAAACATTTCCATGGCCAGGGATACCCTTTTTGATACTGCCGCACCTGCAGATAAATTTGAATTCAATGAACGGGTGGCCGATGTTTTTGATGATATGCTCGACCGTTCGGTCCCTTTCTATAAGGAGGTCATTGAAATGAGCGCCGAGATCCTGGGCGGGTCATTACAGGCAGGAGATGCTGTATATGATCTGGGTTGTTCAACGGGGACGACACTTCTTTATCTGGCCAGAATGCTGGAGGCCAAGAACCTTAGGTTTATCGGGGTGGATAATTCAAAGGCCATGCTGGATAAAGCATTACGTAAAGCCCGGATGTTTTCATTGGCTGAAAGAATTGATTTCAACGAGCAGGATATAACCAGGGCTCAATTTTCCGGAGCCGGGGGGGTAATTTTGAACTATACCCTGCAGTTTATCAATCCAGCAGTGCGTCTGGACTTTCTCAATACTATTTATAATGGCCTGCGGCCTGGCGGTGTTCTGATACTCAGCGAAAAGGTTGTCAGCCGGGATAAAGGGTTCAAGCGGCAATTTTCGGATTCGTATCATCAATACAAGAAGAACCGGGGCTATTCTGAACTGGAAATTGCCAACAAGCGTGAGGCCCTGGAAAACGTACTGATCCCTCTTTCCATCCGGGAAAACATGGACCTCCTTTCCGGGGCAGGATTCAGTAGGGTTGAAACTTTTTTCCAGTGGTTCAATTTTGTCTCTTTTATTGGCCGTAGATAACCTTTTCCCTTTGCTCCTATGCGCTATCTCGATCACTTTCCAAATGCTGATCTCCGGGCCATAGAGGCCTTTCTGCAGGAGAAAGCCCAATGGCTGGCCCAGGGCAAAAAAGGCTCGGAGCGTTTCCGTCTTCCTTATGAAAGCGTGCAGCACATCAGGGCCGCAGAATGTGATTTTTCAAGTGATGTGGTGTCAATCGGCAGGGCAGATGAACTTTCGCGACAGGATAGGGAAAAGGTATATAAGGCCATGCGCGATTTTATGCCTTGGCGCAAGGGACCATTTGAGGTTTTCGGCATTACCATAGATGCAGAATGGCGCAGTGAAAGAAAATGGAACAGGGCACTGCCCGAACTTCCTGAGCTTAAGGGCAAAATTGTGGCAGATATCGGCTGCAATAACGGCTATTACATGTTCAGGATGGCCCACCTTAAACCTAAACTGGTCCTTGGCTTTGAACCATACCTGCAGCATTATTTTGCCTTTAAGACCCTGAACGGATTTGCCGGGTGTGGAAATTTACTGTGTGAATTACTTGGTGTCGAACATATCGGTCTATTCCGGAAGGGCTTCGATGTCATTTTTCTCATGGGAATTCTCTATCATCGTTCATCTCCCGTTGAAGTCCTGCGGGAAATCAGAGCAGCCCTGAAACCCGGAGGTGTTCTGATCGTAGAATCCCAGGGTATACCGGGCAAAGAACCGTGGGCGCTTTTTCCCAAGCAGCGGTATGCCAAAGTGCCCGGCACCTATTTTGTGCCAACCGCTGCCTGCCTCGAGAACTGGTTGTCCAGGGCGGGTTTTAGCGGAGTAAAAATTTTCTTTTCCCATCCCATGTCGAGCCGGGAACAGCGGCGCACTGAATGGATGGTTTTTGAGTCATACGCGGATTATATTGATCAGGCCAACCCTGCTTTGACCGTGGAGGGTTATCCGGCGCCGATCAGGATTTTCGCCAGGGCGGATAATCCATTATAACACAATGATATTAAAGGAAACAATGGAGATTGAGGGGAGAAGGGCAAGTGTTTTTTGATTGACTCTTATTCGGAAGGGTATTATTTTTTAAAGGTTATACCGTAGTTTTTGGAATTAATAATACCATTTATTTAGTAATTACATATGAAGGATGTATGAAAATGAAAAGCAAGAAACTTGAGCAGCAAACCAATGCTGACAGGAACTTAGAAAGACCGGGTTTTCGTTGGCAGAGGAACTTGCCTATTCCGGTAGTACTGTTCATTATTCTTTCCATCGGTACATTAGCGGGAATAGGCTTTTCCTTTAAAAGTATGACGTTGCAGAATGAGCTTGTAAAGCTTGAGGCTGAATATAGTCAGCAAACCGAGCTGAAGGCGTTGCGCATGAGTAATGAGTGGCTGAAAAACAGAGTGGCTGTTCTGCAGGAGGAAAAGGCTGTACTCCTTGATGATGCTGTGGCAAACCTGAACCAAAAAAGCAAAATTATTGAATCAATACTAAGCAGTGTCGGAGTTGGCATCCCGTTCCAGACGAGCAAGGAGAACAGTGGCGGTCCTTTCACGGTTTCTGCCCTGGGAACAAGTGATGAAGTAATTTTACGGAGTGACAGGTATTTGGATACTCTGCAGGATGTGCCCCTTGGAGCGCCGGTTCCCGGTGTCATAACCTCCAGATATGGCAAGCGGGCTGATCCCATTAATGGCGAATCCGCATATCACCAAGGTGTGGATATCAGAGGCAGGAAGGGATCTGATGTCAAGGCGACGGCTGACGGGTTTGTGGTCACCCAGAATTATGATAAGGGACATGGCAGGTATATCGTGCTTGACCATGGCAACGGGTTCATGACCAAGTATGCCCATCTTCATAAAAGCCTCGTGCAAAAGGGAGATACCGTGCACAGGGGGCAGGTCATCGGCTTGGTCGGTAACAGCGGTAGAAGCACCGGTCCCCACGTCCATTATGAAATCCATTATGATGAGAAGATTGTAAATCCCACCAGGTTTGTCAGAATCGCAAAATATTTCAACAGGGAAAACGAGAAGAGGTAACCTTGGGAGTGAAAACAGTTATGGAAATGGGGTCCAAAGCCAAGGTGGAAAAAATCAGGCCTGAAGGAGAATTTTATACCTGCCCAAGCTGCGGTTATACAGACGGATTCCATGTCTCATTCAATTCAGTTGGCAATACCGGCAAAGCCGACATCTACCTCATTTGTCCTAACTGCCACAGCCGTTTCCGGACAGGCTGGCAGGCAGACCTGACCAACAGTTGATCTCATACGTTTTGTTGCAGTAAATACTGGAGCCCAAAGAATACTGTGTGTTGGCAGTAGTTTTAATAATATGCCTTTTTAACTAAAAAAGATATCGGCTATAAAGCTGATTAATACGTGAACGTCCAGAGAAGGAGAAAGAATGAATATCAATATTGATGCAATTTGGCCATGGGTTTCAGCGTATGCGCTTAACATAATAGGAGCCTTACTCATTTTTATAGTTGGTAAATGGCTGGCCCGCCGCATTACCAATTTATTATCCAAACTATTGCAAAAAAATGATGTTGACCAGACCCTGGTCAGCTTTCTGACCAACCTGACCTATTATACCCTCGTTGTACTGGTAGTCGTGGCTGCCGCCGGCAGGCTTGGCATCAATACCGCCTCTTTTCTGACAATTATCGGTGCAGCGGGCCTTGCTGTCGGCCTGGCCCTGAAGGATTCTTTATCCAATTTTGCAGCCGGTGTCATGCTTGTGCTCTTCAGACCTTTTACAATTGGTGATGTTGTGTCAACTGCAGGCATAACTGCCAAAGTTGAAAAAATTACCATTTTTAATACCATGTTCTGCACTGCGGACAATCAGTTGATCATTGTGCCTAATAATAAGATTATCAGTGATATCATCACGAATATCAACGCCAAGGATACCCGGCGCATAGACCTGACAGTGGGAATCAGCTACAGCGACGATATGACAGCAACCAAGAAAATTCTTGAAAGACTGGCCAAAGAGGAGAGTCGGGTTCTGGCCGATCCGGCACCAACTATCGCAGTTTCTGAGCTTGCTGATTCCAGTGTGAACCTGGTATTCAGACCTTGGGTTAAGACCGCGGACTACTGGAATGTGCGTTTTAGTTTAACGGAAAATATAAAGAAATCTCTTGATGCGGCCGGCATTTCCATTCCATTCCCCCAGCAGGATGTGCATCTTTTTGTTGAAAAGGAAGAAGTTCCCCAGGTCATGTAATCTGGTTGTGAAACCCTATTGACAGTGATGTCCCGAATACCTAACATATGTGGTGGAGCATTTTTGCACTCGGGGCATAGGAAAAATATTGGTGAGATAAAAAGCTGAAATCATAGAGTTGTAAAAAATAAGACCCCTCAGCTTAAGGCTGTTGGGGTTTTGTTTTTATTCCGGAATATTCGGGTTGAGCAGTAATAAAGCGTATAGAGTGTTATGGAGACTTTGGCAGTTTCCCGTGACCTAAAAGAAAGAAGAGGAATTACAGGGAGAAAAATATGACACCGGCAAAAAACGGAGATACAGTAAAAATACATTATACAGGCAGACTTCAGGACGGCACCGTATTTGATTCATCCAGTGACCGTGAGCCATTAAAATTTAATATCGGCAGCGGTCAGGTTATACCCGGTTTTGAGGAAGCAGTAACCGGCATGGTGGTCGGTGAGAAAAAAACCACCCAGGTTTCCTGTGATAAAGCTTATGGGGAACGGAATCCCAGTATGGTAATGGTGGTTGATAGAGAACATGTTCCATCTGAAATAGAGCCTGAAGTAGGTCAGCGTCTAGAAGTGGGGAGCCCTAATGGTGAACTTCTTGCTGTCACAATTGTTGATGTCAATGAGGAGAACATTACCCTTGATGCAAATCCTCCCTTGGCAGGCGAGGATTTGACCTTTGATATTGAACTGGTGGAAATCGTCTGATCCCACCAGGGAAATACATTGACACATATAGAGTGCACGGGTACTTTAGTGTCCGAAAATAGAGCGATTCGCCTGAATAATGTCTGCGGATCTCATTGAGCAAGTTGATTGACCAGATAAATTAATATGCCTGTTTACGAATATACAGCGCTGGACCGGGCAGGTAAAAATGTAACTGGGATCATTGATGCCGACAGTACTGTGGCCGCCCGCCAGAAGTTAAGGTCTTCCGGAAAATATCCTGTTGAGGTTAAGGAGACAACTGCAAAGGCAAAATCTGAGGCAGCTGCAGGCTTTTCACTGCCGACGGTTTTCAACAGAGTTAAACCTGATGATATTCATGCATTGACCCGCCAACTTGCTACGCTGCTGAATGCAGGCATACCACTGTTCGGGGCTCTTGACGCACTCATGGAGCAGACTACGAGCCCGCCTTTGAAAAAGATCATTGCCCAGATCAAGGAATCGGTCAACGAGGGCAATAGCCTCACAGCTTCCCTGGCAAAGCACCCTAAACTTTTTTCGAATATATATATCAACATGGTGCGGGCCGGAGAAGAATCCGGCTCCCTTGATGTCGTGCTGGAAAGGTTAGCCGAGTTTGGCGAGCACCAGCAGGCATTGAAGGGACGCTTTCAAGCGGCATTGGTGTATCCTGTTTTTATGGCTATAATCGGCACTGCTGTGCTGTTTTTTCTTCTCAGTTTTGTGGTGCCAAACCTTACACGTATTTTTACGGAAATGAAGCAGGTCCTGCCCCTTCCCACAACAATTCTCATCTGGTTCAGTGGTTTCATGCGCTCATACTGGTGGGTCATTTTGCTTGTGATCGTGGCGGTCATTATCGGCATAAGAGAATTTATCAAGAGCCCCAAGGGGCGATACATCTGGGATTCATTAAAACTGCGTCTTCCTGTTATCGGGCAGATCAACAGGAAGATAGCCCTGTCGCGATTCGGCAGAACCCTCGGTTCTTTACTGCAAAGCGGTGTGCCCCTGATGACTTCCCTGCAGATTGTACGCAATATTGTCAACAATGTTTTGATAGGCGATGTCGTAGATGAGGCCATGGAAGATATCCAGGCAGGCAAAAGTTTAAACCTTGCTTTAAGCAGGTCTACCTGGTTTCCTCCCGTTTTTCGGCAGATGGTTTCAGTGGGTGAACAAAGCGGTGACCTGGAAGGGATGCTGCACAAAATTGCAGATGCCTACGAACGGGAGGTAGAAACGCGCATAACCGGCATGACTGCGCTAATTGAACCGATAATGATCCTGTTGATGGCTGTAGTTGTCGGATTCATCGTCATTTCAATTCTGTTGCCTATTTTTGAAATGAACCAGATGGTGGGTTGAGCACTCCCTTTAGTTATTCATAAACCAACCACCTTGGTGGTGGACCCGGATAGGTTCAACCGATCCGACGAAAAATTGAACGGAATAATTTAAAAAACGAACCGCAGAATGTCGAACAAGGAACCGCAGAATGTCGCAGGAGTTAAAATAGTTCAGCAACTGCATTTCCTTCTTTTCTCCAAAAGTTACTTGAACCTTAGAGAAGATAACTCATGAAGTTATATGGTCTTTCCAGTTATGTAAATTCATCATGCAAAACTTCTCGGAATCTCACAGATAAGCGAAGTGCAAAGAAGACTTCGGGTTCACTTACCTGTTCGATATTGACCTCTAACGAAATATCGGACGATTGTCCTCTAACGAAATATCGGACGATTGTCCTCTAACGAAATATCGGACGATTGACACGATATTCAGACCAGTAGGTGGTCCGTCCCTTTTAGGGGGCTCGAAGTCTTCGCTTATCTGAAGTCTTCGCTTATCCGAAGTCTTCGCTTATCTCCTGATGTCTGCCGTTCTGCGGGAGGGGATTCACTCGAGCTCTGAGAATGGCAACGGGTTGCGGCTTCGAAATAAGTACCCCTAACAGCAGGGTATATAGTCCGACTTCGAAGTTTTGTGCCAGCAGAAATAATTACCCAGTATATTTCAGCCTATATCAATTTATCGACTGGCCCGCAGGGTGAGTAGTTTTGCAAAACTTTACAGTGTATTGGCACACACTGTAACAATTTAATTTTTTATAAATCTATGCATAATAGCACAAAAACATATGGTAATAAAACCGTGCAGAATTTTTCATGAAATATGCAGGCTAAGGTAAGGATTTGGCATTTTCAGGCCCCGTTTATGACAGTGGGACTTTTTAACAGGTACGAGAACCTTTGAAAATATGGAAGAAGTATTGCACGAAGTACTATATGGCATTATTATTATTTGACGTATTAGTGAAAAAGGCATAGATGAAACCGGCAGAAAATGTAGACTTTTTTCTGTCATATACTGTCATAATTAAATTAGAGGTAGATTGAACAATGTTTTGCAGCAGAAAAAGAGTTGGTAACCACCAGGGCTTTACCCTGATTGAAATTATGGTTGTTTTAGTCATCCTTGGTATCCTGGCAGGGCTTATTGTCCCGAGAATTATTGGCCGTCCCGATGAAGCCAGACGCATGAAAGCAAAAATCCAGATACAGAGCCTTGAAACCGCCCTGCAGTTGTACAAACTTGACACCGGCAACTACCCCACCACGGAGCAGGGTTTAGGGGCCCTGGTGGAAGCACCTTCGACAGGTGAACTGGCCAATTCCTGGCGTGAAGGCGGGTACCTTGAAAAGGGCCAGGTCCCCAAGGACCCCTGGGGTAATGATTATATTTTTCTCAGTCCGGGTACAGGTGGTGACTTTGATATCATCTCTTACGGTGCAGACGGCACCTCAGGCGGCGAAGGCAAGAATGAGGATATCAATAACTGGGATTTGGATTGATAATAAGATATTTTAGCATTCCGCTGTCTCTTCTCAAATCTTGTTATGCCTGTCGAACAACAGGCAAGGACTCCCGTTTGCTTCCACGGTTTTCAGATTTTCAGCAGATTTTCTGTAGAAAAAAAGCTCTCAATGACAAGGGTTACACCCTTATCGAATTAATAGTGGTACTGGTCCTGCTCGGCCTTATGTTCGGGCTTGTCATACCCAAATTCCGCCAGGCTATCTTGAGTGACAGCCTTAATGCAACTTCCTTGCGAATCATCGGCTTGGTTGAGAATTTACGGGAAAAAGCAATCAGTGACCAGGTCTCCTATGTACTCCACCTGGATATACGGGAGAGAAAACTCTGGGCCTTTGCCAGCACTGCCTCTGAAGAAGAGCAGGAACAAGCCAGGGCAAGATCATACCAGTTACCCCTTGATGTCAATATTGAAGATGTCTGGTCATGGTCCAGCGGCAAGCTTTATGATGAGACAACTATCAAGTTTAGCAGGAAAGGCTATGTTGAGCAGGCCATGATTCATCTGCAGTCTGAAGATGGGCGCCAGTTGAGTCTTGAATTAACCCCGTTCCTCGGTTCCATAAAAATACATGACGGATATGTAGATTTTAACAGGGGCTGAGGAATGCTCGGTGAATAGGTTGATTATATGCTGTTATTAAAAATGTCCAAGAACGTATCAAATACGGGATTTACTTTACTGGAAGTAATGATTGCTGTGGCGCTTATTGCCATTGCTTTAACCATATTGCTGGGCTCCCAGGCGCAGAGTGTGTCCTTTGCAAACAGTGCAAAATTTGAGACCATGGCAGCCCTCCTGGCCCAGAGCAAGATGAGCGAAATTGTAATGCAGGAAACCACTGCACTTTCCGGTGACAGCGGTGATTTTGGCGAAGATTATCCCGGTTATGCCTGGGAAACCACGGTGAGCGATATTGCCATTGAAGGGGTTGAGAATATCTCAGATTACCTGAAGCAGATAGACCTCAAACTGACCTGGGGAGTTTTTACTTATAACCTAAGACTTTATCATTATGTGGCTGAAAGCAATTAGTTTCCATGAGACAACAACTTAGGGTAACCGGCCGCAAGGCATAGAACTTTGGGCTGCACAGTTAATGGTAAAATTATTTCAGGTGCTATGACAGAATGAACAGGGATAGTGAACGAGAATATATGATCTTTCATGGGCTGAAATCTGTTTGCTTATCGGAAAAGGGATTTACCCTTTTGGAAGTGCTGCTGGCTTTTTTTATCTTCTCCATCCTTTTCATTACGATCTACTCCAGTTACTCCAGTACCTTTAAAACCATCAATATGACAGAAAACCGGATGGAGTTATATCGGAAGGCTGCTATTACGCTTGAGAGAATCAGCGAAGATCTTCAGGCAAGCTATATCAGTGTTCTGCCGCCAAATTCATTTGGGAGTCAGGCAGAGTACACGCAGTTTCTGGGTGAGGATAAAGACATAAACGGCCAGGACGCAGACACCATAAATTTTTTTTCCAGAATTCCGCCTCTTTTCAGTGATGAGGATGAGACAGCCAGTGGGCAGCTGATTTCATACAGTGTAATCCAGGGAAATGAGGAAGATGAACTTATATTGCTGCGTTCTGAAAATGCTGAGTTTATAGATGAGGCTGATGCAAGAGAGGGTCTTGTACTCTCTGATGGACTGCAGTCCATTAATTTCAGTTATTATGATGATGATGGTGAAGCCCATGAAAGTTGGAATTCAGGAGATGCAGATTTTGGCGGCAGACTGCCGCGCATGGTATCCATAGCGCTGGAATTCTTAAATGATGAAAATCCGGAAGCGCCCTTGAAGATTATGACCAGTGTTGTTTTACAGGTCAACTATATGCCGATGCTGTAGCTGTAAAGGAGATATCGGTTTATCAGCCTACAAAACTGCTGATGATTATCGTTTTACGAAACAAACGATGATTATTGGGTAACGCAACTACCCAATGATTATCAGTCTACAAAACGCCTGATGATTGACAGACAGACAGACAGGCAGGCACAAGATGTCAAGGGTGAGAGCAAAAGGTTAAAGTATAATAATTGGAGTGCTGGAGAACCGGGGTGCCGGGAAACCATCACTCCAATAATCCCAAATAAGCCTTAGCATTCAATAATGAAGCACAGCATGTTTAAAATTCTAAACAATAACCGCGGCATGGCCCTGCTGATGACGGTTCTTATTATCAGCCTCATCCTGGTCGTTACCTTGCGGTTCAACACTTCAGTACGGTCCAGTCTTACGAATGCCTCCAATCTGCAGGACAGTGTAGCCCTCAACTATATGGCAAAATCGGTGTTCAACGCTGCCAGGGCAATTCTGTCAGTTGATGCTGCAGAAAGCGATGTTGACACCCTGCATGAGGACTGGGCTAATCTGGCAGGGGCTACCCAGTATTTTTCCTATTTCTTTAACCGAGGTCAAGGGGGCATAAAAATAATAGATCATTCCGGCAGACTCCAGGTTAACAGCCTGATCATGAGAAAAGAAGATGAGTGGGTGGCAAACGAGGAACAGAAGCAGGTCTGGATTAACCTTCTGAGTACGGAAGAGTTTGAACTTGGAGAAGATGAGGCAGCAGGTATCGTCGAAGCTTTGATCGACTGGATCGATGAGGACGATGAAGCTCTTGGCTTTGGTGGGGCTGAAGCCTCTTATTATCAGGGGCTTGAAAATCCATACGTACCAAGAAACGGTCCCATGGAATTTATCGAGGAACTGCAGCTGGTCCGCGGCATCACCCCTGAACTGTATAACGGCAGCGAGGAATTTCCAGGTCTTGCAACCCTTGTGACCCCCCATGGCAGAGACGGCAAGATTAATATCAATAGTGCCGACCCCTTTGTGCTTGGCGCGCTTTCAGAGCAGATCGAGCCGGATATGGTTGATGACATGCTTACTTATCGGGACTTTGAAGACAGTGATCTCAGCGATCCGGCATGGTATAAAGGGACCCTCCCGAGCGATATCATAATCCCTCCTAAGCTCATCACCGTCTCAAGCTCCCATTTTGAGATATCCGCCGAGGTTGTCATGGAGAAAATGAGGAAAAAAGTGCGCGGCACGATAGCCCGGGGTCCTGGAAGTAAAACCGAATTAATATACTGGAAAATAGAATAATCGTCTGCGTACAAAAATATTTGGGAGTTTAATTGGTTTAATGAATTATATGCGTTATAATTAAGTGTTACTATATAGCGTGAGTTCTTAGGGTCATGCCTGGAGATGTAATTTCTTTTCTAGCTCCATACCAGTCATGACCCTTTATTATAACTTTTACTTGATAAACAGTCTGTATGCCTCGAACAATAATCGGTCTGGACATTAGTGAAGATACTGTTGCGGCAGTGCAGGTTAAAAGCCTGATGCAGGGCTATCAGGTGATAGGCTGCGGAGCTGTGCCTATCAGCGAGGCAGGGAGTGTCAGTGATGCAGTGCGTGCGGTTTTTGATGGGGTAGACCAGAAAGGCTCGGCGTGCAACAGCGTCATACAAGACGGTGATGTATCTTTCAGGAACCTGAGCATGCCGTTTACCGACCTCAAGAAAATCAGGCAGACGCTGTTTTTTGAGCTTGAAACCCTGATGGCCACTTCAGTGGACAAGCATCTGGTTGATTTTATCGATGTGAACCGTACCGGTTCTCAAACCGATCTTATTGCCGCCTCTGTCAACAGGACTTCTATTGCAGAGCATTTGTCAAATTTTCAACCCCTGGGGGTCGAACCTGAAATTCTGGATGTCCGCAATCTGCCTTTGGCCAACCAGGTCCTCATGCAGCAGAATAGTCCTGAAAATGGCATGCTGCTGTATATCGGTTCGAAAAAAAGTTCCATTATTCTTTTCCTGGATAAAAAGGTTGTGCTTATCAGGCACCTGCCTTTCAACGGCAAAGGGTTGGCCGCTGTATCATCCCGGGCTGCGAAAAGGGTAAAGGAGGGCTCTCCTTTTGACATACAGGCCTATGAGGCGGGCTTGACAGCATTGTGCAAGACAATCAACCTCACCCTGCGCGGTTTTCAGGTCGAAACCGGCAATATGACGCAACCGGAAAAAGTGTTTATTACCGGCCCTGGAAGCTTAATACCTGAAACTGCAGAAATTGTTGGCAAAAGATTGGCATTCCCGGTGTCTTTGCTAAACCTGCAGGAAACAGCAGGCAACATCCAGTTGAGCGAACATTTGGTCAGTCTCTATAATCCTGCTCTCATGGATAATGCCCTCGGGCTGGCAGTCAGGGAAAGTAAAAAGGCAAAAGGGTTTAACTTCAGGCGTGAAGAATTTCAGGTTAAGACTCAACTTGTAAAGATCAAGAAAGAACTTATCCACGCCTCAATTTACCTGGCCATTATTTTAGTATTTTTCGCTGTAAACCGTATCGTGGATTACCGGGATCTGAAAAACAGGACCACTGACCTGGACCACCGGATCAAAGGGATATTCACTGAGACCTTTCCGGAGATCACAAATATTGTAGACCCCATACACCAGATGAAAACCAAGATAGGTGATCTGAAAAAAGCATCCGGCGCTGCTCCGGGGATTAATATTGACAGTAAAGTGTTGCAGATTTTGAATGATATATCTGAGCGGGTGCCGAAGACTTTGGAAGTAGATGTTGACAGGATGGTGGTTGATCAGGATGGTATCCAGATGAGGGGAACAACAGATAATTTTAATACAGTGGACTCCATTAAAACAAGCCTGGAGTCCTCTGAAATGTATAGAGATGTGGTTATTGCCTCTGCAAATCTTGATCAGAAGGGCAAGGGAGTAAAGTTTGAAATAAAAATGAGTCGGACGCAATGAGAGTTATGAAGCTGCAAGTACCAAAAGTTATTATAATATCAGGAGCCGGAGGTTTTGAGAGTATAGTATTTACCCTTGAACCTGGAACCCTGGAATCCTTGACCCCTCATATATAATTATGCAACTTGCCAAAAGGGAAAAATATTTTATTGCTCTGGCTGTTATTTTCATTGTGTTCGCCGTAGTGATCCAGTTTGCAGTTTTGCCATTTTTTGAGAAAAGGGAACGCTATAAGAGCAATGTGACTGTCAAGCAGAATGAATTGCAGCAAATGCTTGCTCTGCGCCAGGAATACCTGTTGCTGCAAAAAGGTTCTGACACCCTTTCCCAAAGGCTTGCAGGCAGGCCGAAAAAATTTACCCTTTTTTCTTTTCTTGAAAAGGCTGCAGGAGACGCCGGGATAAAGGAGAATATTAAGTCAATGAAGCCATCTGCTTCCACCGGTAAAGGGCCCTTTAAAGAGTCGCTTGTTGAAATGAAACTGGAGAGGATCACCTTGGGACAGATGGTTGGCTATCTGAAACTTATTGAATCACCTGATAAACTGGTGGGTATCAAGAGGATTTCTATTCAATCAAATAAGAAGGAAACTCAGTTCCTTGATGCAATTTTGCAGGTTTTGACCTTTACCGAGTAGCCCGTGCACTATTTCTGGCAGGAGGGCGTTAAGGTCGATCGTAATACATATATGCAGTTGAGACCGGTACTATAGCATGGCTTTTGCGGCAAAAAACAAAAAATGGCTGGGATACACACTTTACGTTGTGCTTGTTACCCTGGCACTGCTTTATTATCTTTTTCCGGCACAGGCAGTGGAGGAGTTTGTCAGTAACAGCCTCAGCAGAATTAATCCTGAATTAGGATTTAAGGCTGATAAGATTGAGCCTTGGATACCAGCAGGTTTGCGGATAAATACGGGCCGGATTTATTTAAGCGATCCTGCAAGCCCGGCGGTTTTTAAGGCAGGCAGCATGCATATCAGGCCGCAAATTTTGAAGCTGATGAGAGGTGAGTACAGCATTGACCTGTCTGGTACGGCATACAAGGGTGATATAAACGGTTTGCTCCATTCCAAAGATAAGAATGGAGAAACATTTACAGGGGATGTTTCCTTTAAAGACCTTGATCTTGGCGATTATGAGTTTTTAACTGAAAAAATTCCTCACAGGGTAACCGGAAGGATAAGTGGTGCAATCCAATACAACAAAAATTCTGCAGGTGCTGCAGGCGAAAACGGCAAGGCTGACCTGCGATTGTCAGGTGGGCAGCTGCAGTTCCAGGCCCCGATATTCGGGATCAGCTCAGTTGATCTGCAGAATATTGATCTGGAAATGCAATTAAGTAATCTGGAAATTACAATTAGTAAGGCGGATCTTGCCGGATCAGAAGTTAAAGGTTCCATGACCGGTTCCATACAGTTGCAATCAGATATAAATCTCAGCCAGCTCAACCTCAAGGGGACCTTGGAGCCCTTGGCTGAATTTTATAAGAAACACCCTGATATCAGGAATTTGTTGAAGTCGATGAAGAAGCGGATGAAGAGGGGGCAATACTTTTTTGCCATTACCGGGACTGTTGGAGAGCCAAGGTTCAGACTGCTGTAAAACGATAATGAAACAGGCCAATGTTATCAGGTAACCTTGGCGAAAAATAAGCTGCATAAATAATACAAAATGCCGAGACAGATTCACATATTGTTTAATCTCCTAGCCCTCTTTGTCATCATGTATATCGTGGTGAATACCTTTTATCGTGTAGTTGGCATCCAACTTCACAGAGTCGGTGGGGAAAAGGTGGTCATACTTAAAGATGTTGAACCGAAGGGAGCAAAGTCTTCGGCTACATCTGGATTTGGCATGATTGTTGAGCGCAATATCTTCGGGGCCACGGAAAAGGTTGCGCCGCCACCGCCGGTTGTTGAAGTGGTGGAGCCCATTGAAACCCTGGAGGAAACCACCCTGAAGCTTTCTCTGCTTGGGACTATAGCCGGTGATTCCGGAAGTGCCAGGGCGATTATATTAGACCAAAGACAGAAAAATCAGGATATCTACAGGGTCGGCGACTCGGTTCAGGAGGCGGAGATCAGGCAGATTCTGCGGGGCAAGGTTATTTTGCGCCACGGTGGAAAGGACGAGATCCTCACAATGATTGAAGGTGATGAAAAACCAGGCCCTCCTTCGAGAAAGGATAAAAGAAACAAGAGAGCCAGCCGGGCTCGAAGTAGAACCCCCGCAACATCTGGGTATGAGGCAACAGTCCCTAATGAGCAGACAGATGCCAGTAAAGATCAGGCAGGTGTCAGTGAAGATATTGAAGAGGTAACCATTCCTATTGCCCAGGAAGAGTTACAAAGTTCCATGAACAATCTCAATGAATTGATGACCCAGGTGCGTGTGCGACCTTATTTCAGAAGGGGTAAGCCGGAAGGTCTCATTGTCAGCCAGATCCAGGCCGACTCGATTTTTAATAAACTGGGGTTGATGAATGGTGATATTATTGCAAGTGTTAACGGCAAGCAGATGAGCAGTCCTGAAGAGGCGTTCCAGCTTTATAACAGCCTCAAGTCAGGATCCCAGGTAAGTATTGAAATCACCCGTAGGGGACAGAAGAAAATGCTTACCTATGAAATTGATTAAAAGTTGTAAGTTAAAACAGGTTGGTAAGTAACAATTTATCTAGACAGGGATAAGAATTACTCCATAAAAAGCATATAAAGCGGAGAGATGTTTTCACGGGAGCATTAATAATATGAAAATTGACAGGCATGTAAAAATTTTTCTTGGTTTTGTTTGTGTCAGCCTATGGCTTTTTGCTGGATCTTCTTCAGCGCTTGGGGCAGATGCCGACGATCCTCTCGGACTTAAGCAAAAAAGGGAGAGCGGCAAACCTGTTTTTGTTCCTGCCCCTCCAGATGAGAAAGCCAAAGGGCAGAAATCTTTTTCTGAAACCGAGGTGGAACAGCAGATAGATGCCAGCGATGAGGAGCCACTTGAGCGCTATGTAACCATTGATTTTGAAAACGTAGATATAAATCTTTTTGTTAAGTATATCAGTGAGTTGACCGGTAAAAATTTTATTATAGATAAGGCTGTCCGCGGCAATGTGACCATTGTTTCCCCCACCAAGATTTCTGTGGACGAAGCCTATAAGGTTTTTGCATCTGTCCTCGAGGTCCAGGGTTTTACGACTGTTGAAGCCGGCTCAATCATCAAAATTGTGCCATCTGCCGATGCCAGGTCCAAGAGCGTTGAAACGGGTTTTGGGAAAGATACCGGCGAAATAACTGATAGAATAGTCACCCAGTTGATTCCCCTGAAATATGCTGATCCGGATGAACTGAAGAAACTGTTTACCCCCCTTGTTTCCAAGAACAGTGTTGTCATTGCCTATCCAGCCACCAATCTGCTCATTGTCACGGATGTGCTTTCCAACATCGACCGGCTCATGCAGATCATCAGGCAAATCGATGTGGAGGAAAATGTCTCGGAGATTACGGTAATTCCCATTGAATTTGCGACGGCCAGTGAAGTGGCCAAAACCCTGGATACCATTTTTCAGGGTTCTTCCACTAGACGATCAACGACCACAAGAACTACCAGAAGGAGGACTCCGGCCCAGGCCCAGGCCGACGATTCAAGTCCCGCCTTGGGTGAGGTAAAAATCATTGCAGATGAGCGAACCAACTCCATTATTGTCATTGCATCTGCATATGACACAATAAAAGTAAAAAGCCTTGTAGCCATTCTTGATGAGGATATTCCACGGGGCAGCGGCAATATTAATGTTTATTACCTGCAGCATGCCAATGCCGAAGAGTTGACAAAAGTCCTGACCGCCCTGCCTGAAAAGACAGACCAGGGGGCCGAGAAAGGCAAGGCGCCGACTATTTCCAAGGAAGTGCAGATTGTAGCGGATAAAGCAACAAACTCCCTGGTCATCACGGCTAAGAAGGCGGATTATGCAGTGCTGGAGGATGTCATTAAGAAGCTCGATATCCCGCGGCGCATGGTCTATCTCGAGGCCTTGATCATGGAAGTCCAGGCTGACAAGGAATTTGCGGTAGGCGTTGAGTGGCGGGGCGCGGAGACCATTAACGGTGGCGACGGCCTTGTCTTCGGAGCATCCCGCGGCAGTGATTCAAGTGTTGTGCCGGGCCTTGACAACCCCAATCTTCCCAAGGGGTTTTCGCTGGGATTTGTCACCGACACCATCGAGATCAACGGTGTAACCTTCCCGTCCCTGGCAGCCGTTTTGAATGCCTATAAAAAGGATGATGACGTGCATATCGTCTCAACGCCGCAGATTCTTACCACTGACAACGAAGAAGCAGAGATCCAGGTGGGTGAGAACGTGCCCTATATAACGAGCAGGAACGAAACGTCCGCGAACCAGGATTATACCAACTACGAGTACAAGGATGTCGGGGTGACCCTGAAGATCACGCCGCAGATAAACCAGGAGAATGTGGTCCGGCTGCAGCTGTTTGTGGAAACCATCAAGCTCAAGAATGAAACTGTGGCGTTGCTGACCAATACGCCGACCACCTACAAACGCTCGGCCCAGACCACGGTTATTGTCGAGGACAATAGTACCCTGGTGATTGGCGGTATCATTGGTGATGATGTGCAGGATGGTCAATACAAGGTGCCGGTGCTGGGAAATATACCCGGCCTCGGCTGGCTCTTCAAGTCCGAGTCCCAGATTGTGCGCAGGGTGAACCTTTATATCTTCATTACACCCAGAATAATCCGTAATCCGGGTGAGGCGTTTGCGGTGACCAAGGAAAAACGGGACCATGCCAATTACCACCATGAAACCGGATGGGAAGATGATACATTCAAGTATAAAGAAAATACCAGGGAAGTCCTGAAATCAAGACATGTCCCTTCGACCATTAAAAATGAAGGTCACATCGATGGGGAACATATGGAGCCGATAGAGATAAAGTAAAGGGGTCGAGGGGCCAAGGTTCCCAGGTTTCAAGGGTAACATATTATATTTGGCGCCTGACTTTTCATAACTTGTCTCCTCAGTGTGATAGTGATTTTTGTCGCTATAAAAGACTGCAGAACATTGTCAGCTTATGAAATTGTCGTTATACGAAAGGAGAAGAAGATTTGGGGCTGATGATTTACAGACAGACAAACAGGAATTTTGGAGTGATGGAGTACTGGAGTGATGAGGAAAAGTCCCAATTTTGAATTTTTTATTGATATTGCCCCTTGACCTCTCGAAACCTCGAAACCTTGTGTCAATCATCGGCAGTTTTGTATACCGATAAACCTTGACCCCTTGAAACCTAAATAAAAATGCAATTAATCGGTGAAATACTGCTTGAAATTTCAGAGCTGAACCAGGAGAGTCTGGATAAAGGCCTTGAAATCCAAAAGGAAAAAGGCGGCAGGGTCGGGGAGATCCTGCTGCACCAGAAGGCAATTCAGGAGGTCGATCTGGCCAGGGCCTTAAGCCAACAGCTTGCTTTGGAATTTACACCCTCCCTGCCTTCTGAAATCAATACGGATTTTACCGACAAGGTCCCCATCCAATTTCTCAAGAAATTTAAAATGATCCCCCTGGCCGGTAAAGATATCAACAGCCTGGTGGTCTACGACCCCTTCCTGTTCCAGGCCCAGGATGAACTGTGCCAACTCCTTGAATGGGATGAGGCGCAAATTATGGTGGGGCCGCTGCACGCAATTCTCAATGCCATAAGTTTCTCTTATGATATCAGACGGGATACAGCAGAGGAGGTGATCCAGGACCTGCACGAAGAGGATCCTGATCTCATTATCTCTGCCATAGAGGAAACCGGTGATCTCCTGGACGACACCAGTGATGCCCCTGTAATCAAGCTGGTGAATCTCATGTTCTCCCAGGCGGTCCGCGCTGGAGCCAGTGATATCCATATCGAACCTTTCAAGAACAGGCTGGCAATCCGGCAGCGGGTTGACGGTATCCTCTACGATATGTTTTCCCCACCGGGCCATATACAAAGCACCCTTGTTTCGCGCATCAAGATCATGGCCAAGCTTAACATAGCTGAAAAAAGGTTGCCCCAGGACGGTAGGACCGAAATTCGTATTGCCGACAAAAACGTTGATGTCCGGGTATCCACCCTGCCGACCGCATACGGCGAGCGTGTTGTGCTCAGGTTGCTCGATAAATCAAGCGTTCTGCTTAAACTGACCGACCTTGGCATGACTCCCGAGAGACTGAAGCTCTTCAATAATCTCATCCATTCAGCCCATGGTATTATGCTGGTCACAGGGCCCACAGGCAGCGGCAAGACGACAACCCTTTATGCAGCCCTGAGTACTATTAACAATACGGATATCAATATCATTACGGTGGAAGACCCGATTGAGTACCAGATGGAGGGTATCGGCCAGGTGCAGGTCAACCCCAAGATCAACCTCACCTTTGCCAATGGGCTCCGTTCCATTGTCAGGCAGGATCCCGATGTTATCCTGGTCGGTGAGATCCGTGATCTGGAAACCGCCGAAATTGCTATCCAGGCGGCCCTGACCGGCCACCTCGTGTTTTCAACCCTGCATACCAATGATTCTTCCAGTGCCGTCACGCGCTTGATCGATATGGGGATAGAACCGTTTCTGGTAACCTCCTCGGTGAACGCCATTCTGGCCCAGCGGCTTGTGCGCAGGCTGTGCAAGACCTGCCGTGAACCGATTGAACCGGATCAGGAATCACTGCAAAGCATCGGTATCACACCGGAAATGCTCAATGGGAATACCATTTACCGGGACAAGGGGTGTCCGGACTGCTTGCAGACAGGCCACAGAGGCCGTGAGGGTATTTTTGAACTGCTGCTTATGAATGATGATATAAAGACCACCATTCTGCGGACTTCGGATGCCAATGCCATCAAGAAAGTAGGCGTTGAGCACGGCATGATCAGCCTGCGCAGGGACGGTGCCCGCAAGGTTCTGGAAGGTGTCACAACTATCGAGGAAGTGTTCCGGGTGACAGAGCAATAAAGAAGCTATTAGCGATCAGCGTTCAGCTCTCAGCTTTTTAATAAGCGATGCGAGCATTTTTTTAACTTCTAGTACCCTATCAGTTAACTTGTTGTTGGAGTTCGTTTCAAGAATTTTAAGGTCATGGGCAAGCAGGATGTGGTATTCAAGCTCACTGGCAGATCCCATTGCTATCTGGAGATAGCGGGCAAGTTCCGCATCACCATTTCTGCCACAGCCTTCAGCAATATTTGCTGCAATAGAAGAAGCTGAGCGTCGCATCTGGCTTGTCAGTCCATACTTTTCATCAAGAGGAAAATTCTTGGTATTTTTATATACTGATAAAGTCAACTGGTGTGCTTTCTGCCAGACTTGCAGATCCTTGAAATTTTTCATTGTATAATAATTAAGTAAATTATCCTTTTTCCGCTGACCGCTGACCGCTGACCGCTGACCGCTTTTTATCCCAATTCTTCTATTAATCTTCAACAGTTTCTCATATAGACAATTCCCCCTCCGGTCTTCTCTTCCACCTCCTGTGGAGCCAGAAATACTGCTCCGGGTACTGCCGGATAAAGCCTTCCAGTACCTTGACATGCCGCTGGGTGAGTGACTCCACCGTGTCAGCATCCAGTATTTCCACTTCCTGGTGCAGGATCTTGAATTTTCCAGGCCCGGAGCGGATTGCTGCTCCTACAAGAATCGGAACTTTATACTTTAAGGCCAGTTGAGCCGGGCCCGGTTGGGTGGCAGCCTGTTTTCCAAAAAAATTGACAAACACCGCATCCCGGCCGGCATTCTGGTCCGCGACCAGGCCGATAGCTTCATGGTTTTTCAGGGCTCTAAGCAAAAGCTTCCTGGCGCCCTTGGAACCGGCCACCTGCATTCCCAGGTCGTTTCTGCGCCGGGTGATAAAACGGTCAATGTATGGGTTTGATTGTTTGGTGGCAGCAACTGTAATAGTGGAATTGATAATGGCCGCCGCTGCCGCACCCTGGAGCTCCCAGTTGCCCAGATGGCCGGAAACCATGATCAGGCCGCCCCCTTTTTTCAGCAGCCTTTTTACTACTTCAATATGTTTCACCTCTATCATCTGCAGGACGCTGTCGATCAGCTTTGGAGCAATCATCAGTTCGATAAAGCTCATGGCAATATTCCGGTATGTTTGGCGTGCCAGTTCAGTCAGTTCAGCAGAGGTTTTTTCAGCATCAAAGGCAATTTGCAGATTATCAAGGACGATCTGTTTCCTGAAGCCCATATGATAAACCAGAGAGCCCAAGCCCTTAGCCAATCTGTATGTAAAATTTAAGGGCAGGATGGCAAAGATGAAAAAAACAGACCGCAGTGCTGCGTATTGGAGGAAATGTGACAGTTTCTTCATATAAATATAAGTTTATTTGTATTAAAGGCCTGGGGACAGAATTCAATTCTGTCCCCAGAAATCATACTGGAAACTTTGCCCCTTGACCCCTGGAAACCTATTAAAAAATAAAAACCCCCTGCAGGAAAATCCTGCAGGGGGTTTGTTGTGCTTGGTCTATCTAATTTCGTTACGTAATGATACTGAAATTAGAACTTCATGCTGAGTGCATGGGCCAACAGGTAAACGTCTTCAGTATCAGTTGCGCCATTGGCACCCTCAAAGAAGTCACCGGTTTTCAGGTAGGAGAAGTGGGCATTGTAGTTCAGGTTATCCATGATCTTGTAACCCATGCCAACACCAAATTCCCATCCCATTTCATCATCAAATCCGTCACCTTCATCGGTGGCTGCAAAGTAGCCGACTTCACCGGAAAAGGACAGACGCGGAGACATGGCGTACTTGGTATAGGCGCCAAGTGACCAGACGCCGGATGAACCCTGCTCGAAGAAGATCGGGTTACAACCGCCGTTGCCTGCACCAATACTTAACGGATTGTCGCAGTTCAGCAGGTTCATGTAGTCACCGGTCATGATCTGGTAGGGGTTGTAGTCCTTACCAACACCGGCGGCTGATCTAAACATAGCCTCGGAGTCGTTGTCGGTGGGATCGTCATCACCTGTCTGCATGAAGAACAACCCGCCGAATGTCCAGTCCTGCATCTTCCAGCTGCCGTCAACCGCAACACCTAAAGCGCTTCGGTCTGATGCATCGTCAAATCCCGGTTCGGGCGGGCCGTCACCGAAGTCATAGTTGACCTCGTACTCCAGGCCGAAGCTGCCAAAGGTATAGTTACCGTAGAGCCTTAACTGGGTGGTGATAAGAGGATCATCATCAACTTCGATGGTGGCATTCCTTACGGCCCAGACGGCACCGATTGTCTTACCGAAGCTGGCTTTGTAGCTCAGGTCGACGTAGTAACCGTCAGTATCACTGTCACTCACCGTTCTTGCTGCATCGTTTTCAACGATTTTCTGGGTGAAGAGCAGCATACCCCAGTTTTCGGGCAGCATGTTCGGCCACCACATGAGACGGTCGCCCTG
>CAMYKS010000023.1:25192-162151 GCA_947259115.1 uncultured Desulfobulbaceae bacterium | reverse complement strand
AATTGTCAATCCCTTTTGGATCCCCAAACACCAGATATTCAGCGTGCCCGGAAACGCGACAACCTATAACCTTATCTCGGAATTGTCAATGCCTATTTTAGCTGATTTTTAAAAAAATCATGGAAACTAATCATACAGCGGAAAACCATGTTACTGGTTGGCTTGAAAAAGATATTGTCAAGAAAGAGTACAATGAAAAAGCAACAATGAAAACGGATTTGGGTTGATCTTTTATGATATTCGATGGAATATTATATATTTGAGACAGTGGAGGGTGCTCAGCCGCGTAATAAACACTTCGCTGACATTTAGTTCCCATGTAAGGGCCGCTACTGTAAGGCCTTTTTGATGACTGCGGATATTTAATTGATGAAGACATGTTTCACATCATGAGCCAAACCATTAATGAAGAGGTGGAGCAATGAAGAGAGCTGAATTCCAAAGAGTCGTTGATGCAGAGAAAAAAAAAGTCGAATGCTTTCTCTGTGCCCATAACTGTCAAATAAAGGAAGGGAAAAGGGGAGTCTGCCAGGTACGGGAGAATCGTGACGGGGTTCTTTACAGCCTAGTTTACGGCAAACTGATCAGCCAGAATGTTGACCCCATCGAAAAGAAACCGCTCTTTCATCTGTTGCCGGGGTCATTGTCCTATTCCATTGCCACGGTTGGCTGTAATTTTCGCTGCGCCCATTGCCAGAATTATGATATTTCACAGTACCCCCGGTTGCACGAAGGCTCAATCATTGGCAACAGTGTAACTCCTGAGCAGGTAGTTTCTGCGGCCCAGGAGCATGGCTGTCAGAGTATAAGTTACACCTACATTGAACCCACGATATTTTTTGAGTTTGCCTATGAATGCGCCCAACTCGCCAATGAAAGAGGAATAAAGAATGTCTTTGTCAGCAACGGCTATACAAGCCCTGAAGCTACAAAAAAAATAGCACCTTTTCTTGATGGGAATAATATTGACTTGAAGGCCTTTAGCGATAAATTTTACCGCGAGGTCTGTGGAGCGAAGCTTGCACCGGTGCTGGAAACCATACGGCTTATGAAGGAGCTTGGGGTCTGGGTGGAAGTAACAACCCTTATTATACCCGGTTGGAATGACTCGGACAGTGAATTGCAGGAAATTGCCCGGTTTATCAAGAGTATTGATGCAGATATGCCGTGGCATGTCACGCGTTTTCATCCCACCTTCAAGATGACCGACCGTGGCATAACCCCTGCATCTACTCTGCAGCGGGCCAGGCAAATCGGCATGTCTGAAGGATTGAAATATGTCTTTGTCGGCAATATCCCCGGTGACGGAGGAGAGAATACCATATGTCCACAATGCCGCGAAGCTGTTGTTGAAAGAATGGGTTTTGCCATCATATCGCAGAACCTGGAAGAGGGGAGATGTGGTAATTGTGGGCAGTCCATTGCCGGTGTTTTTCCAAATGGTGCGGCTTGACAGTTGGCCTAAAAAGCTGTATGGCCATTTCCGAGGCGTTTGTTAAAGTTCAGGTTTCAAGGTTTCAAGGTTTCAAGGTTTCAAGGTTTCAAGGTTTCAAGGGGGCCAAGGGGCCAAGAGGTATGGGAAATATTTTTAAAATGCTCGGGAGTGTTTGAAATATCAACCTGCAAAAATTTTATCATACACATATAGAAATGTGCCCTTAAAGAAAATTGTACTTTCCCATTGACTCTCTATCCTCGAACCCTTGAAACCTATTAATACCTGGAGCATGATTTTTTCGTGAGATGCGTACAGTACTATGCTTCAGGCAGTGTAAATTAAATATGCGGGGTCCTTGCATGGAAGCAGGAAAAAGTAAAAAGAGTAAAACATCAGCACCTGTCAATAAGAATCTGTTACGCGCAATTCCGCAGGTTGATGAGGTGCTGCAGTGGTTGTCTCCAGGTACTGATGCGCCAATTTTTTTGATAAAACAAGCGGTTCGGGAAGAGTTGGAAAGACTGCGGCGAAATATATTGGCCGGCAACAAGACCGGTAAAAATGATCTGTCAAAGAAAACATTGGTCGGGGAAATTCAACAAATTCTTAAGGCTAAACTGGAGCCTAATTTTAAAAGGCTAATCAATGGTACCGGGGTAGTTATTCATACCAATCTGGGGCGCTCCATTCTGCCGGATAGTGCCCGTGAAGCCCTGGTTGAGGCCGGTACCCGTTATTCCAACCTGGAGTTTGACCTTGCCACCGGCAAGAGGGGCAGTCGTTACAGCCTGGTTGAACAGCTTTTATGTGATCTGACAGGTGCAGAGGCAGCCCTGGTCGTTAATAATAATGCTGCAGCAGTGCTTCTTGTCCTTGATACACTTGCCAATGGCAGGGAAGTCGTAGTTTCTCGTGGTCAGCTTGTTGAAATAGGCGGATCTTTTCGGATTCCCGAGGTAATGGCGAAGAGTGGTGCCAGGATGATAGAAGTCGGAGCCACAAACCGGACGCACTTGAAAGATTATGAGGGGGCAATATCCGAAGAAACATCCATGCTGCTTAAGGTGCATGCCAGTAATTTTAAGATGGTCGGTTTCACCAAAGAGGTGTCGGCGGAAGAACTGGTTGAGTTGGCAGGGAGGTATAAACTTCTGGTCATGGAGGACCTTGGCAGCGGCTGCCTCATCGACATGTCCAGGTATGGTCTCAGAAAGGAACCCACGGTACAGGAAACTGTCAAGGCCGGTGTTGATGTGGTCACCTTCAGCGGTGATAAACTTTTAGGAGGACCACAGGCCGGACTTATCGTTGGGAAACGTGACATCATTGAGCGCATTAAGAGGAATCAGTTAAACCGTGCCCTGCGCATAGATAAGTTTACCCTGGCGGCCCTGGAGACTATTTTGCGTCTGTACTATGATACTGAAACAGCTGTTTCGCGGGTTCCTACACTTGCAATGCTGACAGCAGCTCCGGAGATAATGGAACGGCGAGCCAAACGTTTAGCCCGCAGGGTAAAAAAGAGTCTGGCTGAAAAATGTAACATAGCGGTCCGGGTAACGGGTTCGCGGGTTGGCGGGGGTGCCTTGCCGGAAGAGGATATTGAGAGCAGGGCCGTTGTGCTTGAGCCTCGCGACAGAACAGTCAATGAACTGGAAAAGAGTTTACGCCTGAATCCATTGCCCGTCATAGGCAGAATAGAGGATGACAGGTATATTCTCGACATGCGGACTGTTGCAGATGATGAAGTTCCATTAATCGCAAACATACTGGGTCAGGTTTTTGGAGTGAATTTATAATGGGCCATTATCCCTTCGAATGGCAGGTGCAGGACCTCAATGCGGAAGACTTCAAGCATTTTCATGATCAGTTTTCCCAAACTATACTGCAACTCATTCCGTTAGCCGAGGGTCCAGTAACATTTCTCAATGCGTCAATTGAACAGGGAGAAAATCTTCTCGATCTAAGCAAACCAAAATACTGGTTAAAATATTGTAAACGCGTATTGAGACGGCAGCGTCCTGTGCTGGCATCTGAAAAGCCCATCCTCTTTTTACCTGTATGGGGTGCAGAGACAATTATCGGCATTGCAGCTGTACAAGTTGATGAACAGTTTGCCGGAGTGCTTTCCGATGAATGGTTAAGTGATCGCAGCCGAATTATCTCCCGAGAGTTTTTTTTACAGAAGCAGTTGTCCTTTGATCCGGTTACTGGGATGTTCAATGGCCGTCATCTGCACGATACACTTGGCGCCTTACTTTCTATAGTCCAGGAAAATATCGAGCCTGCCGGCAAAAGCGTTTCCTTGCAGCATGTATCCCTCTTAATGATTGAGATACATCCCCGGGCCAATAATGCTGAAAAGGCTTTGAATTATATTATCAGGGCCGGCTATTACCTGGAGTCCTTTCTTGGGCAGGATGTCTTGTACCATTTGGGCAACGGTGTTTTAGGATTCATTGGAGAAAATCTGAATGAGGAGCAGGCTCAGAAACTGGGAAAAAACATTTTAAGCTGGTTCAGACGCGAGGGTTTTCACCGTATTCATATTGGCATAAATACAATAGGTGCAAAGGGGGATAGTACGGGCAATCAAGCGGAAAACCCGCCTCTATGTCATGCTGTCATTGAGCAGACGTGGCAATCCCTGCGCCAGGCGAGTCGAAGGGGACCTTACGCCCTTTGCTCCTACAGCTCAATGACTAGGCCGGTAGCACATCCTTTAACCCCGATTAAACCTTCTGTCCCGGCAAAACTCAGGAAATTATGGGCAGCTATTGATACATTTGCCGTTTTACTGATCAGCCGGGACAGGGAACAGCCGGATGAGGCTTTTCCCAAACGCTTGCTGGCATTGGTTGAACCCCGGGCCGGGGCTGTCGCTGTTAATGAAAACGAAATATTTGTATTTCTTAAACATGCAAATGAAAAGAAAGCTCTCTCCTGGGCCACTGGCCTGAAGCGAAAACTACCCGCAGACCTTGATGCCACCTATTCAATAGGGATCGCCTGCTTCCCCTGTATTGATTTCAAGAAGTCAGATATTCCTCAAAATGCGCGTAAGGCCTTATTGCATGCCGGTTTTTTCGGACCGGAGACAATGATACTCTTTGATGGTATAAGCCAGAATGTCAGTGGTGATATTTACTATGGCGAAGGGGACCTGGTAAGGGCTGTTGGTGAGTATAGAAAAGGATTGGAAATGGACCCTGCAAATACCAATCTGCTTAACAGTCTCGGTGAAACATATGCCCAGATGAATAAACCCAGAAAAGCCAGGCCCTTTTTTGAGGCAGTTTTACGCACCGAGCCCAAACATTATATGGCCTTGTTTAACCTTGGTGTTATACATTTGACCATTGCGGAAGACGAAAAGGCAATAAAGTGTTTTGAGCGGGCCTTGGCAGCCTCAAGGCGCAAACCTGAAGCAAACCAGATAAATGACCTGCTTCTGCAGTTGAGCAAGCTTTATTGTCGCACCGGCAGATATAAAAAAGCTGTGCTACTCCTTGAAAAAGAAAACATATTGGATGAAACAGGCACCATTGTACCGGCTAGGAATGCATTACTGCGGTACCTGGGTGAAGCGTATATGGGAAGCGGCAGAAATGTTGAGGCAGTTAAATCCCTGCAGCGTGCAACCAGGTTTAATCCCCATGATGCTTATTCTTTAAGCATGCTGGGTGAATTATATGCCCAGGAGGACCAAGGGGATGATATTGCGCTTTCCCTCTGCCTGCAGGCTGTCAATATTGATGACAGGCAATGGAAACATTGGTATCGTCTTGCCCTGGTAAGGTATAAAATGGCATACCATGAATCCGCCCTGGAGGCCCTGAAAGAAAGTTTGCGTCTGGAACAAAAAAATGAGGAGTCATTATATCTTGCCGGGCAAATATATGATAAGCTGGGCGCTGGAGCAAAGGCAGCAGTAATGTACAGGGCTGTTTTGAAAATTATGCCGGGTCATAAAGCTGCCAGGGGAGCTTTACAAAAACAAAGTAAAACAATGAATGAGGTGTGAATTTGATTCACAGGCGTATAAACAACGGCGGTGGATTTGAAGAAACCGGTCGACGCACCACCGATCTTCAGCATCAGTATTGGCTTGATTATTTTAATGCCGGTGATTCATGGCGGCTGTTCAGGATCATGGCCGAGTTTGTGGAAGGTTTTGATACCCTGTCAGGCATCAAAGGTCCGGCAGTATCTTTTTTTGGTTCAGCCCGGACCAAGCCTGAAGATCCCTACTATAAGCTGACAGTGGCCATAGCCGAGGAGCTTTCGCAGCAGGGTTTTGCCATCATCACTGGGGGCGGGCCCGGGATAATGGAGGCTGCCAATAAAGGAGCAGCGGAGGCGGGGGGCCACTCCATAGGGCTCAATATAAACTTACCCTTTGAACAGGAACCCAATATTTTTACGAACCTGCCTTTGAGTTTTAAATACTTTTTCGTCCGCAAGGTAATGTTTATAAAATATGCCCAGGCATTTATCTGCATGCCCGGAGGTTTTGGCACCCTTGATGAGGCATTTGAGGCCCTTACTTTAATTCAGACAAAAAGAATAAAACCCTTTCCGGTAATTCTTGTGGGAACTGACTTCTGGTCCGGGATCATGGATTGGATACAGGATAAAATGCTTGCCTGCGGCAATGTCGATAACAATGATATGACAATATTCAACCTCATGGACGACCCCCAAGAGATTGTAGCCTCCATCAAAAAGACAATTGTAATATAAAGAAAGGGTTATTGCTGAATAGTATTCTTTCTTGTATATTTACCCGGGGATTGTTTGGGTGAGTAATTTTTTCAAAAACCTTAGTCAAAGGAGACGATAGATGGCGCAGATTGATGCCTTTTTCAAACTGATGAACGAACAGGGAGCCTCTGACCTTCATATGATGGCAGGCATGCCGCCTATTCTGAGGATCCGGGGTGATATGGAGCCTGTAAAGTATAAGGTCATGGAAAATGAAAATTTAAAGGCCATGCTTTACGAGATTTGTCCGGAAGAAAAAATAAAGGTTTTTGAAGAAACAGGTGATATGGACTTCGGCTACGAAATACCGAACCTAGCACGATATCGGTGCAATTTTTTTGAACAGAAAAACGGCATTGGCGCAGTTTTCAGAGAAATTCCCAGTAAGATTCTAACCTGTGATCAACTCCTGCTGCCGAACGTAATCGGCAAACTATCACAGTTGCCCAAGGGTATGGTTGTTGTTACAGGCCCCACGGGCAGTGGTAAATCAACTACCCTGGCAGCAATCATTGATGAGGCCAACAGGACACGCAAACATCATATCCTTACCGTAGAGGATCCCATAGAGTTTGTGCATGTGCCTCAGAAAGCAATTATTAATCACAGGGAAGTGGGTACACATACCAGAAGTTTTGCCGCAGCCCTGCGTGGGGCGCTGCGTGAGGATCCGGATATCATTCTGGTGGGCGAGATGCGTGACCTGGAAACAGTTGCCCTTGCCATGGAGGCAGCCATGACCGGTCATCTCGTTTTCGCTACACTCCATACCTTAAACGCCTCAAAAACCGTGGACCGTATGATCGAAATCTTTCCTGCCAACCAGCAGGAGCAGGTCCGTTCAACCCTGGCGGACGCTCTGCGTGCCGTTGTTTCGCAGACACTCTTTAAGCGGAGGGACATCAAGGGCAGGGTGGCAGCCCTGGAGATTCTTATCTGTACTGCCGCGGTGCGTAACCTGATCAGGGAGGGCAAGACATACCAGATCCCTTCAGCCATGCAGACAGGAAAAAAATACGGCATGCAGACGCTAGATGATGCCATCATGGATCTCCTGAAAAAAACCTGGATCAGTGCTGAGGATGCCTATATGTATTCCACTGAGAAACCGAAGTTTGTAGGGTTCTTGAAGAAGCCGCCCATTGATTTCACCGAGGTCTAAACCGGACCAGGAAGCAGGTATTTACCAATAATCATTTTCATTGCAGAAGAGATGTAATATCTTTTGCAAACCGTGTCATTTTTGCCATTTGCGCGAGAATATTTTCAAAGTAGAACTTGATTTTCATCTCTCATTCGGTTGAGTTTTCTGAAGTTATCGCTGATGGCCAACCGATGTAGTAGTATCAACAGCAGCAGCATGAATTGCGCATACCAAGGGGAGGGATTGGGGGCTTTTTCAGCCCTGGAATTGATGTATATGCCCATCAAGGGGTGAACTAAGAAGAGTGCCCTGAAAGGGTGCTTAGTGGAGTCTTCGCTTACCCGGAGTCTTCGCTTACCCGGAGTCTTCGCTTACCCGGAGTCTTCGCTTACCTGCATAACCGGAGTTGCTGACTCGCAAGGTATCGGGGCGTCAGTTAACCTGGTACCTGCTCACCATTATCCCCTCATCTTCTACTTTAAAAGTTATGGTGCCGTCTCTGCCGGTGGAAAAAACTCTTATGCCTTGTTGCTGTAGATCGTAAAACGATTTTGCAGGAAAATTAAAGGGACTGTTGCGGCCCGCTGAAATGGCTATGTATACTGGAGCAACTGTTTCGATAAATCCCTGACTCATTGAAGATGCGCTGCCATGGTGTGGTGCCATCAGTACATCGGCCTCTAATTTCTTTCCCTCCTTGACAAGTTCCTCTGCCTTTACCGCGCTGATGTCAGCCGGGAACAGGAAGAACTTGTTGTTAATTTCAAGACGCAGCACAATACTGAAGTCGTTTGGATTGATCACACCATCCTGCTTGAAGTTGACGGATGGGTACGCTGACTCCCGGCCACTGTGTAAACAGAGGAGGCGGGTTGTGCCGGCCTGAAACAGTACATCATCAGCTTGGGCAATTCTCGTTTTAATGTTCAGTTGACCGGCCAGGTCAAGCAGTTCTCTGTATTGGCTGTCAGCCCCTGGTATACCGTTAATCCATAACTCTTTGGGACGAAAGCGGTTAAGAATAAATGGCAGGCCATTGTAATGATCGGCATGGGGATGTGTGATTACTACGGCATCGAGGTGGCTGAGTTTCTGATTCCAGAGAAATGGTCCGATTACCCGTGCTCCGATATTGAATCGATCACTTCCTGCACCACCGCCATCAATTAAAATATTTTTATTATCCGGCAGCTGCAGGAGAACAGAGGAGCCATGTCCCACGTCAAGAAAGGTAACAGCGGCTGATCCGGAAGTTTTTTTTGCCATAGTGCTGACTGCGGGTGCGGCCACGAGAGCGCTTAAAAAGGACACTGCAATGAGCAGGGAAAAATATCTTTGTCGGCCCGGCAGGTGGAATGTAATTACAGAGCTGAGGAGAAAAAGATATGCGAGGCTGATTTCCAGTGGTGACGGGGTTGGAAGCCACAGATATGCATTTGGCAATGCAGAAAAAAATGCGCATATGCGCTCTGCGGCAATGAGTCCATAGCTTCCTGCGGCAAAGAGGAATTTTGCCAAAGCCGGTAAAAGGGGAATACTGATACTGGCAAGAAGACCGACAATAAGGGCCCAGAAACAAATGATCGGCTCTACGAGTAAATTGCTAAGTGGTGCCACCAGGGAAACCCTGTTGAAGTGAAACAGCAGCAGAGGAAGAGTACCAAGCATTGCTGCTGCGGTAAGCGCAAAGCCTGCCAGGAACCACTTGAGAAAAAATCCGGGAATTGAGAGAAATAAGGAAGATGGGCCTGGTTTTGTGCTGGGGGGAGAAACATTTTGCATCTCCTGGAAAAGAAACCGGTGCAGTAACGGATAAATTAGAGCTATGGCAATAACTGCACCGAAGGAAAGTTGAAAGGAGGCGGTAAATAATGCTCCAGGTTTCCAGGCCAGGATGAGAAGTGCTGCCAGAAGGATATGGTTAATAAGATTTCCCGGTCTGTCAAAAAGAAGAGCCAGGATAAAAACCGACGTCATGAGAAGGGCGCGCAGTACCGGGATGTTGAAACCGGCTATGAGGGCATAAAGCAGCAGTGGAAGGAGTGCAATGGAGACAGCAACTTTAAGAACGGGTGTTTCCAGAAGGAGCCAGGTTGAGCGTTTCAATAGCCAGGTGAAAACCGCAATAGTTACAAAAGCCAGGAGCCCCATATGCATTCCGGAGATTGCCAGAATGTGTATACAGCCGGCCCCGGTGAAGTTATCAAGAACTGCTGCCGGCACATCACTTCTATCGCCGATCAGTATAGCTTTATACAACCCCCTTGCAGGTTGTGTCAGGGTTTTGTCCAGGAAACCTGCAATATGACAGCGTATACGTTCCGGAAGATAAATCAATGCTTCGAAAGCAGATGTCAGAAGAGAAGACTGAGACGCGCGGAGTTCTATGATGTTGTGGGGTGATTGTATCCAGCCCTTTATGAGTATTGCCTGGTTTGCAAGATGCTTTTTGTAATTAAATGACCCTGGGGTGGAAAACGTGTCTACGCCTGAGACATTTGCCTTGACAAGAAAACGGTCTCCGGGCAGCAGCTCTTCCGGCAGCAATCCCTTTAAAGTTAATTGCACAAGGCCCCAAGCCCTTACGTTTTTATATCTTAAAGAATTTGGCCCTGCTGGTTGGAGTATTGCTTTTACCTGCATTATGAGCCTTGTCTCATGACCGGAGGCAGTTTCGATAACAGGCGGATACCTATGCAAAACACCATCAAGAGTTACTGTCTGTTTTGTGCCGATGAGGTTGTAGACGTGTTGAGGATCTGCAGGAGAGGCCATGCGTGTTTGGGCATATTGCAGACCCAGAAGAAAAAAGAGGAGCCCAAGGAGGAAAAAAGACAAAGTCCGTAAGTGTTTCAGTTTGCGTTTATGGATAATGAAGAGAAGACCCAGCAGAAAGAGTACCCCGCATACCATAAACTGCGCAGGCAGGTGCAAGGGGTGGGCCCAATAAATTCCTGCAGCAAAGAAAACAACTATGAGCAAAAGTCCCGGTGAAATAAAGAGTAGCTGTTGGCGGTGGGACGGGAGGTTTTTCATGGTGAATTATTGTGGGGTTCTCCAGCCCTGATAATTCGGACTGGAATAATATACTCCTTCTATTCTGGGGATAACAATGGAAAATCTATATTTCCGGTCTTCAGAAAAGTGCCCACGTGAGGGCTATATAATCTGACTTCGAAATGTATTCAGTTGAAACATGCTCTATAACCGGCTGTCAGCATGGGGTCCTGTTGATTGCAGAGAGGTTTTCATGCATTCTTCAAATTTCACTTTTATAGAGTTTCTGGAAACCTTTGATTCTCTTGCTCACCTGTGAAGAAAGATTGAGCCCATAATTACGAGAATATTCCGCTATCATTCTATGGGTATTGAATATTGGAATATTAAGAAAAATGTTGTTGATGCATTTATCTAAATATTGTGCTCTGAGTTTTGGGTCATAGAATTCTTTAAGCACTTGCGGGAACAGTTCATAAAAAGAGTCAGAATCCTCCTCATAGAGCAGTGCTGACGGTTCTTCACTCAGCGGTTCAGTATCAATGGGGGTGTCGAGACCGAATTTCCATCCGGTTTTTCCTTCATGATAGCCTTCCATCCACCAGCCATCCAGGATGCTGATGTTCGGTATGCCGTTCATGGCTACCTTCATGCCGCTGGTTCCACTTGCCTCCAGAGGTCGCTTGGGACTGTTCAACCAGGCATGGACCCCTGAGGTCATCATCTTGGCAATGGCCATATCATAATTGGGTATGAATACAAGTTTGGCCAAACCGTTGCTGCGCTCATACAACTCCTCCTGCACGTCAAGAATGATCTTAATAAGTGATTTGCCTGGTTCATCTGCAGGGTGAGCTTTTCCGGCAAAGAGAAAATTTACAGGATAGTCCAGTTCGGTAATGATTCCGGCCAGTTCTTTGATGTCATCAAAAATGAGATCGGCACGCTTGTATGTCGAGAAGCGACGGGCAAAACCAATAGTAAATACTGTCGGCATGAGGGGTATATCCTCTTCATGCAAATGGGATAGAAAATTAGGTGGATCAATCCAGGTTTCCTCTATCTGGTGACGATGCAGGATAAGCATCTGATTTACATAGTGAATGAGTGTTTCAGTATCCTGCTGCCATGCCTGTTCAAGATAGGTGTGGAATTTTTTGTTTGCCAGAAGAGTTTCGGCATTGACGAATACAGCAGGGTTTTGACGCCAATCCTTAAATTCGGGAAAACTGTCAAAAACTTCGGCTTTGGCATCACTTATCCAGGTTAGATGATGGACACCGTTTGTTATGGCGGTTATTTTTTCAGCAAACTGGGGGAACTGTTTTTTGGTGACATCCCTGTGCAGCCTGCTGACACTGTTGACGGCCCGATTCAACTGCATGGCAAACTCAGTAAAATTATAAAGCGAAGGGTTTTCCTTATCCCCGGCCAGAAGGCCCAGGATTCGCCTGCAGACTGTGTGGCTCAGACCGGCATAGAGGGATTTATTAAATCGGTCGTGCCCTGCTTTAACAGGTGTGTGAATTGTATAGACGATATTGTGTGCCACCGCTTGGGCAGCTTCGTGTATATCTGAATTTTTCAAAGTTGATTGATATGTTGGGCCAAGCTTGTTCAGGAGATACTCTGCAATAAGATTCAGCACTGCAACAACCCCGTGCTGTTCGTTCAAATGTATGGTCTTTGCAGAGAGTCCAAGGATATCCTTAAGAGGCATGACCCCCGCACCGAGCATACGGCGCTGAATAGCCTTCATTCTTTCCGAACTACTGTCATAAAGGTGGTTGGAAGCATTGCGAATCCACTCCGGAGACTCAGGTAAACTGAAATCGAGCAAAAATTCCGGCACAAAGAAATCAAGGTTTTCATTAATCTCAAGCTTCATCCATACTTGGGCATAAGCCATGACCGTGTTGTCGTTCTCGTCAAAAAAAGGAATTTCCAGAAAAAGCGGCTTGTCCGGATAGGTCGGATTTTTTAAGAGATAGAGACTGGGAGTGTCTTCAGGGGCCCAGTCCATTGCCCAGCTTATTTGCCCGATCCTGGAATCAACGAGCTGTGAAAAATATCCTTTTCTGAACATCAGGGATATTGCCGCAACCGGCATTTTGCACGCGGCAAAACTTTTCAGGGTATCCCCGGCTAAAATGCCGAGCCCGCCGCCATAGTTTGGGATTTTAGAAGGTCCCTCAAGATATTTATGAATAAATGTACTTAAAGCCGGCCTGTTGCTGTCGGTTATTTCTTTTTGCTGTAAATAGCTTTTAACAGGATTGAAAACATCCAGGTCAGCCCCGATTTCCATGGAGACATAAATTGCTGAATTGCTTTCTGCATCTGTAAGGCCAGACCAGACTTGATCAAAAACCTTCTGGGAAATGCCGAAAAAGTTGCCGAAAGGGCTTTGGGCAAGCATATTATTCAGGAGAGTTTCCTGGTCTGTGAGTGTTTCGTGATATTTATTTTGCATGGTAAATGATATAAATGAAATTTTTCAAACGCCCTTTTGGCGCATGTATGTCAGTATAAAATTACTGAGGCCATTATGAAAAGTAATTATTTTGCAAGTGGAGAATTTTAAAATTTTCAGGATTATAATAAACTATATATAATGAGATTTGAAATTTTATTAAAATAATTTTATAGTTAGAAGTTAATCGAACTTGATCTTAATTGAATATCATATTTGTTGCTAATGGTTAAATCAACTTCGGGCTCATCATAAAATATTCACTCATAATTCAGTAAAGGATATAGTGGTATAATTTAGAAAAATAGGCTATATGCAAAGAAAATTTAGAAAGGTTCATTCTTTGTCGGGGACAACATTTTTGGGATACTATATTTAAGGGGGAAGGAGCAATATGAAAAAAACATTGTGGTTGATACTGATAATGGCGATTGCCTTGGGACTTGCGTTTAATCTTAGTGGCTGTGCCAAGAAAAAAGTAACGGCTGAAGAAGAAATGGCAGTTGTTGAGGAAACAGCACCGAAACCAGGCGAGCCCGGCTATGAAAAAATATATGAAGAGAGCATGGCCGCCAAGGAAGAGTCTCTTGAAGCTCAAGCTGCCATGGAAAATGCGACCGAGATTCTTGAAGGAAGAACTTCTGCACCCCTCCTGCCTATTTACTTTGATTTTGACAAATCAAACATCAAGGAAGATCAGCGTGCCAGAATTGAGAAAAATGCAGCCTTCCTGAAGCAGAATCAGTCTGCCAGGGTTCGCATTGAAGGGAATTGTGATGAAAGGGGGACCAATGAATATAACATGGCCCTGGGAGAACGCAGGGCTCTCAGCGCCAAGAAGTATTTGGTAAATCTTGGGATTCACAAGGATCGTATGCACACTATTAGTTTTGGTGAGGAAAAGCCCTTGCTGCATGGACATGATGAGTATTCCTGGGCCCAGAATCGTAGAGATGATTTTGTTGTTGTAAAGTAAAGACTGGTACAACTCATTATCCTGCATTATAATTAAATCACGAACCCGAACCGGGCTGGGAACTCAATCCAAATCGTTCCCAGCCCGGTTCGTTTATATGAGAAATTGGAAAGTGTTTTATGAAATTGGAAGTTAAATGGTAAACGGAAAAGAAAAGAATGCACTTTCGGCCTGGAGGTCTCTTTTCCGGCAATCTTTATTTTGGAGGAATGAAACAGATGCGTTTTAAGAATGTAATTATTTTTTCTGTGGTTGCCCTGCTGCTTGGCTCGGCTGGTCTAATAAATTCTCAAGCAGTTGCCGCAGAGGGCAGTAAACAGATTGTTACAGTTAATATTCAGAATGTGCTCCTGGGTTCTGAGGCGGGTATGGAAGTAAAAAAGGTCCTGGAAGAAAAAGTAAGTGAATTCCAGGGAAAATTTCAGCAGGAGCAGCAGGACGTTGAAGCTCTTCGGGCAGAGATAGAAAAAAAGAGTTCGGTCTGGAGCCAGGAGGTCAAGGAAGAAAAAGAAAGAGACTATCAGAAAAAAGTCCGTGAATTGCAGCTTAAATCTGAAGATGCCCAGTTTGAGTTGCAGCAGCTGGAAAAACAGGTCATGAGCCCGGTTTTGAATGAACTGCAGAACGTAATAAAAGAGGTGGGTGAGAAAAATGGTTATGCCATGATTTTAGACTCCCGCGCCGGAATGCTCTATGTTGATGAGGCCCTGGATATCAGTGAAATAGTAAAAAAAGAACTTGATGCACGTCAAAAAGCTGCAAAATAATACCAAAATATTTATCTGTTTATTATACCTCAAAAAAGTCTCCGGGAGATTCTCCCCGGGGACTTTTTTTTGTGCGCCCGGCAGGGCACACTCATTTTATCCGAAGTCTGCGTTTATGCCCTGCAAGGTTGCTTATCCGAAGTCGGAGTTTATGCCCTGCAAGGGTGCTTATCTGCTAGGGAGAGCTTCAACTGGTAGTGCAGTGCCATTATTTTTTAAGAGCAGAGGAGGATAACTTTATAGACAAAATTTCTCATCACAGATTCAGGTAATTGTTCTTATAACGCAAACGTGATACAAGAAACGCATGGAAACATCAGCGGCCAAGGATAGTGCATCAACTTATTCCCCCAAGCAACTGCAGGAAATGATCGCTGCATTTCTTGGGTCTGATCATGTTCCCAAACGTTTCAAGATTATTTCCGACACTTCGGACTTTTTCAGGGTTGAATACAATGATGTGGTCATTCTTGCAGGTGTTCCCTATCTGATGCGAAATTACACCCGTGAAGGCAGATTTGGTCTGGATGATGAACCTAAATACTGGGTCAGAAAGGCCATTAATCTGAAAAAAAAAGAAGTAAAGATAATGAAGTTTGTGTTTCACGAGGAAATTGATGCCCATGTTGGAGAAATGATATTTAAATGCGTGCGCAGCCCTGGAAAAGAGGCGGCCATACTCGACATGGTTACAGGTCATAAAAATTTCATGCATGGTGTAGCTGTCCGCGATACGGCAGGGAATATTATCAGGATACTCGACTTCATCCGGGGAAAACGTCTTGATGAGCTGGTTTATAAACAGGCTGAAAACCATGAGGAATTTTTCTATCACCATCTGCCTGGTTACCTTTCTGTGTATGGTGAAATGGTCAAGGCCATACAATTTCTCCATGAACAGGGGCAGAAACATGGGGATATCCGCCGTGATCATATTCTGCTCGATAGAGAATCCGGGGATTACCGTTGGATAGATTTTGATTATGATTACTACCAAGAGGCAAACATGTTCGGATATGATCTGTTCGGACTTGGCAACATTCTGATTTTTCTTGTGGGGGGAGGAGATATAACAATCCAGCACTTACGTGCCCATGCGTCTTCTTTCGTTGATAAGCTGAGCCTGGAAGATATGAATATTATTTTTAATAACCGGGTGGCAAATATTCAAAAAATCCATCCGTATGTGCCGGATGCGTTAAATTATATCCTTCTTCACTTTTCAAACGGGGCAAATCTGTATTATGAGAATACTGCACAATTGCTGGAGGACCTTGCAGAGGTACAAATCCACGCATAAAGCATTACTATTGTCTTAAAAGGATTAAGTTATGACCACTGATCATACAAAGTGTGATATCACCGGCATGGTTGAAAGGCACATTATGATTGCCGTTGACAGCTCTGATAATGCAAGAAGGGCTGTGCTTTTTGTTGGTGACTTCTTTGGTTGCTATGAGGGCTTTCAGTTGACGCTGCTTCATATAATTCTGGAGCCGGAAGCCACTTTTTTTTCTGATAATGAAGCACGGCAACAATGGCTTAGTGAAAAACAGACAGATGCAAGAAAATTCATGGAAGACTACAGGCATATTCTTGTTGATGCAGGTTTTCCTGACGACAGGATTAATGTCCGCATTGATACAATGCGGGCATCCTCGGTGGCTGACTGCATTATCAGAGAGCAGGAAGAAATGAAATGCTGCACCATAGTAATCGGCAGGCGCGGTATTTCAAAAAAGGAGGAATTTATTTTCGGCTCCACTTCAAATAGGATAATCCATGAAGCCAAAAAATGTGCGGTCCTGGTGATCGAATAAAAATGTAAAAACTAATCCATGGTAAGCAAATTTACGGGAATAAATATATGAGAGAATTAAGCGTCGGCCTTGGAGAGAGGTCTTATCCCATACTAATACAACAGGGATTGCTGGATGATATTGGCAGCCGGCTGCATAAAAATCCTTTTGCCAAGCGCTACGGCATCATAGCCGATGACCATGTGGCTTCATTGTTTGGCGAAAGGCTCCTTGCTTCGCTGCACAGTAGTGACATCCAGGCAGAAATGATAACCTTTGCGAGAGGGGAAGCGAGCAAGAATCTTGCCACTGTCGCTGAATTATCCAGCACCCTGGCCCGTATGGGATTTGATCGCAAGGACGGGCTATTAGCCCTCGGTGGAGGTGTGACAGGCGATATCACCGGTTTTCTGGCAGCCTGCTATATGCGTTCCATCCCATTTGCCCAGGTGCCCACAACCCTTCTGTCCCAGGTAGACAGCTCCGTCGGAGGTAAGACAGGGGTCGATATTCCGGAGGGCAAGAACCTTGTCGGGGCCTTTTACCAACCCAAGGCAGTATTTATTGATAGCCAGATCCTCCGGCAACTCCCGCAAAGTGAGCTCTTAAACGGTCTGGCTGAAGTGATCAAGTACGGTGTCATTTACGACCGGGATTTTTTCAAGTTTCTGGAAATGAGCCGCAAAGATATCCTTGCCCTGGATCTGCAAGTCCTGGAGGATGTTATTGCCAGGTGCTGCAAGATCAAGGCGGCTATTGTTGAAGCTGATGAGCAAGAATCCGACCTCAGGCGCATTCTTAATTTCGGCCACACCATCGGACATGCGGTTGAGGCTGCTTCAAAATACAGCCTGGCCCATGGAGCGGCGGTGGCCATGGGTATGGTTGCTGTGTCTGGGCTTTCTGTCTTAAAGGGGATATTGGACCCCAGGGAAAAAGAACGTATAAAAAATTTGATAAATGATTTCGGCTTGCCGGTTTCAATTCCACAGGAATATGATCGTGACATTATTAAACAGTATCTTCTGGCAGACAAGAAAACCATAGGAGGCAGGGTGTTTTTTGTCCTGCCGACAAAAATAGGCAAGGTAATAATAACAGATGAGGTTGAGCCGCAACTGATTGTAAAGGTTTTGGAGTGAAAGTTCTTCTTGTCGGTGCCACGACCATCTGTGGCAGGATAAGTCCTGCAGGGCATGGCAGCCTGCTGGACCGCAGGAGGTTAGAGGAAATTAGGGATAAGACCGGGGCGAGTATTATGGGGGCCAATACTCTGCGCTTGGAAAACCCTGAAATGCGCGGCACAAACGGTACCCTTACCCCAGACCGCACAAGGGCCATTATCACCCAAAGCGGCTTAATTCCTGTCAGGGATAAAAAGTTATTCAACCATGGCCCAAAGCCTCTTGTCTTCACCGGGATGGATAACATTTTTGTGCTGCAGGCCAAAGTCAAGGAAAGGGCCCAGGTTGTATCACTGCCTGAAGGGCCATACGGTTTGTCCCTGCGGGCAGCTCTCGACTTTTTTGCAGAAAGGGGCGTGGATTCGCTATTGATAGAAGGCGGATCGCAGCTCAACTACAGAGCCCTGGCTGAAGGTTTAGTTGATGAAATTATATTGACCGTCATGCCGTATGTTTCAGGTAAACATGGTGGCGCCAGTTTTGCCGACGGTCCCAAATACCTTGGCGATCCCTTCCTGGGACTTGAATTGCTGTCGGGTGAACCGGTTTCCACCGGTGAGTTGTTTTTGCATTATCGTGTCAAGAAAGTGGAATAAATCTATAATGTGCTGTAACTGGGGACATCTTTCAAATCTGTCCCCTTGAAAACGGACCCATTGAATAAACGAGGTTTTCCCATGGAGAAAACGGAACTTGCAATCATGTTTTCCGGCGGCACGGATTCCCTTGCCCTTTATGCCCTTGCATCCCTGGGGCATCATCCTGACCTGCCGCGACCAAGGCATATCCATCTGCTGCATATGCTGAACGGCATGAGCCGCTTTCATGGGTTTCCCCGTCAGCGCTTTGAGACTGCCCGGCAAATCCTGGCCAAGCAGGTACCCCTGTCAGAGATGCATTCCCCGCAAAGTGCGGTGAAACTACCCGAAGCCCTGATGGTGGAATTGGATATGGGGAGGCTGTTCCAGGGGTTGTGGCTTGACCGGTATGAAGAGTTGATGCCGCGCTATAATGGCAAGAATCTCGTCTGTGTTGCCTGCAAGGTTGCCATGCACACCAGGGCAATTATTTACTGTATTGAGAATTTTATCCCCCACCTGGTGACAGGTTACGCCCGCAGACAGGAATATTATCCGGAGCAGACCCCTGTCTTCATGGAAAAGATCGCAGAATTTTCCAGTTGGTTTGGCATCCGCACCCATTTTCCGGTATATGAGGACCTGGAAGATGAAACCATCACCAGGCATATTCTGGAAGATCTTGGCCTGCCGTCAACCGGAGGCGGAGAGCGTAAATGCCTTTTCTGTCAAACCCTGACCACCACTACGGAACAAGAGATCGGTCGTTACCTTGACGATATGCTCCCATTGGTGAAAAAATATATCGAACTGCGGCAGGAGGGCAGGGTAAAAGAGGCAGCCAACTGTTTCCCGCCCGGCAATACTCAAATCATCCGGGAAACCGTGGATAAGAAACAAGTCAATTAGTTTCAGCCCATTAATGGTTTTTGGGGAGTCTCATGAACTCGCTAACCTGATTTCCATTCCTGGCTCCCATTTCTACTCACTTCCCTGTCAGTCTTGCAATATTGGGCTGCCCACCCTTTTCAGTCAACGGAATTATGCATGAATTACTCTGTTATGATAGGTTCCTTCGTTATTGCGGCCTATATATTTTACCGGTCGAGATGCCGGCTAGGAAAAGTATAAGGTAGATATAAATAAAGGTTCTTTCTTGGGAATATTTTGAAGTATTTATTTGCATTCTTGCTTGCGGTTATAATCGGGGCTGGATTTTTTCTGGCCTTTCTCGTTGAAGATGATTCCTGCGGCGGCGACGGTCTGCCGGCTTCAACCGATGATGCCGTCCGGAGCAGGAAACTTGCCAGGCGGGCTGTTCGGGTATTTTCAGGAGAGGGAGCGAGTTTTTCCTTTGTTGTTTCCGAAGATGAATTGAACAGCCTCTTTATATTTATGAACCGTGGGGTAAGACGTCTTTCAGGGCGTGCGGAGTTGGTGTCCGGTGAGGTTCGGGTATGTATGAGTCTGAAGCTTCCCGAATCTCCTCTGGGGCAGTTTGTAAATTTCAGTTTCAATCTGCCGTCTTCCACAGAAGGCTTGCTGCTCAGTGGCGCAAAAATTGGCGCAATATCCATCCCGGGCGAAATGGCGCTTACATTTTTGCGGGTGATACTCAATCTTGGGGCCGGTGAACATTTTGGAGATCTGCTGGTTGAAGCTGTCCGGTCGGTATCAGTAAACTCTAATAAGATCAATATGCAGATAGGGGTGGTGCCTGATTTGAAGGGCCGGGCCGCAGACATTGGCCAGAGATTGATGGCGGTCAGGGACAAGGCAGCTTTGCTCGGCGATCCGCTCCTGGTCCGGGATTATTATGCTGAACTCATTGAAATTGATAGACGAATAAAAGGAAAAAATCCTGTTTCCCTGGCCCAATATGTCGGGCCTCTTTTTTCCAGGGCACTTGAACAGGGAGGTGATCCGGTGAGTGAAAACAGGGCTGCGGTCCTGGCGCTTGCCATGTTTCTCGGCAGTAAGGAATTTGAAAATTTTATCGGTCCGGTCAGGACTCCGGAGATGAAGAAATATCGGAGGCAGCGCCGGAAAATAGTTCTTGCCGGACGCGAGGACCTGCGGCTTCATTTTCTGATATCTGCAGGGCTGAAATTCATGTCTGACCGTGATATTTCAAATGCAATTGGAGAATTCAAGGAACTCCTTGATGCCGGAAAAGGAGGCTCCGGATTCAGTTTTGCCGATCTTGCAGCAGACCGGGCCGGTATTCTTTTTGCCGGGACTGCAACGGCAGGGCCAACTGAAGCAAAGGCAATGCAGCAGGTTCTTGGTGCAAACGAGCGGGAAGATATTTTTTTTCCGGATGTGGGAGGGCTGCCGGAAGGGTTATCCCAGCAGGATTTTGAAAGAATTTATGGTAACGTGGAAAGTGAAAAATACAAAGCCCTCACAGAATCAATAGATAAGTGCCTGGAGAAATTGCCCGCTTTTCTTAATGAATCGTATCAGGATTTGCCGCTTTCCGGCAGATGCCGCATGAGCCAGACGGTTCTTTTCCCCTGATGCCGGGACGGGAGTTTCTGCTCAACAATACCTGGGCTTTTAACTTTTTTCTGATGAATATTCCGGCAACTCCACTCCTGCCGGCCGGGAAACCTGGTCCCGTATGAGTTAATCAGCCGGCCACCGGGTTGATGATGGACCCCGCCTCTTTTGAGCAGGCTGGACGATTGTGTTATGTCTTCATTCCGACCCATTCATGTGCTTCACCTATTTCATTAAACACTTGTATTTCCTTATTGGGATTCGGAGCAAAGTTGCGATACGCTTCATACATTCGTGCAAGGCCGTATGCCAGGGGTGAACTTACAACAATTGCCAGTTTTGTTTTAATATATACCTGATCAGTTTTTACTGCTATTTCCCCAATTCTTTTTATGCCCTCAGTTGTTAATTTAATGGTTCCAACTTCTCTGAGGTCTAAGATTTCGTTATAAGCCTGATAAGCAGGGTTGTTCTTAATTTCCCGGTGATATTTGGTGAGGGCGTCAATAAGTTCACTGTCTGTCGCCGTATCAGACCACGTTGTTGTAATCAGCTTGTTTTTATTATCTATATTATGCTTTGCAGGCATGCTGTACCGTAAATAATCAAAACATTGATGTGTGCCCCAATACACTGATAATACTCAAAAAATAAAAAATTTACAACTCCTGCCCGATCCCTGACTCCCAATTAAATGGCTTTTTACGCGGCTTGATCCAGGTGTCCCTCGCGGATCACCCTGAATTTTCCTGTTTCAATATCCAGGTCGTAAATATTGAAGTTGGTACGCATGTCGATACCCTCGTAATGGGTTGCGAGGTTTATTGAAGCAGAACCGATATCCCCGCTTTTTATGCGATGGAAAACACCTCGGGGCCAGACAAGCAGCCCTACACCATCGTATAAAAGTCTGTTATTATGCTCAATACGGTCCGGGGTGACGACAAATGACTCTATCCTGCCATGGGCCTTTGTATAGATTTCCACATACCGAACGCCCTGGAGCACGATGAGATTGTCATCCTGATGGGGGTGCATATACCATGGTTCCGTGATGTCGCCAACAGGGCCGGGTGAAACGGCACTTTTTTTGTGAATAACCCTGTCCACTGCATCGACCTTGGGAACCAGGTTCTTTGGCAGGATGTCAAAGGAGACTCCCTCTGTTTTGCGAAAAGGTTGCAGGGCTATGACTTTATAAAGGCCTGGTGTTGCAGCCACAATAGGACTATTTAGCATTGATTTTTACTCCTGTTTTGTTGATTGCAGGGTTGCGAGAATATCAGCGAGTTTGGTGTCAAGGGAACATTCCACATCATGGATATGAATAGATTCCAGACTGAGCGAATGGATCTGGATCATGGTATCGGGCGGCAGGGTAGCTTTCAATTTCTCTCCTGCTGCCCGTGCCACCTCACGCACAGTATCCTCTGCAAACTGCGGGTATCTATGGGCTTTTAAAACCAGTTCGGTTTCATCGGGCCGTTTAAGAAGATCCCGGGATATGTGCAGGACACTTTCAAGTATGCCCAGCAAATCCTGGTAGGGCGGAAGTTGTGCGTCATTGGGAGGACACACCAGGAGTTGGGTTTTCGATCTCTGGGAATGGGTGGCCTGGGGCCAGGGGTCATTATGACGCTCGAAAAGTACTTCGTTGTAGGAAAGGGTACAGGGACAGGCAGTGAGGTGATGAACTCCTACACCGATCTCTGTTTTTAATGTCTCTCCGGCCCTGCTTTTTTCCAGTTCCACAGTAAAACGTACCTCAATGGCGTCAATGGAGTCGAGTTTGCTGACCGGAGTACGTTGGATATACGGCAGACGCCCTGTCAATTCGAGGGACACCCATTTGGCGTTTTGCAGGTCCAGAATTTTGGATGCAAGTAACTTTCCGTATTCCGGCAGATTGGCAAACTCCTTGTCATGCAAAGAGGTTATGGCCTGTTCAATTCTGGACATATGGATGCCGCGCCTGCCGCCATCCAGATTGACAAATATCCTGGCGCTAAAGGGGATATGGCCGCCTTTGTTTTCAGCAAGGCTCACCCAGACGGTTTTTCCCGAGATGCCGACTTTTGCAATAGGCATGGGAAATGAGGGTGATTCTTCCGGCACATCGACGCAGGTTCCAAGGGTTTGTCTGTGTTTGTCTTCAGAAATGATGGTAGTCAAATGATTTTCTCCATCCGCAGGGCCAGGTACCAGTCCTGCACAGTTGACCATTGTTCCATATGGGCAGCTGTCCATGTATGCAGCATTTTAAAATGATTGTAATGCGCAGTGGTTGCCCTCGGTTCGTTTTTCAGAAAAGTAAGCATTTGCTTGATGATAACAAGAAGTTTTTTCTTGTCACTTAAAAAACAGAGGCTGCCCCGGTGCAGTCTTCGTAAAGTAAGGGGTTCAGGGCCTGCAAAACCAAAGGGAAATTGTGCTGCGAGTTTGAGGAAAAAAATCCAGTCTTCACCATAGGAAAGAGAAGCGAAACCACCAGTTGCCTGAAAAGTCTTACGTTTCAGAGCAAGAGTGGAGGGCAGCAGAAAGCACCAGCGCAACAGAGCATGGAAGCAGTCGCCTTCGGGGCCTGCACCATTTTCAGGGATGAGAAAATCCGCACCCCCAACTTCATCTCTTGTCTGTGCTACACCATAGGCAACCTGATAACCGCGGTTCAGGGTATTTACAAGCTGCTCCACGTGATGCTCCAACCAGAGATCATCGGAATCAAGGAACATGAGTATATCGCCGCTGGAGGCTTCAACACCGGCATTGCGGGCCTTACCCGGGCCAACGCCAGGGAGTTCGACAACATGTACTTCTGGGAAGAGCGTCGCCACTTCACTAATGGTATTGTCAGTTGAGCCGTCATCAACAACGACTATTTCCAGATCCGAATAGTGCTGGAGTCTGATGCTTTCAATTGCTTCAAGCACCATACTGCACCGGTTCCTGGTCGGGATAATGCAGCTGATGGTCATGGGGCACCTGTACAGTAAAGTTTACGACGCGAAAAGAACAACTGAAACAAATCTAACAGACCGGGCTGGTTGGGCGCTACAAGGAAAGAGAAGGGTTTTTTCAGACGAGGTGCATGTTTATCTCTTGACAAGCCGGGGCAAGCATTCTAACCATTGTTAAAAAATATTTTAAAATTTCTTCAGGGCAATATCCTGTATCCGGGAATTCTTTAGTACCACATAAAGAAGCTGACCGGAGAGTATTGGAAGAGTAATGCTGACTGATCATCTGATAATAAATCTTCTCATTATTCTGGCAGTGGCCTGGCCCATGGGGGCACTCTTTGTGCGTTTAGGGCTGCCGGTCATGCTCGGTCAGCTCATAACAGGTCTGCTGTTGGGGCCTGCGATGTTAAACATCGTGCACCCCTCGGAAGCCATCACATTCCTTGCCGATCTGGGAATATTTTTTGCCATGTTCTATGCCGGTATGGAGATGGACCCCAAGGAACTGCTCGAGCATATCTGGCCTTCATTGGCCGTTGCCGTCGGCGGTTTTGTCCTGCCCTTTGCCATGGGTTTTGTCGTCAGTCGCTACTTTGGCGGGACCATCTTCCAATCGCTCTTTATCGGCATAGGCCTCTCCATTACTGCCATTGCGGTACAGGCTGTTATTCTGCAGGAGATGCAGATACACAAGACCAGTATCGGCCATGTTATCATGGGAGCTGCAATTGCTGACGACATCATCTCCCTGATCGGCCTTTCCGTCCTGCTCGGCCTGGTAAAAACAGGCACGGTGGAAGCTGCCGGCATCTTCATCATTATTCTCAAAGTTTCTGCTTTTTTTGCGTTCACCATCCTGGCCGGTCATTTTGTCATCCCTTTATTTACTAGAAAACTGGATGACTACAATGCCAAAGGATTTACCTTTGCCATGATCTCTGCCCTGGTTATGGCTACCGCAGCTGAATTGGCAGGGCTGCATACAGTCATAGGCGCCTTTCTGGCCGGCCAGTTTGTGCGCAAGGAGATAATGCATGATAATGTTTATAACGCCATAAGCGACAGGTTCTACGGCTTGAGTCACGGCTTTTTAATGCCGGTTTTCTTTGCTTCTCTGGCATTTCATATCCACTTTCAGTGGAATCTTGCCTTCTTTGTATTCGCAGCTGCCATCACCATTACCGCCATTCTCGGCAAACTTATCGGCTGCGGTATTGGTGCCTTATCATTCCGCTACAGTTTGCGGGAATCCGCCATCATTGGCTTTGGCATGAACGGCAGGGGCGCGGTGGAACTTGTCATTGTAGCTGTTGTCATTGCCCTCAGTGATAATCTGCTGGTGCAAGGAGTTATCACTGAGCCTCTATTGACAGAAAATCAGTTTTCCGCCCTGGTCCTCATGGCCTTTATTACAACCCTTCTGGCCCCGCTTATGCTCAGGTGGTCTGTGATGAAGACCTGCAGCGGCAATGAGAAGGAGCAGTTCTGTCAACTCTGGTCAGATACGAAGAAGTGAAAAATAATCCAGTAAGGTGCAGGTTCAGCGATTATGTAACCGGGTACTTTGCCGGAATTTTACTGATTAAAAGATTTGGGTCTGTATATGGAAACTTCTGTCCTGGTGCAGGTAGTCCAGGAATTGCATGCATTTTCCGGAGCCGACACCCTGGCAATTGCCACGTTGGCCGTTCTGGAAGGCATCCTTTCCGTTGATAATTCGTTGGTTCTGGCTCTTCTGGTGCGGACCCTCCCCAAGGAGCAGCAGAAGAAAGCTTTGCTGTACGGCATCTTCGGGGCCTTCTTTTTCAGGGTTTTGGCCCTGGTTTTTGCAGCCCACCTCATACGTTTTATTGCTTTTAAGATCATTGGCGGCGGCTACCTCATCTACCTGGCCATGAAACACATGTTCTTTTTCTACAAGGAGGATGCCCACCAGCCCACATCAAAAGCACCTGCTAGCTTTTGGAAAACAGTGGTCATTGTCGAACTGACCGATATTGCCTTTTCCATTGACAGTATCACTACAGCTGTGGCTATGAGTGACAAATTAATAGTAGTCTGGATTGCAGGTATTATGGGGATCATTTCTCTGCGCTTTGCTGCAGGGGGCTTTATTCGTGTACTGGAGAAACTGCCAAAACTGGATGATCTTGCCTACCAGCTCATCTTTTTTATAGGCACCAAGCTCCTGCTGGATGGATTTCACATTGAGATCAGCCATAGGGTCTTCTGGATGATGATGGGTGTTATCGTCATACTTGGCTCAGCGCTTGTGTATCGTGATTATTATCAGACAAAGACAGAATCGCACTTTCATGATCGTCTCTTAAGAAGGCTGCAGGCCAATGAGATCAGTGTTGACGAGATTTTGGCACTGGAATATGTACCCCGTGAAATCATACTCTATTTAAGAGATACCGGAGCTCTTGCAGTTCAGCAAAAGGAATAAAAATGTTTAGGGTCTTGTAGAGATCAATGCCAGAGTCTGAAAAACAAAATAAAACCGGGAACCGTTTCGGAACCTTCGGCGGAGTTTTTACACCGGCCATTCTCACCATTCTCGGTGTGATCATGTTCATGCGTGCCAACTTTGTGGTTGGTCAGGCCGGGGTCTTGGGTGCGCTTGCGATTCTGCTTATCGCAAAATCCATAACCCTCACTACAACCATGTCGGTGTCAGCCATCAGCACCAACATGCGTTTACGCGGCGGAGGGGCTTATTTTATCATATCCCGGGTACTTGGTGTTGAATTTGGGGGCGCCATCGGCATAGCCCTTTTTTTTGCCCTGGCCCTTTCAGTGCCCTTTTATATTCTGGGATTTGCCGAGGCCCTGGTTTATTCGTATCCGGTTCTTGTGCCGTATTTTCAGATCACCACCCTGGGAACAGCTGTTATTCTCTTCTCACTGGCCTTTTTCGGGGCAGGCTGGGTCATCAAAACCCAATATATGATCATGGCGTTTCTGTTTCTTGCCATCATTGCATTTTTAGGTGGGGCCCTGCTCCATTTTTCCTTTGATACACTGCAGCAGAATTTATTTCCCCAATACTCGCCAACTGATTTAACAGACAGCAATGCGCCTCTTTTCAACTACTGGGCGGTTTTTGCCATATATTTTCCAGCGGTGACGGGTATAGATGCTGGAATCAATATGTCGGGTGATCTTGAAGATCCTGCCCGCAGTATACCTCGGGGCACTTTGGCAGCAGTTGCCGTCGGTTTCCTGGTCTATTTTGCCCAGATTGTTCTGTTCGGAGGGGCTTTTGAGAGACAGGAACTCATAACAGCTCCATATAAACTGCTGCATGATAATGCCATTTTCGGCTGGTCCCTGCTGGTTACACTGGGCGTTGTGGCAGCCACCCTTTCTTCCGCCCTCGGCAGTTATCTGGGAGCACCACGGGTGCTGCAGGCGGTATCACGGGACCGGATCCTCCAGTTTCTGCACTTTTTTGCAAGGGGGAGCAAAGGAACAGATGAACCAAGAAGGGCCTTACTGCTTACTTTTGTTATAACCATCGGAGTGCTGCTCTGGGCCGGCAATGAATCAGGCGGGGCAGCTTTAAACGGTGTAGCATCAATAATCACCATGTTTTTTTTATGCAGCTACGGCATGATAAACCTGGCTGCTTTTATTGAGGATTTTGGCGGCAACCCGTCGTTTCGGCCGCAGTTTCGTCATTTTCATTGGCTGGCAGCCCTGCTGGGTGCCATCGGATGTTTGGTCGTTACCATCCTGATCAACTGGTTGGCCGCTTTCATTGCCATCCTGATTATAGGTTTATTGCTTTGGTATCTTAAAACCCGAAGACTTATCGCTAAATTCGGCGATGCCCGGCGTGGGTTTATCTACAAACAGACCCGCAATAATCTGTTGCGGCTGCGACGCATGCCGGAAGATCCGAAAAATTGGCGTCCAAATATCCTGGTGTTTTCCGGGAACCCGATGGCCCGTGAGGAAATCATTGCCTATGGGGTCTGGATGGAATCAAGGCGCGGCATAGTCTACCTGGCCAACGTTCTGGTGGGAGATTTGGTTGAACTTGCTCCAAGAAGGCCTGGGGCTGTTCAGCAGTTGACCCAGTTCTGCAATGAAAAAAATTACGCTGCATTCCCGGTTGTGGTGGCTGCCGAAAAATTGGAGCAGGGCATTAATATGCTGTTGCAGGCCACAGCTATTGGGCCTATACGACCCAATATGGCTCTTTTCGGCTGGTCAGCCAAAATGGAGCGCAGGCAGGAATATATTGATGAGCTGCGAACTGCCTCAAGGCTTGGTATGAGCCTGGCAATTATTGAAGCAAAGGGGTTACCAGATTTAGGAGAATCCAAACGTGTGGATATCTGGTGGCGGGGGCATAAAAACGGAGCACTCATGCTCCTGCTTGCCTTTTTAATAACTGAGAATTGGGAATGGGCCGATACAAAAATCCGTGTTTTGCGGGTGATTGAAAAAGAGGCAGGGCAGGAACAGGCAGCGCAGGCATTGCAGGAACTGGTCGAACTTGCCCGTGTTGAGGCTGAAGTTGAAATTGTTTTAGAAGATGAATCTTTTTCGAGAGTTTTGCATAAATATTCAGCAGATGCCACCTGTGTGATTTTAGGATTTGAGCTGCCGCAAAAGGCAGATGAAGCTGAATGGCATGCCAATTACAGGTCTTTTATTGATGAAATGCCGACCATGATTCTGGTGAATTCGCTGGGCGGCGAAGACCTTTTTGCCTAATTGGCGAGTTCATTTTGCTGTTTCTGCTGCGTCTTCAAGTACTTCGCATACTAGTGTATAGCGAAGCACTCTCATCCTTTCATAAACAGCAAAATGAACTCGCCAAACATTTAAGCACCTCATAAAAAAAGCAGCCGGGGAATTGCTCCCGGCTGCTTTTCTATGTTGTTTTTATGATGTAAATCTTACTTCCCGGCGGCTGCTTCCAGGGCTTTTTTAATGCCGCCTGGTGAACTCATGATTTTGGTAAAGCCGTGCTGGCCTGCCATGGAGGTATCGGGAAAATGCACTGCTATGCGGTAGCGGCCGCGCAGGGCAATAGCCTTATTTCCCTGGACCATTATTTCATAGGGCAGATAAGCGGTTGAGCGGATCTCCTGAAAATCGATAATGTCCAGGATTTCCTTGTCAGTATCTTTGGCTCCTGTTTCCGGTCCGTCACCCTGGACAATTCCCACACCGAAAACAGAAACATCTTTGCCTGGCAGATCAATGCGGTACACCTTCACGGTGCCGCCTTTACCTGCAGCCAGGTTGGCTTCCACGGTTTTTACACCGGTCTTGTAATCCGGATAGGTGTTCAGTACGTCAATATCGTCAAAGTAGGGCATCAGCATCTTGTAGTGATACTTGCCAGGACCAAGTTTTTCTTCTTTAATGCCCTTTCCCGAGCCGAATTCCTGTTCATGGCCCAATGCTGCTGCGAGTTTTCCTGAAATGGATTTAAGCTTGCCCAGGCCATATGCCGTTCCCAGGTAGGCCGGGTTCATGTAGGAAATTTGCAGTTTGCCGTTCACTTCAGTTACAGCCACTCTCTGGGCCGCACCAAAACCGCCGTTTTCCGCCCCGGCTGCAGCAGCACTTAAGTCAGGATGGCTGGCACAGATAACAGTGGCAGCGGGGAAAGGTGTGTAACTGCCGACAATGGTGAAACCCTGTTCTGTAAGTAGTGCCTTGGTGTATTCCACCACATCCGGCATGCTGCCTGGATCCTTCAGAGGATTAGCAAAAGAAGTTGGTGTTTTGCCAAGCACAAACGGTTTGAGCACTTCAGCCCGGGCCATGGAAAACATAGCCAATACCAGAAGTACTATGAAAAGAGAAATTTTTGTCTGTTGCCGAATCATTCTGGGTCCTCCTCAATAATTATGCTGCGCTGGGGAATGCTGCAAAAATACGTTAAAAAAAATGGGGGGCGCTTTGGGAGCGCCCCCCAAGGGTATAGGTAGGGGGTATTATCCCCCCAGGGAGGGTAAAATTAGAAAACCCAGGAATAACCCAGGGATACTTCCCACTGGTCCATATCCAGCTGAATCTTCTGGGCAGGATCAAGAGGGTTGTCGCCTTCAATGTCATTATTAAGAGCATACATTAAGGCGAAGTTGAGTTCGTTTTGGCTGGCAAAGGTCCTGGTGAAACCAAAGTTGATATGCTGTTCGATAACAGCCGGGGCCAGGATATTGAACATAACTTCGCTGTCCGGGATCGGCTGGTCATCGCTGTATGAGTAACCGAAGCGATAGGTCCACTGTGCAGTGCGCTCCCACTCCAGGCCGAACTTAAAAACATCCATGTCGTCCCAGCCAAAACCGGCGCCTTTATTGGATCCCAAAGGACCATACAGCGCGGTGCCGGTGGAATTCATCATCGGGTTGGCAATTGAGTCGATGTCACTGTAATAGATTCTCTGCCAGTCAAACACAAGCCGAACCGACGGGATCGGTTTGAAGGCAAGGCCAACTGTAAAGTTCTGTGGAATGTCAAAGTCGCCCTGCTCGGCAAACAGACCGGCATAGTCGTCAAATTCGTCCATGTCAATCTCGGTCTGGTAGGATAGACCGATGCTGAGCTTGTCGGTCAGCTGGCCCAGGTAGCCGAATCTGGCGCCGAAACCGAAAGAGGATTCATGGCCGTTGTCGGCAAGTTTGTTCGGGGATTCTGAAAAACCGCCGAACGCCTCCGTGCCTTTTGCTTCAAAAAACTGGACGGCGATGATCGGCGTAATGCCGAAGGAATGTTTGCCTTTGAACTTGTGGGCATAGGTCGGCGCAATAAAGAGCTGCATCAGGTCAACACCGGTCGAATTATCGGGCAGCGAGGGGTTCACATAGTTGAAGGTAGCTGTGTCATAGTCGGTATTCATGCCGCCGTTGCCATAAACGGAAATGCCGACGGCGCTGTGGTCGGTGAGCATATAATTGTACCCGAAACTGGGAATACCGAAGTAATTGGAATCACTGTCCTCAGTGCCTGGCATCAAGCCAAACGGGCAGCCAGCTCCGGTCATTTGGTCACAGCCCGGGACATCGCCCGGATTTGTCGGGTTGCCTTTAACTTTGTAGCTTCTGTCCGGGCTGAACAGTGATATACCCAAATCAAGCCGGGTACCGACCTCGGTCATACCGGCCGGATTCATAGAAGCGGCCAGGGCATCCAAGGGCAGAGCCACGCCGGCTCCTGCCAGGGCTTTGTTTTTAATGCTGTAGCCATGGGCAAAATAGCCGTTGGTGGCATTGGCATCAGGGGCTGCCAGTAAGGCGGCAGCCATAACTGCTGCAGAACCGAGCAGCAGATTCCTCAATCCAGTAAGTTTTTTTTGCTTCATCTCCTCTTCTAACTCCTCTTAGTATGAGTTGTGAAAATCCCTGGTGCCGGATAATTTTGCAAAGCCGACACCCTCTTCCCCTCGTTGTAACGCTATGAGAGATTGCAAAAAATTAATTAAGCAAGTTTTTTTCTGATATAAAAGGTGTAGACACCATTTTCTTCTGTCATTTCGAGTAGTTCATTGCCGGTTCTTTTGATCATGGCGGGAAGGTCGGACTTAGAGCCGGCATCGGTAAGATCGACTTGCAGGATTTTGCCGCCTTCGATTTTGTCCAGTGCCTTTTTGGTTTTTAAAACAGGCATTGGGCAGTTCAGACCTTTAAGGTCTGCTACTTCATCTGGGGTAATAGCAATACTAGCCATGGTAATTCTCCTTCTGGTGTTATAGTTTTTCTCAGTTTAATATGTATACGAATGAGTTAGACAAAAAGATTTATGTTTCCATCCAGGGCAAAATCGAGGTAATCGGCTGCACCGCCGACTTCTACTCCCTCGATAAGGTCTGCCTGGGTTAAACCGGTCATCTCCAGGGTAGGAGTGCAGGCAACCATTTTTACATCCATTTCAAGGCAGATTTCCACCAACTCAGGAATGGAGGGCCAATTAATTTTGCCCATCATTGATTTCATCATCATTGTACCCAGTGCGGTCATACCGGGCAGCATGCCGATGATGTTCGGCATAGGAACAGGAGACGGCATGGCAGGATTGGCAATGGGTGCCACTCTCAGGTTGGCATATTTTTTCTTGTTGACGACATCTATACCGTAGAAGGTGAAAAATATCATGGTCTCCACGTCCATGGCTGCAGCAGTGGATGCCAGGATCAACGGTGGATATGCCATGTCAAGGGCTCCTTTTGAAGCAATAATTGACATTCTTTTGGGTTTTTCTTCACTCATAGGATTTCCTCCCTGGAAATATTTATGTTGAATTTTTATTTATGCTAGAAGGGCCTTCACGGATTCCATTGAAGACCGTAAGGTTTCCAAAGCGTTTATAACTCCAGCACGTTGGGCTGGATCAATCTGGCCAAGAAGCTGCTGGTGGAGAGAAAACATGAATTCTTCAATTTCTCTCACCTTGCGTTGGCCTTTTTGGGTAAGGTTTATAAGCTTAACCCTGGCATCGTTTGGGTCGGGAGATCGCTGGACAAATCCTTTTTTTTCCAGATTCTCGATAATGACAGTGGCCCTGCTTTTTGCAACCTCAAGCATTCCTGCTATCTCAATTCCAGTGAGATACTTGTGGCCCTCGAAGAGCATAAGGCACCTGAGTTCTGCCTGGGGCATTTTGAATGCCTTGGCTTCATGGGCAAAGCGGTCCTTGCAGCAATTGTGAACCTCACTGATCAATTCCTGCAGTTTATTTGCCTGGTATTCCAGAACCCGGACATCTATTGTTGAGTTGACATCGTTCATACTGTTAACTATAATATGGAAGGATTGTTTCTTTGTCAAGAAGAAATTTTATACTTTTGCAGTGTGCTTTATTTGTTGTTTTTATGATCTTATTCGTACGTGTTGGACTGTTTGTAAAAAAACTTATTATTGTAAAAAATATTTAGCTTCGGTAATATCAACCATAATAAAGTATATTGTATGAACCATATTTTTTGAATTCTGGAGGAGAATTATGGAACAGAATAAAATGGATGAAGGGGCATGGAGCCCGTATATTGCAGGAGGCTTAAGTGGTCTGGTCATCATTGTTTCGGTGTTGTGGACAGGTAAATTTTTCGGCGCTTCCACCTCTTTTGTCCGTTCCGCTGGAATGCTGGGAAAGGCTTTTGGGCCGGAGAGGGTTACACATCTTGAATACTTTATTCGTTACCTACCGAAACTGGACTGGCAGCTACTGTTTGTGATTGGAATTTTTGTCGGTTCTCTCATAGCTTCGCTATGGTCCGGCTCCTTTAAATGGCAGGGGGTTCCTGATATGTGGGCCGAGCGTTTCGGGGCAAACCCTGTCAAAAGGGGGATTGTCGCATTTATCGGCGGCATAATCGCCATGTTCGGAGCCCGACTGGCCGGTGGATGTCCTAGCGGACATGGTTTGTCCGGCATGATCCAACTTGCAGTGAGCGGGCTTATAGCCATGATCTTTTTCTTTGTCGGCGGCATTATTATGACCCGGCTCATATACTATAGAGGTGACAGGTAATGGAAATGCTTATTTTCGGACTCTTAACAGGCATTCTTTTTGGCTTTCTGCTGCAAAAGGGAAGGGTGGTGCGTTACGACAAACAGATAGGGGCATTGCGCTTCAAGGATATGACCATAGTTAAATTCATGATGTCTGCCATCATTGTCGGCATGCTGGGAATTCACTTTTTTGAAGTGTTTGGTCTTGTGCAGCTTATGTACAAACCTGTGGTAATTGGTGAAAACATTGCCGGAGGTATGATTTTCGGTCTGGGATGGGGACTATTGGGTTACTGCCCAGGCACCCAGGGTGGAGCGCTCGGAGAGGGTCGCTGGGATGCACTCTGGGGCATATTGGGCATGTTGATCGGAGCTGGACTCTATGCTGAAACCTATCCATTTTTAATGAAGAGGGTTCTTGGATGGGGATATTTCGGTTCTCTGACTATACCCCAGCTGATTGGCGTAAACCAATGGTTCGTAATTATGGCTTTTATTGCTGGAGTTATAGCCATGTTCAGCTGGTTTGAGAAAAAGGGCCTATAAGATATGATAGTATGATTTGATTAATATTTAATCATCCTACGCTGCATAGAGCAGAAAAGCCTTTCCTTAATTGGAAGGGCTTTTTTGTAGAAAATTTAAATATATGCCGTGACCTTAAGAAATGGAATGACCATAATCATTCGGACCACGGATGAGGACAATTTAAAAGTAAACCGCTAATGATTAAAAAATGAGTAGAAATACCTAATAAAAGTTGATTTTAAAAATACTCTTTTGTTAGTATGGTAGTGCGCAAATTTACAGTAAAAACTGTTCAGGTAACAGTTTTTCAATATTTGATGCTGTTATCAATTATAGTACGGGAATTCATTAAATAGACGAGAGATGCCCGCCCCCAGGTTTTGTAAAAATCTCAGTTTTTTTCTTTTACATGTTTTTCCTGGCTGCAACACCTGTACAGTTAAATTAAGAGAAATCTGCAGCGTTGTCCCCCACCCCTGTTGACTTAACTGATTGGAGTCAGAGCTATGAAAATTACAATAAACGGTATGGAAATAACTGCCCATGCGGGCATAACTATCCTTCAAGCTGCAGAGCAGGCGGAAATCTATATTCCCACACTCTGTCATGTCAGGGGCAGAGATGCTGACCAAGCCTGCGGGCTCTGTGTTGTTGAAGTGGAAGGAAATGAAACCCCGGTGCGTTCCTGCGATACGAAGATACAGGAAGGGATGCATATCAGAACAGACTCTGAGGTGCTGAAGGGGCTGCGCAATGAGCGACTGGCCATTCTTGCTGAAACCCATTTCGGAGATTGCAAGGCACCATGCAATTTGACCTGCCCTGGTCAGATCAATGTACAGGGATATATTGCCCATGTGGCCAAAGGTCAGTACGAAGAGGGGCTGCGTCTTGTCATGGAACGCAACCCCTTTCCCTTTTCCGTCGGCAGGGTCTGCCCCCGCTTCTGTGAAACCAAGTGTAGGCGTATGTTGGTGGAAGAGCCCATTGCGATCAACCACCTGAAGCGGTTTCTGGCTGACTGGTGCATGGCCAACAAAATTGACCTGAGAATCCCCAAGGAATCAAACACCGGCAAGAAAGTGGCGGTGATCGGAGGTGGACCTTCCGGCTTGACAGGCGCGTATTTCCTGGCCAGAAAAGGCCACAATGTAACCGTTTATGAGGCTGCGCCCCAGCTTGGTGGCATGCTGCGCTATGGTTTTCCGGAGTTTAAAATCCCCAAGGCCGTGTTGGATTATGAAATAAATACCCTTCTGCAGTTGGGCATTACCGTGCAGACCGGCCGGAAATGGGGGGTTGATTATACGCTGCAGGATCTCAAGGATTCTGGATTTGATGCCATTCTTATCGCCATTGGCAACCCATTGGATAAACCCCTGGCAATCCCGGGCGGCGACCTGACCGGGGTTATGGGGGCCTCTGGATTTCTGAAAAAGTTCACAACCGGTGAGGATGTTGACTACGGCAAGCAGGCTGTTGTTCTTGGCGGCAATAATGTTGCTGTAGAAACTGCCAGGGCTTTAGTCAGGTCAGGTGTCGACGAGGTTACGATCATTGTTCCTCGGCCCAAGGAGGAGATGCCGGCCCATGAGCGAAATGTTGCTGATGCCGAACGCGAGGGTGTGAAAATCATGGACATGGCATCCCCGGTAGCAATTACTGCTCCAGATAGCGGGCTCGATATAGAACTGATCCGCATGGAACTGGGGGAACCAGACAAGCGGGGCAAGCGCAACCCGGTGGAGATACCTGATTCGAACATGCACCTGCAGATTGACACAGTTGTATATTCCATGGGGAAAATGGCTGCAAAGGATGGTTTTACCGGCGGTACCCTTGAGGAATCCCTGGAGCTGACTCCGGCTGGTAACATCAAGGCTGATCCCCGTACTTTTTTGACCAATCTCGATGGGGTCTACGCAGCCGGTGATGTGACCAGTGGACCCCGTTCCGTGATCCAGGCAGTTGTCGGTGCCCGGCGCTCAGCGGAAAATATCCATGCCCAGATCATGGGCGTTGAAAAAGAAGCAGGGGAGGGGCGCTTTAATTTTTCGCGCGGCAAATCATTTAAAAATGTTGTGCCGGAAACTTTTACCGGAGTCAGTTCCGCTCCACGGGGAAAAATGGCAGAGCGCCAGCCGGAAAGTTTGATACGGGATTTTGAGGAGGTCAAGCTCGGTTTTGACGAGGAAGCCGCCAGAAAAGAGGCGGAGCGTTGCCTTTCCTGCGGTTGCACTGCCTTTGACCGTTGCGATCTGAAGAGACTCTCCATTGCTAATGATATTAATCTCAATAAGACCGGCATGGGCACAAAGCCCCTCTATGAAAAGGATACATCCCACCCGGCAATTACCGTTGATTTGAACAAGTGTATATTCTGCCAGCGCTGCATGAATTCATGTGAATACGAAGCCCTGGATCTTTCGTCAGCCGGCTTTGACGAGAAGAACAGGGCCGTTGGAATTACACTGAAGTTCAATGAAAAATGTGTTTCCTGCGGTAAGTGTGTTGATAACTGCTCCACCGGTGCGCTGAACAAGAAGGAGCAGATCGTACCCATGGTCAATGAGGTCATTGAACGGGTCCGGACAACATGTCCCTATTGCGGAACCGGCTGCCAGCTAGACCTCAAGGTAAAGGGCAATACTCTCATGGAGGTTACTGCCGACCCGGAACTGCTGCCAAATTACGGGGATCTTTGTGTCAAGGGGAGATTTGGCCACGCTTTTCTCAGCCATCCTGACAGGTTGACCACGCCCCAGGTCAGGCGCCAGAAGGGTGGTGTCCTGGAACCGGTCAGCTGGAATGAGGCTCTTGATTTTGTGGCCGAAAATTTCCGCAGCATTCTTGCTGATAAGGGACCGGATGCCTTTGCGGGCCTTTCTTCGGCACGCTGTACCACGGAAGAGAACTATGTGTTTCAGAAATTTTTCCGTCAACGGATAGGCACCAATAATGTTGATCATTGCGCCCGCTACTGACACAGCCCCACGGTGACCGGTCTGGTCACAGTGCTCGGTTCCGGAGCGATGAGTAATGATATTGCAGGCATTGCCGGTATTGATGCGATGCTTGTTATCGGTTCGAATACCACAGAGACACATCCGGTAATTGGTCTGCGCATGAAGCAGGCAGTCCAAAATCACGGGACAAAAATAATTGTGGCTGATCCCCGCCGTATCAATCTTACTGATCAAGCGTGTTTATGGTTGAGTCAGAAGCCCGGCACGGACGGGGCACTGATTAACGCCATGTGCCATGTGATCATACGTGATAATCTTGTTGATCAGGAGTATGTCGGGGAAAGAACCGAGAATTTCGAAGCCTGTGAAGATGCGGTTGCTGATTGTACACCGGAATGGGCCGAAAAGATTACCGGTGTGCCTGCTGCAGACATTGAAGAGGCAGCAAAGATTTATGCGAAGGCCGAACGGGCCGCTATCTTTTATACCATGGGGATAACCCAGCATACCTCGGGAACCGACAATGTTAAATCCCTGGCCAATCTTGCCCTTATGACAGGTAACCTCGGAAAATCCAGTGCCGGCCTGAATCCTCTGCGCGGTCAGAATAATGTCCAGGGAGCCAGCGATATGGCATGTGCCCCAACAGTCTTTCCGGGATATCAGCGTGTTGATAACGATACGGTCAGAATGCGGTTTGAAGAACTGTGGGGCTGCAATCTCTCTGGCAAGCCGGGACTGACAGCCACTGAAATGTCACGGGCCATGATCGATGGTTCAATTGAGGCCATGTGGGTCATGGGGGAAAATCCGGTGATGAGTGATCCAAATATGTGCCACGCCCGAGAGGCGTTCAGTAAGGTCAAATTTCTTGTGGTGCAAGATATCTTCCTTACCGAAACCGCTGAGATTGCCGATGTGGTACTGCCGGCAGCCGCCTACGCAGAGAAAGAGGGAACCTTCACCAATACTGAGCGCAGGGTGCAAAGGGTCCGTCAAGCTTTGTTGCCGCCGAAAGATGCCTGTAACGACCTGGTTATTATCCAGGCGGTCTCGGAACGAATGAATTCTGACAAAAAAACCACCTTTCCAAGTGACTTCCAACCGGGATCCGCAAGAATGGAAGTGGCTGAGGCAGAAGAGATATTCAATGAGATTGCTGGAGCCTGGCCAGCAATTGCAGGTATAAACTACAAACGCTTGGAAGAAGGCGGCATTCAGTGGCCGTGTCCTGATGAAGATCATCCGGGCACCCCTGTCCTTTTTGAAAATGGTTTCCCGCGCGGGCTGGCCAGTTTTACACCAATCACCTGGCGGGATGCCGAGGAACTACCGGATATTGAATATCCGTTTGTATTGACCACTGGGCGGGTTCTCTACCAGTATCATACAGGTACTATGACACGCAGGTCCCAGGTGATAGAGAGCGCTGATCGCGGCCCGATCATTGAAATAAATCCCGATGATGCCTCCCGCCTGCAGATTAAAGACGGCGACCGGGTTAATGTCGCATCGCGGCGTGGCACCATCTCGCTTCCGGCGCTGGTGACTGACAGGATCAATCCGGGAATCACATTTATACCTTTCCACTATAAAGAGGCGGCAGCCAACCTGCTGACCAATGATGCCTGTGATCCTGAATGTAAAATTCCAGAAGCCAAGGTATGTGCTGTTAAGGTGGAAAAGGCAATTTAGGTTTGCAAACCGATAGAGAAGCATTTACAGCGGAGTATCCATTCATTCCCTTACCTGTTGCAGGTAAATCGGCATATTATTATTTGTGGCTATAAACTATTTTCAGGTTTAAATATTCTGGACTCCCGTCTGCGCGGGAGTGACAGTGATGTAGGGTTTGTCATCCCCGCGGCGGCGGGGGATCCAGTATTTATTTTTTTGTAATCATGATAAAAAAAATAGAATAACCTGAGAATCATTAAGAGCCACATTATTATTTAGCTGAATTTCATGCTCCTTGTATCTACAACTCCCATAGCTTGTGGGCAATTAGCCCGCATTTTTCACGAGTCGAGACGCCGGATAGACAAAGTGTAAGTCGTTTAAGCAGATAATAGTATGCGAAACGCCTAACACTGCAGGCTATACGGATGTATCGGCTTGCCCGAAGGGTGAATAGTTTTAAAAAAAATCTATTCAGTCACTTAGTACAAGCTTTAACCGGACTAACACACTGGAAATATAAAATTTAAACGATAAAAACAGATATTTATACTAATTTATCAAAACTGTTCATGAAATATTCGGGTTGGGGCTGTAACGTATATAAATAGAGATTTTAGGATTTCGGGCTCATTGCATTTCCAAGAGGCAAATATAAAAAAAGCCGGGTTTGGGAAAGCAAGACCCGGCTTTTTTTATATAATTTAAGTTCCGGTGGCAGATTTTAAATCTGTCCCCTTTTATTTACACACAACTGCTGTCAGTCTTGCGCAGGAGTTCCAGGGTCAGATTCAAGAAATCCGCCTCTGTAACAATCCCTACAAGCTTGCCGTCTGACACAACGGGCAGGCAGCCATACTTGTTGTCCAGCAGCAGGGAAATCGCAGAACAGGCGGTCATTTCAGGATCTGCTGTCACCACATCAGTTTTCATGATGTTCATAATGTGTATATGACTATCCAGGTATTCCTGCTCTGACTCGTCAACTTCTGCCAGATGAGAGATGGTCTGCGCCAGAAGGTCGCGGTGTGTCATAAGGCCCACAAAGGTATTATCCGCATCAACAATCGGCACATGCCGTACATGTTTGATACGCATCAAAGAACGGACGAGCTCCAGGGTCTGGGTAGCATACAGTACAAAAACTTCGCTGGTCATTATATCTTTAACTTTCAACATTCCATGCTCCTTTAAACAGAGTGAAAGCAGAACTGTTTCATTGAATGAAATAAATTCTTATGCAGTAAGCAAAGCCAATAACAGCACTTATTGCAGGTCGGTAGATATAGCTTAGTGAAGGAAGTGTGCTACTGTCAATGAAAAATGCAGGGTCGGGGGCCAGAAATTTTGCTGCCTTGGGACTTGGGGAGTATTGTCATTTGCTTTACAATAAATCCTAGATTGTAAACTGAAAACTATCCATGCTGAACACATTTGGCATAGAGGTCTTTGAATTGTCCCTTGGGGTCATAACGGTTTTTGAGCTGGGAGTATTCATCTTTGTTGTAAATATTCCAGAACTGCTCTGGGGAATAATAGGCGTCGGAATATAACGACTTCATGCCGCCGAACTCGCTTACTTTCTGCTCTAAAAGCCTATTGTAATGCGCCGGTGCCATTTTTTTTTGACTTTTTATAACATTCCAAAAACCAAAATTTACATAAAGTGTATCCGGGTCCATAGGATACAGGGGAAATTTCGCGTTATTATCCAGGGGCTGGATGGGGCATACCCATACCGGTGTGAACCGTATGGTATTAAAATAAAAGTCCAGAAAGTTGGGACACAACGCCAGGGGAATTTCCACATCCTGTATTACTGCCTCACTGTGCAATCCGAAGAGCAGGTTCAAATTATGCGCGATGTTGTATCTTCTATTCCAGCGCATGATTTTTGTATAGGTTATTGAGTTTAAGCGTTTGGGGCCAAGTAGACGCCTTACAATGGGATTCTGGGCAAAAATATACTGGGAGCACCAGAACCAGTCAGTATCCCAACGCCAGATATAATCCTCAACCTTCAGATAATCTGATTCCCTCTCCCGAACGGAACGGTAGTATATGTTTTTAAAGGAATAATCACTACTGTAGGGGGCTGAGTCGGTAAACTCACCAATAGTCAGGAAGTATTCACCTGGTCCGAAAATGACGCCGTCAATAAAATCAATATCCTGGCTGCATTTGTTATCAATATCAGCAAAATATGCGGCAACATCATGGTGGTGAATATGGGTTACCCGTACATATGGCTTGACAGGTATAACTTTAATTTTCAGCTTTAAGGCATATCCAAGCGTGCCATATGAATTTGGAAAACCGAAAAACAAACGTTGATGCTCGTTTTTCGGTGTGCAGGTCAGAGTGGTTCCATCTGCAAGGAGAATATCAAGCTCCTGGAGCGTTTCGTGTACAAGACCGTATTTAAATGAGGACGATTCTATTCCTATGCCGCTGACAGCTCCTCCAACGGTAATGGATTTGAGCTGGGGTACAACCGTGGGCATGACACCGGATTTGAGACATTCGCGTGTCAAATCAACGTAAGACGTCATGCCCTCAACTTCAACAAAGCCCTCTTCAGGAGCTACGCGGATAACCCTGTTGAAGTTTTTTACGTTTAACCCGGGCCCATCCATGGGTTTACGATCACGGAACAGGTTGGAAGTATCCTTGAGCAAACGGATAGGGGTATCTGAACGATATTGAAGTGATGCGCCCAGTTGCTGCTTTTTTTCATAATAGGCTGCAAGTTTTGCTGTACTGTTCATAAAAAACTAATTCCATTTTTTTTATGTAATGAGGCCCGGTAAAAAACAGGATGTTTGGGCAAGGCCAGGGAGGCGGAATGAATGCTCTTATGATCTTTGACAAGGCGTTGTAGTCTGGTTCTTTTCTATAGCAATCGTGTTTCCGGACGACCTGATAATAATTGAGCCCAATCTCTCATTGCCTTGCTGGAAAATGCAGCAATCAGTTCAGCGCACTGATTCATAACCTCCCGGCACGCCGTCTTTTGACATGACAACCTGCCAGAGTTGGATCCGGCGTGCCCTGAATGCTCCGGCAAGGGAGAGAAGGTAGTATTTCCACATCCGGTAAAAACGCTCCCCATATTTTTCCTGGTAAATTGGCCAGTGGCGGTCAAAGTTGTGATACCATTCCATCAAAGTCCTGTCGTAATCCGGGCCGAAGTTATGCCAGTCCTCCATGACAAAGAGGCCTTCCATAGTTTCACCGAGCTGCTTAATTGAAGGCAGCATGCCGTTGGGAAATATGTACTTGTTAAACCAGGGGTCGCTATGTGTTGTGGAAAAATTATTGGCAATGGAATGCAGCAGAAAAATACCGTGTTTTTTTAAGCAACGGTGTGCAACTTCCATCAATGCCGCATAATTTTTGTAACCGACATGCTCACAAAGTCCGATGGCCGCAACCTTATCATAGGTTCCCTGTGCATCCCTGTAGTCAGCAAGATGGATAGTAACTGGGATTCCCCTGGTTCTCTTTCGTGCATATTCTACCTGCTGCTTGGAGATATTATAGGCATCAACTTCAACCCCGTAGTTTTCGACAGCAAATTTTGCAAAACCACCCCAGCCACAGCCGAGTTCCAGTATTTTTTCTCCTTTTTGCAAATGCATCTTTCTGCAGATAAGATCGAGCTTGTGCGCCTGGGCTTCATCTAGGGTCTGTGCCTGTTTCCAGTAGGCGCAGGTATATTGCATGGTGTCACCAAGCATATCGGCGTACATCTCGTTTCCCAGATCGTAATGGACATGTGCAACTTTTTGGGCGCGGATTTTTGACTGCTGATTAATAAGGCGGGCTTTATACATATCAAGTTTAGCTGGGAAATTGCTTTTTTTGTAAGCGGTATTTGAAGTGTAGAGCCTGTGGATTAATTGATCCAGCGCCTCTGTATCCCACCAGCCATCCATATAAGATTCGCCAAAACCCAAGGACCATTTCAGGAAAATACGGTTGTAGAACCGTTCGTCATGCACCCGGATATCCCATTTGTTTTTTCCCTGTACCGAGATACCGGCACCGTTAAACATTCTGCTAATTTTATCCTTGGCAAAATCCTTGCTGATTCTGTTTTTGATACTATGGTGCGCTCTCTGAATTTGTTCCGGAGTGCTTTGACTGCGTAATTCCATTTTTACCCTCACTCTGCCAGGTTTAAAATGTTTGCACCCCAACAGTAATCGTTGTCGCACAGAGACTTCAGTGCTCTTAAGAAATTGAGCTGCAGGTACAATTCCAAACAGCTGCAGATAAGCTCTGTTGACGTTTTTGGGGTGTTGTTGTCGAGCTGGTAAATGGGGAACAATGCAAGACGCCGAAGATATTTCCAACGCCGGGAAGTCATTTTTGCGAATGCATCAATTCCGGAGAGAATTTTTCTTGGAAGCAGGCCGTGCGAATCTATTTCAGCACAGAGGGGGAACTGATAAATGCGATAGTGAAATTTATTCTTTGACCCAATCAGAGTCACGGAACAAGTCATGGTTTTTTACCAATAACTGATAATTTCAATGCACTTGTATTATTTAAGTGATTAAAGTGTAAACGAATAAAAACTGAAAATCAAGGGCAACATGGAGGGTTGCCCTTCAGGAGTGGATTATTATCCCAGGAGATTGTCCAGTGCCATCATGATGACAAATCCAACGATGATGCCGAAAGTTGCCAGCCGGGACTTGCCCTTGGCATGGGTTTCAGGAATTATTTCATCACTGATGACAAAGAGCATGGCGCCGGCTGCAAAGGCCAGCCCAAGTGGCAGAACAGGGTGGAAAATCGAGACAGATGCAACCCCCAATAGCCCTCCAACCGGTTCAACAAGACCTGTCAGGGTAGCAATACCGATGGCCTTTAGCCGGCTGTAGCCAAGTCCTAATAATGGCAGGGCGACAGCCAGTCCTTCCGGCATGTTTTGCAGGCCTATGCCAATGGCGAGGCTGGTGCCGCTTGCTATATCACCGCTGCCGAAACCGACCCCAACAGCCAAACCTTCCGGGAAATTATGAATGGTAATGGCTATGATAAAAAGCCAGATTCTCTTCATCCTGCTGGATGGCCCCTCGTGACCCAGGATGAAATGCTCATGGGGCAGAAGCCTGTCAACAATGTCAAGACAGATTGCTCCCAAAAGCATACCAAAGACAACAATAAAGACACCATATCCAGGCCATAGCAGGTTGCCGTGTTCAATGCCAGGGACAATGAGGGAAAAAGAGGTGGCTGCCAGCATGACACCTGCTGCACCACCGAGCAAAGTGCTCATCAATCTGTCCGGTACACTTTTAAAGAACAGAGCGGGCAGGGCACCGACACCGGTTGCAAGACCTGCAAGGAAACTGGCGATGAGACCGGTGGCAACAAGCGACATACAATAACCCTAGAAGAAAGTTTGCTGGATTAACTAGTGCCTGTCCATAAATGGCCTTTTTGTCGTATATCTGCGTCATGCTCAAAAAATAATGCTCGGAATATCAAATATATGCCTGCGCTTATTTTTATCGCGATCCTTCTCAAAAAATAATGCTCGGAATATCAAATATATGCCTGCGCTTATTTTTATCGCGATCCTTAATCTCCGGCAAAAATCTTCATTTCTGGACAGACACTAACTATATTAGAAATTTAGGAGCCTGTCGGAGAATTCCCAACCTACTGCAAAAGCGAGAGAATCGGTTCAAATTTTCTTTACGATTATAATTCCCCGTCAGGCTCCTAGGCAAAATATATATACGAAAAGTTGTCAGTCAAAAATCTTCATCCAATAGTAATAAACCCAGGCGCCGTATTCTGATAGAACCCAGCGAATCTGTCTGCCGCTCTTCCACCAGGCTTTGGGATTAAAAGGGTCATTCTGGGCCGGGGCAATATAAATTGTTAATCTTCCCTTGTACATTTTACTCCAGATATGCCTGGCCCTGCGACTATGGAATTTGCTGGTGCTAATGATCACATTTGACATGCCATTATTAATGAGGGTTTCCCCGACAGTTTTTGCCTCACTGATGGTCTCGTAGGCATCCTCGGCGCTGATAGCAAGTATATGGTCCTTTGTTACGCCCAGATGGGTCAGGACGCTTATTTGTTCAGCATACCATTTGCAGGGAGGCTCATAACCGCTGTTTTCCAGACCGCGTAATGTTTCAGTCTTTCTATTGCCGTTAATGACAACTTTTTCCGCCCTTGCCTGTTTGTAGAGGTCTGCAGCCTCCATGAACCGGGGATAAATATCAACCCCGGTGTTAAGAATAACGGCAGCTTCAGCCTTTGCGGGAATATCCTGGACAACGAGAAACGAGCCTATACCGGAAAGGATTTTTTCGTGGATCACTATCAGGAATGCTAGGAAAATAACTACTAGAAAGATTTTACGAAAATCTAATATCATGGCACCCTATGATTTTTTTAAGGGAAAGCGAAGACTGAGACTAAATGATTATAACCGATTTTTATAAAGGTTTACAGCAGCAAAACAGCTGCAATGGTAAAAAGAGACCCAGTCAACAACAGGGTCGGGCAGTATCAATATATTTGAAGCGCAATACCTGTCGGCGTGAAGTTTTTAAAGTTTCACTTTCTTGCCAATCTCTTCTACGGACAAAACAGCTAGTCACCGATATTAAATGGTGATCCAACCCAGACTCCCGTTTTGGCGCTGAAACCCAAAGCACGGATAGTGGTGATCACTGTCCCGACATTACCATCAGCGGAAATGCTTATGACAGTCTCGCGTATGCGAAAGCGTTCTTCTGTCCATCTGCCGGTGATACCGCTGAAGGCAAGGGCTCTTTCATTGGTGTAGGCGACGGCCACATTGCCGTCATACATGCTTTTGACAATAGTTTCATCAGGGCGTAATTCTTTTTCAAACCAGTTGTTGCGCAGGCCGGAAAATGCCAGAAGTTTATTGTGCTTTTCCAGAAGGAAGACTTCGTTAACTATCTCCTCAGACTGAATTATTTGCGGAGATCCAAAGAAGAATAACAGGGCAGCCGATAAAAGAAAGAGCGAGACCAGTTTCATTGTAATAGCACCTATGCAATATTTAATTACTGAAAACGATTCGTAAGCCAAGAAGAATAAGGATACCGGTACAGAAACAACAAAAATGCAAAACATTTCTGGAAAAACTTTCGTGCTTGTTTACTTCAGGGATAAGGTCCGAGGCCCCGATATAAATAAAGTTGCCTGCTGCAAAGGGGATCAGGTAGTAGATCCAGTCGCTGAAAGAAAACATGTAGGCAAGTAAACCGCCGAGAAGAAATGTTGAGGCTGATAATAGGTTTAAGAGCAGCGCTTTTTTTCGGGACCAGCCTCCGTGCACCAGGACGCTGAAGTCACCTATCTCCTGTGGAATTTCATGGGCAGCAGCAGCAAGCCAGGTGGAGATGCCAAGGCGGATATCAATGAGAAAAGTGCCGGCCACGGCAATGCCGCCGATGAAATTGTGGATGCCGTCACCGATTAAAATAAGGTAGGTCTGGGGTTTTTTGCAGAGCGTTTCTCCCCGGTGGCAGTGGTGCCAGTGCAACAGTTGTTCCAGCAGCAAAAAAAAAGTAAATCCGCCTACAACATATATATAGACCGATATATCAGCCCCGGTTTTTTCAATGGATTCCGGAATCATGTGAAAAAAAGCACCCCCAAGCAGTGAACCGGCAGATAATGCAACAAGGGGCAGGAGCAGGCGGTGCAAAGTTTTTTCGCTCAGCGACAGGGTAATTACCCCGACGAGAGCCAGTATGCACATCAGCAGGCTGCTGCCGATAATCCAGAGAAGGGGGATGATTCCGTTTGTCATAATTTTTTTTTGAATTGCTGTAACTAGGAGCCTGTCGGAGAATTCCCAATCTACTGCAAAAGCGAGAGAATCGGTTCAAATCTCCGTGAATTTTCTTTAAATAGCGCTGCTGTTAGCATCAAATTTTCGAAAATTTGGTCTCAATTCCTCGTTTTTTCATTACGATTATAATTCTCCGACAGGCTCCTAGGATAAATAATTTCAGTGTAAACAGGAGATCATATCAAGCGCGAAGCTTTAATGAAATTTTGTTAATTTTTCAACAACCTTGAGCAGGGCAAGAAAAAATAATCAGCAAACATCCTAACCCGCATATTTCATGAAAAATATTGCAAGGTTTTGTAAGCTACATTTTTTTTTACTATTACGCTTTGATTTATTGAAAAAATTCATTTGTTAGAGTTTGTGCGAATGCAGTGAAATATGCAGGTCGATGCAGGATTTCATTAAAAAAACAAAAAAACCGGTGCTGGACTTAACCAGCACCGGTCCCGGGACACCTCTATACTATCCATGGGGGGCAAGGATAACCAGAGGAGGTTTGTAGTTTTTATTTAAGCTTTTCGGATCAAAACGGACCAGGTTCCATCATCCAACTGCTCTTGAGAAAGAATTTCGTGGCCTTCACGGATTACAGAGCGGGGAACATTGTTGATCGGCGGTCCATTATCAAGAATTAAGCCCAGGACCTGTCCTGATTTCATTTTGGAAAATGCAACCTTGGTCTTTACAAGGTTCATGGGGCAGCCAACACCTTTTAAATCTTGAAATACATCTGCAGTGATTGTTGTCGTCATTTTTCTCTCCAATTAAAATTCAGTCGTAAAAAGTCTCGTGGTAATCAACAGGGCCTGATAATAGCACTATGTTACCGATGCGATACCTGTCCGCATCGTGCATCTGCGGTGCCGACAATTATTTCTATTTGTTCTGGGAATACCTCTTCCTCTCTTATGATAAAGGAATGAATACTTGGATTGTTCTTAGCCAAGGAAATAATGACATAGCTTATGGCCGGGTCATAGGCGAGTTTGATGTCTTCTGCTGAAGGATAGGCAGCGGTTTCAGGATGGGTGTGGTAAACAGCCCGGATACTTAGTCCTTCAGCGCGGCAATCTCGAACTGCGGCAAACTGCTCAGCCGGATCCATGGAATAGTGGACAGGTGAGGCGTCAATATTTTTCATGGTGATACTCCTGCAGACAACCCCGTTTTTTTGGGCCAGATAACCGCAAGCTTCAAGGGGTGCCTCAGTCCTGCCGTGTTCAATGATTTTATCTATTACTTCCTGCTCTATACGTAACATTATGCTGCCACTGGATCAGTTTTCAGTTCGCAGACCGATTGTTCCGCATCTACTAACCGGGTAATTGACGGATTATCACCACATAGTGGACATTTTACCTGGCGTTTCAAATTAATTTTTCTGAATGCCATGGTTCTGGCATCAAAGGTTAGGAGTCCATTGGTGAGCAGTTCGCCGACGCCGGTGATGTATTTCAGGGCTTCAGCTGCCTGAATAGTCCCCAGCATACCGGCAATGGCACCGAGAACTCCGGCCTGGGCACATGACGGTACTGCATCAGGTGGTGGCGGGGTCCGGAAACTGCAGCGGTAACATGCAGTTTGGCCGGGAATGACCGTCATCGTCTGGCCGTTAAAACGAAGTATGCCACCGTGAGAAAATGGAATGCCTAGAAAAACACAGGCATCGTTAACAAGAAACTTGGTGGGGAAATTATCAGTACCGTCGAGAACAAAATCATAGCCTTCAATAATTTTAGTGATGTTTTCTGCACAGAGGTAATCCTTGTAGGTCTTTACCGTTATATCAGGGTTGATTGCCTGCATTTTTTCTGCAGCTGAATCTACCTTGGAAACGTTAATATCCTTGGTAAAATGTGCAATCTGTCTCTGCAGGTTTGATATTTCAACAATGTCACTGTCAATGATACCTATGGTTCCAACTCCGGCAGCGGCCAGATAAAGGGCTGCAGGGCAGCCAAGTCCCCCAGCGCCGACTATAAGGACTTTTGCCTGCAGCAGCTTTTCCTGACCATCAACGCCGACATCATCAAGTAAGATGTGGCGACTGTAACGCTCCAACTGTTCTTCTGTAAAATCAATCATGGTACAATCCTCAAAAGATACTATTTCATCAACAGGGCCTGGTAATATCCACATATTACAGGCACGATACCTGTCCGCATCGTGCTTATTGCGATGCCGACGATCATAATATTGCCAAGCCCCCTTCAAGGTCATTTTTTAAATCTTCAAAATCCTCAATACCAACTGAGAGGCGGATCATGGTGTGGCGTACACCTATTTCAGACAGCACCCCATCCGGATACTCGCAGAAAATTGTTGAAGCCGGATGCAGGATGAGTGTCTTGTTGTCATTTACATTTGTTGCTCGTTTTACAAGTTTTAATGAGTCCATGAGTTTGAAGCACTCATGTTTGCTGTTCAGATCAAAGGTCAGGATGCCACCATACCGGCCACAGAACTGCTCTTTAGCATTTGTGTGATATGCAGAATCAGGCAAACCGGGATAATGTACAGATGCAACTTTATCGTGCTGCTGGAGAAATTCTGCCAGGGCCAGGGTATTGCCGCAGCTCCGGTCAATCCGCAGGCTAAGGGTTTCCAGGCCAAGGCTTTGCAGGTATGCATGGTGCGGTGCCAGGCAAGATCCTACATTTCGGTAAATTTCCCGGCGCAGAGCACCAAGCATGGCCAAAGGCCCCATTTTAATGCCCCAGTCTTTTAATCGAGGAGAATTGCGCCAGTCAAAGTTGCCGTTATCAATTATTACACCGCCCAATGATGTAGCGCCTCCGGTTATATACTTGGTGCTTGATAATACTTCTACATTCACACCAGAGTCTCTGGTGCGAAAAAGATAGGGAGTGGTCACTGTATTATCAACAACCAGCGGTACGGAATGATCCTGGGTGATGGCTGACAGGGCCCTGAAGTCAGCCACTTCAAGCTGGGGATTGGTGATACTCTCAAGAAATACTGCCCGGGTGTTATTGTCGATGGCCCTGGAAACAGTTGCAGGATCTGACATGTCGGCATACCTGATTTCCAGGCCCCAGGGTTTGAGGGTTTTTTCAAAAAGGGAAAGGGTATTGCCGAAGAGGTGCTTGCTGGTCACAATATTGGTTCCGGCTCCTGCCAGTGTCAGTATGACGTTGGTTATTGCAGCCATGCCTGAAGAAACGGCAATGGCAGTTGCACCGCCGCTCACCAGGCGGATGCGTTGCTCAAAGTCTTCTACAGTTGGATTTGTAATCCGTGAATAGGTATGGGCAGGCTTCCTGCCGGCAAAGGCTTGATTGATATCCTTGGCACTGTCAAATTCAAAGGCAACGGTGTCGTAAACCGGTACCCGGAGGCTGCCGTGCACGTCCCTTTTTAATGCTACACCATGAATGGCGCTGGTGGTAAAACCGGTCACCGGGAGCCGCCTCCCATGAAATACAAAAATTCAACATCATCGCCCGTTTTTAGGTAAGTGGATGTGTAGTTCTTCATTTCCACAAATTCTCCGTTGAGTTGCACCGCCACCATTTCAGGGGATTCAACCTGTCTTATGTCCAAAAGCTTTGCGAGGTTTATTTCGGCCTCATTGAGTTCGTTTGCTTCGCCGTTCACTGTTATCTGCATGGTGTCTCCTTCGGAATGTTGCACAGGTTGTGAAAAGTGTCCCCGGTTTTTTCTGTTTTTAATTCTTATTAATCTGATCAACTTAATCAAGTTATAAAACATGGAGCAGCAATAGTCAAGAAAAAAATGAAAAAAGTTTATTGGGGTTGACGGCACTAGGGGCTTTCGCTATGGCCTGCCAGGCAGAGAAAGATTTTGGAGATGCAGGAGGGAAAACTATATGTTGTATATGACGTTTTTCCGTAATGCCTGCTGTTTGGCAACAAGTTCTGCGAGGCTGACAGAAAGGACTTCCATCAGGTTTTTTCCCGCTTCGTGAAAGAGTTCCACGATGACGTCATTTTTCTCATCAGCCTTGGCCACAAACTCTATATCGCCATCCAGGGCAGTGACGATATGCAGCACAGTAATCCGGTCTGGAGGTTTTGCCAGTTCATAGCCGCCGTTTTTGCCCCGGGTGCTTTTAATGATCCCTGCCTTGCCAAGCCTGTTGAATATCTGCTCCAGAAACTGGTGTGGTATGTCGCAGCGGAAGGCGATGTCTTTTATCTGCAGCAGACCTGAGTCGTAGAATTCGGCAAGCGCCAGAAGTGCTGCAATGCCATATCTGCTTTTATTGCTTATGCTAAGCATATGTTTTCCTTATAATGTATTTTGTTTCAGGATATATCGTCATTTGACTAAACAAGCATTCCAATTTAAATAGTTTTAAACTAGTTATGGATTATTGAGCAAGATGTCAAATGATTAATTATCATCGTCCTTTAACTCAGAGTAAATAAAGAAATTTATAATATTGACAACACTGATAAGATTAGTAAACATTGGGTTTATCTCAAAATGAACCGTGTTCAATCAATTTCAATTCTGGCGTTATTGTGGGCAGCCTGGTGTTTTCTGCACAGTCTGCTGATCAGCAGTGGCTTTGCAGCCGGGATGAAGCAAATTATGGGGAGCAGATTCGGTTACTACAGACTGTTCTACAGCATCTTCAGTCTTCTTACTCTTCTGCCGGTCGTTTTTTATCAGTGGCTCCTTGAGGAAAAAGTGATTTTCGCCTGGCCCTGGCCCTGGTATCTCTTGAAATTATGCCTGTACGCGGCTTCTTTCCTGTTATTTTACAGTGGTTTTCGCGTCTATGATATACAATATATGCTTGGCATAAAGCAGATCCATGATATGAGACACGGCAGAAAAGCGCAAGACATTGAATTAACAACAGAGGGCATACTGGGATATGTCCGGCATCCGTGGTACAGCGGCGCACTTCTTTTGATCTTGGCCTTTGGTGTAATCACTGACGTATCACTTGTCAGTAAAACAGTGCTGATCGTTTATATAATTATCGGTACATTTCTTGAAGAAAAAAAGCTTATTGCCGAGATCGGTGAACCATACCGTGCGTATCGTAAAAAAGTGCCAATGCTGATTCCCTGGAAAAGAGGGTAATTCATTCTGCTGTGGAAAATTTATTTAAAATAGAATCCTCCTTCATACCTGCCGGTGACCAGCCCAGAGCGATTAAAGTTTTATCAGAGGGTGTCGCTGCCGGGTGTCCCACACAGGTTTTGCTAGGTGTTACCGGTTCCGGCAAGACATTTACCATGGCCAAGGTCGTGGAACAGGTGCAGAGGCCGACGCTGGTTATTGCACCCAATAAAACGCTGGCTGCACAACTCTATGCAGAGTTCAAGGATCTTTTTCCGCACAACGCCGTGGAATATTTTGTCTCCTATTACGACTATTACCAGCCAGAGGCCTATATCCCGCAATCGGACACCTATATTGAAAAAGATTCTTCCATTAATGATGCCATTGACAAGATGCGCCATTCGGCAACACGTTCTCTTTTGACCCGGCGCGATGTGCTCATCGTGGCCTCCGTCTCCTGCATATACGGTCTTGGTTCGCCCGATGAGTATAAAAATCTGCACCTGTTTTTAAAAGTCGGGGAGGAGTATCCCCGGGAGGAAATGCAGAAACGTTTGGTTTATATGCTTTATGAACGTAATGATATTTCTTTTCACCGCGGCACCTTCCGGGTGCGGGGTGATGTGGTGGAGATTTTTCCTGCCTATGAGGAGGAGCGGGCCGTCCGTGTTGATCTGTTTGGCGATACCATTGACTCCATTTCCCTGGTCGATCCACTGCGTGGTGTAGTTCTGGGACAAATGTCTGAATTAACAGTTTTTCCTTCAAGCCATTTTGTCACTTCCACGGAACGGCTGGAGATAGCCAAACGTACAATCATGGAAGAGCTTAGGGAGCAGCTGGCTTTTTTTGAGAAGGAAACCAGGCTGCTTGAGGCTCAAAGGATAGAACAGCGGACCATGTTTGACCTGGAGATGATAAGTGAGCTCGGCTACTGCAACGGCATCGAAAATTACAGCCGGCATCTGACAGGCGCTGCACCGGGAGAGCCGCCGCCGACTCTCTTGGATTATTACCCGGATGATTTCATCCTCTTTATTGATGAAAGCCATATCGGTGTGCCGCAATTGCATGGTATGTACCGCGGGGACCGGTCGCGCAAGAAGACGTTGGTGGAGTTCGGCTTCAGGCTGCCGTCCGCTTTAGACAACAGGCCGCTGCGCTTTGACGAGTTTGAAAAGCGAACCAACCAGGTAATTTATGTCTCGGCCACTCCGGGAAATTTTGAGCTGGAGCAGGCGGAGGGCAGGATAGTTGAGCAGATCATACGGCCCACAGGACTTATGGATCCGGTTATTGAGGTTCGTCCTGCCAAAAACCAGGTGGATGATCTCCTGGCTGAGATCCGTGTGCGGGCGGAGAAAAAAGAGGCAGTCCTGGTCACAACCCTGACCAAGAGAATGTCCGAGGACCTGACTGACTATTATGAAAACCTGAATGTGCGGGTCAAATACCTGCATTCAGACATTAAAACCCTGGAGCGCATGGAACTTATCAGGGAGCTCCGTCAGGGAGAATATGATGTGCTTATTGGCATTAATCTGCTGCGCGAAGGCTTGGATATACCCGAGGTGTCCCTGGTCGCGGTGCTGGATGCAGACAAGGAGGGTTTTTTGCGCAGTGAGCGTTCTTTGATCCAGACCTGTGGCCGGGCTTCGAGAAATGTCGACGGCCTGGTTATCCTTTATGCCGACACTGTTACAGGCTCCATGCAGCGGACCATTGAGGAAACTGCACGCAGAAGAAAAATCCAGCAGCAGTATAATATTGATAACAGTATAACTCCAACCACTATACGTTCCAGTATCAAGGATATTCTGGCCACGGTTTATGAAAAGGACTATATCACGGTGGCGGTTCAGTCTGCAGAAGAAGTGGTGGAATATCACAGCTTACATGACCTGCGCCGGGATATTAAGAGATTGGAGGCTGAAATGCACAAGGCCGCCAAGGTTCTTGCCTTTGAAGAGGCAGCCGGGCTGCGGGATCAGATTAAGGAGTTACGGCAGCTTGAACTGGAGATGGGGTGAAGGGCAGGGTTCAAGGGGCCAAGGTTTCAAGGGGGCAAGGGGTCGAGGGTACAAGGTTAAAGGCTGAAGGCTGAAGGAATTGTACCGGGGGTGATGGAGTATTGAAGCAATTATTAACCAGTATTCCAATCAGCAAGTGTATAGGTCATGAACATATGTTATTGACTAAAAGTGTTTCAATCTAAAAGGAAAGAGGCATGACAAAAGGAATAATAGTTGCCGGTTTAAGCGGTGGATCGGGGAAAAGCGTTGTGGCGGTCGGCCTGGTAGCTGCGTATGCCGGGCAGGGGCGCAGCGTGGTGCCGTTTAAAAAGGGGCCCGACTATATCGATGCCGGCTGGCTCCAGCTTGGTGCCGGGCATCCATGCTACAACCTTGATCCGTTCCTGATGGACCCTGAAGTGATAAGGCAATCTTTTGCGCGTCATTCCAAACAGGCTGAGATGGCAATTGTCGAGGGCAATAGAGGCCTGTTTGATGGCGTCAACATTGAAGGGGCATACAGTACGGCGGAACTTTCCGTTGAGCTGGTGCTTCCGGTTCTGCTCGTGGTCGACTGCACCAAGACGACACGTACCGTAGCTGCCCTGGTATTGGGCTGCCAGAAACTTGACCCCCGGGTGATGATCAGGGGAGTTGTCTTGAATCGGTTGGGAACTGCCAGGCATGAATCCATCGTGCGTCAGTCGGTGGAGCATTACACCGGTATCCCGGTGGTTGGAGCTATTCCGCGTTCAAAAACTGATTTTTTCCCCCAGCGCCATTTAGGTGTGACGCCGCACCAGGAACATGAAGATGCGGAGCAGACGACCGGCATGGTGGCTAATATGGCACATGAATGCCTTGATTTGAAGAAAATAGAAAATCTCATGTCAGATATTGAGATGCATGGGACAAGTAAAAAGCCTATAGACAAGGAGAGCGTGACGCGCACTGTACGCATCGGTATTCTTAAGGACGCGGCCTTTCAATTCTACTATCCTGACAACCTGGAAGCTTTGGAAAATGAGGGAGCGGAACTGGTTGAGATCAATGCCATGAGCGCTGTAAATCTGCCGGAAATTGACGCTCTTTACATAGGCGGCGGCTTCCCGGAAACAAGTGCCAGGCGGCTGGCTGAAAACAGGGAATTCCGACAATCCGTTAAAGAGGCTGCTGTGTCGGGCCTGCCGATCTATGCAGAATGCGGGGGCCTGATTTATCTTGGTGAAAGTATTGTTCTCGATGGTAAGGAGTATCCCCTTGCCGGTGTTTTTCCTGTCCGGTTTGGACTGCACAAAAAACCCCAGGCCCATGGGTATACAGAACTTACCGTGAAGGGGAAGACCCCATTTTATAAAGAGGGAGAGATGATTAAAGGGCATGAGTTTCGCTACAGCACTGTTCTCTCCTGGCAGGGCAGTTCTGTGGATCTGGCACTAACCATGGAGCGGGGTGTGGGGTTCCTGGACTCCAGGGACGGCCTGGTTTTCAATAATGTTCTGGCACTCTATACCCATATCCACTCCCTATCCACACCCCAATGGGCTCCCAATTTAGTTGCCCGGGCCCTGGAATTTAAAAATCTAAAAAAAAGCCCCGATTGAACAGCAAGAGCATGAATATTACAGAAGCGGTTTACACCCGGGAGAAGCAGAAATATTTGCGTGGGTTTCCATAATCACTTTATGGTAGGAATAGAGTAATTATTCTTAGATATACTTTCTTTTACGGAGTGCTGTCGGGGGGGATAATCCATGGGGCTGCTCAATCTGTTGCTTAAAGATCCACTCGGGTTCATCATCATTGCCATACCGCTCTTGTATTCCATCATTTTCCATGAGTTGGCGCATGGCTGGGTAGCCTATCAAATGGGTGATACGACAGCCAAGTCGCAGGGCCGTCTAAGCCTCAATCCGCGCAAGCACCTCGATCCCATGGGTACCATGATGCTCTTTCTTTTCGGCTTTGGCTGGGCAAAGCCGGTGCCGGTGAATCTTACCCAATTACGCGACAGGCGCATGGGGATGATACTGGTCTCCGCCGCAGGGATCATCACCAACATGCTGTTGGCGTTTTGTGCACTTTTTTTGTATCGGCTGCTGCCCCTTTCCTCGTCAAGTATAGCGGCACAGCTTCTCCATTATTTTGCCCGAATCAACATCATCCTGGCCGCTTTCAATTTGATTCCACTGCCGCCTCTTGACGGGTCGAAAATTCTCATGGGCTTCGCACCTCCAAGCGTCCGGAACTTTCTTTTCCGTTTTGAGCGCTATGGATTTTTTATTATCATCGCGCTGCTGTATTTAGGTCTTTTAGAACCTGTAATTCGCTTTTTCGAATGGATGATTTTATCAATTATCAAACTGTTGCTATCTTAAAAGCAAGACAAGGGTCACATCTTAAAAATTAAGAATTGACTATTTTTTTGTATCAGTCTAGCCTGTTTTCACTGGTTACTATTTATGGTTAAGCAGGAGGAACAAATGGCAAGACCATTACGAGTGGAATATCCCGGAGCTTATTACCATGTAATCAATCGTGGGAATGGCGGCGAAAAAATATTCAAAAATGACAGAGACAAAGAAAAGTTTCTGGAATATCTGGCAACAGCGGTGCAACGATTTTCGGTTATCGTTCACACCTACTGTCTGATGGACAACCATTTTCATCTATTACTCCAAACTCAGGATGCCAACTTAAGCAAAGCCATCCAGTGGCTCAATGTCAGCTACGCAACTTACTTTAATAAGAAACGCCAAAGAAGCGGTCATCTTTTCCAGGGAAGATTTAAAGCTGTCTTGGTAGATGCTGATGAATACCTTGAGCAACTTTCACGCTATATTCATCTGAATCCGGTTCAGGCAAAGATTGTGGCAAAACCTATGGATTATCCATGGAGTAGCTATCCGGCCTTTGTCGGCAAGACGAAGAATCCTGAGTGGCTGACAACAGGGGAGATACTCAGTCATTTTGAGAAAAGAAGAAGCACTGCGATAAAAAAATATAAAAGTTTTATTGAAGAAGTCGATATCGATGCATTGGATGATCTCCACAAAGAAACATTCGGTGGATTTATTTTAGGCAATATTCCATTTATCAAGTGGGTGCAGAAAGCTTTTCTTGCTTCCCGGGAGAATACACAAGAGATACCGGAGTTGAAAGAACTGAAACCACGAGTTTCGCCTGCCAGGATTCTTGAAGCAGTTTGTGCCGCATGTAACTGCAGAAAAGAAAAGGTAATTAAAAAAGGCGGGCATGGCAGCCATGAACGTGCGATGGCAATCTATCTTGCCCGGGATCTCAGCGGAATGTCAGGGAAAGAACTTGGTGTTTTTTTTAATGTTTCCGGAGCTGCTGTTACCATGCGCTATAACCAGTTCAGCAGATATATAAATGATAACAAGAAACTCGATGAACAGGTCCAGGAAATTAAAAAACAGCTATTAAATTCTTAATTTTTAAGATGTGACCCTGTTTCCTCTTTCTTACAATTGGCAATACCTATGATTTTGATCTGTTCTTCGCTGAAAGGCATACCACACAGTCAAATTTCAGAATTGATACATGAATTGTATTTGAAGATCGAGTCCCCGGACCAGTCCCCGAACCAGCTTCAATGCTTCTGTTTGGCACGGGCTTAGTTGGTGCCGCAGTTGCTGCCAGGAGAAAGAAGAAGAGCCAGGCTTAATTATTTATAAAGTATACTGTTCGAAATGCAGGGCCAGAAATGGCCCTGCATTTTTTTGTTTGTGCACCCGGCAGGGCGCACAAACTTGGAGGTGCAAGTCTTCTATACACCTGACAGGGGAAGTATTCGTACAATGGGTCAGAGTACCAAGAGAAAGTCAACAAAAATAATCAGCTCCTTTTGAGACAACACAACCCCCTTACCAGCGGAGGCCAGTTTTTTTCGAACTAATATACCAGACTCAACAATCACAATTTCCGATTTTCAAGGTTTAGGGTAGCTGGTGGCGAACCCTGTCCATAGTGCCCGACTTTGGCAGCCTGGTTTGACGAGATCTATCACAATTAAGATGATCAGAGTACCTTAGAGCCATACTTGAAGTTCGGGCGGACAGGGTATGGCATTCTGACCCGGGTCGTCAATGACATCCATCTTATGAGTGGAGCACTGCAACAGGCTTGACATAGCCATCCTGTCCCCCGTCACCTCAAAAACCGTTAAATGAAAAAGTTAAGGCCAGTCTTATGTTGGACTTACAGCATCAGTTTTATGTCATATATCCTCTGCACCATATTCCGCCATTGCCCTAAGGGCCGGGTTTGCTCAAAGGCGGTGTTGAGTGCGCCGGCTTTACGCCACTTGTCACGCAAATAAGGCCAACTCATCAAGTAATATCCGGCCCTCTCTTCTGGTTTGGCATCGCTTTTACGGAGCCGGTCGGGAATATAAACCTGTGACGTTTTCATCAAACTCATCCCCATACGGAGATACCGGCGGGCAATGCCGAAATCCGCATGTTGTCTGGCGGCATCACGGCGTTTATAGTCGGCCATCAGGTCCTCCGGGCCATGGAGACCAAGATGTGAAGCCGATTGAACAATATAGTCTTTCAAAATGCGATTACTGCGTTTGGCCACCTTGCCGGTATATACCTGTCCTTCAGGACCACCGGTTTGTGTGATCCGAGGGATAATTCCCGCGTAGGAAGTAAGGTTGTTCAGCGGCTTCTGCATATTCGGTTCACCGATTTCGGCGGTTACTCCGGCAGCCAGGGTTATGCCGATGCCGCGCACGCTTGTTAGAAATGCGCCCTGGGTTTGGGCCAACCAGACGGCAATTTCCTTTTCCACTTGTGCAACATTTTCCTGCAGACACCGATGATGCTTAACGTGTTGGAGCAATGAAAGCTGGAGGGTTCCCACATACTCCTCCGGGGTGTTGAGAACTTGCGCAGCATACTCTTGCAGCTTTGAAGCTGCCTGATCAGGCTTCGGCGTACCGTTTCTCCTGAGGGCATCAATAAGGGGTTGTCGTTTGCGGCGCCGAATCTGCGGGGCGCTGAATCGATTTTCCATCAACCATAATGAACTTTTTGAAAATGGTGCTATGCCGCTTTTTGTTTCGCTAAGAAAACCGGGGAAAAGACGGTCGACAACCGTATGAATTCTATTACGAACTTCCGTCGTCATGACCACAAGTTTTCGCCTATGGCGTACGAGGGTGCGAAGATTACGATAAACGCCGGACTGGGCAGGATAACAATTTCCGCGCCGATTGAGCAGCATCCGGGCGATGCCCATCAGATCCAGACGATCCGTACTGGCCTGTATATTCTCCCGTTGTTTCTTGGCGTCATGTGCGTTGACACCGGCTACCAACCACCCCTCGGCGCGTAACGTATTAGCAAAATTCTCCGCATAAGAACCTCCATCTTCGCCGCCAAAGTAGACGTGGTTCGGGGTAATTCGATGATTTCGACAAGAGCGCGATACCTGCTCAATCAGATAACTTACGCCCTCTGGTGTATTCTTGACGGGAAAGGGCTTCCGGAGAATATCTCCATGACCATTACAAAACAGTACGACATGATCCTTTTTTGCATAGTCGATGGGAACACACATGACTTTTGCAGTGCTGCCCGCCTGTTCAAAGAGTCCAAGCAGTTCTTGACTTTGATGTACATAGATGTTTCTCTTTTTCATAGTGAAGCTCCTTTTCTCCTTGCAGCTGCTTTATTGCAGACTGCCGATATAGTATGCCACCTTGAGATGGCTCAACAAAGGAGCTTCACTTCTTCTGAGGAAATCTTGTCCCTGGACTGGAACTCGATCGCACTCCAACCTGCTTAATAAAAAATTCCAGGGAGACCGCTTCGATTCATGCAGGTGAAGGCGCCTACCACATTGGCTTCGATTACCTCAGAGTTTTATTATAAAATGATTGCTTCTCTTGTTTTGGGAAAGGTACCAGGCTGGTTCCTGACATTTTTCTCCTTCAAGTCAATATACATATATTAAACCTGGACTTTTTTAAGAATTCCGAATCAAATAGGTAAAAGATTTATAATTATTTAAACGGAATGCCCCCTTCTGGCAATTATCCGAAGTCTCCTTTCAGTCGTTTATGCCCCTCAAGTAAGCACCCTTAAAAACAGGGCATAAACTTTGACTCCGAGAGGGTACTTATCTGCCGTTCAAAAAGAGGGAAAAAATGATTAAATCTATTAATCATCTCATAGAAACAATCAGCAGCGACCTGAAAAAATGGGCCCCGGGGGTAAAACCATGGTTTCGTGGTGAATCGGGTGATGGACTTTCACTCTGTCCTAAGATTGCGAACCATAAGCTTACTGAAGAAAACTATCTGTTGCAATCATTCAGGCGGCAGGCGGGCGGGCTTGCTAATGTTCCACCTCGAGATCATACGGATATGTGGCTCTTCCTGGCCCAACATTATGGCGTGCCAACAAGATTACTTGATTGGACAGAAGGTGCCTTGCATGCTCTTTATTTTGTAATAAACAGGGAGAAACCCAACCCAAGGCTTTATATGCTGAACCCCAGAGAGTTGAACAACCTCGCAGGTTCAAAGATTTTTACGCCCAACTATCCCTTAAGTTGGACCGGAGGAGGAGGGTTATATGTGGCCTTAGCCTGGCAGAACAGAACTCTTGATCCAGGTCAGATAAGCGAAGCAAAAAAAATTGGCCTGAATCTTGATATCCCATTGGCATTTCCAGCAACATACCAGGACACAAGAATGATTGCCCAGCGTAGTTGTTTTACAATTCATGGAGAGCGATTAGAGCCCTTGCGTGATATTCTTGAAAGGAGAGAGATCGACACAGAAAAATGCTTTTTTGAATACAAGATCGACCCAAATAGCAGGCAGGCCATTCTCAGGGAGCTATCTATTTTAGGTGTTTCTGCTGCCACCCTTTTCCCAGACTTGGATCATCTGGCAGAGGACTTATTGAATGAAATGAAGGGATATTAAAGGTGAAAAAGAGGATTATGAACCAGAACTTCACAAAATTTGCTTTTACGAAAAGCGTTAAACAGGCACAGGCGCAATATGGTTCCCGCAAATCCTATGCCCGCATGGAAGAATCAGGCGACTGCTATGTCTTAACAGAGAAAGAAATTTCTTTCATCGAATCCAGAGATAGTTTTTATATGGCCACAGTCGGAGAGAACGGCTGGCCTTACGTCCAGTTTAGAGGAGGCCCCAAAGGATTTTTTAAAATTCTCGACGACACGACTTTGGGGATTGCTGATTTTCGTGGAAACCGGCAATATATCAGTGTCGGCAATATAAATTCCAGCAAGAAAGCATCCCTGTTCCTCATTGATTATCCAGCCAAGCGACGACTGAAAATTTGGACAGAGGCTGAAGTGATGGAGACAAATGAATATCCGGAGTTATCAGTCAAACTAAGTTTGCCCGATTATGGGGAAGTAATTGAACGTCTCATTGTTTTTAAAGTTCAGGCATACGATTGGAATTGCCCGCAGTACATCACACCACGGTTTACAGAAAATGAAATTAAGCAATGGGTTGATACCCAAGATCTGTAAATGTATCGCGAATAACGGTGGTAGCTCAGATTTGTTTTTTGACCACGAGAAAAACACATAATGAATAACTCATTAAAAGGAGCCTTGTTGTCAGGGTTGATATTTCCAGGCCTGGGTCAGATTTCTCTAAAACACTATAAACGGGGTGCTGTCATAATGCTTACGGTTATATTCAGTATGGCCGTAGTTGTGGTGAAAGCAGTACAACACGCCCTTGTAATCCTGGAGAAGATTGAGTTGGAAGGTGGCATAATCAGCATGGATGCCATCTTGAACGCAACCACCCAGGCATCCGCCAATTTAGGGAGCTTCACATTCAATCTCTTCTTTTTATTGATAGGTGTTTGCTGGATCACAGGAACTGTTGACGCTTACAGAATAGGGAGGAGAAAAGACATCGAACAACGTTCACCGAGTCACGCTTCAAATGGTCATAGCTGTTAATCACATAATCCTAGGAGCCTGTCGGAGAATTCCCAATCTACTGCAAAAGCGAGAGAATCGGCTCAAATCTTCGTGAATTTTCTTTAAATAGCGCTGCTATTCGCATCAATTTACCAAAAATTTGATCTCAATTCCTCCTTTTTCGTTACGATTATAATTCGCCGACAGGCTCCTAGTATCCCTTTGTTTTGTCTGGCCAGAGGATAGTGTGCAACTGCAGTCTGAGCCGCACCGGCAAGCGGTCATCCAGAATCCATTGGGCTAGCACAGCAGGTGAAAGCCAGGTAGTTGCCGGCGAGAAAGTTACGGTTGTTTTATTATGCAGTTCATATGAGTTGACAATATCTTTTCCCCAGTTGTAATCTTCCCTGGATGAAATAACAAACTTGATCTCATCTTTCGGTGCCATGAAAGCGAAGTTGTCAAAATCCATTTTTTCATGCATGTCGCTTGCCGGACATTTCATGTCCATGATCTTGACCACCTGTGCCGGCACTCTTTCCAGGCTCAGACTGCCGTTTGTTTCAAGCAGCACGGTTCTGCCCAGTGCCAGCAGTTCATAAATGAGAGGATAAACCCCTTCCTGGAGCAGGGGTTCACCTCCGGTAATCTCTACCAGGACTCCGGGATATTTTCCCAACTCTGCAAGTATCCGGCTGATAGAGTGAGACTTATGCTCTCCCTCGTAGGCATAACGGGTATCACAATAGGTGCAGCGCAGGTTGCAGTCGGCAAAACGGATAAAAAAACAGGGATACCCGGCATGGGAGGATTCCCCCTGGATGCTGTAGAACAGTTCAGCGATCTTTAACTCGGTTTCACGGTCCAAAGTACGTTACACCGGAATTGTCAGTTTCGCTGACAGAAACACTGTGGACACCGTAGCGCTCAGATGAAAGATCCTTTTGCAGATTGTTGAAGATGTAGACCGCAATGTTTTCCGAAGATGGGTTGATGGTCTGGAAATCAGCGTGCTCGTTGAGATCGTAATGGTCGAGGGTGTCAACGACCTTTTTGACCGCCTCTTTTACTACCCTGAAATCAACTCCCATGCCGATATTGTCCAATTCAGTGGCCTTTACGGTAACCTCGATTTTCCAGTTGTGGCCATGGGGCCTTTCACAATTGCCAGGGTAGTCCCGGAGGTGGTGGCCGGCGGAGAAATGACTTTTGATGAAGATGTGAAACATGTTCGAGTTCCTCAGTAAATTATTAATTAATAAAGGAAATTGCAAATATGCAAAAGTATCCTTGAAAACAAACCGCTTTTTGAATAGGCTGCAAAACTTAATTTTAGTAATTATATATCCTATATCGATCTTAGCCAATAGGGCAAGACCGATATTTCTGCAACAAACATTTAAGAAGAATTTTTTCCTCTGTTACCCTTAAGAAGGAAAGGAGAATTGCAACATGGCCATTATAGCGCCATTCCGTGCTCTGCGGTTCAATCCGGAAAATGTGGAGCGCATGGAGGACGTGGTTACTCCTCCCTACGATGTCATTGACGAAAAAGGTCAGGCCGCATTTCAAGCCCGGAATCCTCATAATATGATCAACCTGGACATCAGTAAATCTCCGGGTAAGGGGGATATGTCTGCCGAGCGGTACAATTCCGCCAGAGACTACTTCAGCACCTGGCAGGAAGAGAGTGTGCTCATCCGTGATGCTGAACCGGCATTTTATCTCTACCTTATTGACTACAAGCTGCCGTCCGGTATTAGGCTTATTCGCAAGGGATTCATTGGCCTAGTCAAACTTGCCGATTTCTCCGAGGGGATCGTCAAGCCCCACGAGCAGACCTTTGATACTGTCACCGCCGACCGTTTGCGTCTGATGGATACCTGCCAGGCCCAGTTCAGCCAGATATTTTCCCTGTATTCCGACCCTGAGATGAAAATAATGGCAGCCCTGGAAGCAGGCTGTCCAGAAAAGCCTCTTTATGAAGTCAGGGATGCCGACGGAGGTTTGCACTCGATTTGGCCCATAACTGATAAGGAAATTTTAGAAAGGGTCCAGGAGCTGTTTCAGGATAATGCCGTCTACATTGCCGACGGTCATCACCGCTACAAGACATCCCTGCAGTACAGGCAGCTGATGCAGGAGCGGTACGGTGAGTTGCCGGCTCAGAGCCCTTATAACTACACCATGATGTACCTTTGTCCCATGGAGGACCCGGGCCTCAGGGTCCTGCCGACCCACCGGCTTGTAACTCTGCCGGACGATGTCTTGCCGAAACTGCCTTCCATGGATGAGCTGGCATCCATGCTGGCACCATATTTTCACCTGGAGGAAATAACAGGTGGTTCGCGGGAAATTTTTCTTGGTGAAGTGCTCGCCAGAATGGAAGAAAAAATTCTGGCCAAACGGGGAGATTCGACAATGTTTGGTCTCTACCATGCCTGTGAAGACCGCTGCTTCCTGCTCTCGTTAAAAAAGAAAGCCCGTGCAATAGAAGTTCTTTCCCACAGGCCTGCCGCCCTGCAGGATTTAGATGTCGTTGTATTATCAGACCTGGTTGTGGAGAATATTCTGGGCCTGCAATATGAACGGATTGAACAGGAGAACCTGGTCAGATATTTTGCCGACCCGGATGAGGCCCTGGATGTTGCGGTCAAGGAATCTGTGGAATGTGTCGATTCGTTGCAGCTTCTTTTCCTGATGAACAATACAAAGGTCTCCCAGGTGAAACGGGTGGCAGACGAAAGCCTAATCATGCCCCATAAAGCCACCTATTTCTATCCCAAGATTCTCACCGGTTTACTCCTCAACAAGTTCATTGGCGACGAAAAAGAGGGGTCCCGCTAGTCTGCAGCATGGCCGCTGACAAAGAATACACTGAAGATACTCTGTTTGACGGCCGCATGAAATGTGTTCAGCATCGGACAGGATACCGTTTTTCCATTGATGCCGTATTGCTCGCTAATTTTATTCAACCAAAACCCGGGGACAGGATCCTTGATCTCGGATGCGGCTGCGGAATTATTCCCCTTATCCTGGCCTATCGCTGGCCGGCTGTCCGTATTGCCGGCCTGGAAATTCAAGCGGATCTGGCCGATCTGGCCGGTCGGAATGTAGCACTGAACAACTGGGAGGACCGCATTGACATTATTGCAGGTGATCTTCGGGAAATAGGTAAATCTGTAAAACCTGGTTCATTTGACTGGGTCGTCAGTAACCCGCCATACAGGAGGCCGGGATCAGGCAGGGTTAACCCGGGCGCTGAGCAGGCTTTGGCCCGGCATGAGCAGGCGGCCGACCTGGCAAGTGTTGCCCAGGCTGCTCTCTGGGCTGTGAAGAAACGGGGCAGAGCTGCCTTTATATATCCGGCATCCCGGGGAGCTGCAGTTATTTCAGAGCTGAAAAATACCGGGTTGGAACCTAAGAAAATACTAGCAATTTTCAGCTACCCCGGTGTTGCTGCAAGTCTGTTAATAATAGAAGCTGTAAAAGCAGGGGGAGAGGAGTTGACGGTCCTGCCGCCATTTTATGTCTATGATGAAAGGGGCGGGAAATACAGTCCCGAGATGACCGCCTGCTATAAGCCGTAAGTCACTACATGTTTAAGGGAACTTTCGTTGCTTGCAAAAATTAAGACTTCTGCAGTTGTTGGTGTTGATGCGCTCCCGGTAACAGTGGAGGTTGATATTTCCTATGGTCTTCCGGCATTCTCGACAGTGGGACTGGCCGAGGGCGCGGTGCGTGAAAGCCGTGAACGGGTCAAGGCAGCCATCAAAAACTCCGGATATGATTTCCCCAACCGCAGGATTACCGTCAATCTGGCACCTGCTGATGTGAAAAAGGAAGGGGCAGGTTATGATCTTCCCATGGCCCTTGGTATTCTCACAGCCTCTGAAATTCTCAAGAGTGAGAAATTGGAGAAATACGGTGTCATCGGCGAGCTTTCTCTGGACGGGTCCATCCGGCCGGCAAAGGGCATTTTACCCATGGCCATAGCAGCCCGAAAGGCCGGCCTGGAAGGCATTCTGGTGCCGGTCGCCAACGCTGAAGAAGCGGCAGTTGTCGCAGGCATAAAAACCATCGGGGTCAAAACGTTGTATGAGGCGGTTGAGTTTTTCGTCGGCACCATGGAACTGCAGCCTACGGCAATTGATCTGCACAAGGTTTTTCAGAACAACGCAAATTTCGAGGTTGATTTTGATGAGGTCAAAGGCCAGGAACATGTAAAAAGGGCAATGGAGATTGCGGCGGCAGGAGGACACAACATACTCATGAAAGGTCCTCCCGGCTCAGGTAAAACCATGATGGCGAGAAGGCTGCCCACCATTTTGCCTGACCTGACCTTTGAGGAGGCCCTTGAAACAACGAAGATCTACTCCGTTATGGGAATGCTGAAAAATGGCACACCGCTCCTTGCAGCCAGGCCGTTCAGGGCACCACACCATACCATCTCTGATGCAGGACTCATCGGCGGTGGACAGACCCCAAAACCCGGCGAGGTTTCCCTGGCCCATAATGGGGTGCTCTTCCTTGATGAGTCTCCTGAGTTTAAAAAGAATGTCCTTGAAGTCCTGCGGCAGCCCCTTGAGGATGGCATGGTAACTATTTCCCGGGCCACCTGCTCCCTCAGCTTTCCTTCACGCTTCATTCTTGTCATAGCATTTAATCCTTGTCCCTGTGGTTATCTCGGCGATTTGAAACATAACTGCAAATGCACCCCGGCCCAGGTGCAGCGTTATGAAAGCAGGCTTTCAGGGCCGCTTCTTGACAGGATAGACATGCACCTTGAGGTGCCCGCCGTTCCATATAAAGAAATGTCAGCGGGAAATAGCGGCGAATCCTCCGCAAAAATTAAGGAAAGGGTTGAGGAGGCAAGGGCGGTTCAGAAAAAAAGGTTTACAAAACGTAAACATTTTTACTGTAATGGGCAGATGAGTCCAAAGGACATCAAAAATTTCTGTCCCCTTGACAAAAGTTGTGAAAAACTTATCGAAGGAGCAGTGGAACGCTTGGGCCTTTCGGCACGTTCCTATCATCGGATCCTGAAAATCGGCCGCACCATTGCTGACCTTGACGGAAGTGAACCGCTGCTGACAAAACATATAGCCGAAGCAATTCAATACCGCAGACTTGACCGGGGTATCAGATATTAACTGGAAAGAATAATGGACAAAATAATCAAAGACCTTAAAAAACTGGTGCTTTTCAAAGATGAGATTGAAGCCGGAGATATTGTTTTGATCGCTGCCAAGAAACCCCAGATGCTGGTTTACGGATTGGTAAGTGACATAGTAAGGGATGATACAAAACGTGAAGACTGGTGGCATGTAAGCATGCACATCCTTTCATTACCGCCCAGAAAGGTTAACTGGATCTTGCGGACCCCCCAGATGACAGGACTTGAGATATTTACCATGGACGGTGAAGAGCGCTTCATGAAAGCTATTAATTTCGGCCGAAAATTCACTCCTGCAGGACCGGAGAATAAGAAAAAAGATAATGAAAAACCTGCCCTGCGCAGGGTGAAGTAATAAAATATCATTGGCATGGAAAGGGATATTTTAAAAAGATCTGAACGGAATATTATAGAATACATCAATAATGTTCTTGGGTTCACAGCTGACAGGGATGTGGTCAAAGGCATAGGTGACGATTGTGCGGTGCTCCGCAAAGATAGCAGTAGCTGTATTCTGCTGACCACCGATACCCTGGTTGCAGGAGTGCATTTTGACCTTGCCTGGCATCCCCCTCTTTTACTGGGCAGAAAAGCCGGCGCCGTCAATTTAAGTGATATCGCAGCCATGGGAGGGGAGCCGAGATTTGCCCTGCTTAATGTGGCATTCCCCGGTTCCGCCCCCACCTGGCTGGATGATTTTCTGGCCGGGTTTCATGAGATACTGCAGGAGCATGATACACATCTGGTTGGCGGGGATACGGTGAAAAGCTCCAGTGATATCAGTATAACCGTAACCATAATCGGTGAAGCTGCAGAAGATAATATCTGTTATCGCTCCGGTACAGTAACCGGTGATCTGGTATTTGTCAGCGGCTCCCTCGGAGATGCGGCAGCCGGACTGGATTTATGCCGTTCAGGTATGCCCGGTGATGATATAGAGCAGTGGCAGCAATTACGCAATGCCCATCTTGATCCGCAGCCCCAGGTGCAACTTGGCAGATTACTGGCAGAAAGCGGCCAGGTTCATGCCATGATGGACATTTCCGACGGCCTGGCAACCGACCTGGCCCATATCTGTGCCGCAAGCGGGGTAGGGGCGGAGATTTATAAAGACAGCCTCCCGGTTTCACAACAACTGAACTCGGCAGCATCTACGCTGGGCAAACCGTTTCTCGACTGGATCCTGAAGGGCGGGGAGGACTATCAACTCCTATTCACCGTTTCTCCTGACCATGAACAGGATCTGCGTGAACTGGTTTTTAAAAAAAATGGCCGGGAAATTTTCTGCATAGGAAAAATAATTGATGCTCCGGGAGTCTTCCTGTCGGATGGTTTGCACAGGGAAGAGGTATCCTACCAGGGATACGATCATTTTGCTGAGTGAAAAGGTACAGTCTTGCTGAATATAATCTGGATAAGCTTTTTTCTCTTAGCCGCAGTCTCCGCCCTGTACCAGATTTTTTTCTTAGGTAATCCGGATGTTCTCAGCCAGATAATGGACGCGACTTTCAAGATGTCCGTTACCGCCTTTGATATCTCCATCGGTCTTACCGGGGTAATGGCACTATGGCTTGGCCTGATGCGCATCGGCGAAGCCGGCGGTGCCATAGCCATAATCAGCCGCCTGGTTGCTCCCTTCCTTAACAAGCTCTTTCCTGAAGTCCCCAAAGACCATCCGGCCCACGGAGCCATGATCATGAACCTGTCGGCAAACATGCTCGGTCTTGATAATGCCGCTACCCCGTTAGGACTCAAGGCCATGCATGAGCTGCAGAAACTGAACCCTGAAAAAGACTCGGCCTCCAACGCCCAGATAATGTTCCTGGTCATCAACACCTCTTCCGTAACCCTGATTCCGGTGACCATCTTCACCTATCTTTACCAGTTGGGATATCCCAACCCGACTGAGCTCTTTCTGCCCATCCTGCTTGCTACCAGCTGTTCAAGCATTGCCGGGCTGACCGCCGCCTCCATCTATCAGCGGATCAACCTCCTGCAGCCGGTCATCATCATTTTTTTTCTGGGCTTTTTCTCAGTCATCGCCTTACTGTTTACCTACCTCCTGTCCATTGACAAGGTAGCCATGCAGTCTTTTTCACTGCTGCTCAGCAACGGTATAATTTTCAGTATTATTGTCCTCTTTGTCCTGCTTGCCGCCCTGAAAAAGGCAAACGTTTATGAAGAGTTCATCAACGGCGCCAAGGAAGGATTCTCGATCGCCATCTCCATTATCCCCTACCTCGTAGCCATGCTGGTGGCGATCGGTGTTTTCCGCGCCAGCGGAGCCATGGATATGCTGCTGGGACTCATCGACTGGCTGTGCCGGCTCATTGCCCAAGTGCTGGACTGGCTCGGAATCATCACTTACAACGGCGGGCCGCTCACCTTTATCGACGCCCTGCCCACAGGCATGATGAAACCCCTGAGCGGCAGCGGTGCCAGAGGCCTGATGATCGAAACGATCAAGACGCACGGTCCAGGCGCCCTGGTCTCGAAAATGGTGGCCATTATGCAGGGCAGCACTGAAACAACCTTTTACGTGCTGGCCGTCTATTTCGGCTCCGTAGGCATAAAGAAATCCCGGCACGCCGTCACCTGCGGCCTGATCGCCGACTTTACCGGTATAACCTCCGCCATCCTCATAAGCTATTTCTTCTTTGGCTGAAATTAATTGCATGTTCCCGTCAACATTGCCTGTGGTAATGGAAAGCCGCAAACATCCTTTAAGGATTCACCATGTATTATTGAAGCGCTGCAAAGGCACCAGATCCACAGAGTATATGAGGGCGGCTGTTTTTACTTCTGAATGCATGGAAAACATGACATTCCCTGATAAGAAAGAGAAGTTTGTTGGGATGAATCTTCCAGGGTCATTATGCCAGCGGCCGTGTTTGCCGGGCCGTAACGCGGCCTTTTCTAGGGGTGGCTACTTTTTTGTTATCCCAGCTCCATTGGACGGATGATAGTCCCCGTAAGGCGGCTGCTGGTAGAATTGTTTTTTTTTAAATGTATTCAGGCAGGATCTATATCCATGATAAGCGGATACATCAATTCGATTTCAGCCAAACGAATGTCGGGCCCCGGTGGCCGGATCAGAGCATATGCAGCCTGGTATGTGCTTGGAAAAGGACCGGTACGTTGTGGGATTTCCACCAGGCTGCCCCCCTGGCGAACAAGAAAGGAAATGTAGGTGTGGCGCAAAACCTGCGATGTTATCTCTGACGGCTGATTAATTCCCGCATCGTTTGCTGCTCGTGTAAGTAATGATTCCAGTTCCCGTGCCGTCAGAGAGTTGCCGCTTTTATCCTGGAGTATCGATAGGCCGGCTGCCGGGTTATCAGGCATATTTTGTTCCAGAATCCGTATGAATAATTCCGTTGCAACAATGGTCCTGGCAGTATCTCCAGGAATATGAATTTCCTTGGATTCCCAGTGAATATCCCCCCATTTCAGTCCGGCTGCCTCTTCAGGGCTCAGCCCGTTTAGAATGGAGGATATCAGCAATTGGGCCTGGTTGTCCGATGCCCTCATCAGTGCTTGCACTTCAATCTCCGCCAGTTCCCGTGGCATTTTATGCTCCAGTTCCGGGATGGTGTCATGATCCAAGCGTTTCCCTGATGAGTCATGCGGCAACGGGTACTTATTCTGCAAAAGCTGGTTGTAGGTGATGGTCCGGGCCCCTGTTTCCGACCATGTTTCAGCGGGCTTAGTCAACAGATTAAAAAACAGGACGGACAGGACACCCAACAGAATCGACAGTCCGATACTCAAGGCCGCATCACGCACATAGTTCGGTCTTATAGGGTGCTCAGGCGGATAGGCGCGTTCCAGTAATTTTACCTGGATGATGTCTGTGGAGCTTTTAATTTCCATTGCCACCAACTCTTCTTTTAAGTCACGTGAAAAGGTTTCAAGTTGACTAAGTTCCTCCTGAAGAGATTCATGTTCAGCAAAGCGTTTACTGAACAGCGCAGCCTTTTTCTCACTGGCGGAGAGTTTGTTTTCAAGACCTGCGACAGCATGTCTTGCGCTGACGATTTCCTGTTCCGCTTCCTCAATGGCTGATATCCGGTTTTCCTCATATTTAAGTAAAATCTTTTCTTCCAACCGTTCCAGCCTTTCGATAGCGCCCCTGGTATTCTTATCAAGGCGCAGGTATTTGTCTGTATAGCGCGACCGATAATCCGCAACCTCTTCCCTTAAAGCTTCGGCTTCCCTTTCAAGGTCAATTAACTCATTGGGCTTTCGATAATTCCCTGCCCATTTTCCTTTTTCAATCGCCTCTCTGGTAGCACTGAGATTTGCCTCGGCGGTTATTTTTTTCTCGGTGGCATTGTTAAGCGCCGTATTCATCCCCTTGAGCTTTGCGAGTATCTTGTTTTCATCCCGCTGTAATGAAACAATGTCGTATTTATCACGGAATGTATTTAGCTCAGACTGCTTTTCGGTTAGCTTATTATCCAACTCAAGGATTTGACGCTGAAGCGACTCTGAAGCAGCGTCTGATTTCGAGGTCTGCATCTGTGTATTTTTTTCCAGGTAAAGATCCAGCCATGTATTAACTATAATTGGGAGCACATCCTTTTCGGGGCCCTCGGCCTGCATTTTGATGATGGTGCTGTTTTCCACCGGGGTGACTCTCACCATGTTTTTCAGGGTGGATAAACTTACAGGGATCACTTCTGCATTTTCTTTTTTTTCCGATAGTTTATCTAGGACTTGAGTCAACAAATCACGGCTCAAGAGGACCTGGCTTTGTACGGCAACATCCTGAATGGCTGCGCCGCCTTCCAGATTTGCACCGTTACCGGAAAGTTCTGGGGATAAGAGCAGGCTTGCACTGCTTTCATACACGGCAGGCCTCATAAAGGTGTAAGTCAGACTGACGGCGGCACTGAGGATAAATACGACGGCAAAGATCAGAAATTTGATCGGAGTACGGCCAAATTTCGACTTTTGAAAACCGATTTTACTGTTTTCATGAAAAATCCGGCCGGGGCCCATGTCGTCAGATGAGAGGGGAGGCATATCCGTGATGCTCCTGTGGCATGAAATTTTGGCTCAGTATATCACAAGTTGATTCAACATGCAGCATGCTGTTTTAACTCCAAGATCATTGTATAATGTAGTGGGACAATTCATGACAGGCTTGGTACAATTTTTCGGTAAATGATTCAGAAAACAGTATAAAATCAATGGAAAAAGTGTCGGAGGTTGTGGTTGTCAATTTAAGGCAGGTTTGAGCAACTGTAGTTGCGGTCCAGATTGTAAGTGCCCTAAAGACGGTAAAGGAGGATGCGGATGTTCTGTTGGGTGCGGGCCGGGCTGTACAAAAGGAGGTGCCTGCCCTTCAGCAAAACCGTTGAGTACATAAATTGTTTTCAGGGCGTTTACCTGCACCTGAAAATTATTAAACCCCGTTAAAAAAATAATGAACTATGGTGGGCAGAACTATAAGTGGTTCTGTCCGCCATAGTATATATATGTTTCAGTTGGCAAGTGTATCTGGTTTTTAAATTCCAGCAAATGATGTGATATACGGTGCAATTGCAGCACCTGGCCCATGGCAATAAATGCTGTAAAATATTTATTGCTTACAGCAGGCGGTAAGGATATGCCCTCTTGGTCCATTCACCGTCTGGATATTTGCTGCTTAAAGTCTCGTAGGCCTCTTTCAGGGGCTTTGGATCACCCGTGCTTTTATAGAGTGATACACCCCGGAGAAAAGTTGCCTCTGCCACGCAGTCGCTCTCAGAATACCCGGAGATAATTTTTTCAAAAAATGCAAGGGCCTCCTTGTATCTGTCATTATCAAAATGATACTTGCCGATGCCAAGAGTCTGGTTGGCAATAAAGGCATCAGGGTCCAGGAAACCGACCGTGCGATGGTGTTCCCTCATGTCGGTTCCGAGAGTTACTAGAGTAGGGGTCCATTTGATATTGAAATCCTTGGACAGGGGTAAGGCGTCAAATGGTACCAATAGGGGGATAAGAGATTCTTGTATGAACGCCATAACCATTTCATCGGGATACGTAACCGCATCCATCTGCTGGCAGCCTATTCAGCCGGGGTTATGAAAAAAAAGCAAGATCGGCAGGTTTTCTTTTTGTGCACGTGCAAGTGCACCATCCACGTCCTTTTCCCATGCAATTGAGTTTGCCATAGCATTTTTCCTTTCGTGTAAGGTTTAAGGTATATTGACGCACACTGTATCCCAGTGCAGTGATAATAATTAAAATATGTGCATTTTTACCGGTAATGCAATGTTTATAATTCTGATTGTGTATTTTTATTTTAGTACAGAAAACCTGGTCCTCAGGGCCAGGTCAGAGACAGTGGGCTCAGCCTTAATCTTGAAGAGGCTAGTGCAAAAGGCACAGAGGCACAGAGTTTTTAAAGCGGACTTGATACTTTTCATAAGAATACAAAGAACTCTGTCTTCCCTATGTGCATCGTTTTTTTACTTTGTGTCCCTTTGTGCCTAAAAAATAAATAAGTTGTACGCGGCAGCAGCCTCTTCAAGAGGCGAGTCAAAGCCGGGTCCTCAGGGCCCGGATTCTTTACTATACCCACCAGGCATGGAGAAGAGTATGCAAGCCGATGGCGGCCTAGTTACGTGAAAAAATATTGTGGCATCAGTTCAATTTGGGCAGCCCGTTGTGCCATGAATATGTATATCGGTTTTTGGAGGTGCAGAAGTTTCTTTTTTTAATTAATATAAAAAGGTTGTGTGCAGCGCAGTTTCACCAGTAATTCATGGGTAGCCAGTGACGAACATTAATAATAGACCAAGAGCAAGGTCAACCAGGGTAGGTGTTTACAGCATTGTTTTGGCTGTCTGCTGGACGTGCACCGTCCTGGTTTCCCTGATGTGGAACCTGCACCTCATCCGGCAGGAAACCCGTGAGGTCGCAGTTAATGTTGCCCGTGCCTATCTTCTCAGTGACAACCGCTATCGCAGATGGAATGCACTGCATGGCGGCGTCTATATACCTGTTGATAATGATTTTCAGCAAAGACCCCCGCCTTTTGATCTTGTGGAACCGGAAATAATGAGTCCTTCAGGCCGCAAACTGGCCTTGGCTGACCATGCTTTCATGATGGACCAGGTGTATGAACTTTCCGGTCCGGCAAAAGACATACGTGGAGAATTAAAAAGTCTGGACCCCATAAGCAAAAGGGGCGAAGCCAATGACTGGGAAAGAGCTGCTCTGGAAGCTCTGGCAAACGGGAAAAAAGAAGTCGGAGAGTTGTTGGAGATCAACAACGAACAGGTTGTTTTCCTCATGCGTCCCTTTGTCATAGAAGAACCTTGCCTGAAGTGCCATGCGCAGGGGGGGTACGCCGTTGGAGATATCCGCGGCGGAATATCCGTCAGAATGCCCTTGGAGAAATTTGGCATTGCCCATCAGGCGCAGCTTAAAATGTTACAGTGGGGACATCTGTTGTGGTGGCTGCTTGGTGTCCTGGGAATATCCCTCAGCTATCTGGGCATGCGGAGCAGGGTTTATGAACGGGAAAAAGCCGAGGCTGCCCTGGAACAATTAAGAACGCGGCAGGAGCAGATTCTCTCGGCGGCAGGGGAGGGAATTTACGGTGTTGACAGCAAAGGGATAACCACGTTTGTCAACCCTGCTGCTGCCAAGATGCTTGGACGGGAGCCTGAAGAGCTGATCGGCCGCAGTCAGCATGCCACTATTCACCATACGAAACCTGACGGCATGCCTTACCCTGAAGAGGAGTGTCCCATATCAGCCGCTGTTCATGATGGCAAAATCCATCAGGGAACTGATGAATGGTACATCCGCAAGAACGGTTCCACTTTCCCGGTGGATTTTATCAGCACCCCGTTAATTGAGAAAGGAGCAATCGTGGGAGCCGTGGTAACATTTGCGGATATTTCCGAGCGTAAAAAGGCTGAAGAAGATATGGCCCAAGCACAGCATTATCTGCAGAATATTATTAACGCCATGCCGTCCATATTGATTGGCGTTGATATGCAGGGCAGGATTACACAGTGGAATAATGAAGCGACAAAAGTAACAGATTTCACTCCTGAAGAAGCCCACGGCAAGCTATTGGAAGAAGTCTGTCCCATGCTCATTGACAATAAACCAGAGATCAAAGATGCGGTTGAGCAGCAACATGTCCGCAAGCTGGAATCTGTTTACTGCACTCCCCAGGAAGGGGAAGGGTACTATACGGATATTATCATATATCCCCTGGGCCTTGAGGATTATAAGGGGGCCGTTATCAGAATTGACAATGTCACTGAAAGGGTGATTATGGAGGACAGGCTGGTCCAATCGGAGAAAATCACTTCAGTGGTCGGGCTTGTTGAAGGAATGGCCCATGAGATTAATAATCCTCTAGGCGGCATTATCCAGGGGGCCCAGAATGTCATACGGCGTTTGTCACCGGAGCTTGCCAAGAATGTTGAGGTCGCCGCAGAGCATGGTGTAGACCTTGTAAAAGTCCAATCGTATATAACCGACCGCCAAATCCCCAAATTCCTTGAAGGCATCCGGAGTTCAGGAAAAAGGGCCGCTGATATAGTTTCATATATGCTGCAGTTCAGTCAGGTGCATCAGGCGCCCAAGGAGTTACGAAACCTGGGCAGGTTGTTTGACAGTCTTCTGGATTCCTTTATGGTAAATGAAGAGTATAGAAAAAGATATAATTTTGACAGGATTGAGCTTATTAAGGAGTATGACCCCGGTCTTCCTGAAGTGCCCTGCATCTCCTCTGAAATTGAACAGGTGATGCGCAATATTATCCGCAATGCGGCCCAGGCCATATTTAACCAGGAAAATCCACCTGCTGAGCCGAAAATAATCCTGCGTACCAGGTATGAGGTTGATACTAAGATGGCCCTAATTGAGGTGGAAGACAACGGGCCCGGTATGGATGAAGCGGTACAGCGCCGGATCTTTGAACCGTTTTTCACAACGAAGCCGCCTGGAGAAGGCACCGGGCTTGGCCTTGCCGTCAGCTACTTCCTTATTACCGTAGCGCATCAGGGTACGCTGAATGTCGTATCCGTTCCCGGCAAGGGGGCAATATTTTTGATCAGGCTGCCGCTGGGAAAACAATAAAGAATGTGAATGCAAAAGGGTTTCATGTCTGCATAATATTCCAGGAAAGAGGAACTTGAATCCAAAATGCAAGAAACGAAGACAAAGAAAATACTGACTGTAGATGATGATGAATTCGTCCGGGAAATATTAGTCGCCTATCTTGAAGACAGCGGCTATGAAGTTCTGCAGGCTGAAAACGGCCGCCTTGGTTTGGAGGTATTTAGGCGTGAAGCACCGGATCTTGTCATGCTTGACCTGCGCATGCCGGAGATGGATGGCCTGGAAGTGTTGGGAAATATAATCCAGGAATCTCCGGATACCCCGGTTATTCTGGTTTCAGGAATGGGAACGATCGGTGATGCTATCAAGGCCTTAAAACTGGGGGCCTGGGATTATATTGCCAAGCCAATTCATGATATGGGGGTTCTTGAACATGCCGTGAACAAGGCCTTGGAGCGGGCCGAATTTATTGAACAGAAAAAAAAGTACAGAGAACACCTTGAAGAGGAGGTTGAGAAGCGCACATCTGAAGTAGAGCTGCGGCGAACGGAACTTGAGAAAGCATATTATGACATTCAGAGTGAAGTTGCCGTGCGCAAGGAAGCTGAAGAATTGCTGAGCAAAAAAAATTTGGAGCTGACAATGCTCAGTGACTGTATTCACGCTGTGGTCAGAGCTACGGATGAACAGAATCTTATCCAGGAAATTTGTCGGATCATTATTGATGTGGGGGCTTATGAGATGGCCTGGGTAGGTTTTGCGGAACAAAATACTGAAAAAAGCATAAAGCCGGTTGCCTGGTTTGGGAAAAATGATGGGTTTCTGGATATATTAAATATTTCCTGGGATGACTGTGAACATGGGCGCGGGCCCACCGGAACAGCTATCCGCACCGGCAAACCTGTGGTTAATGAGAACTCCGGAGAGAACCAAACATTACTGTTCTATCGTGATGAAATGCTCAAAAGAAATTTCAATTCATCTATTGCCCTGCCGCTGATATATGAAGGCAAGGTGCTTGGGGTCCTGACAATTTATGCCAAAGATCCTGAAGCGTTTGATCAAAGTGAGATAGATCGCCTCATGGGATTGGCCAATGATCTCGCCTACGGTATCTGCGCCCTGCGGATTCGTATTGAGAGAATTCAGGCAGGCAAAGAGATTGAGTTGCATGTTGATAAACTGCAGACGGCATTGTCGGGAACCATCAAGGTGGTTGCCTCAACAGTTGAAGTACGGGATCCTTATACAGCCGGTCATCAGCGTCGCGTGGCAACACTGGCAAAAGCAATTGCCGCAGAGATGGGCCTGACAGAAAACCAGGTCGAAGGCATCTTCATGGCAGGAGTTGTTCATGATCTCGGCAAGATCTATGTGCCTGCCGAGATTCTGTCAAAACCCAGCCGTCTGAACGACATTGAGTTCAATCTCATCCGCACCCACTCCCAGGTCGGGTATGACCTGCTTAAAACCATCGATTTTCCCTGGCCCATTGCCCAGATAGTGCACCAGCACCATGAGAGACTGGATGGTTCCGGCTATCCCCAGGGGCTTTCCTCGGAGCAGATACTTATCGAGGCAAAAATTATCTGCGTGGCCGATGTGGTTGAGGCCATGGCTTCGCACCGACCCTACCGTCCTGCCAGGGGTGTGGAAGAGGCACTTGAGCATATTCAGGAGGAAAGCGGGACCCTCTATGACTCCGCTGCAGTGGATACCTGTCTGCAGCTGTTTTCCGACAAAGGATTTCAGTTTGACTAAGTAACTCCGCAAAACCAGCGGCCAAGTTGTGGACACAGTGGAGTCAGGGGGCATTTGATGATTGTGCCGTTCTTATTTGGTGAAATATGCTGGCAGGCCCTTTTTCATTGTTTGTCCGGATACGATAGCATTCAGTTGTTACTAATCAGTCTTTAATCTTCTTCAAGGTCAGCTTATAGTTGATGGTTTTGCCTGCCAGGGGATGGTTGAAATCAATGGTTACATCATCTCCGTTAACAGCGGTTACCAAGGCAGGAATTTTTTGAGGCAGACCTTCCTTTTCCACTGTCATTCCCAGCACCATTCCTGGTTTCGGTTGGATGTTCTCCGCAAAAACACTTCCCTTGACCGTGTGCAGCAGATTTTCATCCCTGGGGCCGTATGCATCATCCGGTGTCAGGGTTATGTTTTTTTCTTCACCCTCGCACATGTCGATTAGTGCTTTTTCAAAGCTTGAAGGCATAACACCGGATCCAACTTCAAATTCAACAGGCCCGGTATCTGCTGATCTTTCAATAATTTCGCCATTTTGAAGCTTTCCTTCATATTCGATGCTGACTTGATCCCCCTGCTGCACTTTTCTCATGCTAATATCCTCATGTATAAATCTATAGTGTTGATTCCGTAATTTTCAGAAAGATTATAAACCATAATTTTTTTATTTTTCACTGTTCATATGCTTGTTTTGCAATTTTTGTGGAAGCAATTCCAAACGGCATAAAAAATTATGAAAAACGTTCTGTGTCAAGCAGTAATTTATAGAGCATTTTTCTATAATTGTCAGAAGCAATATTATTCAGAAATGTAATCATAATGTAATAGTAGAGATTTAATGGGAAATATGCTACCGTGTCGCCCTTCGCAGCGCGTATAGAAAAAAATGAAATTTTTGGGCAGACGCAGGTTTGTTCAAAAATATGAAGATAGTATAAAAATCATGGATCTTTTTTGTGAAAAGTATAATGAGAAAGTTAATGGAGAGAATGGATGCTGTACACACCCGAAGGAATATTGTAAATTCCGTACTGCATGTGTAGTCCATTTTATGGATGGCGAAAACGGCAGCATTGACTCGGAAGAATTAGCCATAGAAGAGGATGGTATGCCAACCTTACAATTTGAAAAGGGCAACGGTTTGTTACCGGCAATTGTCCAGGACTTTAAGACAAAAGAAGTTTTGATGCTGGCCTATATAAACGATCTTGCCTGGCAAAAGACCTTGGAAACTGGCAAGGCCCATTATTGGAGCCGTTCAAGGAATAAACTATGGCTGAAAGGCGAAACCTCAGGACACCTGCAGCTTATCAAAAAAATACTTGTGGACTGTGATGATGATACGGTTGTATTCCAGGTTGAACAGCTTGGCGGTGCAGCATGTCATACAGGGTACCGCAGCTGTTTTTTCAGGCAGGTGTCGGAGGCAGGATTTGCAACAATTGGCGAGGCCGTATTTGATCCCGGAGAGGTATATAAGAAATGAGCGTATTGAAATTAGGCATTCCCAAAGGCAGCCTTGAAAAGGCAACTATTGAGCTGTTTGAGAAGTCTGGTTGGCGGATCAAGCTTTCCAGGCGCAGCTATTTCCCTGAGATTGATGATGACGAACTGGCATGTTCCATCTGCCGGGCCCAGGAAATGTCACGTTATGTTGAACAGGGTGTAATTGATGCCGGTATCACCGGCAAAGACTGGATACTTGAAAACGGATCCGATGTTGTTGTAGTTGCCGACCTGATCTATTCAAAAGTCAGCAAGAGATCGACCCGCTGGGTAGTTGCGGTCCCTGGGGATTCAAAAATTGAAAAACTTGAAGACCTTGAGGGCAAAAAGGTAGCCACAGAACTTGTGAATTACAGCCGTAATTTTTTTGCTGAAAAAAATATTAACGTTGAGATTGAGTTTTCCTGGGGAGCCACGGAAGCAAAGGTTGTCTCAGGTCTGGCCGATGCCATCGTAGAGGTGACTGAAACGGAAAGCACTATCCGGGCCCATGGTTTACGCATCATCTACGAGATGATGACTTCAAATACACAGTTCATTGCCAATAAAAAAGCCTGGGAGGATCCCTGGAAAAGGGAAAAGATTGAAAATATTGTTCTGCTGCTGCAGGGCGCGCTCAGAGCTGACAAAATAGTTGGGCTGAAGATGAACGTTGCCGCCGGCCGGCTCGACGAGGTTATCTCATTACTACCCAGCTTGAATGCACCAACCGTTGCCAATCTCTACAATACGGACTGGTATTCGGTGGAAACGGTTATTTCAGAGCATCAGGTGCGTGAGTTGATACCAAAGCTCATTAGAAGCGGGGCCGAGGGCATCATTGAGTATGGCCTCAACAAGGTAATCTAGGATCATTTTGATGGCGTGCTGTGCCGGCGTTCCTAAAACCACAAGGTATCTACAACAGTGACGGATATTTCCAGCCAGAGTTTTGCAGATGTAAGTTTTCTGACAAGCGTCTTTGATGTCAAGCAGCTTCCGGCCCCGGAACTCCCCGAAATTGCTTTTGCCGGCCGTTCAAATGTCGGCAAATCAAGTCTGTTAAACCGGCTCATCAAGCGCAAAAACCTGGTAAAGACCAGCGGTAAGCCGGGCAAGACCCAGAGCCTCAACTTTTTTCTGCTGGATAACAGTATCTATCTCGTTGATCTGCCTGGGTATGGCTATGCCAGGGTTTCTAAAAAAATGCAGGCTTCCTGGCAGGATCTGATAACCGAGTACCTCGAAATCAGGGAAAATTTAAAATGTGTGGTTGTCATAGTGGATCTGCGGCATGAACCCAAAATTGGCGACATGCAGTTGGTGGACTGGCTCCGGAGCAATGGTGTGCCCTTTTTGCTGGTCTATACCAAGGCAGATAAACTTTCGGGCAATCAGCGCAGCAAAAACGCGGCCATTCTTGATGCCGGCTTTGGGGTGGCTAAGTCTGACAGGCTACTTTTTTCAGCGAAAACCGGAATGGGTAGAGATAATCTTTTACAAGCTCTTGACAGCTTTCTTGTTTAGTGGTTAATTTAAACATTCGCCGAGATTTCAGTATTTTGGGTATAGGTAAAAGTACATAGTTAGGTTTCAATTTGGTGGTTACTTTAAGCAAGGGGGATTGTGAATGGTACCAAATAGCGACTTGCCCTGTTGGGAAATCATGAAATGTGAGGGGACGGAAGATTGTCCGGCAAGAAAACGTCCCGACTTGTCCTGCTGGGAAATTGCCAGCGAGATGGACGACTACAGAAAGGCTTTCAATATCTGTAAAGACTGCGTCGTCTACATGCTCAAGGCTGAGAACACTAGTCTCACCAAGCAGGAAATGCAGACCATTATGAAGCAAAAAAGCAATTGCGCTCTTGCCTGATTGATGGTCCCCGGTAAAACATTTTAGTTTCATATGAGCGGCGGGCCATCTTACCCGGTGGTCCGTCCCCACCCTCCTCCTCCCGGAGTTTTGATAACCAGTAGGTCATCTGCTTCAGCTTCAAATACCAGCTTGCCTGCCAGTTTTCTTCTCTTTTTTCCCCGTGTCAGTTCGTTTTTTCCTTTCAGCCCGTTCTGGCCGCCGGCCAAACCATAGGGCGCCAGTTTTCTTCTCTCGGTAAGAAGCGCGACGTGGGCTTTTTCTAAAAATCTGTACGACCTGATTATACCATCTCCACCCCTGTGCAAGCCCTTTCCGCCGGAGCCATAACGCAGGCCATACTGTTCAACCAGAAGAGGAAAAGTATGCTCCAGGGCCTCGATGGGGGTGTTCATGGTGTTGGTCATATGTGTGTGGATGCCGTTCAGCCCATTACTTGTCGGGCGTCCTCCCATGCCGCCGCCGATTGTTTCATAATAGGAAAATTCCCGGCCCGCGTGGTTCTTTTTCCCCCCGATGGCAATGTTGTTCATACTGCCGCAACTGGCTGCGGGAATCAGTTCAGGAACTGCTTGAGCCAGGGCTCCAAGCAGGACATCAACAATTCTCTGTGAGGTTTCCACATTGCCGGCTGCTACAGGTGCAGGGCTGCTGGCATCAACAATGGAGCCCTGCCGGGTCTTGATCTGCAGAGGCCTGTATGATCCTTGGTTAATGGGGTGTCCCTCGCCGACAAGGCATTGAAAGACATAGGCTGTTGCCGACATGACCACAGACTTGACCGAATTGACAGGTGTAGCAGTCTGATCACTGCTGCGCCTGAAATCAGCGATGATGGCTGTATCACCTATTGCAAGGTCGACTGTTATGGGTACGGGCACTGAACCGCTGCCGTCATCATCAAGATAATCAGTATAAGAATAGCGCCCGTTCGGTAACTGCTCGATGATATTCCGCATCAACCGCTCTGCATACTTTTTGAGCTCATCAAGTATGAAGAAGATATGCTTAACAGGATATTTTTCAAGAATATCATTGAGGCGCATTCTGCCGCGGGCCAGGGATGCAGTCTGGGCCCGAAGATCGCCCAAACGTTCTTCCGGATTTCTTACATTGCGCAGAAAGTCATTTATGAATTGTTCATTATGGACGCCCTGGGCATAGAGAAGCGTGGGAGCGATAATATATCCTTCCTCCTCGAGGCAGCAGGCCAATCCCATGGAACCGGGATTTCTACCACCCACATCAGCATGGTGCGCACGATTGACCACATAAAAAAGGGGGGCCGTTGAACTATGATCAGGGGAAGAGTAAAAAACCGGTTCGATCAGGGTGATATCAGGCAGGTGGCTGCCGCCCCGGTATGGGTCGTTGGTAATGACCATCTCGGCAAGAACCGCTGCAAGGGTCATGGGCATGGCCCCAAGGTGCACCGGGATATGCGCGGCCTGGGCAACCAGCTCTCCCCCGGCATCAAATATTGCACAGGAAAAATCCCGGCGTTCTTTAATATTTGACGAGAAAGAGGAACGGGCAAGGATTATACCCATCTCTTCGGCAATGGAATTGAAAAGCTTATTAAAGACCTCGACTTCTATGATGTCATGCATTTTGTCGAAAAGGTTTGCCTGTCGCCGGGCTGATTAACTCTGCTCTGATTTAAGGACGGCCAGAAAGGCCTGCTGGGGAATATCAACGTTACCCACCGTTTTCATGCGCTTCTTGCCGGCCTTCTGCTTTTCAAGCAGTTTTCGTTTTCTGGTAATATCGCCGCCATAACACTTGGCGGTCACATCTTTTCGCAGGGCGGCGACATTGGTCCGGGCCACGATGGTAGAGCCAATGGACCCCTGAATGGCTATTTTGAACATATGGCGGGGGATCTCTTCCTTAAGGCGCTCGCAGGCATGCAGGGCCCGTTCCCTTGCCTTGGATTTATGCACCAGCTGTGAGAGGGCATCCACTCTTTCGCCGTTGACAAGAATATCAAGCTTGACAAGGTCACTCTCCCGGTAATCTCCAAGGTCATAATCAAAGGAACCATAGCCCTGGGTGATGGATTTGAGCTTGTCGTAAAAATCGTAGATAACTTCAGCCAAAGGCATATCACAGTTGAATTCTATACGCCCGGGAGAAGGGTAGTGGTAGTGGTTATTCACCCCCCGACGCTCCATGCACAGGTTCATGACAGGACCCATATAGCGTTCCGGGAAGAGAATGACAGCCTTGATGTAGGGCTCTTCAGTCTTGGCAATCTTGGAAGGATCAGGAAAATAAGCCGGATTGTCGATTTCAAGCTTTGTGCCGTCCTGGAGATAAAAGTAGTAGAGGACGGTCGGCACTGTGAGGATAAGGGAAATATCAAACTCACGCTCCAGTCTTTCCTGGACAACTTCCAAGTGCAGAAGCCCGAGAAAACCGCAGCGGAAACCAAAGCCCAGCGCTGTTGAAGAGTCCTTCTGGTAGGTCAGGGAAGCATCGTTAAGTTTGAGTTTTTCAAGGGCTACTACCAGGTCCTCATAATCGTCTGTGGAGATCGGATAAATTGAGGAAAAAACAACCGGTTTAACTTCCTTAAATCCCGGGAGAGGCTTGGGGCATGGGTTGGCCTTATGGGTTATGGTGTCACCGTTCCTGGTCTCGCCGACATTCTTGACGCCGGCAATGATATAACCCACCTCGCCTGCACTGAGCATTTTCCGGGGTTCTTTTGTGAGCCGAAAGAGTCCGACCTCCTCAACCTTGTGGACAGCATCATTGGACATGAAACGGATAATATCACCGGGTTTGATGCTGCCTTGAAAAATCCTGGTGGAGATGATTGTGCCTCTGAAGGCATCATAGCGGGCATCAAAGATGAGCGCTTCAAGGGGTTTTTTGGGGTCCCCCTCTGGCGGAGGAAGCAGGTTGACCACAGCTTCCAGGATTTCTTCAACCCCTTTGCCTGTCTTGGCAGAACAGAGACAAATATGGTCAGGGTCAAGACCCAGATCCTCCTCAACCTGTAACGCAACGGCCTCGGGATCGGCTGCCGGCAGATCAATTTTATTAATGACCGGAATGATGACCAGGTCGGTCTCCATGGCCAGGTAAAGGTTTGCAAGGGTCTGGGCTTCAACGCCCTGGGCGGCATCGATGAGCAGCAGCGCTCCTTCACAGGATGCCAGGGCCCGTGACACTTCATAGCTGAAATCGACATGACCGGGCGTATCGACAAGGTTAAGAATGTATTCCTTACCGTTTTTTGCCTGGTATGGCAGGCAGATTGTCTGGCTTTTTATGGTAATGCCCCTTTCCCGTTCAATGTCCATATCATCGAGAAGCTGGTCACGGAATTCCCTTTCACTCACCATTTTACAGGTTTGGATAAACCTGTCGGCAAGGGTGGACTTCCCATGATCAATATGGGCGATGATGCAAAAGTTTCTGATATTTTCCATAGAGGTATTACATAACTATTCCTGTGCCATCTGCCAAGAACTTATAAATAACTGCCAGATGGCCTTTGTAGGCAGGCGAACACTTTTAGCATAAATGATACAAGAAGAAAACAGTAAATATACAGAAACGTTGAGGCGAAACAGATATTGTCATCCCTGACTAGAGTGATGGGCTTGTGGGTATTGCGCTGGTAATTCGTCTATTTTACCAGGTCCCATGATGGGTTCAGGGCTTTTTCAGTCTATACATATCCGGCATGGTATTAGCTCCGGCAACGAACGGGGTATATTGTGACCTGAAATCCGTAGTTCAACAGGCAAGGAAAGAGATTGACCTTTCAGGCTCTTTTATTAGAATGTGGGCCCATGGGAAAAAAGAGTAAGGATAAAAAACAAGCCAGAGTACCACAACAGCTGGTAAGCATGCCGGAAGACAAGAATCTTCCTGTGGTAAGTCATACCGGTTTGCAGCGCTATCTCCAGGAGATCAGCCAGTTCCCTCTCTTGTCCAGGGAAGAAACCGAAGAGTTGGCAGTACGTTATAATGAGACAGGCGACCCCGAGGCTGCCTACAAACTAGTTTCCTCAAACCTGAGGCTCGTGGTCAAGGTGGCAATGGATTTTCAGAAGTACTGGATGCAGAACTTTTTAGATCTTATCCAGGAGGGGAATGTCGGCCTTGTGCAGGCAGCGAAAAAATTTGATCCCTTTCGGGAAGTCAAATTCTCCTACTATGCCGCGTATTGGATCCGGGCCTATATTCTCAAGTTCATCATGGATAACTGGCGCATGGTAAAGATCGGCACCACCCAGGCACAAAGAAAGCTGTTTTTCAGCCTTAATAAGGAAAGAAAATTACTTGAATCCCAAGGCTTTAAGCCGGATACTAAGTTGCTGGCACAACGACTGCATGTTAAGGAGAATGAGGTCATTGAAATGAGCCAGAGAATGGACAACTGGGATGTGTCACTGGAAAGCCCGGTGCGAGAGGATTCCGATGATGAACAGAAGGATTTTCTGCCCCATGGGGGGCCAAGTGTTGAAGAAGTTGTGGCCGGCAGGGAGATCAAGGAGCGTATGGCTGCAATTTTAGATGAAATGAAGAAGAGCCTTAATGATAAAGAGCAGATGATTCTGCAGACCAGATTGCTGAGCGATGAGCCCCAAACTCTTCAGGACATAGCCGATATTTTCGGTATTTCACGGGAACGGGTTCGGCAGATTGAAGTGAACCTGTTAAAAAAGATGAAAAAATATCTTGAACAGGAAGTGCCTGATATAAGAAATTTTTTCGGGCAAGATAAGTTTGAAGAAGGATAAAGCTAAATAGTCGGATCTCCTTGAGATTATTTCCTTGCATATCTGTATTTACCAGTGGCACCCTGTACTGACCTTTGCCATTCATAAACAAGTTTAACAACTACTGAAGTTAATTGAACCATTGAATATTACAGGAAAAGCTTACCTCGCAGTTCTGGCAGTTTTGCTCCAATGCCTGTCAGGTCAGGCGAGTCATGCGCAGCTTTTCACGATCACACCACATGACCTTCTGCCGGAGCAGAAGATCGTGGTTGACGGCGAAGAGGTCCCGCAATGGAAGGTGCTCTGGGATAAGGCCAGAAAAAGTGCCCTGCAGGGAGATTTTGACTCAGCACTGCATCAGTACGATGGCCTGCTGGTTTTGAAAAGCAATCTTGAAGAAGCGCGCTGGGAATATGCAAGGCTCTTAATATATTTAAAACGCTGGGATGAAGCCGGTAAACTCCTTGAACTCCTCATTGAATCAGAACCAGACAGCACCTTGTTTATTATTTCCCTCGGCAAAGTCATGTGGGAGATGGCCCAGTATGAAAGGGCAGTGGGGCTTTTTAAGAGGGTATACAAGAAAAATCCAACTGATCAGACAGCCTTAGCTGGACTGGTAGAAGGATTGATTAAGCTGGATAAAAAAAAAGAGGCCCTGCCTTATCTTGAGCAATTGACCCGGCAGGAACCAACGAATAGAGGGGTGCGGCGTTATCTCGCCTTTCTATTATATGAAACTGAAAATTATGATAAGGCCAGGGTTCACCTCACTATTTTGTCCAGGAATGAAGATGTCGAGTTTGAGATATTGTATAAAACGGCCAAAACTTATGAGCGCCTTGGGCTTGAACAGCAGGCATTCACATATTGGGAGCGTGTTCTGGCGCGGCAACCGGATAATCTTGAGGCCAACATATTTCTGGCCGAGTATTATGAAAATACGGAGCAGTTGGACAGATCTCTAACGCACCTTCAGACAATATTGGCTCAAAGTCCGGATAAAGTTGCATTGTCTGCACACCTTGGGGAAACGTATGAAAAGGTTGGAGATTATGGCAAAGCTCTGATTTACTATGAAAAACATCTCGAGCACTATCCCGATGATCATGAGGTCAGGCAACAGCTTGCGGGCATCAATGCAACCATGGAGAAGAATAGACAAACCCGGGCAACATTTCGGGACCATTACTCCAAAGACGATCAGAGGCAAACTGCAAAGCTGAAGCAAACTATCCGCAATCATATAGCGGCCGGGCTCTACCGGGAAACCGTACCATTCTACCGGCAACTGCTGGAAATCTCCCCCCCAGACCATGAAATTCTTGCGGCCCTGGCAAATGATTTAATTGCCATAGGGGAAAACGAAGGCACTCTTTCAATGGTGGGGTTTTTAGCTGATATTGTTGGGGATGATTTATCCACATATCGGTCCATGGCTGAATTGTTTCTGCAATTGGAGCAGGAGGATGAACTGTTGGCAATCCTGCATAAAATGCACGAGCTTGATCCTGGAGATAATTTTATAACGCAGGAATTGGCTATCCTTTACCTCAGCAGAGAAGAATTGTTGCTGAGTCGGGATTACTTCTCGGAACTCTCTGAGTACGATTGCTGGAATATCCCCTGCCTCGAGGCCAGGGCCTCACTTGCCGAAAAACTTAATCTGCCGGCCCATAGACTACAGGATTACGAAACATTGCTGATGCTGCAGCCAAACAGTTATGAAATAAGACATGATGTGATTGCTTTGGCGGCACAAATGGGATTGCTTGACGCAGCAGTCTTTCATGCCGGATATCAGCAGACTTCCTCATCGATTAATGAAGATCTGGAGTTGAAAATTCTCCTTGCTGAAGCCTACAGGGCATCCGGCTATTTGAGTAGAGCCGTTGCACGCTATGGAAATATATTAGAGCAGACATCCGCACAGAACGATGAAGCCGTGCGTCATTTCCGTATCCGTTCCTGGTTGGGTATTGCAGAATCATATAAGAATTTGGATTTGTTGTATGAGGCTGAACAAACTCTTCGTACAGCCCTGGTGCGTGAAGAGTATAGAATGCCTATTCTCAAGGCCCTGTTTTATCTCTTCCTAGAAACCGGTCGTATAGGCGAAAGTGAAATCTGGCTTCAAGCAATTAAACTTGAGATAAGTGAATCGCACCAGGGCGACACCAGAAAGGCAAATTGGGAATGGCAGAAAGAGTTTCTCCAGGCTGAAATGTATGGAGCCGCCGGAGAGTATGAATTGGCGGTGGAGCTGTACAGACAGGCTGAAGCCTTGTTGCCCGAACAAAGAAACAATAGAACAGTGCCTGATTATTCCGGCAATGAAGCACCCGATGTCCGCATACGTAAGCATATGGCTGAAAATTATCTTTATGCCGGGGAGTATGCAGAAGCAGAACAAATTGTCCTTGGTTTGCAAAATAGTCATGTGTTGGAACTTGAACTTCTGGTTTTACTGGAGCAGATATATCGGGCCTGGGGCAAGAATGACAAAGCAGATGAAAGTGCGGATAAAGCAAGAGGTTACGGGGCCCAGGACTTTGGCAGACAGTTGGCCCTGGCAACATTATACCGAAAGTACAAGGATATTTCCGGGCAGCGTCAAGCAGCTGAAAAAGCAGCAGGCAAAACACCTTATTCATTAATGCCAAAACTCCTGCTTGCTGATGCACACATTAAACAGGGTAAATATATTACCGCACTCGAGCTCCTGGATCAGTTTCTGGGTGACTATCCTGAAAATACCTGGTTTCTTTCGCAAAAGGCTGAATTATTGGCCAGGGTAGGAAGTTTTCAGGAAGCTCTTGCCGTGACTGAAATGATACTTGCAGATAATCCTGGCCGCCCGGATATTTCACTGCTCAGAGCCCGTATTCTATGGGAAATGAAGCTATGGAAAGATTCCATTTCCCAGTATGAATCCGTAGTTTACCCAGAGGTTGAAGAAACCCTGGAGGAAAAAATTCAGGAACAGGGCCTAGCTGTTGATCTCTCCTCAACGAGGAGTTCCTGGTGGAAAGTGATTACTGTTGCTGACGGAACACATCCCAGCCTTTCACAGGTTGTCATGTCACCGGCCCATGCAATTGACTTATCATCAAAGGGCCAGGTTGTTAATGCAATAGCGGCTGAGCATTATGCATTATACCGCTGGCAGAACAGATTCAATAAAGAGCTGTCGGTCAGACGTTCCGTTATGCGCAGGGAGTATTATCATGCCGCAAATAAGCTCGAAAATCTCATGGAGGAATACGGCGACAATGATTTTTTACTCTATGATCTTGCCGGTTTGTACAGCAAGCTTGAGCGACTCGGCGCCGAGGCGTCTCTCTACCGCGAACTTGAAGAGCAAAATGCAGGTTTTCCGGGACTTGCAGATGCTGTTCAGAGAAATAACCTGAAACGCAGACCCCAGGTTTTTCTATCCTATACCATGCTGGATGATGACGGTTGGAATGGATATAAGTCCGTCAGGCAAAAGGTGGTCAGAGGGGGAGGGAAGTATTTCCAGACCACCGACCATGAGTGGGGGCTGGATGTTGCCAGAATTGATTACGAGTCAAACAGGGATAGTGAGTCTGTACTGGGTTGGCGTACCATGTTGGCATATGACGCAAAGCTGACACAGACGCTGGGGTTATCCCTTGGCGGCGGGTTTGAAAAACTGGAAAACGGCTACGATGACACCCCTCTCTTATATGGTGCACTTACAGGGAAGATTGCCGACGAAATGAGGGCTGTCTTCTCAGCAAAGCAGGATGTCGTGGCTGACACAATTGCCAGCCTGAAGAGAAATATAAAAAAACGAAACTATAAGATCGAGCTTATGTTTGATCTTTTCCCCCGCCTACTTCTTGGGGGACATTATGATTTTATTGACTATTCAGATGACAACTGGACGCAAATATATACATTATGGGCCTCATATATTCTCCTGCCGGAGCCGACTCAGCTGCAAATAACCTATAATTACGATTTTTATGACTCCCATGAGGGACAGAAACCTGGAGCCCCATCAGATGACGGTTTTGCATCTAAGGATCATCCATACTGGTCTCCCCAGAATTATTGGATTACACGATTTTCTTTTTACTTTAAACATCAGTTGTCGGATGATACCCTTGCAAGAGGGGTTCCCAGTTATTATACCATGTTGTATTCTCTGGGGTATGATTCAGACGACAATGATCTGCACGAATTAAGGGCAAGCCTCAATTTTGAAATAGCTAAGAATTATACACTAAGTGCTTCCTTCGGATATCTTGATTTGGATGTGTACGACCAAAAGGAGGCGTTTTTGTCAGTGATGTACAGGTTTTAACAACAAACTAGAAATAATAGGGGAATAATAAAATGATTGAAAGAATGCCCATTTCAAGAATGGGCTTTGACAGGCTCAGAAAAGAACTGGAAAACCTGGAGCGCAGGGAACGTCACGATGTCATACGTGCTATTGAAGTGGCACGCGAGCATGGCGATTTAAAGGAAAACGCGGAATATCATGCTGCTAAAGAGCGTCAGGGCCATGTTGAAGGCAGGATTCTGGAATTGAAAGATAAACTGAGTCGCGCTGAGGTTATCGACTGTTCCGAAGTAAGCTGTAACAGAGCTGTTTTTGGGACTGTTGTAACCATGCTGGACCTGGATGAGGATATTGAGGTTACCTATCAACTTCTGGGGCCCGAGGAATCTGATGTCGAAAATGGTATTATATCAATACAATCTCCGCTGGGAAGGTCCATATTGGGGAAAGAGGTGGGTGATGAAGCAAAGGTTGTCACCCCGGGCGGCATTCGTGAATTTGAAATAATTAATATTGCTGCCCCGGAAAATGATTAGCCAGCAGATTTCATGAAACATTCTGCAGGTATTTTGCCTAAATGATTTGTGCCAGTACGTTTTGATTTATTGAAAAATTTACAGTTTGTGCAAATACATAGTAAAGTTTTTCAAAACCAGGCACCCTTCGGGGCAGCCGATAAATTCATATAGCCTGCTCCAGGGTTTTTCACATACTAATGTATAGCGCACACCGTATATTTTGCCTGTCCTCCACCTTGACTGGTGAAATCTGCAGTCTGGGCGAAGTCACCGGCTGCTGGAAGATGTCAGCTGTTTCTATGGGATGGGGGGTAATTGAGACGTCGGGCAGGTTGGAGGTAATGCTTAAGCGGCATTAATACCCTGCAGAAAAATGTTGCTGATCTGTTTCGCCGTATCTTCGATATCATAGGGAGGTTTGGGCGACAACACCCAGAGCCTGGTCATTTCGTCCAGGGCCCCGAAAAAAGCCCTTTTGGCAATGCCGGGTTTTACATCTTTGCGGAAAATGCCTTTTGACTGACCCTGGCGGATGATGGCGGAGATGATATCAACATACTCGCTGAAGATGGTTTTGCGGTATTCCTTGATCAACTTGTGACTCTGACGCAGTTCCATCTGTATGATTTCAGCCAGGCTTTTGTTTTCCTTGGCCATGGAAAGGTGCTTGAGGGCGAAAACCTCAATTTTTTTCTGGGGATTCTCTTCCTGGTCAACAAGTTTTTTGGTTTGTGCGATAAATTTACCTATTTCTTCATCAAATACAGAGATGAGAATGTCAAACTTGTTATTGAAATAGAGATAAATTGTGCCGTCAGCTACTTTGGCGGCTTTGGCAATATCGGAAATTCTGGCGCTGAAAAAGCCTTTTTTTGCAAAAACTTTAACTGCAGCTCGAATTATTTTCTCGTGTTTGTCAGAACTTTTCATTAATAATTACAGCATAAAACAGGTTGGTCAGTATAGGCTGATGAAGCAAACCTGAATCTGAATGATTATTCATTTAGCGGCACTATGATAGAAATATAACTAATGGATGTCAAGACAAAAAGTGCAATTTTTTTATATTTGCGAATGATTCAATAATCACAATATCTTGACAAAATTTGAAGCATAAAGGTAGGTTTACATTTTAGATACTGGACAGGAAAAAACTCATAATACCCTATCATCTCTTAGGGGGAAATACTTATACTACGTTGTGGTGGTTTATTGTAGCGGAATATAAGACAGTGCTACAGCAGGTGAAGTTCAACGCTTGGGCAGGGTAAAAACTGCTATATAAATGTATTTGTCCGGTGTGACAGAATGAAAAGATTTAAAAGGAGATTTGGGCCATGAAAATACTGGTAATCGGTTCCGGCGGCAGGGAGCATTCCTTGGTATGGAAACTGGATCAAAGCCCGCGGGTGTCAAAGATTTACTGTGCCCCGGGAAATGCAGGAATCAATGAACTGGCGGAGTGTGTTGCCATTGGTGCAACAGATGTGAAGGGGCTTGTCGGTTTTGCAAAAAAACACAAGATAGACCTTACCTTGGTCGGCCCCGAATCATCATTGACATTAGGAGTTGTCGATGCCTTTACAAAGAGGGGATTGCGCATATTCGGCCCCTCGCAAAAAGCGGCAATACTTGAGGGCAGCAAGGTATTCACCAAGAAATTCATGCAGGACCATGACATCCCGACAGCCGGTTTTACTGTTTTCCGTAAACGTGAAAGGGCAATTGAATATGTAGAGCGCAGCGGCGCGCCGGTGGTCATCAAGGCGGACGGGCTTGCAGCCGGCAAGGGTGTAATAGTTGCCCGAACAATCAAGGAGGCCGTGGATGCCATTGATTTGATCATGAAGGATAAGGCATTCGGCAGCGCCGGCAACAGGGTTGTTGTTGAGGATTTCATGAGCGGCGAGGAGGCATCTTTTCTGGCCTTTACTGACGGTAAAACAGTACTGCCGCTGCCCACTTCCCAAGACCACAAACCGATCTTTGATGATGACAAGGGACCGAACACAGGCGGCATGGGGGCCTACTCTCCTGCTCCGGTTGTTACTCCGGCCCTCGAAAAACAGATCATGAAAAAGATAATGATCCCGACTGTAAAAGGCATGGCCAAGGAAGGAAGACCCTACAAAGGAATCCTGTATGCCGGCCTGATGATAAAAAAGGGCAAGGCCAGGGTAGTTGAATTCAACTGCCGATTTGGTGACCCTGAAGCCCAGCCGCTTCTCATGCGTTTGCAGACCGACCTGGTTGATATAGTCGAGGCTGTTTTAGACGGTCAACTGCACAAGATCAAATTAAATATCGACCCACGGCCCACAGTATGCGTTGTTATGTCATCGGGGGGGTATCCGGGGGCCTATGCAAAGGGAAAAGCAATTGCCGGATTACCACAAGCTGCAAAACAGGAGTCTGTAGTCGTCTTTCATGCAGGAACCGCCCTGAAGAACAAAAAGGTAGTTACTGCAGGTGGCAGGGTACTCGGCATCACTGCCATTGGCAATGATCTGGATGATGCGATCAGCAAAGCGTATAAAACAGTTGCCATGATTAAATGGCCCGGCAGTTTTTATCGCACAGATATTGGTGCCAAAGCGGCACACCATACAAAAACAAAAAAAACAGGTAACAATAAGGCCCAGGTCGGCATTGTTATGGGCAGTGATTCAGATCTGCCTGTTATGCAGGCAGCAGCCGATTTTCTACAATCCATGGGAATTCCTTATGAAATATCTGTTAATTCAGCACATCGTACTCCTGATGCTGCAAGTGCTTATGCCCAGAATGGAGCATCAAGAGGCCTGCAGGTTATCATTGCCGGAGCGGGTATGGCCGCTCACCTGGCAGGAGTTCTTGCGGCCCACACAAATATTCCAATCATTGGTGTGCCCCTTGACGCCTCTTCCCTGAATGGCCTTGACGCGCTGCTTTCCACAGTCCAGATGCCGCCGGGGGTGCCTGTTGCCACCATGGGCATTGGCAAGGCCGGGGCAAAAAATGCGGCAGTGTTTGCAGCCCGTATCCTGGCTCTGCATGACAGACAGCTTGCCGCCAAACTCGTAGCCTTTAAGAGGGAAATGGTGCAGCAGGTGGAAAATAAGAACAAGAAGCTGCAGAGCCGTTAAGTCCTGATGAAACAATACCGACACGTCAGCCAAACTGTTGGTTACCAGCCCTGTTCCATGGCGGACCTGAGCAGGGCTGTTGCTGTTTTGCATGGAGGAGGAGTTGTTGCTTTCCCGACAGAGACCTATTACGGACTTGCGGTTGATCCATTAAACCCATTGGCCCTGAACCTTCTTTTTTCTCTGAAACAAAGAGACATCAACAAGCCTATCCTGACCCTGGTGGACGACAGGGAATCATTATCGTCCCTGGTGCAGAATGTTCCCAGCCTTTATGAGCCACTCATGGAAGAATTCTGGCCAGGGCCGCTCACCCTTATTTTTCAGGCAAAAGTGAACCTGCCGACCCTGTTGACTGCGGGAACCTCTACAGTTGGAGTACGACAGTCTTCCCATCCCTTTGCCCGGCAGTTGCTGCGAGCTTATGGCAGGCCTGTAACAGCGACCAGTGCAAATATATCCGGGCGGGCGGCAGCTGTCGATGCCCAGGGGGTGAAGGTCCAGTTCGGCAGTCAGATTGATATGATTTTTGATGGCGGCAGAACATCCGGGATCGTTGGCTCAACCATTATCGGTTTTGACGGGGACAGGCTGGTGCCCATCCGTGAAGGTGTCATTCCCTTTGAAGATATTCTGCCGGTTTCCAAAAGATAGCCGGAAAATAAAAGTGAAACCATTCCATTTTGACCCCTTCAATAGCCGGTTGGCTCGTGATATTCGCAATAATCTGTCAAAATCTTTTCTCCAGGCCCTGGCAGTAAAAGATACATCGGTATTTCAAAGATGTGGAAATGTATTCCTGCAGCAGCAGCTTGAACCGGGTTATGCAAGTTATGTAACGGACAGGCTGGCAAAATATGAAGAAGCCTATGCAATCATGGAACAGAGAAAATGTAAGGAGGTTTTGCAGCAGGCCCCAATATTGTGGGACCTGGCACTCTATTTTGAAATGCATGAACTCCTGGAGTCGGAGTGGAAAGACGCAGAGGGTGACAGGCGTAAGGCCCTGCAGGGATTAATCCTGGTGGCCGGCATGAAAATTCATACAGAAAACAAAAATATGAAGGCAGCAGTCAGCATGGCTGTCAAAGCCCGGGAAAATCTGCTGAAGTATGGCGCTGAACTTTCTGGTTATGCCAACCTGGAAGACATCCTGGCAGAGATTGCACTGACGCTTGCCTCGTCTCAAAGGCCTATCCAGGGCAAATAAGCTTTGCTGGAACAATTACAGGAATTGCATGCCCGGGACACCTGCATAAGTTATTTTTTGTCAAGCTTACAGGTATTCATTCCCAAAGGAAGATACGCTGGACAATGACCAAGAGCTGCTGTTGCAAGGGGCACGATACCGATAATACCCCACCAGCTTTTTGCTACCAAACCGATAATTATAATGGCCAGGCCCGCTGCCAAACGAAAAATTCTGTCAGACTCACCCATATTTTTTTCCATGTGTCGCTCCAATTTAAATAATTAGTTGGATTAAGGTATACTCGAACACTAACTAGAGCTTTTTGTCCTTATCATTAAAAAATATAACCATATTCACAATCTGCGCCACAATACCATACACTAAAAAACCTCCACCCAGCAGAAATACAAAATTATAGACCAGCCCGAACCCCTGGGAGGCAAAATATATAAACAGGACGCCCATGCCTATTGAGAAAAAAGAGCCCAACAGGTTTAAGCGTTTAATGTTCTTTAAATGGGCGGCCTGTTTGGCATACAACTCATTTTTTTCTGAAAGGGTTTTGGCGCAGCTCTACTGGCAGGCAATACCAGCTTGAGAGATATTTACGCATTTCCGGCATAACCCCTTGCCGCATGCCATGCAAATTGCAACAGCATCTCTTTCAGGATGATTTAAGCATTTCATGCAGTCTTCTCTTTGTGTACTATTAGGCTTGATGAGCAAAATTGAAGAGTACAGCATCAATAATACATTGCAGTTATAAACTATTTCCGGATAAATATCCGCCCGAAGATGCCTGCTATGCCTTTGAAAAATTTATGTACAGTTCCCAGCAACAGGTTATTACCCTTTCAGGGCATAAACTCCGTTTCCGGGTATGAATTAACCTGAAGCGGCGCGGAATTTTCACTCAAGGGCTAAAATGTTTGCTGGTAGTGTGCAGCAGATTTGCGCAAATGCTGCATAAATAAAAAATCTTTCAGCCGAGACAACTGCTATGGAAACAGGACTGCAGGGTATGCTGCCCATTGGAATATTTTCACTGGGTGGAAGTGTCGTTATGGCAATTATGTTGAGCCTGGCAGGTATTATGGTGCTTGCAGCAGTTCAAAATCTCTGCTGTGCAAAACCCGTGTACCAAAAATCTTCCACAGTAATACTCGGAGCAATTAATTTTTTATTCATGGCAGGTTTTTTGTGGATCTGCTGGTTTCACTGGCAGATTTACCTGAAACTGCCTCTTGAGCTTCCGGATAATCTCATTGTCTGGATTAACCGCCAGCTTGAAATGATGAATAAAAGCAGTGACTATGGCATGGGGCTTTATAATGCAGCCTCTCCACCCCGCTACAAGATACCGCTCTGGATTGAAAACGAGAAATACTATTTCTGGTTCATGTGTTACGGAATGATGGCGCTCATGGTACATTTTCGCCTGCAGAGCCATCGGTTTCGGGCCTTACTCCACCTTTTCCTAGCTGCCCAGATTGTAATTCTTTATTTTGGCGCGGATCCATTCAGCTCCCCGCTGCCGCGGTTTTTTGCTGAAATTGCACCCTGGTACAGCCCCGGTCAATCACTCACGGCAAAGGCCGGCTATTTCATGCGGCTGTATCCCAAAATGGTTTTTTATTACAACGCCGAATACATGTGGTTCCACCCACCGCTGCTTTTTATTTCTTACAGCGCCATTACCATAATATTTATTACATCGGTATATATGCTGGTCCAAAGGGATCTTCTGGTTGAAAAGGTGGGCTACCAGTATGCAAAGCTCGGTTTTTTCATGCTCACCCTTGGGATGCTGCTGGGCTATCCCTGGGCCCTTAAGGCATGGGGGCCAAACTGGTGGTGGGACCCGAAGATCTGCAGTTCTCTTATGATGTGGGCGGTATTTTCCACATATCTGCATACAAGATTGTATGCCAATAAAAAATCCATGTGGTATTTTACCTCATTTTTGGGGATTCTCTGTTTCCTGGCCATGATTTTTACCTTTCTGACCTCTTTTTACTTTCCCGGTGAACATACGTTTCAGTAAGAGCCTGGCATAAAATAACAGATCAATACATTTGCACACGACGGTTAAAAATATGTTGAAAAAACAAAGAGATACTCAGCGAAAGAGTTCATATGATTTTTATTTGATTCTGGCCACGGTTCTGGTGCTGTTTGCCATTTCCCTGATCAGTATTTATGGCATGTTTTATTTTAAATTTGCCCAGATCCATCAGATGTCACCGGCTGTAAAAATGTCCTATATGAGCAGGATGAACTCCTTTGTTGCTCCGTTTATCATGGGTTTGATCCTCCTGCTTGGCATCTGTGTCCCCAAGCGTTTGTTGCCGACCCTATGGTTGAACCGGCTTGCGGTGCTTCTCGTTGCAGGTGCTGTTCTGGCTGGAGTTATCGGCGGGGTGAAGACAAGCTTATTATTGATACTTGGAACCTCTCTGGTTTTACAGGTAATTGTCTTGGTTCTGGCTTTGGGGGGAAGTAAAAATCTCCATTTCCATAAAAAGGGCTACTGGGTCCGTCTTGGGTCATCATTAATACATCTCGGGTTGATCCTCTTCGTGCTTGACCTGCTTTTGTACGAGAAAAAAAATCTGCATCTTTTTCTTTTTTGGATTACCACTGGTGCCAGTGTCGCTGGAATGCTCTGCTGCTTTTATGCTGAAGCAGTTGTCGGTTTCATCAACGGCAGAAAGCAGGCGTCACTTGGAGCCTGTCGGGGAATTATAATCGTAACGAAAAATTGAGGAATTGAGATCAAATTTTCGGGAAATTGATGCGAATAGCAGCGCTATTTAAAGAAAATTTACGGAAATTTGAACCGATTCTCTCGCTTTTGCAGTAGATTGGGAATACTCCGACAGGCTCCTAGGGTAAATACCCTGCGGCTTGCCGCGCATTATCGAAAGTGCTATTTTATTGGATGAGTATTTACATCTACAAAAGCCATACTGTCTCAGTTTTGTTGTAGTATCACAAACCCCGTGGCTTGTACCGGGGAGTTTCATTATATTTTACCTATGGCAGCGTGTGAATTTATCGATATGAGGAGATTGGAATGAAGATGTTTATCAACCTGATAGTTGCAGTGTTTTTGTTGTTGCCCCAGGGAGTTGCAGCACTCTGTGTGCAGGGAGACTGTGTTAACGGCCAGGGGACGGTAGTTCTGCCCGATGGCAGAAGATATGTGGGTGAGTTCCAGAATGGCATTCGAACCGGCCGGGGCCTTATGACCTTCCCCGATGGTACAAAATACCTCGGCGACTGGCACGATGACAAACCCCATGGTCAAGGGACACTTTCAGCAGCTGGGAAATTTGAATATGCAGGGGGATTTGCCAATGGTGTACGTGAAGGCCAGGGAACCCTGGAGACAGTTGACGGAAAAAAATATTCTGGCCAGTGGCAAAATGATATACCACACGGCCCAGGAAGGATAACCTATCCTGATGGAACTGTTTTTATCGGTCAGTTTGAGAATGGCAGACGCAACGGCCAGGGTGAAGCCAAATATAAAAACGGCACAAAATATGTCGGTCAATGGAAGGATGACCTGCCCAATGGGCATGGAACTAAAATCACTGTTGACGGTGAGAAGTATACCGGTGAGTTCAGGAATGGTTTGATGCACGGGCGGGGTACTGTTGTAAAGCCCGATGGCAGCAGCTATGCAGGACAATGGCAGGGGGATGTGCTTATGCAGAAGGAGGAGGTGTTAAGCAAGGCGGAATTTTCAAGCGCAGAGGAAACAGCAGGCCATGTCCTTGCGGTGGTGGACGAAGAGTCTGATGATGTCCGTGTCGCTTCTTCGAGTGAAATCATGCAGGAGGAAGCCGGTGCTGCCTCGACAGTTACCATTATCAATGCTGATTCGGGTTTTGCCAGTGTCAAGCAGAATGGAGTGTTTGTCCGTTCCGGGCCTTCAACGGAACACAGAATAATCCGCTCTGTGGGGCGCGGCTTTCCAGTGCAGGTAATTGGCCAACAGGATAACTGGTCTAGTATAAGGGATTTTGTCGGCCAGCCAGGCTGGATATATACACCTCTTTTGGGCCAGAGTAATTCTGTTATTGTAAATGCATCAAAGGTAAATCTCAGGTCGGGTCCGGGGCTCAATTTCACAGTGGCCCACCAGATTGATTTCGGTACGGTTCTGCACCTAAGCGATATTCAAACTGACTGGTATAAAGTAAGCACATCAGGCGGCATGGAGGGTTGGCTCAGCCGGGAGCTTATATGGCCTGCCGGGCATACCGTTATTCCTTCCCGGGAGGTTGCCGCGGCTGCAGCAATATCACAGGATAAAGCCATTCAACCTGTCCGGAGTGTAAAGCCTGTAATGCAGCAGAAGAATGAGGCTGCTGCAGAAGTGTTCCCATCTTCAGGTGCAGCCGGATCTGCTGAAAGTCCCGCTATACAGGAAACCATGGCAGTTGCACGCCAGGATGATAAAGCCTATGCCGGGATTGCCCAGAATGGCAAAGGCGCCAATATTCGTTCCGAACCAACCCTGGATTCCGAAGTTTTGCGCTCGGTTCCCCCCGGCTATCCCTTGGCTCTTTTAGAAAGCCGGGGAGAGTGGGTCCTTGTGGAGGATTTCAGAGATAGAAAGGGCTGGGTATACGCTGCCCTGCTCTCCGACATCGAAACCGTGGTCATAAAAGTAGGGAAAGGCAACCTGCGCAGCGGCCCCAGCCTGATGGATGAGGTCGTTATCCAATTGGATTACGGTTCAGTCCTGCATAGTGATGAAACCAGAGGTGATTGGCTGAAGGTCAGCAACCCGGATGGACTTGTCGGCTGGCTGCACCGAGATGTTGTCTGGCCGTGAGAAGCAGTTTCAAGTCACAGCTCTTCATAATTTCATTATTTTTATGCGGGATATCACATGCACGATAAAAATATGCAGCAGAAAGGTCCCAAAAACTTGGGCAGATTTCTGCCGCTGCTCGTTCTTCTGGTTTTAATATTGTTTGCTGTTGGCTTGGGTGCCAGGGTCAAAAACGAGAAAAACAGGATACTGGAAGAAAAAAGTAATGCTGTGATCCAGGAAAGACCTCCGGTGAATGTGGTGGTCCAGGAAATGGTACCGTCATTGCTGCGTGACAGGCTGAACCTGCCGGGCATTGTTGAGCCGTGGGAAGATTTGAACATCCTTGCTGAAGTGAGGGGCATGGTTGAAAAAGTGGTTGTGCAGGAAGGAGATCATGTGAATGAAGGCGACCTTATCGCCCGGCTTGATACCCGTGATTACAAAAATACAATCAACTCCATCAAGGCTTCATACAATCTTGCCCGTACGAATTTGCAGCGCTTGTCAGGCCTGAATGATCAGGCAATCATCGCCCAATCGGAATTTGATTCAATCAAGGCAGAGGTGGAATCACTTAAGGCGGACCTGGCCATTGCCGAACTGCAGCTGAAACGGTGCTATATCAGATCTTCAATTTCCGGGGTTGTGAATGAACTCCCGGCCAAGAAAGGCCTTTATCTTGCGGTCGGGGATCCTGTGGCCACGGTGCTCGACATTGGGCGGGTCAAGGTGAGTGTCGGCATACCTGAAGCAGATGTAGCTGCAGTGCGAAAAATTGACAGGTTTGAATTGATCATTGAAGCCCTGCGCAATAAAAAAATAACCGCGGTAAGGCATTATCTGGCTTTTGCCCCGGAATCACAGGCCCAGGTCTACAGGCTGGAGCTTGAAGTGGCAAACGAATCAGCAGAAATACTGCCCGGTATGTTTGCCAGGGTTGAAATAGTCAAAGAGGAATTTTTAGAAGCCCTGGCGATTCCTCTCTATGCCGTGATCTCCCGCGATGATAAACACTTCGTATTTCTTGAAGAGAACAATATTGCAAAACTTCAGGAAGTCGGCCTCGGAATCCTGGACGGCTGGCAGGTCCAGATTACCGAGGGGCTTGCCCCTGACCAACGGGTTATTGTTGTCGGTCAGCGGAGTGTGGATGCAGAGCAGAAAGTAAACGTGGTTAAGACCGTCACCAAGCCGGCGGAGATTACCAGGTGATAATATCCGATACCGCCGTACGTCAGCGGGTCAGTGTCCTGGTGCTGGCCGTTATCATTCTGTTATTCGGCACATATTGCTATAAAGCGCTGCCCCGGGAAAGCGAACCTGACATTACCATCCCCAATGTCTTTGTCTCCACCAGTTACAAGGGTGTTGCCTCCAAGGATATCGAAACCTCCATCACCATTGAGATAGAGAAAAAACTCAAGGGACTTGCAGGAGTCAAAAAAATCCATTCCGTCAGTTCCGAAGGTCTTTCTTCGATCAATATCGAGTTTGTCACCGGGACCGATATTGATGATGCCCTGCAGAAGGTCCGGGACCGCGTAGATGAGGCCAAAAATGAATTGCCCGCAGACCTGGAAGAAGACCCTTCTGTTTTTGAGGTCAACTTCTCCGAACTCCCCATTGTTGTTTTTTCGCTTTCAGGAACCTGCGGCATTGTCTGTCTGAAGGATATTGCCGATGACCTCAAGGATGACATCGAAGCAATCCAGGGTGTCCTGGAAGTTGAGGTAACAGGCGGCATCGAACGGGAGATCAGGATTGAGGCCTTTCCGGAAAAACTGGCCTATTACAATATCCCGATTTTTGCTTTGCAGGATGTTGTAGCCAGAGAGAATAAAAATACCTCCGGCGGTATTATCCGTCTGGGTGACGGACGTTTCCAGCTGCGTGTTCCAGGTGAGTTCGAGCAGCCGGATGAGATCTATTATCTCATTGTCGGTACCCACCAGGGCCAGCCCATATATTTAAAGGATGTTGCCCGGGTGGTTGACGGTTTCAAGGATGAAACGAGCCGCTCCAGGCTTAACGGCAGGGAAGCGGTCAATATCATGGTAAAGAAGCGCGCCGGTGAAAATATCATTGGTATTACCGATGCCATTGATGAACTGCTGGCAAGGGTGCAGCCAACCTGGCCCAGGGGGACCGAAATTACCAAACTCATGGACAAGGCCAAGGAGATCAGGCGCACGGTGGCTGACCTTGAGAATAATATTCTATCCGGCCTCGTTCTCGTGGTGTTTGTTATCCTTTTTGCCATGGGGATCAGGAATGCCATCCTCGTCAGTCTTGCCATCCCTTTTTCCATGCTTCTTTCATTTACCGTACTCTATGTCCTGGATATAACATTGAACATGGTTGTCCTTTTCAGCCTGACCCTGGCCCTGGGCATGCTGGTGGACAATGCCATTGTCATTGTGGAGAACATTTACCGTTATGTTGAGCAGGGCGTACCGCGCATCGAGGCCGCCAGGCGGGCGACTTCCGAGGTGGCCTATGCGGTCATAGGCTCCACCCTGACGACCCTGGCAGCCTTTTTCCCCATGCTCTTCTGGCCCGGAATCATGGGTGAGTTCATGAGTTATTTGCCCCTGACCCTCATTGTCACACTGTCTTCCAGTCTCTTTGTTGCCATGGTGATCAATCCTGCCCTGGCCGCAATTTTCATGAAGATCAAACCGGGAAGCAGCAAAGATGTTGCCGCAGGGAGTGATGCAGCAATAAGTGTGGAAGAAATTGCCAGGGCTGGGGAAAGGCCGGTTGCCGTAGAAGGACCTATCCTGTCATTTTATGTGAAATTCCTGCACCAGGCCCTCAACCATAAAATTGTCGTTGGCCTGATCTCGGTCTGTATCCTTGTCCTGCTGGTGCAGATCTGGCTTCTGCGCGTAGGACTGGAGAAACCGGTGGAATTTTTCCCCAATATAGAACCAAAGGCGATGTATGTGAACCTCGATACCCCTGAAGGGGCGGATCTGGACTACGTGGATTCTGTTGTGCGCCAGGTGGAAAGTACAGTGAACGGCCATGCTGTTACACAGGACTCCATATCAACGGCAGATCAGTATAAGGCCTCGTACGAACCTAAGGAACACCAGAAAAGCAGCGGCAGGAAATTTTTCGGACCGAGCGATATAGGCAACATTGAATACATCTATGCCAAGTCAGTTGTAACGGCCGGACCCGGCATGATGTTCGACCCCAACGCCCCGAATCATGTCGGCATCCAGTTTATTGATCTTGAAGACAGGGTCCGGGCCAGTTCCGAATCCATGCAGATGATTCGGCAGCGGGTGGAAAACATTCCAGGCGCCAAAATCACGGTGGCAGAACAGGAAGAGGGGCCGCCGACCGGGTCCCCGATCAATATTGAAATTGCCGGTGATGATTTTGAGATCCTAGGGCGTCATGCCAAAACCATACGGGAGCTCATAGCCAACATTCCTTTTGTCGTAGATATCAGGGATGACTATGTTGAAGGCACGCCCACAGTACGCATAGCGATTGACCGCCAGAAGGCGGCCCTTTTCGGTCTCTACTCCAACAATATAGGCACTGCGTTAAAGACCGCCTACAACGGCCTGGAAGTTTCCACATACCGTGAAGGTGATGAAGATTACGATATCACCGTGCAGCTTTCAGGCGCCGAACGCAGGGTGACGGATGTCCTGAGGGAGTTGATGCTGCCCACACCCTCGGGGAAAATGGTGCCCCTGACAACCCTGGCGCGCATAGAGTTCGCAGGCGGGCTGGGTGATATTGTCCGCATAGATCACGAACGGGTGGTGACGGTCAAGGCCAATGTTGATGAAAACAGGATTCCCGGACCGGTTGCCAGGGCCCAGGCAGAAAAACTGCTGCAGAATTTCCCCATGCCGCCCGGTTATCGTCTTACCTTTACCGGAGAATTTGAATTCCAGCAGGAGTCTGAAGAGTTCCTCTCAAAGGCCTTTGCCATCGCCCTTTTTCTGATCTTTCTGGTTCTTGTTACGCAGTTTAACTCAGTGGCGCAGCCCTTTATAATCATGACTGCTGTAATTCTTTCCCTGGGTGGCGCCTTCCTGGGGTTGACCGTTGTCAGCTCCCCTTTCGGTATAATCATGTCTGGTGTGGGGGTCATTTCCCTTGCCGGTGTAGTGGTCAACAACGGCATCGTTTTGATCGACTACATTAACAAGCTGCGCCGGCGTGGTTTTGAACTGCGCCAGGCGGTCGTGGCTGCCGGGGCCACAAGGCTGCGGCCGGTACTGTTGACAGCCGTGACCACCATCCTCGGCCTGCTGCCCATGGTGACCGGGGTTTCGTTTGACTTTCATAATCTGGCGATTTCGTGGGTCAGTGAATCGAGCCAGTGGTGGAGTTCCATGGCAATTGTGGTCATATTCGGGTTACTGGTGGCCACCTTCCTGACCCTTGTAGTGGTGCCTGTCTTTTATGTTTTTATTGAAGAAGGCAAGGTTAGGTTGGCTGCTTTTCGCAGCAGAGTGAGATCCTTACTTCCCGGCAACCGGCTCTCTGAAAAGTAACGTGTCAGTTACTAATTCCATGAGAGTGATAGCAGCAGCACTAAGCGGGCTAAAACGCTTGCACCTTCATCCTGGGAGAGACTTCCTGCACTGCTTTTTTCAAGCCGTTATATCGTTTCCTGATGACGCTCTGTTCCGGAGAGAGTTCTTCCAGTTCCTCTTCCGGGGTGTCCTGCAGAAGCAATGAACGTTTCAGGATGTCAAGACTGATCTGCACAGCCGGATCATCCTTGGTCGCACCCGTCTCACGGGTAGGTGGAATGGCCCGGTTGCTGCCCTCTGATTTTTCATAATCAAGCAGTGCGGGAGCTAAATTCAGGTCCGGGTTAATACCTACATTCTGGATTTCCATGCCCTCAGGGGTCAAGAGCATGGAGGTCGTCAGCCGCAGGGCCCCACCGGTCTGGACCGGAAAGATGGTCTGGATGAACCCTTTGCCAAAAGTCATCTCTCCGACAAGGACGGCACGCTGATGTGTCCTGAGCGAGGCGGCAACAATCTCCGAACCACTGGCACTACCCTCGTTGATCAGGACAACAATGGGATAGTCGGAGGGCAGGATGCCCGGCCTGGCATAATAGGTTTTGTTCTCTGAATTAATACGGCCGTCTGTAGTGGCTATCACCCCGGTATTCAGGAAAAAATCGGCAACTCCCAGGGACTGGTTGAGTAAGCCGCCGGGGTTGTAGCGCAGATCAAGGATAAGACCTTCGAGTTGTGAAGTTTTGGCAAGATTTTTCAAAGCAACAGCAAAATCATCATCTGTGGTGCCAAGGAAACTAATAATGCGGATATAGCCGAATCCGGGTTCCATCTGAAAGGATTTTACTGTCTTGTGTGAAATGATATCCCTGATCAGGACAATATCCCGATCCGCTTCCCAGCCCTGGCGCTCAATGGTAAGCGTCACCGGCGTACCCTTTTCTCCCCTGATTTTTTCCGATACTTCCATGATGCGCAATCCTTTTGTGGGTTCACCGTCAATAGCGAGGATTTTATCATTGGGCAGCAGTCCCTGGTGCATTGCAGGGGTGCCATCATAGGGAGAGACAACGATAATACTGCCGTCCTTGCTGGTTATTTCCAGGCCTACACCACCAAAAACGCCCCGGTTCTGAGCCTGCAGCCTTTCCAAATCCTCTGGTTCGATAAAATAAGAGTTGGGCTCCAGGGTTGCTACCATGCCTGTAATGGCAGCATGGATTATGCGGGTTTTGTCGATATCACCAAATTGTTCAAAAGCAGTATCAAAAACGACAGACAAACTCTCAATAAGTTCAATGGCATTGGTGTCAATTTTATCCCTGCTGAAAAGGAGTGGCGGGCTGTTCTTCATAGTAACTTCAACCCGGTTGTGTTCAGGCATAAGCCCCATTTTGTCTGGACCGATATGCGACTGCAGCCCTTTTAAAGTACCCTCGAATAATCCCCAGTTGCCGACAGGCACAATATACTTGTTCAGGACAATGGACAGGGAATCGTAAAAGGCTCTTTTTTCCTTGTAATACTTGGGAGGCGCTCCATTTGCAGGTGGCAGTTCCAGGATCAGTGCGCACATTAAAAGAAGGAAGGTTGAGTAGATTATTTTTCTCGTAACCATAAAAAGTATATTTCCGGTTTATAACTGATTAGCGACAGATTGATCTACTTGGTCTTTCAGCGGGTAACTGATTTCCAGGAGTTCTCACGGTATATATAATGGGGTTTGAACTTTGATTTATAGCCCATTGCTTTAACATTCTCAATCCAGTAACCCAGATATATGAAATTTATTTTCTTCTGCCTGCAGAAATCAATGAGATACAATATATTGTAGGTCCCGGGACTTCTTTTTTCGGCAGCAGGATCAAAGTAAAAAAAGACGACATTGAGCCAGGTTGTGCTCAAATCTACAATTGCGACACCGATCAATTCAGTTCCTACCCGGTACCTGAACTCCACGGTGCTGGTTATGTGGTTGAGGAAAAAACCTGTGTAATAATCCTGCGGGGAACTGTCCCGGCCGGGGAACCGGGCAGCCAGGAATTTTTCCAGCAGGGCCAGGTTCTCATTGCTGCAGGAAAAAGGTGCAGTTTCAACGGTGATGTCCCTGTTTTTGTTCCAGGCTCTTTTCTGATTGCGGCTCGGTTTGAATTCAACGGGCTCGATACGGATAGGGACACATGCATCGCACTCTGCACAGTGCATATTGTATATGATGTTGCCGTTGCGGCGATAACCGGCTGCAAGATATGCAGCCATGATAAAGTCAGGCATGGTGTCGAAGAAAGCCTGGTTGTAGGCTGCCTTAAATGGAAGACCGTAGGGACAAGCAGTGGAGGAGTGGAAAAAGTACTGCTGCAGTTCCTCTCGTATGCGTTCAATTTCCCGGGAAAGGGTGTTCCTATGTTCAGCCATGTTATGCAGCTAGCCCATATTATTCATCCAGAAGAACAGGCTGCTTCTGCAGCCGTTTGTAATAGAAATTCTGCCCATACAGTACGGACACCGGGTTGTGCCCTGCAACCCTGTCTTTGACGACCAGGGTGGTGACCGGGGCCTCGGAATACTTGGTAAATAAGATATCATGCCCCACACAGAGTCCGACAATGATATTGAGGTCGGTTGCGGCCCGGTTTAAAAGCCTGGCCTGGGCCACAGGATTGCAGGCCGGTTCAAAGGTTTTTGGCCGTACCTTTTCCTCCTCTTTGAGCCCAAGTTCCAGCTTGTCGATGGAGCCTGATTTGCAGCAGACGCTGACCGGCTTGAATCCCTGGGCATCCAGGATAGCTGCCAGGCGGTTTGTTTCATCCAGCAGACCGATACAGGTTGCCATGCCTATCTTTTTATAGCCCATGAGCTTGGCAAAGGCTATGGTGTCCTCAACCCTTGTCCAGCGGGCATTTATTGCATCGCTGCCGGGTATGGGCTGGTAGCAGAGACCTTCCACCTTGGCTGCAACACTGGCCATCCTGGCATCTTCAGCATCGCCTTTATAAAGCTCAAAGGATTCCCTGATAATGTCGTCATGGTCCCTTGTCGGACAGTTGCCCGGTTTGGCCGGTTGGTTTTCCGGGTCGCTGCTCCAGCAGTTTGTGCTGCCGCTTTTGCGCCAGGCAGCGCTGCATTTGCTGCAGGTAAAATCGATCTCTTTGCTCATTGCCTAACTCCTCGCAGGTGTTTCAGTATATATTATTTACTGCTAATCAAAACGGCAACCGTCTTTGTGGCGTCAATCTGTTCCATGGCAATCCTGATTGCCGCAGTCAGGGGCACGGAAAGGAGCATGCCCGGGATGCCCCAGAGCCAACCCCAGAAAATAAGGGAGAAGAGCACGACAAGTGGGCTTAAGTTCAGGCCCTGGCCCATGAGTTTTGGTTCCAGGACATTGCCCACCGTAAACTGGATACCGAGAAGTATACCTCCGATAATAAGTGTTTTACTGATGGACCCTGACTGGAAAAGGGTAATGGCAATGGGTGGCACGGTGGCAACGATGGAACCTATGGTGGGGATGAAGTTTAAGACAAAGGTCAGCACCCCCCAGAGCAGGGCAAAGTCGACACCGGCAATGGTAAGAACAACCGTGACCAGAGCTCCGGTCAAAAAGCTGATCAGGGTTTTTAAGCCCAGGTATTGCTGTACCGACTTATTAATCTTCTGGATTGATTCCAGGACAGGGGCTGCACTTTTCTTGCCCATTTGCTTTAAGAGTCGTCTGGTAAATGAATCATATTCGGCCAGGATAAAGGCCATGAAGAGTACGACCCACAGGACATTTCCGAGAAATGAAAAGAAGGAGCCGCTGAAACTTTGTACCAAACCGCCCAAGGAGAGTTGGTTTTGCTTGATATTGCTAAAAAAGGCATCCACAGCTTCATTGGCCTGTTCCCTGGAGATATCAAACCTGGTGAGAATAACATCCGCGTATTCCCAGAATTTCACCTCATACCCGGGTAATTGTGATTGGAAGCTCTTGACATTGACTATTACCAGTTTGCCGAGCATGAAAACCAGCAGCACCACGATGCCGATGACAAGAATAACCCGCATAAATCCGGGCAGGTGATACCGTTTCAGGAAATCCAGCGGGATGCCGAGGGCATAACAGACCAGGATGGCAAAGCAGAGTGGGATGAAAAGAAAGCTTAAGGTTTGCAGGATAAAGGTGGTGAGGACAATGAGCAGCAGCCAGGAGGCTCCAACTGTTACATTGAATTGTGGTGTGTTTTGGGAATCTGGCATATCTATATCCTGTGTTTTGTCTGAAGCATTATGTGTAATCTTTGAATATAAATTGAATATGTTTTTTTAATCAATGATTTAATCTTTTAGTGGTTTGTTTGAGCTCGGAAACTGTTGGAGGTTGATGATAGGGAAAGCTGCAAAAGAGATTGCAGAAAAAGTTGGTACTATACGTACAACGGTGAGAAGAATTATGTTCCAGAGATGGCAAATGTGATTTTTTATGGACCTTCCCTTATTTGCATGTGGTGAGGATTTTCTGTTAATTCTCCTTCAGCAACATATAATAGATAAGCCTTTCCAAAGAAATAATGTTGGATCAGCCTAGCAAACAAAAGGGTTTGTTCTAAGGATTAATAAAATCCCTGGCCCAATAATATATATAATACCTCGAAGTGGTTTTGTGTTGGCCGATCTCTTAAATCATGTTAAGACTGAATTACAAATTTCCATATTACTTTTTAATTATTGCCAACTTGCCTAAATGGCCCTGATGCAAAGTGGCAATATTGTTTGATAACCGTTCGGGCTTAATTTCTCTAACAAATTTTTGGAGGGATTATGATCAAGCTTTTGGTGTTTTCTATTCAGTATTCTTTTTTCTTATTACTACCACAATACCTTCTTCGTCCATTTATCCACGTTCAAAATATTACAGGATTTTATTTATTAAAGTTTCCAAGTAATTCTGGTGTAAAAGTGGAATTTTTAGTTCTAAACTATACATCCATGAGCTTGACAGGAATTGGAGCAATTGGTTTGCCGGAATGCTGGGCTGCAAGCTAACGCTTACATATGGTTGCCTTGAGGTTTTAAAAATGGAAGGAAAAACCTTTAAATACAAGTGGCATGTACGTTCGAAACAAACAGTCAAAAGCTAGAGGGGAATGTATCATCAATTCAAGAAATATCATGAACTCATCTAAAAATAAATTTTATGATGTGGCCCTGGATTGTTTTCATAATGATTGTTGGAGGAAGATGATGAAAAGCCAGCTGCAACTGAAAAGCCTTAGCCCCAGTCGAATGAAAATCGGCCAGACCATGAAAATTTCGGTTCTAGCTCTGATTTTGGCCATCAGCCTGATTGCTTCGGGGTGCGCCCGAGGGTTCAAGGTCATTCCTCAGAACGTCACAGGGACGTATCAGGGCCTGACCGAGGATGGCGGGGCGATCACCGTCACCCTGGAGGAGCACGGTCAGGCCTTCACTGGCCATGGTACCGTTGACGGAGAACCGGTCGTGCTTGCCGGTGCCCTTGCGTGGAACGCAGTCGGTTCTTTCACCGCGCCCAAAGGGTCCTCCTCCATCGTCAGTCTTAACCTGTCTGCAAACAACGAAAAGCTTACCGTCCAACCAATGGGGCAGCCTGCGATGGTCCTTGTGCGGGGAGGCGCTCCCATTATACTACCGCCGGGGCCTTTTTCGGGAAGCTACCAAGCGGTCCAGCAAGGAGCCCGTCTGGCTGAAGCCACCATCGTTCAAAACGGCCCACTGATCACGGGTGTCGGGGTCATACTGGGCGACCCCGCAGGCATTACCGGCCAAGTAACGGCTCCCCGCACAGCCGAAGGAGTCCTCACCTTCCTCGACAAGAGCCAGATGTACTTCGAAATCGAGCAGTCCGAGGATGGAAGGTCGGTCACAGTCCACGGCCTCGGAACACCGGTAAACCTACGGAAGCGATAGGAGGCCTCAATGAAGAAACTCCCAAGCCGCGCCCTCTTTGCGCTCCTTGTTCTCGCAACATTACCCTCGGTTAATTGTTCTATATTATTTACTACCACCGAATTGCTGGATGTGAGCGAATATAGGGGATGCTATGAAGAGGCGAATGATGAACTGAGTGTTGTTTTGAGTCTCGGTCTCCCCGAAGATATCAATAATAACAACAGCGAGAGTAATACGACCGAGTCAAAGCAGCTGCTTGGTTGCCTCACCTTTGCAAAAAGTGGACAACCTTTCGTGGGGCCGTTTCCCTTATTCGGAGATTCAAAAAAAAATAATACGGCGAAAATGACTGCTACAGTTCCTACCGGCGACAAAATAAAGGTGGTGCTGACGCGAGATGTAAAAACCATAAACTTTGAAGAAGTCGTCTCCATAAGCATCGACTTTCCTGGCGAACCTGCCATGAAAGACATCCGGAGAAGATCACCCGAATACGTGTTAGACACAATGTGCCCGACACGATGCCCATTAGAGGATACACCATGAAACATTTTTTCTGGACCCCGACATTGCTCTTTCTCTCTATCTTCTTCCTGCTCCCACCAACGGTGCATGCGCAAGAGTCCATTATTGATGCACCGACTTTTAAGGCTGAGTATCCCAAATTCCCAGCGAAGGTGCGCCCCAAAGACCCGCGTTTTTTTGGCACTTTCTGCGACGCTGAGCCCATAAAACGTTGCGAATCAGGTATACCGTTGCCCTTTGGCTGGGGAGAAGTCTGTGTAACGCTTAAGAATGTGCGGGCCCGCATCGATTACGTCGATACGAGCAATGGGCGGTTGGTCGGTGGCGGGGGTCAGTTGACCGTGGATGGCAACGACACGACGTTCGTCATGACAGGGGTGGCGGATACTTCAGATTCGATTCAAAGTTCAGGCAGGGCTGTAGGGTATGGCGAGTACTCCGGCCCGGTGCTGATTTCGAGCGACGGCATGGAAGCGACTGTTCATGTTAAGAATAAGGAGATTCCTCTTCGCAAGGACGCCTGCGGCAACCGCCCACCCAGTGCGAGCATCCTCTCGCCCACCGAGGGACAGGTGCTTACCTACGGCGAGTATTTCCCTTTTACAGCCAATATCGCTGATGAAGATGAGACGTTTCCCCCGGTGCGGGCATTCTTCGAATCCGACAAGGATGGAGTCCTGGCAGGAAAGACATTCCCACTTTCCCATCCGAACTCTTTCGAGGTCACGGTATTCAACAATAATCTTTCCCCCGGGGAGCATCGGATCACCTTTACCACAATAGACAGCGGCGGTCTAAGTGCGAGCACAAGCCGGATCATCAGTGTGACCAATGACCCGCCAGACCGGCCGGAAGTCATGTTGGAGTCCTCCGGGGAAGAGCCGACCCGGGTCATTACGGGCGGGGCGGTCCTCCTCGACGGGAAGGCCTTCGATCCGGAGGAAGGTTTCCTGGAGGGAGAGTCGCTCACCTGGCGCGCCAGTCTTAACGGCGGCCATCCCGTGGTTCTGGGGAGAGGAAAACGTCTCGTAACGCAATTCAAGGAACCGGGAGAGGCCGTAATTATGCTCACGGCAGTCGATCGCGCAGGCCTCGAGACGACCTCCGTACAGCGCCGCATCATCGTGGACCCTTTCAACGGCAACACACACCCTCGGGTGGCAATCGAGATGCCTGACCAGAGTATGTCCAGGGGGCCCCTTGCCGCCGTTTTGTACCCCGGCGCAGTTGACTTCCGGGCAATTGCCGAGGACACGGAAGATCCTGTCAAGGACCTGAAACTGCGTTGGCACTTCGAGGCGGTCCGACCTGCCAGTGCGTTCGCGCCTGCCGACGCGACCGGGTCTGCGGCAGCGAAGGTGTCGCTTACCCCAGCAGTGGACACGATCTACCGGGTGACGTTCAGTGCCAAAGACACCAGCGGACTCGTGGGCGAGGCAAGAATTAACATTCTCGTTCTTGCGCAACCCATCGAATAAAATCCGCGACCGGCAATTAAAAAGCGATAGGACCGACTTTGAGATAATTGGGCGGTCGCCGTCGTTTAGAGAACAAATTTCGGCAAAGGAGATAGATGTCGATGTACCGATTTGCGAACCGAGCCATATTGGGTTTTATTATTCTTGCGCTGCTTTTTTTAATCAACTGTACACAATCAATTAAGGGAGAGGCGTTTCTTAAAGACTTTGTGGGAGGCTTTGAAGGCTGCTTTCAGGGTGCCGACTCGGAAGGGCAACCGATTATTTTGACTCTTAACTCGCCTTCTACTTTAATGGAAGTAAACAATGCCTTCATAGGCAGTCTCCTTTTTTTGGAGGAGAACTGCTTGCTGTTGAAAGGTAAGTTAACAAGTCCTGTACAGGCGAAACTTACGGGCACGGGAAAGGTGCCGATCACCCTGACACGTACAGAGGATGGTGGCACCGTCACCATGACCGTGGAATTTAGCAACGGGAGCAGCCTCGGGCCCCTGGAGAGGAGGGGTGATCCACCTGAGGGATTTTGCCCAAGGGAACCAACGGAATGTCCCTGAATAACACGCGTGCTGCTTCGCCTTTCCCCTTTTTGACCTTTTTCTTATTGATTGAGCAGCATGACAGCTGGTTCCTTGACAAGGGGCCTTTTAATGGATGACCACTTTTTTATTTTTATATTTCTGCTGGAACATTGCTCCATTTCAGAAAGTAAAAGGGGTCAAGTCTCTCGTTGACCTTATTGTTCCAATGTGATACATTGGAAATATGTCAAGACCATTACGAATAGAATATCCCGGTGCCTGGTATCACGTTATGAACCGGGGCCGACGAAGAGAGAAGATTTTTTCATCCTCCGAGGATTATGAATTATTTCTTGCAGTTCTGTGTGAAGCTGTTGAAATGTGGAATCTGAAGGTTGCGGCTTACTGTCTCATGTCAAACCATTATCACCTCCTCCTTCATACACCTGATGGGAACATTTCCCGCTGTATGAGACATATCAACGGAGTGTATACACAACGTTACAATCGCCTGCATAATAAAGATGGCCAATTGTTCCGTGGACGCTACAAGGCCGTGACGGTTGGCGGTGACAGTTACCTGCTTGAAGTTTTACGCTATATCCATAGAAATCCATTAAAAGCCCGCTTGGTAAATAGCCTGGATGATTATATGTGGAGCAGTCATAAGGGGTACACATCCAAGGCAAAGAAATGGAACTGGCTTTATAAGGATTTTATGTTATCCATGTTTTCAGAAAAAGCAGGGCAGGCGAAAAAAGCTTATCTTGAGTTTGTTTCACAAAAAGAACCGGAAGAGATAGACACGTTTTATTCTAAGAAAAACTTATCCTCTGTACTTGGAAACGATGATTTTAAAGAATGGATAAAGGAAAAATTTTCGAATCTTCGTTACCACAGAGAGATACCTGAAACACGTGTTCTGGCCCCAGAACCCCAAAACATTTTTGATGCTGTATGCACATGCTTTGGAACTACGAAGGGTTCACTGGTGAAATCCAGGCGAGGCACGGAAAATCTGCCACGGGATACGGCCGTATATTTTCTGCGTATGTACAGCACGGAAACCCTTGCCGGTGTCGGCAAATATTTTGATATTGTCAATTACAGCACGGTGAGTAGCATAGTAGATCGGGTGAAAAAACGAAAATCAAAAGACAAAGCATTTGCCAAAAAGCTTAAAAAAATAGAAAAAATTTTTGGAAAAAGTCAACGAGAGACTTGACCCCTTTATTCTTTATGACCCTTCCGACTGCGTCGGCGGGAATCGCGGCGCTGACTTCGTCCAGCACCTTGCCTCGGCGCCTTGCGCCGGAACAAGGCGCTGGATCGGACAGCATGAATCGCACAACCAAGCTGCGCTTGCTTGCACGGCCCACGCCGCCGGGCAGCACCGCGATTAGACAACGAATTACAACTTTCTTGACAACCCTTTCAAATGTAATTACAATGTAATCATGAAAGCGAAAATAATTCAAATAGGAAACTCTCAAGGCATTAGAATCCCTAAACCCATTTTAAAACAGTGTAAACTGCAAAATGAGGTTGAACTTGAAATCCACAAAAACGAGCTCGTTATTCGCTCACTTGGAGCCCCCCGAAAAGGTTGGAGCAAAAAATTTGCGGCAATGGCAGCAAAAGGTGATGACGCTCTTTTGGATTCATACGTTCAATCAAAATGGGATAAAGAAGAATGGGAATGGAAGTAAATCGTTTTGAAGTTTACCTCATCAGCCTTGATCCTACCAAAGGTCATGAAATTAAAAAAACAAGACCTTGTGCTATTATATCCCCTAATGAAATGAACCATTACATTTCTACTGTCATTGTTGCACCAATGACCTCTAAAGGTAGAAATTATCCTACGCGTGTTCCATGCACTTTTAAAGGCACAAAAGGACAAGTCGTCCTTGATCAGATACGCACAGTTGACAAATCGAGACTGGTTAAAAAACTAGGTATACTTTCGAAATCTGTTCAGCAAAAAACTTTAGCCGTTCTTCAAGAAATGTTTGCAGAATAGCTGTATTGCAAAAAAATGTCTAACAAATGCAAAAGGATTGCCAGCACTGACGCGCTGTCAACCTGTGAGCTCAAACGTTCCCACCGACTGCGTCGGCGGGAATCGCGGCGCTGACTTCGTCCAGCACCTTGCCCCGGCGCCTTGCGCCGGAACAAGGCACTGGACCGGACAGCATGAACCGCACAACCAAGCTGCGCTTGCTTGCACGGCCCACGCCGCCGGTCAGCGCCGCGATTAAATTTCACCTATGACTACAATAAAAGAAATCGAAAACTCTGATGGTACATGGTTGTTTTTAGCTCCAATCAGAAACCTACAACTCCACAAAACCACAAATTTCGAATTTACTTTTCACAACGTCACATTTGTAGATGCATCTAAGCTCGCTTTTAGAAGAAAACGATTCGGTTTTCCGAATCCTATTTCTGAAATTAAAACAAAATATAAAGGTTTTATTGACAGATTCTTTCAAGAAGAAAAAAACTTCGCCACGTTAAGGTTATCTGGCAAAGGGACGCTTCTTCACACCCCTGACGGCAATATTTCCCGTTGTATGCGACATATTAACGGTGTTTATACCCAGCGCTATAACCGTCGGCACAAGAAAGATGGTCCTTTGTTTCGGGGGCGCTATAAGGCCGTGACCGTTGCCGGCGACAGCTACCTGCTTGAGGTTTTGCGTTATATCCATCGGAATCCGCTAAAAGCCGGTCTGGTAAAAAAACCGGATGATTTTAAGTGGAGCAATCATAAGGGATACACATCAAGGGCAAAGAAATGGGGTTGGCTCTATAAGGATTTTATGTTGTCCATGTTTTCCGAAAAGTACGGTAAGGCGCGTAAAGCATATACTGAGTTTATTTCTCAAAAAGAATCGGAAGAGATAGGCAGATTTTATGCAAAGAAAAATTTGTCATCAATACTGGGGGGTGATTCTTTTAAAGAATGGGTAAAAGAAAAATTTCAGGATCTCCGGTTTCATCAGGATATCCCTGAAGCACGTGCTCTGGCTCCGGATCCCAAAAACATCATAAATACAGTGAGTGAATGTTTTAATATTAAAGAAGAGTCACTCATGAAAACCAGGCGTGGTAGGGAAAATTTGCCGAGGGATACAGCCGTATATTTTGTGCGAATGTACAGCATGAAAACACTTGCCGAAGTCGGCAGGTATTTTAATATTTTCAATTACAGTACTGTAAGCAGCATAGTAGAGCGGGTAAATGTCCGGAAATCAAAAGATAAGGCATTTGCCAAACAGCTGAAAAAGATAGAGAACTTTCTGGGTAAAGGTCAAAAGCAGATTGACCCAATTTTCTGACATTTTTTCTTTGTCAATTGTCTTTTTTATTAAGTGAGGTGGCAAGAAATGTGGACTTTATTGTCTCCTTCAGAGCCACCACATTGTGGTACTCTTTGTCTTGACATCCAAGCAAAAAATATATATATTTCTGTATAAAGTATCATTTTAAATCACAAACAAATCTCTTTAGGAGGAAACTCCAATGCGAGAGGTTTTTCTGAAGATGCCCATTTAAGGTCCCTAGGAATTTGTTTATTCCTTTTGCGGACTTTTATATTTCATCCTCACCTTCAAACTAAAAGCCATCATAAAACAAGAAAGGTGTGACCACTATTAATTTAGGATGGTTTGCCCGAAGTATATTTATCCTTGGGGTGTTTCACATGAATCAAGGAAACAGAACCCTTTATAAAAAGTACCAAATAACCTCATGGTTTTATGATTTCATGGACTATTACTGGGAAAGACAATACAGGGTATTCCGGCCTCAAGTATTAAGCAATGTAAGTGGCAACGTTCTGGAGGCTGGGGTAGGAACTGGGAGAAATTTTTGCCATTATTCCCCCGCAACAAATCTTACCGGAATTGATTTGTGTTCAAATATGCTAAAAATTGCAAATATAAGAGCACGAAAGGCTTCATGTGATATTTCCCTATTACAGAATGATGCGACCCAATTAAGTAAAATACCTTCAAATCATTATGATTGGTATGTTTCCTTCTTTATGTTTTGTGTTATGCCTGACGAGTTGCAGGATTTAGCTATTAATCAGATTGTTAGAGTATTAAGACCCGGTGGTAAATTTTTAATATTAGAAATGATCTACTCAAAAGATGAAAAATTATTGAAGCGACAGAAACTTTTTAAACCTTTTGTTGAGAAAGTATACGGCGCAAGATTTGATCGGCAAACACTGAGACGGTTTCAGGAAAATGAGCATTTGAAAATTGAAAAGACATTTTTTGTGAAGGCTGATGTTTATCTCATGATTGAAGGCATGAAAGGGAATGCTTAACCTCCTGTTCTCGAACAAAATCAACATTTATACCGGCAATCTTAACGAGGAGTGAGATTGCTAAAGGTCAACAATCTGGCAAGGATTTAAAAGCGGCAATATCACGAAATTTAGGTGTTATGCCGAAGATTTTCAGGATAATAAATTATTGGGCTTAGGAGGTTCCGCGATGACCGCAACCAAAACGTCTCAATATGGCTTCACCAAAATATCACCAGCAAAAGGGGCGTATAAGATCGCTCTCGAACCAACTGACAACGATCCTGCGATCCCTGGAGATCTCGCGCTCATACTAAGTGACAAGATCAAGCCGGAAGATGCAGCCGGGCTTTGGAACTCTCTAAATGACAAAATTTTCGGAGTCTCGTTCACAAAAAAGGAGAACACCTCCGATGTCTTTGCGGGATGGGTCATAGGATCGTATCTTGTCTTGCACACGCTGCTCCTTGTCGGCGTGTCCTTGGTCGCATGGCTGACGCCATTTCGAGACTCTCTCTCTTCTCTCGTCGGTGTAGGGAGTTTCGATCTCTTTCAGCGACTGGTACTGTCGGCATGCGCTGCCGGACTCGGGGGCGGCGTTTACATGATCGGCCAGTTCTTTCAAAAGTTCGCGTACGGATGGAAGACCGAGTACCTCGAACGGAAAGAGATTCCCCGTTACGTTCTGTTGCCGTTCTCCTCAGTCGTGCTTGGACCTATCTCCTTCGCATTCGTGAAGGTTGGGGCAATTCCGTTTGCCAGTATTTCTAAGGGTGCTGCTGTGCCTATTTGGCCATTGGTAACCCTCTGCTTTATCCTTGGTTTTACGTATCATGATACGCTAAATGCATTGGCAAAATTTAGTGAAAAAATCTTCACGTCGAAGAAGAGTGGCGACCCCAAATAGTCCGAGCGGCTATTTGCCCAACAATCCCAGTAAAGGGGTCTAGTTTGCTTTCTCTTTCTCTTTTCTTTGCAATTAATGGCTTACTTTTCTAAAAGACCTGGGTTAGGCAGGATAAATGGGTATTTGAATTTTTTACTGCAGCCTGAATACCCAAGTGTCGAGCCTGGTAACTTTCCCAAAACAAGAGAAGCAATCATTTTATAATAAAACTCTGAGGTAATCGGAGCCTTAATAAAAAACAGGTCGTTATGGAGCCTTGTGATAGCTATAGATAAGCAAACTCATCTAAGGCTCCTCACATAAGCCATAAGTCTTTCCCATCCGACCAGCAGGCGAGCTTCCAGCTGATCCAGCATCTGCAACATTTTGTCATCACCAAATAAACGCAGACCAATATAGATAACTGCAACCAAAACCAGGGGCAGCAAAATTTTTTTCATATACCTGCCAAAACCGACAAGCAGTCTTGATCGATGGTGATGGTTGCTGTTTTCAGATCGGCCTGAACCGTTTTTCCGGCGAATTACCTCTTCGAGCACGCGCTCGCCCAATTCACGTAACACTTGCGCAGGTGACGCTGCAGGTTCACGCAGGTCCCTTGAAGATTCGGCTCTCAATTCAGGAACGGCTTTTTGCAAGAGTTGTACCAGGTCTTGTATGTCATCATCCCAACGCCGATCAGTCATCTCGAAAGCCTGCAGTTTTGACAGGTGGGCAATGCTTTCCGGTAATTCTGACGCTTTACACATATTCGCACCGGCCACCAGTACGGGAATGATATGCTTCCCCTGAGCAAACGCGGCCTCGATCTCGGCCCTGACCCAATCGGCCGTATCAAAAAGCCGCGATTTTGTGGCAGGTGCAGAAGGCGCTCGCCAGTTTCGACCGATGACGACTAACAATATATCACAGGCGGCAACGGCACGGGTTAATACTTCCGTGAAGTCATATCCTGCAGGTATTTCTACATCACGAAATACCAGGTCCGGACCCAATATCCCAGTTAGATCATCAGCCAGCCGACCCGCAAACCCCTGGCTGTCATCCCGTCGATAACTGATAAAAATACCTGCCATGTATGATAGTAATCCCGGAATTATTGAAGAATTTATGTCTTTAACAGAAGTGATGCTATTTCAAAGTATAGACGATCATTCCTATGAACATGCGTTTAACAGAGCCAAAATTATAGTGAAAGCGCCTGTTTGTCAATACAGCAAGAAAAGCACGATGGGTCGCACCTCAATTATCCATTAATATCCATCGTATTACAGTCTCCGTTACATCGGGGGAACTCCAGGCAAATCGTAACTCAATCAAGAAACACCTTCAGAATATAGCTTGGTCGAAGCCTCACGCTGATCGTTTATCTGGCTGCAGTAAGAGGAACTATCTGTTATAGTATACTCATTCTGTTTTTCTTTATTGCTGCAAATTGAGGTGGATGGAGTGGTGCGCTTTTTGCACAATTTTTGGGGCAGTTTGACCTTGTTTCCACGTCAGTCGGTCGGATTTTCCGTTGACAGCCTGTCCGGTGATTCATTATAGGTTAAATATGTGTCAGGATTCGGGGTGATTTGAGATGGGTGCCCCGATTTTCAGCGCGGCTTGGAAAAGCGAGTTTTTTTATCAACAATTGGAATAATAATAGCTTCTTAACATTATTAATCATGGACTGAAAGGGATAAATATACGAGATATGATGATAAAAAATTTTAAAATCGCCATTATTATACTTGGCATCCCTGTTTTGATGGCAGCATGCGCCAAAAAGCGGCCGGTTCTCTATCCAAATGCAACCTATCATACGGCAGGTGCAACTTTGGCCCAGGTCGATATTGATCAATGCTTCAGATTGGCTGCTGAGCATGGCCTTAAAACAGACTCCAGCAAAAATGTTGCTGTCTCAACTGCTAAGGGAGCTACCACCGGGGCAGTGGTCGGCGGAGCAGTAGGCGCGGTCCAGGGCCGTCCAGGTAAAGGAGCAGCAATTGGAGCAGCCGGCGCCGGTTCGGCGGGTATGATGCGTGAAGCCTGGAAATCAGGTGATCCAGATGATATCGAACGTCGTTTTATCGAGCAGTGTCTGAGGGAAAAAGGCTATCAGGTGATTGGTTGGAAATAGTATTATTTTGAGAACAAAAAAGGGGCTAAGCAGAATCGCTTAATCCCTTGTTGTAACTGTGGTGACCCCTACGGGACTCGAACCCGTGTTGCCGGCGTGAGAGGCCGGAGTCCTAGACCGCTAGACGAAGGGGCCATTTTTTATATAATTTCGAGCAGTTAGATGTTATTTGTGGGTGCATCCCTGCAACTATCTGTAATAATTTGTTTACCATTGGCCACAAGGGCCGAATGATCGGCATTTTGTAAAGGATGACGCCCGGTTTGTCAAGGATTTGTTGTGTGAAGCCCTAATCAACGTGGGTATCCTGCCCCAGGATAAAATTTTCACCGGCCTCCCTGGCTTCCGCAAGCTTTTGTTCATACTTTTCCATGTCTCCCCGCTTGTCCGGCCCGGTTACAAGAAAATCACCACCATACTCCATGCCCATTGCATCATAGGCATATCTCATGGTGAGGATTGCCCCCTCAAAAATTTTAATCCCTCTGGTTGCAGCAACTGAGATAAAAAATCCCCTGCGCTCCGGATTATCCGTCCACTCACCACTTTCCTGCATGAGCCTCTTCCTGTTCCAGAGCGCCTGAGTCCTGTCAATGAACGCTTTGGTCTGGGCTGTAACGCCATAGAAAAAAATGGGAGAAGCCACAATAATTTTATCAATGGAGATGATCTTTTCATACAGAGGAGTCATGTCATCCTGCACAACGCATTTGCCGGTTTTGTCGCAGCCGCCGCAGCTGATGCAGGGCGATATTTTTAAATCGCAGAGCCTGATTATTTCCGCTGAGCCCCCAGCCTGTCTGACTCCTTCAAGGAGTGCGTGGGTAAGCATTTCAGAGTTACCTTTTTTGCGGGGACTTCCCAGAAAAGCTAATACGTCCATGGTGATTTTCTCCATTGTTAAGAATTTTTATACTAGGAGCCTGTCGGAGAATTCCCAATCTACTGCAAAAGCGAGAGAATCGGTTCAAATTTCCGTGAATTTTCTTTAAATAACGCTGCTATTCGCATCAATTTCCCGAAAATTTGATCTCAATTCCTCAATTTTTCGTTACGATTATAATTCCCCGACAGGCTCCTCGCGGTTGTAAAAAGTAGTCAGATCCCGTAAACGCTTTTCCACCTCCCCATGCAGAAAACGGGGTGCACACCGCCAGCGCCAATTTCCGGACTGGGTGCCGGGCTTATTCACGCGGCAATCCTCCCCAAAGCCCATAATGTCCTGCAGCGGGATTATGGCCAGGGCAGCAACCGAAGACATTGCAAGTCTGGTCAATTCCCAGGAGATACGGCTGTCATCATAACTGTTTAAGTAACGCCGGATGCGCTCCCTGGTGTTCTCGGAAATTTTATCCCCCAGAAACCAGCCCAGGGTCGTGTTATTATCATGCGTACCTGTATAGACGACTGTGTTTGTCTGCTCATAATTATGAGGCAGATAGGAATTCTTTACATCAGAATCAAAAGCAAACTGCAGGACCCGCATACCTGGAAAACCTAACTGGTCAAGCATTTTTTCCACAGGGGGTGTGATAAGGCCAAGATCCTCGGCAATTATGGGAAGTTCTTTCAGTTCGGCCTTCAAGGAGGTAAAAAAAGATACTCCCGGGCCTTTAACCCACCTGCCATTGATCGCTGTCTTTTCTGCGGCTGGAATCTCCCAGTAGGCTTCGAACCCCCGGAAATGATCAATTTTAACCATATCCATCATGGAAAAAATCAATCTGAAACGGGCCAGCCACCAGCTGTAGAGTTTTTTGTTTTCATGACCGCTGTCGGTTTTCCACTTATAGACGGGGTTGCCCCAACGCTGTCCCGTCTCACTGAAGTAATCAGGAGGAACCCCGGCAACCAGCAGCGGCTCCAATGTTTGTGGATCTATTTTAAAAAGTTCCTGGTTGGCCCATACATCTGCACTGTCCAAGGCAACATAAATGGGAATATCACCGATCAGGGAAACATTATTTGCCCGGGCGTATTCATACATCTTCTGCCACTGAGAGAAGAAGGCAAACTGGACAAATTTATAATAGAGAAGATTTTCAGCCTGTTTTGCTCCGTGGAGGCTGAGAGCTTTCGTGTCTCGACGGGCGGCGTAATCGGGCCATTCATACCAGGGCCTGGAATGAAATGTTTCCCTGAAGCTCATGAACAGGGCATAGTTGTCAAGCCAGTTTTCATGCTTCTGACAAAACAGTTCGAATTCAGAAGATCCGCCTGATTGCCTAAAGCTTTTAAACGCCTTCTTGAGCAGCCTGTTCTTAAAGGCTGTTACTTCCTTGTACTCGACGGCATATTCAGAAAAGGCAGGGGCGCCTTCCAGGTCTTCGCCGGAAAGGTAATTGTCCTTAACGAGCAATTCCAGGTTTATGAAAATGGGGTTGCCGGCAAAAACCGAACGACACATGTAGGGAGAATTGTCAAACGCTGTACTGGTCGGGCCGGTTGGAAGAAATTGCCAGCAGCCCTGGCCGGAGGCTGCAAGAAAATCAATGAACCTGTAAGCACCCGGACCCAGGTCTCCTATGCCGTGGTTTCCCGGCAGAGAGGTCAAATGAAGGAGAATGCCGCTGTTCCGATTAGTAAGCATACAGGTAAGAACAATTCAGTAAAGGCGGGGGAAATCATTTCCCGGCCTGTGGTCAATAGTCACATGAAGAAAGGGCATCCCTTCACACAGAAAACCAATATCGTACCTTGTTTCACAAGCCTTTCGGTCTTAATGTTAATTAATTAAATACAGTATCGGGTGGCTGAGTATAGTGAAAGGTTCTCAGGTATGTCAAGAAAATGGATTGTAAATTCAGCAGGAACGTTCAATGGTTTCACCAGGGACCTTTATGTACCAACCTGGATCAAAGCAATAAAAATAAATTTTTCATTTCATTTTTCTATTATTTTAGGTAAAATAAAAAACTTTGCTTTTTCCAAGAGATGTAGTTGTTCAGACAATGCTATATGAATGGTCCCAGGTATTTTTTTGAAGATAAAAACAATAATGTCAGAAACGTACTTTTTTCAGCGGGATTATGAACTCTGTTTCAAGGAAAATTCCTCACGATTTTTCATGAATTTTTTAAATATACCACCAATGACTGAAAAGATTAAAGGGGTACTGTGTCAATGCTCGTAACAATTAAAGCTAAGTTGCTGGATGCAGGTAAAAATGAAGGCTGTGTCTCGTTTACACTCTTAAATGAACTTATTCCAGATGATATAAAAGAGACAAGTGTTATTGAAGACCTTTTTGATTTCCTTGCTGAACATAACATTGAAATAGTGTCCGAGGAAAAATCCGGCCAGAAACGGACCCTTTCCGGTGAGATATGGGATGATTATAAAAAAAGCGGTTCCGGAACCCTTGCCCGGGGCAAGGATGATATAGCAGATGCCATTTCATCCACTGATGCCGATGATGAACCCCATGATCCTGAAGAGACTACCACGACCTATCTAAGGGAAATGGGACGTTTCGAACTCCTGACCCCTGAAGAGGAAGGTATTTACAGCCGCACCATCCGTGAAGGATTTGATGCCATTATTCGCGCTATCCGTGGGGATGATTCCGGTACCCCTGAAATGAAAATCCTCACGGACCGTATTGATCTTTGGGAAAAAAGAGATCCAACTCTGAAGCCAAAAAAACAGCAGCTCAACTATATGAAGGATTCGGTTGCCCGTTGTGCTGCGGCATATCCGGACATCAGGGAGCTTTTTGAACTGCATACCAGAATAGAGGCATATGTGCGCTCCATTGAGGCTGCCAAAGATGAAATGATCCGGGCCAACCTGCGGCTGGTGGTCAGTATAGCAAAACGCTACATGCATCAGGGTTTGACCCTGGCAGATCTTATCCAGGAGGGCAATCTCGGGCTTATGCGGGCCGTGTTCCGCTTCGACTACACCAAGGGCAACAAGTTCAGTACCTACGCCAGCTGGTGGATCAGGCAGGCTATCACACGCGCCATCCTTGATAAAACCAGAACCATCAGGCTGCCTGTCCATTTCCTTGAACTGCGCAGCCAGTTTTTCAAGGCATTTTATTCCCTTCTCAAAGAGCTTGGCAGGGAACCGACCCCGGTTGAAATTGCCAAGCACACCGAGCTGCCCATGGACAAGATTCTTGCCATCCTTGAAGCATCCAGGGAGCCGATTTCCCTGGAGACACCCATTGGAGATGATGACAGCACTCTGGGTGATTTTCTGGAGAACCAGGAATCGATATCTCCCTATGAAGCGGTGCAGAACCGCGAACTATCCAGCAGGGTAAAGAAAATTCTCTGCACCCTGAGCGAGAGGGAGGAAAAAATTATCCGTCTGCGGTTCGGTATTGGCGAGAAGGCGGAATATACCCTGGAAGAGATTGGCAAGCGCTTCAATGTATCCCGTGAACGTATCAGGCAGATTGAAAAAAAGGCACTTAACCGACTGCGCCATTCCAGCCGTAGAGATAAACTTAAAAACTTTCTTGATTAGGGGCAGCATGGCATATCAGCGTTTTTGCCTGCTCCACATACTGGTGCATAATGGATTCCTTGGTTAAAAACGCCGGTTTAGGTGATATTCTCGAAAAGATACAGGACGGTGAACGATTAAGTGTAGCAGACGGCATGCGGCTCTTTCAAAGTCCTGACCTCCTGCCCGTTGGCTATCTTGCCAACATAGTGCGGGAACGTAAAAACGGCGGAAACGCCTACTTTATTTATAACCAGCATATCAACTATTCAAATATCTGCACCAATCTCTGCAAATTCTGCGCCTTTGGCAAGGATAAGGATTCCGACCTTGCCTATGAGATGAGTGTTGAAGAGGTTCGGCATAAGGTCCGGGAAAGACTTGCGGAGCCGATTACTGAAATTCACATGGTCGGCGGCATTCATCCTGACCTGCCCTATTCGTACTATACCGATCTTCTTAAAATCATAAAGGAAGAGAGGCCCGACGTGCATATACAGGCCTTTACCTGTGTTGAGATTGCTCATTTGGCAGATGTTTCAGGGCTTGGCGTGCCCGGAGTGCTGGAGGATCTGAAAAAGGCGGGACTCGGATCCATTCCCGGCGGCGGTGCCGAGGTGTTCAGCCCGAGAATCCGGGAACTGACTTGTGAGAAAAAACTTTCGGGCACGGGTTGGATCGAGGTGGCAAAAACCGCACACAGACTTGGGCTGCACACCAATGCGACCATGCTTTATGGCCATATTGAGACCATTGAGGAACGCTTGGAGCATCTTGATATGCTGCGCCAGGCGCAGGATGAAACAGGCGGTTTCCTGGCTTTTATTCCCCTGGCCTTTCATCCCAAGAATACGGAATTGTCCAAATTGTCCAAATTGTCCAGGAGCTCAGGGATTGACGATTTAAAGATTATAGCCGTGGCCCGCTGTTTTCTTGATAATTTCCCCCATATTAAAGCCTACTGGGTGATGATCGGCCAGAAGCTTGCCCAGATAGCCCTTTCATTCGGTGCCGATGACGTTGATGGTACTGTGAAGGAAGAGATCATTACCCATATGGCAGGTGCAGAGACTGAGCAGGCCATGTCCCGCGACCAGCTCCTCAGGTTGATCAGGGAGGCCGGGCGTATTCCCATTGAGCGGGATACCCTTTATAACGTTATTAATTCCTATTGAATTTTTTTTGTTCTGCAGCGGCTGATATGTTTTATGCCATGCCGACTCATTTCTTATGAAGCAAGAGATACAATGAGCAATTTAGACGTTATTCTGCAAAAGATCCTCAACGGAGAAAGACTCACTGCACAGGAGTCATTACACCTGTACAGGCAAGGAAATCTCCATGACCTGGGGTTTCTGGCTGCTGCCAGGCGCAGGAAAATGCACCCGGAACCTGTTGTCACGTACGTTATTGACCGCAACATTAACTATACCGATATCTGCATTTCAGCCTGTAAATTCTGTGCTTTTTACAAGGGGCCGGAGGATGCTGAAGGCTCAGTGCTTTCCTTTGCCGAGCTGCAAAAAAAGATTGATGAAACCAAAGCATTGGGAGGAACCCAGATCCTTCTCCAGGGTGGGCTGCATCCTGACAAACAACTGGAATTTTATGAGGATATGCTGCGTTTTATCAAACAGGCAGGCATTCATATTCACGGCTTTTCACCTCCTGAAATATGCCATTTTGCAAAGATTTCCGGTTTGTCTGTGGCAACTGTCATTGCTCGCCTCAAGGAGGCTGGTCTTGATTCCATTCCAGGCGGCGGGGCCGAGATATTATCCGATCGGGTGAGGCAGCTGGCAGCACCAAGAAAATGCAGTGCTGATGAGTGGATTGATGTCATGAGACAGGCGCATCTTCAGGGCCTGAAAACAACTGCAACCATGATGTTCGGCCATATCGAAACCCTGGAAGAGCGGCTGGAACACCTCCTGCGGGTCAGGGATTTGCAGGATGAGACGGGCGGCTTTACCGCCTTTATTCCCTGGCCCTTTCAACCTGACAATACAGCATTTTCAGATGTCCCAAAAGCTACGGCCCACACCTACCTTAAAATGCTGGCCTGGTCACGCATTGTACTTGACAATGTTCCCAATTTTCAAGCCTCCTGGGTTACGCAGGGGCCAAAGATCGCCCAGATTTCACTCTTTTTTGGTGCCAATGATTTCGGCAGTACAATGATAGAAGAAAATGTTGTTGCTGCTGCCGGAGTTACATTCAGGCTTTCTGAAGCGGAAATTCGCAGTCTGGTTGCAGGAGCAGGCTTTGTACCGCAGCAGCGTACAATGGATTATTCATTTGTAATGAGCGGTCGGGATCTAGAGGACAAAAGAGCTAGCAGCAGTAATCCCCAATGACAAATCAAAAAGAGTCGCACCTGCCGCATTCATCCATGCCGGTAATCCATCGGAGTCCATGGGTTATCTCTGGTTTGACACCTGATGTCCAGGGAGCGCCCTTGGGTATAATAGAAGATGGGGCCCTGGTTGTTGCTGCCGGATTGATTCAGGCCGTGGGCAAGTACAGGGATATTGCCAAAGAATTCGGGCAATTTCATACCCGGGAACATGGGGGCAGGGTACTTGCCCCTGCGCTGATCAACGGGCACTGCCATCTTGAGTTATCGTATCTGGATCTTGCCAACAAGACGGAGGGGCAAAGAAGGTACAGCGGTGATCCCACAGCATGGATCAGAGATCTCCTGGCGGCGAGGGAAAAAAACTCTCAGGAAACCGCTGACGCTGAAGAGTTGATACTGAGTCATGCCAGGCAGGCGCTGCGGCAAATGTCTGCTGCAGGGGTGGCCTTTGTCGGGGATGTTGGCAATGCACTGGCCAGCAGGTCTATTGGAAATGAGCAAAGAACCAGAGTATCTTTCCTGCTGGAGCTTTTGGGCCTTACAAAAGAATCTGCAGAAAAAACTTTTGCCCGGCTTGAAAATATGGCAGCCCCTGAATCTCTCCTTATTGGTTGCACTGCACATGCGCCCTATTCGACAACGCCGGCCTTAATCCAGGAAATAAAACGGCAGGCGGAGCACAAGGACCATGTGTTTTCCATACACGTGGCTGAATCTGCCCAGGAAGTGGAATTCCTGCAATCCGGTACAGGGGTTTTCAAAGAGTTTCTGCAGGATAGAGGTGCCTGGGACGGGAGTTTTACAATTCCCGGTAAGCGTTCTTTACACTACCTGGATAGTCTTGGTGTAATAGATGATAAAACTCTCTGTGTCCATTGTGTGCATGTCGATCGTGCGGAAATTGAAATCCTGGCGAAGAAAAAAGCAAAGGTGTGCCTATGCCCCGGAAGTAACCGCTTTCTTGGGGTTGGTAAAGCACCGGTGACAGAATTTCTTGCCCATGGTATTTTACCGGCATTGGGCACTGACAGTTTGGCGAGCAATGAAGTATTAAGCATGTGGCGTGAAATGCGTCTGCTGCGTGAAAGCCAGCCGGAACTTGCACCGCAATCAGTATTAGCCATGGCAACCCATGGTGGGGCTCAGGCCTGGGGAACCGCCTCTGAAATGGGCTCGCTGGAGCCTGGCAAAAAGGCCCTGATTCTGGCAATAAACTGCGGAGAGAATATAGGCACGTCCAATGACGTTTTTGAATATTTGACAACTGCCGGTGAATCTGTGCAGGCGGAATGGCTGGAGTAGATTGGAGTATGCTGACTGATCAAAAAGTGCGCATAGGCATGGTTAATTTTATCAATACCGCCCCCCTGTACGATGTCTGGAGCCGCACGGTAAACCGGCCTGATTGGAGTGTAGTAGAGGCGGCCCCGGCCGTTTTGAACCGGATGCTGTATGCTGACCAGTTGGATATGGGGCTGGTATCTTCACAGGAGTATGCCGCTCATCCCGAAAACTATCTACTCCTTGATGATATATCGATCAGCGCCTCGGGGCCGGTTGGCTCGGTTTTTCTTTTTTCACGCTGTGAACCGGAAAGCCTTGCGGACAGGTTAGTACTTTTAAGCGGGCAATCCCAGACGTCGGCAAGCCTCGTAAAGATCATTCTGGAGAATTTTTATAATGTTATGCCCTGGTATGAAGTGGGTTCTGTCCTGGCAGCACAGGACAACAGCGATATATCTGCGGTTTTAGCCATTGGGGATGAGGCCTTGATTCTGGCCCAGAATGAAATTTTCCCCCATAAAATTGACCTTGGTAAAATCTGGAATGAAAAGACATCGTTGCCGTTTGTCTTTGCTGTATGGGCCATGCGCCGGGATTTCTGCCATAGGAATCCGGAGATTGCCAGGGAGATCCACCGGGAATTGCTGCGCTGCAGGCAGGAAGGCAGTAATGATTTGAAAAATATAAGCAAAAGAGTCGGTCCAAGGGTTTCAATGGAAGCCGATGCCTGTTATGAATATCTCCGTGGTATAGAACATGATCTCGGTCCTGAAAAAAAGAAGGGGCTTAAACGTTTTATTGAATATTTGATTGAAAGAGGGGAGGGCGTACCGGAAGCTCTTCCGCTGAGGATATTTTTTTAATGCAGAGGAATAATTGTGGCAGTTGAAACAGTACAGTCTGCTGAAGAAAAAAAGCGATTTGTGCGGGACAAATTTGCTGCTATCAGCAATAAATATGATTTTTTAAATTCCCTGCTGAGCCTGAAAGTCGACAGGTACTGGCGCTGGGTGACTACCCGTGAATTGAAGGAATTTCCCGAGGGCGCGGTTCTGGATCTTTGTGCCGGTACTCTTCCCCTGGCGCTCGAGTTGACCCGTCAGGCACCAAGACGCACCGTTATGGCTGTTGATTTTTGTGAAGATATGCTGCGCAGCGGTTTGCAGAATCTGCCGGACGATGAACGCAAAAATAGAATTGGCACAGTCTGTGGTGACGGTGAGGAGATTCCGGCCGGCAGTGAGAAGTTCTGGGGTGTTACGGTGGCATTCGGGGTAAGGAACCTGGCCAACACGGAAAAGGGTCTGGCTGAAATGTACCGGGTGTTAAAGCCGGGCGGCAAGATGCTCATCCTGGAATTTTCCAGGCCCCGCAACGCATTCTTCAAACCGATTTATAATTTTTATCTGAACAGGGTCCTGCCGAAAGTTGCCGGCCTGGTCTCCGGGGATAAGGAGGCATATGAGTACCTGGCCAGTTCCATCGCTGAATTTTATGAGCCCGAGGAATTGCTCGCCATGATTAAAGATGCCGGGTTCTGCAGGCATTATAGCAAACCCTTGACCATGGGAATAGTGACCATCTATATAGGTATAAAATGAGTAAAAAGATTATCTTGGCCATAACGGGTGCCAGCGGCAGTCTCTATGCTGTGCAGTTTTTAAAGGTAATGCAGCAGGCAGGTATTGAAACCCACGCTGTCATATCCAACGCCGGCCGTCTGGTATTGCAGCATGAACTCGGATTGACAGCCGATGACTTGCAACAATATGTAGCACAGTGGCATGCAGCTGATGATTTTGCCGCACCGATGTCCAGCGGCTCAAGCAGGTTCGATGCCATGGTTGTTCTGCCCTGCACCATGGGGTCACTGGGGGCAATTGCCAATGGTATTGCCAAGAATCTTATCCACCGGGCCGCAGATGTCATACTGAAGGAAAAAAAGCCCCTGTTGCTCGCTGTACGTGAAACCCCATTGAACCGTATTCACCTTGAAAACCTGCTAAAGGTTCATGATGCCGGTGCCATTGTCTGTCCAGCCATGCCTTCCTTTTATCATCATCCTGCCGGTCTTGAAGAAATGGCAACCTTTTTTGCAGGTCGCCTGGCTGATCTCATTGGGATTGAGGTTGCCGGACTGAAACGTTGGCAGGGCAAGTAGAAACCTGTCGACTCTAAGATGCAATGCTGAAGAAAATTTCCATACTGCTTGAAATGATTAAGTTTGAGCATACGGTATTTGCGCTGCCGTTTGCTTTCATGGGTGCTTTTCTGTCCGCACGCGGTGTGCCGGATATGGCTACCTTCGGATGGATTATCCTGGCCATGGTGGGGGCCAGGACCTGTGCCATGGGATTTAACCGTATAGTTGACCGTAAGTATGATAAACTCAATCCCAGAACAGCTTCAAGGGCCCTGCCTGCGCAAACCGTAAAACTCTCGGAAGCATGGACCATGGTGCTTCTGGCGGCCGGACTCTTTTTCTTTGCCTGCTACAGCCTCAATCAGCTTACCCTGAGACTGTCTCCTTTTGCCCTTGGATTGACTCTTTTTTATTCACTGACCAAACGCTTTACCTGGTTCTGTCATGTGGTACTCGGCCTGGCACTGGCATTTTCCCCACTTGGAGGCTGGGTAGCAGTTTCAGGCTCCCTGCTGCATTATCCCTTTGTCCTCTCATTGGGAGTGCTGTTCTGGGTGGCAGGCTTTGATACTGTCTATGCTTGCCTGGATGCTGATTTTGATGCCAAGATAGGTCTGTTTTCACTGCCCTCACGATTTGGCCGGCAGAATGCCTTCAGGATCGCGGTGCTGTTCCATGTCATCGCCTTTGTCTTTTTCGTTCTGACCGGCATAGTCTCCGCTTTGAACTTTCCCTATTATCTCGGTATTATTTTTACCGGCGCCGCTCTTTTTTATCAGCATATTGTTGTGAATCCCCGCGATCTTTCAAATATCCAGCTTTCCTTTTTTACCATGAACGGCCTCATAAGCCTTACCCTTTTTGTTGCAACCTGGCTTTCTTTGGTGGTGTGAAAGCAATGCAGAAACTCGGCACAACCAAAAAAGAGAAGGTGTGGAAGAAAGTCCTGAGATTTGTTGTCAGTTTTGGCTTGATGGGGGTTATTCTTTACCTCTTCAGGGAGCAGCTCCCTGCTGTTCTGCAACATTTAAAAGAGGTGCAGGTACTTTATTTTTTTATGGCCCTGATGGTCTTTTTTGCAGGTCTGCTGGCTGTGGCGTACCGGCTTCGCTTTGTCATTCAGGTCCAAGGCACAAAACTGTCGGTCGGGGCTGCCTATTATGTTAATCTTATCGGCCTTTTTTTTAATAATGTACTGCCCTCATCAGTGGGGGGCGAGATGATGAAAGCCTATTATTTATATAAGGGCACAGAGGGAAGTATCTCGGTATTCAGCGCCGTGGTGGTTGATCGCCTCTTTGGTCTTGTGACGATGCTGCTTATCAGCATATCAACCATTTTCTTTTTTGACAGTGCCCAGGGGTCGCACAAGATCATGGGCAGTATTGTGATGCTGACGGCAGCAACAGCCACATTCGCCATCTTTGTTTTCAATAAGAAAATCGTTGATACTCTTTGCCAGCTCCATATACCGCTGCTGCCTGCTATTTTCATTGAGAAAATCAGGGAAATATACCGGGCAATGTATGAGTACAGGGAACACAGAGGCATTTTTGGCAAGTGTATGGCGCTCACCATCCTGGGCCAGACAACTTTTATTATCGCCAACTTTTTACTGGCCAGAAGCCTTGCCGTTGAAATACCGCTGGCCTTTTTTTTCTTTTTCGTGCCCATTCTGCTGCTCATGGGTGCGGCGCCCTCGGTGAACGGCATCGGAGTAAGGGAGGCGACCTTCCTGTTTTACCTCACTGAGTTTACTACATCAGAAAAGGCCCTTGCCCTGTCTCTACTCACTACCTTTTTTATGATTCTGGTGGGCATGATTGCCGGGATTATTTTTGCCTTCAAGGGCGATCTTTCGTCGGCAGAACAGAAAGCTTCACTTGACTGATTATTTCCTGATTTGCTCTACCATCTCGTGCAAAAATCGGGTATAGTGGCCAGCCAATTTTGATGACAATTTAATCACACAATCATATAGACCATTTGGAGGAATAAAAATGAAACTGATATTATTGGGAGCCCCTGGAGCGGGCAAGGGAACAGTAGCCAAGATGTTGACTGCAATTGACGGCTCTGTACAGATTTCAACAGGGGATATTCTGCGCGGAGCAGTGCAGGCAGGTACTGAACTGGGCAAGGAGGCAGAGGCCTATATGAAACGAGGTGACCTCGTTCCCGATTCGTTGATCATGGGGATTATGGAAAAAAGGCTGCAGGAGCCTGACTGCCAAAACGGGTTTCTGCTAGATGGCTTTCCGCGGACGATCCCCCAAGCAGATGCGCTCAAAGAGTTATTGGCTAAATTGAATATCGCCCTGGACCTGGCGGTGAATATTGATGTGCCCCGTGACGTAATTCTTGACAGGTTATGCACCCGCAGAACATGTGAGAATCCAAAATGCCAGGCTATTTATAATGTCAAGAGCAGTCCTACAAAACAGGAAGGAATCTGCGATAAATGTGGCAGTGCAGTTATCCAGCGTGATGATGAAACAGAAGAGGCCATTTCGCACCGCCTGGCAACATATAATGAAAAAACGGCTCCCCTTATCGGTTTTTATGAAAAGGAAGGACTGCTGAAAACGGTTTCCGGCACTTCAAGTGATACAGTGGTCAATGAACTGAAATCTGCATTGAGTCTTTAATTTTCTTATCTTCAACGAAGGGAATGTAAAATGTCTGAATCTCCGGTAATTAGAACAGAATACAAGGGTCTGAAGCTCATCCACCGTGGCAAGGTCCGGGACCTGTACGAAGTTGATGATAAACTTCTCATGGTTGCCACCGACCGTATTTCAGCATTTGATGTGGTCATGGACAATCCCGTACCCGGCAAGGGCAAGGTACTTACCAAGTTGTCCCTGTTCTGGTTTGATTTTTTAGGCGATATTTTGCCAAACCATTTAATTACAGCCGATGTGGAAAAGTATCCTGCCGTCTGTGCTCCGTATAGTGAAGAACTGCGCGGCAGAAGCATGCTGGTAAAGAAGGCCGAGCCCCTGCCCGTTGAGTGCATTGTGCGGGGATACCTCTCAGGTTCTTTCTGGAAAGCCTACCAGAATGATACCACGGTCTGCGGTTTCCCGCTGCCGCCGGGAATGGTTGAGTCTGATAAATTTCCCCAGCCTCTTTTTACCCCTTCAACAAAGGCGGACCTGGGCGAGCACGACGAAAATATCTCCATTGCAAGGATGGAAGAACTTGTGGGAGTTGCTGAGACTGCACAAATTGTTGATGTCAGCATTAAACTGTACCAAAAGGCAGCTGACTATGCCTTGAGCAGGGGTATTATCATTGCAGATACAAAATTTGAACTGGGTTGGTTTGGCGGTGAACTTATTCTTATTGACGAGGTGCTCACCCCTGATTCATCCAGGTTCTGGCCCCTGGACCAATATACACCGGGTAAAGGACAGCCGAGCTTTGACAAGCAGTTTTTAAGGGATTACCTGGCCTCACTCGACTGGGATAAACAGCCGCCTGCGCCCCGGCTGCCGGATGAAATTCTGCATAAAACCGGGGCCAGATACGCTGAAGCAGTTGAAAAGATTATCGGTCTTTAGCTCCAGTTGGTAAATTTGTTACTGGCTGTATTTTTCCCGATGCGTTAGAGCAGTCAGGAAAACCTTTTTTGCCTGCTCCATAAAAAGTGAACTTCCCAGGTTCATTTTTTTATAGCAGAGCAGGTTGTAAGGATCTTTCTTTTCCCCCTTTTTGTTGAAGTTGTTACCTTCCCACTCTATGCCGGCTTTGTGGAGGGCCTGACTTTCACTTTTGCCTTTAAAAATTTTCTGGGCAAAAACAAAAGATGTGGCGGGAAAAAAGTAAAGTGGCTCTGTTAAGCCATGCCAGTAAAGGCCCAACAGTTGCTCAAGGTGACGGTTGCTTTCTGCAGCCGGTCCGTATTTATATATACCTTCCCGGCCCACATAAAAAGTACTCAGGCCTGTATCCGGAGCATCGGAGTCCTGTGAACTGTTAAGCACAAGATGGCTGATCCAGCTTCGAATGACGTCCTTTGGTTTCATGGGGGCATAGCGGTATTGCACCATTCCGATTTCGCTTACATTGTCAAGACGGCCGCTCACAGTGTAATCACCCATGGTGAGATCAACATGGAGCTGTTTCAGTTCCTGCCCTGAAAGCAGTTTTGCCAGCGTTTGATAAAATGATTGCAGCTCGGACACCAGCTGTCTAAAGTAATATTCCCCCATTCTCCCGTGGGGAAGTTCTCCGGCTGCTTTTTTTATATGATATAGTTTGGTGCAATCGTTCCCTTTTAGAAGCTGCTGTATGATGTCGTTTTCCAGTTTATAACGAGCCAGGCCTTTTACAATAAACGGTTCACTGGTTTCCAATATCTGTCTTTCTTCAAAGGGAGCAATCCCTACAATGTTGACCAGAAAATAACGTGCAGGATGGGTGAAGAATGTAATGAGCTCATGGAGGTCTACCTGCTTGAATGTATCCGGAGGCTTTGGAAGTGGCTCGGATAGCACGGAAAAATTTTTCCGCTGTTGAAATGCCAGCGCTTCTGCCGCTTCACAGTTTACAGCCGAGTAACTGTAAAGTTTTTTCTGCCGGGTAGCGCTTTGTGGATTGAAGTAGCCGGGATGAAATGGCTGCAGGTGATGCAGGGTGGTCAGCATATTGCTTAATGCTGAAAAAGGTTCATCCGGGCCTTCTTGTAAGCTATATCCCCGGTCAATATAATCCATGAGCTCGCTGACAAGGACTGAGGGAGGTCTGTGGGAACCATCCTGGATTGATTGTCCAATATAGCTGATGGAAAGTTTTTGGCGTGCGGAAATAATGGCTTCAAGAAAGAGATAGCGGTCGTCATAACGTCGGGATCTATCGCCCCGCTTTGGTTCAAGGGACATAAGGTCAAAACTCTTTTTGCGACCTGAACGGGGATAGTGGCCATCATTCATGCCAAGCAGGCAGATAATCTTGAAGGGTATGGCCCGCATGGGCAGCATTGAGCAGAAGGTGACGGAGCCTGTGAGAAAACCGGTTTCACCTGTTATGGGAGATAATAATTCATCAAGGGAATTGATCAGAAATGAGCGGATTACCCCAAGGCTTATCTTTGTGTTGAAATGTGTCCTTTCTTGCAGTTCCTGCAGTTTATACAGCAACCGGTGCAGGACTCTATCATCAGCTTCAGATTTTTCGTCGGCAAGCAATAATGTATCTTTGGTCAGCAGCAGGATTTCTGACCATTCTGCAAGGGTATGTGTTTGTTGCAGGGTTTCAGCAAGGTTAAAAAGGTTTTCGGCAAAATCGATAAAATTGCCAAGTATCTTTGTATCATTTCCTTCAACCTGATCATAGGGGAGGACATTTTCAAAAAGAACGCTGCCATGCCCCGGCATGGCATATCCCAGCAGTAAACGATCAAGCCCGGCTCTCCAAGTGTTTTCTCTATGGGACGGCAGTTCTAGTCTTGTTTTATGATCCTGGTCAACACCCCAGCAGATGCGGGTTTCACGAATCCAGTTTTCTATGATACCAAGATCCTTATCATTGAAACAGAAGCGCTTTTTAACCGCTTCTGTTTCAAGAATTGCAAAAATATCAACAGAGCTGAAGCGGCTTTGCGGCAGCAAGAGGATATCGAGAAATGTTTCAATGTATTTGCTCGCTTTTCTGATTGATTGATCAGATATGCTATAGGGAATTTTCCTGCGCTTGGAAGCATGCGTATCAAAAACAGCTTTGATCAACGGTCCATATTCATTTATCTCAGGAGCCATGACAAGTATATCCTTTGGCTCGATAGGTTCTTCCATGTCAGCTTCGGAGAATATTTGCAACAGCTGGTCATGGAGGATTTCAACCTCTCGCATGGGGCTATGACAGGAATGAAAGACCAGTGAAGTATCGCTGTCATTAATTTCTTTTTTATCACCGGTTGGTCTGCGTGCTGCAGAGGTGTTTTCCTGCAGATAAAGGATATCCTGCTGGATATATGAGAGGAGCGCATCAGTATCCGGGGCCTGGAAGAATTCGTGGTCTTGAGCGTCAAGTTCCTGCAGCAATGCCATGAAATCTCTGCCAAGATGTCCCATGGAAGCCAGCAGGCTGTTTCCCTGATCCAGGTATGGCGTGTCCTGCACTGCCGCCTCTTTGCGCTTTATTTTGACAATGTCCCGGTCAGCAATAATATCAAACCAGTATTCCATGCAGGGATTCATGATAAAAAAATGCAGGTCAATATGTTGTGCCAGCGCGGCCAGAACCCGTAAATGATATGGCGGCAGCGTTGAGATGCCGAAAACCGAAATCCTGGGCGGCAGCATTGCAGGGTTAAAGGCAGGATCCCGTATTTTTTCCTCAAAGCATTGTAAAAGCCTGGCCCGGTGATATTCCGGGAACTGCTGCTTTTGCTTCAGGCGGGCAATGAGGCGACGCCAGACTATTGCTTGCCAAAGATGAGCGGCGGGAACCTTTTGAGTGTTTTCTTCCCAGGAAATAATCATCTTTGGCCTGAAAAGAGTATACTGGTCAAAGAGATCAGCAATTTCATATGCCAGCTGGTAAAGCTTCATATCATCACCGGATTCAAGATATGATGCCACCTTGCTTAATTGAGGATCGTGGCTTGCAGCCGGGAGAATATCCATTAAGTGCCAGAGAATGTACTCCTTTTCAAAGGGTAGGATTTCGGGTATATCCGGTAGCAAGAGTTTGTATATTTTTCCGATAAAGGTATTAGGGAAGGGGCAGTCGCAGTTGGCCCAGATATTTAATCTGCCGGCAGTATTCATGGCCAGCCAGCGTGCCATGCCTCTGCTCTGCATGAGAATTATTTCTTTTTGTAAAGGTGGAAGTGGTTCTGCTTGGAGTAATACGGCAAAGGTGTCGGCAAGTACTTCAAGCCTGTTGCTGGAATAAAGGTGAATGCCTGGCATGGGAAATGTCAGCCCGGATAATCAGGCCTGAAAATATTTTCCTGACTGAATAGAACAGTCCGGTATTCAAGTTGAACGGGAATAACGAGGGCATCTGCTGGAAACAACATCCGTGCTTCGAAAGATTGCTCCCGGATCGTAGTTGAAGTTTATACACCAAAAAGGGTGATCATCTGCCGCGGTACGTTTATTTCAGTACAGAAAACCTGGTCCTCAGGGCCAGGTCAGAGACAGTGGGCTCAGCCTTAATCTTGAAGAGGCTAGTGCAAAAGGCACAGAGGCACA